>CAUVYH020000018.1:0-134773 GCA_963556065.3 Bacteroidales bacterium
CTTCCTTCGGCAACTTGTGAAGGCGCATTTATATTAAATCGAACTTGAGATGTTCCTGTAAACGAAACCATTATTGCAATGAACATTAGCCATACCAGTCTTATTCTTCCATTCATAATTATCGCTTTATGCATATAACATCTATTATTACCCATATCATATTTTTTGGATCCCATTGCAAGGGAAAGTCAATTACCAATCTTTTTCAAATTTTGATTTGCTTCCCATTTGCTTTTCCTTTTTAAGCTTATCGGTAGTCTTCTTCTCATTCTGATTTAAAGCATTTAGCTGGCGTTCCATATCTTTTTTATTTTGTTGTTGACGTTGCTGCTGCTGTTGGTTTTGCTTTTTATTTTTATCCTGCTTATTTTGATTTTGCTGCTGTTGCTGTTTATTTTGCTGTTGTTGCTGGTTTTGCTGTTGTTGATTTTGCTGCTGCTGTTGTTGCTGTTGTTGCTGCAACTTCTTTCGGGCATATTCATAATTATATCGGGCCTTATCACTTTTAGGATCTAGCATGAGCGCATTTTTAAAAGCATCCATACTTTCGCGGTATTTTTGGTTATTGAGCAATACATTTCCCATATTATGCCATGCCGCAGAAGCCACTTTTTTATCCACCCCGGCATGATTGATCACTTCCTGATAACTTTTTAGCGCTTCATCAAACCGTCCTTGTTTATATAATGAATTTCCTAAATTATAAGTTGCTTTGAGATAATCGGAACTATTTTCGAGTGCCTTGCGATATTTAATCTCGGCATCTTTATAGTTTTTCTTATTATACATATTATTCCCCTCCCTAAGTAATCTAAGTGATTTGTGGGACTGGGCAGATACATCCAGAGGAAAAATCATCAACATCATGATTACCAAAAAGCTCAATTGTCGAATACTTTGATACGTTCTCATATTAATTGGATTTTCGGGTTGTAAATTCAGCAATTTTTTTAGAAACATAGCTTTTCCTGTAATTGAGGAGTTGCTCAAAAAGAAGAATTGCAAACGCAATAACAATAAATGACAAAAACTGATCTTCATAATCGGAATAATTAATGGCTTCAAAATCATCTTTTTCCATCTTCGCAATCTCTTCAAAAATTCGATCAAGCCCAAAATCAGAATTATTTGCACGAATAAAAACACCTTTGCCTTTATCCGCAATTTCCCGCAACATCTGCTCGTTAAGTTTGGTAACGACAACTTCACCATTGGCATCCCGCTTATAACCGGCCTGACCTGATTTAATTTCAGGAACAGGAGCACCTTCCGGCGTTCCGATTCCAATGGTGTGAACTTTAATATTATTCGACAATGCTTTTTCTGCTGCTTCCACGGCATCATCCTCATGGTTTTCGCCATCGGATAGTACAATTATAGCCCTATTTCGCGGCTTATTCTTGGTTGCGGGAAACGATTGTACCGCCAAATCAATCGCCGATCCGATCGCCGTCCCTTGGTTTTCGATCAACGAAGTGCTAATCCGATCAACATACATTAATGCAGCTCCATAATCATCGGTTAACGGAAGTTGAATAAACGATTTTCCCGCAAAAACCACGATCCCTATTTTGTCGTTATCCAGCTTCTTAATAAGTTGAATAATAGCTTGTTTTGAACGCTCCAAGCGGGTAGGCTTAATATCATTAGCCAGCATACTATTAGAGATATCTAGGCAAAGCATAAGTTCGACCCCTTTACGCTTGGCTTTTTCCACCTTTGCTCCCATCTGAGGGCGTGCAGCGGCTATCACAAGAAGAATTACGGCAAACATTGTAAGCCAAAATTTAAACGGAGAACGAATGTTCGACAAACCGGAAGTAAGTTTTGATAAAATTTGCGGATCGCCAAACATAAGCAATTGTTTTTTGCGTCGATATCGACCATAATAGAATAACGCTGTTAAGATTGGCACCAATAAAAACGCCCAAAGCATATATGAATAAGCAAATTTGATCATAATAATAACTTTTAAGGGATGGTTTTAAAAATAGTATTTCGCAATAATAATTCAAGCGCAAGTGAAATCAATGCGATAATGATAAACAAGAAAGCCTCTTCCGTTTTATGCGAGTATGACATCACTTCGATTTTTGTCTTTTCCATCTTATCAATTTCATCATAAATTTTTTCCAGCTTTGATTTATTCACTGCTCTGAAATATTTTCCTCCGGTAGTTGTAGCAATTTGCTGTAACAACGGTTCATCAATTTCTACCGGAATTTGCTGATACTGCACTCCAAATGGCGTTTGAAAAGGATATGGTGCTGTACCCATAGATCCAACACCTATCGTATATACCCTAATTCCAAATTCGCGAGCCATGTCGGCGGCAGCCATCGGATCAACAAAACCGGTATTGTTCACCCCATCGGTAAGTAAAATAATAACTTTGCTTTTGGCTTTGCTATTCCGAAGACGATTAATTGCAGTCCCTAAGCCATCTCCCAGCGCTGTTCCGTCTTCAATAATTCCACTTTTAATTTCTTTAAAAAGTTCTTTAAGCACCCGATGATCAATCGTCAATGGACACTGCGTAAACGATTCCCCGCTAAAAACAACCAAACCGATCCGGTCTTGCGGCCGCCCTTCAATGAATTTTAACGCCACATCTTTGGCTGCTTCAATTCGATTTGGCCGAAAATCTTCGGAAAGCATACTACTCGATATATCTAAAGACAACACAATATCAATGCCTTCAATGTTTACATCGGTTTTATCGCTGCTGGTTTGAGGACGAGCCATCGCAATGATCAATGCGGTAACGGCAATGCAGCGTAATGCAAACATCGAATGGAAAAAGCGAATTCGAAATGTCGGCACGATAGGCTTACTATAAGGAAGATGCGGAAGCGTAATTGCAGGTCGCAACCTATTGCGACGAAAAATATACCACACTATTAATAAGGGTATTACAATTAATAAAAGTAACACCCATGGGTATAAAAACTTAATATCAGCAAACCAAGCGATCATTGTTTATCAGTTATTTGTGTGTGATTGTCATCGGGTTTAATCTCCTCTACTTTCGTATTTTGCACAAAGTTAACGGCAATAGACAAATAGAGATCATTCTCATTCGGCAATGGATTTGCTTTCGCAAATTTAACCAAGTCTGCCGTGGTAAGCAAATCCTTTAGGTTAAGCAAATCGGATTTTGTTTCAGGAATCGGCTCAAGCTGTTGAAGTATTTCAGAAGACAACATTTCCATAGCATCAATTGCAAAGCGTTTTGAAATGTATAGACGAAGAATATCTGTAAGTTCGCTGTAGTAATCTTTTACCAGCCCCTGTTGCCAAAGTCGTTTTTCTTTCAACTTGCCGAGCGATTGCATTGCCACTTCATGAGGCGAAAGCACTTTTGTATTTAAAAGTGTAAAAATCGGTTTATTTTTCTTATGTCGAAAGTAAACGAACAGACCAAATCCAACCACAAGCAGAATACTTAGTGCAAGAAGCAGCCATGGTAAAAGTTCACTAAACCGAAGATGCTCGTCCAAAGCACCTTGAATATCCATAAAGGCTTTAGTAGTATCCACGGGGATGGTTGAAACATGAATTCTAAAGCTATCGGCGGTAGCAATCAACGTAGAATCCGGTGCATAAAAAAGGACAGGATTAATTACAATATCACCGGTATCGAAAGTGGTAATTTTAAGTTTCTGAGTATAAGTAATCCATTTTGCGGTGTCCGAAGACAAAGTATCTATAACTCCCCTATCCTCAACGTCAATCTTATATGTAGCGGTAGAATCAGCAAATACCGGCCACAACACGGATGTACCTTTCTTCACGTTGAGCTGAAGCGTTAACAAAGCCTGATCTCCAATTAAAAATGAGGCCGGAGCAACCTTTGTCATAGCTTGCTGACCAAATGACCTGCCCCCGATTATAAATATGCAAAATATTAAGATTAAAACAAACTGCTTTTTCATATCTATATGTTCATTTATTTATAGGTTTATTGGTTGATAAGTTTATTGATCCAACAAGCTCCACATTTCCTATTAAAATCTCGCTCCCCGTCGTTTAAAAAGATTAATAAGCGGATTAACATAGTCCTGATTCGTAAGAAGTTTCACCTGATCAATCCCCGTTTTACGAAAAACGTCTTGTGTTTTGGCGTCAAACGATTTCCAGTTGGCTTCATATTGTGCTCTTACTTTTTCCGAAGAGGTATCTATCCATCGTTCTACCAATGTTTCGGGATCTGCAATTTTCATAATTCCTACATCCACCATCTCCGTTTCGCGAGGATCTACAATGCGCAAAGCAACCATATCGTGCCTTTTGGAAGCAATTTGAATTGCTTTTTGATAATCCTCTGCTTGAAAATCGGAAATCACAAAAACAGTAGCCCGTTTCTTTATCACGTTAGTTAAAAACCGAAGTGGAATTCTGATATCCGTTTTGCTATGTTGAGGTTCAAAAGTGAGTAATTCACGAATAATTCGTAAAATGTGTTTGGATCCTTTTTGCGGAGGAATATACTTTTCGATGGTATCGCTAAAGAAAATCGCCCCAACTTTGTCGTTATTCTGAAAGGCGGAAAAGGAAAGTACCCCCGCAATCTCTACGGTTAAATCATTTTTCATCTGACTAGAGCCAAAAAAACTTGACTTACTAACGTCAATCAAAAGCATTACGGTAAGTTCACGTTCCTCTTCAAATATTTTTACAAACGGGTGATTAAACCGCGCAGTCACATTCCAGTCGATAGAACGAATATCGTCGCCAAATTGGTATTCACGTACTTCATTAAACGCCATTCCCTTGCCTTTAAAAGCACTATGATACTCTCCGGCAAAAAGTTGCCTAGATAATCCTCTAGCCTTTATTTCAATATGCCTAACTTTTCGTAAAATCTCGTTTGCTTCCATTTTTTTAAGTGAACAAGTAAAACAAGTGAACAGGTTGAACAAGAAAATCAGCCCAAGAGTTGAGAGTTGACAACATGGTCTTTCGACTTTACATACTTTCGACTTTATGGACTTTATAGGCTTTCTACTGTTACGGAACTTCTACTTTATTTAATATTTCATTGATGATGTCCGAGGTATTAATATTTTCGGCTTCCGCTTCATAGGTAAGTCCGATTCTGTGACGCATCACATCCGGGCATATTGCACGAATATCTTCGGGGATAACATAACCTCGACGTTTAATAAAAGCATACGCTTTAGCAGCCATAGCCATATTAATGCTTGCGCGCGGGGAAGCGCCAAAGCTAATCATTCCTTTAAACTTTTCGAGTTGATACTGTTCAGGATAACGCGTTGCAAAGACGATATCGGTTATGTAATTCTCAATTTTTTCATCTACATAAACATCACGAACTACATTGCGTGCCTTAAGAATATCATCGGTTGAAACAACCGGTTGAATTTTCACTTGCTCTCCACCCGAATTTTGTCTCAAGATTAACTTTTCTTCCTCTTTAGATGGATATCCAATAATCACTTTAAGCATAAACCGATCTATTTGGGCTTCCGGCAAAGGATAAGTTCCCTCTTGCTCTATCGGATTTTGAGTTGCCAACACTAAAAACGGCTCTTGTAATGGATATGATTTATCCCCTATCGTCACTTGGCGTTCTTGCATGGCTTCTAACAATGCACTTTGTACTTTTGCCGGAGCACGATTTATTTCATCAGCTAGAATAAAATTAGAGAAGATTGGTCCCTTCCGAACATGAAATTCTTCATTTTTCTGACTGTAAATCATCGTCCCTACTAAATCCGCAGGAAGCAGATCGGGAGTAAATTGAATACGACTAAAATCAGCTTTTACTGCCGATGCCAATGATTTTATTGCCAACGTCTTCGCTAATCCCGGAACACCTTCAAGTAAAATATGACCGTTAGAAAGCAATCCTATAAGCAGTCGTTCAACCATCTGTTTTTGTCCCACAATCGATTTGTTCATTTCGAGGGCAATCAAATCCACAAATGCGCTCTCACGCTGAATACGTTCATTTAATTCTCTAATATCTGTGTATGTTTCCATATCGTTTTTTTTTGCTGTGCAAAATTAATTTGTTATTCCTTTAAAACAAGTTACAGTTTGTTAAATTTAGTTAAGTAAAAACGACTAAACGGTCGTATTATTATATGCTTTGGCTCATAAATCGATCGATAATCATATCTGGAGTTTTCAGCGATTTGCGATACCATTCAAGCATCAGTTCTTGTTGCTCGGAATCAGTCAGTTGCCATTGCACATCTGTTTTGCGAAGGCGCGTAACAATGGACTGCATTACCAATGCAGCCGATACACTAATATTGAAGCTCTCGGTAAATCCATACATCGGTATTTTCACAAATCCATCAGCTTCTGCAATCGTCTCATTCGATAGCCCTGTGAGTTCGGTTCCAAACATAAAAGCGATTGGTTTCGAAAGCTTAATGTCGTCTATCATACACTCGTTTTCATGCGGCATAGTGGCTATAACTTGATATCCGTCGTCTTTAAGCTTTCTTATCGCTGTAATCGTATTGTGAGGCTGGGAATTATACCGATGAATGGTAAGCCATTTTGCAGCCCCCATTGATATCTCCGAATTAACCTCAAAAGAATTTTCATTTTCCACCACATGAATATCCTGAATTCCCAAGCATTCAGCAGAACGCAATACTGCACTGGCATTTTGCGATTGATAAATATTTTCTAAAAGAATCGTTATATATCGAGTCCTGTTTTTTATGTTTCTGTCAATTTTTTCTATTCGCTCAGAAGATAAAAAGTTTTGCAAATACTTTATTAAAGAAGCTGTTTTAGAATCGACCATAGTTATTTGAAGGTATTAAAAAGATAAATCTAAAATCAAATTTCCCACAATACAAAATCAAAAAAAACCCCTCAAAATCTGAGGAGTTTCTTAATTTTTGTAATCAACAACAATGATTATTTAACGCGACCTGAAAGTTCGTTACCCGGTTTGAATTTAACAACTTTTTTTGCAGGGATAATCATTTCACGTTTAGTTCTTGGATTGCGGCCTTTGCGTTCTGCGCGAGTTGAAACTGCGAATGATCCGAAACCAACCAAAGCTACACGGTCACCTTCTTTTAATGCATCCGATACAGAAGAAATAAATCCTTCTAAAGCTTCTTTTGTTTGTTTTTTAGTCAAACCGGCTTTTGCAGCCATTGCGTCGATTAATTCAGCTTTGTTCATTGTAAAATACTTTTTAATTAATTATTTGATTTTCTTTAATAACGTTACAAAAATAAGCTTTTAAAACAAGAAGTCAAGTACTTTTAACAGAAAAAGTGGAAATTGTTGAAAAAAAGCGCCCAATTGTTGATAACTCCGCCTGAAACAGGCTTAAAATCACATTATTTAACACTATTTTCCTCTTTTTTTATACTGTCAAAACCCTGATTTTTCATTAATCTGAAAATAAATGACTAATCATAATTGTTTATCATTCGTTAATCATTGCTTTTTTATTCTATTTTTGGTGATATCTCACATGATTTAGTTGTTGAAATTATAAATATTAAATAAAAACATTAAATACATCTAAAAACATCAAATACTTTTTACACTAGCAAGAAATCTGTCTAACCAATGACTTGGAATTAACATTTTATTCAAAAAAATTATTTACTCAATATCCCAATAAGACGCAATAGATATATCCAGCATTGCATTAATAAAATACATCCTGCTGAATTCATAAAGCTGATGAATTGACACCGGAAATTCTATTATTGTTTTATTATCCAGCAAATATTGACGCTGTGTTCCATTTAATAATGGAGTGGAAGGAGTACACAACAGACCTTTCGCATGATCTTCAAGAACAATATTTGAGAAAGTGGAATCCGTCAGTTTCCCATTTTTGAGAAGAACCAGCTCATCATATCCGGGATTATCTTTTTTTAAGCGGTCAAAATAGTCACGATTGCAAAATTTCATGGAATAATCAAAATCAGGGTTGACTTCCACAAATTTAACACGACTAATTGGACGAGAAAAATAAGGTGTAACAAAAGAGACGCAACCGTCGCAACTATATTCCACTTTCCATTTCAACAAACCATTAGACTTAATATTAAGTTCCAAGAATAATTTTGAGAGACTGAAAGGATTTATCTGATGAAACAATTCCAGAAACGAACTATCCATGCGTTGCTGATGGTATTCCAAAAGCTTCGGTTTATAATTTTCTACGGCAATGGTCTCAAACAGTGGGAACATACACTTTGTCGATAAGTTCCTGATATTCTTCGCGCACATTGCTATTCACCGTTATACCACCTCCACTGTGATAGACCAAGCCTTCATCGGTTTGTTCTACGAATCGGATCATAACCGAAGAATCAAGCGAACTGCCGTCAAAAACACCCATTACACCGGTATAATATCCCCGAGGCGAAGTTTCAACCGCTTTAATGATTTCTAAGGTTTTCGGTTTGGGAGCGCCGGATATTGACCCTGCAGGAAGCAGCTTTTCCAAGATTGTACCTAACTGTCCATGCCAATCTTCTGGCAATGTCCCCTGAATTTCGGAACTTACCTGCAATAGCGTTTTATGATTGGTCTCGATGCGTTCTATGTAGCGGTATCGGGTTAACTTTACATGAGTAGCTACGCGATTCAAATCGTTTCGGATTAAATCAACGATCGTATTATGCTCATCAATCTCTTTTATGTTATTGAGAAGCTGCACTTCTGCATCGGGTAATGCTGCATCTATGGTTCCTTTCATCGGATATGATGAAATTGTATTTCCGGTAATTCTCACAAAAGTTTCGGGAGAAAACACCGTAAATCGTCCCGGTACATACAATCGATATGGAGCCTTGGCTTCAAAAAAAAGCATTTTAAGCCCCAATGAAGTTTCAATAGGAGTTATAGCCGTTAAATTCAGTAAAAAACTGTCCCCCCTAGTAAGATGTTCCATTACCTTAGCAAATTGCCGTTGATAATCTTCAAATGCAATTGCCTTTTTTAAAAACGTAAACGGCAAATGAAATTTCGGATAAGTAACGTTCCGGTAATACGGAAAATCAATTAAAATATTCTGAGCATTTATCGGTAAATCCTCTATTATTGCACGCGTACACTCAAAATCAATAACAAATAAAAAAGGTTGTTTACACGCAGCTTTTTCGTTAATAGCATTCCAAATGTCGTTCATTGTATAACCCAAGTTAATTTGTAAATTCTCCGCATTTGGCTATTACTTCACATACACATTATAAGTATAAGGTACCGGAAGCGGTTCTCTATCGGGAATAATAAACGGATACGTCTGTTTAGCATACTTATCGCCGGTAATAATCAATTTATAATTTCCAGGAGGTGCAATAATGGCAAATTCTCCCGACTTACCACTGGGAGCATAACGATATAACACTTTTTCGTTATTGGGGCTTACCAGGAGCAGCTTGGTATTGAGCGGCTTTAGTGCCTCAGCATAAACAGACTGAGCCGTGGGAAGTTTTGTGGTGGTAAGGGATGTAAGAATTTCCTCCGATTTTGCCAATGTTTTCTGAAATAGCGCCTTTTTTGTTATCCCTGCTGTCGTAGTATCCGATTCTATGTCTGCAATAGACTTTTGTAGAGAGGTGATTTTTGTATTTAAAACCTCTACCTCTTTTTGAATATTGTCAAGATTTGCTTTAGCCACCGATATTTCCTTCTGATGAGCTTCCTCTACATCCACACTATCCTTATTAAACACATGGCCTATGTAGGTAGCATAAGGAGCCGGAAAATCGAGAAAGGTCACTTTGTAAACATCCAGGTCGCCGAAACCGCCGTCGCGAGCATCGTGCATGTAAGCATAACGCCCCGACTTGGAAAAGGATATTGTTTTATTGTCATCCGGAGTATTAATCGGATAACCTAAATTTTCAGGCTTTGTAAAAGTATTTGTTTTAGGGTTCCATGTCGTTTTAAATAAATCCAGCCCCCCCATTCCATAATGCCCCGACGAGGCAAAATAAAGTGTTTTTCCGTCAGGTGCAAGGTATGGAAAATCTTCATCAAATTCAGTATTGATCGTATCCCCTAAATTAATTGCCTTACTCCACTCCCCTGTGGGCAATTTAAAAGACATCCACAAGTCGCTTTTCCCTTTGCCTTCCGGACGTTTTGAAGCGAAGAAAACAGTATTTTTATCTGGACTGATTGATGCTGCGGTTTCAATATACGAAGAGTTAACCGATAAATAATCTGCTTTTTGGTATGATCTTCCTTTTTTTGAAGAAATAAAGATATCGTCCATTCCTTTTTCGCTATAGATATAGATTAGCAAATCGTTGCCATCCGCAGTCATGCCCACACTCTCTTCAATTAAGTAAGAATTTATAGCCGAAGAGACCCGCTTTGCTTTCGACCATTTATCCCCCTCTAAATTGGAAATAAAAACATCAGCTGTACGTAGTCCATCCACATCATCCATATTCCCTGTATTTCCACTTCGCCGGGAAGTAAAAAACAAGGTCGTTTCATTTGCATCGATAAACGGATTATAATCAGGATATGGGCTATTGATTTCCGGACCTAAATTATCAAGACGAACATTCACTCGTTTTTTATAGATTTCCTTAGCTTGGTTACACATTTCAATCATTCGCTTTGCCGATACAGGCAAATCTTTTTCTTTATCGTGAAGCAACTTTCTAAACTTTTCAAAGCAAACAATGGCATCGTCAAATCGGTAAGCAAGCATGTATGCTCGACCCAAATCATAAAATGCATACGGATCGGCCTTGGAATCCTTAACGACCATTTCAAAATGCGGAATTGCCTTTATCTTATTTACATTTGTACTTAAATATGCATAACCTAAAAAAGCTCTGTACGACAAATTATCCGGCTCTTCCCTTACTAATATTTCAAATTCTTTAATCGCAGAATTAAAATTTCCACTTTTAATTAATTGCATTGCTTTTTCGGGGTTTCCCTTTTGAAGGGGTTCTATCTTCTTTTGAGCTATTACACTGTTACAACTTAACGCAACCAGAATGAAGTAAAAATAAAAAATTCTTTGTAACATACTTTGTTCCAAGACTTATAATTAATAATAGTTGCGAATTTAGTTTTTTTTTCATACACACTCATCCTAAAAAAATAAAAAATAATAGCTATTGCTTGTTAATAACATCATAACCCACTGAATATATTGACTTTAATTGATGATAAACCATAATTTCAAGGAATCCATCATGTAGCCTTTTAAAAGGCAGCAAAATTCAAATCAGCAACATCCAAAAGATATCCTTAACTTTACAGGCGAGACGATCAAACATGCTTTCTTCAAAAGAAAAATCATTAATTTCGAAAAAAATATCACGAAAAGGTTTGAAATTGTAAAAAAACATTGTAACTTTGCACTCCCGAAAAAAGGTACAACGATAAAATTATATAACAATGGCAAAGAAAAATAAAGAAGCACGTCAGCAAATTATCTTGGAATGTACAGAGCAAAAAGCTTCAGGTGTTCCCGGTATGTCACGCTACATTAGTACCAAAAATAAAAAAAACACACCGGAACGATTGGAGCTAAAGAAATTTAATCCTTTTTTACGCAAAGTAACGGTTCACAAAGAAATTAAGTAAATTTAAAACGATTAACGATTTACAATTATGGCAAAGAAAGTAGTTGCAACCCTGAAAAAATCATCAGGAAAAGATTTTGCGAAAGTAGTTAAAACAGAACGTTCTCCCAAAACAGGTGCTTATGTTTTTAAAGAAACTATCGTAGCTACCGATATGATTCAAGAATTTTTAGCTCAAAAATAAAAATATTCTCGATAGCATTTAAAACGAAGCCAATTCCTATTGACTTCGTTTTTTTATTTATTGACATCTATCATTATATTTTTTGTACATTTGTAGAAAATAAACGACATTAGTTATGGGATTTTTATCGTTTTTTACGAAAGAGCGAAAAGAGACACTAAACAAAGGGTTAGAAGCCACCAAAACCTCTTTTTTTTCTAAAATATCAAAATCGATTATCGGAAAATCGACCATTGATGAGGAAGTTTTGGATCGTTTGGAAGAAATCTTGGTTACTTCCGATGTAGGAGTTGAAACCACACTTAAGATTATTCGTCGCATTGAGCAACGTGTTGCTAAAGACAAGTATCTCGGCACTTCGGAATTGAACCAACTATTAAAAGACGAAATTGCGGCACTCTTAGCTGAGAATAATATAAATTTAGCTCAGGATTTTGAGTTGCCTGAACAAACAAAGCCCTATGTAATTATGGTTGTTGGTGTTAATGGCGTTGGAAAAACTACGACGATCGGCAAACTTGCTCATCAATATAAGCAAAAAGGATATTCTGTTGTTTTAGGAGCTTCCGATACATTCAGAGCCGCTGCTGTTGACCAATTAAGCATTTGGGCAAAACGAGTTGATGTACCCATCGTCTCACACGGCATGAATGCAGATCCGGCTGCTGTAGCTTTCGACACTGTTACTTCCGCTTTTGCAAAAAAATATGATGTCGTGATTATCGATACTGCCGGACGCCTTCACAATAAGATTAACCTAATGAACGAGTTGAGTAAAATCAAGAATGTCATGAAAAAGGTAATTCCTGATGCTCCACACGAAATTTTACTTGTGCTTGATGCTTCAACCGGGCAAAATGCAATAGAACAAGCGAAACAGTTCACTGCCGCTACAGAAGTTAATGCACTAGCACTTACCAAACTTGACGGTACCGCTAAAGGAGGTGTAGTAATAGGCATCTCCGACCAATTTAATATACCCGTTAAGTATATAGGAGTAGGTGAAAAAATAGACGACTTGCAAGTTTTCAACCGCGAAGAATTTGTAGATTCACTCTTTAATTAGCCGAATCATGGACGTTTTTATCGACAACAACTCCGGCTTCTGTTTTGGAGTAATAAAAGCTATTGATGCTGCAGAAACACACCTATCTGCAGACGATTCTCCTCTTTTCTGTTTAGGAGAAATTGTACACAACAGCGAAGAAGTAAGTCGATTGGAAAAAGAAGGATTAAAAACGATACACAATAACCAAATCAACGAAATTTCCGAACGCCGAATGCTAATCCGCGCACATGGAGAGCCTCCGGAAACTTATGACTTGGCAAAAAAACATCACATTAAGGTTATTGATGCCACTTGCCCCGTTGTGTTAAGGCTCCAGCAAAAGATACGAAAAGGATATCAGGAAATGTTAAAGGTAAATGGACAAATTATTATTTTCGGAAAAGAAGGACATGCTGAAGTAAACGGATTAGTTGGGCAAACCGACAACCAAGCCATTGTAATCAGCACGATTAACGATCTTCGTAAAATTGACTTTAAACGTCCGGCTCGTCTCTATTCACAAACGACTCAAAGCATTGAGGAATTTAAAGCGTTGGTAAATAAAATCGACCAGTATTATTACAAACAATCTCCCGATCACTTTGACTTTATGGCATTTGACACCATCTGCCGCCAAGTTGCAAACCGGGCACCACAGCTTAAAAAATTTGCCGCCTCACATCAGGTTATTCTTTTTGTATCGGGAAAACAAAGTTCAAATGGAAAATACCTGTTTGATGTTTGCAGACAAGCCAATCCCAACAGTTATTTTATCACCTCCGAATCAGAGCTTAAACCCGACTGGTTCAAACAAACCAAAAGTGTGGGCATTTGCGGTGCAACCTCAACTCCAATGTGGCTTATGAAAAAAGTAGCAAACACCGTTAAATCACTATAGCTTATGTTTTTACAAAAGTTACAATTGTCAAATTTTAAGAACTACCAAGATTTGGAAATTGAGTTTTCTTCAAAAATAAATTGCTTTGTAGGAGACAACGGTTCAGGAAAAACAAATTTACTTGACGCAATTTACTACTTGTCCTTTTGTAAAAGCTATTTTAATGGAATCGACAGCCAAAACATACATCACGGTCTTGACTTCTTTGCAATCCATGGTCGCTACATTTCTATCTCCGATGAAAGCTCCGACATGGTAAGTTGTATATTAAAACGAAATGAACGCAAAGTTTTAAAAAATAAACAAAAAAGAATATACTCGACTAGCCGACCATATTGGCAAAATTCCACTAGTCATGGTATCACCCTACGATATTGATTTAATTAACGAAGGAAGTGAATTTCGCCGTAAATACTTCGACTCTGTGCTATCACAATTCGATAAAAACTATTTAAATGATATCGTCCAATATCAAAAAATATTATTACAGCGCAATGCACTGCTCAAGCGATTTGCCGAAACTTATACATTCGACTACCCATCGCTGCAATTATGGGACGATCAAATAATTAATACAGGCCGTCGTATTCACGAAAAGCGCAAACAATTTTTAGAAGAATTTCAACCCATCATCCAACATTATTTTAAAGAAATATCGGGGGGTGCTGAAAACATAACTATTCATTACGAATCTCAACTAATGAAAAAAGATTTCCCAACCTTACTTAAAGATGCCGTCGAAAATGACCGTATGGCTCAATACAGCACTGTTGGAATTCATAAGGACGACTATTTTTTCTTAATGGACGACTTTCCATTAAAACGATTCGGATCGCAGGGACAACAAAAAACATTTTTAGTAGCGCTAAAATTAGCACAATTCGAAAGCACGACTAAAATTAAAAATATCAAACCGATTCTTCTTCTCGACGATATTTTCGATAAGCTTGATGATAAACGTGTCGGGTATCTCATTAACATGGTAGGAAACAATAACTTCGGACAGGTTTTTATATCCGATACCCAAACGGAAAGAATTTCGTCAATTTTCAGCAAATTTCACATCGAACATTCAATTTTTGCCATATCAAATGCATCAATCACTCCTTTAAACACAGAATAAAATGAGAGATAACAGCATCTGGATTGGGGAAGCAATTCAACAATTTTTACAGGAATACAAAAGCAGCGACAAGCTTAAAGAAGCAAAAATAAATAGCGAATGGGCTAAGATTGTAGGTCCTGTGTTTTCACGGCACACAGTTAGCATTTACCTTAAACAGCGGTATCTTTATGTGCGAATGGATGCTGCATCGGTAAAGCACGAACTATATATGGCACGAAATGCCTTAATCAGGGCAATAAATAAGGAATTGGGTGAAGAAGCTATTGAAAAAATTATGTTGCAGTAGTCCGCTAATAATAATCGTATCGAGCACCAAAATGAAAGCTTAGATAAAACGAAAGAAAGTAATATTGTTTTGGGTTATAGGCCATCAACTGAATAGGATAAGGATACACATCAAGAATAGCTCCTAAATCAAGGCTTCTCACCGTATGATCGTCGGACCCGAATTCAAAACTGAACCCACTTTTCAAGTATCCCCCCGGATGAGGCGTTATTTCGAACCAACCTTTACCTAACGGCCCTCCCCCATATATATTATCCAAGTCATGCTCGGCCGGATCGTATTTTTCAATATCAATAATCGGCAAAAAGTCAACAGTATCCAACTTAATAATATAAAGGTAAACCGGAGAGGTTAATGCCAAAGAAAATCCACCATAATAAAAATAGCGAACTTCCGTTCCTCCCCAATATGGCTTTAAGTTTAATACATGCTGAGTACCTATGCCTGCACGCAAAACGGTCATTCGATTTAGTTTACCGTAAGAATAGCTTTTAGCCCCCGAATAATACGGGTTTCTACCCTTAATTTCTTTATCGTGCTTCATTGTGTTGAATTCCAATTCAAAAAAATGCTTCTGAAGAACTGTTTTTTGCAATCCTTTACGATAGCCGAATCCCCAACCATTGGAATGAAGCATTACAAAACCATTCCACTCCTTTCTTAGAATCGATTTTCCATAATCATCCCCCACTTCCTGTGCATTGACCGATGAAAGTAAAAGCAAGAACAGAACAAATGCACCACAAAACTTTTTATTAAACATAATAAAATATTTGGGGAAATAAATACAATAATAACCTATAACTTATGAAGCCAATTGAGTCGTAACGCTAGGATGAGCAGTTGAATTAAAGCCATACGCAGGGCAACGTTCGTGTGTTTTACAAGATGAAAAAGCAACCGCTGCAACCAATAAAAATGCTACGATAATCAGATCTCTTTTTTTCATTATATTTTAGGTGTTAAATTAATAAAACATCATCACAAATGCAAATATAAGCAAAATTGCGTTAATTTTGGACAGAATTTATATGGGCACAAAAATAAATATAAACAGATACATGTTAACTAAAATAAAACAATGATCGAACCTCAAATTGAACAACAATGGAAAGAACAAATATTTGAAGCTTTCCAAACTCCATCATTCGAACGATTGAAAGCATTTTTAGTGGAAGAGCGGAAATTGAATAAAGTTTTTCCTCCCGGGAAACTCATTTTCAATGCATTTAACCTTACGCCTTTCAGCACGGTAAAAGTAGTTATCATTGGACAGGATCCATACCACGGATATGGTCAAGCTCATGGTTTATGCTTCTCCGTTCCTGACGGGATTACCCCTCCTCCATCATTAATCAATATTTTCAAAGAGATTTCCCGCGATTTGGGGTATGATGTTCCCCAAAATGGAAATTTAGAAAAGTGGGCAAAGCAAGGTGTTTTGCTTTTAAATGCAACACTTACCGTCAGAGCTAATCAGGCAGGATCGCATCAGGGAAAAGGTTGGGAAGAATTTACCGATGCCGTAATTAAAACCATTTCGGATCAACTCGAAGGCGTTGTTTTTTTGTTGTGGGGAAATTATGCGCAGGCAAAAGCCTCCATAATCGATACAAAAAAGCACCTTGTTTTAAAAGCCGTTCACCCCTCTCCACTTTCGGCTCATCGAGGATTTATCGGATGTGGACATTTTTCTAAAACAAATGAGTATCTTTTATCGTTAGGTAAGGAACCAATCGATTGGAAACTATGAACCGTTGCTTTAAATACTTCTTTTCCCTTGCTCTGCTATTTAATACTATACACTATACATTCGGACAATATACTCTAATCATCACCTCCGACAACCAATCTCAACGCAAGCTAAACTTTGCGACCAGGGAAGAGCAGCAACTCCAGTTTTCAAAGTTAACCCAATCTATGCTCAATGGGAATTACCGTTTGCTTAAAGTCGTAAACGATACTATAAACAGTACTCAATCGACCATAGAAGTAGGAAAGAGTTTCTTATTTGAAACTGTTGTTTCAGATAGCATTATACATTTATTGAATCTAGACAAAAACGAGCTGAAAAATGCATCCGGATCTCTTCAAAAAGGAGAAGTATTCAAAAATAAAATACTCCGCTATTACGAAAATCATGGAAGGCCTTTTGCAATGATAACTCCGTATCCATCAATTGTTAACGATAGCACTATACGCATCTTACTTGTTGTGGATCAAGGACCTGAAATTCGTTACGACAGCATCAACATAAAAGGAAATTCTAAAATCAACAATCGTTTTCTCATGGCCTATTTAGGAATAAAAAAAGGAAAGCTATACAACGAAAAAGAGATTCTGTCTGTTGAGCAAAAAATATCAAAACTGTCTTTTTTACAATCTGAAAAGCATCCTGAAGCAGCATTTATTGATAATAAATTAAGATTATTACTCTACTTAACTAAGAAAAACAGTAGTCAATTCGATGGTATTGTCGGATTATTACCACAATCGGGAGAGACTAAAAAGACGCTAATTACCGGTGATGTAAAGTTAAACTTAAAGAACACCTTCAATTATGCAGAACAAATTGAGATAAACTGGAGAAGAAGTGATCCTTTATCCCAAGATTTATTAATAGGAAGTATGGTGCCATATATATTCGGATCAAACTATGGTGCCCAATTCAATTTCAAACTCATCAAAAAAGACACAACCACAATGACTACGACCTCTAAAATTGGAGGAATTTATTATTTATCGGGATTAAATAATTTAAGCGCTTATTTTGAAAATAGCAGTTCAAAACTATTATCTGTTGCAAATATTACCAGCTCCGGCGCTTTAAGTCAAAACATCGATTACTCAATAAATAGATACGGATTATCTTCAGAAATTGATCTACTCAACGACCTTTGGATTCCAACAAAAGGAGTAAAAATGGGAATAGATTTAAACGTAGGCACTCGAAAAGTAATTATCAACAACAAAGTACCTACCGAATACTACGGTGATATTAAAAAAAATGAGACTCAATTAAAAACAACGCTAAATATTGAAAGCTACTATCCGATATTCCGAAAAATAATTTTCAACGCATCAAATAAGACCTGCTATATTTCAGGAAACAATCGTTACGAAAACGAGTTATTCCGTTTTGGAGGATTAACAACATTGCGGGGATTTAATGAAGAATCGCTGATGGCATCATTTGTCAGCATTGTAAATACTGAAATTCGGTGGCTAATGGACCGGAAAACCTTCTTGTTTATTTTCTGGAATGGGGCTTACTATGAAAAAAGAACTACGACAAAATTTGTTCACGACACGCCTTATGGCACCGGAGTCGGATTAAGTTTTGATACCCCCACCGGAATTTTCAATATTACTTATGCCCTAGGGAAAGAGTTTAACAACCCGATACAACTAAAATACGGAAAGATTCATTTTGGAATTGTGGCAAGGTTTTAAAAAAATAAAAGAGGCTTCTAAGAGGCCTCTTTTATTTTTTTAAAAAAACTGAAAAAATTAGTGTTTTCTAACACTTTTTGAAACTTCAACAGCTTTGTCAACTTTAGTTCCAACAGTTTCTTTTTTAGCTTCTTTTTTAGCTACAGTTTTAGCACCTTTAGCACCTTTAGCGCCAGCTTCTTCAGCAGCTTTGATAGAATCAGCTGTAGCAACAGCTTTAAGTGAATCAGCAGTAGCTTGTTCTGCAGCAACTTTTGCAAGTGAATCAGCAGTAGCTATTTGAGCTAATGAATCTTTAGTAGCTTGTTCTTTTTTAGCTTTTTCTTCAGCGCTTGGTCCGCAAGATACAACTGCAAACATACCAGCAACCAATAATAATGCAAATACTTTTTTCATTTTTTTATTGTTTTTTTAGGTTTATTAACACAGCAAAATTACTACATTTTTTTTTACAAAAATCATTTTTCGATTTTTTTTTCGATTTTTTTTTCGATTTTTTTCTTGTGTTCACCCCTCCCCAATAAAATCCATAATACGTTTATTAGCGCCACTACCGAAGCAATGTTGCACAACCGTTTAATTGTCAACATTTTAGCGCACAATGAGGGAGTGTAATTAATTCGTTAGACAGAAAACACAGCTTAACAATCAACAAATCTTTCTTTTTATCAAAGCTCAAGGCATTTGTATTTTTCACCTTGCCTCCTAATATTATATTTTTCAAAATTCAACATTTCTATATTTTTCACTTCACACGTTTGTTAGAATCAGAACACATAGATTATCAATGTATTATAATTACAACTTAGAACATATAAAAGCATTGATACTAGATTTACGACAATGGATAACCGAAGTATTCTTGGCCAAAAAGGTTAAAAAAAGAGTTACTATTATAAATATTTGTATATTTGCAAATAAATTATAGATTAAAAAAACAAATTGTTTAACCAAAAACCAAAAAGAATGAAAAAAATCTCATTATCAATTGCTGCATTAGCACTAGTATTAACGGTAACATTTACCAGCTGTAAAAAAGACGACACTGCTGTTCCTGTTGTATCAATAACTGGAAACGGCACCATAGAGCTTGCTTTAGGAGCAACTTGGACTGATCCAGGTGCAACTGCAACTGACGAAAATGATGGAACGATCACTCCTGTTGTTACCGGCACAGTGAACACCGATAAAGTAGGTGAATACACCATCACCTACACTGCAACTGATGAAGCAGGCAATGTAGGTACTGCTACCCGTACAGTTAAAGTTAACGCTTCAGGATTAGCTGGCACTTATGCTGCCGTTATTCATTATGCTGACAACACAACTGATAATTACAACCCAACTGTTACTGTTTCATCTACAGTTTATAACAAAATTTTTGTTGCAAATTTTGGTAACTATCAAGGTTCTTATACATTAACAGGAACTGTTGCTGGAAACACAATTACTTTTGACAATTTTACTTCGACGGGTTCTCCAGTTATTAAAATTACAAATGCAACTGGTACATTCACTAAAACTGGTTCAATTTATGGAATTTCTTCAATTCAATATACTGAACAAGTTGATGCAAATGCTTCAAGTGTTATCACTGAAACTTGGACAAAACAATAATATTTTTTTATTGAATAAAAAAGCTGTTCTCTATAAAGAGAACAGCTTTTTTTATAATTTTACCACCTTATGAGACGAAGTCAACCTGATTTGCGCTATTTCACTTTTACTGCACTATTAATTGTTGTTGCAGAAGTTTTATTTTTTATTAGCAGATGGCTCTTTTATCTCTTTAACAGAACGTTATTTAACCTTACTTTTTGGGAAGCGATAAAAGCACTTTTTGCGGGTATTCGATTTGATCTTTCCGCCATTCTTTATCTAAATATTCTTGTTATTCTTTTACTCTTAATTCCTCACAAAAAAAGGAATAGCCCCATATACCGAAATATTATAAAATGGATATTTATCAGTATAAACTCCATCGCCCTACTATCTAATTTCGCCGATATTGTCTATTATCGTTTTACACTGAAGCGTACTACATCAGATATTTTTTCATTTTTATCCGTAGGCGGTGACTTTGACAAACTTATTCCACTTTTTTTAAAAGACTTTTGGTATATCGCTATTATCTGGGTACTCTTAGTTTATTCATTAATAAAAATATTCAATTTTATTGAAGTTAAAGTCCTAATAAAACACGACAACTATAATACCTCTTCTTATATTATACAAGGACTAATTCTTATCTTTACCTTAGGCATGTCAATCGTTGGCATGCGAGGTGGATTTCAACTGCGACCAATAAACATGATTACTGCCGGAAACTACGCTCAGGAGAATGCAAATGCAATTGTACTGAACACTCCATTTACAATAATGCAAACTATAGGAAAAGAAGAATTGGTTCTCACCCCCTATTTTAATGAGCAGCAATTAACAACCATTTACAATCCATATACACAAATTCTCAACAACAACAAAATTCCCAAAGAACAGTGCAACAAAAAAAACATAGTCTTAATTATTGTTGAGAGTCTCTCAATGGAGCACATTGGCTTTTACAACAAAGGCATTGCCAATTACCATGGGTTTACACCATTTATAGATAGCCTTGCCCAAAAGAGTTTAACCTTTCAGGCATTTTCTAATGGCAAGAAATCAATAGAAGGCATCCCTGCCATTCTTTCAGGAATTCCCACGCTGATGAACACCCCTTTTATAAGCTCGGCATATAGTGGAAATTCATTTACATCGCTTCCTAAAATCCTTAATAAAGAAGGCTATCTGACTGCATTTTTCCATGGAGGAACAAACGGAACGATGAGCTTTGACTCATATTGCAAAACGGCAGGTGTTAAACAGTATTTTGGGAAAACCGAATATCCCCAAAAATCCGACGATGATGGAAGCTGGGGAATTTGGGACGAGCCCTACCTTCAATATTTTCAGCGCGAAATAAGTTCTTTTAAAGAGCCCTTTTTCGCTACTGTTTTTACACTTTCATCACATCACCCTTTTAAAGTACCTCAAAAATATCAAGGGAAGTTTCCCAAAGGAAAACTTCCGATACAAGAAACCATTGCATACGCAGACTATAGCATTGCGCATTTCTTCGCAACAGCTTCACATTCAAGATGGTTTACAAACACACTCTTTGTAATTACTGCCGATCATACATCCGAAGCTATTATGCCAGAGTACAACAATGATTACGGCCTTTATCGAATTCCCATTATAATTTACGATCCCACTCGAAATCTATCCCAATATTCCGATCAAAAACCTGCCCAACAAATAGATTTAATGCCTACATTATTATCATACCTTAACTACCAAAAACCTGTTTTTTGTTTTGGAGTAAATTTATTAGACACTACTTTAGAACGATTCGCCATAAATTACAAGCAACCCGATTATCAGATTATTAACTCACAATACTTACTCAAATTTAATGGAGAGAGAACAACTGCAATATATAATATTTTAGAAGACAAAACACTCTCAAAAAACATGATTTCTCTTTATCCCGAAGATAAAAGAAAACTCGAAATGCGTCTAAAAGCATTTATTCAGCAATACAACCATGCTTTAATTTACAACAAAATGCAATAGTTAAATCCTCCCAAAAAGACTCAAAAACATGAATAAAAAAAATATTGTTTTCATTATCAATCCGATATCGGGAACCGGTGGCTACAAAACGGTAGAAGAAGCGATCTCTAAAGTACTTAACCAGAAAAAATTTGAACCCGTTATTGAATACACAAAGTATAAAGGACACGCCTCTGAAATTGCCAGGGAATATTCATTAAAACAATTCGACTACATAATATCCGTAGGCGGCGATGGTACTTTAAATGAAGTAGTCAACGGGATGATTGATAGCAATGCTACGCTGGGCATTATTGCAACAGGCTCGGGAAACGGGCTGGCCCGTCATTTAAAAATATCGACCACACCACATAAAGCCATTGAAGTTATTAATGATGAACATGTGGAGCAAATCGATACCGTTTCTTTAAATGGTCACAGATTTATCAGCATTGCCGGAGTTGGATTTGATGCGTTGGTTGCCCATCTTTTTTCCCTTTCCGAAACCAGAGGATTTAAAACGTATGCAAAAATAGCAATTAAACAGTTTTTTAACTATAAATCAAAAAAATACAGTTTACAGTTTCCTAATAAAATAAAAATAAAGCGAGCCTTTTTTATTACTTTTGCAAACTCGTCACAATGGGGATATAATACAAAAATATCGCCTACCGCATCCTTGAACGATGGAATGGTAGATGTGTGCATTTTTAAAAAACCTTCATTTTTAAAGGCTTTATTGTTAGTTCCCTATTTATTTTCGAACAAAATAGACCGAAGTAATCAAGTAAAAATAATAAAGACCTCCGAAGTAATAATTACCCGTCCAAACGGGAAAAAAATGTATATCCACATTGACGGTGATGATGCAAAAAAACAAAAAGCAGTACACATAAAGGTGCATCCACTATCATTAAAAGTACTCACACCTAAAATATAAAACCATGTCGAAGAAAAAACCGAATGGAATAGTTTACTCCACCAATCCCGATTTCAAATACGAATTTGACGAATCCGCCGAACAGGAAACACTTCCACCTCAGCAGCAAGATTTACGAGTGTGGATCGATCGCAAGCAACGAGCCGGGAAGCAAGTCACGCTTATCACAGGGTTTATCGGCACAACAGCTGATTTGGAAACACTAGGCAAATTGCTCAAAACAAAATGCGGGACAGGTGGCTCAGCAAAAAACGGAGAAATTATAATTCAAGGGGATGTTCGGGATAAAATATTGGATATTTTAATTAAGACCGGATATAAAGCTAAAAAGGCAGGAGGGTAAAATTTGAAGGAAAATCAAGCCGATTAGCTCTATTTTACGAATCCCTTATTTCAAACTCAGGTTAAAAGCAAAAGGCTGAAAACAGAAGTCCAATTAGGGCATATCCAATGAATAGAATGAAAATCGCAATAACAAAATATAAATATAGAGGATTAAAAAAAGGGCATATAAAATGCCCTTTTTTTAATCCTCTATTATATGAATTCTTTTCTTTATTTAGAAATCATTAATTTTTGAGTAGATTTTCCTTTTGTAGTTTCAACTGTTACAAAATATGCACCGTTAGCAAATGATTCTGTATTTACAACACTTAAATTTTGTGCATTCGTGCTTTCATATATTAATTGCCCAAAAACATTATACATACGTACAGTATTAACTTTTTCAGTAGTAGCTATTGCAAACATATTGTTCGCAGGATTTGGATAAATTGAAAAAGTAGATTTATTTTCAGAAACACCACTAACTCCATCAATAATAGCTAAAATTGAAAGATCAATTGAAGGATAAGAAGATGCTTCTAATAAAGATTTATACGTAGCCCAAGTTCCTGCAAGATTAAGTACTGCATGATCATCGTTTGCAGCATCAACGCAACCCATTCTTCCGCCAGCAACTACAGCAGTATCTCCGGCAACTGTTGAAAAAGTAATAGTTGCTGCAAAATTACCATTGACTGTTGCAGGTGTGGGAAAAGTAAACATCACTAAATCAAATTCTGTATTGCTTATAGATGACATTTGAACAGCAGAACTTGTCTGAATTGGAGTGCCTGTAGGAATAAAAGTACCAGATTCCGTATTGTAAATTTTAGCAGTCAAAGATCCTGACCCACCATCAGTACGTGTAATGAACGCCAAAACGCCTGTAACTGAACCAATTGCATTATATCCTTCACCAACTTCTGTAATAACGTTTGTTGAGCCAAAACCACCATTACCAGTTAAATAACCATTTGTGATCGAATAGTAAGTCAATGTATCTGCACATGCTAAACCTGAATACCAATACGGTGGTGCTAATGTATCAATACTTTTCGCATTACTAAGCTTTAATGGATTTGTAAAACTTCCTACTTCAGTGATTTTTTGAGCAGATGCTGCAACCATCATAAAAATCGCCATTAAAAAAAGACTAATTTTTTTCATATTTTTTATTTTTAAAATTAATGGGTCAAAAATAATAAAAAAAATTGAATATTCAATTTTTTTTATTATAAATCTAAAATTTATCAACTAAAATTATCTGGGTTTAAATCCGAAAACAATCTTTTCTTTTTAAAATAATATTCAACCACAATATTTTTTCTTAAAATCATGGATACCGAACGATGTTCGATCTTTTTCCTTTTTTTAAGATTGTATTTCAGATGTCGATAAAAATGAGCATGAGCTTTTACTACAGCCCAAGCATCAGCAAATCCACTATCGAAAAGAAATCGAATAGCAGCAATTACATCTAAAAAAAAGCGAACCATAAAAACGGGTACCACCCGATTGTGTGGTAAATTTTTATAAAGTAACAGTATATTATTGCGAAAATTAAGATACGTTTTTTGCGCAGAATTTTTCGGCAAAGTTCCCCCTCCTATATGGTAAACCATAGATTGAGCGCAATACATTACTTTATAACCCGAATTTTTTATTCTCCAACAAAAGTCTATTTCCTCCATGTGAGCAAAAAAATCCTCATCCAATCCTCCATACTTATGATATAAATCGGCACGAACAAACATGCATGCACCCGTAGCCCAAAAAACTTCACATGTATCATTGTATTGTTCATTATCCACCTCCAAATCCATAAACATTCTGCCACGGCAAAACGGATATCCATATTTATCAATGAATCCACCGGCAGCACCGGCATATTCAAATTTTTCAGGCTCGTGCCATGATCTTATTTTAGGTTGGCAAACAGCTATATCCAAATCTGAATCCATCAACTCAATCACGGGCTGAATCCAATTAGGAGTTACTTCTATATCCGAATTCAACAAACAGTAGTATTGAGCGTCAATTTGCTTTAAAGCATCGTTATACCCTTTTGAGAAGCCACCATTCTTTTCATTCACAATTACCCGAACATTCGGAAACTTGCTCTTTAGAAAAGCCACCGAGTCATCGGTAGAAGCATTGTCTGCGATTATTACTTCTGCAAAAGGATGACTATAAGCAATTACCTGTGGAAGAAACTGCTCCAAGAACTTTTTACCGTTCCAATTCAATATCACTACCGCAACCTTCATACATGTTTTTTAAATTTGAGGCAAAGATACTGATTTTGCTTTAGAATGCCTATAGAATCATTTTTTGAGTCAGAAAAATCGTTTTGTGTTAATGATGGACATTTTTTCGATAAACAATAAAAGAAGCAACTTTTTTTTGTAATATTGTTCAAAAATAACAAACTAAACAAATTTTACAATGAACAAAGAAATTGCAGCTTTACAACCTGAACGGGTTTGGCAATATTTTTTAAATATTTGCCAAATTCCCCGCCCAAGTAAAAAAGAAGAAAAAATCATGGAGTACCTTTTATCTGTGGGAAAAGACCTTGGACTGGAAACCGAACGTGATGAAATTGGGAATGTTCTTATTCGTAAACCGGCAACTGCAGGCAAAGAAAAGGTTACGCCCGTTATTTTTCAGGGTCACATGGATATGGTATGTGAAAAAAACAACGACTCAAATCACAATTTCGAAACAGACCCTATCTTGCCGGTTATCGACGAAGGATGGGTTACCGCAAAAGGTACTACTCTTGGAGCTGACGACGGTATTGGAGTTGCTATTATGCTTGCCCTGCTGGAAGATAAAACCATCCAACACGGACCTATTGAATGTCTTTTTACCGTTGACGAAGAAACCGGCTTAACCGGAGCTTTTAAACTAAAAGAAGGATGGCTAAAAGGGAAAATGCTTCTAAATCTGGATTCTGAAGACGAAGGGCAATTTTTTATCGGTTGTGCCGGTGGAATAGATACTGTAATTACCATTGAATACGAAACTATTGACACCCCGGATGAACTTGTCGGTTACAAAGTCTGGATAAAAGGCTTACAAGGAGGGCACTCAGGAGATGACATTAATAGGGGCAGAGGAAATGCCACCCGCATTTTATCAAGATTATTATACGAATTAACCAATCGCTTCGACATTTGCATATCAAAAATAGATGCCGGCAATTTAAGAAACGCTATTTCCCGAGAAGGATGGGCTGTTATTGGCATTCCTAAAGAAGTAGAAAAAGAAGCCTTAGCATACATCGAAACATTCGACAACATAATTAAAAAAGAACTAAAAACTACAGATTCAGGGGTCACGACCGGTGTTGAAAAACACAAATTACCGGAAACCGTAATTGACGAACTTACCCAATTTGATTTGATTTGGTCGTTACAAGCCTGCCCTCATGGAGTTTTAGACATGTCTCAGGACATTAAAGACTTTGTAGAAACATCTACGAACTTAGCTTCGATAAAAATGGATGATAAAAACATCGTCATTACTACAAGCCAGCGCTCATCCGTAGAAAGTAAAAAAACATGGGCGGCACAACATGTATCTTCTGTTTTTGAGTTAATCGGAGCAGACGTAGAACAAAGTGACGGCTATCCCGGTTGGACTCCTAATCCTAACTCGGAAGTGCTAAAAGTACTAAAATGTGCTTACAAACATAAATTTGACAAAGAGCCGGAAGTTTTAGCCATCCATGCGGGATTAGAATGCGGATTAATTAGCGAGAAGTATCCATCCATGGACATGATCTCTTATGGTCCGACTCTTCGTGGCGTTCATGCACCCGGTGAAAAAATTAAAATCGACACAGTGCAAATGTGCTGGGATCTAACCGTTGAATTTTTAGATATGCTAAAATAATTAAAAGTCATTAAGAAGAGCAAAAAGCCATTTTCAAAAATGGCTTTTTGCTCTTAATTTTATTCAGTGCCAAGCACAAGAAAAGAGCTATTTCTTTCGAAATAGCTCTTTTTAAATAGAAATTGTGATTATTTCTGAATGACTAGTTTTTGAGTATTGTTGCTATTTTGACCTTTAATGCTAACGAAATATACTCCCGATTCAAATTTATCTGAAGGTATAACTATGCTATTAAATCCCTGAACAGCATCAATTTCTGATGTAAAAACGACTTCTCCTATTGCATTCGCAACTACTAAATTAACCGAACTTGCCTTTTTATTATAGAATTCTAAGCTGGTATTTGCACTAGATGGATTTGGAAACAGATTTACTTCGGATACTAAATCATTAGCATTTACGCCACTGGATTGGTCTAAATTAATTTCATCAACATAAACATTGTTTCCGTATGCACTAGTAGCTTTAAAACGAACCATTACTTTAGCTTGACCTGCATAAGATGATAAGTCAACAGATTCTTGGCGCCATTGGGTTTCAGCCGAAGGTGTAAAAGCAGAAGTAGTAGCTGTAGAGGTTGACAATGTAGCACCCGATTTATTATAGAGAGATGTCCATGTAGCGCCACAATCTGAAGAGACCTGAACTTCCAGCTTATCAGCATACGAAGAACTGTATTGGGCATAAGCCACTTTAAATTTAAGCGACATGGTCGTTGCGCCAGTCATAACAACAGGCGGCAACATTAAATAATCAATAGCACCCGAGGATATGTTAAAAAAGTCCATTTTTGCGCAACCACTGTGAGCAGTAGAGCGAACCCACCCTTTTCCATCAGTACCATCGTCTTTAGACCAGCTTGCTGGAGGGAAAGTCGTTGCTGCAAAGCTTTCCACTACAGGATAAGCTCCAAAAGTAGCTACATTATTAATTGTTAATGTCTTTTCATTATCTGCCGTATTCAAATCCGTACCTCCATTGGGGCTTTCAATAATAAATTTAACCGAATGAGAGCCATTACTTAACGTTAAATCAGAATATGCCGGCATTGTAATATTGGCAACTTCTAAACGGGCAATACTACCTGTCCAGTTGTAAGTTGAAGCATCTACACCATCAATTTGCATTTTTATAGTAGCACTAGTTATTGCTGTAGTACCATAATTTTGAATGGTTAACATTGGAGTGAAATTACCACAATAAATTGTAGTTGTAGGAGCACCTACTTTAAATATTTTCGCATCCAATGCATTTGAACTAAGAGCAGGGCAGGCAACAGCAGCAGTATGCATAGCAGCAGCACTTACTTGACCAATTTCCGTAACTTTACGATCGGGACAAATTAGATAAACAGTTGGAAAATAACCGATAGAGTAATCTGTACATACTTGCGTAGTATTGGGGGAAATTGTAGGCAATATCGGATAATAAGTTCCTGTAACCCAATTTCCTTGCGAAGGAGAAGCGCCATTTAACTGTGCAATAGTGCCTTCATCACCTTCTACAAAATAAACCATTAACGAATTATCACCACTTGGTCCATAAGATGCATATAAAGATTCTAATGTGCCGCCTGAATGGAAGCTCCAGCAAGGTGAACACCAAATTGCAGAAACATCCATGACTACTGCACGACCTGCATCAGTATGTTGATAGATTGTGCATACCGTATCCGTAATTACAGTTCCGTTCGAACTTAATTTTTTCATAGAAATATCTTTTGCATAGCTACCATTCGGCAACTGAGCAAATACTGCCGACGACATGAATACCGATATCGCCAAAAGAAGCATAAATTGTTTTGTTTTTTTCATAACTCCACTTATTTAATTACTAAATCGTTTTTGATGCTACAAATAAACAAAAAAAAAATGACAAAGTCAATTTTTTTTAAAAATAATTCAAAAAGAAATAAAAAAGGCAGGGTAAATTGCCCTGCCTTTTGCAAAAAAATGCTCTAGTCGTTATATTCGGCTAAAATTTTCTTTACTTCTTCGGGAGAAACTCGACCATAAACTTTTTCCCCTACCATTACTACGGGAGCAAGACCGCAAGCACCAACACAACGAAGTGTGCTTAACGAGAATTTACCATCATGAGTCGTTTCACCGTTCGCAATGCTCAACTGACGTTTGAATTCTTCCAAAACTTTTTCCGCACCACGCACATAACAAGCAGTACCCAAACAAACTGAAATGGGATGTTGCCCTTTCGGTGTCATTGAGAAGAAAGAATAGAACGAAACAACACCATATACTTTAGCAACGGAAATTTTAAGTTCATGAGCAATTATTTCCTGAACTTCAGCCGGGAGATATCCAAATATCCCCTGTGCTTTGTGGAGCACATTAATAAGTTCACTGGCTTCGTTATTGAAAGATTTACAAACATCTTTCAATTCTTGAACTTGTTGTTCTTTTAATTTTATTTTTATATGTGACATTATAAAATCTCCTTATGATTAATTATTATCCAATTCTATTTCAATATCAGTTCTTCTGTCAAAGTAATGAGTATGAAGCAGATGGTGCGATTTTTCGCCTAAAGGCTTACCTAAAAATTCTTCATACAAGCGAATAACGTCAACATTTTCATGAGATTTACGAATTTGCTTTCCGGCATCTTCTCTATATATTGCTTCCCAACGTGCTTTAATTACGTCCATGTTTCCATGATGCTGAGGTTGTCCGCCTCCATTAATGCAGCCACCGGGACAAGCCATAATTTCTATTGCATGGAACGTAGATTTGCCATCACGAATATCTTCTAAAAGTTTTCTGGCATTACCCAAACCATGAGCTATTCCGATATTTATTGGGAGTCCATTGAAATCGATGGTCGCCGAACGAACACCTTCTAGTCCTCTTAATTCTGTAAAATCAAGTCTGTCCAATTTCTTTTTAGTATATACTTCATAAGCCGTACGTACAGCAGCTTCGATTACACCGCCGGTAGCACCGAAGATAACAGCAGCACCTGTGGATGAGCCTAATGGAGAGTCGAAATCTTCAACAGGAAGTGTGTTCAAATCAAGGTTTGCCTGACGAATTAATGCAGCAAGTTCACGAGTAGTGATTGCATAGTCCACATCCGGATTTCCATTGACTTTAAATTCATCGCGAGAAGACTCATATTTTTTAGCAACACAAGGCATAACAGATACAACAACCATGTCTTCACGTTTGATTTTAAGCTTTTCTGCGAAGTAACTTTTTGCAACAGCTCCAAACATTTGTTGCGGTGACTTAGCCGTTGATGGAATATCCTTCATATCCGGGAAGTTATGTTCAAAGAATTTTACCCAAGCCGGACAGCAAGAAGTCATAATCGGTAATTTTACTGTTTTATCGCCATCTAAGTAGCGAGTTAAACGATCTAACAATTCGAAACCTTCTTCCCAAATGGTTAAATCAGCGGCGAAATCAGTATCAAATACGTAATTAAACCCTAAACGGCGAAGAGCTGCAGCTAACTGACCGGTGACAATAGTTCCAGGTTTCATGCCGAATTCCTCACCTAATGCAACACGTACTGCAGGAGCTACCTGAACTACAACTGTTTTCGCAGGATCAGAAATCGAACGAATTACTTTTCCTGTATTGTCCACTTCGGTAAGCGCACCTACCGGACAAACAGCAACACATTGTCCGCAGAAAGTACACGATGATTGTTCTAACTTTTGTTCGAATGCGGGAGCAACTACTGCCGAAAATCCTCGATTTATTGCAGAAAGAGCTCCAACGGTCTGAAATTCATTACACATCATTTCGCAGCGACGGCACATAATGCATTTGTCGATATCACGAATAATCGATGGTGACGTATCTTTAATATATGTGGACTGCTCTCCTTGAAAAGGGATCTCGCGAATACCAAATTTCTGAGCTAAATCCTGAAGTTCGCAATGTCCGCTTTTTGGACAAACCAAACAATCAAATGGGTGATCGGACAACATGAGTTCCAACACTGTTCTCCTTGCATTAATTACCCTCATTGAATGGGTGTTAACCACCATTCCTTCCATACAATCAGTGGCACATGAAGGTGCCAAATTTTTGCGTCCAACAACTTCAACGACACAAATACGGCATCCACCCGGTTTGTTTTGAATTTTCAAGTCGTTAAGTTCGAAGAAGCATAATGTTGGTATATCAATACCATTTTTTCGAGCAGCATTAAGGATAGATGTTCCTTTTTCTACTTCTACAACTTTATTATCTATTGTTAATTTTATCAGTTCCATAGTCTATATTACTCCTTCCGATTATTTAATGAAAATAGCATTGAACTTACATTTTTCGTAGCAAGCACCGCATTTGATACAGATATCTTGGTGAATGAAATGAACCTGTTTACGTTCACCTTCGATCGCATTTACCGGACAATTTCTTGCGCAAGCAGTACAACCGACACAAGCTTCCGGATCAATTTCGTAACGCATTAAATCGCGGCATTGACCGGCAGGACATTTTTTATCAACAACATGGGCGACATATTCATCCCAAAAATTCTGGATTGTTGATAATACAGGATTCGGAGAGGTCTGTCCCAAACCACAAAGGGCAGTGTCTTTAATTACGCCACTTAAGTTTCTAAGATTATCGAGATCTTCCATGGTTCCGTTTCCTTTGGTTATCTTGTCGAGTATTTCATACAAGCGTTTGTTTCCAACGCGGCATGGAGTACATTTTCCACAGGATTCTTCCACGGTAAAATCGAGATAGAATTTAGCAATCGAAACCATGCAATCATCTTCGTCCATGACAATCATGCCGCCTGAACCCATCATTGAGCCTGCAGCGATAAGGTTGTCATAATCGATCGGGGTGTCGAGATGCGCTTCGGTTAAGCAACCTCCGGACGGTCCACCGGTTTGAACGGCTTTAAATTTCTTTCCGTCCTTAATACCGCCTCCAATTTCAAAAATAATTTCGCGAAGGGTTATCCCCATGGGAACTTCAATAAGACCGACATTATTGATTTTACCAGCTAAAGCAAATACTTTCGTCCCTTTTGATTTTTCTGAGCCAATGGAAGCAAACCATTCAGCGCCTTTAAGAATAATTGCAGGAACGTTTGCAAAAGTTTCAACATTGTTTACATTGGTCGGTTTATTATTATAGCCCTGTTCTGCAGGGAATGGAGGTTTAAATGTAGGTTCGCCACGTTTGCCTTCCATCGAATGAATAAGTGCGGTTTCTTCTCCACAAACAAAAGCACCGGCACCATAGCGAAGTTCTATGTCAAAGCTAAATCCGGATCCTAAGATATCTTCACCTAAAAGCCCAAATTCACGAGCCTGATCGAGCGCAATTTTCAAGCGTTCGATAGCTAACGGATACTCCGCACGAATATAAATTACCCCTTTGGATGCTCCGATGCAGAAGCCGCAAATAGCCATTGCTTCAAGCACCGAATGTGGATCTCCTTCAAGAATTGAACGATCCATAAATGCGCCCGGATCTCCTTCGTCTGCATTGCAAACTACATATTTTTGATCTGCTTTGTTTTTAGACGCAAATTCCCATTTCAAACCCGTTGGGAATCCACCGCCACCACGTCCGCGAAGACCAGACTTTTTAATAATATCGATAGTTTGTTGCGGATTATTAGCCTCCAAAACAGAAGCAATTGCCTGATAACCATCGCGAGAAATATACTCATTTATATCTTCAGGATTAATAAACCCGCAATTACGAAGTGCTATACGAATTTGTTTTTTATAGAATCCCATGTGTTTAGAATCCGAGATATGTTCTTTGTTTTTGGGGTCTTCATATAAAAGACGATTTACCTTTCTTCCTTTAATAAGGTGTTCTTCCACGATTTCCTGACAATCTTCGGGTTTAACCTGAGTATAAAATGTATTGTCGGGCATCATTTTTACGATAGGGCCTTTTTCGCAGAATCCAAAGCAACCTGTCATAATAACCTGAATATCATTATCCAAGCCTTTTTCTTCAATTATTCTTTTAAATTCAGTTTGAATTTTATCACTTTGAGAAGCTTTACATCCTGTGCCTCCGCATATTAAAATGTGATATTTGTATTGTGCCATTCGATAGCCTCCTTTTTCTTATTTGTTATCGATCGATTGATAATTTACAGGAATAATACCTTCAACTAATTCGTTATTAATAACGTATTTGTTGATAATTTCGACAGCCTTTTTCTCGTCAACATAGCCAAAAATAATTGGATCTTGACCCGGTTTAGTGATCTCAATAGTCGGTTCGGCATAACAATACCCCATACATCCTGTTTGAGTGACGACTGCGTCGATATTCAGCCGTTCAAACTCTTCAATCATCACATCCATTACTTCTTTTGCTCCTGATGCAATACCACAAGTAGCCATAGCTACCTTTACCTGAACCATTGCTTCAGGGTTGTTTGCCCTTTCCCTAAGATCAATTTTGGCTTTAACTTGATGCTGAATGTTCTTCAGATCTGCCAATGATTTGATTTTTTCCATAGAATTTGTTTGTTGTTTACGTTTATAGTTTAATTTTCTAAATCTTTTAAGTTTTCCCGAATCATCTCGCGAAGATATTTTACAATTTCCAAACTGGAGATAGGAATATCTCCCAATGCTTCTTTAACTTCACGAGTATCAAAACAGTACGAACGGTTATTTATTGTATGCGTATATATAAAATCTATTGCCGGATTTGCAGAAACGGTAAGAACAATTGTTCCGGCAATATCTCCTAACGGTTGGCGATCGATGCTTGAATTTACAAAACGTGCACTCAATGTCGTCCCTTTGCCTATTTCCGACTGAATGGTTAACTTTCCACCTGTAAGCTCCGCATTCTGTTTAAGTAAAGGAATGCCCAATCCCACTTTACGCGTAGTGCGGGAAGTACAATAAGGGTCGGTCACATGTTTCACCATTTCAGCATCCATTCCTTTTCCATTGTCCTTTACAATTATAGTGAGCGAGTCGTCAATTTTATCTTCAATAATGTCTATCTGAATCATAGTTGCATTTGCAACTATCGAGTTCTGAATGATATCCATAATGTGCATCGACAAATCTTTCATTGCAAAGGTCTTAAAAAAAATTCAAATTTTAATGTTCTATTTTTCACAATTATCCTTATTTTTGACAAATCGGCCATTTTGCTGTTTAAGAGCCATTCTAATTTCTTCAATCGATCGATGTTCAATATAATAACAAGTATAGACTGCCCCTACTTGTTCGAGCATGTGCGCATCGGAATTTTGAATAAACGGATAACTTTGCAGATATGGATTGTTTGCTTTATAATGATCTTCTGTTTCCCTAAATGAAATTTCAAGCGCATCTACCGGCAAGTCGGAGGGTAAAAAACCAAGTTGCTGTACGATGCTAAACTTTAATTTATCTACATGAGCCGGAATAAACAATCCGCCAAGCTGATGCACTTTTTGTTCAATCTGATCTACCGATTGGTCTAATGCTGAAATGAGCAAGCGTTCTTCTTCAAAAACAATGTCTTCATTTTCATTCACGGCAACCTGATATCCGAATTTATGGGCATCATTTTTTACATCCGGAAGGTGTTCATCCAAAAACAGCTGAAATTCATCTAGTGCCGCATCATCGTCGAAAAGTGCCAAACAGTGGGCTTCTTCTTTAGTGGTTACCTCTGCCCCGCAGAATACTTTCAGCCCCAAAGGTTTTGCGACATCGCGCACTACTTTTGCCTGACGGGTAGAATTGTGATCGGTTATAGCAATCATGTCCATTTTTTGCTCCAAAGCACGATATATGATAGCATTCGGACTCATCTCCAAATCTCCACACGGAGAGAGTACGGTGTGAATATGCAAATCGGCTTTAAAACAGAACATACGAATTTATTCTTTTATTAAATTATAAATTAACCCGTTGATTTCGAATGCCGGCAAACCGGTTGATAATACAGGAATTCCTTCTATTATAGCTTGCTGGAGCATGTCCGGATCGGGTTGAAACCCTTTAACCAGGATAATTGCCGCCAATTCTTTTAGGGATGCGATAGCCATCACATTTTTATGAGTCTGCAAGGTTATCCAAACCATTCCTGCTTCGGCATGCCCCATCACATCACTCAATAAATCCGAAGAGTAACCTCCTGTTATCTGACGGTTAAGACCATCAGCACCGGCCACTACTACCAAATTTAATTTTTCCGATAACTCTTTTACATTCATAACAAATTGAATATTATATTATTAAACCATTGATTATTTAATCCTTAAAACTATTTTTATCTAATTTATTATCGCTCCAGATGCTTTTCATTATTCTAATCGCTTCCCCCGGTTCGAGTTTTTCGTTTTGTTCTAAAATTTTTTGCACAAAAACACATTGTTTTATGCTCGCATCATTTTGTACAATATCCTCGGCTAACGACTGGCATGAAGGAGTACCGCAAATACCACAGTCCACCTGAGGCAAAGAACTGTTAATCTCGTAAATACGTTTCATCTTCACCATTGCTTCTGCCATATTATCATCAAGCTTAAGCATCGAACGGGGTGGAATTTTATCAACATGCGCATTTGCACGAAGATATTCCGAATTTTTCTGAATCAGTTTTACAACATTTGTATTTTCGGATCCATGAACAAGGGTGCATTTGGAAGACCTGTTTTGAAGTTTATCTACCGTAAGGAAACGATTCCCCGAACATAATATTCCACCGGCACAACTTTCGTCACAAGCACGAAGTTCAAGAAAATCAACACCATGAATTTCGTCGTTTTCCACTTTTTCCAAAAACTCAATAACATTAGTAATTTCGTCGATAGCCAAACTTTTAAAGTTTTTCATGCAATCGGTCTCTCCTCGAGTAAGGCTCCACTTAACCGCCATTGGAGATAACGGCTCAAATTGGTGTGAAGTTTCAATTTTATGCGAATTACTTTTTAACTGTTTAAAAATCCTGTTATAGAGATAATTCATATTTATCACCCCGTCAATCGTAGATTTGCTTTCGCCGACCGGACTCTTTATTGCCACAATTTTAGCTGCGCAAGGTGTTACATAGAATACCCCTATGTCTTTTGGCTCGACCCCCGAGTCGGCAAGCTCTTTCCTGACATTTAAGGCTGTAATATCGAGAGGGGCTTTGAGTGGAATAATGTGATCGACAAGGGTTGGAAATTTTATCTGAATAAGCCTTACAATGGCCGGACAAAACGAAGAGATTAGCGGACGAGTAGCCTTACCTTCTATTGTTTCTTTGTATAGCTGAGTCAAAAACATCGCTCCTTGTTCTACTTCATAAACATGAGTAAACCCCAATTCAAAAACAGCATCTAAAACTTCTTTGTGATCATATTTTTCAGGAAACTGACCTGTAAAAACCGCCGGTATGAGTGCAATTCTATGCTTGAAGGCAAAAATATCATTAAAATCATCTTGATGAACAATTATAGCACCGACAGGGCAAACCCGATAACATTCACCACAATCGACACAACGATTTTCAATCAGGTGAGCTTTTCCACTTTTTACCCGAATCGCTTCCGTAGGACATATCATCATACAGTGAGAACATCCTATACAGATATCTTCCCTAAACTTGAGTGCGTGATGAAATTGTTCTGTACTCATAATCCTCAAACGTTATTCGTTTTTAAAATAATTCACCATTAACACCGTTGTTCCAACACCAACTACACTGTTAACGATCAGTTCATCCATGTTGTTCTTCATATTAGGCAATCCCATTCCTGCGCCGAATCCCATTTCACGAACCTCGGGAGATGCAGTTGAAAATCCGGCTTGCATCGCCTTATCAATATCCAAGATACCGGGACCCTCGTCAATAATCTTAATTTGGATTTTATCTTCAGAGTAATCCACTTCAACTTTTCCCCGGTAAGCATGAGCGACTACATTCACTTCTGCTTCATATAACGCAACAACTGTGCGTTTAATGATTGAGCCATCGACGTTGAGTTGTTTTAAGAACTTCTTGACGCTGCTCGATATGGTTCCTGCCGTGGAAAAATCGCCCCCTTCTATTTTATAATCAAAATGCATTTTCCCTCCTAATAAACTGGATGAATCCCATGTGAATACAAAATGCCCGAAGTTTTAAATGTAGAATAAGGAGTTGTAATAAGGACCATATCATTATCTTGAGCTATTTCCTTCATTTCGGGAGTAACAACTTTGTTACGTGTAAATAAAAGACAACTAATGTCGGACATTTCAGCAGTTCGAATGGTTTGCACATTTACCAACCCTGTAATCAACAGTAAATCGTTTATTTTTACCGTTAGCACATCACTCATCAAATCGGAAGCAAAAGCTATATTTACTTCTACATCCTGATGCTCTTCACCACAAACAATCTTGCCATTAATCAAACCAACAATTTCTTTAATTTTCATGCTTTATAATCTGTCTTCATTATATATATTCTATGCAAAAATAGCTTGTTTTTTGTTATTAAAATAACAACAGAAACTCAACCGCCCTAATTTGTAAAGAATCTAAATAAAAGCACTAAAAATCAACGAGTTAAATAATTAAATTAATATATTGTTAATCGTTTTTCCAAGAATATTACCTACTGAATTGCAAGGAGAAAAATCACATAAAAAGAATTTGTTAAATTTTTATTTTTGTTATTTTTAATTAATTATCGGAAAAACATAGAAGGCCATGGCATAAAAATAAGTCTAAGTCGATAACAGAACCGACCTAGACTTATCCTAAAAATATGTTTTTTTTATAGCAGTGCTTTAAGTTTTGCCTCTAAAGAAGCTTTTGAGGTCGCTCCCACTTGTTTATCCACGATTTCACCATTTTTAAAAAACAAAATTGTAGGAATGTTCCGAATTCCAAATTGAGCGGTTACATTCGAATTTTCATCTACATTCAGTTTGCCGATTACGGCTTTTCCCTCGTACTCAGCGGCAAGCTCTGCAACAAAAGGTCCGACTAAGCGACATGGTCCGCACCATTCCGCCCAAAAATCAACAATTGCAGGTTTGTCTGATTTTAACACCAGTTCTTCAAAATTTTGGTCTGTAAACTCTAAAGCCATAATGATAAGTTTTTATTTGTTTATACTAATTTAATGATATTTTCAAGTCGTAATTTTTCACTTCGTAAATAAAATCAACAATGTTTACACGATATTTGTTCGATAGCAGTTCAAGCGCTTTGTCATCAAAATTTTTAATTTTAATTTTCAGTGCACAACTTCCTGCTTTATCAATTACTAATTTCGAAAGCAAATCGACTAACGCCGTATCCACATCTTCCAAATTCATCTCTATCGTAACACTTCGGGCATATTTTTCGAGCACATTAGAGAGCAACATCATCTCTGTAATTTTAATATCAGGATCGGGGTTCTCTTCTTTTTTCCATGTAGGAACAGATATCTTTGCCCTTATATAAACAAAAAGCCCAACCTCAAACAAGTGTTTATTTTTCAAATAATCTTCTTTAAAAAGCGTAAGCTGAATTTGCCCATGATAGTCTTCAATCGTAATTCGTCCGTACGGATTTCCGTTTTTCCCTACATTATGCTGAACGGCAACGACCATTCCTCCGAAAGAGACATCCTTGTTCAAAAAGTTGCGAAGGGACTCGTTTAGTTTTCCAATGTGCACATTACAAAAATTGGAAAGCACCAAACTATAATTATCAAGCGGATGTCCTGAAATATAGAACCCCGTAACCTCATTTTCCTGTTTTTTAATTGCTCAAGATTATTCCACGGTTCACATGTAGGAAGATTCGGATCCGGCAGCTGCTCCATCCCATTTTCATCTCCAAAAAGAGATGCTTGCGAAGAATTTTTTGACTCCTGAAAGTTGGTTGCATAACGAATCAACTTTTCAATAAACGACGTATTATCTTTATCAACATAAAAAAACTGAGCCCGGTGAATATTATTAAAGCTATCAAAAGCTCCTCCTTTTGCAAGTGATTCAATAACGCGCTTATTGCATGACCGAAGATTTATTCGTTTAATAAAATCAAAAATAGATAGATAATTTCCATTCTCAGTCCGTTCATCAACAATTGCTTCTACTGCAGCTTCTCCCACACCCTTTAAAGCGCCCATTCCGAACCGAATTTCGCCTGCTTTATTCACTGTAAACTTATTCTGAGACTCATTAACATCAGGGCCCAAAACATTAATCTTCATTCGTTTTGATTCCTCTATCAGTTTCGATATCTCATCAATATTGCTAAGATTATTGGTTAAGTTGGCTGCCATAAACTCTGCCGGATAATGCGCTTTAAGATATGCCGTCTGGTAAGCGACATACGAATAACAGGTGGAATGAGATTTATTAAAAGCATATTCGGCAAAAGCTTCCCAGTCGTGCCAAATTTTATTTACTTTTTCTATTTCCATTCCCCGTTCCACACAACCGTCCGCAAACTTGGCTTTCAACTTTTGCATAATCTCTATCTGCTTTTTCCCCATTGCCTTGCGTAATGTATCGGCTTCACCCTTAGTAAAACCGGCCATAGCTTGCGACAAAAGCATCACCTGTTCTTGATAAACTGTAATCCCATACGTTTCGGAGAGATATTCTTCCATTACCGGATAGGTATATTCTATTGGCTCTTTGCCTGATTTTCGGTTAATGAAATTTGGAATATATTGCATTGGTCCAGGTCGATAAAGCGCATTCATAGCAATAATGTCTTCAAAGCGGTTGGGCTTTAATTCCTGCAGATATTTTTTCATTCCAGGCGATTCAAACTGAAATACAGCCGTAGTTTCACCATTGCTAAAAAGTTCATAAGTAAGTTCATCATCAATCGGAATAGTCTCAATGTCAAGATCTAATCCATAATGAAGTTTAATATTAATGAGTGTATCCTGAATAATTGAAAGTGTTTTTAACCCAAGAAAGTCCATTTTTAGCAACCCCACGGATTCAACTAATTTGCCTTCAAATTGGGTGACCGGAATTTCGGAATCTTTAGCTCTGCCGATCGGTGCAAAGTTTGTCAAATCTTCGGGACTGATAATCACACCACAAGCATGAACACCGGTATTCCGAACCGACCCTTCGAGGGTTTGAGCAAACTTTAATGTTTTGCGAACCAAATCGGACCCATTTTCGGCAGCATCCTGTAATTCAGGGACTTTTTTAATGGCATCGGCAATTTTAATCTTCGGACCCTCAGGAATCATTTTTGCCAAGCGATCGGCTTCGGGTAAGGGTAATTTTAACACCCGAGCAACATCCCGAATAGCCGAACGAGCAGCCATTGAACCAAAAGTAATAATTTGAGCCACCCGATTTTTACCATATTTACCAATTACATATTCCATTACTTTCTCTCGGCCAAAATCATCAAAGTCAATATCAACATCTGGCATTGAAATACGTTCCGGATTAAGAAAACGCTCAAACAGTAACTTATATTTAATCGGGTCTATATTTGTAATCTCAAGGCAATACGCCACTGCAGATCCGGCAGCAGATCCGCGGCCGGGACCAACTCGAACACCAATGCTACGAGCGGCATGGATAAAATCCCAAACAATAAGAAAATAGCCCGGAAATCCCATTTTTTTGATTACACTCAGCTCAAATTCCATCCGCTCACGAATTTCGGATGTGATCTCGTGCCATCGTTTGGCGGCACCTTCCCAAGCCAAATGTTCCAAATAGCTGAATTCATCCGGAAATGCTTCCGGAATTGGGAATACCGGCAATACGATGTCGCGCTGCAATGGATAAGACTCTATTTTATTTACAATTTCTCGAGTATTTTCCAACGCTTCGGGAAAGTCGGCAAAAAGCTCACTCATTTCCTCGGGAGTCTTCAAAAACTCATTACCCGTATAATGCAATCCTTCCGTATCATCAATATCCTTTCCTGTATTTAAACAAATCAGAATGGTATGTGCATCGTAATCCTCTTTGTTTATGTAATGGACATCATTGGTTGCAATCAGTTTTATTCCATACTCTTTAGATAGCTGTTTTAAAGCACAATTTACCATTATCTGGTCTGGAATACCATGATTTTGCATTTCAAAATAGAAATCATCCTTAAATATGGATAGATATTTATCAATAATCGGATAAACACCATCAAAATTAAAAGAATAATGCTCGTAATCGATATCCTTTTCAATAGGATTGTAACGCATAATTGCCTGCGGCAATTCTCCTCCAAGGCAGGCCGACGAGGCAATAATCCCCTCACTGTATTTCTTTAAAATTTCAAAATCAATTCGAGGGGTATAATAAAACCCTTCCGTAAAACCCATCGACACCAATTTTGAAAGGTTTTTATACCCCTGATGGTTTTTGGCCAACAAGATTAAATGGTGGCCGCTTCTGTCTTCTTTACCGCTTTGACTAAATCTGGAACGTTCGGTAATATACACTTCGCACCCCAAAATAGGTTTAATTCCATTTTTTGTACACGTATTATAAAAATCCAGCACTCCATACATATTTCCATGATCGGTAATAGCAATAGCATCCATTCCGGTTTGCTTCGCTTTATTAACCAAACCCTGAACGCTTGCTGCTCCATCCAAAATGGAATATTGCGTATGTACATGTAAATGAGCAAAATAAGACATAAAGATAATTTTCAATTATCGTTGAGAGAAAAATTTATCAAATTTACATATAATGATTGAGCAATAAGTTGATGTTTGATATTTTGTTGAAAAGTTTTAAGGAAATAATCAAAATCATCTCACCCTTGAATGTTTTCGCCTCTAATGCCACATAGATACTCCTGCTTTGCTACAACACGATACTTCCAAGCCGGAACAAGTTTTTTTAAATCTAAAATCAGCCGTTTTCACCACCTCATTAAATTTGTCTATTGAAAAATCGAGAAGCGAAAGTAAAACTCATATTATTTTTGAGTAGATCCTAATTACTTGAAAAATAACGACTATCGTTTTTTATTCTGTTTGACAGGAAAAAAGCCTAATTTTACAGCGAAGAAACTTTTTATAAAAAGAATCGCAAAGGAGAACATTCATTATTAAGACACTAATAATTAGGAGTAAACTTTATACAAACAGCATTATGAATATAGCCGAACTTTTAAACGACAAGAACCTAAAACCGAAAATTAAAACCGAAACATTAAGCGGCTGGCTCATTAACAACACAATCAGTGCAGGTAACTTGACCTCATTTGCCGAAACAGCCAAGGATCCTGCAAAAGCAACTTGTATAGAAGCATTGGAGTTTGCCACAAAGCAAAATCCGGCAATAATTGATGAAGAGTGCTTCGAATTCATTACTCAATCTTTAACGAATAAAGCACCGAGAATAAAATGGGAATCGGCAAGAGTAATCGGCAATACAGCAAAATTATTCCCCAATAAACTGGAAAAAGCAATTACAAACTTATTAGATAATGCCGAGCACGAAGGGACCGTTGTCCGCTGGAGCGCTGCTTTTGCTTTAGGCGAGATTTTAAAGCTCAAAACACAATTCAATAAAGACCTGATTATTATCATTGAAGCGGTGTGCGAAAGAGAAGAAAAAAACAGCATTAAAAAGATATATCTTAACGCGCTGAAAAAGGCCAATAAATAATCTATAAACAACAAAACGCTTCAGTATTCAGCTTATTCATCCATAGCCTAATCCCAATAATTTTATTTTTACTTGAAATACAAGGAATATGTAAGCAAGTTCATCGTGTTGGAAACAAGGTCCATTCAAATCGTAAAAGCACTTGCAAATTTGAATTCGGATCTCATTATTTTAAAGAAATCCCTATACAAACCGTTTTCATTTTGGTGAAAAATCTTGGGATTAATACACCGGCAACTTTATTTTGACGGTATAATCAACCTTATAAATTATCAGAACAATACATAATAAAGCTTAATTAATTCATTTTTTTTAATTAAATTTGATGTCAAAACAAAATATAGTTATATATTTACAAATTATAATTGAATTAATGTTTACAATCTAAATAAGGTTATATTAATCAATCACACATTGCAGAACGGAAGCACGTACGGATTTATATTAATTTTAATTTAGAAACGGTTATGAAGATTAAATTATGTAGTTCAAATAGATCTTTATTAAGGAGAATTAGGCAATAAAGATGGATTCATCTCGCTTTTAATCATTATACAACAAGGACTCCAGTTGGCAAATAATAATTTTAGAATAATTCGATATGAATTACCAGAATAAAACAAGAGAAGAACTCTTAGAAAAAATACAAAAATTGCAGCAAGAAAACGACACGCTAAAGTTAGGGCATCAAGAGTCGATGAAAAGCTATTATTTAAACGAGCAATCGCAAAATAATTTTATTAATAAGTTCTGGAAAGCGAAAGATTATTTTGAACTTATTATTAATACAAACCCTGATGCAACTCTAATATCACGACTGAATGACGGAGTCATTGTAAATCTAAATGCCGGTTTTACGAAGCTTACAGGGTTCTCCCCAAACGATATTATCGGAAAATCAAGCATTGATTTGCATCTTTGGAAAAAACCATCGGAACGTCAAAAAATGGTTGATAGACTAACTGAAAAAGGAACTATCGATAATTTTGAAGCAACATTTTTAAAAAAGGACGGAAGTTCGATGATTGGTTTGATGTCGGCAAAAGTAATTTTGCTAAAGAATGTGCCTCATATTATAAGCCTAACTCGCGATATCACCGAACATAAAAAAACAGAGGCCGCTTTAAAATTAAGTGAAAAGAAATATCGATTGATTGCGGATAATGTATCCGACGTAATCTGGCAAATGGATGCAAAAACACATAAATTCACTTACATTTCTCCTTCGGTAGAACGTTTAACCGGCTATAAAGCGGAAGAAGTTTTGCGACACCCGTTTGAATGGCTACTGACTCCTAAATCGCAAAAACTGCTTAAACGTGTTGTTCCCATTTTACAAACCAGTTATAAGCATGGTGAATATGAAACCTTTGTTTATGAATTGGAGCATCCGTGCATAGATGGATCTACGGTCTGGACCGAAACGACGACACGGTTCATCACCGATGAAGAGACCGGACGCCTTATGGTATTCGGTTCTGCCCGCAACATAATGATGCGTAAAAAAGCAGAGGAAGAAATAACACTAAAAAATGAAGAGCTTCAAAAACTCAATGCTCAAAAAGACAAATTTTTCTCGATCATTGCCCATGACTTAAAAAGCCCGTTTAACGCAGTTGTCGGTTTTAGCGAGCTTTTATTAGAAGGAGCAAAGGCACAGGATTATGATGGAATACAAAAATATGCTGAAATCATACTACAATCGTCGGAACGAGCAATGAATCTTTTGGTAAACCTTATGGAATGGGCTCGCTCACAAACAGGAAGGATGGACTTCAACCCCGAAAATATTGAACTGATCGATCTTATCACTCAAATAGCATTATTATTTTATGATGTTGCCGGACAAAAATCTATAAAAATAAAAAAGATTTTACCGCCCAATGCTACAGTTTATGGCGATAAAGCAATGATAAGCACTGTAATCCGAAACCTGATTTCCAATGCAATTAAATTTTCAATGCCCGGTAGTGAAATTACAATTTCAGTATGCAAAAATCAGGAAGAAGTTATTATTATCGTTGGCGATAAAGGCGTTGGAATTCCAAAAGATCGAATTGAAAAACTATTCCAAATTGACGAAAACTATTCCACAGAGGGAACAAATCACGAACAAGGCACCGGTCTAGGGTTAGTTCTATGTAAAGAGTTCGTAGAAAAACACGGTGGACAGATTCGAGTTAAAAGCGAGGTGGGACAAGGAAGCGATTTTATATTTTCAATTCCTTCGCGTAAAACAATTCTAGTATAGCCATTTTCACCTCCAACAACACTAGCGATTCCGAAAATAGTCGCAATAATTTCCGTCAAAGAGCAATAAACTTACTTTTACAGAAAAAATTTTGTGTCTGGACTTTCTATTTATCGGCCAAGAAGTCCTAAGGAAGATATTTTTAGCGAGAAATTTAATATAAAACAATAAATATTAAGTCGGAAAATTCCACCATTGGATGTAATTACAACAAGACGACCAAAGGACTCATGCCCTACCCAAAATACAGAAACACCAATAACGTGTTAATCATTCTCTAACCATAACCCCAAACAATCAATATCATCAATCATTCGTTTTATAAAAATTTTGTCTTGAAATTTTTATACTATCCATATTATTTTTAGCCCATACAACCAAATTTTGTAGATGTGGCAATAAGCTTGTTCCCCTTGAAGTCAACTCATATTCTACTTTAGGAGGTATTTGAGGATAAACCGTTCGACTTAACAAACCATCCGATTCAAGTGATTTAAGCGTTACAGCAAGCATCTTTTGTGAGATGTTTCCTATGTACTTATGTATTTCGTTAAAACGCAATACTTTTTCCTCTGCCAATAATAATAAGACCAGCATAGACCACTTATCTCCAATTCTGTCCACCACATTTCGCACTGGACAATCTTGCGGGTTGCTAAATTTTTTTTTAATTTCTTCATTCATAAATAATTGATTTACACCATTGCTAACTTAAACGTAAGTATCAGACTATCAAGTAAGTTCTTGTTTTTCCTGTTTTTTCTTCTTATCTTTGCTTACCAAAAGTAATTAAAATACTTTTAGAAATCAATAAATCACTAATTAAATTTAAAAAAACATGAAAATAGGAGTAACAGGTGCGACCGGACAACTTGGTCGTTTGATCGTCAAAAAACTAAAAGAGAGAACTTCAGATAGCAATATTGTTGCATTGGTTCGTTCTTCTGACAAAGCAACCGATTTAGGAATAGAAGTACGTAATTTCGATTATAATAACCCTGAAATATTACCTGAAGCTTTGGTAGGTATTGACAAATTGATGTTAATCTCTGGGAATGAAATCGGAAAACGTATTTCTCAACACACAAATGTTATTGAAGCTGCAAAAAGTTCAGGAGTTAAGTTTATTGCATATACTAGTTTGCTAAAGACCGACACTTCAACCATAAGCTTAGCCGGTGAACATATTGCTACCGAGAAGATGCTTAAAAAATCAGGTATTCCATTTGTACTTTTACGTAATAGTTGGTACACTGAAAATTATACCGTTTCGCTTCGGGATGTAATTGCGATGGAAGCTTTATATGGAAGCTCTGCTGACGGAAAAATCTCGTCTGCAACACGCGAAGACCTTGCCGAAGCGGCAGCCATAGTCTTAACTACAGAAGGACAAGAAGGAAAAGTATATGAACTCGCAGGAGATGAAGCTTTTACCATGAGTGAATTTGCTGCAGAAATCTCACGGCAAGCAGGAAAAGAAATTTCCTATGTTAATTTACCGGTGGCAGAATATGCACAAGCACTTGCTAAAAGCGGTATGCCTGAAAGTTATGCGCAATTTCTTGCAGAAACACATGTTGCCACAGAAAAAGGCGATTTATTTGACGATAGTCATCAACTTTCAAAACTTATTGGGAGGCCAACGACAACATTAAGTAAAGCGATCTCTGATGCTTTACTTCAGATGAAATTCGCTTGAGGGATCCCAATGTCGGGGATTAGTGATCTGATGACTTGAAGTCATCAGATCACTAACTTCAAATCAGTGTGACAAAAAAATCGCCTTGCGCCCTTCTTTTCACCAAATGTCTTTTCACGTTTCACGTGTGTTAACTGCTCGTCTTTCGATACGTCCGAATGGCCAATGCATTAAAAAAAAGTGCAAATGCCGACATCGCTACGAAGTGATGCCATAAGTCGATAAAAGAACTTCCCGTAAGCAAAGTAAGTCGCATAACTTTTACAAACCACGCAATCGGATTAAACCACGTAAGCACTTGCGCCCACTCAGGCATCGATTCAATAGCGGTAAAGAGTCCACTCATGAGAATAAAAATAACCATAAAAAACCATGCAATAAACATTGCTTGTTGTTGCGTATCGGTGTACGACGAGATGAAAAGCCCCATGGCAAGCACAATAAGTAAATAAAGGAAGGCAAATGAAAACAGCGTAATCAAACTGCCTCGCATCGGAATATCAAACAATAATTTGGCAAGTGTAAGTCCAAAAGCGAACTCCAGCAGACCAATAATAAGAAATGGAGCCATTTTGCCAATAATAAACTGATATTTTTTAATCGGTGTAACGTTGATTTGTTCGATCGTTCCCACCTCTTTTTCACGGGTAATGTTCATTGCCGTTAAAAACCCTCCAATTACGGTGATCAGAATCACCAAAATACCCGGAACCATAAAGGCTTTGTAGTCCATAAATGGGTTATACCAAAAACGGCTAATCGGCTCAATGGTGGAAATTACAGCAGTGTTGATAAACCCTTTACTAACAATTAATTCGCTATTAAAATTCATGAGCATTTGTCGAAGGTACGACATTGCCAATCCAGCCTTCATACCATTGATTGCATCTGCAGAAATATGAACAGAAGCACTCCCTTGACGTTGCAAATTTTTTTCAAATTTTGGTGGAATTTCTAAAATCAAGTCCACGTTTCCATGATGTATTTGATTGACGGCTTCGCTACGAGAGTTGGCATATTGAGTAATATTAAAATATCCCGAAGATGGTATTTTTGCCACCAACGATCTGGAATATTCTGAATGATCTTGATCGATGACGCAGACGTTGATGTTTTTAATCTCATAACTGGCAGCATAAGCCAAAATAAGAAGTTGTATCATGGGCATCATGATAATGATACCAAGCATTGCTTTGCTTCGAAAAATTTGCAAAAACTCCTTTTGGATGATAAAGCGAATTGTTCTCATATATCAAGGCGAATTTTAAAGTTTTTAATGCTGGCAAAAATGAGAATTATTGCCATAGATAATAAAATCAGCGTCTCTTTCCAGATGTAAATGATGCTAATTCCTTTAATCATAATGCTTTTAATGATGATGATAAACCATTTAGCCGGCACGATATTAGAAATCCACTGCAACGGAAGTGGCATACTTTCAATAGGAAATATAAATCCTGATAAAAGGATGGTTGGAAGTAAAAGGCCTCCCATTGAAATCATCATAGCGGTTTGCTGGCTTGAAGTTTTGGTGGAAATAAAAATTCCAAGCGATAATGTGGTGATTATAAACAGGGTAAGCTCTAGAAAGAGCAACATATAACTCCCTCGAATGGGCATCCCAAAAATTGTAACCCCCATTACCAAAATAATCAGTGCAATGATTAACGAAAGGACAAAGTAAGGAACTACTTTTCCGATAATTATCATAAATGGCTTAAGTGGCGAAACCAGCATTATTTCCATGGTTCCGCTCTCTTTTTCACGAGTGATTGCAATGGAGGTCATCATCGCACAAATAAGCATTAAAATGAGCGTAATAACCCCCGGAACAAACATAAAAACGCCCTTCTGCTGGGGATTATAAAGCAACTGGACCTCGGTATTAATTTGAATAGGCAATCCCGATTGCTCCATTTTTTCGAGGTTGTAATCATTGATGATGGCTGTGGCATAGTTACTTAATGTAGTTGCTGTATTCGGATCGGAGGCATCGGTAATTATTTCGATTTGTGCTTTTCCTTGACTTTGAAGATGTTGTGCAAAGTTTTCGGGAAATACAATCACCATTTTTATCTTTCCTTCTCTAAACAAAGCTTCTGCTTCGGATATAGAGGAAATGTTACGCTGCAGCACAAAATATCCCGAAGACAGCAATCTGTTGCTTATTTTTTGGGTTTCACCATCTTTAGAACGGTCTAATAAGGCGATGTTTGCATTATTTATTTCGTTGGTAATTGTAAATCCAAACAATACTATTTGTATCACCGGCATTCCCAATAAAACGAGCAAGGTTCTCCGATCTCGAAGAATGTGGATGAACTCTTTGGTAATAAATGCAAGAAAAGTTTTCATTTTTTATGAGTTTATTGTATGCTTTGTGTTTTTTAGTCGTGAAAAGATTCTTCGTGAAATGAAGATCGCGATGCGGATATTTGTGTGAAAAGATTTTTTTAGGGAATAAAAAGAAAAAATTGCTTTGTGTTCTTTTCGCTTTTCACGAGATGTCGTTTCACTTTCCCGCTTCGCACTCTTTTCGCGTTTCACGTTTCACGAAATGGATCTCTTCACTTCTAGTTAATTTAATAAATACATCATCTATTGTATTGGTGTTAAAATTGGTTTTCAATTCTTTTGGAGTTCCAAGGGCTGCTATTTTTCCATCCACCATAATCGACATTCTGTTGCAATATTCAGCTTCATCGAGGTAATGAGTTGTAACTAAAATTGCAATATTTCGATTTGCCGTTTCATAAATCATCTCCCAAAATTGTCGTCGGGTAATCGGATCTACACCACTCGTAGGTTCATCGAGAAAGACCACCTTGGGATCATGGATGAGCGCAGTAGAAAAAGCAAGTTTTTGTTTCCAACCCAATGGCAACGATTTTACCAATTGGTTGCGTTCCGATTTAAGTTCCAGCCGCTCCAGCACTTCATCGGCTTTAGCACTTATTTTTTGATTCGAAAGTCCATAAATACCACCATAAAAGCGGATGTTTTCCCAAACGGTTAAATCTTCGTATAGCGAAAAACGCTGGCTCATGTATCCAATGTTCAGTTTAATTTTCTCAGCTTGTTTACCAACATCAAATCCGGCCACAGAGGCACTTCCCGATGACGGAGCAAGCAAACCGGACAACATCCTCATCGCAGTTGTTTTTCCTGCACCATTGGCTCCCAGAAATCCAAAAATTTCACCTTTATTCACAGTAAATGAAATTTTATCAACGGCAGTAAAATTTCCAAATACCCGAGTCAATTCATGAGCTTCTATTGCAAATTGGTTAGTCATAATTCTCCATTTTTATCATTTTAGACATAAAGTAGTCTTCAATATTAGGAATCGCCACTTTAAACTCAAAATCGGGATATTGCTTTGCTTCCAACCACGATTTTAAAGAGAGATAATCGCACTCAGGTTTTAAAGACACATGTAAATATTCGCCAAAAGTAAAGCAAGAAGCGGTGTCGTTATACGAGTCGAATATCGTTAAGCAGCTGAAACATATTGGTGGATTTTACCGCATACAGGGGTTCTTCATATTTTTCGACAATATTTTCGGGTGTATCAATTTCGATAATTTCACCCTGAATCATCATTGCAATTCGATCGCAACGCATGGCTTCGTCCATATATGGCGTGGAAACCACAATAGTTATTCCTGCCGATTTCAATTTTCCGAGTATATCCCAAAACTCTTTACGTGATACCGGATCTACACCCGTGGAAGGTTCATCGAGAATAAGCAATTCGGGTTTATGAATCAAAGCACAACACAAGGCCAATTTTTGCTTCATTCCTCCCGATAATTTCCCCGCTCTTCGATCTTTAAATGGCTCAATTTGGCTATAAATCTCTTTAATTAAATCGTAATTAGCTTCGATGGTTGTTCCAAATATGGTAGCAAAAAATTGAAGATTTTCGGCAATGGTTAAATCGGGATATAGCGAAAATTTGCCGGGCATATACCCAATCATCATCCGTAGTGCAGTATAATCTTTAACTACATCAAGTTTGTTGATGGTTATATTTCCCGAATCCGGAACTAAAAGCGTACTTATCATCCGCAACAAAGTTGTTTTGCCTGCCCCATCAGGTCCCAACACACCGAAAATCTCCCCTTTTCCGATCTCGAAAGAGGTATTCTTTACGGCTTTTATAGCCTTGAAACTGCGTGATATGTTTTTGATTGTGATCATTTTTTAGAAGTATGAATTATGAATAAAGAAGTAAGAAGTAAGAAGTAAGAATCAAGAAGTGAGAAGTAAGAAGCGTAAAAAGAAGAACGAAGACTGAGCATAGCCGAAGGCTGAGTTGAAGAATTATGAAGTAAGAACGTGAAAAGATTTTTCGTGAAACGTGAAAAGAAGATCGCAATGCGTGTCTAAAGAGAATACAGAATCAAGAATTATGAATAAAGAAAGTGAAGATCTGGTTAAAGTAGGAGTAACATTGATTTGTTATGCTTGGTTTACCCGTTTTACTTGGTTTACTTGTTCTACCTGTTGTACTTGGCTCACCTGTTCCACCCGTTTTACATGTATTTGGCTGTTCCCTTTCGACTTTACAGACTTTCGACTTTATAGACTTTATAGACTTTCAACTAAAATTTAACTTCCCCTGGCATTCCGATTCTCAAGGTTCCATCATTTTTTACTTTTATTTTAAGGGCATACACTAGGTTTGCGCGTTCGTTTCGAGTTTGAATGCTTTTTGGCGTAAACTCCGATTTGTCCGAAATCCAATCAATTAGACCTTCCAGTTTTTTATATGTTTTACCGTCAGTATCGATGAGTACGGTAACTTTCTGTCCAAGTTTTAAAGAACTAAGCTGTTCTGCGGTTGCATAAGCCTTTAGTGTCATCTCCGTAAGGTTTGCAATTTTATATAACGCTTTATTAAAGACTGCAATTTCACCTTTTTCAGCATATTTAGAGATCACTGTTCCCGAAATCGGGCTCTTTATGATGCTTTTTTGAATTTGATCGTTCAATTGGTCTATTTGACTTTGTAAAGGAGCCGTTTCGGCATTTAACTGAGCGAAATTAGTAGTTGTCACCTCTTTTTGTTTTTCCAAAACGACAATTTGTCCGTTGATATCATCCAGCTGTTTTTGAGTTCCTGCATCATCTTTAATTAAACGAACCATACGTAATTGCTCTCGCCTAAGATTGGCTATTTGTTCATCAATCACGGTTAGTTGGGCCTTAATTCCTGAATTTCGGGTAAGGATGGAGACAATGGAGGCTTGAAGTTGCTGTTTTTTTAAATAAAGCTGCATGGTATCAATATATCCACAAATTTGATCTTGAGCCAAAGATTGACCTTCATCAACGGCAAAGTCCATGATTTTTCCACTTGCTTCGGAAGCCACGATAACTTCGGTTGCCTCAAACTGGCCTTGTGCATCCCATTGGGAATCTTTGTCGGAACATCCTACCATCGCCATCAGAGAAGGAAGGATAATGGTTGCGATTGCTTTTATATTCATCGGTTTATTGTTTTTTTTAGTTTGATTTTATTTATTCTTTAACTTTCAGCCTCAGCTCATTTATGAGATCGATTTTTGATATCTTTCGTTATAATTTTTCTTTAAACCATTCACGCTTAAGATAATTAGTGACCCCATGCAAAACAAGGAATCTCAAAAATGAATGTGTATGATTTTTTGCTCAACGATCTATCATTTTTTGTTATCACTTTAATTTTTTCCACTTTAGTCAACCTAAATACAGTAAATTGAAGTATTTCAAAAATGAAAACAATTGTTTTTGTACTCATTGGTTTATTGTTTTTTTTGTTTGATAATTTTCATTTTCCAAGGCTACTTTTGTCATAATTTTAATTAGAACGTAATATTCCCATTTGCAAATTGATAATTAAGTTTAGCCATTGCGAGTTGTATCTCGTGAAGTTTCTTATTCATTTTAGACATTGTTTCTGAATTGAGTTCGTTAAGATAATCGTTGGCCGACAAGAAGCCGTTTTCAAATTGAGTAGCAGCCGTTCTTTTCAGCGCGGTTTGCAATGCTATAATTTCATCATCGGTTTTTAGCAATGTTTCGGCTTTGTTCATTTCAGCTTGTTGTTGCTGTAACTGTAAATTGGTATTTCTTGTAAAAATCTCTTTTTGCTTATCAATCAATTGACCTGCAATGGAATATATCTTTTTCTCGTTTGAACCGTTATTCCAGTTCCACAGCGACCAGTTGAGGCGCAGTCCGGCGATGTAAAAAAATTGGAAATCGGGATCAAACATATTCAGTCCCGGGCGACCGTATCCCCCTTGGGCAAAAACACTAAGCCGGGGCATGTTCTTCGTGGTAACCGTCTTCATCTTTGCCGAAAACTGCTGTTGCTGCAACTCAAAAAGTTGCATTTCGGGACGAAGCTGAAAATTATTTCCTGAAATGGTAATTTGAGGAAGGCTTAGCGCCGCATCTACAGAATAAGTGGTACCCAAAAGCGTGTTTAACGAAGTAATATTCGTATTTCGATCGGTTTGAAGCTCTGTAACCCGTTGTTGCTGCTTTAAAATCTCTACTTTTAACCGGTCGGCACTGCTTTGCAAAACCACTCCGTTTTTCACTCCGGATTCTATAGTCTTCAGGCGAGTGTCCAAATCACCAATCATGAGCTTGGTAAGGTTTATACTTTCATCGGTGAGCAAAATCCGGAAATAGATTTGTGCAATCCGTTCTTTGAACCGATAGAGATCAATGGTAATTTTTTGCTGTTCAATGCTGTTTTCGATGCGCTTCACCCCTTTTTCCCTATTAATGGAACCGCCATCCCAAATTAACTGCTTAACATCCAACGTTGCTTTGTACTGATCTTTTTCCGGAACGGGAATCGTTATTGTTGGCAATGGAATTGAGACCCGAGTTACATCAGACTGATACGTGGCCTGCGCATTCAAATCCACTTGCGGATACCAATTTTTATTAAACATGGTATTGGTTTCTGCAAACGACTGTTGCCAAAGTTCCTGCTGAACCAGCAACGGATAGTTCTTTTCGGCTTCCGCAAAGCAATCCTTCAGCGTAATCTGCTGGCTGAATGCATTGGACACTCCTATGAGCATGATTATAATTAATTGGATTCGTTTCATATTTTCTATTTTAAGATGTGCAGTATATTGTTGTGCAAAGTCTATGACTTGCACTCGCACTATTATTTTTTTATTGAATTTTTCAACATCTCTTTCACCAATTCTTTTCTGTCGTCAAGCATAAAATCGAACTTTGTATCTTCAATCATTAAAATAGTTTGAATAAGCGGACGGCCTATAAATGGGAAAATACATAGGGATATCATATTTATAATAAAATAGATCGGATTAATCGGCTTAATTTCATTATTTTCAGTTTGTTTTAAGAATTTTGAAATCAGCAGTGTGGGCTGAGGAAAGTTTCCTCCTTTTTCTATTCGCTCTTTCATCCGTTCCGGATTCTGATAAACCTCATTCAAAATAAAAATAGGCATGTGCGGATTCTTTTTTAAAAATTCGGTGTAGAAATCCACAAACTTATCAATCAGCTCAAAAAGATCATCCGTAGTATTTAAAAGCTTATGAACCGTCCCCGTAAGCTGGCCGAGCAACTCATCGAAAATCACCGAAAACAGCTTGTCTTTGCTTCGATAGTAATAGTGCAACAATGCTTTATTAATTCCCGCTTCATCGGCAATTTCCTGCATCCGTGCACCGTCAAAACCTTTGCGGACAAATACCCGCTTGGCGGCTTCCAATATTTTTTCTTCCGTGTTTAAATCCTCTAAATTCGACATATTTCAATTATTTTTTACCTGATAGTTTAACCAACTAGTTAAACCATTTGGCAAAGATAGTAGAAATAAAATGAAATGTCAAGTAATTTTTTAAACAATGAATGAAATACTTCGGAAAAATTTACAATTTTATAAATTGAATCAACTGTATCTATTTGATATTAAGCATGATGGTTTATATAAAAAATATCTGCAATAGGTTCGAGCTTGTGTAGATTTACCTCAAAAAACTAATAACTTAATATAAGCGAATGTAAAAAATCCTATAAACGTTATTAGAATTATTGCAGGAAATATTTTTTCCAATGATATCTCTATTACAATTGTCTGGAAAATTTATTCATCCAAGTCCAAGTGATCAGATGACTCCAAGTCATCTAATCACTGTAAACTATTGAAACCATAGATTTTATAAAGCAATAATATCTGGGATTTTTTTCTTTAATTTGTTTTTCAAACTTACGCTTCAAATGGTTTGTCAAATCTGTTTTGATAAGCCCCATTCTTTTTCAAGTTGCTGTTCCAATAAAAATTGGTCAATCCTGTTTTAGCCATCATTTTAAAAACAGATCTCCTTAGCAGTGACATTTTGTAGGGTTTACGCAATGCCTCCTTTATTTGAGAAGAAAAGACAGTGTTTTTTGCAAAATATTCCCCCAACTTATTGAACTGATTAAATAATTTTTGGATCATAAAGGGTGGCATGATCTGGATGCCTTCCACTCCTCCTTTAATCACGGTGCCGAGGTATTCGCATTGCAATCGTTTGGTGAGTTTTTCCAGATAGCGCCCAACGGCGACGGAATGAACAGCTTCGGGGAATCCGGATTGGACAATAAACCCGATTTTCTTTCCGCGGGTCACATTTTTATCCATTTCCGCAACGCTTTCAAAAAATTCCTTCACAATCCCCGGCATACAATCCGTATAAAGTGGAAAAATAATGAGAATCACTTCCGAATCCATAAAAGTAGCGATTCCCTCTTTTTTCAATTGAGGATTTGCGAGGTAGTGAACCGGAATTTCTTCCGGATTTAGGCTGTGATAGCCTAATAAGAATTGGTCCATCAACAGGGTTGAATTACTTTTCTTATTTCGCGGAGATCCGTTTATAATTGCAAGTTTCATCGATTATATCCTCAATTTTAGTGTCCGTAATGATTTTTGTATATCTTTTTTCGCAATGAAAATTTAAGGCAAATCGATCATAGATTTCATCGATGATTCTTAAATCTTCATCGTCCGTATCCTCTTCTTTACTAAGCAACAGTCCGAAATCCGGATAGTTGTCGTACCGCTTTCGATGATGACATTCCTTATTTTTCAAAATAACGTATGGATGAATTAATCCAACAAACCGATCGGTTATCTTTTTGAGAGCAGAACTTGTAAAACCGGTCATGATTGGGGATGCAAAAATAAAAAAGTCCGAATTGATCACGGAAGCAAGGATTTGATCGGCATCGTCTGGAATTGTGCATCTACCGGGAGTTTTCCACCAGCAATTCCAGCATCCGACACAGTAATGAATGTTCATCTGGTTTGAACGAAAAAGGTGAACGGTATGATTTTCCTGAAGCTTTTCCGATAGCTTTTCTATGTATCTCGAGAAATCACTGGCTCCTTGGGCCATGTCGCCATTAAGAATGGTAATTTTCATTGTTTTTTTTGATACAAAAATATAATGAAAAAACAAATCGGACCACTATAAATCGGTGAAAAGCAATTTTATACAGAGGAAAATTATTTGATAAATGATACTACTTGCGTACTATATTTTTTCAATAATGGATGGCTGAAAGAGTTGAGACCTACTTAATTGAAGTTAATCCGACTAATGAATATCCCCTAATAGTCTTCAAACTTTTCCTTGTTTTCCATTGCCCAAATCAGGAGTGTATTCTTTTCTTTCGGCAAACCAAGTTTTTGAATAATATTTCTCCGGTGCCCTTCAATCGTTTTTTCGCTGGAAAACAGCAGCAGGGATATATGTTTTGATGTTTTCCGTTCAGAGATCAATTTTAAAATCTTTAGCTCTGTTAAAGTAAATGTACCTTGCAAATCATCAGTGCCTTCTTCGCCATAATTAAGGTCTTTCTTCAGGTCTTCACTGAAAAAAAAGTTTCCTTTAATGATTTCATTGAGACAGTTTTCGAGGGTATCATGTGCCTGTTCTTTCAATATGAATCCGGAAACTCCACAAGCGACTGCTTTTCTAAAAATACTACTTTCTTTATGCATTGTTATTAATATGACTTTGGTCGGATTTCGTTGTTCGTGTAATTTGCATAATACTTCCAAACCAGTCAACCCCGGCATGCTGATGTCTAAAATTGCAACATCCGGTCGTTGAGATAAAATCAGATTATATGCTGTAATTCCATTGGAACAAGTATCTATTACTTTATATCCGAGTGAACTCACATACTCTTTAATACCAAGTAAGGTTAAGGAATGATCATCTGCTATGATTACTGTTTTCATCTTTAGGAATATCTATGGTTATTATTGTCCTTTTGGGGCTCGATTTAATAATAATTTTTCCGTTAATTGCCATTGATCTTTCGGTCATACTGTGTAATCCGAAAGAGCGGTTTGAATTAAGTTTATTTTCAACATCAAACCCGATTCCATTGTCAGCTATTTTTACATGAACAGCGCTTTTTGTTTCCGATATTTTCACCAATGCGGCAATTGAATTTGAATGTTTAATGATATTTGACAGTGCCTCCTGAATAATTCTGTAAATCTGCAATTCTTTTTTTGAACTGAGGCTTGATTTGTAGTCGAATTCCGTATTAATCAGAATGTGGGTGGTTTGTTGAAACCGTGAAATCAGTTGCTCCAAGCTTAACACCAATCCGGAGATTTCAAATAAAGAAGGATGTAAATCCCGACTTATACCTCGAACGGTTTGGATGATGTTATCCACATCATTAGCAATTGCAGGATTATTTTTGCACACCTTGTTTTTTAAATATAACAAGTCGTGCCCGACAGAGTCGTGAAGGTCGCTGGCCAGCCTCATTCTCTCTTCTTCCACTTTTTCTAAAAGATCGCTGGTAAAACGAATGTTCGCTTTTTTTTCTTTTCGAAGATGGCGAATCTTTAATATAAAATAGATTGAAGCTGTGATAAACATTATGGATATGATAATTCCAATCAGAATAATTATCAGTGTTTTCTGTTCGGACAATTTATGGTCTTTTTCTAACAGCCCGTATTTCAATTGCTTGGATTCATAACTATTTTCCAATTCAATTATTTTGTTTTTTATGGTTAAGCCACTTAAGCTGTCTTTTGCCGTATTATAACCGATGATGTATTGATATGCATTTTTATAATCACCGGATCTATAAGCATCCTTTTGAAGCAGATCGTAATAAACCAACAAAAGATGATATTGTCTGGTACTCCACAATTCGGGTAATAGCTTCAAATAAATTGATTTATCGGAAATTGGTTTGTTTTGTGCTTTTTCAAATTCGGCTTGTGCAAGAGTAAAGTTGCTGTAGTCGAATTCGCTCACTTTCGGAGATGAGCTTATTTTTTTGAGCGAATCAATTAAGTGTGAAGCAACGGTCATGTTTCCTTCCTTAATGTATTTTATCGTTTTCCAGCTAAGTGCGTCCACTACAAATTTCGGATTTTCGGGATTCCATTTTTCGTAGAGAGAGATCAAAGAGTCTATGCTTGGTAAAAGCTTAGGGTGCATTATTTGGAAATAGATCCCTACTCTATTAGATTTCATCATATAAATTCCTGCGGTGTCTTCCCCGTTTTCAGTTATTGAAATGGCATAATCAAGGTAAAACAAAGCCTTTTGAGCATCGCTATTATACAAATAGGCTCCAGCGATACCTGCGCACGATGCAGCTATGCCGATCTCATATTTTGAATAGATGCTATATTTTAAAGCTTCGAAACCACAATCAAGTGCTTTGTCAACATTGCCTGTGTATAAATAATTGTATAGCATTTCGTTCCTTGAAGCGATGTATATGACTTTTATTTCGGTATTATTTGTATCAAAAACGATTCGGCTAAAATATTCATTTGCTTTCAGATACTCTCCTGCCTGAGAATAAAAGCTTCCAATATTGATTAAAAGATCTGAGTAGTCAACCGGTTTGATAAATAAACGGTATCTGTTTATAAATTGAATAGATGTGTTTAATAATAATGTATCCGCTTGATAGTTCGCAATTGCACTTTTCCCGGCTGATAGTAAAATGTTGGTAGCTGAATAAATATCATTTGAGGTTATACATGCGTTAAACTTGCTGTAGAAAACAGCATGAAAATTCGTATCAAAATAATTGGAAGGTTGTCGAAGCCAATTACAAATAGTGTCTTTGGCTACTGTTGTATCTTTTTTTATTGAATCCTTTTCCGTTATTGGAGATTTGCAACCTTGCAAAATAGCTGACAATAACAAAAGACATAAAAGAATATTCCGTAAGTGTTTGGCCGATTTTGGTTGTATCATATAATTTCTGAATCTGTTACAAAGATATGTCAAATTATTAGCATAATTATTATATTCTATTATTTTGAGTTCCCATAAATTCCATTTTCAAGTAATAATCATTTTATAAAAGCCTTCCATTATTGACGTTAAATTGAGCTATAATAAAACGCAAAAACATCTCGAAAGAATAAAAAGTACCAAATAAAGAAAATATCTAATAATAAAAACAAGGGTTTCCCCTTATTTCAGAAGAGCACTAATATATATACTTTTGCAATCGATTTAGGGAAAAATCACATAGTTTAATAAATTCTGGGGGAGATTGAGAAACGAATTAATAAAGTAAGTATTTGTTGTTTGACAAAAAGTTTTGGATTTAAAAAAACAGATACTCCAACAGAAAAAGAAGAGAAAAGTGAAGAAACACGAATCACCCCTAGCACCATTGTCATTTTTAATAATGAAAACAAAAAAAGCCATCATCCTAATTGGAATCCTGATATTGGGGAGCAACCTTTTTGCTCAAATTAACGGTTATGCTCGGGTCACGGCAGTTGATGTGAACAAAAAAGTGTTAACCGTTGCAAATGTAAATCAGGTGCATGGAAACTTTGAGATTGGTAAAAAAGTGATTGTTTATCACACCCAAGGAAAAGTAGTGGCTAATTTATGGAACAATAGCAATTATGGGCAAATTGGAACCATAGGTAACACCGGACGCATTGAAATTGCGATCGTGAAAAACATCACATATACATTTGGGGTTCCTTCTTCAATAGAGTTAACACAAAGTTTATCATACGCTCCGGAAATAAATGCCAATTCGAGTATCCAATTGATTACTTATCCTGAATTCACCAATTATTCTACATCTTCAAATATATCGGCTCTACCTTGGGATGGAAAAGTTGGCGGTGTGGTTGCATTTCGGGTTATTGGGAATTTAACATTAAACAACAACATCACCGCTGATGGGGCCGGGTTTCGAGGTGGTGCCAAAAGTGATAATATTCAAGGCGATTGCAACAATTACACATTCCAAAGTAGTGATGCAAAATTTTCCGGCAAAGGGGAAGGAATTTATAAAGTAAGCGATGGTATTCATAAATATGCCATGGGACATCTTGCAAATGGTGGTGGCGGAGGAAATCCACACAATGCTGGTGGCGGTGGCGGAGGAAATTATTCTGCAGGTGGTAGCGGAGGAATTGGCTGGGAATGTGGGGTGAATGCCGGTGGCCTTGGAGGTACAGGATTGGAAAATGAAATTACAAGAGATGTTGTTATCGCATTTTTTGGCGGTGGCGGTGGCGGTGGTCAGCAAAATGGTCATTTTGCCAGTGACGGGTCAAATGGTGGTGGTCTAATTATAATCGAAGCTGATTCCATCATAGTCAATTCAGGAAATGTTAAAATTTCTGCCAATGGGTTAAATGCGCCCAATACAACAGGGCAAGATGGTGCCGGTGCCGGGGGTGCCGGGGGCTCTTTAATCATTAAAACAAAAGGGGTTAAGATTAATACTGCAAAACTGGCTTCCCTATTGCTTTCTGCCAGTGGAGGAAATGGAGGGAGTGTTATTCATCGCGATTCTCATGGAGCTGGGGGTGGCGGTGGCACCGGATTGATAAAATATATAAATACTGATTTAACTAAGGTTGCAGGAGTTTCAATTTCAAATAATCCGGGCACAGCAGGAATGGATGATAATAATTTATTTCCTCGTATCACTGCGCAAAATGGCGTAAATAAATCGGGGTTGATCTTTTATCCTGGCAACATTAGTTTACCTATTGAATTGGTCGATCAGAAAGTAATTTGCACTGAAAAAGGTGCTTTGATTTCTTGGACTACAGCTACAGAAGTGAATAATGATTATTTCCAAATTGAAAAATCGGAAGATGCTAAAGCTTGGGAAATTCTTGATATTTTAAAAGGGGCAGGAAATTCTAATTCATTAGCCCGTTATGAATTTTTAGACAACCAATTTTCAGAAAATACTGCATATTATCGCATCAAACAAGTTGATTATGATGGCAAATACGAATATTCTCCAATACTAAGCATTTTCTGTAACGAAAGCGTCAATGCTTTTGAATTTACCGGTTATAAAATTTCAGATAACCGATTAGATGTTTCTCTAAAAACAGACGATCCTGGTATCATCAAAATTTCATTGTGTGATATTAGCGGAAAAAAGATCACCTCATATACGGTAAACCATCCAGACAAAGGCGTGAATTTCATTCAACAGGAGGTCCATGTAATCAACGGTGTGTATATCTTAATCGTGGAACAAAACAACACTCGGATTTCAAAAAAACTGATTGTTTGTAATTAAAAATATAGCATTTATAAACTAACCAATAAGAAGAAGATGAAGTAACTCGGACTATAAAAAGTAATTTTTAAAAAGCGGATTTAAAAAAAAGCAGAAGCTTAGAATTCCTGTTATCAATTTTGATGACAGGAAATGTTTATTTGACAACTTATTGAAACATCATTAAAAAAAGAATGAATAACACTATAAGTATTACAATGCTAAGCAAATAAACTGTTGTCGGATTAAATCCAAGTTAAATTCAAACATGCGTTTTTAGACAGAATAACAACCATTTTTTAGAAACAAAAAAACATTCGAATAATTTTTATCCAAAATACATAAAGTATGAAAAAACATCACGACATTTTAGTGAAATTAAAGAATGGGAATCCATTCTTTAATTCAATAAAAATTGTTGCAAACAACAAAATACTGAAAACCGGTTTTGCGACTTTGGCTTTGCTTTTTTTTATTATAACCAGCATAAGCGCAGCAAATAGAACAAGCACAACATCAGGCAACTGGAATGTCGGATCCACGTGGGTTGGCGGTACAGTTCCTGTAGCTGGAGACAATATTACCATCGCCAGTGGACATATTGTAACCGTGCCAAATGGATATACCACACCCAATTACGGCACACTAACAACAAATGGGGGAACTTTGATTAATGCAGGCACGGCAACATTTACAGGGGCCGTAACTATCGGCTCAACAGCAACTGCAAAAATATCAAATACAGGAATATTAAATTTCAATAGCACATCTTCATTTGCTTTCGGAAGTTCAATAACAAATTCAGGTACAATAAACTTTGTTGGAGCAATGTCATATTCAGGAACTGCAACTGTTCCATCAGCTACAATTACCAATAATATTGGAGGAATAATAAACTTCACGGCAAACAATACTCTTGCTACCACAGGAACCGCTATTTTCAACAATGGGACAATAAATTATGCTGCCAATTGGATAACCAACGCACAAACAAATGTGTATAACTATGGATACATAACTGTGGGAGGAACATTAACAAGCACCGCTTCCTTAAAGAACTATGGAAAACTAACGATAACAGGAGATGCCACATTCAACGATAATGTAGCAGCCTTAAATTATAATTATTGCACCATCATAGCAAATGGGAATTTTACGAATAATTGTGCTAATTTCAAAAACTACGGTAATGTTTTGGCAACAACGGCTGCAAAAAAAATCACTAATTCAGCAACAGGAAAATATTATCAGGATGCAGGTGGAATTACGGTTGGAGTAAATTTCGATAATTCAGGCACCGTAGCAGGAGCTGGTAATTACTATTTTACAGGCGTAACACGAAACCTTGCAGGAACATTTGGCAACGATAACAATGGAATTAATTTTTATGATAGTGGTCTGCCTGCATTAATAATGGATGTGCAAACCGTTGCTCCCCATACTTCAGTTACAAAAACTGCTTTTACGCCCCCTGTTTCCTCAGACTTGGTAACAGGTTGTGTTATAGCAGCTAATATTCCCCCTCTTGCCAACGACGATTATTATATCACCACTTCAGGAGTTGTTGTTGGCGGAAATGTTTTGACGAATGATATAGACCCGAATTTTGGTGACATCACCAGAGTAATGGGTACTCTTATCGCTTCCCCTCAACATGCCGGTTCGTTTAGTTTCAACCCGGATGGATCTTATTCATACACATCGGTTGCCGGTTATGTCGGTTACGATATGTTTGCATACGTTGTTTGCGATAATGGAGTTCCAAATAAATGCGATACCGCAGTTGTAACAATTACTGTAAATGGAAATATTGCAGTAAATCCCACATGCGGGAACCCTGGTCGTGATGGAGTTGGAACTATAACAACAATTCCAAATACATTTTGGCCCGGAACGGCAAATGCAAATGCAGGTCAGAAAAACATCACCCTTGGAGGATATAATGCTGCCGGATCAAATGTGCCTATCGCAGCAGGCGACATGGTGATGATAATTCAAATTCAGGGTGCCGATATAAATAGTTCGAATAATGATGCGTATGGAGATGGATTAACAGGACAGGATGGCTCCGGATTTTTATTCAACACAAATTTATCGGCAGGATATATCGAATATGGAATTGCTACAAATGCAATACCTGCAGGTGCCGGACCTTACACTTTAACTTTGGCCGATAACTTAGTGAACACTTATGTGAATTCAAATTATGTTGCCGGAGTTTCGGGACAAAGGAGATTTCAGGTCATCCGGGTTCCACAATATGCTTCATTAAAGCTGAATGCAGATATCACTGTTCCTGCATGGAATGGAACTACCGGAGGTGTTTTTGCGGTAACAGTTGCCGGAGCAATGGATTTTAATTCTAAAAAGATAGATGCAAAAGGAAAAGGTTTTAGAGGTGGCGGCGGTCGTGTTCTTTCCGGTGTTGGCACAGGAGCAAATACAGATTTCGTTTCAACTACGGCAAATAATACAAACGGTCAAAAAGGAGAAGGAATAGCCGGGACACCACAATATGTTAACAACGCAGGAGCATTATTGAACACTACATCTGAAGGCTATCCAGGAGGAAGTTGCGCACAAGGAGCCCCTGGTAATGCAGGAGGTGGCGGCACCGATGGGACTAACAACAACGACCAGAACTCCGGTGGCGGCGGTGGCGGTAACGGAGGAAAGGGCGGTAAAGGAGGAAATGCATGGAATTCGGCTCTTCCTATCGGAGGAGAACCCGGAGCATATTTTATACCTATCTCACCCAAAAGAATAACATTTGGCGGCGGCGGTGGGGCCGGATGCACAAACGATGGCACCGGAACCCCTACTTCAGGTTTCGCAAGTAGTGGAGCTGCAGGAGGTGGCATAGTAACAATATTTGCAAAATCATTAAATGCTAATCCGGGCTCTATTGATGTTAGTGGAGCAGATGCAAACAGCACGGTTGCACAAGATGCTTCTGGTGGTGGCGGTGCCGGAGGAAGTGCATTAATCGTTTCAAATTCGCCATTAACATCCATTACTATCTTAGCAAAGGGAGGGAATGGAGGAACGAATACAGGAGGAGGAATTCCACATGGCCCAGGCGGCGGTGGCGGTGGTGGCGGTGTTTATTCCAACACCAACCTGAATGCAAGCAGTTCTGTTGCAGGAGGTTTATGTGGATCAACTTGTCCGTTAACACCCACAGTTTTTGGAGCGAGCAATGGTGCAAGCGGAAAAATAAAATCAGCTCTTAACAAATGGGATTTACCTCCGGGATTCATGGGCTGCTATAATGGTATCGTTGCTGCAAACGACAACAATGCTACACTTGTAAATACAGCCGTTTCCGGCGATGTTCTTGTTAATGACCTTGATGTTGAAGGTGATAACGTCAGTTTCTTAGGTTTTTACGATACAACTTCCGTCAACTATATTACATCCGGAAGTATTGCTATTTCGGGAATTGATCTTTCAGGAGTTTACGTTGCTAATGCAGGATCTTTAATCATCAACGCATCCGGAACATATACTTTTACCCCAGCAGCGGGATTTATTGGAACTGCAAGGGTAAAATATCAAATTACTGATAACAATTCAAAGCAGGCTTTCTCTATCGCTCAACTTAATATTCAGGTTGGGGTGAAAGATTTATGCAATACAAATGATCTTATTCAAATGTCGGATCAACTGCTGACCTTCATGGCAAGTCCAATATCAGGGAATGTTCTCTCAAACGACAACGATCCTGAAAGTGAAGGGATAACGTTCAGCGGAATACAAGACCCTGCAAATACATCTAATTATATTACAACAGGAACAATTAATTCGATTCCAGGCGTTGATATTTATGGAGACTCATTTATAGATGCAGGCAGCATAACAATAGCTTCAAATGGAGCTTACACTTTCATACCAACAAGCAATTCGAATTTTGCTGGATATGTAACTCTTAAATATAAAACTTGTGATAATCATACGCCTTCGCAATGTAAATATTCCGATTTAAAAATTGATGTAGAGCCCATTCCTGTTGGCTCTACAAATAAGAATCCATTTGCTCAGGACAACTTCGGATATACCGCAATGAATACAACGCTTAACGGAAGTTCATTATTATCAAATGCAGTGGATGCCGATGCCGATGTTTTATCAATCAATACTACGCCAGTTACTGCGCCTGCACATGGCCTGCTTACTATAAATTCTACCGGTACTTACATTTATTCTCCAACATCTGCGTATTCCGGACCGGATAAATTTACTTATGAAATTTGCGACAACGGCACACCAAGCAAATGCCATAAAGCAACATGCTATATTCTTATTAATCCCTCACCGTCGAACAATCCGACGTTAACTGCTGATGCTACTGCCGTATGCGACGGGCAAAGTACAAATATCAATGTTTCTACAGGCAATGACGGGTACACTTACCAAATTAAGAGATCCGACAACAGTCTTGTTGGGGCTTCATTTGTAGGCAACGGAACAACATTCATCAGATCGACGGGAGCCTTATCTGCTAACGAAACATATCATGTAACTATCAGCAATGGGAGCTGCTCTCACGACGGATCCACAACGGTAACTGTAAACGTAAACGCCGTCCCTTCGATTCCTTCCGCTAGCGCCACGGCTCAGCCTACTTGTTCGGTTGCTACGGGAACCATAACAATAACAGCACCGACTGCCATTGGCATGACATACAGCATTGATGGAACTACTTACACTAACACAACAGGAATTTTCAGCGGTATAACGCAGGGAACGTACAACATTACCGCTAAAAGCACAGATGGCTGTATTTCTCCTTCAACTTCAGTAACAATTGATGCCCAACCTATCACTCCGAGTGCACCTACGGGAGACGCAATCCAGTCATTCTGTAAAGTCGATATGCCTAAAATTTCCGATTTAGTTGTTGTGGGCAGCAATATTCAGTGGTATGATGCAAATATCGGTGGCTCTCTATTAAACTCAACAGATTTGTTGCAAAACAATATTAATTATTATGCTTCGCAGACTGCGAATGGTTGTGTTTCCGACAGATTATTAGTAAAAGCTGTATTGACATATTGTAATCCATTACTTGCAAACAATGATTTAGCAAACGTTAATGAAGATATGATCCTCTACGGAACAACAGTCCTTGCAAACGATGGCGACTTAGACGGAAGCACTTTAACCGTCAATACAACTCCTACAGCAAACGTTTCTCACGGAACATTAACCTTAAACGCTGACGGAACTTACACCTATACTCCGACTTCAAACTACAACGGAACCGATTCCTTCACTTATCAAGTTTGCAACGACGAAACTCCGCAGGAATGCACAACGGCAACGGTTACCATCACTGTAAATTCCGTGAGCGATGCCCCGGTTGCCAACAACGACAACGGTGCAGGCCTCACCGAAGATGGAGCAAACGGTACCGTAAACATTTTAACCAACGATACCGATGCCGATGGAAATCCAGCGGCTCCAACCAACGGTGCAGGACAATTTACCGTTGACTTAAACACTTCTTTAGCTGGAATCCAAACCACATTGACCGATGCAACCGGCGTTTGGAATTATGATGCTACAACCGGCATTGTTAATTTCGATCCGGCTGATAATTACAACGGAACCGCTGTTATTCCTTACAATTTGTGTGATCCTTCCGGTGAATGCGACTTGGCAAATATCACCTTTGTGGTTTCTGCCGTGAACGACGCTCCGGTTGCAAACGACGACAACGGTGCAGGGCTTACCGAAGATGGTGCAAACGGAACAATCAATATTTTATCAAACGATACCGATGCCGATGGAAATCCAACCGCACCGACCAACGGCGCAGGTCAATTCACCGTTGACTTTGATCCTTCCACTGCCGGAATCCAAACCTCATTGACCAATGCAACCGGCGTTTGGAGTTATGATGCTACAACCGGCATTGTCACCTTCGATCCGGCTGATAATTACAACGGAACCGCTGTTATTCCTTACAATTTGTGTGACCCGTCTGGTGCTTGCGATTTGGCGAATATCACCTTTGTGGTCTCTGCCGTAAATGATGCTCCGGTTGCAAACGACGACAATGGCGCAGGACTTACCGAAGATGGAGCTAACGGTACCATAAGCATTTTAGCCAACGATACCGACGCCGATGGAAACCCAACCGCTCCCACAAACGGCGCAGGACAGTTTACCGTTGACCTTGATCCCTCAACTACCGGTATTCAAACCACATTGACCAATGCAACCGGCGTTTGGAGTTATGATGCTACAACCGGCATTGTTACCTTTGATCCGGCTGATAATTACAACGGTACCGCTGTTATTCCTTACAATTTGTGTGATCCTTCCGGTGAATGCGACTTGGCAAATATCACCTTTGTGGTTTCTGCCGTGAACGACGCTCCGGTTGCAAACGACGACAATGGAGCAGGGCTTACCGAAGATGGTGCAAACGGTACCATAAACATTTTAGTCAACGATACCGATGCAGATGGAAACCCAACCGCTCCGACCAACGGCGCAGGGCAATTCAGTGTTGATTTAAACACTTCTTTAGCTGGCATTCAAACCTCATTGACCAATGCTACCGGTGCTTGGAGTTATGATGCCGCCACAGGAATCGTTACTTTCGACCCGGCTGACAACTACAATGGCACTGCCGTGCTGACTTATGAACTCTGCGACCAGGCGGCAACCTGCGACCAAGCGGACATCACATTTGTGGTTTCTGCCGTGAACGATGCCCCGGTTGCAAACGACGACAATGGTGCAGGGCTTACCGAAGATGGTGCAAACGGAACAATCAATATTTTATCAAACGACACCGATGCCGATGGAAATCCAACGGCTCCAACCAACGGTGCAGGACAATTTACCGTTGACTTAAACACTTCTTTAGCTGGAATCCAAACCACATTGACCGATGCAACCGGCGTTTGGAATTATGATGCTACAACCGGCATTGTTAATTTCGATCCGGCTGACAACTACAACGGTACCGCCGTTATTCCTTACAATTTGTGTGATCCTTCCGGTGAATGCGACTTGGCAAATATCACCTTTGTGGTTTCTGCCGTGAACGACGCTCCGGTTTCAAACGACGACAACGGTGCAGGGCTTACCGAAGATGGTGCAAACGGAACAATCAATATTTTATCAAACGATACCGATGCCGATGGAAATCCAACCGCACCGACCAACGGCGCAGGTCAATTCACCGTTGACTTTGATCCTTCCACTGCCGGAATCCAAACCTCATTGACCAATGCAACCGGCGTTTGGAGTTATGATGCTACAACCGGCATTGTCACCTTCGATCCGGCTGATAATTACAACGGAACCGCTGTTATTCCTTACAATTTGTGTGATCCTTCAGGTGAATGCGACTTGGCGAATATCACCTTCGTGGTATCCGCAGTGAACGATGCTCCGGTGGCAAACGACGACAACGGCGCAGGGCTTACCGAAGATGGGGCAAACGGTACAATCAATATTTTAGCCAACGATACCGATGCCGATGGCAATCCAACCGCTCCCACCAATGGTGCCGGGCAGTTTACCGTTGACCTTGATCCCTCAACTGCCGGAATCCAAACCTCATTGGCCAATGCCACCGGTGCCTGGAGTTATGATGCCGCTACAGGAATCGTTACCTTCGACCCGGCTGACAACTACAACGGTACCGCCGTTATTCCTTACAATTTGTGTGATCCTTCCGGTGAATGCGACTTGGCGAATATCACCTTCGTGGTATCGTCCGTGAATGATGCTCCAGTTGCAAACGACGACAACGGTGCAGGGCTTACCGAAGATGGAGCCAATGGAACAATCAATATTTTATCCAACGATACCGATGCCGATGGAAATCCAACGACTCCAACCAACGGCGCAGGCCAATTCACCGTTGACTTAAACACTACATTAGCTGGCATTCAAACCACATTGACCAACGCCACCGGTGTTTGGAGTTATGATGCCGCTACAGGTATTGTTACTTTCGATCCGGCTGACAACTACAACGGAACCGCTGTTATTCCTTACAATTTGTGCGATCCTTCCGGCGCTTGCGACCAGGCGGACATCACCTTCGTGGTCTCCGCAGTGAACGATGCTCCGGTGGCAAACGACGACAACGGCGCAAGCCTTACCGAAGATGGCACAAACGGAACAATCAATATTTTAGCCAACGATACTGATGCCGATGGAAACCCGACCGCTCCCACAAACGGCGCAGGACAGTTTACCGTTGACCTTGATCCCTCCACTGCCGGAATCCAAACCTCATTGACCAATGCTACCGGTGCCTGGAGTTATGATGCCGCCACAGGAATCGTTACCTTTGACCCGGCAAACAACTATAATGGAACCGCCGTGCTGATCTATGAGCTCTGCGATCCGTCGGCAGCCTGCGACCAGGCCGACATCACCTTCGTGGTCTCCGCAGTGAACGATGCCCCGGTGGCAAACGACGACAACGGCGCAGGACTCACCGAAGATGGCGCTAACGGTACCGTAAACATTCTATCCAACGATACCGATGCCGATGGAAATCCAACCGCTCCCACCAATGGTGCAGGCCAATTTACCGTTGATCTTGATCCCTCCACTGCCGGAATCCAAACCTCATTGGCCAATGCAACCGGTGCCTGGACTTATGATGCCGCTACAGGAATCGTTACCTTCGACCCGGCTGACAACTACAACGGTACAGCCGTTATCCCCTACAATTTGTGTGATCCTTCCGGTGAATGCGACCAGGCCGACATCACCTTCGTGGTCTCCGCAGTGAACGATGCCCCGGTGGCAAACGACGACAACGGTGCAGGACTTACCGAAGATGGAGCCAATGGAACTATCAATATTTTAACCAACGACACCGATGCCGATGGAAACCCAACCGCTCCCACAAACGGTGCAGGACAGTTTACCGTTGACCTTGATCCTTCAACTGCCAGTATTCAAACAAGTGTAACCAACGCTACCGGAACCTGGGCATATAATACGGCTACAGGAGTAGTAACCTTTGATCCTGCAAACAACTATAATGGAACCGCAGTTTTGACTTATGAATTATGCGATCCAACTGCAATTTGCGATCAAGCAACAATCACCTTTGTAGTTTCGTCCGTGAACGACGCTCCTGTTGCCAACGACGATAATGGCGCAGGACTTACCGAAGATGGGGCAAACGGAACAATCAATATTTTATCCAACGATACCGATGCAGACGGCAATCCAACTGCTCCAACCAATGGTGCAGGACAGTTTACCGTTGACCTTGATCCTTCAACAGCTGGCATTCAAACCACATTGACCAATGCAACCGGCGTTTGGAGTTATGATGCCGCTACAGGAATCGTAACCTTTGACCCGGCTGACAACTACAATGGTACTGCTGTTATTCCTTACAATTTGTGTGATCCTTCCGGTGCATGCGACCTGGCGAATATCACCTTTGTAGTCTCTGCCGTGAACGACGCTCCTGTTGCCAACGACGATAATGACGCAGGACTTACCGAAGATGGGGCAAACGGAACAATCAATATTTTATCCAACGATACCGATGCAGACGGCAATCCAACCGCTCCGACCAACGGCGCAGGGCAGTTTACCGTTGACTTAAACACTACATTAGCTGGCATTCAAACCACATTGACCAATGCAACCGGCGTTTGGAGTTATGATGCCGCTACAGGAATCGTAACCTTTGACCCGGCTGACAACTACAATGGTACTGCTGTTATTCCTTACAATTTGTGTGATCCTTCCGGTGCATGCGACCTGGCGAATATCACCTTTGTAGTCTCTGCCGTGAACGACGCTCCTGTTGCCAACGACGATAATGGCGCAGGACTTACCGAAGATGGGGCAAACGGCACCATAAACATTTTATCCAACGATACCGATGCAGACGGCAATCCAACCGCTCCCACCAATGGCGCAGGGCTGTTTACCGTCGATCTTGACCCATCTACTGCCGGTATCCAAACCAGTGTAACCAACACCACCGGAACATGGACGTACAATACCACAACAGGTGTTGTTATCTTCGACCCAGCAAATAATTATAATGGAACCGCAGTGTTAACATACGAACTATGCGATCCAACTGCAATTTGCGATCAAGCAACAATCACCTTTGTGGTCTCTGCTGTGAACGATGCCCCGGTTGCCAACAACGACAATGGCGCAGGACTTACCGAAGATGGAGCTAACGGCACCATAAGCATTTTAGCCAACGATACCGACGCCGATGGAAACCCAACCGCTCCAACAAACGGCGCAGGACAGTTTACCGTTGACCTTGATCCCTCCACTGCCGGAATCCAAACCTCATTGACCAATGCAACTGGCGTTTGGAGTTATGATGCTACAACCGGCATTGTCACCTTCGATCCGGCTGATAATTACAACGGAACCGCCGTTATTCCTTACAATTTGTGTGATCCTTCAGGTGAATGCGACTTGGCGAATATCACCTTCGTGGTCTCTGCTGTAAACGATGCCCCGGTGGCAAACGACGACAACGGCGCAGGGCTTACCGAAGATGGAGCTAACGGTACCATAAACATTTTAGCCAACGATACCGATGCAGATGGAAACCCAACCGCTCCCACAAACGGTGCAGGACAGTTTACCGTTGACCTTGATCCCTCCACTACCGGAATCCAATCCAGTGTAACCAATACTACCGGAACTTGGACATATAATACAACAACCGGTGTAGTAACCTTTGATCCTGCAAACAACTATAATGGAACAGCCGTGCTGACTTATGAACTCTGCGACCAGGCGGCAACCTGCGACCAGGCGGACATCACTTTCGTGGTTTCTCCCGTGAACGACACCCCGGTGGCAAGCGACGACAACGGCGCAGGTTTGAGTGAAGATGGCGCTAACGGTACCATAAACATTTTAGCCAACGATACCGATGCCGATGGAAACCCAACCGCTCCCACAAACGGTGCAGGACAGTTTACCGTTGACCTTGATCCCTCAACTGCCGGAATCCAAACCAGTGTAACCAACACTACCGGAACCTGGACATACAATACGGCCACAGGTATAGTAACCTTTGACCCGGCAAACAACTATAATGGAACAGCCGTGCTGACCTATGAGCTCTGCGATCCGTCGGCAGCCTGCGACCAGGCCGACATCACCTTCGTGGTCTCCGCAGTGAACGATGCCCCGGTGGCAAACGACGACAACGGCGCAGGACTCACCGAAGATGGCGCTAACGGTACCGTAAACATTCTATCCAACGATACCGATGCCGATGGAAATCCAACCGCTCCTACCAATGGTGCCGGGCAGTTCACCGTTGACCTTGATCCCTCCACTGCCGGAATCCAAACCTCATTGGCCAATGCAACCGGTGCCTGGACTTATGATGCCGCTACAGGAATCGTTACCTTCGACCCGGCTGACAACTACAACGGTACAGCCGTTATCCCCTACAATTTGTGTGATCCTTCCGGTGAATGCGACCAGGCCGACATCACCTTCGTGGTTTCTCCCGTGAACGATGCTCCGGTTGTAGATAATGAATATATTTCATTACCTGTAAACAATTCCGGCACCGGTGATCTTACAGATGCAGGAGATTCAGATATTGATGGGGGTCTTGTCGCAACAACAACTCCTCTTAATGGACCAAGTCACGGCTCAATTACAATCAATACAAATGGCACTTTCATTTATACACCAACAACTGGATATTCTGGAAATGACATGGTAATAGTTCAAATTTGTGATGATGGCACTCCATTACCTGCAAATTGCGTAAATGACACCATTTTTATTACAATATTGCCGACAAATCCGCCAATAGCTGTGAATGATACCACAACAACGCTTGAAGATACTCAAATCAGTTTAACGGTTACAACAAATGATTATGACACTGATGGCAGTATTGTAACATCCACAGTTGACTTAAATCCTTCCGTAGCTGGTATTCAATCTGCTTTTACCAATGTTTTTGGCACGTGGTCGGTGAATGCAGCAGGTGTTGTCTCGTACACTCCTGCATTAAACTTTAATGGAGTTGCAACGGCTACCTATACAATTTTGGATAATGACGGGGCAATTTCAAATATTGCGACAATTGTCATAAACGTTACACCGGTAAACGATCCTCCAATTATCGCAAATGAAACAGCCACTACCAACGAAGATACACCACTTGTGGGAACTGTTCTAACTGCCGGCGACACCGATCCCGATGGAAACACGTTAACGGTTGTTACCACTCCTATTTCTGGTCCTGATAACGGAACCATCACCATTGGCTCAAATGGATCATACACGTATAATCCAAATCCAAATTTCAACGGACAGGATACAATCGTAACCTCAATTTGCGACAATGGAACGCCGCAATATTGTGTGAATGACACACTTATTATTACGGTTACACCAGTTAATGATCCTCCAAGTTTTAACGACACCACGGTTACAACAGCAGAAGATGTTCCGGTAAATATTTGCATTCCATTTGCAGATGTTGATGGTATAGCTCCTTATAATGTTACATTATCATGCAACGACAATGGGTCTGTAACATCGAGTATCGTTGGAAATACTTTATGCGTAACCTATACTCCGGATGCAAATTATAATGGATTAGACACCATTTGTGTAAATCTGTGTGATGCTTCTGGTGCTTGTACAAACCATAAAATATTCATTACGGTTACACCGGTAAACGATCCTCCAATTATCACAAACGAAACTGCCACTACCAACGAAGATACACCACTTGTTGGAACTGTTCTGACTGCCGGCGACACCGATCCCGATGGAAACACGTTAACGGTTGTTACCACTCCTATTTCTGGTCCTGATAACGGAACCATCACCATTGGCTCAAATGGATCATACACGTATAATCCAAATCCAAATTTCAACGGACAGGATACAATCGTAACTTCAATTTGCGACAATGGAACGCCGCAATATTGTGTGAATGACACACTTATTATTACGGTAGTTCCGGTAAATGATGCACCGATAGCTGTAAATGACATTGTTGGAACAAATCCGAACACTCCGGTTGGATTCAATATTGGAACAAATGATTTTGATGTAGATGGGCCATCTGTTACTTGGCAAATTATTCAGCAACCGGACAGTGGTGTGGCTGTTATCATAAGTGGAGACAGCATTGTTTATACTCCAAATATCAATGCAGGAGTTACTGGTCCATACATTGACACGTTGGTTTATACGATTTGTGATGGAGCTACTCCTGCACTGTGTGATACGGCAATTGTGTTGATTTATGTTCCAAATACACCATTCACTCCAACAGTGATAAATGAATGGGTTACTGTTCAGGAAGACCATTCAGTGACAATTCCGGTTCTTGGTAACGATTATGATTCAAATGGTGATCCGATTACCGTTTCACAAGTTTCCGGGACAAGTGACAATGGAACATATACCGTAGATGCCGGTGGAAATCTCACCTACACTCCAAATCTGAATTTTAATGGACTCGATACGGTTGTGGTTCAGATTTGTGATCCAACACCTCTTTGTACAAATGATACAATTTTCATAACAGTAACGCCAATAAATGATCCATTGACTGTTACAAATGATACCGCAATCACATCCGAGAACAATCCTGTAACGGGAGATATTACCAATGGTGGAGATTACGACATAGACGGTTCAGCACTCGCAGTGAATACTATTCCTATCAGTGGGCCAACCAATGGAGATATTGTGATGAATTCCGATGGGACATTTACTTATACTCCGGATGCTAATTCCAATGGAACCGATACCATCGTGTTTGAAGTTTGCGACGGAGGAATTCCAACTCCGGTTACCTGTACATACGACACCTTGTTTGTAATCGTTAATCCGGTGAACGACCCTCCTGTTGTTAATGATACAACGACAACCACGTTGGAAGATGTTCCGGTTACGATTTGTATTCCGTTTATCGACAGTGACGGTTTGGCTCCATATACTGCAACTTTGGGTTGTATGGAAAATGGAACGGCAACCGTTGATATTGTAGGAAATACAGCATGTGTAACCTATACTTCCAATTCAAATTACAATGGGAATGATACAATTTGCATGACCTTATGTGATGCCGGCGGAATGTGTACAACAAGTGAAATTGTGGTTACTATAACGCCTGTTAATGACATGCCAACCGTAAACAATGATACGGCATATACATTAGTTAACACACCTGTTTCCGGTAATATTATCGGGATTGGAGATACCGATCCGGATGGAACAACTCTTATTGCGAATACAACACCTGTAAGCGGCCCTTCAAACGGAACAATCACCGTAAATGCAGACGGATCATTCACCTATGCTCCGAATAATGGATTTATAGGAACGGATACAGTCGTTGTTGAAGTTTGCGATCAAGGACTTCCATTGCCTGAAATTTGCTTAAATGACACCTTGTTTATTGTGGTAACCTCCAATAACATTGCTCCGATTGCAAACCCTGATTATGGATTTACAAAAATGGCAATTCCTGTAACTATTGATTTGATCAATAACGATTCCGATCCGGATGGAACCATTAATATTGGCTCTATGATTGTAACTCAAGCACCGTCTCATGGATCAGTCCAGTTATTTAATGACGGAACGGCTGTTTATACTCCAAACGCTGGATTTATTGGAACAGATAAGTTTATTTACCGATTGTCGGATAATGCCCCGATTCCATTGAGTGATACCGCATTGGTTACTATTGTGGTTAAACCATTGGATTTGGTAGTCCCGGATGGTTTCTCTCCAAACGGAGACGGCGTAAATGACCAGTTTGTAATTAATGGTCTGGAAAAATATCCGAATTGCTCGATAGAAATATTCAACAGATGGGGAAATAAAGTGTATTCAGCATCTCCATATTTGAATGATTGGGATGGGACTTCAAACATAAATTCGATGACCGTTGGTGGCGATAAATTACCTACCGGAACATATTATTACTTGCTCAATTTTGGCGATGATAAAACTAAATCGGTTGTAGGATTTATCGCAATTCAATATTAATAAGAAATAAATTATATAAGTATGAAATACTGCAAAAAATATCTGATTATATTCGTTTTCATTCTGATTTCGGGTATCTCGCATGTCCAAGGACAATATGATGCAATGTTTACGCAATACATGAACAATGAAATGTTTATCAATCCCGCTTATGCCGGAAGTAAAGAAGCATTGGGCGTTACACTTCTTCATCGCCAGCAATGGGTGGGAATAAACGGCAGACCGATTACCACAACATTCAGCATCAACGGACCTTTGTTCGACAATAAAGTTGGCGTTGGAGTAAGTGTGCTAAACGAACGCATTGGAGTAACCGACAGGACAATGGTTTATGGAAGTTATGCGTACAGGATTCGCACCGATAAAAAAGGACAGTTGGCTTTCGGATTAATGGGCGGAGCACATGTCCAATCAAATAATCTCACGAAAGTAGGGACCACCGAATCGGGGGATAGCCAGTTTGCCTCTGATATTAAATCTGCGATAACTCCCAATTTCGGATTTGGAATCTATTATTACACCAAGAAGTTCTATTTTGGAGTATCTGTGCCAAGAATGGTCGATGATAATCTAGCCCTGTTAAACAATGGCGATATTGTCAAAAATCTGACGGTAAAACCTTCAAAGTTTCATTATTACGTTGTAGCCGGCAGAATATTTCGGATAACTCCGGACTTTATGCTTAAACCGCAACTAATGATGAAAGCAGTAGCCAATGCCCCCGTTGAATTTGATTTGAATCTGAGTGCCTTGATTAAAGAAACATTTTGGTTGGGATTCTCATATCGAACCGGATCAGATGCATCGGCAATTATTGGAATTCAGGCAACTCCTCAGTTTCTGATCGGTTACTCTTATGATTATTCGCTGACGGACCTTCAAAAGTATAATCAGGGTTCTCATGAAATTATGCTTTCTTATCTGTTCGGTTACAAGGGCAAAAAGATTGTTTCTCCTCGTTATTTCTAAAAAATATTTTATACGAATATGAAAAATAAAATTAATTACATCCTGATTATTGCACTGATATTGTCGCTTATGCCAAAAGCAGAAGCCCAGGAAGGATCCAAAATAAAAGCAGATAAATGTTATGCATCTTTATCTTATGCAGAAGCAGCCGGTTTATATGAACTGGTTGTGGCCCGAGATAGCAACGATAAAGAATCGTTGATAAAATTAGCTAACTGCTATCGATTGACAAATGATGTTCAAAAAGCAAAAAACACTTATTCTTCTATCGTAAAAAGAGGTTTTGCATCACCTTTAGACAAGTACTATTATGCTCAAACATTGATTGAAACCAATGAAAACGAAAAAGCAATCACTTACTTGCAAAGCTACCAGCTGGATAATAGAGGTGTAGAATTTTTAAATGCAATTAAAAATTCACAGAACTTTTTTAAAGACAGTGCATGCTATAGAATCAACAAGGTAAGTTTTAATTCGAAGTTGAACGATTTTGCTCCGATTATTCTCCCAGGAAACAAAGTGGTTTTTACCACTTCCCGCAACAGAGCTCAGTGGATTAATTATAGCCATAGCTGGACCGGGAATGCGTTTTACAGATTGTATTACACGGTTAAAAACGGAAAAGGAAATTATTCAAAACCTAAGAAATTTCTCAAATCAATAAACGTCAAATTCAATAATGGACCGGTAAACATCAGTCGGGACTGGAAATCAATGGTGTTGACTCAAAATAATTTTAGTGGACGGAAACCGGTCTATGCCTCAGATGGGAAAGTAAAGCTTAAACTGGTTCTGCTAAATCTTGTCAATAACAAATGGGTGGAAGGCCCCAAATTTCCATTCAACAACAAGGAATATAATGTTGCACATGGCGCATTCAGCAAAGATGGCAACACCCTGTTCTTCTCTTCGGACATGCCGGGTGGTGAAGGCGGAATGGATATTTGGTACTGCATCAGAAACGATAAAGGCTGGGGTAATCCTGTAAATATGGGCAAGTCAGTAAACTCACCGGGAAACGATATTTTTCCAACAATTATCGCCGATCGTTTTTATTACAGTTCCGATGGAAAAGAAGGAATGGGGGGGCTCGATATTTTTGAAACTTCATTGAATTATTCTAATATGACGGTTTCGAAAGTTATTAATTTGGGATACCCTATAAATACCTCCGGAGATGATTTCGGAATTGCTTTTAGTGCTGATTTAAAAAGTGGATATCTCTCATCGAACAGGGAAACATTGGATGAAAATGATGATATTTATGAGTTTTCCGTAGTAAAAGAACCACAGCGTGGAGTTCAACTAATAAGCGTTTGCAAGGATAGATACACTCAAATTCCGTTACCCAATACACTTGTATCCTTGTTGGATGAAAAAGGGAATAAAATCGCTGAAACAACTACAAATGAGAAAGGTGAATACGCTTTTATCGTTGACCTTGGAAAAACATACACTGTTTCTATAAACAAACCGGATTATTATGATTATTCTCAAAAAGTATCCGTCTTGCCCGATTATAAAGAGGAAAAGTTGAAAATTATTACCGAATTGGATAAAAATCCGAATACCGTTATCGTCTTGATTGTTAAAGACAAAGAAACCATGAACTTAATACTGAATGAACAATATTTCAAAGAGAAGGATCATACACTTACCCCGAATAAAAAAGGGGAAATCCGTATCCCGATAACCGGTAATAAGCTTGGAGAGACAATTCAATTGGCAGGAGTAATTAAAGCGCTAAATTATTTTGATAAAATTGTAGCCCAAACGGTAAAAGTAGAAACTGCAGGAGAAATAATAGTGGAAGAACTTATGTCTCAGCCCAAAGTGGGACTTGATATCGGCAAAATTATACAAATTAACCCGATCTACTTCGATTTGAACAAATACAATATCAGACCCGATGCTGCAATTGAACTCGACAAAATTGTAAAAGTAATGAAAGAATATCCCGGAATGACCATTGAGCTTGGTTCTCATACCGATTGCAGATCTTCCGCGGCTTACAATTTAGCATTGTCCGACAAACGAGCCAAGGCTTCTGCCAATTACATCGTTTCTAAAGGAATTGCAAAAGAGCGAATAATAGGCAAAGGGTATGGCGAAACAAAACTGATCAACAAATGCGAGTGCGAAGGTAAAAGAGTCGTCCCTTGCACCGAAGAAGAGCATCAGGCAAATAGAAGAACGGAGTTCATCATAATTAAAATGAAATAGTTTTAATCTGACTTATATCCCTCAAAAAGACCTCAATAAAACCAACATTTCCAAATACAAGGGTTAACCCTTGTATTTGGAAATGTTGGTTTTTGGTAATTTAGCAAATTAATAAGAGAACGAAAGAAATACATGTAAAATACTCATTTTAAACATAATAAGTTTATTCTATTTGTGTTTTATTAAGCTTAAAAATTTTATAATCAGGCGAACTATGGTGATTTATTGATATCAATAAATCATCTAAAATCATAAAATTAAACCCAGAAGAAAGACATTATTGCACTAATTATTAAGAAACGTTGAATTAGATGAAAAAGTTAAGAATTAAGTTTTTAATGCTTGTGCTTTTATTAAGCATTAAAAGCATAGCTTATTGTGTTGTTGCGTATCCATATCCATTTCAGTTTAAACAACCGGACGGATTAATGATCACGATCCAGTTAAAAGGAGATGAAATGGTGCATTGGGCTGAAACGATAGATGGTTATACGTTGTTGAATAACGGAAAAAATGGATGGGAATACGCCGTTCGGAATGCAAATGGAAGTATTAGCTCTTCCGGAGTTTTAGCCCATGAAGTTGGCACAAGATCAATCTCTGAGAAAAAACTGATTGCAAAAACAAGCAAGAAGTTGCGGTTTAGCACTCAACAGGTCGCTATGCTAAAATCAGCATGGAATATTCATGCAAAAGGCGGGAATACTCCATCAAAAGCATTTACACCCTATGGTACTAGAAAACTTGTAATGATACTAATCGGCTTTCCCGACAAGCCTTTTTCATATAGTAAAACCGATTTTGAGAACCTAATGAACCAAACAGGCTACAACCTGAACGGAGCACAGGGAAGTGTTAAGGATTTTTTTCTGGAAACTTCTTATAATCATTTCAATGTAACCACAACTGTGGCCGGACCATATATGGCCGATAGCGCTTTGGCATATTATGGTGCTCCGAATGGATCGGCTCATGATATTAGAGCTAGAGATTTAATGACAGAAGCAATTGCAAAAGCCGATCCTGATTTGAACTATGCTGATTTTGACAATGATGGAGATGGAAGTGTGGATGGTGTCTATATTGTTTATGCCGGATATGGAGAAGCCACTAGTGGGGATGTGAATACAATTTGGCCTCATGCATCTTCAATCCCAACTCAAATTCTTGATGGTGTATCTGTTGCAAGGTATTCCTGTTCCAATGAATTGCTAGGTAGTAGTGGTACGAGCATAACGACAATAGGAGTAATTTGTCACGAATTTGGCCATGTATGCGGAGCTCCCGACTATTATGATACCGATTATGAAACAAATGGACAGTATGATGGAGCCGGTAAGTGGGACGTAATGTCAACCGGCGTTTATAATGGTACTCCATCCGGTTGCAAACCTGCTCACATGGTACCGATAGACAAAATCCGATTCAATTGGGTTACTCCAATTTTGTTGTCTGCCGATGCATCCGTCTCAGTCAGCGACATAACTACAAATCCAGTTATTTACAGATACAATACCACCACCGATAATGAGTATTTTTTAATAGAAAACCGACAGAAAACAGGCTTTAACAGCTATGTTTCAGGACATGGAATGATTATTTATCATGTGGACGGAAACTTTATCTCCACGGCAGGGAATGCCATTAATGTAAGTTCACACCAAGGAATGTATCCTGTTGCTGCAAATTCAACCACGTCTAACGGAGTTGCTGTTTCTCCTTCAAATATAGGAAGCTCCGGATGCCCATGGCCCGGCACAACCAACAAAACAACCTTTGATGATGCCACCACTCCCAATTCAAAGTCTTGGGCCGGAAACAATACAAATGCATCATTGACGAATATTGCCGAGGTTGGAGGTGTAGTCTCCTTCTGCTATAAAAGTTGTCCGGACATCAATCCGGCCTATAATTTCACCGCTGTTGCCGACAATGGTTCGCAAATCAATCTCTCTTGGCTTAAAAATGAAGTAAATAATGATGTGATCATCGCTTTCAACACCAGCAATACCTTTGGGGATCCTCTTAATGGAACAACTTACAATGTAAATGATATTTTATCCGGTGGAGGTACAATTATCTATAAAGGACCTGCTTCTGCATACAATCATACCGGACTGTCTCCAACTACGGATTATTTTTATCGAATTTGGTCGGTGAATAGCACTCCAAACTATTCGGCAGGGACTACTACATCAGCACAAACGCTATGTGCATCTTTGGCTGTTTTACCCTATGATGAAGGGTTTGAAGGCGGTGCCATACCAAGCTGCTGGACTCAGGTTACAGAAAAAGGAAGTAATCTTTGGAGTATCCAGACTTCCGGTATAAATTCTCATCCTGCTACTCCTCATAGCGGGGCAAAGCTGATACGATGCAATACGCTTGTTGGAGGTGCAGAATACATAACAAAACTTATCACCGCTCCAATAGATTTATCAGGAAGCACTAACCCTGTATTAAAGTTTTGGCATACGCAACAATCGTGGGATGGAAGTCAGGATATGCTAAAGGTTTATTACCGTACTTCGGCAACAGATTCGTGGAAACTATTAACCCAATATACGTCCTCTATTTCCGACTGGACTTTAGAAACGATTGCACTGCCAGATGCATCGGCAAATTATTTTATTGCTTTCGAAGCGACGGCTAAAACCGGCTACGGTGTTTGTATCGATAATATCGACATCAGATCCGAAGATTGCGTATCCGGATTGTGGCTTGGCACAGTCAGCAGCAATTGGTTTGATCCGCAAAACTGGTGTGGTAATATTCCAGGAATTGCGTCGAATGTCACCATCCCTTCCGGCACCCCATTTAGTCCTATCATTAATGCAACTGGAGCTGTTTGTCGCAACATCACCATAGATAACGGCACAACCGTTGCAATGGATGCGACCACGGCTTACACTCTTTCCGTTTCGGGAGATTGGATCAATAATGGTACTTTCACCGCTGGAATAGGTACAGTAAAATTTAATGGAACAAACAATTTACAAACAATTTCCGGAACATCTACCACTACTTTTAATATATTGGAAGTTGCTAAAGGATCTGTGGACAGAATTCTTGAAGCAACTTCTTTAATTGCTTTATCCGCAACAACGAATCCTCTGAAACTAACCAGTGGAACATTTAAGCTATCCAGTAATTCAACCCTTACTCCTTTCACAACCAGCCCCACTATTCAATCGAGTCAAGGCATCTGGAACAACGGAGGAACGATTATCTCTTCGGCAAGAACATGGTATCTAGCCGGTCAATTTACAAACTCATCAGGAACAACCAGTATTAATAATTTATATTTTTATACTGCAACCGGAAGTATCAATATAATCGGAGGGAATGTAAATATTTCAAATTATATAGCTCCATATTTAACAGGAACAACTGTCTATACTCAATCCGGTGGTATGGTGAATATTTCATCAGCAGCTGCAGCACCTCCTTTTGATCTTACATCCGGTTGTACCTTTAATATGAGCGGTGGATCTATTGTTATCCAAAAAGCATCGGCAGCAGGAGCTTTATATGATTATCGAAACCTTGCATCAACCTATAACGTTACCGGTGGTACGTTGCAAATCGGGAATGCGTCCACTACCGGCAGCCCGACCATTCGTATCAATACTACTGTTCCGATATATAACCTTGTAGTGAACGCAACGGGTACACCCAAAGCTCAGTTTGTAGCAAACAGTCCTAGTGTTAAAAATGATCTCAATATTGCGGCAGGGACGACTTTGTTGGGAAACAATCTGAACTTTTCAGTTGGAGGAAATTGGAATAATTCGGGGGTGTTCACGCCCGGAATCGGAATCGTTACATTCAACGGCAGTGTCAATCAAACGGTAGCTTCGGGCAGTAACAACTTTTACGGCATTGAAATAAATAACGCCAACGGATTGACGGCATCGGAAAATCTTAACATCAGCAACTCTTTAACCCTAACTGCAGGAGATGTTAATATGGGAATCTATACACTTACTTTAGGCACCTCCGCTTCAGCTGTTGGAACGCTAAATTATTCGGCTGGCAGCGTAATTGGGAAGATGAAACGCTGGTTTGGAAATTCAACCAATTCGGGGAATACTGGGTTGTTTCCACTTAAATTTGGCGCCAACTACCGACCGGTTTTGGTCGAATACACCACTGCTCCAACAGCGGGAGGCTCACTTACTGCCGAGTTTAAAACGGCTCCATTAACGTTGACATTGCCTGCTACTACCACAATTCCGGCTCATGGAGCCTGTACCGGCGATTTCAACATTTCATCGCTTAGCTCAGACGGATATTGGCGTGTAGATCCGCTGGACGGGTTAACCGGAGGAACATACAATATCACACTAACCGGAACCGGATTCGAATCAATCAACAATTTATGTGAATTAGCAGCTTTAAAGGGAACTAACGGTGCAAATTGGGCTACTGTTGGAACTCCGGCAGAGCCATCAGGAAGGACAGGTGCACCTGTTGTTCAATGTATTGGTGCTACCGGTTGGAGTACATGGGGTATTGGAAGAGGTTCATCGAATCTGCCTGTTGAACTTATCGGTTTTTCTGCAAAATGCAAGTCGGACAGGGTTGAGATTCAATGGCAGACAGCTTCTGAAAGCAATAATGACTATTTTGAACTTCAATGCAGTTTTGATGCTGTAAACTGGACTGTGATTAAAAAAGTAAAGGGAGCCGGAAACAGCAACTCACTCTTGACCTATACCGTTGAAGATTTATTGCTAAAAAACACCAATGTGTATTATCGGTTAAAACAAGTGGACTTTGACGGAGCGTATTCAGTCTCTCAAATAATCAGTAAAAATTGCAATCCCGATTTTAACGGACAAGATATAAATATCTATCCAAATCCGGTGAATTCAACGTTGAAGATAACATTTGAGAACAATGTAAAAACATACCAAGCTGTAAAAATTTCAACTATTTTGGGAAACAATATTTATGAATCCCCAATTCAATTATTGGATAGCGAGGATGAATTATCAATAGATGTCTCCGGTTTTGCAAAAGGAACCTATTTTGTTCAACTAATCGGAACGGATAGACAGATTTCAAAAAAAATAGTTGTGAATTAAGTTTTATTTTTTCATCAAACTAAAGAGAGGGGGAAGCCTGTGGCATTTTCCCTCTCTTTTTCTATTGATCATAATGTGAAATGTGAAACAAAGATAGAAAATCCGACAGATTGAAATTTTGTTCAAAAGTAATTGGGTTTATGGATTGTGATAGTTAATTTGTAAAATAAAAGTTTGTAGATTTGCTTAATGGAAAGCTGATGAATTACATAAAGAAAAGAACAATACACTTAACATTGTAAGTCATACTAAATATTTATTGCATGAATAATATTGAATTTGAAGAACTTGAAGAGAAAGAAGAACTAAAATTAGTTGAAGGTGATTTTTTATGGAAGTATATGGATTTGCATAAATTTTTATCTCTATTAATTAACAAAAAGCTATTTTTTACGAGACTTGACAATTTTGAGGATCCTTTCGAAGGGATAAATATCGAGTTAATTAGAAGATTACATTATTTAGAAAGCATGCTAAAAAGTGATAACCCAATACCAGGCACCCCAACTATTAAAATTGTAAATGAGATAAGAAAAATCCAAAAGAAAATTAAAGAAGATCAACAACAACAATTTGTTAATAGTTGGGTCCATTTTAATAGAGAATCAATTGGCATGTGGAAAATCTATTCTAATAAAGACAGTATTGCCATTAAAGTTGATGGAAAGAAACTTATTGACTATATAAAGAATAGTATTAAATTTCAATCTTATTCAAAAGTTGAAATGAAGTTGATGTGCGGACATGTAAAATATCAAAAATTGAATCCTTATTGTTTTGATTTAAATAGATCCAATAAATTTTATCCAATTGCTTTAAATAAAGAGATTTCTTTCGATTTTGAAAAAGAATATAGGTTTTTTATTATTAGAAATGGAGGTGAAGTTTTGCCATTTTATAAATTTGATATATCTTCATATTTTTTTGATATTATTGAGGTAATTTGTCATCCTGAAATGGAAGATTGGAAATTTGATAATATAGTTGATATTTGCAGTCAATATAAAATAAAAAAACCAAGAAAATCAGAAATTAAGATCAATAAATGAAAGAAATTATCCAAAGCATCCGTCAGCAACTACTAGAGGCATCGGACGAGAAGACCAAACTATCGGGACTCCGTTTTTTTAAGGAGAAGGTCGAGTTGTATGGAGTGGCAAGTGCCGTGGTGGGAAAAATCGCCAAGGCTAATTTCGATAAAATCAAAGGCGAATCCAAGGAATCGATTCTCGGGATGTGTGAACAGCTTTGGCAATCGGGATATATGGAAGAATCGTTTATCGCTTGTAACTGGTCGTACGAACTACATAAAAAGTTTGCCGTTGAGGATCTGGTTTGGATGGAAAAATGGGTCGGCCAATACCTCAACAACTGGGCTTCGTGCGATACGTTGTGCAATCATACAGTGGGGAGTTATATCGAGATGTTTCCCGATCGGATTTCGGTGTTAAAAAAGTGGGCGACCTCTCCCAACCGTTGGATGCGTCGAGCAGCAGCGGTCTCGCTGATCATTCCCGCACGGAAAGGCCTTTTTCTGAAAGATGTTTTCGAAATTGCGGATATTCTGCTATTGGACACCGACGACATGGTGCAAAAAGGATACGGCTGGATGCTAAAATCGGCCACAAAATGTTACGAGCGTGAAGTTTTCGATTATGTGATGGCACACAAAAAGGTGATGCCCCGGACTGCGTTGCGATATGCCATCGAAAAGATGCCGAAAGATCTGAAAGTAGTGGCGATGACAAAACCCTAAAAAATAGTTTGTCTCTATTTAATCATTTTCATCCTCTTTTTCCACTTCTTTTGAAAGTAGTTTTCCATTGACATCAAATACCAATTCAAACTCTTCTTTACCTTGTTCTGCGTCCATTTCGTATGTTACCACCCCATTAACCTCCACCTTTTCAATCTCATCTAAAGAATCGGTTTTCAACGTATTTTGAACGGCCTGAGGCAAATCCTGTTTGTTCATTTCATTTTCCACTTCCCAAACAATTCCATTCTCATAAATCAGCACAAAAGTCTTAACAATTCCTTGGGGCACCGCGGTTTTCTTTCCCTATTTAATGATCTTTTTTTTTCTTTTATTCCGCTTCCCAACAAATGCTCTTGCCATTCACCAAGGCTTCTTATAAGCCCAGCACATATAATTCTCTCCACTAAAAAAGAGCCATGTTTTGCTTGATGTACAAAAAAAGAGGCTGTCTTTTCAGCCAGCCTCTTTTTATTGTATAAAACAGATGTTTATCTAACGATATTCATCTTTTTAACGAGTCGTTTGTCTTTGTATTCTACCCAGTAATAATAGATACCGGGAGCAAAGTTAACGGTGTTGAGTTCTACTTTGTTAACGCCAAATGTTGCAGAGACTTCTTTTACATAAAGCTCTTCACCTAGCAAGTCTGTGACTTTAAACAAAATCTTACCTGACTGAGGCATATTAAAGCTAATTGATGTATTATTAGAAGCCGGGTTCGGCACATTTTGCGATAGCGTAAACTGAGATGCGTCATAATTGTTGATTCCATCGGTTGTATCAGGGAATGCAGTAACGTTTCTACAGCTCCTATTGTTAGTAGTATCGGAATCGTAAAGCAGTTTTGTGTAAACACACAAGTAATGCATACGAGGAGTAGGAACAGTATAAGTAGTAGTAAATGTATAGTCAGCGTCACCACCGGCCACAATATTTCCAACGAATGTTTCAACTACTTCAGCATCTGTTCCTAGTTTAAATGCAATAGGAATTGTATCTACCGAAAGTTGTCCAAAGTTATGAATAGTTGCTTTAACCGTTACCTGTGAGTTTGTCATTACAGAATCTCCATCTGAATATGCACCGGGAGTGATAATGGTTGTTACACCAACATCCGGTAGCAGTCTGGTGAAATTGATATCATCGATTGCAATATCACCGACAGTCGTTCCTTTTTTAGCTGTGAAACGAATACGGCTGTTCTTATTGTCATTAGGAAGAACCACAACCTTTTGCAGCCAAGGATTTGTTTGTGCCGTTTGTTGCTGACCCACAAGTGAATCGACAGTAACCCAATTGTTTCCGGATCCATACTCAACAAAAAGTTTAGCATTGGTTCCCGGATTAAACATGTGGTACCAGAAAGACACTCCGTTTTGCTGTCCTGTAACACCATGGAAATTGTAACATCTTGAGGTTAATTTAGAAACATCGCCCGAAGATCCGTACCCACCATAGACATAAGCATATTTGCCTGTAGTGTTACCGTAAGTATGGTCAACTGCAGGCCCTGAAGCGGTTGCACTTAAAGTAGGTCCGGCGTTAGCCATCCATAGATATTTATTTGCAGTTGTGGAAGTAGTCGAGGATGTCCAGTCATTTGGAAATGGACCCGTTCCTACTGTAAACGACTCAAAGTCTTCGATCGCCGGAAGCGCATTTACCGGAGTAACAATAGTAAATGTATCCGTTAACAATGTGTCATTTAACAAGTTTCCGTCACCGGCCAAGAACACCATTGCTCTAACCCTATAAGCTCCACCTGTAGAGAAGTTAGCAGCAGTCGTCACATTAACGTCTAGAGTTCCATTTACGAGAAGGATGCCCGAAGTAACTGTAGTTTGGTACTCAGCAGCATCATTAATTAACACCTGCGCTTTTACTACAAGGTTATTATTCGCAAAGTGAACTGTATCCTGACCAATGTTTGTAATTCTAACCACAATCGTTTCATTGGTATTCGGACAACTCATTGCTGTTGGGTTAAGCACAGAAACAGGCTTAAGGTCATAACGAGGCAACGCATTTAACAAGAAATGAATCGTATCGTTGTAATGCATGTTATCTCCGGTTAAGTCAACAAAAGCTGTAAAATTATTTGCACCGGCAACTAAAGAAACAGAGGTAATAGAATCGGTAACCGAAGCCAAAGAAGCCAACGTTCCAGTCCAAGCTTGAGTAGCAACCAGTGTTCCGTTATGAATCAATTTAACGGAAGCTGCAGTAACCGGAGTGGTTCCCAAATTCATTAAATTAACTTTAATCGGTTGGATAACACCTTCCACATTAGATGGGACAGTAGGTGCTACATAGTTTGTCAATGCAGCATCAGGATCGGTAGCACTATAAATCACTACCGTGTAATCTTCGGTTTCACCATACGAATATGTGCCGCATGCAGGGGCCGTGTCGTATTCATCCACAACAACTCTCATTCTAGTAGGACCACTTGAGGCAGTTGTTGGAATAAGAATATTTCCGGAAGCTGTAGATTGAGCATACGTTAGTCCGCTTCCCGTGGTTGAGATGCTATTTGCAGTAAACACCTCTTCAACTGCATCAAATACTCCATTGCGGTCGAAATCAATATATACCTTAGTCGTTCCTTGATATGCATAAGTGCTTCTGTTAATCTGTGTAGCCGAGAATGGATAATTTCCACCTTTTGCAACATAAGCAGGGGCTACCGATTGAGTATAATCTGCATAACTGCTAATTGCAGTTTCATTGGAATATAAAGGCCAAGCAATTCCATTATTGATACCGGCAAAAGTAACATTTCCTAAGTCCATATCATATAAGTAAGTAGCATTGGATGTACAATAAACAGGAACAGCAATAGTGCCGTAAACGGTATCGTTTGTTGCATAATTGTCGCCTGTTAAGCTTGTGTATGCTTTTACTGAAAGTGGATTTATAAAGCTGGATAAATCTTGATTTGCAGCAAATACAAACACTGCAGTATCTAAACTATTTAAAGTGCCGGTATAAGTTTCCGTAACAGGAGTACCGGTTCCGATTTTATAGCTAACCGGGAAGTTAGAGATAGGATCAGTACCATAATTCTTAACAGTTACACTTATATGTTCCGTCGCAGTTAAATAAGCACCTCCTAAAGGACCGTTGTAACGAATTACACCGGCATCCTGAGCAGGAACACCACTCACACTGACTGTAATTTGTTTTAATGGACTAGGACAAGAAATGTTAATACCTGAGAAACGTGCGTTGGGTCTTGAAGAAGACATTGTTCCACTTAATCCTTCAGGAAACGACCCGTCTTGGTATGCATATTTAGCTGCATTCGCAATAGCGGTCGAAGTCCAACTAGGACTGGGATTTCCGCTAAATGAGCCTTCTCTGTTTTCCCAATACATCATTAAACTACCACTGCCATCATAAGTGAATGGAGCTGTTAATGGAATTCCGATCCAACCGGAAGCAGGAACATCTATATTTCCATCAAACACAAGTGTCATTGCATTACGATCAGGCTGAGTTGATCCAGTAAAAACTGTATCAGGTACCACACTTAAATACATTTTTTGGTTTGCAAATAACCCTGTTGTTGAAGCAGAACTTACCTCAAACCAAATCGTATCAATAGAACCCACATTCATAAATTCACTACGTTTGTAAAGTGCAGACGACCAACCATAATCATAATTGTAATAAAATGGAATATAAGTTTGAGTAGTAGTACCACTTCCAACTTGAATGTTAAACGGATCTCCATCTGCCTGAACAGCTTCCATCCAATAAGAAACGGTGTCATACAATATCGGCGTAGTATAGTTCTGTCCAAAGAAAATCGGAGTGGTTGAAGTAGCTGTCGAATATACTCTTAACCAATCGGGATAAGTAAACGTGTGTGTTGTTCCATAAGGAATAGTCACATCCGTAAGTGTTAAATCCGTTGCCGTCCATTTCGACTCAAAGCTATAGTTAATAGTGTCGTTAACGGTATAAGTATCACCGGTTGCAGCAGTCCAAACCTTAATAGTATAAGGAGTAGTTGCTGTAGGAGCTGAAAAATCATAAGGTTGTGTAAATGTAAATGGAATCGTATCTCCAACATTAATAGCAACATCAATTGTATCAGCCACCGGAGTACCTCCGTTAATTTGGTAATAGATAAATGTACCTATAGGTGCTACTGTTTGTAAGTTATTTCTAACTTCCACAGAAATGCTTTCCTGATGTAAAGCACAGCCTGTTGTTGGAGAAGTAACCGCTAGCGGTTCAACCTCAACTGTCGGCATATTGTTGATATTAACAACTACATCCACACGGGGGCTGGCACAACCCAAAACAGCACCTCTGAATTTCATGTTTGCTCTAGATGATGACATAGAACCGGAGGCAAGTGGGAATGAAGCATCACTACTATTGTATTTAGCCACATTCGCCATTGTAGTTGAGTAAAAAGATGGATGTGGATTTCCACTCCACGAACCGTCTCTGTTTTCCCAATGCAATAACAAATTACCATTTCCATTATAATTGTATGGAGTGCTCAACGGAATTGCCAACCAACCCGAAGCAGGAATGGCAATGCTTCCATCATACACAAGCGACATACCGGTAACTCCAAGATAATCGGTATTTGCAAAAGTAGAATCGGAGATTGTTTTTAAATACACTTTTTGATTAAGAAGTGTTCCTGCTGTTGCAGAACTAACTTCTACCCATAGCGTATCAATAATTCCCGTATATTGGATCTCACTACGCTTATAAATTGAAGAAGACCAGCTGTTGTTGTCATAATCATGAATCGGAACGTCGCTTTGGGTTTCGGTACCTGTTCCCAAAACGTTAACGCCTCTTCCATCGATGCTTGTAAATGAAGCAAAGAAGTTCGTATCGGACCGTAAATTGCCCGATGTAAATGAAGGATCCATTAACAATGATGTAGTTGAAACATTGGTAGTGTACCAATTAATATCACCGTCAGTAAATGAAGCCGGATTTTCAGCGGTAATCGTAACCGGTGTATTATAATCAACACTTGCCGGATTGGCTGAAGTAATCGTTGGCATCGGAGGAATCGGTTTGGAAATCACAACCCAACTTTGAATGGTATCATTTGTATTAATAATATCGGAAGCGTGATTTAGCCAAGCTTTAATAGTATAAGTAACGTTACCGGTAGTAGCTGAAAAATCGGCAGGAGTAAATGCAAAACTTGCACTTGCACCCGAGTTAATGTCTATGTTAACCGGCATACTTATGGGTGTACCACCATCAACAGTGTACCAAGCCGTAACCTCATTTGCGGCAATATCATTTGTACCGTTATTCTTAAGACTTAACGTAACCGCCTGAGTTCCTATTCCGCAACCGGATACTGGGTTTGTAACATCCTGAAGTACTGCATCATACGCCGGAAGTGGTCCGATTTCAGCTTCAATCATAAATCTTCCCTGAGCCGTAGTAACAACAGGTACGCCCCCAGTTAATGCAGCGCAAGTATAGAATGCACCTGTACGAACAGGAGCTTCTGCTTGAGCGCCTAATGGATTATAACCCGTTTCAATTTGAGCGATACCTACATAGAATGTAGTATCGGTAAAGATTGCATCGTACCAGTTCGGGAATATAAATGATCTCCATTGTGCAGTATCGGCAGCAACAATTGTATCATTCTCTGAGCGGGCCAAAACAACACCTGCACTATTAAGTACCACACCATAAACAACCTTGTTTAAAGTGGTTCCACCATTGATATAAGCTCTTACCGAACGAACAGAGCGAGTTCCGTTAATACGGAATTTCGATAATAATAATCCATTTCCTAATGCAGCTTTGATGCTAACAGCAGAAGTGTCGGCATAGCCAAAATAATCGGCAGTAGCTTCTAAACGATATGCTTTTAAATTATTGCTATTGTCGTCGTCATTAGGAACAGATGCCGTAACTGTGTTAACACCCGTAACTGTCGGGGCTAATCCTCCAACAGCTATAGTTTTTGAGGTAAATGATTGAATAGAGTCAATAGTATAAGTTAATGTTTGAGCATTTGCACCGGTAACATCAACCGTGATGACTGTGTTGTATTGGGTTAAAGCCCCGACGTTTTCAACGATTACTCCAACAGAATCCGGAGTTCCAAATTGAATAGGAAGCTTTCCTTTAGCATAAACCATGTTGGTTTTCAAGTCATTATCATTAAGATTACGAACTACAACGCGGTCGATACTAAAACTTCTACCATATTGGCTATATGCATCAAATGCTATTTTCACACACGACATATTTGCGTATGAAGTCAAGTGCTTGCCGTAATACTTCCAATATGCTGTAGTAGCTGATGAATCAAGACGTTTAACAAACAATGTGTCATTGTTCCATGTTGTACCTCCATCAGATGAAATTCTAACGGTTACTCCTTCTAATTGATATTGAGGATACTCATTGTTTTTCGACATCCAGAATTCTAAATAAGGATGGGTCATTCCCGTAAAATCAAATATTGGCGTTGTAGCTCTAGATTTCGCTCCTGAAGAGAAACTATTGCTATTAAAATACAACATTCCTGTTCCATATTGAGGATTTAAATCAGGATAAGTCATTGAACCGCTTAACAAAGCCCAATTCCCTGTTCCCGACAACTGTGATATTGTCCAAACAGGATTGGGAGCAGCACTAAAGTTTACATCATAAGGAAATGTAGTGATTTTTGCAAAGTTGTATGAACCGACAATCGTATCATTGAAACGAACGGTATCAGCTGCCAATGTTGACCATATCTTAACCCCATAAACACCCGGCACAGAGAAATCCAATGCGTTAGTCAGAACGACATCCCAAGTTAAACCGGAAGCCAAACTTCCCGTATCAAGAGTTAACGTATAGTTTTGAGGAGTAGGCCCTGTTACTACCGCTGTTAGTACGGCATTGTTCGCAGCAAAGTCAATTGCAGCAGAGCCGGCACTTTTAACTCTAACACTCAATGTCATGCCGGTAGAGCCACAAGCAGATGCTGAAGTCGGTTGTACTATTGATGTTAAACCAACATTAATTGGAGCAACATCAAATTCATCGCAACCGATATCGGGAATGGTTGCATTACGTACTTGGTCTTCAATATCGGTAGTTACAACATCTAATGGTTGAGCTTTACCGTCCAGTCCTAATTCAAAAGTATGGAAATTGTCATACGAAGAAAAACTGGGGTTTGCGCTAACCGAATTCGTATCTTTACCAGTGGCCGTTTTCCATGCAGCAATATCAACTCTGTTTAAAGAATAATATCCAATTGCAGCTCCGCTGGAATATAGATTATTGTAGTTCGACAATAAGCCTGTGGGTAATGTTGAAATATAATAAGCAACACCCGTAGTATTATTTGCGAAATTGTTATTACGAACATTAAGCACAGAACCACCTGTTATATAAAAAGCTCTGGATGATGCAGCTGCGCCATTAAGATTAACGGTATTATAAAACAAATTAGTAGTATCGGAATAATAAACAGACATTCCATATCCGGAAGAAGTAGTTCCACTTGATGCAATATAGTTGTTTGAGATCAATAAAGGTGCAACGGTAGTTCCTCTACTATAATACAAATATAAACCATAGTTGAGATTGTTCGACAACACCTTATTCTTAGAAATGGTTAACCCTTCACGACAATAATTAAAATACATTCCAGAAAATCCCTGTGTTGAGTTTGGACTTTGATTAATTGTATTATTTACAATAGTATATTTATTGTTATAAGACATGTATAAACCATAGTATGATTGGTTTTGGAACGTGTTGTTTTGAATAGTTATCCCACTCGATACATTAGAAGAGGAACCGGACAGATATATCCCATAGGATCCCTTCTTAAATGTATTTCCATCAAAGACCAACAAAGAATCCTTATCGGTTGAGCCTTTACTTGAATAAACCAACGCATAATCTGCGGAAGTCAGGTTGGTATCCAAGCCTTCGAAGATATTATTCGTAAATTGAACATCCACACTGCGTCCTCTCAACCAAACTATTGTATTGGAAGTTTTGGACGTAGATTTTAAAGTAATCGACTCCAATCTGAAATTTGAAACAGTGTCTAACATTAATGTAGCCGTTGTATTTATTGTATCATTAATAACTACACTACTGGGATCATTATTTTCAGATTTAATCGTTACGGTGTTTGTAGCCGATCCACCCAATATTTGTGTTAGTTCAAGATTCGTATAATAAGTACCCGGGCGAACATTAAAAACAACAGGCCCCGTAATGCCACAAGTATTCAATTTGGTTTTAACGTCGGCAAGCGTTGGAAAATCAGGAGAAGCACCACCTACAGTATAAGTTCCTGCAGCAAGTGTTCCACCGCATGAATAGATAGACACTTGCATGGTATCATTTCCAGCGTATAAATCAGCACCTCCGTTCGGAGCCGATGTCCAAACTTTAATCACGTGCGACCCTGGAGTAAAGTTAATACCGGCTGCCAGTGTTAAATTCTCTGAGACCTGATCTTGAGTTAATAATCCGGCCCAATTGTATGCCGTTTGCGCAACGCCATCCAAAGTCCAATTTACGGTTGCAGCCGTTAAATCGGTAGTTCCTCCGCTTTTGATCCGAACTTTAACATCCGAAACAGGAGAAGAAATTAATGTTCCTACCGGCTCAACAATAGCATTCATACCTGCATCCAAAGCAACATCAATAGGAATGAAACTAAACTTAATATTCGGACGGTTAGTGCTTACGTTTGTACTCCCGGTTGGTGCTGATCCATCGTTATTTACATATTCATGCATATTCCCGGAAGTAGTCGAATAAGTATAATATGGATAAGATGAGGCTCCATTCCCTCCATAATTTGCTTCACATAACACCATAATGTTACTAGAGCTAAAATTATAGTCCGTTATATCAATTGAATTCCAACCCACAGAAGAAAAGGTTTTTGATGCATCAAAACCAAGGTTGCTCCTGCTATTAAATTTGCCCATGTATCAGAAGTAACAGTCGTGCTGGTAGTTGGCTTCAAATAAATCTTCACCGGAATAACAGTAGCCGATGATGTAGCCACATTCCACGATAAATTTGAAATTGTTCCGTAAATTCCGATTTCAGATCCCGTATAGATAGAAGCAGATCGACCATAACCATGCCAAGCATTGAATGGATAGAGTCGTTCATTTGATGTTCCTGTTCCGACAACTACATCTGCCGGCGGCCGTTTGTTGCAGAACCATTTACTTAAAGTTGAATCGCTGTTTCCATATTGATCAGCCGCTTCGAACGATAAGTTACTTTAGTCATATATGACATGCTTGGAATAACAGCCGAATAAATATTATTTGCTCCCGCAGTCATCGGCACGGTAAAAGGACCGGTTAGCACGCCATAGCGGTCGGTAGAGTAAACTAAGTTTGCAGAAGCAACTGTTGATGCGTCTGTAATTTTAGCAGAAACAGTCCACGGACCTGTTCCCGTAATGGTATCTTGGTAGATTACAGGTTGTTGAACAATCACAGGTGGTGCTATTTCGTTGGTAGAACCGATAATTTCAACATTATCTAATAACCATCCGTAATTGGTAAGCCCCGTTGCTGTATTTCCACGCAAAATTCTAACCGAATTTCTGCAGTATCTTGATTTGCAATATAAGACGATAAATCAAATAATTCGCTTCTCCACCAAGAATTGGTAGGAACAGCTGTAGAGTCACTCGTTAGCCAAGCGGTGTACGAAGTTGAATTGAACCCCGAAGTGGCTAAAAAGCCCATCTCTCCAACAGGAACCGATGTAAGATATACCGTATCCGATTTCGTTATGGCATACCACGTAGGAGATCCTCCCACCCTATATTGAAGGGCTCCTTTATCTCCACTTGCAATCTTACAAATGTGTTTAAACCGCAGATATACTTTGCTGTACCCTGTGGTTGCAAATTTGGCTGTAGCTACAGAAGTTATTGAGGTTGATGTGACTTTCCCCCGCAGAGAAGTCGTTCCGGCATATTGTAATGCCGCAGTCGTGTCCCAATCAAGGACAGTCCCTGAAACAGACGAAGTAAATGAGTGAGGTATCACCTCAAATCCTTCGTTCACTAATGTTGTTTGTGCTTTCACTGTCATAAAACAGAGCAAAGCCAAAAACATTGTAGCAATTTTTCTCATAATTTTTGGTTTTGGTTTAACTTTTTTTTGATTCCATTTTCTTCACGTCAAAGATAATAATGATATTAACACAATCCAACTTATTTTAAGTGAATTAAGATTAAATTAGAAATTTTAAGATTCATTTAATTTTTATAACTCAAACCATTTAGACATTTTCCAAACCTATTTTGTTGTCTCTGACCGCTGCATTAACAAGACAACAAAATCAAAAGTAAAGAGACACATCCCCCTTCAAATTATATTTTACTAAACATTTCGCCAATACAATCTTATTACATACACATATCCAGCAACTTACACAATAAGATTGAAATAACAAAATGCTAAAAATAACAAAATAATCATTTTTTCATCTTTTTGGATAATTTTAAAACCAATAAATATTATATGGATATTATATGATTTTTAACAAATTTGGGTTAAAACAACAAAGTAGAGTTAAATCGATTTAAGTTTAACTCTTTAATAAGCCTTCACAAAAAAATTCATTGACTTTTGGTAAAATAAATATTACCTTTGCCACACAATCATAACTTTAAAAAATTTATTTATGAAAAAAATCGGATTTCTTTTTTTATTTTTTGTCTTTTCAGCCTCTACCTTTGCGCAAAGCTTTTCATTAAGCGACCCTCTCGGCACCATTCCTGACGGTGGAAGCAGAACATATACTACACCTGCAAACATTCCTATTCTGCCTGGAGATTATAATGTAACATTACATAACATCAGCGGAACTGCTTTAAGTGTAATTTGCAGCAAAGAAATCATAGATACCATCGCGGGTACCGAAAGTGCATTTTGCTGGGGACAGTGCTTTCCAGCTTCAGTTTACTCATCCAGTCCTGTTTTGGTTGAGTCCGGCGATTCCGGTATTTTTAACCCCGATTATAAACCCAATGGCCATACCGGAGAATCTCATGTTCGTTTTATTTTTTCAGAAGACGGGAATAGGGACAACAAAATCTCCTTTATTGCAACATTTCAATCCACTCCTGTTTCAGTTAGCACTTATGCTCAAAACATTGGAAAACTTGTCGCCTCTCCAAATCCTGCATCGAGCCAAATTACAGTAGATTATTCCATCAATGATGCAAACGAAAATCTAACCCTGACTGTAAAAAACCTTTTAGGAGCCGTAGTTTATTCTTCAAATCTCATTGCTGCTACAGGAAAAATAGCCATCAATACTTCCGATTTTATAGATGGAATTTATTTTATTTCAATTTTATCGAACAATATGCCGGTTAACTCTAAAAAATTAGTTATTAGACATTAAAAGAACATACAAGAACAATAAAAAAACCGGCTTGTGTCAAGCCGGTTTTTTTATGTCAAATCCAATCAAAATTAGAGGCCAAATGCCTTTTTGATTTTATCTACATAATCTAGCTTTTCCCAACCAAAGAAATCTACAGTTTTAAAGATCCTTTCCTTACCGTCAATTTTTCTTATTTTGGTTTCCTTATCTTTATAAAAAACTTCTACGTCTTCCGTATATGGAGCTCTTCCAAAATGGCCATAAGCTGCTGTTGGCAAGAATATAGGATTTTTCAATCCAAAACGTTTTACAATAGCATAAGGGCGCATGTCAAAAATATCGTTAATGATTTCAGCAATTCTTCCGTCTGATAATTTCTTTCCGGTTGCATCTTTCACTTTGGTCGTGTTATATGTGTTTACATACAACCCCACAGGTTGGGCTACTCCTATAGCATAAGCCACCTGAACCAACACTTCATCGCAGAGACCAGCAGCCACCATGTTTTTAGCAATGTGACGGGCAGCATAAGCAGCAGAACGATCCACTTTTGAAGAATCCTTTCCTGAGAATGCACCTCCACCGTGAGCACCTTTTCCTCCGTAAGTATCTACAATAATTTTACGACCGGTTAATCCGGTATCTCCATGAGGTCCACCAATTACAAATTTTCCGGTCGGATTTACGTGTAACTTGAAATCTCCTTTAAATAAACGCTTTACGCTATCCGGACAGGTTTTTTTAACTCTTGGAATCAAAACATTCCTCACGTCGGCTTCAATCTGAGCAAGCATGACGGATTCTTCATCAAAATCATCATGTTGTGTTGAAATTACAATGGTATCAATTCGTTTTGGCTTGCCTTTATCATCATACTCTATCGTAACTTGCGATTTTGCATCGGGACGAAGATATTTCATTCGTTTTCCTTCCCGGCGAATCTCAGCCAATTCCAATAAAAAACGATGTGATAAGTCGATAGAGATTGCCATGTAATTGTCCATTTCGGAACAAGCATAACCAAACATCATTCCCTGATCTCCGGCACCTTGCTCTTCTTCGTTTTTGCGCTCAACCCCCTGATTAATATCTGGAGATTGTTCGTGAATAGCAGAAATTACGCCACAGGATTCGGCATCGAAACGATATTCGGCCTTAGTGTAACCGATTTTACGGATGGTATTACGTGCAACATCATCAACATGTACATATCCTTCGGTTTTCACTTCGCCGGCACAAACAACCAATCCGGTAGTGACCAATGTTTCACATGCTACTTTTGATTCTGGATCCCAACGTAAAAATTCGTCGAGTAGTGCGTCTGATATTTGGTCGCTGACTTTGTCTGGATGACCTTCTGAAACGCTTTCTGAAGTAAATAGATATCCCATTTATTATTTGTTTATTTGATTAATAAATATGGGAAAATCAGATTGAGAGGCGCAAAAAACTGGTTTAGCATTTTTTCGTGTGGTTGCAATCAATCAAATTTTTCCACTAAATTGTATGCAAAATTACAAAAAACTATTATTCCAAAAGTTTATTTGCAATTTATTTTTTTGTTAACTTTCTAAACACCTCTTCTAACCCATGTTCCATCTTATTCATCGAGAGCAGGGTGATATTTTGTTGCTTTACAAATTGCGATATTGCCGGTCGAATATCCTGACCGCCTTGAGCTTCGATTTTATACTGATTAATGCCCAACAAGGCAACATTTTTAACACCGGGAATAGTTCTTAACTTAGCTATTTCAACGCTTTCAACAAATTCCACCAAACAAATTCTTGTCCGATTCGTAAGTTATGCAATTCCGCCGTTTGATTATCAGCTACAATCTCCCCCTCATTAATAATAATTGCTCGACTGCACATTGCTTCTACTTCCTGCATAATATGGGTACTCAACAATACTGTTCGGTCTTTACCTACCGCCATGATCAGATTGCGAATATCCACCAACTGGTTAGGGTCCAATCCCGATGTTGGCTCATCTAAAATAAGCACTTCCGGTTCGTGGATCATTGCCTGAGCAAGACCCACCCGCTGGCGAAACCCTTTAGATAACGCTCCTATCTTTTTATGTTGTTCGGGACCCAAACCGGTAAGGTCTATTATTTTTTTTATCCGGCTCTGGGTGTTTGAACCCAAATGGTGTACACCGGCAATAAACTCCAAATACTCACGCACGTACATGTCGAGATATAACGGATTGTTTTCGGGCAAATACCCCACATGCCTTCTCACTTCCAACGGATCTGCGATCACATTGAACCCACAAACGCTGGCTTCCCCTTCGTTTTGGGGAATAAAACAGGTCAAAATCTTCATCATGGTCGATTTTCCAGCACCATTCGGACCTAACAACCCGACCACTTCCCCATTTTTTATATCAAACGAAACATTGTTTAAGGCCAGTTGCTCTCCATATTTCTTAGTAATGTTCTTAACCTCAATTGACATATCTGTACTTTTTAATATTTATAATTTTCCTAATGTAGCCTCTCGCAATGACTGAAATCCATTTCCAAGAGTTTGATTTGCCCTGATTACCGACAAAAATGCATTCGGATCAATTTCATGAACAAATTCAATTAGCAAAGGTAGCTGTTTCCTATCAACAATAGTATAAATAATCTTTTTAGGTTGATTATTATACATTCCTTCTCCATGAATATAGGTTCCTCCGCGCTCTAAGTCGTGGATTATTTTTTCCCGAATTTGTTCATACTTGTCGGAAATAATATATACTGTTTTATCGCTGCTGATTCCCTGAATTACCACATCTATTACTTTTCCGGTAATATAAATTACAATTAAAGAATAAAGCGGAATTTTCCAATCATTGTATGCAAAGATACTGATTGCAACCACTGCGGAATCAACTAATATAAGTAAAGTCCCAAGCGGCAAGCGGGTATATTTATTAATGATCATGGCTACAATGTCCGTTCCGCCTGAAGTGGCTCTGGTTCTGAAGATTAGTCCTATTCCGAAGCCTAACAACACCCCTCCGCAAACGGTAGAAATCAACATATCATTTTCAATTAATGGGGCATCTCCCCACCAATCGGCAATCAAATCGGTAAACAAAGCAAGCGAGACAAACCCGACTACCGTTTTCAACCCAAATTTTGGCCCCAAAATCCAGGTGCCGATAATCGCCAGCGGAATATCCATGCATAACGCCACACTGCCGATTGGCAAACCATCCGGAAACAAATCGAATAAACCTTTGGTAAGATGGTGAATGGTTATTGATATTCCATAAACGCCACCTGGAGCAAGTTTATAGGGTGAAATGAACAATACAAAACCAAAAGCCATAATCGCAGAGCCTACAAGTATTTGCAGGTATTCCTTAGTGATTTTTTTATAGTTAACCGCTTTCATTCAGTTTGATTTGTTCGCAAAAATACAATTTTAAATTGAGAGAACGTGAAACGTGAAAAGATATTTCGTGAAAAGGGTTCTCGTGAAACGTGAAAAGAGCGCGAAGCGAGACAGGTCCATACGATCTTCTTTTCATGAGATGTTTTTTCACTGCTCACGAGACCTCTTTTCACTGCTCAGACTTCGACTTCACTCAGTCTTCGTTCTTCTTTTCACGTTTCACGAGATGTCTTCTCACGTATTTTCACTACTTTTGCACTCTAAAATAATTGTTTGTGAAGATAGGAACGACTGAGTTTGGGGAATATCCCGTTTTTTTAGCGCCCATGGAAGAAATTTCGGATGCTCCGTTCCGGCGTTTATGCAAACGGTTTGGTGCCGATATGGTATATACAGAGTTTATTGCTTCCGAAGCCCTGCGCCGCGATGTGGAAAAAAGCAAACGAAAAATGGAGTTCGACGACAGCGAGCGCCCCATCGGCATCCAAATCTTTGGCAATGAAGAACAGGCTATGGTGGAAGCCGCTTTGGTAGCTGAATCGGCAAATCCAGATGTAATCGACATTAACTGGGGCTGTCCTGTGCGAAAAGTGGCTTCCAAAGGCTCCGGATCCGGAATTCTGAACAATATTCCCAAGATGGTTTCCATCACCAAAGCAATCGTGGATGCGGTTAAGATTCCGGTGACGGTAAAGACCCGCCTCGGCTATGACAACACCGACAAACCAATTGTAAATATTGCACTTCATCTTCAAAATGTCGGCATTTCTGCCCTCACCATTCACGGGCGCACTCGACCTCAAATGTATATGGGCGAGGCCGACTGGACCCTTATTCGCGAAGTAAAGAATCATCCTCAAATCCATATTCCCATCATCGGCAACGGCGATATTACTTCGCCTGAGATTGCCAAGCAGCGCTTTGAAGAAACTGGGGTGGATGCCATCATGGTAGGTAGGGCCGCCACCGGCAATCCGTGGATTTTTTCGGAGATCAAACACTATCTTAAAACCGGCGAACTGCTCCCCCGCCCTAACATCACCGAACGGGCAGAAATCTGCATCGAACACCTGCTGTCTTCAATCGCATGGAAAGGTGAACGAGCCGGAATTGTAGAGATGCGCCGCCAATACAGCCACTATTTCAGCGGTGTCTATGGCTTTAAGCCTTACAAAATGAAACTTTTAACGTCGTATTCCCTAACGGAAATTCTGGAAACCATCGATTTGGTAAAGGAGCACTACCGGGAGATTTAGAAGAATTGGGGTGCGAAGACACCCTTCGGCTTCGCTCAGGAAACTCAATCTTCGCACAGCTTTGGGCACAAAGAAATTATCGGAATCGCACAACAGCTGGATTTGGCTTTCCACTTATAAATTTAATGAACATTTGTGTAATACATTTGGTTTTTATATGTAAATTTGTGAAAACTTAAACTTATACTTCTATGAACAGCAAGGTAAAAAAAACACTGAAAATTTCGGGAATCACGTTGGGCGTATTGCTCATACTGCTCATTGTGACCCCATTCCTGTTTAAGGGAAAAATTCTCGAACAGGTAAAAAAAGAGGTAAACAAGAGCTTAAATGCCAAGGTTGACTGGAAAGACGTGGACTTAACCCTCTTCCGCAGTTTTCCGAATTTCTCGCTGGGATTGGAAGATCTTTCGGTGGTTGGCGTTGGAAACTTTGCCGGCGACACCTTGGTGGGTATGAAAAAAATATACGTATCCATCGATTTGTTCAGCGTCATCTCCGGAGATAATTATAAAATTGAAGGCATTACCCTTACCAAACCGAACATCAACTTGATTGTAGAAAAAGACGGCAAAGCCAACTGGGATATTGCCAAGCCCTCCGAAACCCCTGCGGACACCACCACTTCACAATCAAAATTCAAACTCACGCTCCAAAAGTTTAAGATTGAAGACGGAAATATCCGCTATACCGACAAACAGTCGAACATGTCGGCCGAAGTGTTGGGATTGAACCACACGTTGAAAGGCGATCTCACGGCTTCAACCACCGATTTGCGCACTAAAACCACCATCAATGAACTCACCTTCGTGATGGACGGCATTTCGTACCTGAACAAAGGGAAAGCCGACGTGAAATTCGACATGAAAGCCGATTTTGACAAGATGAAATTTGAATTCCTCGACAATAACGTAAAATTAAACGAATTATCCATGGAATTTGCCGGATTTTTTGAAATGCCTAAGGACGGCAGCTACAACATGGACATCAAACTAAAAACACCCGACACAAAATTCAAGAGCGTCCTTTCGATGGTTCCTGCCATTTTCATGAAAGATTTCGACAAAATAAAAACCGATGGAAGTTTCGAAATGTCGGCATTTGCCAAAGGAAAGATGGATTCTCTGAATTTGCCTGCTTTTGAATTGAATATGAAGGTAAAAAATGCCATGTTTAAGTATCCCGATCTACCGAAATCGGTGAACAATATCCAGATTACCGCTAAAGTTTCCAGCAAAGGCGGAAGCTACGACAACACCATTATTGATGTAAAACAGTTCCATGTGGAAATGGCCGGAAATCCGTTTGACATGTCACTTTATGTAAGCACTCCGATCAGTGATGCAAACATTGACGCAAAGGCAAAAGGAAAAATCGATCTAAACATAGTGAAAGATTTTTACCCGTTGACCAAAGATCAGAAATTAACCGGGGTAATGACCGCAGATTTGGCTTTTGCCGGCCGCATGTCAATGCTGGATAAAAAACAATACGAAAAATTCAAAGCAACCGGTTTGCTGGAACTTAAAAACTTCTTCTATGCCGATAAGGATTATCCAAAAGGAGTTACGATAAACTCGGCAGCACTAAAATTCACCCCACAGTATGCCGAGCTCTCGAACATGGACGTGAAAATGGAACAAAGCGACATTAGTGCCTCCGGCAGAGTGGAGAACTTTATTCCTTATATGTTTGACAAAGGGGCATTGAAAGGAATTTTAACGCTTAATTCCAATTATCTGAACGTAAACCAATTCTTGTCTAACGAGCCCACAACCGCAACTCCGGCTGCAAAACCAGATACCGCATCGGCCCTGACTGCATTTGAAGTTCCGAAAAACATCGATTTCACGATGAAATCAAACTTCAAAAAAGTGGCTTACGATAAGCTGGACATTAACAACCTCTCTGGAACCATTCAGTTGGTGGATCAGAAAGTGATGATGAACAACGTGATGATGAACGTCCTGGATGGCCAGATTAAGATGAATGGCGCCTATTCGAGCAAATCGATGCAACCCGATGCCGCTTTCCTCGTTCGTGCTGACCAATCTGGACATCAACAAGACCTGGAAAGCATTTGAAATCATGAAAAAAGTGGCTCCCATCGCCAAAAACGCCACCGGCAAATTCTCCACTTCGTTCGACTATAACAGCACGTTGGACAAGGCAATGACCCCGGTTTGGAAAACCGTTAACGCAAAAGGATCGTTGAAGACCGCTGCCGTTTCCATCGTGGGATCGAACCTGTTAAACCAAGTGGCTGAAATCTCGAAGATTGCAGCGTTCAAAAAGGTGAATTTGAATAACATCGCCCTCCGTTTCAAAATTGCCGACGGGAAAGTCACCACCGAACCTTTCGACATCAAGCTGGATCAGGGCAAGGCGACCGTAAGCGGCACCACCGGTCTGGATCAAACCATCGATTATACGATGAAGATGCAGGTTCCACGAAAGGTGTTCGGGAACGTTGCCAACGATTTTGTAAACAGTGTTACCGGAAAAATTGCTCAAGCCGGAGTTAAAGTCAACCCTTCGGAAATGTTGAAATTCGACATCAAAATTGGCGGTACTTTTACCAAACCGATAATCAAAACAGGGCTTCGTGACGCCGCAAACAGTGCTGTTGCCGATGTGAAAGGAGCTATTAAGGATGAAATCAACAAGAAAAAAGAGGAAGTTGTCGCCACCGTAAAAGAAGAGGTAAACAAAGCCCTCGACGATGCCCAGAAAAAAGCCGATGCCCTAATTGCCGAAGCTCAGAAACAGGCAAACAATATTAAAGCGGAAGCTAAAAAAGCAGGCGACAAGGTGATTTCCGAGGCGGATGCCCAAGGTAAAAAACTGATTGCCGAAGCCAAAAATCCTTTAACCAAAATTGCGGCTGAAAAAACGGCAAAAAAACTAAACTCAGAAGCCAAAGACAAAGCGGCAAAGTTGAACAAAGAGGCGGAAGACAAATCCAATACCCTGATTAACAAAGCAAAAGCCGACGGCGATAAGCTGATACAAGATGCCCGGACGAAAGCGAAGTAGTGCGCTTTGCGCGGTGAATGGTACAAGGTAAAAGGTGCAAGGTATACGGTACAGGGTACACGGTATGCTTGATAAATAAAAAAGGAGTTTCGATGAAACTCCTTTTTTATTCTATAACTTTGATCGGTAAAACTAAATCGTGGTGGTACTACTGGATGCTGAGGCAAAACGTCTTCAAAAGTACCGTGATTTTTCCTCAAATCCCGCTCCGTTTGCTTCCGAAAAAATCAGGAATTCTCGATTTCATTTTTTTTTGATGATTCTTGAGAAAACATCAAATTGCATTCTGCATAAAAATTATTGCGTCGCCTGTGCTCTAGGTTTGCGTTGCTCCGTTTGTCTTTCATTAATCACATATATCAAACGAAAAGTAAGCATGCTGTTATATTGGCTCCGCCAGTGAGGAGTAACAAATGCACTGCTTTTTGAATAGTAGCGTTCTCGAATGGGTACGATAGAATAAGCATAACGAAAGTTGAATTTCAACTGCTTATAAATCCGAAATCGCACATCTGCCAAAAAGTTCCAATCGCTGTGGGCATAAACAGTGGACGTAGTAGTTGCAGAATCCACTCTAACCCCATTTTCGTACTCTTTAAGTCCCACCAGCCGCCCCCACGAAAAGCCAAGTCCAAAAGTCCAGCCTCCCTTATCTTCATAATGAATCATTACCGGAGCTTCTACATAATCGAGAAATAAACGATATTTATAATTTCCTGAGAATGTATCAACTGCTGATTTTTTTTCCGAAGCTCCCTTTTGATTATAGATTGTTTCTAAACTCACCAGCAATCTTTTATTCTTAACAATAGGGAACATTACACCCAAGCCCAAATTTCCGCCTGCTTTATGAAATCCGTAAACCTCATCTCCATCCACCTGAGTAGCATTTATGCCACCAATAATCTGAGCCTTAAATATTTGCCCATGCACATTATTAAGTAAAAAGCCTATTAAAATTGACAATATTAAGATGTATTTTTTCATTTCAAAGAAATTATGAATTATAAACTATGAGTTATGAATTGAGATTTATCTTTACGGACTTTATAGACTTTACAAACTTTCAGCTCATTCCACTTCCTTCATACTCAAACCTATTCGCTTTCGATCCACTTCTACCGACAGAACCTTAACCATTACTTTCTGATTAAGTTTTACAAATGTATTAGGGTCGGAAATAAACTGATTTGCAATGTGGCTAATATGAACAAAGCCATCCTGGTGAACTCCAATATCCACAAAAAGGCCAAAGTTCGTGATATTTGTCACAATTCCGGGAAGAACCATTCCGATATTCAAATCCTCCATTTTGTGAACCCGCTGATCAAATTCAAAAAGGTCGAACTTAGCCCGAGGATCTCTGCCCGGTTTCGACAGCTCATTTAAAATGTCTGTGAGTGTAGGAATTCCCACTTTATCGGTAACAAAATCAGCTAAATTGATTTGTTTACGCAACTCTTCCTTTTCAATTAAATCGGCGACTGTGCAATTGAGTTTTGCGGCCATTTTCTCCACCACATAATAACTTTCGGGATGCACTGCGCTTTTATCGAGCGGATTCTTTGCATCACGAATTCGAAGAAACCCCGCAGCTTGTTCAAAACGCTTTATCGCCGAAACGAGGGACTTTTTTAAGTTTGGCCCGAGAAATAAAAGGTCCGTTTTCATTCCTGAAATCAATAATATTTTTTGCCAGAGCCAGGCCTATGCCGGATACATGGGATAATAGCTCTTTGCTCGCCGTATTTACCTCAACGCCAACTTTATTCACAGAACTAACCACAATTTCGTCCAACTGATTCTGCAGCAAAGTCTGGTTTACATCGTGCTGGTATTGGCCCACCCCTATCGACTTTGGATCTATTTTTACCAATTCGGCCAACGGATCCATCAAGCGACGACCGATGGAAACAGCACCACGCACCGTGACATCATAATTAGGAAACTCTGCACGCGCAATAGAAGAAGCCGAATAAACCGAAGCCCCATTTTCATTGACCACAATTGCCATTACATCCCGATCGAAACGAACTTTGCGAATAAATGCCTCGGTTTCTCTTCCGGCAGTTCCATTTCCTATTGCAATGGCTTCTACCTTGTATTGCTGCACCAATCGTTGAATTTTGGCGGATGCCTGACTATGCTCATTTTGAGGGGGATGGGGATAAATATTTTCATTATGCAAAAGTTTACCCTGTGGATTGATAACCACAACTTTACATCCTGATTTAAACCCTGGGTCGATTGCAAGTACTGTTTTTTCACCCAACGGAGGAGCCATTAGTAACTGCCTGAGGTTTTCCCCAAATACTCGAATGGAATCCAGATCGGCTTTTTCTTTGACAACCTGTCGAACTTCTGTCTCGATGGAGGGTTGAATCAGTCGCTTATATGAATCTTTGATGGCTTTTTTTATGTGATTTGCAGCCTCATTTTTCGAACGAATAAACTGACGTTCAATCAGCTCGAGTGCAACATCAGCATCCGGTTCAATAGATAATTTCAAAAATCCTTCGGCCTCGCCCCTAAACATAGCTAACACTCGATGAGAAGGAGCCTTCGTGATTTTTTCGGAAGTATCGAAATAGATCTGATATTTAGCGCCCTCTTCTTCTTTTCCCTTTACCACTTTAGAATTGATTTGCGCTTCACGCTGAAAGAGATTCCGAATTTTACCACGTACAAAATTATCCTCGGAAACCCATTCCGCAATAATGTCGCGAGCTCCCGATAAAGCATCTTCAATACTTGCAACACCTAATTTTGCATTAACATATTTGTTTGCAAAAATTTCCACCGGCTGAGAATTTTGGCTCATAATAATCTTTGCCAAAGGCTCCAGCCCCTTTTCACGAGCAACAGAAGCTTTGGTTTTACGTTTCGGTTTATAGGGCAGATACAAATCCTCCAATTCAAATATTGTGAGTGCATTTAGAATTTTTTTCTCTAGTTCTGCAGTTAAATTTCCCTGCTCGGAAATGGTTTCCAAAATAGTTTTCCGACGACTGTCCAACTCCATCAGTTGCTTGTGTCGGTCTCTAATTTGAGCGATTTGTACTTCATCTAAACTTCCTGTTATTTCTTTCCTGTATCTTGATATAAAAGGAATGGTAGCTCCTTCGGAAAGCAGTTTTACCGTGTTGAATACCTGCTGTTCTCGCAAGCTAAGTTCAGAAGAGATGATAGAAATAAAGTGATCCATCCGTTATATATTTTCAACAAAAATAATAAAAAAGAGGCTGTTTTTAAAAAGACAGCCTCAATGTAACTGATTTTAAAAGATTTTATTTTGCAATCGAAACTTTTCTTACTGCAATTTTATCATTATTTTTTATTGTAACAATATACAAACCACCGGTTAAATCATTCGTTTCTACGGTCAGTACACCATTAGCCTGAGTATATTTTGTAGTTTTAACAATTCTGCCATTGATATCGGCAATTACAACATCGGCATTATTGAATGAATCATCTGCAAAGTTAAGGAAGAACACGTCACTTGCCGGATTTGGAGATAGTACCACGCTGTAATCCATGTCATGGTTTTCTATACCTGTTCCACCTCCAATACAGTTAAGTGCAGCTTGAGCATCTACAACTCCGCTACCGGGCATAATTGTATTTGAACCTGAACCTAAAGCCTGTGATGTTGTTTTTAAGCAACTTTCAATTTGCGCAGGGGTTGCCGCTGAATTTTTTGAAAGCAATAAGCCGCAAAGTCCGGCAACTATTGGAGTGGCCATTGAAGTTCCCTGCATTCCATCATAATTTCCGGTGATTGATGTAACACCCGATACCCTTAAAAACTGGTTTGTACAATAGGTTGTACTTAAAATATTCGGCAAATATTCCTGTCCTCCCGAAGAGAGAAATCCTCCCGGAGCAGCAATGTCAACCCAAGTTCCATATTGCGAAAAAGAAGATAATTTCTTATCCGTATTTACAGAGGCAACAGAAATTACATTGTTGTATCCTGCAGGATAATTGACTGCGTTTCCCGCATCGCCTTCATTCCCTGCAGCAGCAACAAGAGTTATTCCATTATTGTAGTACGTTGTAAATTGCGTCTGTTCTGTCGTAGAACTGGTAGTTCCACCTAAAGACATGCTAAGTACTTTTACCGATTGACTCACGCAAAAATTACAGCCGCGTGTAATGTTTGTAGTCCACATACTTCCAGTATTATCAGCAGCTCTGGCTGCAACAATAGTAACACCTCCACCGATAGATGCTACCCCAACACCATTATTAAGTTTTGCACCAATTAAACCGGCACAATGGGTTCCGTGCGACCACTCGTATGAAGGGCAACCACCTTCTGTCATTAATTGTGTTTCAGTACATGTAGCGGTTTGACTGACTGTAGTTGGAGGAGAAGATTTCCCTGCTCCTGTTGTTGCCGGGCTAACGGATGCATTACATTGATTGGCCGGTAAAATTCCCAAATCGGGATGCTCCGCCCATATTGCATTATCAACGACTCCTACCTTAACAGACGCTACGCCTTGTTGAATATCCCATGCCTGACTTGCTTTAATCATAGTCAAATGCCATTTGTATCCGGTAGGAGAAGAGTAATATGGATCGTTAGGATTAAAAAGGACTTTTCGGCGAGCATCTTTCTCTACATATTCTACGACTCCAACTTGTTTTAACTCATTAACGAATTCGTCAATACGATAAATTTCACTAAACTGAACAAAAAAGATTCGCATCAATTTCGGATCATTTAAAGCGGTAAGTTCTCTCGTTACCCGAGTAACACCATACTTTACAAGCATGCTGCTCATAAACGACAAATCCGATAATTCCACTGAATTATCCTGATAAATCGTGCCTTTAAAGGTGTAATTGTCATTCAATTTAAAAATAAGCGAACCATCTTTAAAATTTGAATTTACCGTTTGCGCATTCACTGAAGTAACAGTAACGCCGACAAACATCAGCAGTATAACAACTGCTCTAAAAAATTGGTTGATTTTTTTTTCCATTTCCCCTCGATTTATTTATAAAAAATTATAAGTACAAAGTTATAAAAAATATTTTTACTTCAAAATATTTTTTATGCGTATAAGTGGAGCCGTTTTTTTGCAAAAAAACGGCTCTACAATTATTAATAAAAATAATAGAAATAGATAGTATTTAATTTTAAAAGATATAAACCGATTCTTGTTGATTAAAAGACAATATCCAGATATAAGCGACATACAAAAAAATGTATTTTTGCATAAATTGCGAAAAATAGAAGATGACAACAGAGGAATTAGAGAACATTTATAATGAAGAGGCATCCGGAGAGGCCGTAGAAGATAGTAAGCTTCACAAAATAACCAACATCCAGAGCATGTTTAAAAACTGGTGGTTGGATTATGCGTCGTATGTGGTATTACAGCGTGCCGTTCCTGAAATCATCGATGGATTTAAGCCGGTTCAACGACGAATTATGCATTCGATGTGGGAACTTGAAGACGGCAGATATAACAAGGTTGCAAACATCATCGGGAATACGATGAAATATCACCCTCATGGCGACCGATCCATCGGTGATGCAATCACCCAGTTAGGCCAGAAGGATTTGTTGATTGACATGCAGGGGAACTGGGGGAACATTCTTACCGGCGATTCTGCTGCTGCACCCAGATATATTGAAGCACGACTTTCTAAATTTGCCCTTGATGTCGTATTCAATCCAAAAACCACCAACTGGAAAGCCTCTTATGATGGGCGCAACAAAGAACCGATCGCACTGCCTGTAAAATTCCCCCTTTTGCTCGCTCAAGGGGCTGAGGGAATTGCTGTTGGCCTGGCCTGCAAAATTATGCCTCACAATTTTAACGAACTGATTGATGCCTCGATTGCTCATCTTCAAAATAAGCCGTTTGAACTTTATCCCGATTTTGAAACCGGAGGATTAATTGATGTTTCTAAATACAATGACGGAGTGAGAGGCGGCAAAATCCGGGTGAGGGCAAAAATCAACATTCTGGACAAAAAGACACTAGTCATCAAGGAGATTCCGTTTTCCACAACGACTTCATCTCTAATTGATTCCATTGTTCAAGCCAACGAAAAAGGCAAGATCAAGATTCGGAAAATTGACGACAATACCTCCGAAAAAGTAGAGATACTTATTCATCTCGTGCCTAATATTTCTCCCGACCAAACCATTGATGCTTTATATGCCTTTACTAATTGCGAAGTGTCAATATCCCCGAACACTTGTGTAATTAAAGAGAACAATCCGATTTTTCCAAGCACAACCGATTTGCTTATAGAATCTGTAGATCACACTGTTTCTCTTATCAAAAGAGAACTCGAAATCCGCCTTGGCGAATTGGAAGAACAATGGCATTTTTCATCACTCGAAAAAATCTTTATTGAAAATAGAATTTACAATCTCATCGAAGATTGCGAAACCTGGGAAAGTGTTATAGAAACCATCGATAAAGGGCTGGAGCCATTTAAGAAAATTTTCAAGCGAGAAATAACCCGTGAAGATATTATCCGCCTGACCGAAATCAAGATTAAACGAATTTCAAAGTTTGATGGATTTAAAGCGGACGACCTCATCAAAAGCATCGAAGAAGACATCGAAGAGGTTACAAATCATCTGGCAAACCTGATTGATTACGCCATTAACTACTATCGTCAAATTAAAAAGAAATATGGCAAAGAAAAAGAACGAAAGACCGAAATCCGCAATTTTGAGAACATAGAAGCTCAACTGGTAGCCGTTGCCAACCAAAAGTTGTATGTTAACAAAGAAGAAGGTTTTGTAGGCTTCAGTCTAAAAAAAGATGAATTTGTATGCGATTGCTCCGATATCGACGATATTATCGTGTTCCGAGGTGATGGCAAATTTCTGGTCACTAAAGTCTCCGACAAGAGTTTTGTAGGCCAGAACATTATCCACCTCGATATTTTTAAAAAGAACGACGAACGAACCGTTTATCACTTGGTTTATTCCGATGGTGCTTATGGAAATATAATGGTTAAACGATTTTCAATAGGAGGAGTTACCCGCGACAAGGAATATGATCTGACTAAAGGAACAAAGGGCTCCAAAGTACTCTATTTCAGTGCGAATCCAAATGGTGAGGCCGAACGGATTAAAGTGTTTTTGAAACCGAAACCCAAACTCAAAAAATTAAGCTTCGATTTTAATTTCGGGGACTTAATGGTTAAAAACAGAAATTCAATGGGTAATATTTTAAGTCGAAATCCTGTTAAACGCATCGAGTTGTTGGAAAAAGGAACCTCTACCCTTTCTGCACTCGAAGTATGGCTGGACGAAACCATAATGAGGCTTAATACTGAATCGAGGGGACGGTCGTTAGGATTATTCAAAGGCAAACATTATATATTAACCATATATAAATCAGGATATTATAATACTAAAAAGGTAGATTTAACACTCCATTTCGAAGACGGGCTACAGATTATCGAAAAATTTAATCCCAATAAACCCATTACAATCCTTTACCTAGATACGGAAACAAATAAATATTATATCAAACGATTTTTACCGGAGGCCAGCGACAAGCGCATTGATTTTTTCACCAATACAAACAATATCAACATCTTATGTATCACCAACGACTATCTGCCACGCCTCGAAATAAAATGGAAAAATAAGAAAGGCGAAACTTTGGTTGAAATTATCGAGCCTGCAACCGTTACCGAAATTATGAGTATAAAAGCCAAAGGCAAACGCTTGCCATACGACACCGTCAAATCGGTAACCGCACTTGAACCGCTACCGTTCGAAGAGGCTGAAGAGGAAGAAATTGAAGAGGAACCCAAGGATTTTGAGGTAGAACAGCTCTGGGAAAACGCCGCATCTCTCTTGGATGAAGCAGCCTTGGCTCAGAAAAAAATTGATGATGACGAAGCATTACAAATGACCTTATTTTAATAAACACACAATATGGAAACACAAAAAATGGATGGAATGAAAATCGTCGAATTGGTATGTCTGTATCAGATGTATTATTCCGAAAATCAAAACGAAAACCTTAAAAGTTTCAGCGCATGGTTGTCTAAAAATGCCGAAGGAAACACCGCCGAAGAAGCTCCATCCAAAGAAGAAGAGTTAAATATCGAACTCATTGATCTTTTAGTTCGAATATCAAAATTCATCAAATTGTTTCATAAGGATGTATTTTCAAACCACAACATAAAGACTTTTGAAGAATTTAAGTTCCTGAGTACGATCAAAGCGCTCGAAAACCCTGCTAAATCGGATGTTTATGCTCACAATGTAACCGAACTCACGACCGGTGCTAAAATTATGAAACGTCTTGTTGAAATGGGATTTGTAAAAGAGTTCGAGGATAAACTCGACAAACGAATGAAGCGGGTTAAACTTACAAATAAAGGGCAGAAAGAACTTGACGAAGTATCCGACGCCATTCATTTTAATAATGATAAAATACTGGCATTTTCGCCTAGATCCGACAAAGAGGCCCTTTTATCAAATCTTAAACTAATTAACGGATTTCATACCGAACAATACCTGATCAATCCGGAAAAATTTCTTACCGTTCAGGAATAAATATCTTACATTTGCTAATGTGCTAAAAGATAGCAGTTATGAGATATGAATTATGAGATATGAATTATGAGATATGAATTATGAGTTTCGCGATGCGAGTTTGAAGATGTTTTAACGCAAAAATCTTAGAGAAGTAGAGTACCGATTTTATTTTGTCGTACTGACGAAAGGAATCATCTCTTATAATAATGCTACCCAGCCAAGTCGGATTATGAATGGTGCAAAATCAGACAGGTTGGTTTTAAATTAGAAGAATTTAGTTCGCTTTAATAGCTTGGCATCGTTAAGCCGTACATGATAACTTGTGTTACAAAAAACCATGCATCGGATTGTTTTCAACAAACTTTAGTATTTAGTCGTAAAAGATTGTTTATTAACCTAATGAACATTTATGTTCAGTGTCTGTTGTTAAAGTAATCTTATTTAATCACCTAAAATAAAGTTATATGTTTTCAACAAGTCATCTTCACCCTATGTTGGTTCATTTTCCAATTGCTCTGATTGCTTTTGGTTTTTTTGCCTATTTCTTGTCCCTTTTTTTCAAGAAATATTCCTTCTTATCATCCACTGCTTTTTTTCTGCTCATATTTGGCACACTGACCGCTTTAATCGCATTAACGTCGGGGTTCCTTTTTACCTCGGAAATGTCGGGAGAGGCCGGAGTCGCCAGAGAAACCCATGAGTTAGCCGCAATTATTACAACGGGCCTACTTGTAGTAACTACTATTGTAAGCATTTACCTTAAGGTCAAGAAAAAAGAGAACACAAACCTCAAATGGGTGGTCTTCGCGCTATATTTTGTAGTTGCTTTATCCGTCAGTTTAACGGGATTTTTTGGCGGTTCCTTAGTCTATAATTACATGATGCCATTATAAGAAGTTCATCTGAAATATTTTTTTAATACTGACTTTTTCGCAAAAACTGAATTTAAACCAATAAAAATAAATTATGAAAACAGCACTTTTACTCGCAGTTATAGGCTTAATCGGATTCACAAGTTGCAGCAATCCAAAGCCGGTGAAAACTATTGATCATTTAAAAGACGCAATTAAAGGAGAGACCACAGCAAGTGCCAAATATACTGCTTTTGCTCAAAAAGCAAGAGAAGAAGGGCACGAAGCAATTAGCCGATTGTTCGATGCTGCTTCAAAAGCAGAAAGTATTCATGCCGAAAATCACAAAAAAGCACTGGAAGCTTTAGGTGAAAAAACAGACTCCTTTAAACCGGAATTTGAAGTTAAAACAACTGCCGAAAATCTTCAGGCAGCTATTGAGGGGGAAACATACGAAACAGAAAAAATGTATCCTCAGTTTCTTGCCGATGCCAAAACCGAAAAAGCAGAAAAAGCCACAAAATCATTTACTTGGGCTTTCGATACTGAAAAAAAGCATCTACTGTTTTACAAAAAAGCACTGGAAGCATTAAATGCAAACACCGAAAATATGCTACCTACAGGATACGCCGTTTGCCCGGTCTGTGGAAACACTTACGAAAACAGCGCTGTTGATCAAAAATGCGCATTCTGCCAAACCGACAAATCGAAGTATTTGATTTTTTAATATTTTTTCAAATATAAAGTCAACATAACAAAGCAACAATTCTTAGTTCCCTTTTTGATGAACTAAGAATTGTTGCTTTGTTTTATTAATCGTCGGAAGTAGCTCCTGTAAAGATCAAAATATAATAAAGCAACGTGGCGAGCGAACCTAATGCCGCAACCAAGTATGTGCGGGCTGCCCATGTTAATGCATCTTTCGCTTGAACCTGCTCTTCTCCTGACGTAATTCCCGTATTATTCAACCAAGCCAGTGCGCGATGCGAAGCATTATATTCCACCGGAAGGGTAATTACCGAAAACAAGGTCGTGATTGCAAACAACACAATTCCTGTTAAAAGTAAGGCGGGAAATATATTAACCAGAAGCATTCCCAGCAAAATCACCCATTGAATGATATTGGAACTGAAACTCACGATGGGTACCAACGCCGAACGCATTTTTAAAAAGCTATACGCTGTAGCATGCTGCACGGCATGGCCGCATTCGTGTGCCGCAACAGCAGCGGCAGCTACAGAAGCCGTTGAATATACCGATTCACTTAAATTAACTGTTTTGTTCACCGGATTATAATGATCGGTGAGCTGACCCTGAACCGATATTACTTTTACATCGTATATTCCATTATCTCTAAGCATCTTTTCAGCCACTTCCTTTCCTGTAAGCCCTATTCGAAAAGGAGTCCGGCTATACTTTTTAAATTTCGACTTTAACATGGAACTAACGCCCATGCTAATCAGCATAAATATGCCGAAAATTATCCATTCTCCATACATATAATTCATAACCTTTATTTTTTAGTTCACAGTTAATCTATCAACTTGTTTACCAATTAGAAATTGCTGACTTTTTGTCAGTTTATTGTGCGAAGTTTAAGATCCCTGAGACTGTCGAAGGGGAACTTCGCACAACTTTGGTTGCACGTTATGCGATATTGGATTAGCAATCGGTCAGATGCTCCGGTAAAGCGCATCCCGTTCTTGAGGTAGGAAGCCTTCGGCGATAATAATTTGGTTTAAATCTTCGGCACTCATCCCGGGATTTTCGAGGGAACCGGCCATGGAGTATATTTTGGTGGAATCACCGATGGTTCCGTCCAGATCGTCCACGCCATAATGGAGCGTAATGCGGGCATTATCGATTCCCGACATCACCCAATAGGATTTCAGATGCGCAATATTATCGAGGAATATTCGCGAAATGGCATAGCATTTCAGGTCTTCAATAATAGACACCTCCGGCACATGAGCATATTCGTTGTTTTTATTCTTAAATTTCAGTGGGATAAAGGCATTGAATCCGTATGTCTCGTCCTGTAATTTCCGAAGCCGATTTAAATGATCGACTCGATGTTCGTAGGTTTCGAAAAAACCGTATAACATGGTGGCATTAGTCGGAATTCCCAGTTGATGCGCCTGTTTATGAATTGCCAACCACTCAGAGGCCGTGGATTTGGTGGGACAGATTTCGGCGCGCAAGGTTTCATCAAAGATCTCGGCTCCCCCACCCGGCATGGAATCAAGGCCCGCTGACTTAAGCTGTGATAAAGCTTCCACTACAGAAACGCCCCCGAATTTGGCCATGCCCTGAATTTCTACCGCAGTAAATGCCTTGATATGGATATCGGGACGAATTGCCTTAATCTGTTTTAAAATCGGAGCATAATACGAAACGCCTTTGCCTTCGGCTACTCCACCGACAATATGGAGTTCAACAATGTCTTTCCCGAGCGATTTCACCTTCGCAATCATCTCTTCTGCGGAATAGGCCCACGAATAGCCGCTGACCCGCGCAGAATAGCTGCAAAACCTGCATTTATGAATACAAACATTGGTAGGTTCAATATGATAATTGCGGACATACGAAACAATATTCCCGTTGATGCGGGTGCGGACATGATTGGCCATCACTGCAAGCAGCGACAAATCTGCTTTATGAAATAAAATCAAGGCTTCTTCCGTCGAGATACGCTCATTCCGGTTCACCTTCAGGGCGATATCCCGAATTTCACTATCGCTAATTTCTGGAATAATATACGAAAGCATAATTAAATTTTGGAAAGCAAGTCCACGATTCGGCTCGAATAGCCATATTCGTTGTCGTACCAAGCCAATATCTGTACAAACCGGGTTTCCAATTACCCGCGTTGCCCGTGCATCGAAAATGGCGCTGTGCGGATTATCCACAATATCGCTCGATACAATCGGATCTTCGGTGTACTCGACAATGCCCCGATAATTGTTTTTCAGCGGCATCTTTCATCGCCCGGTTGATTTTGTCCCGATCCACATCGGACTTCATATTCATACATAATTCGATGAATGAGCCGTCATCTACCGGAACGCGGGTTGCAAAGCCATCGAACCGGCCCACATATTGGGGAGAGACTTCGAAACAGGGCCTTGATGGCGGAAGAGGTCGTTGGAATGATATTGGAAGCGGCCGCCCTCGACCGGCGGATATCGGAATGCGGAGCATCGATAATACGCTGATTGTTGGTAAACGGATGAACCGTGTTCATAAACCCGTTTTCAAAGCCAAAAGCTTCATCCATAATCTTCAGAATCGGAGCCAGACAATTGGTGGTGCAAGAAGCGTTTGATATCACCACATCTTCGTCGGCCAGCTGATCGTCGTTTACGCCAAGGACAAAGGATTTCATGGTCGGATCGGATGCCGGGCAGGAAAGAATCACCTTTTTGGCTCCCGCTTTCAGATGCTTTTCGAGCAACAACCGGCCTTTAAAAAAAACCTGAAGATTCTATCACATAATCGGCACCCCACGCTTTCCAGGGAATGTTTTTCGGGATCGCTTTCGGCACTTACGGGAATGAACTTGTCATTTACGATGATTCCGCCTTCGGCTCTGAGCACGATTCCGTTAAACCGGCCGTGAACAGTGTCGTATTTCAACAGATAAACCATGGTATCCAAATCCATCGGATCGTTGATGCCCACCACTTCAATTTCGGAATGCTGCTGGAGCAGACGGAAAACCACTTTGCCTATGCGTCCGAAACCATTGATTCCAACCTTTTTTGCCATAACATTTAGTTTCTAAAAAACAGTGCAAATGTAGTCTTTTTTCGGGAAATTAAGGCTTAATGAAATGATAAAATGGATAAAAAGTGAAACGTGTGCCGAAAAATAAATCCGCCTGCTGGCGGATTGTGATTTTTCGTGCATCCTCGAAAAACAAGGAAATCACAGATTTCTGGTTTTTTCGGGAAAAAGAGCGCGAAGCGCGTTTAAAGAGAAATCGATTTGATGATTTGAAAATTTGAAGATGAGATGATTTGAAGATGAAGATAGCTAATTTGCTAATGAGATAATGTGCTAATGTGCTAATGTGCTAATGGCGCGATGCGAGTCTGAAGAGGAACCGATTTGATAATTTGATGATGTGTTTGATTTGAAAATGATATGATTTGAAGATTACGCGAAGCGACGATAAGCTACGCAGTTTTTTTTTAAAACAGGATTACAGATTTAAGAGAATTTGAAGACGAGATGATTGCGCAAAGCGATGATTGCTACGCTGTTTTTTTTCAGATTGGATTTGCTGTACTTTCAATATGCTATATTACTCTTTGATCAAGTTGATGATCACTATTTTATATATTCTTTCAATTTTTGAATTATTTGATCTATTTCATCCTCGGAAAAATTACCACTAATACTTAATTTTCCCTCTAATATTTCCGACTGAACAATTGGCATTGTAATAATCTGTTTTTTCAACCACTATCGCAATGGGTTTCCCAATATTGTTTTTTGTCAGCACATAAAAAAACCCGTGCACCATCTTTAGTTAATGTTATTTCAATTTCAGCTCTTTTATCTCCATATTTGCTAAACCCCTTTTTTCGCCTCCAAAACATCTTTAAAGGTCACCGATGGATTTTCTTCCAATTCAATATCTTTATCTTCAATCGAAGGAGAATAATTAGTGGTTAAGTAAAACCCATTTTCTTTATTCACTGGAATCGGTTTGGTAATCCTTGTCGGTTTTTCGATAGGTTCGCTAAATTCTTTTGACATTTCCCCTATTTCTTGGTCAATATCTTTAAATTTTGAATTTATGGCTTTATTGGATTCCCCAGAGATCAAGATCTTTGTAAAAGCACTGGTTTGAACAAATTCATAGAGAACATTCATCTCTTCATCGCTAAATGTTTCATTTAAAGCGGCACTGATCCTTTTAACAATTTCCTCTTCTGTCAATTTCTTCTCCAATTGAACAATTTTCAAACTATCCATCCCAAATGCTTGATACTTTAAAGGTTCTAACTGGAATTCATAAATCATCTTTTGAGACTCCAAGAGCCCCATCTTATTGATAACGACAAGTGTTTTTCTCTTGTCTTGTTTGTCCATAACTGACGAACGTATTTGATATGAGCATCAATCCTATTGTTAACAATCTCATTTTCACGTATTTCATTGTTTTTATATTTCATTGTGTCCCTATTATCCTGGTTGAAAGAAGTGACATTGAACATTAGCGGACGAACCACTCTTTCACCGCACCCCAAAGGTATTAAATTTTTAGTCCGATACTGATCCGAAAAATATCTGTTTAATATTTCACCCATATCTGAATACAATTTATTTCATTGATATATTTTATTGTTTCAGCACAATTAAAGTTGGATTTTCCTTCAGTGGTATAAATTTCTAATTTTTTTAAGTCATCACTTATTATTATTAAGCGCTTATTTTTTTCATTAAGTTAATTCATGGATACTGCTGCCATTCTATCTGCTTTTCATACATTTCCATACACCAAAGATATAAATTAAAAATCAGCGTATGTAAAAAAGACCCGGAACCATCGTTCCAGGGTCTTTAAAATTCGAATTATATACGATAAAAGATACGGATTACATCTCCCCAAGACCACTCTCAATCGCTTCAGTCATGGTCTTCATTGCCGCCTCTTCGTCCTCGCCGTCGCAGATCACATTGATCTGGACGCCACATTTGATTCCTGCTGCCATAACGTTTAATACGCTCTTGGCAACAATCCTCTTCTCTCCGTATTCAATAATTATATCAGATTTAAATTTCATAGCTGTCTGAGACAGAACGCCTGCCGGTCTTAAATGAAGTCCGGATGGATTTACAACAGTCAATGATTTTGATAACATAATGTTCACTCCTTTATCCTCAAATTTTTATACTCCACGCTGTTAATTCTATTACAATATCGAATTTGTGTCAAGACAAACCCGGTATGTCTTTCATATAATTTCCAAAGTAAGGTCATTATCAGCAGGAAGATTCTTTTGTCTGTCTTTCTCTTTGAGAAAATACGCAGCCGCAGTAATCCTGTCTGTAAAGATCATGTTCCTTTGACAGCTCTACAGAACGCTTATACCCGTTTTTCTTTTTAAAATCAGAAGGAAGGTATGAAACCCGGTATTCTCTGGCAAGCTTTTCACCAATTTCATTCAGCTTATCTGCATTCTTAAGAGGACTTATGGATAAGGTGGTTGTAAAGTAATCAAATCTGCCTGCCTGGGCTATCTTGGCGGCCTCCTGGATGCGGAGTTCATAGCAGCGGAAACACCGTAATCCGCCTTCCGGTTCTTTCTCAAGACCTTCTACGATCCGGTAAAACTCCCCCGGTTCATAGGCGCCGGTCTGTAAGGTAACCGGATGAAGAAATTTTATCTCATTAATAAGCCGTTCCTGTTCCTCCACACGTCTTATATATTCCATTGGAGGATATATATTGGGATTGTAAAAATAAACAGTAATTTCAAAATATTGGGACAAATATTCCAATACATAGCTGCTGCATGGAGCACAGCAGCTGTGTATCAGCAGTTTCGGAACTTTTTTCTGCTCCTTTAATCCTTCTATGATCTGGTCCAATTCCTTCTGATAATTCCTTGGGTTCATGGTGTCTTCCTCCCTGCCGTCTTCAGAAATGACAAAAAGGCGCAGATCATTATCAGCTGCGCCTTTTCTATGTCTTATAAGAAATCTCTGATTCGCTTGCTGCGGACTGGATTTCTCAGCTTTCTAAGTGCCTTAGCCTCAATCTGCCTGATACGTTCGCGGGTAACATTAAATTCTTTTCCCACTTCTTCCAATGTGCGCGGATGTCCGTCTTCCAAACCGAACCTCAGAACAATTACCTGACGCTCTCTTTCCTTTAAATCACCTAAAAGCGCGTCAATATGTTCTCTTAGCATAACAGACTCAACGTTGCCTTCCGGTGTTACCACATTATTATCAGCCACAAAATCGCCTAAGTTAGAATCATCTTCCTCACCAATGGGAGTCTCTAAGGATGCAGGCTCTCTGGCAATCTGCATGATCTCCATAACCTTGTCCTCGGACATATCAAGTGCTTCTGCAAGCTCTGCCACAGAAGGCTCATATCCCAGTTCAAGAGTTAGTTTTCTCTGCATCTTGGACATCTTATTAATTGTTTCTACCATATGCACCGGCACCCGGATCGTTCTTGCCTGATCAGCTAATGCCCGGGTTACAGACTGACGAATCCACCAAGTAGCATATGTACTTAATTTATAGCCTTTGGTATAATCAAATTTTTCAACACCCTTAATCAGACCTAAATTTCCCTCCTGAACCAGATCCAGGAAACTCATACCACGGCCTGTATAACGTTTTGCAATGCTGACAACAAGACGCAGATTGGCCTCAATCAGACGTTCCTTGGCATCATCGTCACCATCCGCTTTTCTCTTGGCAAGACGCAGTTCTTCCTCTGCGTTTAAGAGCGGTACTGTGCCGATTTCTTTTAAATACATGCGGACAGGGTCTTCTGTGCCGATGCCTTCCAATAAATCAATGGCGTCTAAATCAATATCTTCTTCATCTACATCTTTAGTGAAACCGTCGTCAAGATCATCGTCAAGGAGCAGGTCATCTGCAATAAGCACATCATCAGCTAAAGAGGAATCATCCATGACCGGGATCACGTCAACGCCGCGATTCTCCAGGTACGTATAGATCTGATCCATCTGCTCTGCAGTCAGCTCTTCTCCCATAAAGAAGTTATTAATCTCTGTAACGTCCAAAGCATTATGCTTTGTCTTTGCAAGTTCGACAAGTTTACCCAGCTTATCTAAAAAATTATCTTTTTCCACTTAATAACGTCCTTTCGCTAAGAAGTATACATAAAGCCCACACAACTTTTCATTATATACTACCAGAGAACCCATATTTCAACATATTTCTTCCTAAACAGGCAGTTTTGTTGCTATTCAGATTTTTTCTCATAATACGGATTTTTTTCTCCAAGTTAGTGATAGAAACTTCTCTTCTGGCACCCCCGAATTCTCCGTCAAGCACCCAGTCAATTGGTTCATCGGAGATGAGTTTCAAGGACCGTGTCCGAAATTTATGGACGTATTCGTTGGGTTCTTCTTTTAAAAACATGTAATTAATGATATTGGTTAAATCAAGAGCAGTTTTTGGTGACCGTATTAAAAGGACTTCAAATTCACCGTCGTCAAGAGCCACATCCTGGGTGACAAGGCCTTTAAAGCCTCCCACACTGATGGTATTGGTAATCATTCCAAAGATGAATTCTCCTTCCAGCATGATCTCTTCACATTCAACCCGCATGGAGTAGGATTTGATGGAAGCAAGACTCTTCATTCCCTCAAGCATATAAGCCTGATGTCCCAGAACATTCTTCTTATCCTGGGGTGTCAGATAGGAAACCTCCGTAAAAGCTCCGAAAGCCGCGATATAGATAAAATATTTGTCATCGCAGAAGCCGCCGATATCGATAGGATACGCCTGTCCAATTACAGCCGCTTCCGCTGCTTTTAACATGTCTTTGGAGATTTTTAAGCTTGAAGCAAAATCATTGGTGGAGCCTGCCGGAATATAACCAAGATCCGGATACGCATTAAGCTTTATCAAACCGCTGATGGTCTCGTTTAAAGTTCCGTCACCACCGCTGCATACTACCAGATCCTTATTCTCCCCATAACGGAATGCTGCCTCCATGGCATCTCCCTGTCTCTGGGTTACATGTACCGTCAGTTCATAACCGGCCTTCGTAAAAATATCCAGAATATCCACCAGCTTGTTTTTGATCTGGGCTTTTCCGGACCGCGGATTAAATATAAAAAGCATCTTCTTCATTATTATCACCTAATCAACTTTGTATACGCCTTAAATGCCCCAGGCAGGGAATAAGTTTTCTTAATCTCTTCCGGTGTAACCCATAAATAGTCACCTTCCGGTACTTCAGTCAGTTCCACACGAAAGCCAGTCATATGCCATTCCACATGGCTGAAAATATGCTTTGCCTCAGGAAGGGGGGTAATCTTCGCCTCATTAATTCCAAGTGCTTTCTTTACCAGCTCCTGGGAAACCAGCCCGTTAAGCCCAGGCAGTTCATAAAGAGAGGCAAGAAGTCCTGTACTGTCTCTTTTACGGATCGCCACACGTCCGTCCTTTGAGAGTATGAGAATCGTTCTGTATTCTGTTCTGCGGGCCTTTTTAGGGGCTTTTACCGGTATCACTCCGGTAAGTTCTTTCTCTCTGGCTATGCATAAGGAGAAAAGGGGGCAGCTGCCGCACAAAGGAGCTCCGTTAGGCACGCAGACAATCGCTCCCACCTCAATAAGTGCCTGATTATAGGAGCCTGGATCTTCCTTTGGCATAACATCTTTTATCAGCTCTTCCATGGCTTTCTTTACAGACTGCTTTGTAATGTCCTCCATACTCCCTGTCATTCTTGATATTACACGCAGTACATTGCCATCCACTGCAGGAACCGGAAGCCTAAAGGCAATGGAGGCTATGGCTCCTGCTGTATAGGATCCAATCCCCGGAAGTGTTTTAAGCTCCTCATAGGATGACGGAAGTTGTCCTCCGTACTTCTCTACAAGAAGCTCTGCCGCTTTTTTTAAATTCCTTGCCCTGCTGTAATAGCCTAATCCTTCCCAGAGTTTTAAAAGGCGGTCCTCTGTTACTTCAGCCAGGGCTGCTACTCCAGGAAGAGCTTCCATAAAACGGTCAAAATACGGTTTTACCGCTTCCACTCTTGTCTGCTGAAGCATGATTTCCGATATCCATACACGGTAAGGCTCCGGTCTCTCACGCCACGGAAGGATTCTTCTGTGTTCGTGATACCAGGAAAGCAGAGGGCGTCCGGCTGCCCTTAACCGTTCTTTCTTGTCCATAACCTGTCCGGCCGGCTCTAAAACCTGTAATTTGTCATATAGGGAATGATTCATTATACATATCCATAAATTCCCCGGACAGACACTTCTCCTGAGATAACATGTCTGACCTCTCCATCCGGCATTTCTACAAGAAGCTCTCCTGTTTTATTAATACCCAAAGCTCTTCCTCTGTATTCACCTGACGGATCCAGAATTCTTACTTCCTTTCCTGCATTGACCATATACTTATTATAGACACTTATCAGCCCGGATAAATCACCCTGGCTGATAAATTCTTCATAATAGTGCTCAAATGCTTCTAAAACAGCGGCAATCAGCTGGCTTCTCACTACCCTTTTTCCTGTCTCAAGAAGCAGAGAGGTCGCTGTATCACGGACTTCCGAAGGAAATTCTTCCATATTGGCATTGATTCCGATGCCGACTACCACATAATGGATACCCTCCAGCTCTGCACTCATCTCTGTTAATATTCCGCACAGCTTCTTTCCGCTGGAAACAATGTCGTTCGGCCACTTAATAACCGGATCCAGTCCCGTTATGGTCCCGATCCCATCGCGGACAGCCAATGCAGCCACCAATGTCAGCATGGAAGCTTTTGCAGGAAGAATATCCGGCCTTAAAATAAGACTCATAAATATATTCTTTCCTGGAGGAGAAACCCAGCCGCGTCCTCTTCTGCCTCTTCCTGCCTCCTGGGCATCTGCTGCCACAAGTGTTTCACTTCCGGCGCCTTCCTCTGCCAGACGCCTGGCTCTTAAATTCGTAGAGTCAATGGAATCATGGAAATCAACAATTCGTCCGAAACATCCCTTTATACAGCTTTCTATCTCTGTTTTCGTCATTATATCACAGGAATCGAGTAAATGGTATCCCTTATTTCGCACCGCTTCAATCTGATATCCCTCTTCCTGAAGCTGGCGTATCACTTTCCAGACAGCTGTTCTGGAAACATGAAACCGCTGGCATATTTCCTGACCGGAGATATATTCATCACTTTCCTTTAATAGCTTAAGAATCTCGGTTTTCAAGCCCTTCACCCCCACCAGATGCTTACTGCACTGATTACTGCAAGAGCAAACAGCAGGCAGCCTGCAATTACGGAGGCGCCTCCTGCCGCTTTCTTCCGCTTTTCTCTGCCGCTAAGCCTTATTTTATAAATTCCGTTAATGAAGTTCAAAGCCCCTGCCAGGAAAAATATAACTGGGAACATGAGCATATTGTCTTCCGGATTTAAAAAAGAAATAACCGCCAGTACCACAATTAAGATTCCTACCACAATGTGGGCTAAATCCACTATCATGGAAGCATTTCTCAAATTTTTTCCTCGTTCCTGTAAATACATTTCTACTCTCCTAACGTTGCAACCATCACTGCCTTAATGGTATGCATCCTGTTTTCCGCTTCATCAAATACCACCGATACACCGGATTCAAAGACCTCTTCTGTCACCTCGTTGCCTTTTACCGCCGGCAGGCAATGCATAAATATGGTAGTATCCTTACCTGTTTTATTCATCAGTTCCTGGTTCACCTGATATGGCTTTAAGAGTGCAACACGTTCTGCCGCCTTCTCTTCCTCTCCCATGGAGCACCATACGTCTGTATATACAATGTCTGCGTCCTTCACCTTCTCACTATCCTCTGTCAGTGTAATGGTGCTTCCGCTTAAATCTGCATATCCCTGGCATAGTTCTACCAGCTCCTTACCTGGCCAGAGACATTCCGGTGCCAGAATGGTAAAATGTACTCCCATCTTGCTCATGCCGATCATCAGGCTGTTCGCCATATTATTGCGCCCGTCTCCTGCATAAACAAACTTCAGCCCTTTTAAATATCCAAAATGCTCTTTTATAGTCAGTAAATCTGCAAGAATCTGTGTGGGGTGATAATCCTCTGTCAGACCGTTCCATACAGGAACACCTGCATATTGGGCCAGAGCTTCCACTGTTTTATGTTTAAAGCCGCGGAATTCTATGCCGTCAAACATTCTGCCCAGGACTCTAGCCGTATCCTCAACACTTTCTTTATGACCAAGCTGTATGTCATCCTTACCAAGATATTCCGGATGAGCTCCCTCATCCACTGCAGCAACAACAAATGCGCATCTGGTACGGGTAGACGGTTTCTCAAAAATAAGGGCGATGTTTTTCCCTTTTAAGGAGTCACCAGTAAGCCCCTGCTTCTTTTTCGCCTTTAAATCCGCGGACAGATCCAGTAAGTACTGAATCTCTTCCGGTGTATAATCCTTTAATGTTATAAAATTTCTTCCCTTCAGATTCATATCATTTCCTCCGCTTGTTGTATTTTTATACATTATTATAGTATATAGTGAATATTCATGCAAGCTATTTTTTTTAAAATACAAATAAGCTAAAAGGAAGCCTCTGCTCCCAGCTTATGAATCTTTCTGCGGATCTCTAAAAGCAGTTCTTCCACGGTATATATCCGGAAACGTTTCACCTTTAACCGCTTAGCCAGGTCCTCCAGAAGGCCCACATACATATCCTTATAATTCCAGCCATCCTTCAATTTAAAATCTACTGCAAGCTTTGGAAAAAGCGTCTCAGTAAACGCCCTGTATCCGGTCAGCGCCTCCAGTCCGTCTGCTCCTGTCATATCTTTAATATACTGTTTTAACAGTTCCATCTCCGACATCATTTTATCAAAATAATAGGGTTCGGTCTTTGGTGCATCAATATAATAGATTCGTCCCGCCAGGTCATATAAGAAACGCTTGGCATCGTAATATCCCAGTGTTAAATTCTTTCTTGCCTGTTTTTTATCGAATTCCAGTATTCCTCCAAGATCCTGTCTGGGGGCAATGTGATAAACTTTTATTCCATCCGGTATCTTTACCACACGTTCCTTGTCAAAACCCCAGCCATAAATCCGAATCACGATAATATCCTCATAACCATGATCAATCAGAACATCCAACGGTACATTGTTAAACCCGCCGCCATCCATATACCGTTTTCCGCCCAGCTTTTCATTTTTAAAAGCGAGAAAATAAGCACTTGCCAAAAGCATGTCCTTTACTGTGCCCATTTCCCCTTTTCTCAAATCAACCACCAGTTCTTTGCGGTCGGACACGGAATAGGTAACGGAGTACAGTTCTCTGTCTGAGCTTATGATTTTCTCTTCATCTCCCACCACATCCGCTATTAAATTCTTCAGGGGGGTGATGTCAAATCCGCCTTCTTTTACCAGCTGAAAGCCCCTGGCTATCAGTTCCTGTAAATTCAGGGATTTAAAATCTTTTTTCTTTAACGCTTCTATGGTTTCATTGCTGACTGACATAACCTGGGAATAATCAATGTTTTTCCAGATCGCCTCTGCCCGTTCTAAGTCATCCATACAGATCAATGCACCGTTTAAAGAGCCTACAGAAGCACCTGCAACCCCCTTTATCTTCACTCCGGCTTCCCGAAGAGCCTTCCATGCCCCGATCTGATATGCACCTTTGGCGCCTCCGCCTTCCAGAACAAGCCCGTATTCCCGTTCCAAATCCAGTTTAAGCTCCATATAAACCTCCCAAATCCTGTCTGTTTCTGCAAAAACCGCAGCAAGAAGTCATATGACTTCTGCTGCGGTTAACTCATTCTTTGGGTATCTCCGTAATGGAAGAAACTAGTCCTGCCAGCCCCTGAATTTCAGACGGAATAATGATTTTGGTTGCCTTACCGTCAGCTGCAGCCTTGAATGCTTCCAGACTTTTTATAACAAGAACAGCTCTGTCCGCTCCAGCTTCCTTTATCATACGGATTCCCTCTGCATTCGCCTGCTGTATCTTTAAAGTGGCTTCTGCCTCACCTTCTGCCTCACGGATTCTCTTTTCCTTTTCGGCTTCTGCCCGAAGAATGGCAGACTGTTTTTCAGCCTCAGCATCAAGAATAACAGATTCTTTTTTACCTTCTGCTACAAGAACCGTTGACTTCTTTTCGCCTTCAGCCCTTAAGATTGATTCCCGTCGTTCACGCTCCGCTTTCATCTGCTTTTCCATGGCGTCCTGAATGGCTGCCGGCGGCATAATATTTTTCAGTTCCACACGATTTACCTTAATACCCCATGGATCTGTTGCGATGTCCAGAGTTTCTCTCATCTTTGCATTAATCGTCTCTCTTGAGGTAAGAGTCTGGTCAAGTTCCAGATCACCAATAATATTACGAAGAGTTGTTGCTGTCAGATTCTCAATCGCCATAATCGGGTTTTCCACACCATAAGCATAAAGCTTTGGATCTGTGATCTGGAAGAACACGACTGTGTCAATCCTCATGGTAACGTTATCTTTTGTAATAACCGGCTGAGGCGGGAAATCTGCTACCTGTTCCTTTAAATTCACTCTCTTTGCCACTCTGTCAATTAAAGGCAGTTTGATATGCACTCCTACTGTCCACGCATCAAGAAACGCTCCCAGACGTTCCACAACAAGCGCCTGGGCCTGCGGAACAATTCTGATACAGGATGACAATACTGCCAAAATAATAATCAAAATAATAATAACTGCTGAAAATCCAATTGCTCCCATCTTATATTTCCTCCTGTTTCCTGCTTACAATTAGTTTCACTCCTCTTATATCCTTTACTTCCACCATGACTCCCACAGGATAGATGCAGTCATCTTCCAATGCCCTTGCAGTCCACTCCTGTCCGCTTAATACTGCTGCGCCCTTTCCTTCCAGGTTATTGATCTCTGCGGTAACTCTGGCATATTTACCAATCAGGCTTTCTGTATTGGTTTTCACAGTATACCGGTTCACATATTTCATGGCAAAGGGTCTGGTAAAAAATAAAAGTATAAAAGACACAATTACAAACACGGAAAGCTGTACCTGCGTATTAACACCAAATAATGCAAGTACAAATGCAACCAGTGCCCCGCCTGCAAACCAGATGGTAGAAAGCGCCATCGTCGCTGCTTCAATTCCAAGGAGCACTACAAATCCTATAAGCCAATAGATCGCTGCCATTATCTCATTCCCCTTCCCTGCCATGATCGGCAAAGCACCACGGCAAATCTATCCGTTAACACTATCATACTATATGTTCAGGCATTTCTCAACATTCCCGCTGTAAAAAAGACTTATTTTTTTATAAAATCTGCTCTCTTCGCTGTCTCGCAGTCTCAAACATCAGCACAGATGCAGCCACTGCCGCATTTAGAGACTCCACTCTGCCCATCATGGGGATCTTAATATAGGCATCTGCAAGCCTGGCTGTATCCTCTGAAAGACCATTGGCTTCATTCCCAATTAAAAACCCTGTATCAACAGTATAATCTTCTTTTTCATAATTATTCCTGCCATCTAAATGAGCTGCGTACAATTTAATTCCCTGCTTTTTTAACTGAAGAATGGAGGCAGTTAAATCATTTGTATAGGCAAAAGGAACCCGGAAAACAGACCCCATAGTGGACCGATTACCTTGGGATTATAAATATCCGCAGTGGTGCTGTTCATAAGCACGCCGGTGATTCCTGCTCCTTCTCCTGCCCTTATGATCGTACCTAAATTTCCAGGGTCCTGTATCGTTTCAAGTATCAATAAAAAGGCTGGTCCCGGAGCACGGGTAAGATCCTCGGGAGTATAAGAATGCTGTTTTACAAGAGCGAGTATGCCCTGGGGCGTCCTGGTGTCTGACATTACGGAAAAGACCTCATCTGTAAGAACCTCATGCTTTAACCCACCGATCAGCCGTCTCTGCTCATCCTCTTTTAAAAAGCTTTCCGAAACAAATACGCTGTCAATTAACTCCGGCGGAATCTCCTTAAATATGCGAAGACCTTCTGTTACGAATAATCCGCTGTCATTTCTGGCCTTTGCTTTCTTTATCAGGTTCATCACCTGCTTTACTTTCCCATTGGCACTGCTGGTTATCATATGGTACCTCTCTTTATAAATTTTCCAGTTCTTCCAGCCATAAGCGGCTTACTGCGTCACTGGGCATTCGTAAATCCCCTCTTGGGGATACTGCGACAGAACCTACCTTTGGTCCGTCCGGCATACAGGAGCGTTTAAACTGCTGGCTGAAAAATCTTCTGTAAAATACCTTCAGCCACTTTAAAATTACCTCCGGTTTGTAATGCGTTTCAAAGGCTGAGGCCGCCATCCGGTATACCTTTGAAGGACGGGTACCGAATCTTAAGATCTGGTAGAGGAAAAAAATCGTGAAGTTCATATGGTCCCACAAGATCTTCTGTCTTCTGGGCAATCTCTCCATCCTTAGGAGGCAGCAGCTCCGGGCTTACAGGCGTATCAAGAACATCTAAGAGCACTTTTTTTAAAGCTTCCTCCTCGCAGGTATCTGCATAGTACCGGACTAAATGGCGGACCAGAGTCTTTGGAACCGATGAATTGACTCCATACATGGACATGTGGTCACCATTATAGGTGGCCCAGCCCAGAGCCAGCTCAGACATATCTCCAGTACCGATGACAAGGCCCCCGAAACGGTTGGCAAGATCCATGAGAATCTGGGTCCGTTCCCTTGCCTGGGAATTTTCATAGGTAACATCGTGCTGGTCAGGATCATGACCGATATCCGGAAATGTATGGATACCGCTTCCCTGATATTGACTTCTGTTAATTCTGCCTCCAGCTTTTCCGTCAGTAGACAGGCATTCTGATAAGTACGGTCTGTGGTGCCAAAACAGGGCATGGTCACCGCATGAATCTGATTTCTTGGTATTTCAAGCATATCAAATGCCCGGGCTGTAACCAAAAGAGCAAGAGTGGAATCAAGACCTCCGGAAATACCAATTACTGCATCCCTGCAGCCTGTATGCGCCAGTCTCTTTTTTAACCCCATCGCCTGTATGGAAAGAATCTCCTCACATCTGCGGTTTCGCTCTGCCTCTCCATCCGGAACGAAAGGTCTTGGATCTATCCTTCTTTTTAAATCCAGCTCTTCCTGTTTGATAGAAAATGGAATCACCAGATAACGTTCTCTGTCAGGGGCCGGAAACGTCGTCATTCGTCTCCGGTCATGAATGAGACGTTCCAGATCCATATCACCGTAAACAGTCTCATTGCCGAAACGCTTTGATTCCGCAAGCAGAAGTCCGTTCTCAGCGATTAAGTTCTGACCTCCGAACACCAGATCCTGGGTGGACTCACCTTCCCCTGCATTGGCATAAATATAGCCGCAGACCAGAGTGGCAGAATGTCCTGTAATCAGACTTCTTCTGTAAAGGTCCTTCCCTGTGGTCTCATCACTTGCAGAACAGTTTACAATGACGGTAGCTCCCGCAACTGCATGGCGGCTGGAAGGCGGATTCGGAACCCAGGCATCCTCGCAGATTTCCGCTCCGATTACAAGTCCGGGGATCTCTTTACAGGCAAACAGAAGATCAGTTCCCATGGGAATCTCATATCCCTCCCAGGTTATCATGACCGGTTTTGTGTTTCCCAGCTCAAAATACCGCATTTCATAAAATTCAGAATAATTCGGCAGATTTGTCTTCGGAATAAGTCCAAGCACCCTGCCGCTCTGCACTGCCGCAGCCGTATTGTAAAGCTTCCCGTCCCGCTCCCAGGGCAGTCCCACAAACACAAGTATATCACTGCCCTCTGTCTCTTTGGCAATCACCTTTAACTCTTCTTTTGCGCCGGCAAGCAGCGCATCCTGCCCGAATAAATCTCCGCAGGTATAAGCAGTGAGACAAAGCTCCGGAAATACCATGATTTTTGTCTTTCTTTCCACACCTTCCCTGATGAGTCTCACAATATTCTCTCTGTTAAAACGGGGATCTGCAACTTTTACGTCGGGGGTCGCAGCTGCAACCCTGATATATCCATGTTTCATTGGCTTTTTTCTCCTATCTGTTCTTCTTTCCCTTTTGGTATCCATTTTGCTTTCCATGCATAGATACAGTCCATTCCCATGGTAGTAAGCCACGTTATAGGATAACACCACATCACCGCTTCAAAACTGGGGAATAATGGTACCAGTAAATTTATATAAATCATTCGCAAAATACACATGTTTCCCACTCCGATCAGCATGGTGACCATGGTTCTGCCGCTTCCCCGAATGCTTCCCATTAAGATCTGGTGTATGGCCATTGTCCAGTAAAACGGAAGTAGAATCAGCATGGAGGTATATCCGTATGCAATTACATCCTGATCAGGGGAAAATATTCTTAAAATACGCTCCGCATTCAGGTATAGAATGACGGAAATAAGAATGGTATAAATAATACTGATAACAAGTCCCTGAAAAACCCCCTGTTTTACCCGTCTGTTTTTTTTGGCTCCGATATTCTGCCCGGTAAATGTTGTTGCCGCCATGCAGAAGCTCTGAAGGGGAAGCATGGCAAAGCCGTCAATCTTGCTATAGGAACCAAATCCCGCCATGGCCGCTGCACCGAAGCTGTTGACATTCGCCTGAACAATTACGTTGGAAAGGGAAATAATTGACTGCTGTATACCGCTTGGAATTCCGATTTTTAAAACCCGGGCCATCATGCGGCGGTCAATTTTTATTTTGCTCAGTTCCAGACGGTATGAATCATCTGTATGGACCAGTGCCCTGACTGTCAGGAGAGCCGACACTCCCTGGGCTGCCACTGTTGCATATCCAACTCCTGCTGTTCCCATCTGAAAAACAACTACAAATACAAGATCAAGTACTATATTAATGACAGAGGAAATACACAAAAAGATGAGCGGACGTTTGGAGTCCCCCACAGCCCTGAGAACACCTGATCCCATATTATAAACCAGATTAAACAAAGAACCGCAGAAAAAAATCCGCAGATATGCAGCAGATGCCGGCATAACCGATTGAGGTGTTCCCATTAAAACAAGAATAAGCGGAGATAAAATAACACCCAGCACGATCAATATGAGGCCTCCCACAAGACTCAATGCCATGGTAGTGTGCACAGCCCAGTGCAGTTTCTGTTTTTCTCCGGCTCCGTAATACTGGGATATAATTACTCCGGCTCCGGTGCCAATTCCATAAACATACCGATAATTAAGTTAATAAGGGAATTACTGGAACCAACAGCTGCCAGTGCATCACTGCCGATAAAGTTTCCTACTACTACAGAATCCACTGTATTATAAAGCTGCTGAAATAAATTTCCAACAAGCAAAGGCAGAGAAAAAGCAAGAAGCTGTCTCCATATTACGCCTTCTGTCATGATCACCTGAGTTGTATGCAGTTTTTACTCACAAATAATCCTCCTACTTTTTTCCAATCTCCCAATGAATATTAGTATACATCCTTTTTCGACAATTTGGAAGCCGGATAATTTAAGGTTTACTTTTTCATGCTGATCGTGTAAAATACTTTAATATCCTACTAAACAGATAAGAATAATCAGGGGGGGGATGTATTTTGATGAAATTTTCTACCAAGGGGCGTTATGCGCTCCGAATGATGATTGAGTTTGCCCTTCAGCCAGGTGAATGCACGAAGATTAACCATGTTGCAGAGCGACAGGACATATCTGACAAGTACTTAGAGCAGATTGTTACGATTCTAAGCCGTGCCGGATACGTAAAAAGCCGGAGAGGAGCTCAGGGAGGCTATTATCTCACAAAAGACCCTTCCGAATACACGGTTGGAATGATTCTGCGCCTTGCAGAAGGCAGTCTGGCCCCGGTATCCTGTATGGAGGAAGAAGTCAACTCCTGCAGCAGGGCCGATACCTGTGCCAGCATGCTGGTCTTTAAAAAACTGGATCAGGCCATCTCCGATGTGGTAGATAGCATCACTCTTGCCGATCTTGTAGAGGAGCAGAAGCGTCTGGAGGGAATAGAAGACTGACAAAGCCAGATCATCATAAAAAATCCGTTGGATTGCAGCAGCAGAGCCTGGGCTGCAATCCAACGGATTTTTGTATTTATCTGTCAGATCCGGTCCGCTATTTCCTCAAACAGCGGGCCTTGTCACGAAAATAATCTCTGGAAAATCCATCCGCTTC
>CAUVYH020000019.1:0-106670 GCA_963556065.3 Bacteroidales bacterium
TGAAATTCGACCTCAACTTTTTAAAAAAATACAATATTTCCGTTGCTCCACCACTCTTCGACACCATGTTAGCGCACTATATTCTGCATCCCGAAACCCGACACAACCTCAATCTGCTTTCCGAAACTTTGCTGGGATACCAGCCTGTGGAAATCGAAACCCTGATTGGGAAAAAGGGAAAAACACAGCAGAATATGCGTTCGGTAGATTTTGAATTGATAAAAGAATATGCTACTGAAGATTCCGATGTCGCCCTACAACTAAAAAATGTGCTGGAAAAACAATTAGCCGAAAAGCAAGCGGAAAAGCTGTTCTACACCATCGAAATGCCATTAGTTCAGGTGCTTTCTGATATGGAACTTGCCGGCGTTAAAATCGATAAGCAGGCACTGGCGGAGTTCTCAAAGCAGCTGCATGAAGAGGTGACCGAAATCCAGAAACAAATTTTCGAACTAGCCGGAACCTCATTTAACATCGCCTCCCCGAAACAGTTGGGTGAAATCCTCTTCGACAAGATGAAGATCGTGGAAAATGCCCGAATGACCAAAACCAAGCAATATCAAACCGGAGAAGAAGTGTTGGTGAAACTCCGCCACAAACATCCCATCATCGACTTGATCCTCGATTTCCGGACGCTAACCAAACTGAAATCCACATACGTGGACTCGCTCCCGCTATTGATAAACAATCACACAAAACGGGTCCATACCTCATTCAATCAAGCGGTTACGGCAACAGGACGGCTCAGCTCGACCAACCCGAATCTGCAGAACATTCCCATCCGCACCGAACGCGGAAAGGAAATCCGCAAGGCTTTCGTGGCCATCGATTCCGATCATAAAATTGTTTCCGCCGACTACTCGCAAATAGAGCTGCGGATTATCGCGTCGCTCAGTGGCGATACGGCGATGATAAACGCCTTTAAACACAATATTGATATCCATACCGCTACGGCGGCAAAAGTATTCAACGTGCCCTTGGATGAGGTCACCAAAGAGATGCGCCGCAATGCCAAAGCGGTGAATTTCGGTATTATTTACGGCATCTCTGCTTTTGGTTTGGCCGAACAGACGGGAGCCTCTCGAAAGCAGGCTGCGGAATGGATTGAGGAATATTTCAACCAATATCCGGGAATCAAGAATTACATGGACTCGCAAATCGATTTTGCCCGTGAACACGGTTATGTAGAAACTATTTTTAACCGCAGGCGCTACCTTCCGGACATCCATTCAAGCAATGGGATCGTGCGGGGTTTTGCCGAAAGAAATGCCATCAATGCCCCGATTCAGGGCTCCGCAGCAGATATCATCAAGCTGGCCATGATCAACATTCATCAGGCCTTGGAAAAAAACCAGCTGCAATCGAAGATGACCATCCAGGTCCATGATGAGTTGGTGTTTGATGTTCTAAATTCAGAGTTGGAACAGGTGGTCGCCGTGGTAAAACAGGAGATGATGGGAGCCGTTTCACTCGCCGTTCCGCTGGAAGTGGAGATCAACTGGGGCAATAATTGGCTGGAAGCGCATTAAAAGCCATTGTTGAGCCATATAAGACACATAAGAAAAAAAGGAAATTTGATATTTTTTGCTGCAATGACAAAAGTATCATTGCAAAGCAAAACTGTTTTTATGCCAAAACACCTCTTATCATCCTAAGGAATTAGCGGTTTTAAAGAAAGTAATATATTTGAGATGCTTCGCAAGCTCAGCATGACAAATCCAAATCAAGCATTATAATCAATGCCCCGCTCGCGGCAAAAACGTTGCGCAATCGCAGCTTGTTCGCTGTAAAACTGCGAAGGGTTCGGGTACTGCTTGATGTTGTTGTTGTAATTCCAACCGCCGAAAAAGAGTTGATCCACAAAACCCACCGTTTCCAGAATTTTATTCAGATCCTGTTGTATCAAGTTAGGCGTAGGATACGGTTCGATATGCACCCGGGTCTGCAATCCGCTTTCGTGGAGGTGTTTGAGCGCAACAATCCGTTCGGCATAAGACGTGGTTCCGGGCTCCCATTGGTGACGAAACTCCTCGTTCAGCGAAATCAGGCTGATTCCGTAAAGGTTATTCGCCAGAAAACGGGTTGCATCCGCAAGTTCAGCGGGCAATTTCCCTTTGGTCAGGATGGAGCATCGGATGCCAAACGAGTTGATAATAGCAATCAGTTCCAAGCTCAAAGCGATCACTTTCGGGTAACCGGTCATAAACGGGTCGGTGCTCAAACATAGATGGATGGTATCGGGCAGTGTTTTTTTATGCCCCAGCTCCTTTTTGAGCAGTTCGGCCGCATTGACCACCAGTTTCGGGGCACACCAATCTTCGTAAGAGGCGATCCTGTTGTACGATTTTGCCATCATATACGCATAACAGGGATACCGGCACCCGTGGCTGCAACCCTGCACGGGATTGATGCAGAGCACTCCGATTCCACTTTTATATAACAACGATTTCCGTGTGATTGTTTCCATGATTTTTTAAAAACAGTGTTTTGTGGCTTTTTTATGCCTGTTGTAACACGACTAAAAAATTAAAACAAGTGTATGCTAGTTCATAAAAAGTCATAAGTAAACTCAAAGATTACAAAGGTAAAATATTATTTTTCATCTTTTTTAAACGTGGTGAATTTTTATGAGGTTAGTAAAAACAAAACTTGCCGTAATTAGTTTGTCTAACTAATTACGGCAAGTTTTGTTTTTTTATTCTATATTTTAAATATCTCTATCGTAAGCTCTTTCTCCGTGGATTGCGTCATCGAGACCCAATAACTGAACTTCGTCCGAAACTTTAACCGGTGTAATAAGATTAATTACATAAAGCATTACATAGGTAAAGATAAAACCCCAAGCTGAAGCAAGTAAAACAGCTACCGTTTGTTTGAAGAAGAATGAAAAACCACCGCCGGCAAAGATGCCGTCAGCACCTGTAGCGTTTACCGACTTATAGGCAAACACACCGAGAAGGATACTTCCTAAAACACCGCCAACTCCGTGAACACCCCATACATCTAAAGCATCATCCCATTTCATTTTGTTTTTCAACATAACGGCATAATAGCAAACAAGACCTGCAGCGGTTCCGATAATTGGTGAAGCCCAAATCGGCACAAATCCGGCACAAGGAGTAATCGTTGCCAATCCGGCTATTGAACCGGTAAGCAATCCTATTAATTTGGGTTTGCGTTCTTTCTTCCATTCAATTACCAACCAGGCAATGGTTGCAAAAGAGGCGGCAATATCCGTATTTAAAAATGCCAAAGAAGTAACCGTGTCCACCTGAACTTCGCTACCTGCATTAAAGCCATACCAACCAAACCAAAGCAAACCGCTTCCAATAGCAACCAACGGAATACTGTTTGGAGTACTGTCTTTTTCTTTACGGGCACCAACATAAAGAACAGAAGCCAATGCTGCAAAACCGGCTGTAGCATGAACCACAATACCTCCTGCAAAGTCTAAAACGCCCCATTGTGCTAAAATTCCGCCACCCCAAATCATGTGTACAAAAGGATAATAGACCAAAATTTGCCAAAATGTAAGGAAAATCATGTACGACTTAAAAGTAACACGTCCCACAAAAGCACCAGTAATAAGTGCCGGTGTAATAATGGCAAACATCATCTGGTAAGCAATGAAAACAAATTCGGGGATTTTTCCATTCCCTGCAAAAATCGAGGATGATGTTACTCCGTTAAGAAAAAATTTATCGAAGTTTCCGATAATTCCACCTTCTCCCCCACTGAAGCAAAGAGAATATCCAAAGAAGACCCAAAGGACGGTTGTCCATCCTAAAGAAACAAAACTTTGAATCATAATACCAAGAATATTTTTCTTGGAAGCCAAACCGCCATAAAAAAATGCTAAGCCGGGTGTCATAAGCATTACAAGGCTGGTTGCAAGGAGCATAAACCCGGTTGAACCTGTGTCAATCATGTGTTATTTTTTTAATGATTATCTATTATTTATCCGTTTATAATGAAAGTCCAAATACCATGTAAATACGTTCCTGTTCAGGATTTACAATAAGTTGAGTTTGAATTGGCAATGAAAATTTATCCGTAATCTTTATATCTTTGGAAAGTTTGCAACCCACATTTATTATTCCATTAGAGCGATTTCCATAAAAACCGATTTCTCCTCTATCCCGATTTGGGTTGTCAAGTGTTCCTCCCACAAAAACAGTAAGAGCCATATCATCAAAATTTTTCTTATACCCTAATTCCACATACTTGCTCATAAAAATGCCACCATCAGTGCCATCAGCATTTATTTTCCGGGCATCACACCCATATACATTCATGGCATACATCAACGTGAATGGAATTTTATCCGTACCGTTAAAGGTTAAAGTTCCCTCATACAAATGTCCGGTTTCCTTGTCCTTATAATTGCCATACTTTACAGAAGTACCATCATCGGCAGGAAAGAAATAATCGGTAAAGCCGAACGTAAACATTTCTTTAAATGTATAAGAAAAAGTTAAATCACATTCTTGGAACTGATTTCCACCAATAGAATATGCACCCCATGCTCCTATAGAAAAAGCGTGTTTGGTACTACCAAAATTATATTTCAAGGTTGGCTGAATACTGGGGGTATTTCCTCCCAAATTAACGCCACGCCAAATATAGCGGCTCATAACATCAGCATTCAGTGAAAAAGGAGATTTTTTTGTAGCAACAGAATCTTGGCTTTTTCCTGTAAAACCGCTAAAACACAAAACAGCGATTAAAAGTAAAGTCGTTTTATTCATAAAAATAGTTTTTGTATTCAATGTCCAAAAGTACAAGGAGTGCAACTGTTGTACAATAGAACAAAACCCTATTTTTATCTAGGTAAATCACCTAGTATGTTTCTGCATATTACAACATTCTAAATTGAAACAATATTGTTCTTAATCGCAAACTTTACCATGTCCACAGTGCTCTTAAATTCAAATTTCTGCATGATGTTATTTTTGTGAGCATCTACTGTTCGAGTGCTGATACAAAGTTGGTCTGCAATTTCTTGATTAGATAACCCCTCAGCATACAATTTCAAGATTTCACGTTCGCGGGTTGTAAGATCCTGAACGGTTTTACTTTCATGGCTTCCTTTTTTCTGAACCTGATTTACGTAACTTTTCATCATGATGCCAGCCACTGCCGGACTGTAATATTCTTCGCCGTCGGCAATCTTATGAATGGCCGAAATCAGCTCCTCTTTGGTGGTATCCTGTTTGGTAAGATAACCTTTGGTCCCAGCTTGAATAGCCTTAAATATATAATCCTCGGAGGCATACATGGACAAAACAATCACTTTGGCGTTTAGTTTCAAATTCTGTATTTGCTCACAAAGCTCCACTCCATTCATATCCGGCATCGACACATCTGTAATGATTATGTCTGGTAGATTTCTTTGTGCCAATTCCAGTGCTTGTCTTCCATTTTCGGCACAAGCACATATACAAATGCTGGGTTCTTCTTCTAACATTTGTTTAATTCCGTCCAAAATTATTTGATGGTCGTCAACAAGCAGTATCGATATTATCATGGGTACTGATTTTTGGTATTTTAATTCGTAGCGTTGTTCCTTTTCCTGACTTTGATTCTATGTTCATGGTGCCTTCCAAAAGCGTGGCGCGTTCGCGCATGTTATAGATGCCGTTTCCACGGATTACCGGTTCCTTCTCAATGTTAAATCCCTTTCCATTATCTTCAATAATCAATAAATAGTGGGTGCTGTTCTCAATAACCTGAAGATTTATCAGCGATGCCGAAGCATGTTTTGCCGCATTGTTAAGTCCTTCCTGAGCAATACGATAAAGGTAAGTTGTTATTTTTTGAGGTATATTTTGAAAAGACCCGAAAAAAGGAAAATTCACATAAGATATTAGTATTCAAGGTAAAATCGCGACATAAGGTTTCGAGTGCCGTGATTAATCCCAATTCACTTAAAATGGAGGGACGTAAATTATTGGAAATTCTTCTCAACTCATCAATTGAAGCCGAAAAATAAGTTTTAATTTCACCAATGGTTTGTTGCGTTTTTTCGAGATCCTGATTAACGGTGTTTTCGAGGCGAAGTTTTATCCCTACCAAGTTTTGACCCAACCCATCGTGCAATTCCCTAGAGATGCGCTGTCGCTCCATTTCTTGTCCATCGAGCAACGCCGACATCCGTTTGCTTCGCTCCAGCAGTAATTCCTGCTCCGCTTTTTTACGTTCGCTGACATCTCGAATAATAGCAGCAATTGCCTGTTTCCCTTTAAATTGCAATGTGTTGTTTTGCACCTCAATGTTTACTTTTTCCCCCCTCAGACGTTCTCATTTCCGTTTCAAACGATGCAATATCTTCTTTATAATCAATAATCCAATTTTGAAGATTCATGTTCATCAACTCCTGCTCCGAAAATCCGGAAAGATGGCTAATGGCCTGATTGGTAAGCAACGGTTTTCCTGATTGGTGAATAACTATTCCTTCGAGCGTAGCTTGATAAAAATGGTTAAGTCGCTCTTCCCGCTCGACCAATGCTCCTGTCATGGTGTTGAGTTTGGCGGCCATTTGATTGAACGAGTTGGTGAGTGAGCCAATTTCGTCATTGGAACTATTGCTTACCGTAGCATCAAATTCACCGGCTCCAATTTTTTGAGCGGCTTTTTCAAGTTTTCGAATGGGTTTGGTAATGGTTAAAGCCAAGATATAAGAGATGACGAAAATAAAAAGGGCAAAAATGACGGAGAGAAACAGGATATCGTTTCGCATGGTGGTAATTGGAATCATGGCCTCTTTGTAGTCTATTTCGGAGAGAATGGCCCATTTTAAACCGGGGATTTTCAGTGGACTATACGAAGAATAGACTTCTATATTCCGGTAATCCGTGGTTTTGGTCTTCCCACTTTTTCCATTAATGGCATTTTGAGCCGTAATCGTTGTCAATTTTGTAGATAAAATAGTGTTTTTGATAAACCGGGAATTACTGCGCATCAAGTAGTCATCTCCAATGAGGTATGCTTCGCCGGATTTTCCGAATCCGGTTTCGGCAGAATATTTTACCAGAATATTGGTGATGGATTCAGAAGGGAGTTCCAGTGCAATGATTCCGAGCGTTTTCCCATCGTGACTTTTTACCGGGGCCGCAATCATCGCCACGGGATTGGTGTCGTTGGGGAATCGTTTTGAAAAGTCACAAACGATGGAGGAGGCTCCTTTAGTGATAGCTGTCCAAGCTTTTTTCAATTGCTTTTGTTTGGTGATGGAGTCTGAATATAGTTTTTCGCGAGTTAAATCAACACTTAAATAACGAAGTTTATTTTTTACCGAATCGTTCCAAACAAAATAGAGGTTGGAAAATCCAAATTCACGGAAATCGATACCGGAAAAGAGGTGATTATTCGAGGATTTTTTATCTTTGATATTTTTTATTTCTTGTTGAACCTCGGCGGTTTTTGACAGATATTTTACATTATTGATGCGCTCGGTAAAAAGAAACTCTATTTGACTTTTTTTAATCTCTCGAACAGCTGTCAGTTGATCATACGTTCGGCTGATAATTGCGCCCTTGCTATAATAATAAAAATAGATACCCAATAGACTGACAATACCCAATCCCACAAGCAAAAACATGAGCACCAGTTTACTGATCAAAGACTTATTAATTGAAAGCATCAATTGAAAATTTATTGGTCAAAGATACTAAAAAACAATTTGTTGTCTTAATTTTTTGTATTCATTTATCTATGCATATATAGTGATCAGATACCTTGGAGTCATCAGATCACTAACTTATACCAGAACCTAAGCAAATAGCCCAACCTTATGTCTGATGGGAATTCCTTTTTTCGACCAATAACAATGCGGCGAAACACTTCCAAATCAAAATAAAATCGGTTACCGGTTTTGTTTAACAAAAATGTTCTACTTTTGTAATACATTTTAGATTACCGTAATGATTAAAAGGCAGATACCAAATTTTGTAACTGGATTTAACCTTGTTTCAGGGTGTGTTTCCATTGTTTTATCGTTTTCCCATCAATACGAATGGGCCATAATCGCCATTTTCATTGCCGCAGTGTTTGATTTTTTTGACGGCTTTGCTGCTCGCTTACTTGGGGTGATGTCCCCTATGGGCAAAGAGATGGATTCGTTGGCCGATGTCGTTTCTTTCGGCGTTTCTCCTGCCATGGTGCTGTTTTGTTATATGACAGAAAACAATATAAATCAGCAAATTACAGGCTTGCAATCGTATTTGCCTTATCTAATTTTTATTGTTCCGATGTTTTCGGCGCTCCGGTTAGCCAAGTTTAACCTCGACACTCGCCAAGCAACCTCATTTTTAGGATTGCCAACTCCGGCTAATGCTTTATTTTTAAGCACATTAGTGTTGCTTCCCGCAGAGTGGACATTTATTCACAATACGTACACAATCCTTATTTTGGCTGCCGTCACCTCATGGATGCTGGTTTCGGAAATTCCACTCTTCGCCATGAAATTTAAAAACTTTTCGTGGAAAGATAATCGGATTAAGTTCATCTTTCTTGCCGGAGTAGTGGTATTGGCCCTCGTCTTTACCAAGATTGCGGTTCCTTTTATTGTGATTTGGTATCTTTTGCTTTCGCTGATAAATAATAGTACTCGTTCTAAAGAATAGAACTTAACTGCTAATACATTATAAAACAGAGGGCTTTCACGTTTGAAAACCCTTTGTTTTATAGTGAAATTAGCGTTATTACATGCCGCCTTGCTGAGCTGAGTAATTTTTTAATTGATTCAACATTTCGGCCGCTTGCTGAAATCCCGGGTTTATCTTTAATGCCTCTTCTAGCACACTTATTGCTTTATTTATATCGTTCATGCGAACATATACCATAGCCAAACCATAATAGCCATATACAAACTTATAATTCACCTTCGTTATTTTTTCAAAAGCGACTCTCGACTCTTCCAACGCTTTGGGATTTTTGTTTTTGTCGAAAAGTTGAATTCCAATCCACCCTTTCATGTTTAGTCCACTTTCGTATGTGGGATAAACTTTTAGAAGCATATCCGCATATTGGTTGGCGGTATCAAGACTATTTCTGTTCATGTACATTTCGGTAAGCGACAATAGCGACAGCTCGTTATTGGGATCTGCTTGCAATGATTTTTTAAATAATTCTTCCGCTTTCATCATGTTTGCAATCCGAACATTCATCGAATCTTTTGGATTTTCCGACTTTGTTTTAAATTCTGAAGCCAGATAATCATCCTTGTCGATTCGTTTTACAATTGCACAGACCGGTTTTCCATCGACATCAATGGTATGAATAGTGTTTTTAGGAGGCCAAATTCCGGTCTGAAGCTGTTTTGCATCAATATAACTATTTACCACAATATAGTAGTCCCAAGGAGAGCTTCCACGCTCGTAGTATCGTACATACGCCGGTTGAATAATGTTCGTATCGTGGCGGATGTAGTAATTGGTAATTCCCAAGTTATTAGTTGCTACAAGAGCTTTTTGTCCATTCGGTTGAGGATTTTTCTTTATATAATCAATCAACCAATTAGTTGCTGCACGCATACTGTGATAGTAATAGTCCATTTCGTAGTGACCATAAGCTTTTTCTACCCCACCGGCAAATTCGTTGTAGTAAACATATTCGTGCGGATGATTTTTTGCAATATGCTTCAGTGGCAAAAACACAAGAAACCCAATTACTATTAACCCAACAATTCGAGCGTATTTATTTTTAAGCATTCGTAGTCCCGTTTCGAAACCAACGGCAGCCAACATCACTAAAAACGGGTATATGAAGAGAACGTGACGCCATCCGCCATAAACATTGGATTTTTTATAAATGATATACAAAACAGGAAAAGCACATGCAAATACAAGGATGAACAATATTGTACCCTTGATTTTTTTTATTACCGGTTTTGCAAAAATTGCAGTAAAAGCAACTCCTATGATTACTAATATCGGAATGGTCATAAAAATATATTTTGGCAGATAATACCAAGGAGCTCGGTCCGACCAGATATTATTCCCTTCGAAGAGCTGACGTATTCCCACAGAATAATTGGTCATGAGATCTAAAGATTCTTTGGAATGTTTTATCGGAGCCTCAATAGCATAAGGCCATAGAATAAGTCCAATATAAAATCCGACGATGCAAAAGATTCCTAAAATTCCAATAAGGCGAAATCCCCCATTCCAGAATTTTGAAGAGAAATATTCTTTTGATGAAAACGAAAAAACATAAGCAACACCGACAAATAGCATTAAATAAGCAATAAGCATTAATCCACCAACACGGACACTAATTGCCATTGCAATACCCAATGATATATAAATCAGTCGTTTAATATTTGTTTTCGGCATTTCTCTGATGAATAGCACTGCTTGGAAAATGGTGAAAAGATAGGCAAATGCAAAAGGAATATCTTTAGGGTTATTATATGAATGCCCAAGAAAACGAGGCGACACAAATAAAAACAGCATTCCGAAAATAGCAGCACGCCAACCCATTATATGGGACAGAAAAAGTCCGGCGACCAAGATTATCAACCAACCGACAAGGCTATTCATTACATGGCGAGATTCATAAGGATTATCGGTACCGGTAATTTTATTCACAATATAAGTGATATTATCAAACGATTGTCCGTAATATTGGAGTGTGGTCTTCTCCAAATTTGGGTTTACATTAATATCAACAGAAGATTTGTCTCCTTTAGCATAATAATCATATACAAGTTTTGCATGATCATAATTCACAATTTCGTCTCCGGACATTCCTGCGTCAAGGCTTAAAATAGGCATGGCAAACATTAACCCAAAGGCAATGATAAAAAACAATAACCGGTAAATCGATGACTCCCTGTTTTGTCTATAGGCTGGGATGTAATTAATTTTTCCGGTTGTTTCTTTAATCGGTTGAATTAAATACCATTGAAGAAAATTAAAGAATGATTTTTTTACTTTTTCAACACACGATAATTTTTTGAATGGATTTGAATGGTTTACGGTAATTTCATTTGTTTTAAATCCTTGTTTACGAATAAAATAGTCCACAGAATTCATCTCAATATGAGCACCAACAACATAAGAAATCGCCTCACGAGTAAGCACCCATATTCCTTGTTTTGAAAGACGGGTTTTTCCGCCACCCGAAAATCTGATTTTTGAACACATTTCCGGTTCGAGCCCTTTAACGGCAAGTATTTCATTGATATTTACTTTTACATCCATGCTGCAGCTTAGAACTATACCATAAGAATAATTGGCCTCAAATGCTTCGGAAAGTTGATGTTCACGGATTTTAAAAGTACTGTTTTGGTTTGTAAATTCTGCAAGTTGAGTTTCGGAAATAGCTTTTGCAGAAGCCAAAACGATATCGAGTTTACTAACATTTTCGGGTTTTACTCGCGACAGTATTTCAGATACAAATGATTTATTATCGGCGAAGTTATCAATATAAAAAACTACACTTAGCTCTTTGTTAATAAGCGGTGCTGTGCCTGTTTTCTCTTGTTTTTTCGGAGTGTTCCCACCAGGTTGTGTTTTCATAAAGAGATTTCTTATTTATTAGCTTTTTTATTCTTTTTTAATTTTGAGTGATACTTTCGATATATTTTAAACAAATCGAACGGAAATATAAGAAAATCTTTTCCTTTTATTCTCGAATCTCCTTTTTCCAACCAATGTTGTAATGGATGTTCTAAAATCACTTTCATTACTTCAGGAAAGCCGTTTTTTATAGCTACACGAGCAAAGATTTCAACATCAAAAAGCCACTTACTGGTAAATGGTTCCTGAAAAATATCCGAAGCCAAAGGTTTGGTAAATAGTTTAGCACCACATTGGGTATCGTAAACGGGTAAAAGCAGTGTGGTTGATGCTAGCGTGGCAAAAACACGACCAAAGACATGTCTTTTGGTGTTTCTGTCGATTTCGGATCCCATTCTAAGAATTCTCGAACCCACCACCATTTGTAATTTAGAATTTGAATAAAAATCAGCCAAAAGGCCTTTTATCTCACCTAAAGGGGTTGCCAAGTCCGCATCAAAGTATCCAATATATTCAAATGGAAAATTGGCTAAAGCATATAAAAAACCTTCCCGTACAGCATTGGCCTTACCTCCATTAACCGGTAAATCGAGTACAGATACATTTTTTAAAGAGGATTGTAACGAATGTAATACATCGAGGGTGCTATCTTTACTACCATCGTTAACAAACAAAAATAAAATTGACGGATTCTCATGCAAATATTGCTCAAACTCAATAACAGGAAGACGTGATGCTTCATTGTAGCAAGGGATTACAATTACCGTATCGGCAAATTTGCTCATTTATTTGTTTTTGTTAGCAATTAACTTACAAACTTACAATTTTTCTCTGAAATATGAAAATCCGGCTTTTTTTCTGTCTCTCAAAGCGATGCAATACGAATCGGTTCGCAAATTGAAATTATACAAAAAACGCATCTCTATTATGGGTATATTCTTTATTTCAATCAGAAGCAAAAATTTAAACTGAATTTCGGCTAATTTATAATTCTTTTGGCATTAAAAAAGGGATTGCAAAATTACTCACAACCCCCTTTTTATTTCTGTTCTTAATACGAAACCAGCACTTGCTTGGTTATAATATCGGTTTTACCCTTAAAAACTAAATTATACAATCCGCTTGCTAGTCCTTTCTTAGAAAGAACAACAGCTTTTTGTTCATCAAGAGTGATTTCTTTAAAAATCACCACTTGTCCTAAATAGTTTATTACACTAATCGTGTATTTACCGGTAAAATCGCCGACAAACTGTAACTCTATATTCGGGTTGCTTGGATTAGAGATAATTATGATTTCATTGTTAGAATCATTATTGCACTTACCGGAGAACACACCAAGTGTTTTACTTACTCCATTATTATCGGTCTGAGATAGTTGATAGTAGATTACTTCATCCGCACGGGAAGTCGTATCAGTCCATTGATATTGATGTGTATTGTTGGAATTTCCGGCTCCTCTTACACGAGTAATTTCGGTAAAATCAACAGCATTGATGCTCGAAAAGATGGAAAAATAATCGTTATTTTGTTCGGAAGCCGTACTCCAAGAAAGGATCTTCGTGTTTTTATTACAACTTAGATGCGCATTCAATAGCGTTACCGGAAGAGCTCCTGATGCTTTTCCTATACCAAATTCAGAGAATGTATTCCAGCCGTCTCTGCGGGCATAACCATCTGCAACCGTTCTTCCGACTAATGCTTCTAAAGATCCGCCCTGAGAAGACCAAAGATTTGCAGTAGTAGAAGATTCTGTACGTTTCAACGGGCCAAATGCATAATCTGTTAAACCTCCAAAAGCATTCGATCCTCCTCCATTAAACCAAAGGTTAACGCCGTATGAACCTCCGGAAGGCTGTACATCTGGAGTAAGCGTCCATATTCCTTCTGGGGCAAAAGACGTGTAAGGCGTGCCAAAATCGTTTGCAATAGTTCCGTTTAATGAGCCTGTGTTGGAAAATGTACTTGAGAACATCCCGTTTATGTAATTAACACCCGTCATGTTATTGTTAATAATTTCCGCCAGACGATATGCAGAAGATGTTCCGACAGGAAAGGCGTAAGTTCCACTATTTGAGGCAATATACCTTCTAATATTACCATTTATATATGAAGAGGCATTCCCTACAGTAACTGCATTTGGATCGGTATTAGTAACAATAACCGTATTGGGTCCAGTATTCATTAATCCATTAGTAAGTGTTAGAACACCACCCGTGTTTAAAGTAATATTATTGGATAAAATAATCTGGCCTGTTTGGTTCATGGTAAAATTACTAAAAACGTTATTTCTTCCATTTATCGTATGAGTGGTGGAATTCCCGATAATTGTAAAAGTGCCTGTAGCTCCGGGCGTAAAAGTAGTATTTGCCATATCTATATTACCTGCAACAAAAATATTATCATTATTTCCGTTTAATCCATAGCCCGAAGTAGAAAGAATAAGGTTCCCTCCAACTTCAATGTTTTGATTTGCAGTAACACTGTTTCCTGTTTTGCTAATAGTTAAATTGTTAAATTCGGAAGGTGTTACCATAATTCCATCCATTGTTTGAGCATCACCACCGGTCATTGTTACTGTAGATGTTGGATTGGCAACTAATGATCCCTGATTGTTATAATTACCATAAACATCAAGATTATATCCATTATTGATGGTTAAAGTTGCTCCGGGATTAATTGTGATGGATTTGCATTTTGCTCCGGAAGCATTAATAACCGGTTGGTATGATGACGAAGCTGCGATAACACAATTATGAGTGTCGTCAGGGATTTCAGAACAATTTCCCCAGTTTCTAGAATCGAACCAATCGGTAGAAGCTGCACCACCGGTCCAGATTAGCGGATCTGGAACTGTAAAGTCAAAGCCACTGGAAGAATTGGTAAAGTTTATCGTAAATCCGGAAAGACTATTTGAAAAATTACTGACGACAATGTAGTATGTTTCACCAGAAAGCACAGGGATTGGTTCTTCAAATGCCCCATCGTAAGCGCCGGATGCGTACGTATGATTGGTATATACATTTCCAGAAGGAGTAAGTCCACTGGTATATAAACCGGTAATTCCAATAGAACTAAAATTACATCTTAGCGGTGTTGCTGTTCCGGCTGCTATTTCGGCACAAGTTACTGGAGCCGATCCTGTTTTTTGCCAAATTGCCCAGTCATAATCGGTGCCATCGTCTGTAACTTCTCCAGCCGTTCCAATTGCCGGTATCACGTCATTGGGCTCAAGCGTAAACATTAAATTTCCATTGGCGTTAATTTTTATTTCGTACCAAGCAGAACCTCTTTCTCCGGAGGCAAGACAATAGGATGTTCCAAAATCACAATTATTTCCTACTGCCTGATATCCCGGATTTCCTATTGCAAAGGTAGCTGAACAAACAGGTATTTCCGTTCCGCAATCCTGTCCGGGAACGGGTGGCCATGCAGCAGCTCCGTCTGTCCAAACAATAGAAAAAGTGCCTGTCAAATCACTGTAACCATCTACGGCAACATAGTATGTTGTATTGGGGGTGACGGTTGCTGTTAATTCGGAATTCTTATAAGAACTGGAACCGCAAGCAGAAACATCATCATTGCATGCAACCAAGGACATACCCGAACCACAAGTGCCCGAATAAAGTGCAATCTGTGTATTTAATAACGATCCAACCACTGTTTTAACTTTTATACTGGTTTGGCTTGTGCCTGTTGTTAGTTTATACCACACCGTATTAATAGTTCCGTTTGTCCAGCAAGAAGGAGCAACCGGCTCGTCTATTCCTGTTGCACATGTATTTTCACCGGGAGTTAAATCTCCGGTATTCAGAACCCGAGCATTACAAGGAAGATCATTCGGTGTTGAAGCCGGATCGGGTGCTGTAATGGAAAGGCTGTAATTTGAAGGAACCGTTGCAGAAGAACTATAATAATCAACTACAAGATAATAGGTTGTTCCGGCAGTGAGAGAAACACACATTGTCTTACTTCCTGTTGAACTTTGACTATATGACACACAGGTGCCTCCCTGTCCATTCATCGGACATCCGTCGTAGAGCATGAGCCCTGTATATGTTCCGGTTGTTGCTATCAATTCAATGGTGGAAGACCCCGATACCGTTGGAGTAAAAGTATATACCGCATCCTCTCCGGTATAATAATCCGTACTTCCGCAAACAATTGCTGTAGAACTGGTAATCTCGTTTCCGGTTCCAACTAAAGATTTTCCCGACACGGAATAAGGAAGAGCGGAAATATTGGTCACTCCTGTCGAGCCTAATCCGGTACAAGGTAAAATTACTTCAACGGTAACGGTCGCCGTCTGAGTACATGGAGTCCCATTAGTGCCTACTACCGTGTATGTGGTAGTACTGTTTGGTGTAGCGGTAACGGCTGTTCCGGTGGTTGTATTTAACCCTGCGGATGGCGACCATGTGTATGTATATGCTGGCGAAGACGAACTGGATGCAGTTAAACCGACAGAACTACCTAACGCAAAGGTTGTAGATCCATCCGGTGTGATTGTAATTGGGCTTGCAGTATGAATAACATTTACAGGTACACGGGCACTTTCACATGAGGAACCGGCCGTTACTTTCCAGTTATAAAAATACCCATAAATACCCGAATCGGTTCCGTAATATTCACCGGAAGTAATGGATAATATTCCAGCTATTGTAATCGGGTATGAAGAATAGGAGCTTTCATAGCCTAAACTAACGCCGTCTTTAGATACTAAAATATAAGTACCTGCAGTTGGAATTGAAAAGTTTAAAGTTAAGGTGTTTTTACCGGCGGGCAAGTTGGTAAATGATTGAGTCAATATATCAGTAGAAGAACTGTTCTGTAAATGCACCGTTAGATTGGTACCGGCAGTGGTAACATATACATCCACCGTATTTATTGTTAAGGGAGCAGAGGTCGTGAACCACAAACCCATGGAGGATGATCCTATACTGTTTGTATTTGGACCGGAAAGACCTACTGTATAAATCGCTGTTGAACCATTTGAAGCACCCACATAATATGTTGTGTTTCCACTAAAAGTAGGATTATAGCTGCCGCCCGTTCCAAATGCAGATCCTCCGGTTGGCTGATCGTACCAGTTTATAGTTCCGCCACCGGTAGCTGTAAGTGTAGCTGTATTTAAACAAGTCGTTACCGGTGAATTTGTACTGGATATACTGATGTTTTGCGTGGTAAAACTGTAAACGGTAGAACAAGTATTATTAATACCAATGCTGTTTACCGGAACTATTTTCCAGTAATAAGTGGTGTTTGAACCCAGTGGACCGGTTGAATATGTAGTTACGTTCCCCATATTGGTACCATTAATGATATTTGTAGGGGGATTGTTGGTTCCAAAATATACCTGATAACTGGTAGGAGCAAATCCGGTAGTCGGTGCCGTCCACGTTAAAGTCGCTCCCGAACCCGGGCATACCGTTGTTTCACCGTTTGTCGGAGAAGTTAATGTAGCACAATTTGGAACCGTAATCGGCACACAAGCAATGGACGCTTCCCAACCTTCATAATTAGTTGAACTTTCGGAAGTAAACTTGAAGGTTAAGCTACTACCATTACTTAATATGGTCGAAGGCAGAGTGTTTCCTGAAAACGGGCTACCGGTTATTTGAGTTGATGCCGTGGTTGGTCCATCATATACATATAAATAATCATAGGTAGATTCTGTGTGAAATGCAGAAAAAGTAAATTGTAAAGCGTTTCCCGCTGTAGCAGAAGTAAACGTCTTGGTATAACTTTCATTGTCTGAATAGTTTGCCGAAGCACCTCCCGAGTCGTAGAATAATCCGGAGCAAGTGGTCACCGAAGCATTGTCCATCGTATAACAGGTGGTTACTGACACCAAAACGCTGGAAGAATAGGTGGAGGATCCACTACAGGTTATCTTTCTGCGATAATAGGTATTTACTGTGGGATAAGCAGAATAATACAGTCCGGTTGCAGAAGAAATATCCGCCCAAGAACTATTATCCGAAGATGATTGCCATTGATAGGTTAACCCTGAATATCCGGTGGTGGCCCCTGTTACGGAAATTGTAGATAAAGAACCTGAACAAACGGTGGTGGAACTGGCTATTGCAGAGCCGGCTGTTGGTGTACCGGAACAAACATAAAGTTCATCTGCACCGATGCATGGGGTTGTTCGGGATTGACTATCAAAGTCATCGGTTATTCCTGAAATTGTTGTTCCTGTCTTGCAACTTCCGGCAGTCAAATGCAAATCGAAAGGAGAAGAAATAGCGGTGTAGTTTGGGTTCAAATTAATTGAACTTGCATCTTTACTACTTGCAGTTCTCCAATTTGCAATGGTTTGACAAGTGGTTGAGCTCCAATATCCTACATAGCCATAAGTGACTGTTGGAGAATATAGATTGTTATAATCGCTTCCTATTGTACCAGTGGTATTTGAAAAATATAATGCATATTGGTTTGAGGTTGAAGCGGTTCGATTGTTATACACAATATTATTTTTACAATTGAAAGTAGTGGCTGCTGCTGCTTTTGCAATTCCATAACTACTGTATGCAGAAGTTCCCGTGCCACCAATATAAATGGAATTGAAATAAATATCACATGAATTTGCAGTGTATCCATTGTATTCGATTCCGTAAACATAGTAATCATTATTGGGACTCAGTGCTATCATGTTGTTTCGTATGATGACATTCATGTTCACGCCGCTCGATCCATAATAGTATATGCCATAAGCAGTAGAAAAACTTCCAGGAAATAAATCAAAAATTTTATTTTTTTCAATAATTGTGGATGGAGCATTTCCTAAATAAATACCGTAACAACTACTGCTTTTCTGCGATGTTTGATAAATTACGTTTTGAGAAATGGTTGTAGAAGTACTTGCAGAAAGATAGACTCCATAATCATCAAAATCATATATTGAACAGTTGTTAATGGCGTTTGATGTACTGGTGGCATCGTTTTGGTAAATGCCATATTCTCCGGCTTCAATCAAGCAATACTTTATAGTGTTATTGGTGGATGCATTGGCAATAGAGATTACAGCATAACCTGTATTTGTATTTTTGAACTTTAGATATTGTCCACTGCCGCTATATCTTCCGTCAATAGTAAGACCGTCTGCTCCATTTAATCTTATCATTGCCTGTGAAACACATCCCGAAATTGTCCTGAGAGTTGCTGCACTTGGTTGAATGGTAACAGTATAGGCTCCTGTCCACTGATTCAGGGCATTGGTGCCATCTTCCGTAAGATTCGAGGTGATATTTACCGTTAGGTTTCCCGTAAGTCCGCAGCTATTGATTGCTGCAAACAAACCGCCACTGCCCGTAAGCGAGGTGTAAGTCTGACCGGAGCCAACGCTTACCGTTCCACTTAGCGAGTAGCATCCTATAGTCTGTGTACCACTTGCACTTGTGCTTCCGGTTATACTACCGCAACCATTGGAATAGGTTGCTGTAATATTCGAAGTGGTTAATGCGGAAACCACAATGGTATTGCTTGGGCTTGCACCGGAAGCTACATCTGCAGTAATCCAGAAATATCCGGTGGTATTGGCGTTTATCGTTTGTGATAAGGATGAAAAAGTGTGGGTTCCCGAACCTAAAGAACTGGTAATATTCGAGCCGATTTGTGTCGCAGAACCGAGAACATCGCTCGAATTATACCATAACTGATATTTGGTGATATCACTGGCCGATGTATTTGTCGTGGTAAAAGTCAATTGTGTTAACGTAGCATTAATGCCGTTATTATTTGTTGCAAGCGTAAACCGATATATTGGATTTTTTGTTGATGAAAGATATATGCTTGCCGCTGTTACGGCTGGACTATTAGAGGCCAATGTTACCGTTGCGGTCGGATTTACAATTAATGCAACAGCATTGCTGGTAACTGAGCTTCCACAAGCAGGAGTAATCACAACATCATAATTTCCGGCATCACTTGCCGAAACTCCGGTTAGTGTTAACGTAGCTGTTGCTGCACTAGGATAAGTTGTGGTATTCATATTCACTCCTCCCTTGCGCCATTGGTAAGTTAAATTGACAGGAGAAGAAGCCGTAACAGAGAATGTGGCCGTTTCGCCGGTACATTTGGTGGCTGCCGTAGGTTGCGTATTAATGGTAACACCTCCGGCAGACACATTCACTGAAACAGTTCCCGTAGTATTGCACCCTCCAGAACTTACAGTAACTGTATAGGTTTGGGAAGAGGTCATCCCTGTTGATAGAGGATTGGCTATATTGGTTGCACTCAAAAAAGTAGCCGGTGACCAGCTATAAGTTAAAGAAACAGGTTGCGTAAAAATAAATTGGGGTCTGTTTGATGTGGTTCCGGATGCTGTTGTTGCAGCACAAAGTACCGCCGGAGTTTCACTGTCAGCACGGTAATAAGCACAGGATACAAATGATTGTGCATCTATTTTTGCATAATTGCTTGTTCCACCTGAATTGTTATTACTCCAGCAAAATTCAATGATAATGTTTGAAGTGCCATCCCATACAAATGGAGATGATAAGGTAAAAGTATTTATGCCTGTCGTCGTCGTATATGAAGCATTTGAATAATAGTTGCTGAATCCGGAACTTACCAGCCCACTCATTGCTGTGAGAGCAGTAGTTGCAATATTTATGTTTAATGAAGCGTATGTGCCACCACCGGAAGCAATATTAATCCCTAATGAACTAATATTTCCGGCGGTAATGCCCAATGCACTTAATTCTGACGCTTTTACCAAAAATTGTGATTTTAGGCCTCCCCATAAATGATAAAAAACCCCATCGTTATCACTTGCGGTGGTTCCTCCAGCTCCAAGTGTTTTTGAACCTCCACTATTAGACGTGGCTAATAATTGTGAATTAGCACCGCTGCATATCGTTGAAGGTGTTGCTGTTATACTATTGATAGTGGGTGCAGTAGATACGGTAACAGATGCTGTAGCTGTACATCCCGTTGCCGTTACGGTATATGTAATTGTTGCGCTACCCGTGGCAACTCCGGAAACAACACCACTACTGTTTACAGTGGCTACTCCTGTATTGCTGCTGCCCCATGTCCCGGGAGTGATGCTTCCGGTTAATGTTGTGGTAGAACCAGTGCACACACTGACTGTACCCGAAATGGCAGGTAAGGAATTTACCGTATATGTTGAGGCACTTGTTGCTGTTCCACCTGCAGTAGTCACAGCCACGGTACCGGTTGTTCCGGTTCCAACTACAACAACCATCGCTGTTCCTGTATTTGAAGTAATAGAACTTACAGCGGTACCACCTATTTTTACATTGGCAGCAGTAGCCCCTGTTAAATTTGTACCGTTTATGGTTAATGAACTTCCAACACAGCCACTGGTCGCTCCAAGACTAGTGATGGTGGGAACAGGAGCAGGAACTACTTCACCTGTACTTAGCATTATAGCGCCCGGTGAATATCCGTTAAAAGTAATTTTAGCTAATTGTGTTGCCGATAAACCTGTTGCGTCGCTTCCTACATATATTTTTGGCCCGGTACCTGAAACACCGACAGTTCCTGTCCAGTTATAAATAGTTATGGTTGTTGCATTCCACGTTTGTCCGGTTGAAGCTTTAAAATAATAAGCATTTGTACCCGAAGCACCGAGATTAACGGTTGTGTTTACGTCGAAATCCAGTTGCCCTGCAGAGTTTGCACTTGCTGTTGATGAGCCAAGGTTGTATAAGCCTAAATTTAAAATCGGAGTACCACCGGCAAATTGTATGGTGCCAGCTGATGTTGTTATCGGTAAAGCATTTGCTGCTCCCAATGTCAGAGTGCCGGCATTTATTGTTGTCGCTCCGGTATAAGTGTTTGCTGCAGCGAGCGTCCATGCACCGGCATCCGCTTTAGCCAATGCACCGGTGCCACTGATTATTCCTGAAACAGTTCCGCCTGTGGCACCTCCGAGTGTAAGCCCATAGGTGGCGTTTGTTAATGTCCCCGAAATAGTAATACTTCCAGTACCACCAACAATACTACTGGCATTTCCTAAAGTAATAGGACCGGCAAATGTTGCTGCAGTGGAACTGCTGTTGGTTAAAGCGCCACCGCTTGAAATTCCGGTTCCGTTAAGCGTGAGCGGTTCTGCGGTAGAATAGGTTGTTCCGTTCAAATCCAATGCCGCACCACTAGTAACGGATGTAGAACCTGCAGTTGTCCCTAAAGCAGCGGAATTTCCTAATTTTATAGTCCCGGAAGAGATTGTTGTCGCTCCCGTATAAGTATTGGTTCCACTTAAAATTGTAGTTCCTGTAGTATTTGTGATGCCACCTGTGCCACTAATAACACCAGATAATGAAAGACTATATGTAGCGGAAGCGGGTGATAGTGTGAGAGTATTGGAACCAAGGGCGATGGTTGATGTTAAACTACCGGTTGACCCACTTGTATTAAATGTATTTGATGCTGCATTGATTAATACATTACATGGCAATACACTTATTGAACTCGGGATAGTTGCAGTGCCTGCACCGGAAAAATTTGCATTATAATTGCCAGACACAGGCCATGCCTTGGTAGCACCACTCGAGGTTGTGGTACCCCATGGAGTATTAGTAGTCCAAGCTCCAGAATAAGTTCCTGTTGTCCCACCCCAATAGTAATTAGTGGATGGTGTAAACCGATAATATCTTCGTGAACCATCAGCAGAAGAATTGAGAGCAGTAATAGTACTGCTAGCAGTATAGGTGTTTGAATACACAGTTGCTGAAGTTGTTGCTGTATGATCTGAAGTTCTCACCGTAATAATGTTATTAGCTGTCGTGTTATTTGAAAATCCAATGTAATAAGTTGTCGGAGTCGCAGTATTTGTTGTCATTGCTCCATAGATAAATTCTATTACTCCTGTGCCCTCATACAATCGTACTTGCCATGTAGCTGTGCCAGCTGCTGCTGTAGATAAGTATCTGATCATACTTTTGGTCCATTGAATAACCAGCGTGCGATTTGGTAAAGTGCCAAAGACCTTGGCCTCAACTTTTCCGTCAGTACCACATCTAAGGTCGTTCGCAAATGCAGCAATTGTAGGGACTGAATTATTTGGCAATGCATATACACTAGTACCTGTAGCTGCGTTTCCTAAAGTAATAACACCATTATCAGAAACAGCAAATTGAGTATATGCTGTTCCTAAAAATGAGAAGCTAAAAGTTCCGGTGTTAAGGTCTAAAAATTTTACACCTGATGGCGTATCATCACTGCCTGCAGCAATTAATAATGTTGTCCCAGTACTCATATCTATTGTATTGCTATTCATGTCAACGATAAGCGAACCATTAGATCCTGTAATGAATGAGTAGTTCGCAGTACTTTGTCCCCAACCCACAGTCGGAGAAAGCAAGGATACAAAGAACAATAAAGCAACATAAAAGCATTTGAATATTTTACCGGATAAAGAAGTATTATATTTTTTCATAAACTTAAAATTTTCTAAAATAATAAAATTGAATGGTGAACTAAAAAAAATCAAAGCCCAAGCTGGCTTTTAACTCGTTCCAGATGAGCTTTCATCAATACTTTGGCATACCATGGATTTTTTTGTTGCCATTGAATTAGCTGCTCCTCATATTGTTTATAACATTGGAACTTGTTGTTGCTAATTTTTAGTTCGGGATAGTCACCGTTTTTTTCGACTTTCAACGCTTGACTTATGGTTTCCCATTTTTCCTTATTATATGCTTTCCAAAGATTTAAGCTGGTTAAGTAAAGTGCCAAATCTTCTTCAGGATCTTCACGAGTAGTTTTATAACTGTAGGGTATAAATGGCGGTAAATAGGGATTATATGAAATCCAAAGCTGGGAGTTTTGAAAGTAATTTAAACTGTCTTCCTTACTATATCCATTATTTGCCATTTTTTCCAATGGTTGGTTTTCCTTTGCGTATTGCAGCATCTTTTGCGAAAATAAAGCGACGTTTGCCTTAGAATCTTTTACAATTTCTTGCCAATTCGGGCTGGTAAAACGATTAAAAACAACTTGTTCTTTTGGTGAAAACTGACTATATACAATACCCATGCAAACCATAATCAGCGATAATAGTAATCCCTTTTTCATAAATTCTCTAATCTTTAAAATACCCTAATATTATAATATCCCTAAATATTATATTGTTTTGCAAAAATAGCCTTTTTGAACATCTTTTTTACAACCAAACGACTCTCTTTTTTTGAGATATTTTTTCTTAGATAATAAAAATTAATATTCTTGTTGTTAATTAAAGAAAGCTATGCTAAAAAATCTGTACTATAAAAAATGAAATATTGTAACATCAAATAATACATAATTCATATTTATTTTCTTTTAAAAACAAAAAACACATTGTAAAACAACATAATACATTTTTTTAAAAAAATCTGTTTTTTTCGGCAACAACTTTTCGTCTTCCCAAAAATCTAAAAAAACAAATTTGTTTAGATTAAAGACGCGGACTTGAACAAGACAACACCTTTAACAAAACAGCTAAACACAGAACCAATAAATAACACACACATAACAAAGAGATAACAAAAAATAACAATATGCAATTGTAAAACAAAATATCCACCGTCAACAATATTAATACATTGTTATAATATTTTATAACAAAAAGAATATCAATTGAATACATCATTTGTTAAATATGCAAGCATTGCAAATATTAATCAATATTTTTATATAATAAAAACATTCGCTCTAATTACCACAAATTTTAGTTTTTAAACCGATCCATATTCTTGACAATGTTCTAGGTAATAACTTTACCGTAATTGAATCTCTGACAATATTGCTATAATTAGAAAACAAGACTAACTAATTTTCTAATTCAATTTGAATATACAATTGTGCGTTGCTTTTTTGTAACTTTGCAAAAAAGTTTATCTATGCGATGGTCTTGTGGCTTTTTATTGAAATTAATGGGATGGAAACTTAGTCCTTATAATCCAAAGGAAGCGGAACGATGTGTGATGATGTTTGCACCTCATACCTCGGCATGGGATTTTGTAATAGGAAAACTAGCGTTTATTCGTTTAGGGTTGGTTTCCGGATTTCTTATAAAAAAGGAAGCTTTTTGGTTTCCGATGGGGTTATTGCTGAAAGCTTTAGGGGCTATTCCTGTAGATCGAGCCAATGCCCGTAATATCACAAGCCTTTCGGCAAGCCTATTTGAAACCCACCCTCGCCTATCGCTGATGATTGCTCCCGAAGGTACCCGTAAACGTAACGACAACTGGAAACGCGGTTTTTATGTGGTTGCCCAAAAAGCAGATGTTCCCATTGGATTAGGTTATATGGACTGGATTACTAAAACTTGCGGAATCGGCAAAATCATCATCCCATCGGGCAATTATGAAAAAGACTTAGCCGAAATTCAAACATTTTACAAAGGAATGCAAGGAAAGAACAAAGGCTGTTTCAATCTGGAAGATTAATAAAACAACATTATATATTTTTATTGATGAATTTAAAAGACAAAGAGTTTTTACAATTGGCCATCGATTTGGCTGTTGAAAATGTGAAAATAGGGAATGGAGGACCATTCGGAGCTGTAATTGTAAAAAATGGGGAAATTTTGGCCACCGGAACAAATTCGGTAACAACATCTAACGACCCCACAATGCATGCCGAAATAGCCGCTATCCGCAATGCATGCAATAAGCTAAATTCCTTTCAACTCGATGGATGTACAATTTACTCAAGCTGCGAGCCATGCCCGATGTGCCTCGGTGCCATCTATTGGGCTAGACCTGAACGATTAGTGTTTGCCGCTTCAAAAGACGATGCAGCGGAAGTAGGCTTCGACGATTCTTTTATTTACAAAGAGATTGTGCTAGACTATAGTCAGCGAAGTATTGCAACGGAACAAATTCTTGAGAAAGAGGGAAAACAGCCTTTTGAAACTTGGAAAAACTTCGAAAATAAAGTCGATTATTAAGATGAATGTAAATCTATAAGTAGCGATGTAAACGAGAATCATCGAATACTAAGATTATATTTTCATATTAGAAATTAATGCAATACCCCACTTATTTGATAATTGATACTTGTGTTGCCATAAAGAGCAGTCGGATTAGTTAACAGTCGTGCATGAAAAGACTGTTGAGTTATACTGAAACACGCTTCCAAATGCGTCTAACCAACGAAACCGTTTACTTGATTATGTGCACAAGTTATTTTTTGTTTCCTTCTGTAAGATTGAATAATTTTATATTGTCAATTCCCAAGTGCTCAAAAACATATTGATTCCATTTTTCAAACTTCTTTCTGTTTTCACCACGGTCAACTTCAGATATGTATTGGTTTTTGAGTTTATCGAGCTTTGTACTCATTTCCTCATATCTGCGAAGTATCTCATTTTTATTATTTCCTAAGCCCTGTATGCTTTTTTCAAATTTTCTTCGTTCAATTTCGCAGATATCAAAATATATATTTAGAAAACAATTTGTGGTATGATCTACCGGCAAATGATAAAAGGTTTCCCACGGGTCAAAAACAGTCGAAGTAACTACATTTGTAGAGTCTGAATAAGTATTTATATCCATGAAAATTTTAACACTTAGATTATATTTGTCAGCAATAATAACCGAATTAGAAGCTTTGCTTAGTAAAGTATCATTTGTTATTTCCTTCATAAGTATCCTTTTACCGTTCCACGTGATGAATGAACCTTCGAATACTTTTTCAAAATATTGATTTTCGGAAAACCAATTCTTACTACTGAGTACTCCTCTTTTTTTATAAAACAGGCTATTCTTGTTATCCTGATCAATAATTTCAAACTCATTTTTGTTTTCCCAAAAGAAATCATTGTAAGGCATGGCATTAATTTTTAAATAATCGCGGAGGCAATTAACATTAAAGCGAAATTTTGGAATAAAGAATCTGTTTTTATAATCATAAACATGAAGAACAGCATTCGTCAATATGCTGTATTTTGTTTCTTCTGCTTTACCTATTCTGCTGTCATAATCGAAGCTATAGCTAAAATCAATATGATTGAAAAACATTTTGTTTTCAATTTCTTTATATGTCTTGGTAATACTTAAGTTAACATTCGACATTTTATCAGAGCTAAACAAAGGGACAAAAGGTGTTCTCTTGCATTTTATGCAGTTGAACGTCATTTTAATCACATGCTTTTTTTGTGGATCAATCCAAATTTGGCCGTTGAAAAACGTTCCGGAAGTATCTTTAGGTGCGTATCTAATCACATAAATCGAATCGATAGTATTTTCGAGGTATTTTTTCTTGAGTTCCAGCCAGAACTTTTTCTTCATTTTAGATCTTGAAAATAATAGTGGGTTTTGTGGAAAATATTCATTTTCGGAGAACAAACCATTCATAACTATTGCACTCGAACTTTCCATTGAATTAAAAAATCTGGTCCCGGTTTTTTTTAATGCAAATCTGCCGGTTTTCAATTCTAACTCCGCCAATTCATATCCATTTAAACCAGCATTAAAAAATGCCTCCAACAACTCAACTTGGTTATCACCCACGTAACTCTTTATTTCATAATACGCTTTAGCTGTTTGGCTTTCAGCGGATGAGTTCTTTTGGCAATCGATAAGCAAATTGTACAGGTAACTATCATCAGGAGGAGTTATTGAAACCGGATCTAATAGCTGAATACTCGGCTCCAAATAAACGGTATAAAAAGTTTTCTTTTCGGAAAACAAAATAATTTGTTTTTTAAAACCGATACAGGAAACGAATAATGTATCTTTAACATTGGGAACAAAAAATTTAAAATACCCGTTTATATCACTCACTGTCCCGTTTTGCGAATGAGAACTCCAAATATTTGCATACGGAATTGCTTCATTGGTTTCCTTGTTTACGATGCGGCCTTGCATTGAGATGCCGGAATTAAAACTTTGCCCGAAAAGCACTAGCGATTGGCAAATAAAAATAAACGACCAAAATGTTTTCATCCTGTTTTTTTATAATTTATATTATTCATAACAGTGTGGTATGCAACGTGGTGGAATAAAATCCACCAACTTGTCAAATCACAATCATCCCGATTCATTCAACTTTTTCGTGTGTAACCCGCCTATGCAAATCGCACTTTTTGTATGTTCATTGAAAAACTCAAAAATACAAATTTATTTTTAAAATACAATCTATAATTTTTTCCCGACCATATCATAAAACTGCTTGGTTTACAGTGCAAAACCGAAGTTTAAAGGAGTGCGAGAGGAGCCCTAATGGAGAAGCCGAAACACTTTTCGCATCAGCCTAACCGGCGTGGGACGGATTACTCGATTGGCTCCATTAATTATTGATTTTTCAAATTTTTAAGTATCCTTTTCAAAAACAATTCAAATTGTGTAATCTCGTTATCTGTAAAATCTTTATAAAACAAATCCGTCATGTCTTCGGATATCTTCTGATAATCGCTCCGCAAAGAGCTGCTCTTGGAAGTTAGGCAAACAGTCGTAATCCGCTTATCTGTCTCTGACTTTTTACGAATAAGATGCCCTGATTTTTCAAGCCGCTCCAGCATTGTAGTCAATGATGATTTGCTAAGTGCAGTCTCTTTCGACAGATTATTAATCGGTATTTGGTCCTTTTTCCAAAGAGCAAAGATGATCCGACCTTGAGCATGATTAATGTCAATTTGATAATCCTTTAACTTTTTAGAAAAAATTCTGCCGGTTAATTGATGAATCTGAGAGATCAAATATCCGCCGTCTCTTTTCTTGCTCATAATATCAGATCCGATTGATTAAACTGGTAATAGCTTTTAACGTAGCCCGGCTTCAATTTTAAGATTGCATAATCCTCAGAATCTTTTCCTTCAGGATAGTACATTTTCCATTCATCGAGCCAAATCGAGTACTTTAGCGACTTGTCATTTACAATTTCGATTTCTCCTTGGCACATAAATCCATGCCATGATTTAGAATCACAATAATAAACGGATACTTTAGCATTATTAAGAATCTGACTTACTTTTATTGAAGAGGTATTGGTTGTGAAAAACAAGGTCAAATCATTCTCAAATTGCGACATAAAATCAGTAAGTTTCGGAAATTGCTTGCTGTTTCTAAGATTCAACATTGCCCTTGTCGATGGAAATCCGTTTTTGTCAATCGTTGTCAAATAAGCTGCATCCGCCTTTTTTATCAACGCTAATCCTTGTTTAATAAAATCTTTGTTCATTTTTTTAATTTTAAATTAGTACTATATCGAACAAATTTAATACAATATAATATTAAATCAAAATTTATGGGGAAATTTTTTTATTCGAATTTGTATTCTTACAAACAACACATAATCATTTTGTTACAAAACAGAATGTTCTTTTTTAGCATTAGACTTTAGTTGCCTGTTGTTGCATAAACCGATCTTGCAAAAGACTTTACGGAAACCGTCTTATGCTACACATTTGTCTTGGCTGTAACTGATATTTGCCTAATCTTCGGGATTAAAACGAACAACAAACTTGATAAAATACAGTAAAGAGATGCTCAAAGCACACACCCCGTCAATTTAACGGCCGTTTCCGTAATTAGGCAAATTTATTCTATCATTAATTTTCCTTTTCTGTTTACGCTCAAGGTGCCTCGCACCACTTGAAACCCTACTTATTGCCCGCTTTTTTAATTCTTGTTTACTGTTGTCAGGGCAATAATGTTACTCCCGTTAAATCGGCTTGATTATTTTTTAAAAAGGCATAGGTCAATTTATCTGCTTTACAATCGACAAACTGCACTCGTTTAAACTTTTTATTGTTTTTGAAAAAGGTGTTTATAAGTGTTGTATTTTGAAATTTAACGCCATAAAAGGCACAGTTTTCAAAACTGCAATCTTCTATTGTTCCTTCAAAAATAGTGTCCTGAATACCTGTGTCTATAAAATTTGTACCATTCAATTTTGCATTTGTAATTGTATTTTTCATGAAATAACTCGATTTTACCGTTGCGTTTGTAAAATCAGTATCAGAAAAATCACATTCATTAATATAGTCTTTGGTAAACACGGTTTCTTTCAGTGAACAGTGCTTAAATGTATTATTATCCAACATCGAATTTTGAATTTGGCTACTACTTATGTCCGAATTTGAGAAATCGCAGCCGGCAACGTTATTGTTATTAAGAAAAAGTCCCGACATTTCCGATCCGATAAACAAGCATCGTTGAAGATTGGTGGAATTTAATTTTTTGTGCAAATTTTTTAATCCCGAAAAATCACTGTCGGTTAAGCTAAGTTTTGACATATCCCAACTTGGCTTTTTCTTTTGTGCATTTGAACTTTCAATTAAATTATTATCGGATTTCTCTAAAACGGCCATTTCAGCATCAACAGTTCGAAAATTTTCAGAAAAATAGTTAAGGTCAACGCCTAGAATCTCAGCAAGACGGTTTAGGGTGGTAATGTCCGGCATTGATTCTCCACGTTCCCATTTTCCGACGGCTTGTGAGCTGATTGATACTTGTTGTGCAAGTTCGGCTTGTGAAAGGTTTATTTTCTTTCTTGCTGCGGCAATTTTATTGCCAACGGTTTTTGAATTTAGCATCTGTTTTTATCTTTTAATTATTGACACTACAAAGTTACTCCGTCTCATTGCCTTTATGCAAATAAAGCCCGCTACAATTCGTTGCTTTTACGCTACTTTTAGTTGTATTCCGACAACTATTTATTGTTTTTGAGTTTTTCTCAATTTTGTTATTGGCGATCCTGTAAGTATCCCCCCATTAAAAGACCTAAGAGGCGAAACAAATCTACTTTATATGTACCATAATCAAATTTAACTTCATTTTTTTATTATTTAAGTCCATTTTTTTCAATTTTCATCACAACACTTCTGCTAAAAAATATTCTCGGCCGCTCGCAAACGATAAATCCGTTGTTTGTCATCCTGCTTATTATGCAGTCAAACATTTCTTTTGAAACGTGTACTCTTTGTTCCGAAATTAAAATCTTTGTTTCCGGTTTAGCAACTTCTTTTAGCGATTGAATGATATCGTCTATATATTTCATTTCATGGAAAGAGTAGAACGCAAGGATAAAATCTACTTTTTCCGTAAAGCCGAGGCTTTTTTCATGGTTGTTGAGAATTTGTATCTGTTGTTTTAAGTTACTGTCTTTCAACTTTTGTTTCAATATTTCAAGCATTCCTTCCTGCACGTCTATCGCGATTACTTTTCCTTTCCCATTAAGTAATTTTGCGATTTCAATCGTAAAATAGCCTGTTCCACAGCCTAAATCAAGAACTGTCATCCCTTGCCGAATATGCTTTTTTAATATTCTTTTCGGATTTTGCAACCATCTGCGAAATCGGCTCTCCAACGCACTGGCGTTTTCTAATGGGTGTAAGTGTGTGTTATTTAGGTTATTCATTAGAAACATTATTTATTTTTTATCACTTCGTATCTAACCCATATTGCTCCACTGTCAAACACATGCGACTCAATATATCTCAATTTATTCGGCAAAATATTAGGCGCTTCAATATCCGGTGAATTAAATAAAATAGGGGTTTGAAAACCGCCATAAATCGAAGGAGTAAAAAGTATATTGATTTCATCTAATAAATTCTCGCGTATTAATGCCCCGGCAAGTCTTCCTCCGGAAGTAGTTAAAATACATCGCACCTTCAGAATGTTATAAAGTTTGTTGAATGACTCGGTCAGATTAACCTTTTCTTTGCCGGTTATCAGATATGGAATTTCTTCCTTTTGTAAAAAAGCCAAATATTCTTGAGGTGCATTATAACTGGTTAAATGAATCATATATGTTTCCGGATTATCATGGTATGCTTTATAACCATTACGAAATCTACCGCGCCCATCAACAACAGAAGTCCATGTTCTCCGACCTTCTCGATTGATAATTCTCTCAGGTAAGTAATCTTGATACAACAGCTCCTTATTCCCTGAGTATTCCGGCAGTTCTTTTATCTTATCAATCTCGGAAATCAACATATTGCTTCCTTCTAAATAGAAATCAACCTCATGCAAGGATTTTACTTTTTCATCGAAATATTTCCAGTCTTCTTCTCTTAAAATAAAAGGTTTTAATGAATCATCAATAGGTGAAAACATGGTAGAATTCGGCATAAATGAAATTCTACCATCAATTGATGAGGTCACTTGTAATATCACTTTGGGTCTATTCATATTTCTGCGATGTCTTTTTTTACATTACGGCCGACGATGGCGGCTTTGCTAAATGGCGGATTACATCCCGCCAAAACTTTCACCGCACAACAAAATTAATTAATTTTGTTGAACCAGCCATCAGCTGACAAGCTTTCAAAACCCGCCACCCCGCGATTGTGCTATCCCGCTAATGGCAGCGATTTACTCTATACTTGTCAATACCTTTTCCAAAATCAAATTAAATTCTGCCGGTTTTTCTATCATCGGATAATGCCCGGTTGCAGCGATCGTTTCTACTTTGAAACCATTTTTACAATGGTTTTTCAGTCCGGTTTCGTTTGTTGGAAAACCGTCACTGTTTATCAGATATAACTTATAATTAAGTTGTTCCAATTTTTGGGCATCGGTATGCGCGTATTGCATTTGGGTTATAATCGTGTTATAGCCAATAACAGGATCGCTGTTTGCAAAATCGGTTTTTACCCTGTCTTTTACTTCCTTTGGAGTGCTTGGGTGAAAAAGCATCAGATCAGCATATACAGGGGCCGAATTTTTAAAATCTTTTTCAAGCAATAGGAAAAAGTCGGTCATTTGTTTCATTTGTTCCGGCGGTAATACAATGTCAATAGATTTGAAATTGTCAATGCCTACAATGCCGACTATTTTGGGATTGTTGCTTAACGCTGTTTGCAGCATAATTTCGCCAGCCATTGAATGTCCGATTATCACTACATTTTTGAGATTCATTGTGTCCATAAATGCGGTTACATCATTGGCATATTCTTCAATGGTCCAGTTGGTTCTTTCTGCTTTAGATTTGCCAAAGCCCGGCAGGTCGATGGCGTAAACATTGTAATTTTTAGAAAAATATTCTACCTGATTTTTCCAATAAGTTCCGTCAATACACCATCCGTGTAAAAACAGAAGTGTTGTGTCGCCTTGTCCTTGTTGAAAATAATTGATTTCAACTTGTTTGTCTCTGATTGTGATTTGTTTTGCTGTCATACTTTCCTGTGTTTGTGCCTTGCTTACACTTCCCGAAAGTGAAGCAACGACGATTAATACAATTGCTTTTTTATTCATCTGTTTCATTTTTGTTTGAATTACGAAGCAAAGATAATGGGTACTTATGACAGCCCTTTGTCAGGGGTCTAAAATAATCTTTTCGAACGTTCTTCCAGATAGTGTTCCATGTTGAAAGTCTTGTCGGGGTTGAAATGAGTTTGAAGCAAATTCAGTTCTTTTATTCTGTCGAGGCGAAACTCTCTTATTTCTTGTCGCAACTCACAAAAGGCAATAGTTGACCAAACGGCACCACTAAAATAAACCGCATAAGGCCGGATGATTCGTTCTGTGATTTGCTCTTCCTCTCTTGACTGATATTTTATTTCCAGTTTTTCGCTTTCGGTAATTGAGTGCTGGATACGGTCCAAATACAAACTTGTCGGGGCCCAGGGTTTTTGGAATCCGATTCTGGAATCTAAAAATTCCAATTTGTCTTTGTCGTTAAGTGATAAAACCGCTTTTATTTTCAAAAGTGCCGATTCGTAATTTTGCTTAAGCGAATCTTCGGTATGATAGTTTAAAATTTTACTTGTGGTTACCAAAGCTCTTGCTTCTTCCATGGTGAACATTACAGGCGGCAACCGATAGCCTTCGACTAAAAAATAGCCTCTTCCTTCTTCCTCGCCAATCGGGACACCCGCCAGTCGTAATGTTTGAATATCACGATAAATTGTCCTGATGGTAACTTCAAACCGTTCAGCTATTTCACGAGCCGTTATCAGTCGTTTGGATTGAAGTTGTATGAGTATGCTTGTTAATCTGTCTAATCTGTTCATTGTTTGTGTAGTGTTTCGTTATATTGCTGCGAAAGGTTGACAATGTTAGCTGTCCGGCATTGTTATTTTCTTGACACATAGAATGTCACATTTTCTCCATTCCAACAATCACCGCTTTCGGGTAATACATTTTCATAATCCGTTATGTCTGTAAAACCTTTTGATTTTAAAATCCGGACTAACTCTTCTTTTTCATAATAACGACTCCAAAAAATGTATGTATCCACGGTATCGTTTTCACTTATAACTACATGTTGGTTTGCAAGTACTTTTGCCTCCGGGTAATGATATCCGTTAGTTAAAGCAATATAAGGTGTATCCTTCCAAAATCCACTTTCCTGTACTTCCCACGATTGTGGAATTGTTTTTTGCTCAATGTTCCTTTCATTTACAACATCACAGATAAATAAACCGCCTTTTTTTAATGCCCTATAAATATTTTCCAATACTTTATCTCTTTCTTTTGGCAATAAAACACAAAAATCGAGATAAATCAAGATAACCAAGTCAAACTGATGATCAAAGTCCAAATCCAGATAATTCTTATTTAAGTATTCAATATTCAGCTTCTTTTCTTTTGCTTGTCCGGTTGCATATTGAATCGAATTTTCGGAATAGTCAACGCCTATTATAGAATGTCCTTTTTGTGCTAATAATTCCGCATAAAGGCCTGGGCCACATCCTAAGTCAAGGATTTTCATTTGGGGCTTGTCTGTCCGTTCCAAAATCCAATTTATTATTTTTTCAATTTTTACTTGACTTCGACTTGCCATATCATGCTCTGGATTAATATGCAGTTCTAGCAATTGTTTCGAAATGTAAGGATCTGTCCACATTACAGACGAACCTTTCTCATACAATTGAGGTTTGTTTGATAATTTCTTTATTCGTTCAATATTCATTGCACTATTGTTTTTAGGCCGGCAGCTAGCGGAAGCGGCTTTGCGCAGTGGCGGACTAAATTGCGCCAAAACGTTCACCACACACCAAAGTTAATCAATTTTGTTGAACCAGCCATCGGCTGACAAGCTTTCAAAACCAGCCATCCCCGGATGTATCAACCGTCGTTAGCACTTGTTTTTATTTGTCTATTCGTAATATTCGTAGCCATAAGTCCAAATAAATTGCGGTTTGCCATCTCTGTCGTATTCTATCTTTTTTGTTCGTTCTCCTTTGTCGTTGTAGTAAATAGTTTCCATCATTGTTTTTTCCTTAGCTGTAAAGCCATAATAAGTTGTTCTTTGGTTTCCTTGCTTGTCTGTTTTGGTCACGCTTTCTTGTGTATGATGTGGAACAAAAAACATTTCCTTTTTAATTACTTGTCCAGCTTTGTTTTTTTCATATTCATAAACATACCTTCTTTTTTCTTCACGCTGTCCGTCAAAAAAATCGAACTCAATTTGCTGTATCATAAGTCCAGTAGTGTCATAAGTATATTCGTATTCTGCAAAACGCTCCTTTTTGTCGTCCTTTAGCAGCTTGCCTATTAGTTGTCCTTTACCGTCGTATGTGTAATAGCATTTGTAATTGTTTTGGTCATTGGCCATATAAGGAAGTTTTTCTCCCTTGTGGTAAAAATAAGTGTCTCCGTCCATCCATTTCTTTAGAAACTTATTATACCAAATGTCCTTTTTAATAGTTGAGTCCTTGTTTAGTTTATATATGATCAAAGCAGTTGTGTCACCTTCATATTCTACATAAAGCATTTGTTGTAATTCTCCATTGGGGTAATATTCTCTCCTTGATTTCAACCACTTTTTGCTTTCGTGATATATAGCGGTGTCTGCCCATTCTTTCCATTCAGCCACCATTTTGATTTTTGGTAACTTTGGAAAGTCGGGGTCGTCCACAAAACTTGTTAAAAGAATCGTGCTTAAAAGTCCGGTTAAAAATGTCAGTTTCTGTGTCGTCATAAAATTTGTGCTAACGATTCGGGCATTAATTATCCCATCTGATATCATACTTGGCGTGTGAAAAAGGATTCTCCGGGTCAGGAACAAATTCCAACGGATAGTTTAATTCATAAGTCCCACTTTTAAATGGATTCCAGCCTTCGCTTAATGCTAATTTAATAACGGTTTCAATTGTTTTAGGTGTAACGGAAGTCTTGTGTGGATTTCTCCAGTTACTCGGTGGAGAAACTCCAAAATCTACAACCAAAAGTCCTCTTTCTAAATCTGTTTCAATTTGGATTGCCGTAGTCAACTTTTTCTTGTGGTATAGTTTACCGCTTGTTGAACTTTTACGAATTGACCATTCATAATTGTTCCCTTCAACGGTGATCTTTCTTAATCCTTTCCTTGATATACTCATAATATCTTATATCCGCTTAGTTACATTATAAACATTCGATTGGCTTTATTTGTAAGCATCCACTCTATTGCGCATAACGGAGACGGCTTTGCACAATAACGACTAAATTCTCCTTTACTTTCACCGCATACCCAAATTAATTTGTGTGAACATTCAAAACCAGCCATCCCCGCAAATGTATCAACCACTGTTAGCACCCGTTTTTCTGCTCAAGTTATTGTTTGTCACTAATATAGTTCAATTTATAGGTACCTGTTTTTATTCCAGCTTTTTTTAAGCTCTTGAGTCTTTCAGTAAAAACATCTTTCCAAAATACACAATTCTGTTCTCCTGAAATGCACCAAGGATGTCTTATTATATATTCATCACCTAGAGCTGCGAGCAAAACAAATTCTAGTCTTGAAATTTGTCCTGCTCTAGTGCCCCAGATAATTTTACTAATTTTATTATCGTCATAATCTTTAATACAATCATCAATTTGTTTTAAATTTTCAAAACCAATTTTTATTAACGTTTTAGCCATGAATTCATAAGAAAATTGATTCATTCGTCCATCTGCACCATATCCCTTATCCAAGTAAGCTTTTAAAGAATCTCCAGTTATCTCAACATTATTTAGTTTTCCTGTTGTAACAGATTTTCTAGACTTAATCTTTAGCTCTTCATTTTCATTCTGAATTGATTGAAATTCTCTGTCTGCAATTTCTAACAATCCAGCTAAAGCCATAAACCTTCGTTTAATTGCCTTCGGTATAGTTACAACTGACTTATATTCAATATCATGTTCAATCTCTGCCCATGCGTGTTGTAAAATAGTTCGAACTTGAATTTCCGCAACTAAATTATTGTATGTTGCATATTCAGGATGCGCTATCCGACTGTCTTTGAATTTTACTAGATAATGAACACTTTGGTAGCCAAGTTTTTCTTCCTTCTCAAGTAAATCGTTTTTGTCATTCTTCTCAAGTACTTCAAATTCCTGAGAAATAACCTTATCAACTTCATTTATTGTTATTGGAAAAAATGTGATAATTCTGACTCCTGCTATGTCTGTAATTTCTGACAGAGGATTTTTATACTTTGGTACGTTTGAATCTTCTTCTGAAACTTGAAAAGCTTTATCTCCAAAATGGTCTATGCCCTTCGCTCTTGACTCAATTGAATGATACTTTATTTGTTTCATTTCAAGACACTTTGTAAGTACGGTCTTTAAAGTATTACAATAAGCTTCATATAATGGTTTAATTTTCCGATATGTTTCAATTGCATCTCGTTTATGCTTCTCAAAATCAAATTCAATAGCTTCAGAATTACTCATTTGTCAATATGTTTTTAGAGGATTAAATCTTTATATTATCTTTGGAAATAACAGTTTCTTTTAAAATGTGTGCTAACGTTCGGAACTATATGCAGTTGGGGATTTCGGGCTTCGTCCATTTCTGCCGTTGCAAAAGCCGATGCGGGGGCAGGACACATCAAATAACCACCTAAATACCAATGTTTTATACATGATGTTATGGGCTGCAATTTATTAAAATCGTTGTGCAATTTGTCTCAATATTCTAATACCATGTACTGTAAATGTGCCGTCTTCATTTAATATTCTCATATTAAGCAAAGGAATAATTTCGTTTTTGGATAATTCATTCATGTCTATTCGATATTTTCGTCCAATTACAGAATTAGGATATTTTAAAAACATCTCTGGCTCTTTTGTCGTTTTTAAAAAATTCGCAAGAGTTCTAATTACAGATTCTGGTAAATTTTCTAAATCAGTATTTTCGAGTTCACTTTCTGAATGGAGTCTATGTTTTAAGAAATTTAGCTCTCTATTTTGCTTGGAAATTTCAATTTCTTTTTCTTTTAATTGTCTTCTAATCTCTTGTTTTTCATGCTGTTCTAGCTGAGCTTTTTCAATCAAAGTATTCAGTATTTGATTTCTTTCTTCGATTTCATTTTTTAACTTTATCTTTTCCTTTTCAATTTCTTCTTTTGTTTCCTTAATATTCTGTTCCGAATGACCATTGTCAAACTTACTAACTAGTCCAGAATACCCTTCATCTAAATGCCTTAACCTTTCACCAAACCCAGCTTCAATTCGCCCGAGTATTTCAGAAATCTCCTTAGTAAATTTATAAGTGTTGTCATAAAATAAATTACTTGTGTCTGTGGCTTTAAAGTAAAAAGCAACTGATAGTCCAATGGCAAAAATTGCTAGTATCATTGATAATAAAGCATTAAAATCAAACTTCGAAAAATCAAAAGTCAATTCAGAAATTGCTAATTTATAGATAATTAGTCCAGAAAACAATAATCCGACAATAAACTTAAACCAAGTAAAAAGAGTCGCATTGGTTACTGTTTTATCTTTACTTTTAGCTTCACTTTTGTCATTAGTTTCATTCATGTTTTTCATATCTGTTGTCGTTTTTTATTGTTGCCCATAACTAGTTTATAAGAACGGCTTTACCGTTCTTATACCTCCAAATTCAATAGTATATGTTCGGTTTGTGCCCATCTTTATTTTTTTGGCAAATATAATATTTTTTCTAATTTAAACAATATTTAAAGAAAATTTTGCTTTTGGAGAATACATAGTGCATGTTTTTTATGCTTTCTTATCTTCTTTGTATATTCCCTGCTCCGTTTTTTAAACAGATGTTTACTGTTTTTTAATTTTTAGATGAATCATATATTGTACATCCAATTTATCGGAGAAATATGCTTTTATTGTATTCGAAAAACTAAGTTTCAGGTTTTTAATTTTGAATGTGTGATAAATATTTATCATCTGTATATCGCGATGCCAATGGCAAATGACAGATTTATCAGTAAGCCCCCATTTAAAATATGAGTCTGTTTGCAAACCCGATTTTCGAATAACGCTATTTGCAATTTGAACTCCTTTAGGCGAGGTAACATCGAAAAAATCGGCATTGGGGAATTTATTTACCACTGCAAGCACAAAGCTTTTTATCTTTTCCTCTTCAAAATAAACAAACACCCCGGTTGATACCAATAAAACATGGTCCCCTTTGATTTTATCCATCCAATCTTGTTCGAGAAACGAAGCGGCTATAAATTTTCGTTTTGGCGTTTCTTCCAAGAATTGCCTGCGAAGAGCAATAACATCGGGTAAGTCCAAATCGTACCAAAGTATTTCTTTGCTGTTTATCCGCTCATACGTGGTATCCAAACCACAACCGATGTTGACAATGGTTGCGTTATGATGTTGCGCTATAAATGTTTTTATTACTTCATTGAATCTTATACAACGAGCTATCCATGCTATTTGGCTGATTTTCGTTATATTTTTATCTAACGGTCGGAAATCGAAATCAACGGAACGGATTATTCTTTCAGCGACAGGATCTGTTAATAATGCTTTCTTTTTAATCGTTTCCTTTGCCCGTGCCCATACCGGCATAAATAGCGTTTTTTGCACATCGCCAAGCTGTATGCTTATTTTGTTATCCATTTATGCGAAATTTAATTTGAGAACGATATAACCAGGTTCTAACCAGTTCTTGTCCGGTTTTACTATGCCACTCCCTTTCAATATCAAGGTGACACTTGATGCCTTCGCCTTTTCTGTTGTGATGACAAAATCTGCATTCCAAGGGTTGAATCCCGGTATTGTGCAATTCGCATAGATTGTTTTCAAGAAAAGTGCACCCATGGCGAGAGAATGTTTGTAAAGCAATATTCCCTTCGTTTCCTTTAAACGCAGGAGATAAAACACCAAACGAAAAGTTAGGGGAAATTTCAAGCATCATTCGGGAACCTAATCCTTTGTCAAGCGCGGCTCTTGCTTCTTCCACCGTCCACCAGCCGGGACGATAACAGTAACCGGTGCATATTTCGCAAGTGCATGGTTTTGATGGGGGATATTTATCAACGAGTATTTTATGGTTCATTATAATTGTTATTGAAATAAAACCGTCGCAAATATATTTTCTTCTATTTTTGTATAAAATAGCTACAATTCGTCATTTTTATGAAAATAGATTTATATCAACTTGAGGCCAAGCATAAACAAAATGCAACACTCCACACTTGTGCCGTTACCGAAAAGGATTACCAAAGGATAGAGCCTACAATTCAGTTACTAAAAAGGGTCTCTGAAATTGAAAAAAGTACAATGACGGTATTTGATATGCATCGGAATCAGTATATTTTAAAAAGCAACAAGTTTAAGGAAATGTTGGGTTATACAAATTCCGAGGATATGGATGACGACGACATGGCGTTATTTCATAAATTAATACATCCGGAAGATTTGGCTTTTGTTTTGGAAACCGAAAATATGGCTCACGCTTTTTACAATAATTTATCGATCTCCGAAAAAAAACACTATAAAATGGTGTATGATTTTAGAGTAAAGAACACTTCCGGCATTTATATGCGATTTATTCATCAATTTGCAGTTCTTGAACAAGATTGTGAGGGTAAATCTTGGCTGGTGCTTATCATTACGGATTTAATTTCGGAAAGGGCGCAAAGCACTCCATTGCAAAGACGGATGATAAACATTCATACGGGAAAATTATGCTTGTTTCATGATGATGATGATTTGAAATCGGACAAATTGCTTACTCAAAGAGAAACCGATGTTCTGAACCTTATATCGCAGGGACTAGACAGTAATGGTATTGCCGACCGGTTATTTATAAGTGTCAACACGGTTAACAATCATCGCAAGAATATTCTTAGCAAAACAAAAACCGATAATACTACGCAGGCTTTATTGTACGCAAAAAAAGTTGGAATAATTTAATCGGAGATACTCTCCAACAATCATTGTGTAAATCTTTGGCCTTAAATTATGGCTCATGTGGTTTTACAAATGTACTTGCAACAAGAATTACTTAAATCAAATTTTTCAAATATTTACCGGTAATCGATTGTTCGCAGTTTACAATATCTTCGGTTAAACCTTGAAATAATAGTTTGCCTCCGTTTTTGCCACCTTCGGGCCCCATGTCGATTATCCAGTCGGCATACTTGATAATATCGAGGTTATGCTCAATAATTACAACCGTGTTATGATTGGCAACTAACGATTTTACGATTTTGTAGAAATTATCAATATCCGATAGGTGTAACCCTGTGGTGGGCTCGTCCATGATGTAAATATTGCCCTCTTTTTTTAGTTCGGTGGCAATTTTAAGGCGTTGCGATTCGCCTCCCGAGAGACTACTTAACGACTGTCCCAGCTTTAAATAACCTAAACCCACATTCTGCAATAGTTGCAGGTGGTTTTTAATTTTTGCCGATTTAAAGAAGTCGTAGGCTTGATTAACGGTCATGTCTAAGATATCGGCAATATTTTTATCGTTGAATTTTAATTCCAACACATCGGCATGATAGCGTTTCCCTTCGCATTCGTCGCATACCGTTTTAACGGAATCGAGAAAGTGTAATTCGAAAGACAAAACACCCTGTCCATTACATTTTGTACACGCTCCTTTTGAATTGAAGCTGAACAACGAAGCATCGGAGTTAGTTGCAGTTGCAAATTCCTTGCGGATTACATCGAAAACACCGATAAATGTTGCGGCATTGGCTCGCGACGATTTCCCGATGGGCGACTGGTCTATAACAATAGCCTCGGGGTGTTGTTTTGCAAAACATTGGTGTATCAGGCTGCTTTTGCCACTTCCGGCAACTCCGGTTACACAGGTTAAAACGCCTTTCGGGATTTTTACCGACACATTTTTAAGGTTGTTGGCCGTGGCGTTGTGTATTTCATAAAACGAGTTTGCAATTTTTCGTGTATATTTTGGTTTCTCTGATTTAAAAAGATATTCACCTGTAAGGCTTTCTGTTTTTGCCAATCCTTGTGGTTCACCGTTGTACATCACATTTCCGCCAAATTTTCCGGCTCGCGGCCCCATATCGACAATCCATTCGGCAGCCCTGATTATGTCGGGGTCATGCTCTACCACAAAAACGGAATTTCCTTTTTCTTTTAACCCGAAAAGTATATTCATTAGATTTTCGGTATCGCGTGGATGTAATCCAATTGAAGGTTCATCGAGCACATAGAGCATATCCACCAAATTGCAATCCATTTGCTTGGCCATTTTTACACGCTGCGATTCTCCACCCGAAAGGGTTCCAACGGCACGGTCGAGCGACAGGTAACCGACACCTATCTCTATCAACTGTTGTAGCAATAACCGGGCTTTTCGAAGAATGGGTTCCGAAATATCATCGTTAATCTCCGATATAAACGGAAGTACGTCAACAAGTTCCATTTTGCACAGTTCATCAATGGAAATGCCTTTAATCAGGATACTCCTAGCCCGTTCGTTCAAGCGTGTACCTCCGCACGATGTACAAGGTTCGTATTTAAAATACTTGGTGTATGCATTCTTTTCTTCGTCGTCGGCTTCGTCATCGGCACGAGTGATAACCGCCTTTTCGAGCTTGCGGGCAATGCCTTCAAAATTACGGTTATAGGCCAGTTTTTCTTTTGCACCTTTTACAGCAAATGGTTCGGAGTATAAAAACAGTTGCAATTCTTCTTCCGTAAACACATATAACGGTTTATCTACATCAACAACATTTAAACTAATTAATTCTTTCCACAAAAAACCTCCGACTTTATAGTGCGGGTGGGTAATTGCCCCTTCTCGGATGGATTTCGATTTGTCGAGAAATAAATCAAGGTCTATCTTAATTTGTTTTCCCAATCCGTTACAATGCGGACACATACCTTCAGGATGGTTGAACGAGAAATAAAACGAAGGACCAATAAATGGCTTTCCAATTCGGGAATACAGTAAACGCAGATAGGTGTTTACTTCGGTAGCCGTGCCAACGGTACTTCGTAGATTGTTGCCCATTCGCTTCTGGTCAATGACAATTGCCGTTGAGAGATTGAGAATATCATCTACATCGGGTCGGGATAGTTTCGGCATTCGGGTACGGGCAAATGTGGAAAAAGTTTCTACCAATTGGCGTTGTGCCTCGGTGTAAATGGTATCGAAAAGCAACGACGATTTTCCGGAACCCGAAACGCCGGTAAACACAACCAACTTGTGTTTTGGTATCTCTATGTCGATGTTTTTAAGATTATTTGTGTGAGCGTTTTTAATTATGATTTTATTTCTGTTCATAATAGATTATTAAAAATGTGAGGACAAAGTAACCACAACTCAAAGAAATGGAATTGTAAAAAACAGACAAAATTATTATATCAGATACCCCCGTATTGAACGGAATTTTAAAATATAAAGGGTACCAGTTTTTTTGTACGCCGAGCATAATCGGTAAATTCTTTACCATACCGTTGCGCTAAATAATCGTCCAAACGTGGAATTTGAACAAAAATAAAGTTTAAAAAGATAACAACAACGGGAATAAAACTCATCAGATTTCGAGTAATCATAGCATATCCGACAAACATGACTGTGTCTCCGAAGAAATTAATGTGCATGGCGTGTTTAAACAGACCTTTGGTGTAAAGATGTCCGGTATTTTCGGGACGTTTCTTCCACGCATAACGCTGATAATCGGAAGCCGAATTGATGATAGAACCTGCGGCAAACAATACTATTCCGGCTATTTCAACAAAACCAGACGATAAATTCGGATGGCTTCCCCACACAGAAAACATGACAATTAAAAAGCCATACAGAAGCCCTACGGCACCTCCTTCGAACCCACTGACCTTCCGTTTGACAAAAACCAATAGACAAACGGCTAATCTCATATAGAAAACTATTGCACAAGCCAGTAACAGATCTGTTTGAAACAGATTTGTTTGTTGATTTCTCAATAACAGGGTTAATGAAAATATCAACCCTACAAGTGTGAGTAACAAAAGTATAAGTTTTGATCCCCAGGAAGAGGAATGTCCATCGTGATATGCCATAATCTTAAGTGTCTAAATTGAATAAATTATTTCTCTTAGGGCCTGAAATCATGCACATGATACCGATTTCTGCCGCTGGTTCCGCCACCCATCGATTGATAAACGGCTCCTTGGGGGCAATAATTAACACACCGCATACATTGCTCGCACGACGACGACCATACGGGTTTATTCGTTTCCATTGTAATACTGCCTGTAGGACATATTTTTTTGCATAAGCCGCAACCATTGCAGCTACCATAGACATTAAAACTACGCCACATATTCTGCAAGCCAAGATATCTGAACAGGTAATATTCTTTATACAGCCCAAATCGACTATAATTTTGAGGAATGTTGAAACGATGGTATCTGTGCGTGCCTTTTAAAATATCCTCGCTTATTGCCGTTGCCTGTTTTATCCCCTTTTCAATAATCGCAAGCGCTTTGTCCTTCGATGGCGGGTTCATGTAGGTTGTCCAGTTTATGGGCATTTCAACAACTGCGGAGTATATTATCTGAACGTTCTTTTTTTGAAGGATTTTTATGCATTCGGTTACCGAAAAACCAGCTTCGTCGCATTTACCGGCAGTGATGATTACGAAAACATTTTGAGGGTTGCCAAACTGCTGAAGTTGTTTCAAATACCTGCGGCATATACGCGGAATGCCAAAGGCATAGACCGGAAAACAAAAACCGATTATATCGGCATCCGAAGGTAGCTGCTCGTTTATTTTTATTGGAGCAATAGAAGCCGTATGCCGGTTTTCAGTGAAAACATTTTTACAAGTATCCAGTATTTTCCACGAATTTCCTGTTCCGGAGAAATATCTTAATTCGATTTTCATAAATTATTCTATTGGTATATAAATTTCAGTAAGAAAATTATTCGGATTGCCCGTGAGGGAATAATTACGGTATTTTTCGATTATGGGAGCATCGCGAAGCCTTACGTCGGAATGAAGTACCCATACACCGAAAATAGTTTCGTACAATTTCCAAAGATTTTCGTAAGACCCTTTATACCGGAATACGGCATATTTACCTCCTGATATGGTTTTGCTGCTTATCCGCCCATTGGGAGCAACCTGTTTGGGTGTTGATATACAAAAATCAGCAATACAATTTTCGATACCGACATCGGAGGGTAAATCGTAATAAACGCTGAATATGTCCGGTTTCCATCCAAGAAGGCCATTTTGCGTAGCAAAACCAAGGAAGTCGTCCCATGCACGGCTGAACTCTTCACTGCCATACTCACCTTTAAAATTCATATAAATCACCGGTTTATCGGGCAGTTGTATGATTTTCGGCTTAATATCCGCAACAAGTTTGCCCGAATCGTTGATTGTATAATCGACATGGGTGTTTAAAACAATAGCCCGATTGGATTTGAACTCCTGTGGCGAAAGCCCGAATTCTTTGCTAAATGCTTTTGAAAATGCCGAACAATCGTTATAACCAATCTTTTGCGCAACATCCGAGAGCGGTTCATTTGAGTATCGGATTAACTTAGCTGCCGTTTCGAGCCTCATCCGGTTGATATAACAACCTAAAGTTTCTCCCATTATAGCTTTAAAAATACGATGAAAATGGAAATAAGAAATGCCAAATTTCTCGGATAGAAATTTTACATTGAGGTTTTCAGCAAGATTGCCATTAATATAGTTCAGGACATCCCTGACTTTCTGTTGATAATATGTTGTTGTTTCTTGCTGCATCAAAATGCAAAAATAGTTTTGTTTCAAAAAAAAATTCGGGCGTAAAATTATACTTTCTAAATTATTTACAGTTTTCCAAAGCTGCTAAAAATAATAAAAGATAAAATCCGGACAGAACAATGCTACTTGTTTAAAACTGCTTTTAATGATTTTATAAGCTTTTCGTCAACTTCGTTTTCAATCAATTCGACAGCTTTATCATAAGCCGATTTTTCGGCAAATTTTGCTATTTGGCAAAGACTGAAAATGACATCCTGCTTAATAAGATTACCGTGTTCCTTTAAATGAATGTTTTCAAAATATGTTGTTGATAATTCATTGATAATAAATTTGCAATTGGCTTTGTTGTTCAGGGCAATTTTCCATACGAGCTGAATGCATTGGCGGGAGGTGATAAATTTTTCGTCTTCGAAAAGTTCCGTTATCTTCGTAATAATTCCGCCCATCCTGTTGTCGGTATCACTTTTACTCAGGTTGGCCAGCAGCATCAAGCCAATACTGCGTTGATACGAATTGCCGGAAGATAGTTTGTTTTCCAACTCATACCATTTGTCATAAACCCATTCAACCGGTTGATCGGTAATGTCGATTAGTTCTTGTAAGGCATTGTATCGTATTTTTCCGTCCTTACTCTCCAACAATGCAAATAATTCATCAATTTTTTCCATTGTAATGTTATTTATGATTTGTATTTATATGCAACAGTTTAATTGACAATGCAATCACCCATGCAAAGTAAGAAAAAATATTGATTCGTTCCCACACTCCGGTATAAGGGGTCGGTTGATTTTCAGCTATTTTTGCTCCATCCATTCCGGCTAAAGTACCAAAGATTAGGAAAATTAAAATGATCACAATTGAAAAAACGCGAAACCAACCGCCAAATGCTTTTGCACTCATTATTATGGCCGGAAACATGCACACCAAAACCCCTATTGCTGTTAATATAATATGCCAAATGTCGGATACCGTAGTTTCGGTACCACGCAAATGCATTGGCGCAAAGATGGTAGCAATAACGCCCAACAATTCCTTAGCTATGATAAAAACGGCTACGAATTTCAACGCTTTATTCTCTTTTGCCAACATCCATATTCCGGCACCAAAAGCAAATACCAATAAGCTGTAGCATAAAAACATTGGAATAACTATCGATGCCGATGGTGCACTCACAGCTATCAGTTCGCTTACCGATTGAGAAAACGAATTATATTCCGGCCACGCGTAAGCACCTATTATGGTTGCTACAATGTATAAAACCACAGAAGCAATTCCGCAAGCTAATAGAACGTCTATTGTTTTTATTTTCCGATTGTTCATTTTTAAAAGATTATGGTATGAGATATTGTATGTTATCCGATAAACGATTTTTCAAAAAGTGTTATCACATCGTTTAGTTCAGCTTTTATTGTCTCCAAATCAAGTGTTTCCGACTGATCGACAATAAAGTTTTGATAAGCCCATTCCGACCGAAAATTATTAAATACCTGCGCAAGCGACTTTACATCGCATTGACGTATTGTACCGGCTTCCATACATTTTTCGAATAACGCCATTGTATATTCAATTGTTTTTTGTTTGTACTCTTTCGAATAGTACCGGCCTATTTTTTCGTTCTGATTCATTTCGTTGAACATAATCCGGGTGATTTTCCGCAGGTAAGGTTCCGAATTAATAATATCGGGCAGCGGTTCTAACATTCCCCTAAAAATGGATTGCCCCTGAAGCATTCCCAATGTTTGTTCAACAGGAAGCGGTGTAAAGAGCACTTGCTCGGCATAAGAGAAAATATTCTCCAATATTTGATCTTTACTTGAAAAATGACGGTAAACCGCACCTTCGGTCAGACCTAAAACACTGGCAATTTCGCGCACAGAAGTTCCCTTAAAGCCTTTATTCGCAAACAATTCGATGGCTACGTTCAAAATTTTCTCCTTTGTGCTTTTTTCACCGTCTTGTTTGCTCGGGCGTCCCATCCGGGGAGAATTTGTTTTTTTTGTTTTCATTCAACAATATATATGTAAACATTCACATACTTTTGCAAAAGTAATATTATTTTTAAAAAGAAAAGATCAATCCAATTAATTTTTATTGCAAACAAATGATTTTATAGTTCTTAGCCTTTTCGTTGAACTTTATATCTTAATTTTTTCAGAACTTGCCAAAGCAAAAGCAATTGAAACAATTGAGGTTACGGTAAATATAATTAATCCTGTGTAAAAGAAACCTACGGGTGATGTACCTGCCAATAGGTACCGGTTCCCTTCAAGAATATAGGTTACAGGATTAGCCCAGGAAACGGCTAATAACCATTTTGCCGTAATCAATTCTCTTGGTAAAAAAGTAGTGCTTAAAAAGAGTAGCGGAAAAACCGCGTTGGTTATTATTGCTGCACTTTGGTATTGCCCGGTACGTAGCATTATTCCGGCAGAGAAACCACATAAGGTAAGCGACCACAAAAAAGATAAAAGCAAAATGCCGAACACAGATGCCAATCCGAATTGGAATGTTACGCCAAAAACAGCACCCACTATTATTAACAGTATCGTGAAAATCAAGGACGATATGGTGTCGGCAAGCATTGGAGCTACCACTAAAATCCACCTTGGAGCGGGACTTAAATACAATCTTCTGAAATAACCCGACTGCATATCGGCATTCAATGTTTGACCTGCTCCTGCCGATGAGCCCATAGCCAGCGAAATTACGGTAATCGGAAATACGAAAGACAAGTAACCTCCCGTTCCAAAGGCTTCCATTGAACCTATTCCGCCGATTCCTGCATTGTAAACCAAAAGGAAAAACAAGCTCATGCCAAAACCCATTAACGGGGCTGATGGTTGTTTGATTAATTTTACCATACCTCGTTTAATCAATAATATATTTGTAGTATTCATAATATTCCTTCTATTTTTAGTTTTCTGAATTTTCTTGATTCGCCAATGATTTCACATAATGCAAGTAACTTTCTTCAAGCGATAAACGTTCGTCAGGATTAACCCTGTTTTTAAACCCAACGATAGATCCTGAATAATGGATTTCACCGGCGACGATAAGTGCCATTTCCGTTGCGTGTTTCTCGGCTTCGTCGAGGTATTGCGTGGTAAGAAAAACCGTAACCTCCTCCGTTTTATTTATATCGGTAATAATCTCCCAGAAGTTGGCTCTTGCCAATGGGTCCATCCCTACTGTAGGCTCGTCAAGAAAAAGGATTCCGGGCTTATGAACGAGCGCTAAAGCACAATGTAACCTGCGTTTATTTCCACCCGAAAGTACCCCGGCTTTTTTATTCCGTTCTTTTTCGAGTTGAAATAATCGGATAAGTTCATCTGCCCGTTTGTTTGCCGCGGGTTTCGACAGGCCGAATAACCGTCCCTGAAAAATCAGTAAGTTTTCAACCTGTTCGGCAGGGTCAATTTCGTTGTCCTGCGAGGCTACTCCTATGATTTTCTGGATTTTCGAATGGTTTGTTTCGGGGTTTATCCCTGAAATAGTAAAACTGCCCGAATCTTTGTGGATCAAGGTGGTTATTATTTTTACCAAGGTGGATTTGCCTGCACCATTGGGCCCCAATAATGTAAAGAATTGCCCTTTCTTGATTTCGAGGCTTACCCCTTTTAAGGCTTCCGTGCCATTGGGGTACTTTTTGACAAGGTTTTGAATTTGAATTTCTGCTGCCATAAAATATTTTTGTAAAATGATGCAGCAAAAATACTTTTAAATGGAGGGACTAAAATTGTAAAAAACAGACAAAGTAAATCGCTTATATAGTGCCTGCAAGAGTAACGAAAAAGTTGACGTTTTCTTGCGAACACTATATAGGGTCTGCTGAATAACGTTTAAACAATTTATCATCAATACTCTACATGATGTATGTTCAAATCAAGTGCAAGGTTTTTATGATATTATACCAATTCCTATTATAATATAGTCTAATAAAATTTTGAATTTATCGGACTATATTATAAAAAGAATTATCTTTGCACATGTCAAAGCCAATAATTTTTACAATAAAGGAAAGTGCCCAAGAGATTAGGAAGCTTATCAAAAGCAATAATCCTTTTATAGCCCAAAGGTTGAAAGTGTTGCTGGAATGCAAGAAGCATGAACAAATAGGTATATCTAAAAGAGATCTCTCGAAGAATACAGGCTATAACCACAATAGCGTTCAGAAATGGAGAAGGATGTATATAGATGGTGGGATTGAAGCACTTGTGAGTCATAATAAAATCGGCTTTAAGCCATCTTCATTTACAGAGCCTGAATATGAACTGTTAAAAGAAATGCTCCACAACACGGAGAATGGTCTGGTTGGCTACAAAGAATTACAAAGATGGATAGAACTGAAGATGGATAAGACAATTAAATATAAAACATTGTACTCATTCGTTCGGCTACACTTCGGCACTAAAATTAAAGTGGCAAGAAAAAGCCACGTAAAAAAGGATGCCGGGGCAGTTGAGGCTTTTAAAAAAACTTCGGTAAAATCTGTGAAGAAGCAATAAGGGCTAAAAGTGCAGATTATTGTTCGGCAAACCTATACTTTCAGGATGAAAGTCGTTTTGGCCTTTTTACAAGAAATGGAAAATCACTAACTGCAAAAGGAATAAAGCCAGTCTGTACTGTACATCAAGTATTTAAATCAACATACCTTTTCGGAGCATTTTCACCGTTGACGGGCGATAATTTCTTATTGCAACTCTCTCACTGTTGTAATGGCACATTTCAAATCTTTCTTGATGAATTCTCAAGACAGAGACCGGATGAGCTAAAGGTAATAGTACTTGATAATGGAGCTTTTCATAAAGCCAAGGCATTGATGGTTCCAAACAATATAATTTTAGTATTCTTACCACCGTATAGCCCGGAATTAAATCCAGCAGAAAAAATGTGGCAGAAGATTAAAAGAGATTTTACAAATAAACTTCACAGAACTTTAGACGAACTAAGTGATTTTATTTCGGAATCTGTTAATTCTCTATCAAACGAAATTGTAAAATCAACATGTGGTTATGAATATGTTTTTCAATCCCATTTTTGGACTATATTATAACAAGATATGGTATTAATTTAATAAACCGTGCACACGATGTTCTAAAATCATCTTGTTTGTCGCCTTACTTTTTGTCATTGCCACAAAAAGTAAGCAAAAAAGGCTAGGCGAAGCGATGCTCCATGCGCCCTACCATAAGACAAACAAAACTAGTTCGGAGTAGTGCCCGCTACGCAGGCAAACGTAAACGCCTACCATTGGCAGGTAAACCTCCGAAAGTTTTGTAAGTCTTATGGCATTCCCGCCTTGTCTGACACCGCCGCTTCGCCCAAGACATCCCACGATTTTGGAAGAAGAAGAGAAGTTCTAGTTACTTCAACGCTCCGTTGAAGCGAATCGGTGATTTTGAATTTATAAGCATGATTACAAAGGAACTTGGGTTTTTCAGCGGACACTATAATTAACAGCATTCGGCAGTAATATTGAAATCGGGATATTTTGCAGCAAATTCTTTCGGTGTATAGCCCGAATAGGTTTTAAAATCGTGGATAAAGTGAGACTGGTCGAAATAACCGTTATTGTATGCCCGCTCGGTAAGAATCAGGTCTTTGTTTTTACTGAAATCATTCAGAACCTCCTGAAAACGCATCAATTTAATTACCTGTTTGGTCGTTTTTCCAAGATATTGCGAAAATTTCCTTTCGAGTGTTTTGGATGTAATTGAAAGGCAATTCGATAATGAAGACACGTTTATTTGTCCTTTATAATCTTTTATTATTTCGATTCCTTTTTGAATCAACAGGTTATCGTACGAAGGGATTGGAAAATATCGCCTGATTAGAAAATTTTCAATAACTGGAATTTTCTCATGAATCGAGTCGGTAAAATAAAGTATTTCTTCAACCTGCCTTATTTCAGAGCCTAAAACATCGGATAGGTCAAGGCTTTGATTCGCCACTTCCGAAAGCGGGAAATTAAAGAAATGGCAGGCTCCCGTTGGATAAAAACTTATAAATACAACTCCCGCTTCACCATTGGTCGATACATCCGAAAAGGTATCGCTTAAGCCGCTTATAATCGACTGCGGTTGCTTTAGTATCAAGCTATCCGAATGATGTACAACAAACGGATTCTTATAATGAAACATCAGTTGAATGTTTTCGGTTGGTATAACCCTTTCCATGACATCTTCTTCAAAAGAAGCAGACTCCATAAAGCAGTAGTGCTTTATAAAGTTTTTCAGGAATCCGGTAGGTTGTACTATTTGAAAGTTCATACTGTTTCTTTGGTGCAAAGATAACTACTTTTATTCGAAGTCGAGCATTGGAACGTTGGAACTCTTTTGCAAACCTTTGATTTAAAGATTAGTATGTGCAGGAGCTGCGATTGATTTGAATCCTATTTTGCACTCAAATCAACATTCTAATTGGAAGTTGCCTGGCTGTGGAACGATTTTCCATGCTTGCCGCTAACAACGTTGAGCATTCGTGCATATTACAGCGCCTTATCTTCAATATCATCGTATAAATTACTTGCATTACATCGGCTTCAAATTTCTATTAAGTCGGTCAATAATTTTTTCCAGCCTGGTTTGGCGGGTTTTGTCAGACTTGGCATCAAGATAAAATCCGGTATATGTGCGCTGTACCGAGTGCGACATCGCCTGCAAGTTAGTATAAGCCGGCTCATACGGTTGAATGATTTTCGTAAACAGCTGTATTTGCTCCTCGTTAATAAGAACGGGTTTCGCACTATCCCATAAACCGTTTTTCTTGGCGTGTTCTATGGCTTCTAAACCCGGCCGGGTCATTAAACCCTTTTCCATAAGCGTTTGTGCCAGCTCTTTGTTTTTAACAGACCATTTGCTTTTAGGAGTACGCCGTGCAAAATACTTTTTATAAGTATTATCGTCAAGGGATTGCACTTGCCCATCAATCCATCCGTGGCAAAGCGCCTCTTCCAATGCATCACCCGCAGAGAGTGTAACCAATTTCCCTTTTTTAGCAAAGAGCAACCATATACCCTCGCTCTCTGCCCAATTTTGGCCAAGCCATTCCCGAAAGGCTTGTCTATTCGTGAATGTCAATATTTTATCCATAAGCAATCTAAAAAGTGTGAAAGTGCCGTTAATCCATAGATGGTTTCGTCAACGACCAATGGCTGTGGATGATTTTCCACTCGTTATTTTCTTCAAGCCTATACACTTCTGTGCAATTCTCTTTCCAGAGCGTTTCACCCGAGTATGAGTGCAGATTGTAGGTTAGGACCGCCATTGTATCGGTTGATTGTACCGCGGGGTTTATCATTTCGTATTTATCCATTTTTACTTTTCCCCGCATGCTTTCGTAGAGCTCTTTTATCTTGTCCCAACCGTTAAGCCGCCTTTCCAGTACCGGGTCGAAATACGTGAAGTCCTTCGAGTAAAGCGCAAGATAGGGAGATGGATTCCCATTATGCCATGCATCGAGAGCTGCTGTCTCCAATGCAATGATTGTTTCTGCAATAGTACGCTTATTCATGATTTTTTATATTCAATTGATAATTATTCTGTTTTTGAAACTCTTTACTTGTATTTTATTGGGTTACCAAACATTTAATATAAAAATATTAACCGTTCGCTGGCTTTATCACTGTCAAGTTACACAAAAGTTGTAGCGGACGACAACCCTTGAACAACTTACTACCCCGGCAATTTTTTTTACCGCGTGCTGTGTTCATTTTTACATAACCATTCCTCCGTCAATATTTAATACTTGTCCAGTGATGTATTTTGCTTTATCTGACACTAAAAATAGTACAGCATTAGCAACGTCATCCGGTTTTCCATAATATTGTACAGGAATCCTATCAAGCAGATCCTTATTTGCCTTATCAGATAATTGAGCTGTCATATCAGACTCAATATAGCCTGGGGCTATGGCATTAGCAGTAATTCCTATTCTTGCTAACTCTTTTGCAGTAGTTTTTGTCATTCCTATTAACCCTGCTTTTGAAGCGGAATAGTTTGCTTGTCCAATATTTCCCATTAGTCCTACCACACTGGCAATATTAATAATCGCTCCCGATTTTTGTCTAAGCATTTGTTTTGATACGTATTTTGTACATAAGAATGCCCCTGTAAGATTAATATTTAAAACCATATTCCAATCTTCCAGTTTCATTGACATTAAAAGCATATCTCTTGTTATCCCTGCATTATTGATTAAAATATCAATTGAATTAAAATCTTTGATTATAGATTTTATCACTTCTTGTGTTGATATATCAGAAGAAACGTCGTGCTGATATGCAATTGTTTTCACTTTATACTTATCCGCAATCTCTTTAGCTGTTTTGTTAGCTAAATCAAAATTAATATCTGTAATTGCAATATTTACGCTCTCTTCAGCTAATTTCTCTGCTATTGAGCGACCTAATCCTCGCCCACTTCCAGTTACTATTGCTACTTTGTTTTTAAGACCTAATTCCATATTTCAATTTTTAAATATTTGTACTGTATCCTTGCATTGCACACAACGATAAATTGTATGAGTAGTGACAGATTGCGTGGTATTTTCCCGTCAAACCTTGATATTTGCTACATTGCCTGCCATTACTTATACAAAATGTTGGCATTTATGCTTATGTTTATATAAAAATCTCTGCTTTCTTCTGCATTATATTTTCCTTATTGAAAAGGCTCTAACAAATTTATCTCTTTTATATACTATTTTCCTTGCTCCTTCAGGACAAAATCTTACGCATCTGAAACAACCTATGCATAAATCCATCTCAATCTCCAATGTGTCAGTATTTATTGCTTGTTTCGGGCAACCATCAACACATACTTTACATTTAGTACATTTATTATAATCGACAATAGGTTCTTTTATTACTGCTTTATTACTGTTTTGAGGTAAAATTGTATGAAATATATTAAAAAAATCACCGGCAACTTTAGAAGAAATGCATTGATGAATAATGTCTTTCTTTTCAATTTCGTCTATAGATTGAATTTTTTGAATAATGTTTTCCCCAAAATTCTGAGCTGTCTGCAAATCTTCAATGTTTGGTCTGTCAAATGCTAAAGGAGCTTTTTCTGTTGCAAAGGAGTGCCTTCCGATAAAGGCTCCCATTGCAATGACTCTAAATCCTCTTTTTGAAACTAATGTGTATAATTCATTCAATGCAAACCCTTTACTAACATTTCCAAATACTGTTACAAGAGCAACTAGTGTATTGTTTCCACATATTGCTTTAAGATAAGGATATAAATCTTTGGGGATTCTTGCTCCATATACAGGAACACAAATAATCAGTAAATCAGTTTTATTATTATATTCAAATTTATCTCTATTCTTCTTTATTGTTAAATTAATTTCATTTTTTATTTCAATATTCATCCCTTTTACAATGGCATTTAATATTTTTTTCGTGCTCAATGTGGGAGAGAAATATATCAATGTTGCTTTTTCAACTTTCATTCTTCTTTACTAAAATTAAAACTTTCATATCCCCTTTTGCATAATGCCTAACGTCTCGCAGCTTGGCATAGTAGCGGGATTCTGAAAAACCGGCATTGTCAAACCTGCAACAAATTTACTTAATAGTTTCCATAATTCCAAATATGCCCAAAACTCCGATATTATGCTAAAGTGCTGTTACCAGCTACCGTTTTACTTTGACTAAAAAAATATAATCAGTTACAATTTTTACTGCTCAATTCAAAAGCGGTAAGTTTCCCATATGTTCGATCTCTATTTTGCCATATTATTACACTATCTGGATTAGGAATATGATTTTTTATTAATACACCTGTTTGAACCACTTCAAAAATGACAAACGATTGTTCAACTGGGATTTCTGCAGTAAAGGAAATATTCATATTTTCAATTTTTTTACCTTGTTGATATAATGTATATTTCAGAACCTACTTATGGCAGCTATTCGGTTTTGCTTTCGTCTTTCGCAAACAGATAAATTATTAAAAAGCCCTGACGGCACGAACACTGAGTGCTCCTCCCTTAGAGATACTGGTCACGCTACCGTTGGGAAAGGTATAGTACCAGACGAGGCTACAGGTAAGTTCTGTTGATGACCAGTAATAAGAATTTAACAAGGTGGTTGATGCGTTTCCATCGTTGGTAAGAGCTTTCTGTACTTCGTAAAAATTATTCCATACGTGGTTTAATTCTGCAATGCCCGGCAAATACCAATCACTGAATGTCCCTGTTCCATAATCGGCGTTTGTGTAATCTTCGCATATTTTTGCTGCACTCGTCGTATGCCCACTTTGCGCGGTTATTGCAGTTGTATTGCCTGCTCCGTCCCAATCACTTGTTGTTACGGCTGACCCGCTTGAAATATTGCTCCAAACCTGACTTATACTAATGTCAATCATGCTCACAATCAGCCCGTGTTGCCCGGTATGATCAACCCAAAACACTACACCACCGCCATAAAGTTCTCCTATGTAGTGACTGCCGGTGCTGCTTGTTGTACCGGCTGTTTTCGCGTATAATGCATAAGGAACACTCAACAACCGGCTCGTTCCCTCAATGGTGTATGTTGTTAATGGTGCTTCAACTGCTGTTTTGGTTTCGATATAATAATTATCGTTTCCCAAATCAATATCGCTAAAACCTGCTTCCCCTCCTATTTCAATACTTACCAGACCGTTGGCATTGGTAACCGGCGTTTGGGTTTCGGTGTAAACTACTGTCCCGTCAGGTGTCCCTTTTCTGATATTTATTTCCATCCCGATTTGAGTGCCTGTTACCAAAACATTACTACTATTGCGTATTACTGCCTGATAACTCATTTTTTCGGGAGCCTGAGCAAACACACTTGCCGCTAATAATAGGGCTGTCAAAATTGCAAGTACTTTTTTCGTCATCATATTATTGTTTTTTATGGTTTTTATGAATGCCGCGTATTTATTATTTGTTTTTTTATTTTACTTCGTTTTAATTTGTTCCTATCACTTTATTTCATCACAATTACAGATAAATCTGTACCCTTATACTCATATTCGTTAAATTTAAAATTTAGTACCAACTTCAGCAAAGTTCTTTTCTCCGCCAAAATACACAATATATTTTTACTACATAAGCTTTTACGGCAAATAATTAATGTCAAAATCAAAAAAACATCTCTGACAAGGTTGTCACAAAGTTGGTCAGACAAAAACGAACTGTTTGCCCCGATTCTTGAGACAAACATGTAAACTTCATTATTTTTGTTTTCATAAATCTCAACCCATAATTCCGGATTATCTTCAATCTATATGAACTGTTCTTTTTTCATTGTTTCGCTTTACCTTTTTTGTCAAGCTTTATCTTTCTGTATTATGGCTAAAGGTGGCAATATGAAAAATTAAAAACGTTTTTAATTATTTAGGTATTATGTTAAAACTATAATTCTGTTATTGTTCCGCCACGACAGATGTAATCTGTAATCAGTGGGTTTTGCATAGCCGCTTCTGCTTATTGGAATTTAACTTTTGTAAAATAAAGCAGAATCTCAAGTTTACAATTTACCGATTACAAATTAAAGCAAAAAAACAATATGATAATAAATATTAACAAAATAAATCGGGGAAAATTATGCCGGAAGAAAGAACGGATAAAAACAATGGAAGTATCCGTGTAGCCCTCAATCCTGTAAATCCCGTTCATCCAATCTAAAAAAGACTGCGTAGCAATCATTACATTTTCAAATTTCCTCTCCGCGTTCACTGCGTTTTCAGGTTCCTCCGCAATTCGTTGCGGTAAAACATCTTTAGACTCGCATTTGCAAACTCATAACTCTAAACTTCAAATGCTCAATTTAGTTCCAAAATAAATAACGCTAAAACGTTGACAATGTGCACGACTTTGATTAATTTTGCAGCAAACTAAAACAAAAGAACAATGACAGCAAATGCATTAAAAAAGTTTTTCGCAATATTATTAGCCATATTGGTTTTGGTAATAACCACACTCAGTATTTTGGCAATATGGGATGTAATCGAGGTTAAAGATATTTTTAGCAGAGCCTTTTCAAGTTTATTTATAATCTTTGCCGCTTCGGCAATCATTCTTTTTTTATTCACCGTATTATACCCGGTAACTTTAAAAAAAGAGAATCACAACTTGCCGAGCAACCCACAGAACTAAACCAAACTAAAAAACAAAAACATGCGAAGAATACTGGTGGCTACCGGGGGAGGAGATTGCCCGGGGCTGAATGCTGTAATTAGAGGAATTGTAAAACGCGCGGCGTTAGAAAAAGAGAAAGAATGGGAGATTATCGGTTCGATAGAATCGTTTAACGGCATATTGCGTGAACCGACCGAAGTTGTGGTGTTGGACGAAAAAACCGTGGCCGGCATACATGTTCAGGGAGGTACAATCATCGGCACAACCAATAAAGGAGGCCCTTTTGCTTGGCCAATTCACGATTCTAACGGTCAATGGTCAACCGTCGATCGCTCCGATGAAATGATTCGCAAACTCCAATATATGGGGATAGATGCGGTAATAAACATTGGCGGAGACGGTTCGCAGCGAATTTCGCAGGCTCTCTACGAAAAAGGATTAAATGTAATCGGGGTTCCGAAAACCATAGATAACGATTTAAGTTCTACCGATTTTACTTTCGGCTTTCAAACGGCCGTTCAAATCGCTACCGAAGCCGTGGATAAACTGGTTACTACCGCCGCCAGCCACAACCGGGTTTTTATCCTTGAGGTTATGGGGCGCGATGCCGGTTGGATCGGCCTTCATTCGGCTATTGCCGGGGGAGCCAATATCTGCTTAATTCCCGAGATTCCATATAACATCAACTCAATTATCGATAAGATTGACACCCGTTATCATCATGGACGCGGGTTCTGCATCATTGTGGTTTCGGAAGGAGCCAAACCCCGCGGCGGGGAATCCGTAGGCACCGTGAGCGATGAAGTGGGATATGAAAATTTTAAACTCGGAGGCGTTGGCGAAAAGTTAAAGGCAGATCTTATAAAAGCCGGTGTTGAGCAAGACGTACGGGTCACGGTATTGGGGCACCTTCAGCGTGGAGGCATTCCTACAGCATTCGACCGAGTGTTGGCATCGCAATTTGGAGTAAAAGCATTCGAGTTGGCGTTGGAAGAAAAGTATGGACAAATGGTGGCTTATCGACATCCCGATATCATTTCCGTTCCTTTTACAGAAGCAATTAACAATATGAACTTTGTAAATCCACAAAGTGATATGGTAAGGCTTGCACGAGGAATGGGCATCTCTTTCGGAGAATAGCAATAATAGGTGAATGGTACTGGTGAAAGGAGAAAAGGTTGAAAGCCATGTACCGTGTTCCTTTCAACCTTGTGCCTTGCACCTTTCTGTGGAATAGAAAAATTCATACCTTTGCATCTGAAAAAAACAATACAATATGAACCCGAAAGTACGCGTACGATTTGCCCCTAGTCCCACAGGGCCACTTCACATTGGCGGAGTGAGAACCGCATTATATAATTATCTTTTTGCCCGCCAAAACGGAGGGGATTTTTTACTACGCATCGAAGATACCGATCAGACCCGTTTTGTTCCCGGAGCCGAAGAATATATCATTGAATCGTTGTCGTGGCTGGGAATTAACTTTAACGAAGGCGTTCATGTAGGCGGGCCACATGCTCCATATCGCCAATCGGATCGAAAGCATCTTTATCGTGAATACGCCGACCGTTTGATTGCTTCGGGCGATGCTTATTTTGCATTCGACACTTCGGAAGAGCTCGAAGCCATGCGTAAAGAGGCTGAAGCTGCTAAAAAGAATTTTCAATACGATGTGCATACCCGCAACGGTTTGGTAAATTCACTGACACTTTCAGCTGAAGAAACTCAAGCTCGCATCAGCAAAAAGGAACCTTATGTAATTCGCTTTAAAATGCCCGAAAACGAAATTGTTGAAATCAACGACTTGATTCGCGGGCATGTAAGCGTAAACACCTCAATTCTAGACGATAAAGTACTTTTTAAATCGGACGGAATGCCAACCTATCATTTAGCCAATGTGGTTGACGATTATTTAATGGAAATTACACATGTAATTCGCGGCGAAGAGTGGTTGCCTTCGGCTCCGTTGCATGTAATGTTATATCGAAAATTCGGCTGGGCTCATCGCATGCCGGAATTTGCACATCTTCCGTTGCTGTTAAAACCAGACGGTAACGGAAAATTAAGCAAACGCGACGGAGATCGTTTGGGATTCCCGGTATTTCCACTACAATGGAAGGATCCGAAAACCGGTGAGATTTCATCCGGATATCGCGAATCGGGTTATTTTCCCGATGCTGTGGTTAATATCCTCGCTCTTTTGGGTTGGAATCCGGGAAACAATCAGGAGTTGCTTTCAATGGACGAACTCATTTCGCTGTTTAGCCTCGAAAAGATCAGTAAGGCCGGTGCTAAGTTCGATCTGGAAAAATCGAAATGGTTCAATCATCAATATTTAATAAAACGCAGTAATCAAGAATTGGCAACGCTTCTATTGCCATTGCTGGCTCAAGAAGGGGTCGATGTTTCGATCGACAAACTGGCTTATGTTGTGGGTTTGGTAAAAGAGCGTGCGCATTTTGTAAAAGAACTGGTGCCTCAAACTATATATTTCTTTAAAGCACCTAAGGAATTTAATCCGCAGGTTATTAAAAAGCGCTGGAAAGAAGATACTTCGATTCATCTCAGGGCTATTGGAAAAATTATCTCTTCCGTGCCGTTCGATGTCCAACAGATACACGACCAAGTGATGAATTTTATTCAAACCAATGAACTGAATACAGGGCAAATTATGAATAGTTTAAGATTATCACTGGTCGGCGATGCCATGGGACCCGATTTGTTTGAAATTATAGCTTTCATTGGAGCGGAAGAGGTTAATGCGCGTATTGAAAACGCAATAAACACGATAAAAATTCAGTGATTCAAACACATCTTGGAGAGTTTGCGGCATTACTTACTGCTGTATTTTGGACTTTTACCGCTATTGCATTTACTTCTGCGGGTAAGCTAATCGGCTCTTTATCGGTGAATATCTGGCGCCTAATTATTGGTATTGCATTTATTGCAATCTTTACTTTTATTGCTTACGGCTCACCTGTTCCATCGAATATCAGTTATAAAAGCTGGATTTGGCTTAGTTTGTCCGGTTTTGTAGGTGTGTTTTTAGGAGACTTGTTTCTTTTTAAAGCATTTACCATAACCGGCCCCCGGGTAGCGCTACTGGTAATGTCGCTGGCACCTCCCATGGCTGCGTTAATAAGTTGGGTTGTGCTCGGTGAATCGCTTACTGTTCTTGGTTTTATTGGAATGACCGTTACTATCATCGGGATATGTATGGTGATTTTAACGCGAAAACAGGAGGAAGAAGAAAAGAGAAAATCGTTCAAATTCAGATATCATCCGAGAGGTATATTCTTTGCTTTTTTGGGGGCCATTGGGCAGGCTTCGGGATTAGTAATGAGTAAAGTGGGACTCAGCACAACCGCCAATCCGTTTTATGGAAGCGAAATCAGGCTCTTTGCAGGGCTTTTCGGGTTTGTTTTACTTATCACGTATTTAAAACGGTGGCCGTCGGTTGTACAATCCGTTAAAAGTACCAAAGCCATGAGCATGGTAACCGTGGGCGGTTTTTTCGGTCCGTTTTTAGGAATTACATTATCCCTTTTTGCCGTTCAACATGCCAATCCGGGAGTGGTGCAAACTATCGTTTCAATAAATCCGATACTGATCATTCCTTTTGCAATGTGGCTTTATCACGAAAAAATTACCTTGCGCGAAACCATTGGAGCACTCGTTGCCGTAGTTGGCGTATCTTTGTTCTTTGTGTAAAAAGAAGAACGGAGTCTGAGTGCAGCCGAAGGCGAAGTGAAAAAGATAAAGGCGCAAAATTAAGCAACAGCTAACCAGCATGTAAAAGTTAGCGAAATAATTGTTAAATTTGCATTGCGGGGTAATTGCCATTATACTCTTTATTTTGGGATTACTCAACGGATATTGGTTTGTTATATAAATCAAGGGTTTAAACGATGAAGGAAAAGTACAAAATATATTGCGGTGGAAATTTTATAACAACCGAAGAAACCGTTGATGTTTTCAATTCCTATGACAATCTATGTGTAGGAACAACTTATTTAGCGAATAACAATCATCTCGAAGAGGCAATTGAAGCTGCAAACAATACATTTTCAGCGCTTAAACGAATGCCGGCACATGTAAAAACCGGAATCTTAAACGAAATCGCCCGACGATTGCTCGAATCCAAAAGTAAAATGTCCTTAGTGCTGGCTGCAGAGGCTAATAAACCTTTGAAATGGGCACAAGCCGAAGTTGACAGGTCTATACAAACTTTCAGAATTGCCGCCGAAGAAGCGGGACGAACTCAGGGTGAGTACATTGTGATTGACCGCACACATGCAGGAGAAAACAAAGAGGGATTGGTAAAATTTTTTCCCATCGGGCTAGTAGCAGGAATTTCCCCTTTTAATTTTCCCCTGAATCTGGCGGTTCATAAAATTGCACCGGCTATTGCCGCGGGCTGTCCGATTATTCTTAAACCGGCAACAGCCACTCCGCTAACAGCCTTATTATTAGCCGAAGTCATCGATAAAACAGAACTTCCCAAAGGTGCGTTATCTATTATGCCAATGAACCGAAGTGTCGGCAACCGATTGGTTACAGATGAACGTTTTAAATTACTTACATTTACCGGATCGCCGCTTGTAGGATGGGATATGAAAGCCAATGCCGGCAAGAAAAAAGTGGTTCTCGAACTGGGAGGCAATGCGGCTGTTATCGTTACACCCACAGCAAACATCGATTGGGCCGTTAAACGCTCGGTGATGGGTGCATTTATATATTCGGGGCAAGTTTGCATTCATACACAACGAATATTCGTACAAAAAGATCATTATAGAATGTTTGTCGATAAATTTTTGTACCAAACAGCACTGTTGCACGAAGGATCACCGCTCGACCCGAATACAGATATCAGTGGGTTAATAGACGAAGTTAATGCCATTCGTGTAGAATCGTGGATTCATGAAGCTATAAGGCAAGGAGCAACTTGTCTTTGTGGAGGCGGTCGGAGAGGTGCTTTTGTAGAACCCACTGTACTGACAAATACCTATCCCGAAATGAAAGTTTGTAATCAGGAAGTATTTGGCCCTGTAGTGGTTATTGAGTCGTATAACACCTTTGAAGAGGCCGTGGATCGGGTAAATGATACAAAATACGGCTTGCAAGCGGGAGTATTCACCAACACGCTATCGGAGATGAATTATGCATATTCCGAAATCGAATGTGGCGGTGTAATTATCAATGATGCCTCTATTTTTAGGGTGGATCATACGCCGTATGGCGGAATTAAAGAATCGGGAATGGGTCGTGAAGGAGTGAAATATTCCATTGCCGATATGTCGGAACCTAAATTGTTAATCAAAAACACAGATTAAAATGATGGATACGAAATTGTTTGTTGTAGAGGATGAACCCGCTATTCAAGAGATAATTTGCAATTATGCCGGAGAATTGGGCTATCAGATAGAATCGATGTCCGATTCGTTTGAATCGGCAATTGCCAAGATTAGTAATTCCAACGCAAATTTTGCTTTGCTCGACATTCGCCTTGGGGATGAAAAAGACGGCTTGCTAATTGCGCGTCAGGTGAAGGAAAAACTTAATATTCCCTTTATTTTTATCACGTCCCTTTCCGACTCCGAAACTTTGTTGAAGGCTTCACTGGAATCTCCCGAAGGATATCTGCTGAAACCTTTTTCTAAAGAAGATCTCTATGCTACCGTGGAGTTGATTAAACATAAGCGACGCATTGCCTCGTCAAATACACCTTCCGAAAACAAAACATCTCTTTTTATAAAAGCCGATTATGCACATCAAAAGATTAATTTCAGCGATATTTTTTATATAAACGCCGAAGGTAACTATTTAAAAATCAATCTTTCAAATGGCAAAAATATTATGGCCCGATTTACCATGAAAGAATTTGTCAACGAGCTTCCGTCGGATGTTTTCTTTCAAATACACAAGTCGTATATTGTCAATGTAAACCACATTACTTCAATTACAGGAAACAGTGTACTGATTAATAATACGGAAATTCCACTGTCGAGCACCTGTAAAGCCGCTTTTTATGAAAAGTTGAATATTCAATAATAGAGGCCTCTGCGAATCGGAATATTAATCATTTTTTCATCGATAAAATCAAGTGAACCGAAAGCGCCAAAATAATCACAAAAGCTATTTAAAAAGTAAGATTTTTTTCTTTTTAGAACAAATGGGAGAGCCCTATTCCATTGTAAACGAAGTGTTGGTCATACATTCTTGGCTATTGGCAAGGGAAAAAAGATGACAGTTTATTCATATGGAAGATACGCAGCACTTGATAAAGAAAAAGGAATTTTAAACAATACAAACATATCTGGTCAAGGTGTTTTGCTGAGACTTACGGGACAAGATGCTGTAAACTTTGTCAATAAGTATGTTAATGAAGATGGAGCTGAAGCATATGAAATTACTAGTGCTAATGAGAGTAGCGTTTGTGAAATACGTGACAATTATTTTAGTGCCTTTAGTGCGGTTCCAAAAACCGGGAAATACAAAGGCGATGCAAGAGCCAGAGTAGTTGATAAATACAATCTTTTTGATAACAATTGTACAACTAAAACTGAGGATGCTTTAAAAGCAAGTGAAATTGGATTGGATTTTAAAACAACAACTATTGATTTTATTCCTAGTACTGTGCCAGGAATTGGCACGACGGTAAAATCAACTGACGATGTAAATACTCCTGGAGAGATGCAGGATTATCTTAGTGGTGAATCCAAATATGGAGGAGGTACAGTTAAAAACGTGACTAACGATGTTAAAAAAGAAGTACAGTAATTTAAAATTAAATCTTAATTTTATGTCTATCACAAAAAAAATCATACCTATATTTATATTATTATTCTGTTTGTTAATAATAATAACAAGTGTTTTTTCTATAATGAACTACATGATTTCAATGCAATTTGAAGTACATGATGCAAAAATATTATATGGAAATCGTGAAGATATTATTTTACGTGAACATGAACTATCAGATTTAATCAAATATAATATTATCATTATTATATTTGGATTTATAGTTTTTTGTGAAAACATATATTATTTTTTTAAATCAAGAAAGAAAGCATAGTTTAATAATGTTTCGGTAGTGTCCCATAGTGTGCTTTTCTGTCTTTTATAATTTTAATAGATTGAAAATAATCATATTACAAAAACTCAAGGTGTAAAAATAAGTGGAAAGAAAAAAAGATCGTTTATAAGAACGCTTTTATACCAATGTGAAACTGTAAATATCTCAGGTGGGTTACAATGTTGAACTACAATTTCTTACATTGGTCAATGCTCGAAATGAATTTAAAATAAATATTGAACTCAGAAATAATTCATTTCGGTATAAAATGGATTTTTGATAAGTGTATAGCTTTTATTCAACATCCATTAGCTGCTCCTGAAGTAGTTCCCATTCGGCCATTCGGTGTTCTATTTGCCGTTTGGTATGCTCATACTGCCGATAAAGTTCGCCGGAAGCAATTTCTTGTTGATATTTTTCGGGCATGGCCAGCTTTTCGTCCATAGCTTTAAGCTCGGCTTCGTGTTTTTGTATTTTATCTTCAATCTGACGAATCTGATTTTTAACTTTCCGGATCTGACTCTCCAACTCTTTTTTCTTTTCCCACTGCTGCTTATTTTCAGAAATTGTTTCTTCTGGAGTTGTAATGCTTTTATTGCCTATGCTTGATTTTTCCAAATCCGACAAATTTTGAATCTTCCGATCTTCGATAAAATCATAAACATCTCCGATATATTCCTTAATATGATGATGCTTAAATTCTACGACCTTTTCCGTTAATCCCTGCAGGAAATCACGGTCGTGAGAAACAATAATAAAAGCTCCGTCATATTGTAATAAAGCCGATTTTAGGACATCTTTCGATTGCATGTCGAGGTGATTGGTCGGTTCATCTAAAATTAGCAGATTATATGGAGTGAGCAACAGTTTTGCAAGAGCCAGACGGGCTTTTTCGCCTCCTGAAAGTACCTTTACCTTTTTCTCGATATCATCGCCCGAAAAAAGAAAACTTCCCAAAATAGCCCGAATTCGCGTTCGGATGTCTCCCACGGCAATCTCATCAATGGTTTCAAAAACCGTTTTGTTGGGGTTGAGCATTGCCGCTTGATTTTGAGCGTAATAGCCGACTATTACTTGGTGTCCCAACTTTACATAACCTTGAGTGGCGGCTAAGTCGCCGACGATAATCCGGGAAAAAGTTGTTTTTCCCTCCCCATTTTTGCCCACGAAAGCCACTTTTTGTCCGCGTAAAAGAGTGAAATCTAGATCGGACAGTACCAGTTTTTTGTCAAACGACTTCACCACATTTTTTGCTTCAACCACTACCTGTCCGGAATGAGGGGCGGGTTGGAAACGGAAATGAATGGAGGAGTTGTCGAGACCGTCCACCTCAATTCGTTCCATCTTATCGAGCATTTTTATTTTGGACTGTACCTGCTTCGATTTGGTGGCTTTATAGCGGAAACGCTCTACAAAACGCTCCATTTCGATGATTTCGCGCTGCTGGTTGGTTTGCGCAGCCATCTGGTGCTCGATACGCTCCATCCGTTGTTCTACATATTCGGAATAAGAGCATTTATAATCGAAAATACTTCCCAAACTTATTTCAATGGTTCGGGTAGTCACAGCATCCAGAAAAGCACGGTCGTGCGAAACTAAGATAACCGCTCCCGGGTACGAAGACATAAATATTTCGAGCCATTGAATGGACTCGATATCAAGGTGATTGGTCGGTTCGTCGAGTAGCATCACTTCCGGTTTCTGGAGGAGAATTTTAGCCAGTTCCACACGCATCTGCCAACCACTGCTGAATTCCGTCATCGCCCGGGTAAAATCGGTGGATTCAAAGCCCAGTCCGAAGAGCACTTTTTCGGCTTCGGAATTCATATTGCCGGCTCCTATCAAATGAAGTCGTTCGGTACTTTCACTGAGCAAAGCCGATTTATTATAATAATCGGTGGATTCGTAATCGGTGCGGGTACCAAGATCGTGAGTAAGTTTTTTAATCAATGCCTCCAGATGGTGAACTTCGTGAAAAGCGGTAAGGGTTTCATCCCAGACGGTCCGTTTGCTGGATGGAGATAGTTCCTGAGGCAAATACCCGACCCTATGTCCGGCGGTAACGATAATGGAACCCTTTTCGGGTTCTTGCATCCCGGCCAATATTTTCAATAACGTGGACTTGCCGGCACCGTTTTTCCCCGTTAGTCCGATGCGGTCATTATCGCTTACCACAAACGAAACTTCACTAAATAGATCGTCCCCTGTAAAATGTATCGAAAGAGAGCTTACTGTAATCATAGTTATCCGTCAAAATTATTTGCAAACGTACACATTTTTCGGCACATTTTATTGGAGAATATCAATTCAAAAATGTAATATGTTGGATATTAAATAGATAATAACAATCAGGAAAGAGCATCTTTAACCATTGGCAAACGGGTTCAGCATACTCATGCTACGATATCATCTTACAAAAAACTCCGGATAAATGAAATAAATTTGTAATTTTAAACATTTCATTTGTCAAAATCTAAAACAAGTGTTATGACAGAATCTTCGGTAACTTTCAATCGCAATTTAATTGCGCCTTGCGGGATAAATTGCGGAACCTGTCTCGCATATCTCCGGTCGAAAAACAGGTGCATCGGCTGCTGGCCCAACACTGGCTCTAAGGTACCCCACTGTTCGTTGTGCAAAATAAAAAACTGTGAACACCTCAACCAAACAGAATCCGGGTTTTGCTACGAGTGCGAAAAGTTTCCCTGTCCCCAATTAAAACATATTGACAAAAGATATCGGACTAAATATCACGTCAGTTTAATTGAACATCTCTTGTCCATCAAAGATATAGGAATTAATGCGTTTCTTGCAAAAGAATCTGTCCGGTGGACCTGCCCAAACTGTGGAGCTACAATTTGCGTGCATAGAGAGCACTGTTTAGGCTGTAATGCCGATTTAAAGAAATAACACTTTATTCAAAAATAGAAACAATGGAACAAAAAGATTATTTGTTAAGAGAAATTGAAAAAATAGGGGCTGTTTTACGAGCAATACTGAATCGGTTAACCGGATCTAAAGGGAACTTTGCAACTACAGTAGAATCCGTTTTCGAAAAAACGAATGAAGAATTGGTTCATAAAATCAACTTCGATTTAACCTGTTTTTTAGCATTGGACGAGTCGGCTTCTCTCGATTATATTTCTCGTTTTGAGGGCATGAGTTCTATAAATCTAGAACTACTGGCTGAGATTATATATCAAATTGCAATACAAGGGTCGGCCGGTCAAAAACGGATCTTTCTTGAAAAAGCAATATTTCTTTATGAATTTTGTGAAACCACTGACAAAACTTTTTCCTTTGAGCGCGAACAGCGAATTAAAGAAATAAGAAAAGCCCTATAATGCAAGATCAAAAAAATGAATAAGGTATTCTCTAAAAGCGGGATGGTTTTGTAAAAAAGGATCGAAAAACTAATACCAAACAAAGTGGGTCGTTTGTAAAGCTAGTTATAATAGATTGATATGAAGAAAATTAAGCAAAATTTTTGGCGATTGTCATTAAAAGTAACGTGGTTGGTTATTGTTTTTTTGATTTCCTGTAAATCCAATCAGGATTCAAAGACGAATGAAAGCTCGACGTTATCTCAGAATAACGATTCAATAGCCAAAAAAACAACCGAAATGCAACCGTTAAATAATACCTTAAATAAAGATATTGTTAAAACGGTCGCGATTCCGGTGAAGAAGAAACAGAAACCCAAACCAACGGTTATTAATGAGCCGAAATTAACCGATCCGGGACCGGTATGCAAATATGGTGTAATTCGCAAAGAAGGCAGAATTGCATCTGAAGAAAACAAGTAGTGTTGATTAGCAAAGAATGTGGTAGTGTCGCGAAATAAACCGTTTCACCTTAAAATTGTCAAAATCTGTTTTAGGAAAATGATAATGTTTAAATTTAGTACTTGAAGCTATAAAAGAATCCAAATCTATGCAATTTTAGAGATTAAAAGCATAACAGGACCAACCGAAAAGCCGGTCCCATTATGTTTTAGGGTGTTATTAAATAAATGAAAAGAACGGAATTATTCAAAACTTGGTCGACTTTCGATTCTGGTTCTTGGTGCTCCTCTGATAATGTATGTCAATGAAACTTCAAGACCTCCTTGATATTGGCTGGCAAGAGAAAGCTTCGAAATGTTAATATCATAGCTTAATCCGGCCTGAAAGCCACTATACATATATCCTAATCCTGCAATTATTGCATCACTATTCCTGAAATAAACACTTCCATATATAGCAGATTCTTTGATAAATCCGGTATATCTAGCATCGGAACTTAAAAAATGACGAAAATCGAACCCGACAATTAACTCTTTTGAGGCCCCTTGAACGGTGTACATCATTTGAGGAATTAAAAATTCTTTTTTATTTAACGGAATGTTGATTTTTAAATGAGGATTAAATTTCAGGTGAAGTTTGTCTTCACCACTAGAAAACAGTGTTTGGTTTGGTTGATTTACATGAAATGCTCCGGCTCCGAACAAAACGGTCCAATTTCTGGAAGGACTTTTTTCATCGTTCGTCCATGTGTATGCCATTCCCAGACCAAAATCGGCCACATATTTAGTAGCATTTGAAATATATTCTCCCGTGGGATAATTAGGGTTATAGCTATTTCCATCGTATTGTATCCCCCATTTTCCATTGTTGGGATCAATACTTCGTTGGATAAATCCGGCCTGAATGCCGGCAGCTAGTGTTTGCCCTTTTCCTACTTTTAAATTATAAGCAATGTTAAAAAGAATAGAAGTTGTTCTTAACTTTAGTTCTCCGGCTCTATCCGTAAAAAAGTTCAAACCTAATCCCAAGAAATCTCCTTTGCCGTTATACGTTTTGTTTTTAAAAAAACCGCCATCGGCATTCAACGCAAATGTTTGGTATGTATTGTCGATACTTCTCCATTGAGATTTATAATTAGTCGAAAATCTACCCAACCCGTTAAAAGAGCCGGTTAATGATGGATTTAATTGTCCGGGATTCTGAAAAAACTGAGAAAAGTGAATATCTTGAGAATAAACCCTTATCGATGATATCAAGATTATTGCACTCCAAACTAATATTTTATTTTTCATAATCTGTATTATCTGATTAAAGTAATATTCCCTTTTTGAGTATATGTTTTACCGGTAATAAATACCACATCCAAATAGTAAACAAAAACTGCAGAATTTTCAACAGTTCCGCTCACAGAACCATCCCATGAATCTTCTTGACTGGTTGTTTCGAAAACTTTAGAACCCCAACGATCATAAATTGTGAACTGTAAAGATTTAATGCCTTTTCCATATACTTTTATTACTTTGTTTTCTTCAACGTTGCTTTCGGGATAAAATATATTTGGAACAAAAATAGAATGGGTATTATCATTACAGTCGTCTAAAGCTCTGGTTATGATAAAGTCGGCATTGGCAAAGCACCCCTTCGCATCTGTAACAGTAACGGAATAGTCATTTGGAGCGAGTCCCGAAATATTGTTAACGTTAGAAGAGTTGTTACTCCAGACATAGTTGTACGGAGGGTTTCCGCCGGTGGATGTTGCAATGGCAGAGCCGTCGTTTGCTAAAAAGCAACTTTCGTTTGTTGCCGATACGGTTACAGATGGTGTCGGATTTATAATAATAACAGTAGTATCTTGGGCGTTGCATCCATTCGCAAAAGAATAGGTAATAATATGATTTCCGGCACCGGCAATCGAAGGATTAAATTCTCCTGTAGCAGGGTTTACAATTCCCGATCCGGACCATGTTCCGCCGTTTTGGGCAGCTTGTAGCACAATTATATCTTGGTTACTACACATTGGATTTACATTTGTGATCGTTGCATCCGGAGTGCTGATTACCTGAATACTAATGGTGTCTGCACCACCACAAACCCCACTTATGGTATAAATAATTTGGTGTGTGCCAATTCCCGCAACAGCTGGAGAAAAAATGCCGGAAGATGGGTTTGTGATTCCACTTCCACTCCAGGTTCCTCCTTGTTGAGCAGCGGTTAAGGTTACCGGTGGCGTATTTAAACAAAAAGTATTTACTGTAGATGTAATTGATGCATCAGCGCCACTTTGTACAACGATGCTTATCGTGTCCATTGCATTGCAATTACCCGAAATGGTATAAGTTATAAGATGTGTGCCGACACCTGCTGTTGCCGGATTGAATGTACCTGCTGTCGGGTTTGTAATCCCGTTGCCGGACCAAAGACCACCCCCAACGGTAGCTGACAGATTTACCGGATTACCATTTGAACACAAGGGAGGAACACTGTTAATTTCCGGCTGAATATTCGGGTTTGCAAGAATAACAGGTTCATTTACAAAACCCGACCATGTGCTTTTTGTTACAGAACTTAAAGGGCTTCCGCTTGTTTGATTTACAGGTGCAATGTTTACCCATCTTTGTGAGGGATTTGTATTCCAGTTTGCTAAAAGTTGCCATCCTCCATCAGCCGCCGGATCAAAATAAATACGGATATCAGCCGCCGAGGTGCCGGATGTTTGAGCAATTTTGTGATAAAATAAAGAGTTAAGCGTACATAATCCTGTTTCTGATTGCGACCGAGAATATCCTTCATTGGTTGCATCTACATTCGCCATCCGAACTTGATATGTGTTTGCACTTGAACTATTAGGAGTAATATCTACCGGACGATAACGTTGGATTACCAATGAGGATCCTACCGGAAAAAGATATGTGGAAATACTGTTTGTTTGGCGACTTAACTTTCCGTTTCCTGTTGAACTTACAAATCCGGTTGTGCGGGTTATTGCATTAACAGACGAATTATTTATGCTCATGATGAATCCATCGGTGGCTAATTCCCGATCGTTAAGAGACAGTACTCCTGTGACTATTTGATTGATTGTTTGAGTTTTAATTCCTGTTCCAGAAAGGTCCAAATTATTAAACGAACTTACTGCGGATCCGCCCAAAAATTGATTTGCTCCGGAAAATCTCACCATGCCGGTACCGGCACTGAAAGTTGCATTGTTAAACCAACTTCCTTTGAGATCAATTAATCCGTTGTCGCTTAAAACTGCATTGTTGGTAAGATCCGATAAAATATAGCAGTTTCCATTGTTTGAAAAGGTCGAGTTGGTCTTATTTTCGGCGCTTCCGTTGATACTAACAATCGCATTGGAAGTAATTGCAACCGTTCCTCCGTTATTTACGAATAGTTGCCCATACAAATCTCCCTGCAGAAAACATCCGGCAATAATTAGTAATAAAAAGATTTTATGTTTAACCATGATTGTTTTTTTAACGGTTTGGACTATCTGATCAATGATAGTTTAGACAGATTGAGAATACCGGAACTTTGAGGTTTTCCAAAAAAAGACGGATTGCAGTATTTGCCGGAAAATCTACCTTCTTTTAGCGGTTCACTATCTTTCATTTTCGGATTGTTTTTTAGTGTTTCGTCATTGCGCTCAGCATATACGGTCCATGATACTTTGCCATTTGCAACACCTCCAGATAACACAAATGAATTCTTTTCTCCGATTTCTTGCTTTACAAAGATATTGGGCATTGGAGAACCAATAGGAGTTAATTGATATGAAAAATTAATGTTGATTAAATTAAAATATGATGGAAGAGAGACTTCTGCTTCTCCGTTTTCGTTAAGGGTAACCGTTCCTCTATACATGTTAATCACTTCATTCGATTCAACACAGAAATGTTTTAGAAATTTACTATCCGGATATTGCGGATGATCAATCATAAAAGATTTGGTTCCGGAAGCAGAAAAAGAGCCACCTACTATTAAGTTACCATCTACACCAGCTGTTCCGACACAATAAACTCCCCATCCGTTAGTGGCATCTGTGCTTTGTCCGGCTACGCCGTAAAAGCCTTCTCCTGCAGTGCCAATTCCGTCTCCTGTTGCATGGTTTGCTCCATAAATTCCATTTCCCCCAGGGTAGTTTGTCTCACCGATTGTTCCGTTAAATCCAATTCCTTTTACGCCGTGACCGCCACTAGTACGCAAGTTATTGCCAAATAAAGCGGCTTCGGCAGTGGCAGTAGCCAGAACTTGACCAGAAACACCAAATGCTTTTCCACTTGAATTCCCAATAATGGCAGATGTTGGCTGATCTGTTCCTGTTCCACCAATTGTTCCGAAGTTGGATACAGCAGTAGCCTGAATTGTAGCATATTGCGATGATGTACTTGTATTATCTGCTGAAATTGCAACACCGGTGTTTGTATGAATTACTTTTAATGCAATGGTTGAAGCATCGTTTGCCGTGATTGCAATCGGATTGTTGCCCGTGGTTGTGATTTGCCTGCCGGCTCCACTGCCTCCGCAATCGTATGCTTGCTGTAAAGTAGAGCAGGTACTTGTAGAGCCGCCTGAACCTACTTGAACCCATTGCGTCGAATTCCAGTAATAGAAACCGGCTGTTAATGTTCCTCCTATGTTATAAACCAATAAGCCGGTGGCCGGAGTATTTACCGGGCTGGATCCGTTATTTGCGGCAACAAGCGTAACCCGTGGAATTAACAACCCTTTATTACTGGCTGTTAAATCCAAAAGTGCAGAAGCATTTGGTGTCGTTGTGCCGATACCTACATTATCTTGAGCCAAAATAGGGGTGCTACTAATTAAAAATACTAACCCGAACACTAAGAGTGTTTTATTAATCCGTTTTTTAGACATGTTATAATTTTTTTTAATCCCGTTTTCAATTATCTTCTGTAAATTTAGTAGAATTCGATTTTAAAATCGAATTAATTAAGTATGTGGTATATATTAATTAGGGATCTGTACATTTTTTGGGGTAAAAGGAAAAATGCTCGATGGCAAAGTGATTTTTTAAAACCAACTACGAGCGAATAAGCCATTCTTCTGTTGGTAAAGTCGATATTACCGGTAAAATAATGATCACTTTTGTCCCATGGTCATTGGGATCTATATCGTTGATATCTAATATTAATAAATCAAAAATATTATCATATAATTTTTTTAGTAATAACAGTCGCTCTTTCGAAATCTTTATTGCGGAAGAGGAGTGGTCTGTTTTATTTCCGGCTGCCTTATTTATGCCAATTCCGTTATCCATAATTTCAATATAAATGGAATCCTCCTGTTTGTAAATATTTACAGTAATTAGACTTTCCAGTGTAATTGGGGACAAGCCGTGCCAAATGGCATTTTCTACAAATGGCTGAATAATGTTTGAAGGAATATAAATGTTGTTTTCATCAATTTGAGGATCAATAGTTAATTTATAATTCAACCGTTCATCAAATCTGAATGATTCAAGTTGCATATACAGGTCAAGAGCTCTGATTTCGTCTGCTAATAAGTTAAAACTCTGTTTTGAATTTTCGAAATGAATGCGGATAAGCTTTGTGAATTTTTTTAAATAGATACTTGCCTTATCAATGTTTACATATTTCATATAGTATTGAATGGAATTAAGCACATTAAAGATAAAATGCGGATTCATCAATGCGGTTAGGGCACGAAATTCCATATTCACAATTTTTCGCTGATTAGTCATCTTTTCTTTCTCTCTTTTTTTTAAATGACCGACTCTTAGTTGAAAAGCTGTAATAATTAAAAGAGCAACAATGATTCCAATAAGAATGAAAAACCAAAATTGCAGCCACCAAGGAGTTTTAATTGTAAAATGAAGTGTTGCAACAGGGCTTTGTATATTGTTTTCCGAAATAGCAATTACCTCAAAGCAATAGTTGCCGTCAGGCAAATTGTTGAAATCAACGGATTCATTCCGTGTCTCGTACCAATTGGAATCCTTGTTCAAATGATATTTGAAGAAAAGAGACCTTGGATTTTTGTAGTAAAATCCGACATATTCAATTCTGATATTTTTGGAATTATAGTCAAAATACAAACTGTCGGTTGTTTGATGCGATGTGCCGTCAACAATAATTCCCGATATGGAAATTTTAGGTTTTATTTTTTCTGCATCAATAAAGAGTTTATTGGGAACAATTCTGCATAAACCTTTTTCCGATGTTACCCATATTGTTGAGTCTAAAGCAATAATTGCTCTAATTTCATCTCCTATTATTCCTTGTAATTGATTTATTTTCACCAATTTGTCTTTTTCGTGTAAAAATAAGCCTTTATAAGTCCCGATCCATAATTGATCTCCCTGCCCCAACGCCAGAGCGCTTATTCTGATGTTTTTAAGCAACTGGAACATTTGCGTATTCGGATTTCTCTTATCCACAAGCATTAGCCCTTTTTCCATTGCAATCCAAACCTTTTCTTTTTGAATTACAATTGCGTTGATTTCATTGTTTACGATTTTTTTGTTCGAAAACACCAGCCTTAGAGAGTCCTTATAAGTATATACTCCATTATTGGTTCCAATCCATTTGGTATTATCCGAATCTTTGGTTACACAAAAAACTTTTGAATCTTTTAGTATTTGAAGTTTCTCGGGGGAAATGATTTTTTTATTTATTAGAAAATAAACACCTTTGCGTGTAAGGAGCCACAAGGTATCATTGAACAATTGTAGGTTAAGAATTCGATCTTTTATTTCATATACTTCCTGAATTTTATGGTTATATATGATATTTAATTTGTTATTTGTGGGGAGGTATATTTTCCCATCACTTCCTTCGACAACATTCCAAACAGAGGCCGATCTTATCCGCTCTTTCAGAGAATCAATTTTAATATCATGAATAAAATTAATACCCGAGTATGTTGTAATCCAAAGATTCTTGTTTTTGCTGTACGAAAGATTTAATAAATAATTATCGTAAAGACCATCTTCTTTGGTATATGTTTGAGCAAATTCGGTAGAAAAGCAAAAGGCTCCCATCCCAACAGATCCCAGCCAAATATTATCTTCATTGTCTTTAAGCATTGAGTATATTGGGATCTTTGAAATTTTACCCGGTTCAAGATATTTATGTAGGTATAAATCATAAAGATATTGTTTTTCGGGGAATGCATAAAACCATAAATAGCGATCGTTTTTTACCTCTAAGACTCCGACTTCTTTTGCTGCAAGATTCTCGCAAATTTCCGACTCTTTTTTAAACTTATTAAGAATGATAATTCTGTTGAACGACCCGATATAAAATTTCCCGGAATTTGAAGTGGTAATTCCGGCAACACTCACGGTTGTATCAATATATTTCGGAATCACAGAATCTTTAGAAACCATGTAAAGTCCGTCTCCGGCACCCACATAAAGTTCTTTGTCGTGATCAAGGTATAGCACGTTTGCATATATTTGAGTACTGCTTTTTGCAAAATCAGAATATTCGGTATAGGAATATTTATTTATATTCCTTGAGATATACCCCAGTTTCCATTCTGAGGAAATCACCCAAAGCCTTCCCCATTTGTCAAATTCCATAAAAACAATTTCTTTAGGTAGGTTAGAGATCATAGCGCTGATGTTGAAAATCTTTCCCTTAAAAAGACAAAACAGGCCAAACCCAAACGTACTTCCGCAGATAATGTCGCTTCCGGGCATTTCCCGTATAGCCAAAACCTTATTGGTTGCCAGTCCCTGTTCTGTACTATAGTTTTTAAACTGGCTGCCGTCAAATCGGCTGATCCCATATCCTGTAGAGAACCAGATAAATCCCTTGGAATCCTGATAGATTCTAAAGATAGTGGAATTGGCCAAGCCGTTTTCGACATTATAATTCCGGGAAATCAGCGATTGACTTATTCCAATAACCGATGTCTGAAGTAAGAATAGGAAGAAAACTATTTTTTGATATTTCATTCAAGGTTAATTCCGTTAATCAAATGCATTAACTCACCACTTTTTCCTCTGGCCATCGGAACAATCTCTCCGTTTGACAAGGTGACGAATCCACCGTCTTTAAAATTCATCTCTTTGATGTGAACTAAATTAATTAAAAAGGATTTATGAATTCTGAAAAACCGTAGAGAAGAAAGATTCATCTCAAAAAAACGTAATGTTTTGGATGAGAGCAGCACGCTTCCATCCACCAGATATATATCGGAGTAATTGTTGTTTCCTTTAAACATTACAATATCATCAATATTTACAACTTTATATCCTTTGGAATAGGGCAGCGTAATTTTTTGAACCTTTTCGGTGATAATCATACTTTTTACCATTTGTTCCAGGTTCGAAGGCAAAACATCATTCTTCGATTTAATTTTTAATTGAATCTTTTTTATGGTTTCTTCCAGTTCGTCTTCATCTATCGGCTTTAGCAAGTAATCGAAAGCTTGCTTTTTAATGGCCTCCAGCGCATGATTGCTATATGCCGTAGTAAATACTACCAAAAAATCTCGTGTAGCAAAAGTATCGAGAAATTCTAACCCCGACACTTCCGGCATGTGAATATCTAAAAAGACAACATCCGGTTTTTCGGACTCAATTATTTTAAAGCCTTCAAGGCAATTACCGGCAAGACCACAGATTTGAACCTGCCCGAATTTCTCTTGAAGCAACATCTTCAGAGATTCTCTGGCATGTAATTCATCATCAATAATGACGGCTTTAATTATAGCGTCCATTAATTATGTAATAAAATAACAATTAATATCACTACAAATGTACATATTTATTTTGCTTTTTATCAATTTTATTCAGCTAATATAAACTATTTATAATGACTACTTTTTCGTGTTTAATTACTTTGTTATTTAATAAAATATTGAAATAGTAAATTCCATCTGTTAAGCTGAGTTGTATTGACATTGGCATCTCTTGCAAAACCGAAATTTTTTTGCTTGAAGAGACTAATTGTCCAACATTATTGTATATTTCCAATGTAATATTTTCGATGTTTTGATCGGTTGATATTATTATATTCCTTCCATTACATGGATTGGGATATAATGCGATTTCAGAATCAGTCAAGTAATTGCATTTAGATGTCATAAGTTTTGAAATAGATGAGTGACCGTTATAGTCGGTTTGTTTAATTTGGTAATAAGTTTTTTTGTCGGATTTTTTTAAATCTATAAATTGATAAGAATTCACTACGGTTGAATTTCCTGCTGCTTGAACTCGCCCGATTTCGAAAAAATTGACGGCATCATAAGATCTGTAAACGGTAAAATAATCGTTATTTGTTTCGGAAGCTGTTTTCCAGGATATAATTTGCTTGTTTTCATCGCATTCGACTTTTGTTTCCAGCCAACACACAGGAAGAGGTGTGGAAGATTTGGCAATTGTCCATCTTGAAAAATGGGTGGCATTTTGTGTTGCGGCTCTTGAAGAATAATCGGATAAAGGTCCTATGGACTGCCAATTTGTTCCGTAATCGCTACTACGCCAGAGTTGAGTGCTTGAGAGAGTTACACTGTTGTCGAAGCGTTCAAACCAATTGAATGTTAAGTTTCGGCCCGAAACCGGTTGCAATCCGGCAGTTTCGATATCCCAATATGCTGCAATTGATGAATTTCCTTGAATAGTGGATATTCCATTGTTACCTGTTACACGAGTTACAATAATTTCCGACAAATTATCGGATCCTCCGGATACACTTAATCCAGTATTCCCAAAGTTGCCTGAATTTGTGGATAAATTTTCACGTTTTTGTACTTTACCAATAATACAAGATTCGTTATGTTCGTTTTCGAGAATGCTTGAATTTTTTAAAAAGATCGTATCATTTTGTGTGTTTAATAAACCATTTGTAAAAGTAACCCGATCAAAAATCTGAAGGTTTGATCCTAACGACACCTCTCCATTTACGGTTCTGTTTAAACTCATCCTATTTAATTCGTTCATTGTTGAATCGAAATAAATTGTTCCGGCATTTCCTATTCCGTTAACATTCATATTACTCGATTCTATCCCTGTAAATAAGCCTGCACTTGGAGTTGTTCTGCTAAATGTTCCTGAAACGGTGAGTGTGTTGTTCTGAATATTAAATTTTCCATTAGATAAATCAATATCATTAAGAATAGCTAGATCCGATCCCAGAGATACACTTCCGTTTCGAATCAGCTGAAATTGACTCAACATTTGTTTTCCTGTTTCAAAAACCAATGTTCCGCAAGAGTCATAACCGTCAATATACATTAAAGACTTGGCTGTACCTCCTAAAAGTCCGGTATTTCTCGAAATAGTTCCGTCTAATATCAGGAGTGTTGTGTCGATGTTTAATGTCCCGCTTACAAGATTTAGATTGTTAGTAATTTGAGTTCCGTTTCCTTGTAAAGTAAGACCGGTTACATTATTTAATATCATTTTGGAAATACCCATTGTGTCAAGAATATCAGAATATGAGCCTGTGGATTCAAAGATCTGAGGAGTTGTTCCATCAAAAAGTATCGTTGAGTTTTCTTTTTCGGCATATAAATCACCGCGATGGTAGAGATTCCCTTTAATCGACAATTGATACGGTACATCGGAGTGATCCTGATCGTAAACCGAAAAACTGCACCCTTGTGGAATGGTTACGTGTCCGTAACATGCTACATCTCCCCACATAATGGCATTCGATGAAATAGTGGAAGATTTATAAAGTTCAATTTCCGGAGCTTTTCCTTTTATTGAAAACGTATTGGTTCCGGCAGGAGAAGTTGCGGTACCAATAAACAATTTTCCACCGGTAATCGTTACATTATTTGCCACAAGGTTATACATTGGGAACCCTAAACTACTTGTGTATGATGGATTTATCAGCTCAATGGTTCCGCCGGATATATTTACAGTTGCATTGTTTCGAACATCAAACCATCCGGCGGCGGCAGACTGATTATTTCCATAGTAACCGCAGCGGATTTTTCCGGAACACATATTCAGGTTAAAAGAGCCCGTTCCATAATACACCAATGCCCCTGTACAAGTTAAAGTTCCTCCATTTACCACTAATGAAGATCCATCCATGAATTGTAAAAAATTATTGGCGCTGTTTCCTATATTAATGTTCCCTTGTTTAACGACCATTTTTCCATAACATGTGGTTGAACCATATCCTGTAATCCCGAAATTCGGATTATCAATAATTAATTGAAAGTTGCTTCCATTTGCGGCGGATGAGATTTGAGGTAATTGCCGGACGGCATCAGGACCTGTTGTTTGCATTCCCAACCGTGTAATCATGGAAAATGTTCCGCCGAATTTCAGGATGCCTTTATGTTCAAAACCACTAATACTGTAAAAGAAAAAACCATTTCCATCTAAATTGTTCGATCCCCAGCCAAGCAAGGTACTTGGCTTTATTTCAACGGTATCCGTGGCATTGTCTTTAGAAATGGAGAGTCCTCCCAAATCGTTTTCTCCAGTCCCTTCCCATGTGGATTTTCCGCTTCCTTTAAAACGTACTTGTACGCACGACCAAATTCCCGACGAGTAATAATCATTGAATAAAATGCCATGTCCCGAATTAGCATTGTTTATAATATTCCCGTAAACTGAAAGCATGTGAATATAATTTCGGGCGGCATCATTTGCGGCGTTTGTTTGAAAATCGGCATTTCCGGACAATGTTACATTCCCATAAACAGTAAGTGTTTTTGCCGGATCTGTTGAACCGGAGCCCCAATAAAATTGAACTAATCCGTTAATCGTAAGGTTTTTACAAGAGTAATTGCCATTGATTATCAGATTGCTCCCGGCTCGAACGGTAACATTTGTGGTACTGGAATTTGGCACAGCTGTAGCTGTAGCCCATGCAGAACCATTGTATTTTTCCCAATTCGTAACGGTTGACCATCCGCGATTAACGCCATCGGTATATCGGGTTCTGTAATCGCCGCTAACTTGTGCTCGTACAAAATAACTAATGAATAAAAACACTCCGCAGAAGCATAAGGCTATAATTTTTTTGTAATTAACAGTTTTAACTTTTCCCATCATAATACATTCCCTTTTTTTCCCTTGTTAAAAGTATATTATTTAAGGTCTTACGATAATTATTTAAGGGCAACTTGTGGGGATTATTTAGGGAAAGTGTGGATTTTTAAGGTGAAGGATCTGACGGATGTTTTTTTCCCGAACAACGACATTGGCTGTATTTTGCAGATGAAAAGTTTACACTCTTACAAGAGAGGAAGAAGCGCAAAAAATAAAAAATACAAACCCTTGTTTTTTAATTACAATAGACAGAATATTATGTGTTTTTGCTTTTTTAGTCCACTAGTATTTCTCTTAAAATTGAGCTGCAAAATCCGAATTATTCCCCGATAACCGCAAAAGAAAATTAATAAACGGGAATTTAAAAATCTATTTCTGATACTTCCTGCGAATCATATCGTATAATTTTAAACTGGCATCAGAAGTTTCATCCCATTCAAACTTTTGTTTTAATACATCCAGATAATCAAAAGCCTGAGTTATTGAATTGAAGCTGTTTAGCAACAGGATGGCTTCGTTATAATCATCGCTGTTATTCTTGAACAACTCTTTTATAAATAAGAACTTTTCGTTTAGCCCGATTGATTTTACCAGATCGGTGATGGGCTTTTGCTGTAGCTTTTCAGCATAGCTAATATCTGTAGAAGTATTCCCTATTTTTTCGTACAGCGATTTTTTTTCATCTTTAAACTGATCGGCAACAGAAGTTGATGTTGAAGCAAAAAGATTCCCAGTTGATGTTGCATGATTATTCACAACTGTTTTCGAAGACTTTACGTTTTTTTGTTCTTCTTTAACGGTCTCGGAATTTGGCGCAACAACAACCGGTTTCGGTTTATTAACCGGTACTTCCGGCTCAACGGAAATTTCGATCGGTTCCTGCTTTTTCTCTTCAAATGCGGGTTTTGGCGAGGGCTCGATAAAAGGATCAACTATTTCTGAATCAACTTGTTTAATAACTTCCGTTGAAAATTCTTCTATAATCCTTTCCGATTCTTTAACCGGTTTTATTTCCGCTATCGATTTTTTGGGAGCAATTTCTTCTTTTTGAATTTTAGACTCCGGCTTAACAATTTTTACCGGATGTTCGTTGTCCACAATAGCATCGGTTAATCGCTCTATTAATTTGGAGTTTAGTTTATCTAATTGAGTATAATTTGTATATAACTTGCGAATGTTTTCGCGGACCAGATCCAACTCGATCTGGGGAATTTGTCCTTCTGTATATGTTAAAATGATTTCCGTTTGTTCGGCGATAACCTCTAAAATTGTTTTAATTTCTTCCTGTTGAATGTTTGTTGAGCTCATACCGCAATAAAATAAAATTAGAAAAAAAATTGTATATTTGTCGATGAAAATCGACCATAAAAGTAATTAAAATTCCGACACTGCAAATATAATGTTTTTAGAAAATACAAACAATCGTGATCGGCATAAAGGATGGATTGAAGTAATCTGCGGCTCCATGTTTTCGGGAAAAACGGAAGAGCTTATCCGACGGCTCAACAGAGCACGGATAGCAAAACAAAAAGTAGAAATTTTCAAACCGGCTATCGATGTTCGCTATGATGAAGTGAATGTGGTTTCTCACAACGAAAATGCTATTGCTTCAACGCCCATACAAAGTGCCGAACAGATTTTGCTGATGGCAAACGATGTTGAAGTGGTCGGTATTGATGAAGTGCAGTTTTTCGATAACGAAATTGTGAATGTTTGTAATAAGCTTGCAAATAAGGGAATTCGAGTAGTAGTTGCCGGATTGGATATGGATTTTCAGGGCAAACCGTTTGGCCCTATGCCACAGTTGTTGGCCATTGCCGAGCAGGTGACAAAAGTTCATGCCATTTGCATGTCGTGTGGCGATTTGGCTCACTATTCACACCGAACGGCAGCCGGTAAAAAGCTGGTAATGCTTGGTGAAATGGATGCTTATGAGCCGTTGTGTCGAAAATGCTTCAACGAATTACATTCCGATGAAGAAAAATAAATATGATTAGGGCAGCACATTGCCGCATAACGACAGTTCAAAATATTTCAATCAAAAATCGTATCTTTGCGCCAAAATCATAAGGAGCGATAAATTGCACCGCTAAAATAAATATTTATAACAGATTAGAATTCAGAATGAAAAACATACGAAATTTCTGCATTATTGCACATATCGATCATGGTAAAAGCACCATCGCCGACCGTTTATTACAATATACAGGAACCGTTTCGGAACGCGATATGGTCACCCAGGTTCTCGATGATATGGATCTGGAACGCGAACGTGGGATTACCATAAAGAGTCATGCTATTCAAATGGATTTTGTCTATAAGGGTGAAAAATTTGTACTCAACCTGATCGACACTCCGGGACATGTTGATTTTTCGTATGAGGTCTCCCGCTCAATTGCTGCTTGCGAAGGTGCTTTACTTATTGTAGATGCAACGCAAGGTATTCAGGCACAAACCATTTCCAATCTTTACCTGGCCATCGAACACGATCTGGAAATTATTCCAGTGCTCAACAAAATGGATATGGACAGTGCCATGCCCGAAGAGGTGAAAGACCAAATAGAAGACCTTATCGGTTGCGATCGGGATGATATTATCGAAGCCAGCGGAAAAACAGGAATGGGCATTCCTGAAATTTTAGATGCCATTATTAACAGAATTCCGGAACCCAAAGGAGATCCTGATGCACCTCTTCAAGCTCTGATTTTTGATTCTGTGTTTAACTCTTTTCGGGGAATTATTGCATACTTTAGAATTTTTGACGGAACCATTAAAACCGGTGATTTTGTAAAATTTATATCTACCGGAAAAGAATATAATGCCGATGAAGTCGGGGTGCTAAAAATGAAGCAGGAACCTAAAAATCAGCTTTCTGCGGGGGATGTAGGCTATATTATCTCGGGAATTAAAACCAGTAAAGAAGTTCGGGTTGGAGATACCATCACTCACGTGAATCGTCCTACCACAAATGTCATAAGTGGCTTTCAAGAAGTAAAACCGATGGTGTTTGCGGGAGTTTATCCCATCGATGCCGATGATTATGAAGAGTTGCGTTCTTCGCTCGAAAAACTCCAGCTCAATGATGCTTCCCTTACTTTTGAGCCCGAATCGTCAGCAGCTTTGGGATTTGGGTTCCGCTGCGGTTTTCTCGGATTACTCCACATGGAAATCATTCAGGAACGCCTTGATCGGGAATTCGACATGGATGTAATTACAACGGTACCGAATGTTTCTTTTAGAGTGCATACCACCAAAGGCGATCTTATTGAAGTTCACAATCCCAGCGGAATGCCGCCGATTCCAAACATTGAACTGATAGAAGAACCGTATATTCTGGCTCAAATTATTACTAAGGCCGATTACCTTGGGAATATTATGAAACTGTGTATCGATAAACGGGGAATTTTACTCAATCAAGTTTATTTGACCAGCAATCGGATTGAAGTGACCTTTGATTTGCCTTTGAGTGAAATTGTAATCGATTTTTACGATCGATTAAAGAGCATCTCTAAGGGCTATGCTTCTTTCGACTACCATATCAAGGATTATAAACCGGCCAAGTTAGTGAAATTGGATATTTTACTCAACGGCGATTCCGTGGATGCGCTTTCTACATTGATTCATGTGGATAATGCATACGACTTTGGTCGCAGAATGTGCGAAAAGTTAAAAGAGTTGATTCCACGACAACAATTCGATATTGCTATTCAGGCTGCATTGGGGGCCAAAATTATTGCCCGTGAAACGGTAAAAGCCGTCCGTAAGGATGTTACTGCCAAATGTTATGGTGGGGACATTACCCGAAAACGAAAACTGCTGGATAAACAGAAAAAGGGTAAAAAGCGGATGCGTCAAATAGGAAACGTAGAAGTTCCACAATCGGCATTTATGGCGGTTTTAAAGCTGGATTAGAAAGCAATACAGCATTTTCCACTCGTTTTTTGAAGCAAGTAGGAAGATGAAAAGTATAAAGAAATGGTTTTTAAGCATCAGTAGCTTTACTTTAGAAAAATTAAAGTTAGCTTTTCTTTTCCTAATGTTGTCATTGCTTTCTGAGCATCTTTATAGGTTTTGAATACTGTGAATCCGGAGATGTTTTCCGTCAACTCAATCACACCAAATAGCTGCTCCTCAATATTTATAACCGCAATCGCAAATTTCGGTTCTTTTCTATTGTTCCAGTCGGGAGTCCAGTCCTGATTGTAAAACTTCGACACATTTATCATATCATTGATACACAGCCATTTGTCAATATGTGCTTGCGATGTGCAATTGTTACGATCGGCATACAACGTTGTTCTGTTCGACTTGATTTTTCCAAACATATCTACAAACCAAACTATTTGGTTATAAAACAAGGATTTCATGATCTCTTCAAATGTTGTCATCGTTTCTGTTATTGATTCTTCAAATGTTGTTTATAAATTTTTGGAATTGTCGAAGATGATACATCACTGCTTGTATTTGCAATGGTTATAATTTTTTTTCAAGCACCAGACTGCGTTTGTTGAAATCGGCAGCCGCATTGATTACTTTTCTAAAAGATTCGAATTGTTCAATCGGGTATTGCAAAGATTTATAGTATTCTGAGATTTCAACGATTATTGTGTTCCCGTTTCTGGTTGCTTTGGAGACAAATCCGGCAGACGGATTTTCACCATCATTAAGTACCACGTTGATATCCATAGGTGTGATATCGGCAACCGTATATCCTTCGGGAATTTCAAATACAATTTTTCGATAATAATAGTGAATTCGTTGCACATCTACCGGTTGATATCTCTTTTTTACGTTGTAGAGTTCGGATTGGGGTCCGATGATTTGACCCAATTTTACCACATATTTATTTCCTGCTTGTTCTACCAGTGGCCCGTGGCCTTTCCCTTCGATGATAAATGGTTTGATCAGCAAGTCTTCAGGTGCGTCGTTTTTAACGCTGTACGAGTCGAAGGTCAGCACATCGGAAAGAGCAGTATAAAGCTGCGCGTATTTTTGTTTCTTTTCCGGTTCCATTAGTCGGTAGTAAGGCTGAATAAAAATGGCGGCTTCTCCTATGAGTGTTTTTTTTATGGTCGCTTTCAGGGTTGTCATTTCATCATCCAAACTCGCATACACTTCTAAAGAGTCTCCATTTTGAGTATATGGAGGTGCCGTAATTAGTTTTGATTTATATTTGAAAGAGGTGAGATTATCTACTTTTATTGTGGACATGAATACGCCATAGTTATTAAAATATGCAGAAGAAAAATAGCCCAATCGATATTCATATTCCGATGGTTCCATAAACTTCTTCAGATTTGGAAAATAGAGAAGAAGGTCATCAATAAAATTCCATCCGTCGAAACTTGCATCAAACTGTCGATCGTTTCTATCGCAAGTTCCCACAACTTCAATCGGAATTTCTGCCATTTGATATAAGTTTACCAACAGAATCATCATTCCCATCTTGTTGGTATATTTGTTTTTAACGGTTTCCGTAATATTTTGAGCATCTATCTTAACACCATCCACTAAAGCAATGTTGTTTTTTACCCAATCTTCTATTTTCCGAACGGCTTGTTCTTCGGGAATACCTTTAATGTCAATTATTTTAAGTGTTTTTTTAAGCACTTTGGCGTGTTTGTTTTCTTCATCAAAGATAAACGAGTAGTATGTATGGCAAGCATCGTCGAGTGACTTTAGCCGAGAGCTGTTTTGAGCCAAATTATAAGCAATAGTAAATTCCACACGTTGTTTATTGGCATCGTTCAGCGCATATTGTTCTTTCGGAAGAGCCGGCACACTGTCCATTTTGGTGTAATAATGCCATTTTTTCTTATCTTCCAGCAATGTATCCTTTGGGGTTGTAAAGCCGTTGTATCCCTTGGTCATTATTTTTAAATTTGATGGAGAGTAAATTTCAAATTCTACATTGTATGATGGAATTGTTGATTGCATCCAGTATTTTCCCGAAATCTGAGGTTCTTTTTTGAGCACATAATAGTACTCTATAATTCCAGGAGTTGATGCTCCTTCGATGGCAAATTGCTGATATCCTGAGTTTTCGGTGTCTTTGTTTTTTATCTCTTTAATGTTTTTCTTATCGACATACGTGACCTTGTTATCGGAAGAAATAAAACGAGCTTTAATATCAATAAGCTCTTTTACGCCATTCATTGAGATATATATTTTATTAAATCCGTCAAGAGCATCACTGCTGAGAACCAAATATTTACGATGAACCGTGTAATAGGTAAACAGTTCCCCGCTAGTTTTATCATAAACATGTTCGAGCAGGTATTTTGTTTTTAAGCCATAAGCTTCATATTCTTTATAACTGTTCAAATTATACGAAAAGAACGGGATAGAATCCCACTGATAGTTTTTATACTCAAAATCTTGCGTTTTTCCCGAAAAATTGATCATCAACAAGAGTCCGATGATTACGATATCTTTCAAAATTCGCTTGTTTTTTTCAACTGTTTTTTTCATTGGTTTTTTATTTTGAAGGTTCATCTATTTTTTTGAGCGATACGGATTGATTAAATGCTTGGTTCACTTTTTTAATGATTCCGTTAAACTCGACAAAAGATTCCACCGGCAAGGTCAGATAATTGAGCATTCCTTGATGTTTAAGTGTAATTGTATTTTTGTCGATGGAATACGTTCCTGCAGCACTTACATTTTTATTTTCGATATTATAATTCTGAGGTATATATTCTGCCTTGTATCCTTCGGGGATAATGAGTGTGTAAGAAGATTTCCACATCATTTTCATCGACTGGTAAATAGGATATGGGCACTGTTCGATATCTATTTTTTCATTTTTAAGCTCTTTATCCAAATTCAGGTTAATAAATACTTCGTCTCCATTCATGGTAACATAGTCTTTAATTACGAATCGGTAGTGAATTGTAAGCAACGAATCACGGTCAAGTGTGTTAATGTAAGCGGTGTCGAGATGATATTTGTTGTTTCCCTTTTGGGTAAACACCCCAAGATTATAGAGCAGATTTTCATTGGACAATCCAATCAGACTTCGGGCGATTGATTGGCGGATATAGCCGGCTGCTTTCATTATTCCTTCTCCAATAAGAGAGTCGCCCTGGAGGCGAATGGTTATGGAATCGACGGAATAATTTTCAGAAGCATCCATTTCCGGAACCATTTTCAGCATATAATCATCTTTTGAACGATAGATCAATGCTTGCTTTCCCTGAATAAAAGTGCTGGGACGGTTAATATCGAGCAAGTCACTGGTTCCATCGAGAAAATAGGTACGATTAAGCGAATCGACATAGGTTACAATCATGTGATTATCAATTTGCATCGAAGGTATTGAGTCGTATCTGTAAGGAATGTCGCGAGTTCCAATCCACGTGGGATAAGTGGTAATTCCCACACTTTTGGCCATCGTGTATATTAGTATTGCCATATCTTTGCAGTCGCCGTAGCGTTTGGCTAAAATTTTCTGTGGGTCGCGGGGAACAATGCCTTCGATACCATGCTCGAAAGCAATATATTTAATATTGTCCTGTACCCAGTAATAAATGGATTTTAGGCGTTCTATTTCCGTTGATTTCCCGTAAGTTACAGAATCGGAAATCTGCTTGATTTCGGGAGTAACCGTCATATCAACCCGATCGAGTAATGAGGAATACCACGAAAACAGCGCTTTCAAGTTTGGCGTAACTTCCACTGTTTTTCCATCGGTTGTTTTGTAACGATCGATGGTTATAATAATATGCGGTGAATAATAGCTTAACGGTATTGCATTCTCCTGACTTTTCAAAGGACTCAGGTTATTCATCGACCAGCGATGAATGGTGTTTTTCCCATCTTTTTTCTGAGTATAAACGATTTTATCGACATTTTTTCCAAGTTTAAACGCGGTAAACTCCACATCATTTGGGGCGATAATTTCGAATACACTACTTTCGGTCGGCAGATAACTTTCGAAAAAGAATTTTCCAAAATAATGAGGATCTTCTATTTGGATGGTGTGTTCTTGATACACTTTAGATCCTTGTGTAAGGGAAGGGAACACAAATGTGCGTTTTTTGTTTTCATCATAGAAAATTCCGTCATCGCTGTCGAAAGTATCTTCGTATTTCTCCACTTCCACTTTTTTATATTTTTTTCCATCGGGAATTAAACTATATGCCTTAAATGAGGTAAGCCTCATCTGCTCGGAAAAATAAATTGAGCCCTCGGAAAAATAATTAGGCTTGTCCGTTAGGATAAAATAGCTCTTTATTTCTCTAGCGGAAATTTTCAGTTCATTGTTTTTAAGCGTAATTTTTGCACTTCTGATGTTTTCTAAAACCACCCCTTTTGTGTTGGGATATTGTTGGGAAAGTTTGATAAAATCGGCTTCGGGTTGTGCCTGTAACGAAGAGGATAGGAGGTAAACGTACCCCAAAAACACTAGCAAAAATTGTGAAAATCTAATTTTTATCATGTTATTGTTTTATTTCGGAAATTAAGATTCCGTAGTAATATTTTCGAGTTTTTGTAAGGTTTCCTTTTGCATCGTAGTAATTGGCAATACCATGTTTTAAATTATAATAATACGGTTCTATGCTTTTCAGTGTGCCATTTTCGTAAAAGGTTTTTGAATCTCCCTGGAGATGCCCGTAATAGTAATTATCTTCGGTTCTGGGTTTTCCGTTTTGATAATACTCAACAGATAAACCATGATTTTCCTTCCCGATTCGGAAATATTTATTATACAGTTTTCCATTAGGATAGAATAATTCGCATTTCCCCGATTTAATCCCATGATAATAGTAATAATCCGCAGATTTATTTCCGTTTTGATAATAGGTTACCACGTGAGTTGTATCCTTACTTAACGCTATGGGTTTTACAAAATTACCCGATTTATCCTTATACATATAGGAGACCGGAGCATCATTTTCGAAGTTTAGCACATACATTATCTGTCCGTCCGGAGCAAAATAGGTGCCTTTTCCTTCTACTTGATCGTTTATATAATTATATTCACATTCCACTTTGCCGTTGGGATAAAACCATCGAACCGCTCCATAGGTATTGTTGTTCAGGTTTTTTGCTTCGTAGCTTTTAACTCCTGCTTCGTAAAGAACATAATCGCCCCACATATTTCCATTGATATTTCCGACGGATTGAAGAAGATTTCCATCTTCATCAAAATACTGTACCGTTCCATTACTGCGATCGTTAGTATAATTTGCCGCCATTTTCAGAATTCCATTCGGATAGTAACGCTTTATTTCGCCTTGGAAACTGCCGCCAACCAAGTTCGTCGAAATTTCTTTGCTATTTCCATTCATTGTCGGTAATTCATACAAGCCGTTGCCATTTTCAATAGAGGCTTTGAAGTATGGTTTTTCCAAAGTATCGTATAATATTTTAGAGGCAAAATGGCCAAACTCAAAAAAGCTCTGTTCTTTAAGTTTTCCACTCGGATGAAAATAATCCTGCCATCCCTGAAAATCATCATTTGCATAGTAGTTAATGGTATTAAGGGACCCATCGATGAAATATTCTTTCCACATTCCTTGTTTATTGTCATCCACATACCATCCCTCTTTATGCAGGCTTCCATTGAGAAAATACTCCTCGTAATAGCCATCGAGTAAACTTTTTTTGTAAGCTTTTACAGCTTTTACAGTACCATTTTCAAAAAACAGCGTATCATTACCATCTACTTCATTGTTTTTTAAGCAACGTGCCTCTGTTTTCTGTCCGTAAGAATCGTAAAAGTTCCAGGTTCCTTCGTATTTTCCTTTTACAATCTGTCCTTCGGCAACCACAAAACCCTGCGGATTGTAAAGTTTGTAATTCAATGTTTTTCCTAATGTTTCTCCTTTATCGATAATTTTTCCATTAACATCATAAGCTTCCCAACTTTCCACTTTTCCGTTTTCAGCCAACGATTTATAGTATTTCTTTCCACTATGGGCGTACATTGTTGTGATACTTTTGCTGCCATTAAAAATAATTTCCTGTTCCAGTTTTCCATCTGCATAGTAATCTCGCTGAGTGTCCGTGTTTTCTGATTTACTGTTTAATGTATATTCCGATTGCAATACCCCATTGGGATAAAATTCTTTCCATTTACCGACCGGTTTGCCTTTTTCGTATGATCCGGTTCTATTGATTGAACCGTCGGGATAAAAACTTTGGTAGTCTCCGTTAATTTTATCATTAAGATAATTGGATTTTTCAGAGATGGCTCCATTGGAAAAATACTTTACTACGGAACCATTTACCTCCCTATTGTTATAATTCACAATATATTGCACCATTCCATTAAGGTAAAAGCCAGAATCGATCCCATTTAATTTGCTGTTTTTAAGAAAAGCAACCTCCTCGGGCTGTCCACTGGAATAATACTTTGTGAACTTACCGTCTAATTTTCCGTTTAAAGCGGTACCTTTTATCTTCAGTATCCCGTTGTCGTGATATATTTTGTAGTCTCCGTTAAATGTTCCGTCTTTCATCAACACTTCCACGGAGATAATACCTTCCTTGTTATACGAAATAGAATGTCCTTCTTCCTTTCCGTTTATATATAAAGCTTTCGATTCCAGCCCTCCATTATGGTGAATCCAAGTCCATTCCCCTGTTTTCACTTTCAACCCGGAATTCGAATAGTGTCCGAAACTGTTTAAAAATCCGTTTTCATCAAATACATAATATATCGTATCCTTTTCAACTTTTAAATTGGCAAGACCGACTGTTCTGCTGAGTACTATTTGATCTCTGGCGTTGTCGATAAATTTACCATGTTTTTTCTTTTTCTTTTTTAACCAGGATTGAATTTTCTCGTTATCGTAAGCCGAAAACAGGGTGAAAAAGAACGGTTCATAATAACCCTTTTCTCGAATGTTAATGAAAAAAGGCACGTAATAACTCATGTAAAAATTATCGACATTGGGGTTATATGTGAGCTTATCGAACAAAATTTGTCCTTGTTTTACAATGATATCATTTATTTTTGCTTTGGTTTTATACTTGGGGCTCAGAGCTATTTTGGAAGTAATTATTTCCTCCAGCAAATCAAATTGAGGGATCTGTTCCGATTCGATTTTCGGATATTTTGCCGCTTGGCTCATAATGTCGCTTTCGCCGTTTAAAAATTTCTCCAATTGGGCAACAGCATCTGTTCTGGTCGGTTTTAAAAGGATGGCCATGTAATAGCACATCATTGTTTCGATGATTCTTCCTTTTGTTTCATTAACTTTTCCTAAATAGTACTGGGTTCCGAAATGAAAGGGGTTTAACTTCGCTGAAATGATCAATTCCTTTTCGGCAAGGTTTAAGCTGTCGATGCGAAAATAGACTATAGCTAAATTAAAGTGCATCATTTGGTTATATGGAAATTGTTTAAGCCCTTCTTTAAAAACTTCGATTCCCTTTTGAGGCATTTTTTTGTCATCGTAAATGCTACCCAGCAAACTATAAAAATCAGCTTTACTGGTGCGTAAATTAAGCCCCTCTTCGCAGAAAACCATGGCCGAATCGAGTTTATCATTGGAATAACAGGTTAGTGCCCGTTCGTATAAGGCCCACGAATACAAAGAATCGCTTTTGGGAATTTCGGCATAAATTGCTTCTGCCTTGGCATATTCTTTATTGTCGTTGTATTCAATGGCTTTATTAATTTGCGCTCTTGAATTGATTAATTTAATATTGCTTTTTGTTCTCGCCACCTGAGCCATAATTTGACTTCCCGATAAAAGCACGAAGATCAGGAGTAATGGCAAACCCTGTGAACATTTTTTGCTCATGGCTAAATTATTTAGTTATGGTTATTTTTTGATTCTCAAATTCAACAACATCTCCCTCGCGAAGTTTTTTCCGTTTTTGGAGATCAACGATACCGTTCACCATCACAATTCCTTCGGAAATTAAATAATTGGCTTCTCCTCCCGATTCCACGAGGTTTAACATTTTCAACAGTTTGTTTAATTCAATAAACGGATGCCCTTCGAGATTAAATTCTAACATATTTTTATCTTTTAAACATCAAATATAAAAAGATAATCCCGTAAGCGGAAATTTTTTTGTTTATTTTGCCAATGTTTTCAAAATATTGTTGTTCGATAATTTCTTAAATTACAAGTTAAAAAAAGATTAACGGTTCCAACGGCTAAAATTTATTAATTTTGACCTCAAAATTTTCTTTAAAAACTAAATAAACACATTGATTATGAATATAAAAAACGGTTTAAGATCTCTATTGATTTTTTTTCATTTAGATTTAACTAAAAACTTAGAATATGACCGATTGACAGAGTCGATAATGAAACGCGTTATAAAAAGAGACTCTAATTGTATTGATGTGGGTTGCCATAAGGGAGAAATACTAAATTCAATATTAAAATATGCTCCGGAAGGAAAACATTTTGCTTTTGAGCCCATTCCTTATTTATTTACTCAATTGGAAAATAAATTTAAAAATAAAGCGGTAATATATTCTTATGCTCTTTCAGATAAAAGTGGAGTGTCCTCTTTCCAATTAGTAAAGAATGCGCCTGCTTATAGTGGCATTAATAAAAGAAAATACGATATTTCAAATCCGGAAATTGAAGAAATTAAAGTAGAATTAAAAATGCTTGATGAAATTATACCGGTAGAGACAAAAATTAATTTTATTAAAATTGATGTAGAAGGAGCAGAATTTGGCGTACTTAAGGGGGCAAAGAGCTTATTAATAAAAAATCGTCCAACCGTAATTTTTGAATGCGGATTGGGTGCCAGCGATTATTATAATACGGATCCCATTCTTTTATATAATTTTATGACACAAACAGTTGGACTGAAAATTTATACATTAAGGGCTTTTATAAAAAACAATCAACCGTTAACGGCAAGCGATTTTGAACATTGCTATAAAAAAAACACCGAATATTATTTTATTGCATCTATTTGATTTATAGATATTTTGCCATTGCAAAATCAGGTAAAATTCGAGTTGGAATTATCGAACAAAGTTCTTGTAATGTACATATCTTTCCCACACATCATTTACAAAACAAATGGTATAAGCTCCCCTATAATACCCCGATTTCACTATGGGATCGTTGTAGTATTTTGGCACGGATTTATACCGGAGATAAACTTCAACATTATCATCCCATCGGTTAGGGTCTTTACCATATTTTTGGGTCAGGTTAATGGCGTCTATCACATGTCCCGGACCTGCATTAAAGGAGGCCAGTACAAATTTTGACAGTTGCTGTTTATCTTTGACCTTTTTATTATAAAAATTTTCGAGGTACTTAATGTATTTTGCTCCTCTTATAATTTGCATTTCAGGTGTTGTTTTTTGTGTTATTCCATAATTTTTTGCCGTTTCGGGCATCAACTGAAGCAAGCCTATACAACCACCTCTACCAATGATATTCGGTTGAAACCCGGACTCCTGATAAATTAGTGCCGCCAATAATTTCCAGTCCCACCTGTTTTTACGAGCTACTTTTTTCAAACTTCGATCCCATCGGCATATTGTCTTTTTTTTCATATAACTATGCCTGTTTTCGAGTATTTGCCGGTTAAAAGTGGTGTTATAATAGCGACTATAGATGGCTTTATATTCATTGGTTTTCAAGAATTTTCCGAGCCACTTATTAATACTTATTCTCAAACTATCGCTATTTTTAGGTAATACCCAGCATTGTTCCAACGGCTCAGAAATTACGGTTGAAAAATCGAGGTTTCGAAACAATTTACTGTTGTTCATAGCTACTTTTTGCTCGCCGATAGTGTAATCGATTTCACCTAAAGCTACTTTTTCAATCAGATTTTCGGTGCTGTTTTCATCATCAAAAATGACATTTGCCATCACTCCGTTTCTTGCTGCCCACGAACGGACATAATCGTAGTACGAAGAATGGGCGGGAATGTAAATGGTTAATTGTTGTCCGGCTTTTAATGGTTTGTTTTGGGTGCTGTCGTGCCGGCGTATCAGCATTAATGGCGATGTGCTATGCGGTAAAGTAAAACTGAACATGTTTTTTCGGAAATCGGTCGGATTAATATCTCCAACCATCAAATCGGCTTCGTGATTAGCGAGGGAAAAATATTCTTTTTTATTGCTTTCCCGAACAATTGGTGTAAGTTTAACATGAGCATAATTGCAATAGGCATTCAATAAATCGAGCTGGTATCCGACAGGCGTTCCTCGATCGATATAGTAATCAATAGAGTTGAAATTTACAATAGCTTTAAGCTCTCCGGTTCTTAGCACCTTCGTTAATGAGGTGTCGGAAGTCTTGAATTCATGGGTTTTAGAGTGATTTTTCGTACAAGCAAAGCCGAATGAAATCAGTAATAAAATTAACAAAAAACGTTTCATTTATTCTCATCTAAAAGAACAAAGATACGCTTTTTTAATGAATTATATTCAAGGTTTTTTAAACACAAATTAACAAATGATATATTTCCTGAGAATTATAAAATTGTTGGAGCCTTTGAATTTCGTATCCAAATGAAAAGACTGCATTATCCCATGAGGATAACAAAATTGTTTGTACTTTTGCAAATAAAAAAAGCAAAATGGATTTATTCGAGAATGTACAACGGACTGAATTATCGGAACTTGGTGAATTTGGTCTTATTGATTTACTGACAAAAAATATTGAATTGAAAAATCAGTCCACCCTCAAAGGCGTGGGGGATGATGCTGCAGTAATTGATGTATATTCCGATAAGTTGTTAATTTCTACAGATGTACTCATAGAAGGGGTTCATTTTGATTTGACATACACTCCGCTTAAGCATTTAGGTTACAAATCGGTGGTGGTAAATCTTTCGGATATCGCAGCCATGAACGGCAAGCCGGAGCAAATTACAGTAAGTATTGCGGTCTCCAATCGATTTTCGGTGGAAGCCCTTGAAGAATTATACGAAGGAATCTATCTGGCATGCAACCGTTATGGCATTGATTTAATAGGTGGAGATACTACCACGAGTAAAAGCGGTTTATTTATTTCAATCACCGTGCTTGGAAAAGCACCTCTGGAAAAAATCACCTATCGTAACGGAGCCCAAAAAGGAGATTTGATTTGTGTTTCGGGCGACTTAGGCGGCGCTTATATTGGGCTCATGGTCTTAGAACGCGAAAAACGCGTTTTTGAAGCCAATAGTCAAATTCAGCCCGATCTTGAAGGATATGATTATGTATTGGAACGCCAGTTGAAACCGGAACCCCGTTTAGATATCGTTGCTAAACTTAATGAGTTGGGAGTTATTCCTCATGCAATGATCGATATTTCGGACGGGTTGGCCTCGGAAATCATTCACATTTGCAAGCAGTCGGACGTGGGTTGCCGATTATTTGAAGATAAAGTTCCCATAGATATTCAAACCGAAGATATTGCTAAAAAACTCGGGTTGGTTCCGGTAACAATGGCGTTAAACGGAGGGGAAGATTATGAATTGTTGTTTACCGTACCCCAATCGAACTTTGAGGTGGTAAATGCAATGGAAAACATATCTATTATCGGCTACATCACAGACAAAACAGAAGGGATGAGCCTGATTACTAAAGACGATAAATTATTTGAACTTAAAGCTCAAGGATGGGATGCTTGGCTCAATACGGGGAAAAGTTAAACCGGACAAAATATTCAAAATTTTGTTTTTTTGAAGATGAAATCTATAAAAAAAATATTAATCATTCGTTTTAGTTCTATTGGCGATATCGTATTGACGACTCCTGTTGTACGTTGTCTTAAAAAATGCTACCCTGATGCAGAGCTCCATTATATTACAAAAAAAAACTTTGCTTCAATACTGGAACAAAATCCCTATATTACCAAGATTCACTTATTTAACGGAGCCTTTAAAAAGTCAGCGGATGTTTTAAAGGCTGAAAACTTCGACTTTATTGTAGATTTACATCACAATTTACGCTCACAACGGTTTCTCTTATATTTACAAAGGCCGTCCTCGTCTTTTAAAAAATTAAATATTAGGAAATGGCTTTTGATAAAGACAAAAATAAACCTGATGCCCAAGATTAATGTTGTGGATCGATATTTTAGGGCGGTTTCCTCGCTGAATGTGAAAAACGATTTATTGGGAGCCGATTTCTTTATTAATCCCAACATCGAATTGCCTGAGGATATTGAACAATTTCTTCACCGTTCTCATGTTGTTACACTGGCTGTTGGAAGTAAACATGCCACAAAGCAATTGCCGGTGGAGAAAATCAGAGAACTCCTGCGATTGACGACCTTTTCGGTTTTGCTGTTAGGAGCTTCAGAGGATGTATCGAAAGCCGACGAAGTAATTCCTGATTTCGAAGATCGGGTCCTTTCTGCTTGTGGAAGACTGTCGCTACAACAATCGGCGTTGGCTCTTTCAAAAAGCAAAGCCTTAATAACCGGAGACACTGGGATGATGCATATTGCGGCAGCATTGAATATTCATATTTTTTCATTGTGGGGAAACACGGTGCCGGCATTTGGAATGTATCCTTATTGTCCTAAAGACCAATCTCTTGCAGATGTTTTTCAGGTGTCTAATCTATCATGTCGCCCTTGTAGTAAACTTGGTTATAAAAAATGTCCGAAAGGTCATTTTAAGTGTATGCTCAATCAGGATATGACTACAATTGCCCATAAGATCTCCGTTTTTTTACTGAAATCATAATCATCCTATTAAAATATTCGTTTTATTGGTCGATTTGTGTTAAATTTGCAAAACGAACATCTTTTCTTTTCAGATGTTTTCATAAATAATATAATTTGCTGACAATATGGATATAACAATCAATTCAAACAACGATAACAATGTTATTCAGATAGATGTTGAAGGTTTGATTAGAGCCAAAAATCCAAAATTGTTGAAATTGATACCACGCTTTATTCTGAGTTATTTGAAACGGATAATCCATCAAAATGAGATAAATGACTTTTTGAGAAAGAATAATGAAGTTTACAATGTGGAATTTGCCAACAATATTCTTGAAATGTTTAATACCAAGATTAAAATTGTCGGAGAAGAAAATATTCCCCGCGATGGTAATCCGATTATTGTTTCAAATCATCCGTTAGGCGGTCTTGATGGTATTGCATTAATAAGCACTATCGGAAAATATCGAAGCGATATTGTTTTCCCTGTAAACGATCTCTTACTGTATTTAAGAAATCTAAACGGTATTTTTTTGCCCATCAATAAACACGGAAGAAACTCTTCCGAAGCAGTAAGGGAATTTGATAATGCCTTTGCCTCCAAGGATAATGCACTCCTTTATTTCCCCGCGGGCTTGTGCTCGCGTAAGATTAAGGGGAAAATCGTAGATTTGGAATGGAAGAAGACCGTAATTACTAAAGCAAAAAAATATCAACGTGAAATTATACCTGTACATTTTGAAGGTCGAAATCGTAACTTTTTCTATAACTTAGCCAATATCCGCAAGTTCCTGAGAATAAAAGCGAACATCGAAATGCTTTATCTTCCGGATGAAATGTATCATCAATACAACAAAACTTTTACAATCTCTTTTGGGAAACCTATTCCCGTATCTACTTTTACCCGTGAAAAGACCGATATGGAATGGGCAAAATGGCTTAAAGAAGAAGTGTATAAGCTCAAATAATAATAGATATCAATAAAACGGTCGGTTTTTTTACGCAAGAGAACTGTAAGGAATTTTAAATACGAACAAAATGAAACCTATAATTGAACCCATATCTCGTGAGATACTAGAAAAAGAGCTGTCGCAAGAATTCTTTGTGCGTAAAACGAATAACAGTAATAACGAAATATACATAATAAATGCTCATAATGCACCGAATGTAATGCTCGAATTGGGAAGAACCCGCGAACTCACATTCAGAAACGCAGGAGGTGGAACAGGAAAAGAAGTGGATATTGATGAGTATGATACAGCTGAAGTCCCTTTCGAGCAATTGCTGGTTTGGAATCCCGAGGATCGTGAAATTATTGGTGCGTATCGATATCTTTTAGGAAGTAAAATGGCTTTTGGCAAAGACGGTCAACCATTGAGTCCAACCGCTCATTTATTCAAATTCAGCCCGAAATTTATTCAGGAATACCTTCCTTATACCATAGAGTTGGGCCGGTCGTTTGTACAAACCAAGTATCAGCCTTCGGTAAATCCTCGAAAGGGACTTTTTGCTCTCGATAACATTTGGGATGGATTAGGAGCCGTATTGGTTTTAAACCCTGAAATGAAGCACTTTTTTGGCAAAATGACCATGTATAATTCTTATCCCCGCGAAGCCCGGGATATGATTTTATTTGTGTTGAAAAAACATTTTGGCGACACCGAGAATCTAGTTTATCCGTTGTTGCCTCAGCATATTCACACTCCTTTTGAAAAGCTCGATCAAATCTTTACCGGAGCAACCTTTGTGGAAGATTTCAAGATATTGAACTTCAACGTTCGGTTGCTGAACGTTAATATTCCGCCATTAATCAACATTTACATGGGGCTTACTGCGACAATGAAATGTTTCGGCACTTCGGCAAACATAGATTTCGGCCCGGTAGAAGAAACCGGAATTATGGTTACTGTGGCCGATATTTATGATACAAAAAAGGAGCGGCATATTAATTAATTCATTCACAAGTAAATTTATGATAATTACCGAAGCGGAGTTTTTACAAAGTAATACCAACTATAAAAAATGCCCTGAGGCAATCTTGCCGGAATATGCTTTTATTGGTAGATCAAATGTGGGAAAATCTTCGCTTATCAACATGTTGGTCAGCCAAAAGGGGCTGGCATTAACCTCCTCCCGGCCGGGGAAGACACAGCTTATCAACCACTTTATAGTTAACAAGCGTTGGTATTTGGTCGATTTGCCGGGTTTTGGATATGCAAAAGTTTCCAAAATCAACCGGGAAAAATGGGCGAAAATGATTTACGATTATCTAGAGTTTCGCGAAAATCTAATGGTCGTATTTTTACTCATCGATTCCCGAATTCCACCTCAACAAATCGACCTCGATTTTATCAACAAACTTGCGACAATGGGTCTTCCGTTTGTGATTGTTTTTACCAAAACAGACAAGGTCTCCAATAATATTGTAAACAATACCATGTTTGAATATAAGAAGATATTGTCGGAAAGTTGGGAATCTCTTCCTCAGATGTTTATCACCTCCGCCGAGAAGAAAATCGGAAGGGAAGAAATTCTTGATTACATTGATTCTTGTAACAAACTCTACAATAAAAATTCGTAAGATCTTAAAAATCCATCTTTTATGGAAGCAAAACAGGTTTTAATCGAAAAGGCAGCAGCTTTATTAGGCAAAAATCCTACAACTTTGCTTACCGAAGCGGCATTGATTGTTAACGAAGAGGAGCGTGTGATGTTCAATCTTTTCTTTTCGGACTTTAATAGCTTATTGCTGGAGCTTCTAAACTATATTAAACCGTACGTTGTGGCCGATATCGAAAAGCATCTGCTACCGATCAAGGTTAAACCACTCCATCGCATTCAAAACCTGTATCAATATTATATTGATGAATTTGTAAACGAAACCCCCAATATTTATACGTCTGCACATATCAATGTAATCGGTTACTCCGGAAACCAAGAGGTAAAAATAGCGGCCAATGAGCTGAACCTATTGTTTAAAAATGCACAAATCAACTGTATTAATGATGCCCGCAGACAAAAGAAAATTGAATTGACCGAGAGTTCTTCCATTGTTGATTTTATCTTGTTATCGTGGGAAGGAGCGTTATATCAGCAACGAAACGTAGGCTCCATCAAATCGCTGTTTATTTTTAAGAACTTGCTAACACAGCTTTTGGGTTTGTAATTCGGTCGTTTATGAACAAACTTAATCCCTATTTATTCGCAATCATTTCCGGCGTATTATTTTCGCTTTCGTGGCCCACTTATGGGTTTGCCCCCTTGTTGTTTATCGCATTCATTCCCTTGTTATTTATCGTTGAGAACACTTCAAAATGCTCGCTATTTGTGATATTTAGAAGTTGTCTGTTGGCATTTTTAATTTGGAACATTACGGCCACTTGGTGGATTTGTAAATATCACCTGATGGGTGGCAGCATGGTAATTCTGTTAAATTCTTTGGGCATGTCTGCTGTAATGACACTTTTCGCACTGCTGAAGCAGAAAAAAGTAGTAGGAAAGGGCGGTTTTCTAGCGTTTATCAGCCTCTGGCTCTCATGGGAATGGATCCATCAATACTGGGATTTATCGTGGCCCTGGTTGAATCTTGGGAATGGATTCGCCACAATACCACAACTCGTTCAGTGGTACGAATTTACCGGAGTTTTTGGCGGAACTTTTTGGATATTGATCATCAATGTGCTTTGCTATCAGCTACTGACGTTGACGTTGAAAAAAGAATTTCACCGACCTTTTGTGGTATTGGGCCTTATCACTTTTGTGGCAATTTTGGGCCCGATGATGTATTCTTGGACCCGATACGATCAGGTTATGCCGACCAAAGACTTTGTGAATGTGCTGGTGATTCAGCAAAACACCGATACAAAAACAGAACAAAATCAAGTTCATGCCGAGATTGTTCAACAGCGCATATCCAGACTTATCAACGCAAACATAGATTCTACCGTTGATTTGGTCGTAATCCCGGAATCGGCCATAATTGTTCCTGTTTGTGAGGATAGTTTGGAAACGAATAGAGACTTGAATATGCTTAAGACCATTCGGCGACATTATCCGAAAAGTGCCATCCTTGTCGGTGCCGATTCTTACCAGTGGCTCGAAGGGGATTTGCATCAAAAAGAAAAGTATAACTCTTCGTTTTTTATCGACAAGACCAATCAAATCGGCGTTTATCACAAATCGAAGTTGGTTCCGGGTGTGGAGAGGTATCCGTTTTCGTGGATTACCGTTCCGTTGTATCGATGGATAGAAGGGGCTGATTTTGACTCTAAATTTGCCCCCGATACCCTAATTAAAACCTTTACTTTACAAGAAAAGAAAGTTCCTTTTACCGTAACTATTTGTTACGAATCGGTATATGGCAATTATTTGGCTCAACATATCCGAAAAGGATCAGATTTTATTGCGATGATTACTAACGATGGTTGGTGGGGAAACAGCGATGGCTACCGGCAACATCTGGCATATACACAACTACGATCTATTGAAACCCAACGCACTATTGTCCGCGCGGCCAACACCGGAATATCGGCTATTATTGCCCCTAACGGAAGGATTACAAAACAAACGGAATGGGGTAAACAAGAAACCATTTATGCACATATTCCGTTGAATAATCGTCAAACTTTTTATGTTAAAAATGGAGATTATATCTTGCGTATTGCTAATTTTGCATCTCTTGTATTTCTTGTTTTACTTGTTTTAAAGTTGTTTTTAAAGAAAAAAGAATCAGAATTATGAAATCCGAGCAAAATGTAAAAGTAATCGATGACGTGCCTCCAAAACTGTTTTCCACTCCTGCAGAATGGTTTGATGCCTTGTACGAAGATATCAAACGGGCAAAGATTATGATTTATATTGAAATATACCGGATCAATAATGATTCTGTGGGAAGGAAGATCGTTCGTTTGCTGGGTGAAAAGTGTAAACAAGGCGTTGATGTGAAAGTATTGGTGGATTCTTGGGGTACAAAAAACGATACCGAACTTTTTAAAGCCATCACTAATAATCGTGGAGAGGTGAGATTTTTTGATAAAATTAAACTGAGTTTTGATTTTATCTCTAAAAATCACCAGCGAAATCATAGAAAAATTATTATTATCGATCAGAATATTTTACATTTCGGCTCTGCAAACATAACCGAATATTCTAAAACATGGAGGGAATCCATTTTGCGGATTGAAGGATCCATTGCACAAACCTTTAAAAAGATACTTCTCGATAATTGGCGTATTGCTTCGCTTGAATTTTATAAGAAAAGAAAATACTTAAAAACCATTAGAATTTCCAGCTTTGAAATTATCAGGGATATTCCTTCGATTTACAGCCAGAAAATTAAAAAACAATTTGAACGGGATATTCGAAAGGCGAAGAAATCCATAGCCATTGTCACCCCCTATTTTTTGCCGGGGCACAAACTTCGACGGCTCCTTATTTTGGCGGCAAAGAGAGGTGTTGAAGTGTCAATTTATATTCCGCAACAATCTGATGTGCGATTGGTGGACTATATACGTGACAAGTATCTTGGATTTTTGTCTTCAAAAAACATTCGGATTCTGTTGTTTCAACCCGATAATTTACATGCCAAGCTTTTGCTGATCGATCATGAATATTTTTCCATCGGATCTTCAAACTTTGATTATCGATCGTTTCGGTATATGCACGAAATTATGTTGTTTGGCAAATATCCTGAAATCGAAGCACTAATTTCAACTTATATCGAAAACCTGAAGCAAGATTGTCTTGCTTTCGACTTCGATCAATGGAAAAACCGCCCTGTTCTTCATAAAATATGGGGTTGGTTGTTAGGCCCTTTCAGACATTTGTTATAATCCTGCTAAATGCATGCAGTAAAAAATGCATGATTTTTCAACTTGTTCCCAATTCAACTTGAAAAAAACAGACAGAACCGTTCTAATCCTGATTGATGATGAGGCTTTCGGTTTCGGTTTTTCCTCCCTGAATCAGTTTTACGATATATTTTCCTTTTTTCAGTTGCCCCAAATCGATCTGGCGAACAAAATATCCTTCCGTCGGCTCAATTTGTTCTGAAAATGCAGCTTCTCCCTTCTGGTTTTCCACACTAATAATGGAAGGAAATAACGGGGAGAGCTTAAATGTAATGCTAACTTTGTTTATTTCAGGCAATACCGCAACTTTAAAAGCCGAAACGCGATGGGCATCTTCTTCTTCTTTGTTGAAATTTTGACGACGGATTCCTTGTTTTTGTTCTATTGCAGGATTGTGAAAAAAGAGGTTGCTATCTTGTGGAAATTGGGGTAACATAAACCGATTCAGCAAGGAATCGTTCATAAATGGATTCTGAAAAATAGAAGACAACGGATCATTAAAATTACCGAAATCATTAAAAAATCGATCTGCGTCGATATCTCCAAAGCTGAACTTAAACATCCCGTTTTGCATTGGAATAGAATCACTCAACTGAGCATTAGGGTCATCGGATTCTATGTTTTTTTCTGTAACCGTAGTGTCTCCGTTTTGAATTACAATAGACTTAAATGTCATCCGCTGCTTGCCGCTTTGAGTTTGAGCAAAAATCATCGTTGAAAAACAAAAGAGCAAAAGCATTGATAAAATTATTTTTTTCATGTGTTTGATCTATTATTTAAATTGAACATGTTTATAAAAATCGACACAAAAATAATAGAACTCCGAGCAGATTGGATGTTAATATGATTTAAAACGTATTAAAAAATGTAAAAAGGAGTTCTGCATTTGCAAAGCCCGAAAAAGAAAACGAAGCCTGAAAGTCATAGCACAGAAGGAAAGGCCATAAAGTTTGAACGATGAATGAAAACAACAAAAGATTGTCAGAGAACAGTTTCGTTATCACCCAATGCTTGAGCAAGGCCAAAAGCAGAAGAAACGTTGTTGAAAGATACCATCTTATTTTCTTCCAAAATCAGCAGGAATTTCGCCCCATTTTTCAGTCGGCCATTTTAAAATTTTATTTTTATACGTGTTGGTTTGCAACCAGTTAACCGCACGTTCAATCACTTCAAAGAGAATTTTATTTTGCTCGCTTATGGCGTGTTTTGTTTTACATTTTTTATCGCGAACCCAGGCGATGGCGGTGATGGAATCGGAATAGATCGGAATGTCGCAATTGCAATTTTTCAGGTAGGCTAAAGCATGAACGATGGCTAAAAATTCCCCGATGTTGTTCGTTCCGTCGGGATAAGGCCCTTGTTTAAAAAGCTCTTTGCGAGAATCGGTGATTACCCCGCGGTATTCCATTGGGCCGGGAACGCCGGCACAAGCGGCATCCACACAAATACTCGGGATAATGGGTTGGGCGCTCTGCGAAAGTATCGGATTAACGGTTTTGCCGATGTGCTTAGAAAAAGGTTCTTTGAAAGCAAGTTCTGCATCATCAAGTATTTCAAACGATTTATAGCGAGCCCCTTCGTATCCTATTATTTGCTTTTGACAGGCCTCCCAACTATCATAAACTCCAGGTTTAAATCCCTGCCAAACCACATAATATTTTTGCTTTTTCTTCGACATATAGCTTCTGTATTCTGAACTTGTTGTATTTTTGTGCAAATATAGATAGTTTTATTTCATTAAACCTTTTAACACTAAACTTTATTAAAAAAGCAGATGAACAAAATATTAAAATTAAATGTCGCTATTTTTCTGATAGTGCTATTAAATTCATGTGGTGAAAAAGTCGTTTTTAAAACCGACATCAATCAACCGAACCAAGTATGGAACATTTATAAGCCTGCGGTTTTTGACGTAGATATTCAGGATACTTCAAAAACGTATAAGATAAGTGTAGCGTTGAAGCTTAACCACCGAATGCAAGAACGTTTTATTCCCATTGATATTCAAATACTTTCTCCAAATGGCGAAAGCAGGGCTGCCGCGGATTATCTGATAATGGATAGTGCCCTTACCGTGGGCGAATTTTCGGAATTTGTGATACAATCTAACAAACACTTCAATAGTCCGGGTAAGTATCATTTTTCGATTACTCAAAGAACCGCAAAATATGATTTGGAAGGTATTGAATCTATCGGATTACGGGTAAAAACCACAAAGCTTAAAAAGATCACCGAAGAATAGCCAGATGCTGAATTGTAGTAACAACGCTCATTTGTCCGCCATTTTACAGTCGGTACCTACAAAACCCGGAGTCTATCAGTATTTCGACGAAACCGGAACGATTATTTATGTGGGCAAAGCCAAAAATCTTAAAAAGCGAGTATTACAATATTTTCAAAAAGAGCCCGAAAACGGGAAAGTAAGAGTGTTGGTTCGGAAAATCGCCGACATTAAATTTATTGTTGTAGAGACAGAAGTAGATGCACTTTTACTCGAAAATAATCTGATTAAAAAGCATCAACCGCGATATAATATTCTACTTAAAGACGATAAAACATATCCCTGGATTTGCATAAAAAACGAACCGTTTCCGAGAATAATCATTACCCGAAATCGGATTAAAGACGGCAGTAAATATTTTGGGCCTTATCCGTCTCATCGTACGATTCATTCGCTGATGGAGATGATTCGGCAGCTTTTCCCACTCCGTACGTGTACCCTCAATCTAAATCCCGAAAAAATCGACCAAGGGAAATACAAAGTGTGCCTTGATTATCATATCAAGCGTTGCCTGGGGCCATGTACGGGATTACAATCCGAAGCGAGTTATCTTGAGAATATCCAACAGATCGAAAATATCATCAAGGGAAATATTTCTTTAGTCATTAAGCAGTTTAACCTGTCCATGATGGAATATGCCCGTAAGCAAGAGTTTGAAAAAGCGCAGAACATCAAAGAGAAGATTGCCTCCCTGCAAAGCTATCAGAGTAAATCGATGGTGGCCAATCCAAGCATCGGCAACGTAGATGTTTTCGGTATTCTGGTGGAACCCGATTTTGGCTACATCAATCATTTGCGGGTGGTAAACGGAGCGATTGTCGGTGTCCGTACCATTGAGCTGAAAAAGCGGTTGAACGAGTCGGCGGAAGAGCTCTTGTCCATTGCCGTTGCAGAACGGGTAAATGAAGACGAAGAGCTGTCGGGCGAGTTGATTGTGCCGTTTAAACCGGAATTTTGTTTTCCAAATTTTAAATATACGATACCTCAGCGCGGCGACAAAAAAAAGCTTCTTGAAATGACCGATCGCAACATTAAATTTTATCTTCTTGACAAAAAACGTCAGGAAGCACTTGTCGATCCGGAGAGACATTCACACCGCATTATGCAAACAATGAAACAGGATTTGTCGCTTAAAACGGAACCGCTGCATATTGAATGTTTCGATAATTCAAATATTCAGGGAACTAACGCCGTGGCTGCAATGGTTTGTTTTAGGAATGGAAAGCCGTCGAAAAGCGATTATCGACATTATAACATTAAAACCGTGGAAGGCCCCGATGATTATGCTTCGATGCGGGAAGTGGTTTACCGGCGATATTTGTATCTGGTTGAAAATAATTTACCGTTACCCAACCTGATTGTAATCGATGGAGGAAAAGGGCAACTGGGGGCAGCACTCGAAAGTTTAACACGACTGAATATTGCAGAAGAGGTTGAGGTTATCGGTATTGCCAAGCGGCTGGAAGAGATTTATAAGCCCCACGACCCTATTCCGCTCTATGTTGATAAAAAATCGGAGGCATTACATGTTATTCAACATATTCGCGACGAAGCACATCGATTTGGCATTACCCATCATCGCAGCAAACGAGACAAATCGACATTAAAAACGGAACTTA
>CAUVYH020000020.1:0-93519 GCA_963556065.3 Bacteroidales bacterium
GCTAGAATATTTCCGGGATGATAATACAACGAATGAAAATAGTTTATACTCTTTGTCTTGCTAATTAGAGTATTGTATAATATTTCTTTAAAGCTTTGATTAATTTGTGTCAATGAATAAATATTAAAGATTTCTAATTCAGGTAAAGAGGTATAATTACTATTAGAATATTTTGCTATTTCATGTGGTTTTAGATTTTTTTTCCTTATGAAATTTATGTCTTTGTAAGTTAAAATACCATTTTCAAATCTCTGCTGGCTATTTTGTTTGTATTTATCATTGCTATTTTTGCTCAGTTAATGCTTGAAAACTTATTTGTGATTGTTTAAACTTAAGAATAGTCCTTTTTTGATTCTCTTTAAAACTAACTTTTGCTTTAAATAAATTAAGTGTAGATACAAGTTTTTCAAACTTGTTGGAATATAGAACATTTTCTATTTCCTCTAAAGGAATTGAGAAACTTCTATAATATCTAATTAATTTGTTTATTTCAATATTAAATGTTCTATCACTTATCTTATTAATATATTTGGTTGGTAGCTCGAACCAACTCACACGCAAATCTTCAACATCAAAATTGGTTTCCAAAAATGATATTATTTTTGAAGGTGGATATAACTCAATAAAACCTGCTAGCAAAAATCTATAACCCTTCTCAGAGACTACCTGTATTTCATGAATTAAGTTTATACATTCCTTAAGTGAAACTAAGTCTTCACTTTGTAGAGTTTTCAAAGCGATCGGCAGACTAAATAAAGAATAGTCTTTTCTTTGGTAATATTTTGTCCAGTAGACATAAATGCTTTGAATATCAATTTCTCTGTTTTCTAACAAAGCTAAGCGAATATAATTATGTATTTTATCTCTTAAATCGAAGCTGCCTAAATCAGCATATTTACAAATCAGCTCTTTTAATGTTGAATCATGATATTCATTTTTTTCCCTTGTCAATCCTATATCCATAGGAAAGGAGATTATTATAAACATCTTTTAAAATCCAGTTCGGATAATATTCTGGAGTATTGTATTTTAATAAAAATCGTTCAAGCATATAAGTAGCTTCATAAGCATTTCCATTTAGATACTCCTCAAAGCTAAATTTTAGAATTTCATAGTCCTTAATGTTTGATTTGTGGATGTAAATGTTTTTCAATTATATGTGTTAAATACTCTCTGAAGTGTAATTTTATCTTTTAATACCTTGTCAATATTTTTTTTATTCAACTGCCCTTGAATGCTTATTTATATATGTTTCCTCTTCATAAATCTCATTTTCTAACTTAATATGAAAATGTTCAGTATCATAATGGTCGTTAGCTGTTCTATTATAAAGTAATGTTGTATTTCTTGTTTTAACGTAATAATACATTCCAAAAAGATAATCTGAGCTCGAAATATCTTCATCTGTTATTCCATTTGCTATTAGTGATTGGACATAAGTGTAATAAAACGAATTAATTGTGGATAGGTGCTCTCTGTTAACTAAGTTGAAAATTAAAGATAAGTCATAGTAGTTGTTTACACTTAGTTCATTTGCGGAAATATCTTTTATAGTTTCTCTTAACTGATTGTAGAATGATATTATTGATTCATAATCAACTGTATCTTTTATAATTCTTTCGAACGCATCTATTGAAGCGTATTTGATTAATATCTTCTTTTTCTGTTCTATTGAAAGTTGAAATAAGCTAAATCTTGAAAGAAATCTTTTTTCAAAGTGTAAAATTGACTCACAAACAAAGCTATTAACCTTATTTAATTTATTTGTGTAATCAATGTGCTTTCTTAAGAAAGTATTGAAACTATCGTGAAAAAGAGAAATTCTATTTAATTTTAGATCAAATAGATATGGATGCTCTTTAATAAACTCTTCAATGTAATACTTTTCTTCGCCGATAAATAATTCTATTTCCGACTCCATTACATAGCAGTTTGAACATAGAAAAAGTGATAAACTTTGTTTCCCTTTTTCGTTTGAAATTATATTCTGATAATAGGAATCAATGTTCTTAATTTGTTCTACTTTGGGTATTATTTTATGTAATTTATAGTGTTCTGCAAGATATTTCACAATGATTGGGTAGCCTTGTGAAATTCTAAAAACTTCCTCGATAACGGCGTATTCAGTTAGGTGAAACAAAATTTTAAGAACCTTTTCAGTTTGTTTCAAATTCCAATCTTCAAGTACGTGTTTTTTCCAATTCAGTTCATTTGTTAATGGTCTCGAAAGAACAATAATTTTACAAAAACTTTTGGCTCTGTTTATAAAATTAATAAAACTTTCAAATTCTGGTTTATTGTAGTTTTTCGATATGGTCAAGACCGTCAATAATTAATATTTTATCTTCGATTTTTAGCTTTTTAAAAAGCGCTTGGTGTGTCCTAACTTTTTGGTCGTAAAATAGTTTAGTATTTAAATCACGAATGAAATTTTCAAACTTTAATCTTTCTTGATAATCCCTGTCTTGATTTCCAATCCAAAAGCGATATAATATATTATTCTTATATTCTTTTGTTAGCGTATTTACAAAATGACTTTTACCTACTCCTGGTTTTCCTTCAATTAATAGAAGTGTTTCAAATTCTAAAAGTTTGTGACTAATTAAAACTGATTTTTTCTTGTAGTTCTGTAATAAAGACTTTAAGCTGAGGCAAAGAGTCTCTTGGAATTTCCCAAATTCTATTATCTAAGATTGAATTAAAAAAAGCAGTCAAGCTCGTTTTTCCTATGTGAATTGCTTTTAAGTAAATTGTTTATTTTTTTGTCAATTTGTGCTCTTGATAAAGAAATTATTGAAACATTAGTATCTAACTTATAACTAGGGAAATTCAGCGTTTTCTCATTTGGTTTTTATGGATGTTTTTTTAAAGAATAAGACATTCTTTTTTGAAGATAGTTTGTGTGGTTTACCTTTAATAAAGATTTCATTATTCTGAATTCTCAGATCGTCAACTGATACATCTTCAAAATCTTTTATTTGAAAATGGAAACTTTCTGAATTCGTGGAAATTATTAAATCATCAAAACTATCAGATGTTTTAGCCTCTATTTCAATTTTTGAGATATTGCGTTCTACATCCATTATTGTCAATAGAAGTAAGGTAACTTGTTTTTGGTAGGAGTAGCCACTAAAAGCATTTCTCATTTTTTTTAAATTATATCTGTCTGAATAATAACTGTATCACCTGGTACGCATTTTGGCTTGAATACACGTAGGAAGCTACATGCGGGGCGGGTTTTACCGATGAACTTCCTACGAAAAACTGCCTTTCAAATTACTAATTTTCAGCAAACGAAGCACCAAAACCCGGTCGAGTAGCTGGAGTTGTATGCTGGGCTTTGTTTATTATTAGTTTGTTTTGTTTTTGTTTGTTTCTAACTCGCAATTATTCAGCTTTTTAAAAGTTGTGACTTTTGCGTAGAAGTCATTAGTGTTGACAAAAAAGTTGGCTGTAAGGTCTGATTTATACGAGATTTGATACTCCATATTTGTTTTGCAAAAACCCATTTCTTTCTACAGAAGATTCATTCATTAATAGAAACTCTTCCTCATCCTTTGTTAGCCTACAAATACTAAAATCTTTCACATAGTTTTTTGCTAATGCATAGAAATTACCTGAATATGGTTTACTCGTATGCTTTATGTAATACCAAAAAACATTGGATTCTAGGATTCGTTTAACAATTTGCAATTCTCTTTCTGAATTAGAAAATAGAGCATAGCCAGCATATAGCAATAAATCTTCTTGGTCCGTGTATACAAAATACGGTTGGCTCGACATGTAGGGAAACAATAATTTTTTCCCATAATCATTAATAGCTTGTGATCTCCCAAATTCAAACCATTGATATTTTTTGGGTTTCCCCTTGTCTCGGTTGAACAACTGTTCTTGGTTGTGTTTCAAGTATGCATAAGCATTGGGAAATATATCTTGAAAATACAGTTCATCAAATACAACCATTTTATTATTCCCGCTTCTAAAAAGGTCTAGTTGATTGCTGTTGGAATGATATGGGAAAATGATTTTTTCTGTTAATAAAGGAATTTCATTTTCTGTTTTTAAACGGTTTGGTTTGATAATGTCTCGACAAATGCCTTTTTCTATTTTATGAAGTTTTCCGTTTTGGTGATAATAATATCTATCGTCCTCATCAACAGGCTTAAAAATAAAAATATCGTTACTCAATGTCGCTAAACCATTTTTAATTGAATATTTGTTTCCCAAGGTTATTCCAGCATTTTCCAGCTTATCAATATTTTCTAGTATCAGACTTTTATTCAGAATCCAGCCTTTGTTAGTGTTTAGCTGTTTGTATGCAACATCTGAAAATGGCTTTACGGCATTGGTTTTAATAGCATCTGCATCTGCTTTTACATATTTTACCGAGTCAGATTTGTTTTTCGAAATACTAACGATACAAGTATAAGTTGATTTGTTCTCAAATATCTGTTGATCGCCAAAATCGATTATTGATATTGCGAGTTTATTTTGTTTGAAATATTCACGAAGATTTCGAGCATTGACACTTCGCTTAAAGGTGTTTACTGTAATAAAACTAAGCAAACCTGTTTCTTTCAGGTTTGCCAACCCAATCTCGAAAAACGGAATATACAAATCAGGATTACCTGACTTGGTAACTTCCCATTTTGACATCAATTTTTTGGAATCTTTGCTTAAATGTTTTGCACGTACATAAGGAGGATTACCGACCACAGCATCAAAACCCGAGAAATCTGGAACATTACTACTCCAGTCAAAATCTAAAGCATTACCAACGTGCAAATTGAACTCAAACTCCGGAATGTCTTCACCATTGGAAACTGCAAGAAGCGTTAAAAGTATTTTTGCTCGTTGAATGGTATAATCTGAAATATCTAACCCAAAAATATTCTCTCTGAATATTTCAGCATAGGATTTTGTCGTTTTCGGTTTTATTCTCTCAACAGCTGAATGCAGAAAAGCTCCTGTTCCGCAAGCAATGTCTACAATGGTTAATGAATGAATGTCATTGTTACCGTTTGAATTAATCGCATTGTCAACTATATAGTTTTTTATGTAATTCGGCGTATAAACTGCACCATTAGTGACAACATCTTTTGAGGGAATCGTTATTTCAAATAATTCTGTCAAATCTTCAAGATCATACTTGCCATTTTTTAACTTCACCAAGTTCGTAAATTCTGAAACTTTTTTAGTGTCATTTCCTTCAATGCACGACTGAATTAACTTGTTATGTAGAATTGATATTTTACTGAACTCCAAAAATGCACCGACTATTAACTTGTTCGCCAGGACAAGGTCATCGGAATAGTTTTTGAGATATGTTATTATTTCCTTATGAATCATAGCTGTTCAATTATTTCAATTCGGTTAATATTTCTTCCTCTAAGAGTAAAAAACTCAACTTCCTCAGCGGACAATTGATACAGTTCATAAACCTTTGCATCAAGCCTGATCCAAAGGCTATTTAATGAATTTCGCAAAACATTTTTCTGACGAGGTGTTGCCGAAATAAACTGATTCTGAATTCGCTCAATATCCTTTCCAAGACTTGCTATTTCCCGAATAAGCTCAGGGTTATTTTCATAATTCACTTTTGGAAAAGGAATCGGCTCAATAAACTGTTTGTTGAATTTAAAATATCCATTTTGCTGAGGATTTGCTATCGACCTTGCACAAACAGAGAATAAAGCAGAGTTTATTATACTCGCAACAGCGTACAAGTTGTTTTCATCTTTAATTGGAATATCAATGAAAAACATGTTTGCATTATCGCAATAATTATTCGGATTCTGAGTAACTGTGGCAAATGTGTCATTCGCAGTCATTGGAATTAAAACCTTTGGATAAATGGCTTTATGATTCTGTACGCGAGTAAAAAGATGCCAAGCTTCATTCCCTGCACAAGTTTCAACATTAGCAACAATTTCGTCTTTATTTCTTGTCAAATAGGCACCAGCTAAGGGAAATCGTAAAGAGAAATCAGAATAGCTAATGGAATCATTATTTTCTTCTGTAACATCATAAGGGAATATTACATAAGTGTCCGTAGTGTCTTTGCAGAAGGGATAAAACCGTTCGTTAACCAACAACGGTCTGCAAGCATCTATTTCTATTACAATATCATTCTCTAAATGTGAGTCACATAAAATAGTTCCGTCATCGTTAAACGATTTTACTTTCAAATGATAAGCTCTGTCCCACAAAACCTGAATCCCTACTTTTACATTTGCAAAATCGCCAAATTTTCCATGTATGTTTAGAAGTTGTGTTTTGATACTGAGTAATTCAGCATCATTAAAATTCCATGGATTTACATCAAAAGCATTTGAAGGTATTACCGTAAAACTGGTACTATCTGTTTCAACTGGTTCAATACTTTCTAGTTTTGCAGGTATTTCTTCAACATCATTTGAAATCTTTATAAATGAAACTATCTCTGGATGAGATTTTTCAAGAATCAGAGAAGCAATGTATGTAATTCTGTCTTTGAATAAATTCGTTGTTTCAAAGTCTATTACCTGAGAAAGCAATTGATTAGAACTGATATACTCTCTTATTTTCTTTCCGTATTCTGTCTTAAAAAAACGTTTTTGAATAATAAAACCTAGTTTACCCTGATTATTTAAAAGTCCAATGGCTCGTTCTATAAATGCAACAGACAAATCCACTTTGCCATTTTTAGTGGTTTCATATTTATCCTTTATGTACTGGTGCATAAAAGGATATTCTACGTTATAGTTTTTAACTTCAACATAAGGTGGATTCCCTACAATAAAATCGAATCCTGCATTTTCAGTAAATATTTCAGAGAACCCAGCTTCTGAATTCCAATCAAATGGATTTGTCTTATAAAGTTGTACTTCGTTCGTATTAATTTCAGGATATTCTTCTCTAATATCATAGGAAACAAGAGTATTCCCGCATTTTACATTGTTCCCTACGTTATTTAAAATTTGGTCCCCATAAATCCCAATGTCTTGATAGTTTTCATGAAAATCAATGCTATCAATAACTTTTAGCGACAACGACATTCTTGCAACTTCAACTGCCTCGGGGTCAATATCAACAGCATAGATACAATTGGATATCAATCTTCGTTTGCCTTCAATAGTTAAGGTGGTGCTATTGCCATTTTTAAAAAATAATTCTGAAAAATTATCAGGGTGTTTCTGATTGTAGTATTCTATGATTATATTTTGTAGATAATCAAAAATCTCAATTAGAAAAATTCCACTACCACACGTAAAATCAAGAATTTTTGTCTGAAATATTCCTTGAATACCTCCCTCTAGTATTTTATTTTTAGATATTGTTCGTTTTAATAGATCTTGAACCAAAAACTGCGGTGTACTTATCGCGCCATTAGTTTTCAAGTACTCAAGTTTGAGCTTTTCAGAAACTACTTCATTTTCAATGAAAAGCTTCTTAGATAAAAATATTTCATAAATGTCACTGAGTAATTTTGTTGGAATTACATCAAAACGGTATGGCGAAGGGTAATATAAAAGTTCAAGGAGTCCATTGAAAATATCATCAGGTATTTCAATATCATGAATACTTTTTATTCGGTCAAATAGAGGTCCATCGTAATGATTATAGAAATCGTTGTATGATGATTCTTTAAATGTATTCCAAAATCCTATTGCTTGGTAATCAAGCAATAATCCTTCTTTCTCAATCCTTCTAGCTTCACATATACGAATGAAAACAATCCTATTAATGACTACTTGAGTAATATAGGCAAGTAGCTCTGAATTATCAGTTATTAAAGGCTTATTGTTATCAAGAATGCTGTTTGCTAAAGTCAGTCTAAAAGTGGATAGTTGTTTTGCGAATAGGAAATCAGGTGATATTTTTTGGATTCCTCTTTCGGTTTTAAGCGTATCAGAATACAATTGGGATAGTTTTCCATTTAAAATATTGGATTTGAGCAAGTGTTCTTCCAATATTTCAAGGTTCTCTAAATAGTTATCAATATTTAAGTAAACTCTGCCTAAGCTTGTTGCCTGGTTTTGTGCTGGGAGATAGGTACAATCATATATTACAAACTCTTCAAAATTTGTTATAAATGCACAAGGAGCTTTGATAGACCAACCATAAGATTTTATCTGGAATGCAGATGCTGAATCTGTTTCTAAATTGATATAAGTCCCTTTAGCATCAAGAAATGTTAGTTTTTCACCTCCTCGCTTAAATGTATAATCAGGTCTTGTTGATGTCGAACCTATTGCAATTAATCTTTCTTTTTCTTCTCTTGAAAGTACTTTTTCTTGAAGAATCTGGGAAGTATCCATCACATCCCAGTCAAATATGGCAATGAACTCGTTAATCCACATTCGCATGGTTTCTTCAGAACTAAGGTCTAAACGTCCTTGTTCTTTGAAAGTCTGATATTTTTCTATCAGTTGTTGCAATCTATTTCTTCTATCTGCCATTTACTTGAGATTCCTTAAATAGTTGATTTTGCTTTCTGCAACTTTTAAAATGTCATTTGCAGAATCTTCTTGTAGTATTTCGTATGCAATATTTTCACTCAAATACTCTATCATTAATTCTTTTTCATCAAATTCTAAAGCTAGCGCAATACGAATTACTTGTTCACGTCTAGCTTTGCGCTCTCCTCGTTCTATCTTACTAAGAATTGCTGTATCAATATCAATCAAAGCTGCGAGTTGTCTTAAAAGCATTCCTTTTGCCTCCCTTTTACTTCTTACGATGTCTCCAAATTTATCCATTTGAAATATTTATCTTGACAATATTTGTCAAATATATATATAATATCCCTTTTTTTATCGCTATTTTGAAATATAAATTAACAGACTTATCAACAGGCATTAGAAGGGAAGGGAAATAGTTCTTTTGCAAACTGCGGTAGTGTATCGGGTTGTGCACTTAGCAAATTTACTATTGTGGGTTGGCTTACTCAATTGTCCCGAAGGGAAAATTGGAACGGGAAAATATAGTTTGAAGCAGAGCTTCTATTTTATACTTCAATATTTCTAATTTTACAATCAATCTATCCACAAATTGCGCATTTTGGCTTGCATACACGTAGGAAGCTACATGCAGGACGGGTTTACCGATGAACTTCCTACGAAAAACTGCCTTTCAAATTACTAATTTTCAGCAAACGAAGCACCAAAACCCGGTCGGGTAGCGAATGTTGGCGGCTAGCATTTAGTTTTGTGAAGTAGTGTCGAAAATTCATACTCCAAAATATTTTCGCGTGTATTCTCCATTCATCAAATTGATCTCGTAGGATTCGTAGTCGTTCTTGGCAAATATCTTGATATCATTTGAAAAAACAACACTACTTATTGATCTTAAGCCCCATGCTCCACCTGCACCGTAACCTTGAGGAACTAGAACAACAAAATATTTATTGTCTGCTTTTCTGAGAGCAAGAATTGGTCCAGCGAAGAAGTAGAAGATGATATAGTTTGTATTTTCAATATGACTGGAATTCGCTTTATAAGATTCTTCACTTCCATATTTCTTTATATCCCAAATAATATTTTCCTCGTAAAAGAAAAATTTTAAATATCCATACTCATGGTTATAAAAATCTGGGTTTTCTACTTCCCATTTTTCAATGTAGTTGTCTGGGTCGTTGATATTATAGTCTTTTGGTGTTCTATAAATGTACTTTGATTTAGCTGCTCCGTGCTCCAAAATGAACTCATAAGTTTTAGATTTTTCTGCTAGCAAGTCGAAGTTAAAATCACCTTCCAACTTCTCATTTCTATATTTCCCTGAATAAGTTAAAGTATTTAAAGTTTTGGTTGTAAAATCAAAAACAGTGAATTCTGCAACCCCAAGGCCATTGTTAGCCGTACCTAAATGTTGAATTATCCTTTCAAAGTAGAAATAGATTTTTTTATCATGAATTATAATCTCACAATTGTCAGAGAGTTCTGGGAAACATTCATAGTCATCTAATGTTTTATCAAAGTATACCTGCCACTTTTCAGCAAATAAAACTAAAACGCTGATACATTGAATCTTCCCTAGAAGCTGAGGTGTTTTCTCATAAAAACCAATAATATATGATTTGTTTTCAAATACATATGACTTACAAAAAATTGGTTTTCTTTTGACCGTATCAGTAAAAAGAATAACTGCATTATTCGCATCCTCAATCTTTTTTAATGCTCCTTTTAGTTCGTTTCTAACTGAACGCCCTAATGCTGTAGGCGAAACACAAGCCATCATTTCATCTTCATCTCCTGATTGCCGAAGCGGAAAAAAATAGAAAAAGTCATTTGTATAGTTTGGGATAGATTCAAATCCTAAAATTTCACCATATGGTTTTACATTCTCTGGAATTTTGTCAATAGCTGATTGTAATATTTCCGCACTTACATTATTGTCTTCACCTATTGGATAATTTGTTGTAATAAAAGTAACAGTGGAACCACTCAATGTGGTCATTGGAATTTTACTTGAAGAAATTTCTAATTGAGAATCAATAGGATTGAGCAATGAGTGTTTAGTTGCATAAATGTTCTCCAACTTTTCTTTGACATTTAGTGAGTTGTCAAAAGGCTGCATCCATATACCACCCTCATTTTTCTGAACTTCATCGATAAGGTCAAAAGTTTTAATGTTGTCGGCATAAAACGGTTCAAATAAATTTCCTAGTTTTTGATTGTGTCGGCAACTTTGTCGTTCATTAAAAATTTCTCGTCTAACCAATGCAATGGATGGACGCTTTGTTCTCATTGCTTCTCTAAATTCTGCCCAAGTTATAGAAATGGTTGAGTCTTTGTAATAAGGTGCACCATATCTGGAATCAATAACCAAAACAAAAAAATCACATTGATTTACATTTTCGATACATACATCATGTCTGTGTTTCTTGATGTCAACAGGGAAACTGCTTCTGTCACTCAGCAACAAAGTATGTCCTTTATCAATAAGAAATTTTTCTACTTCGGCTCGAAGGTCTGTCAGATCATAACATGTTGATGATAAAAAAATGGTCATTTATTTTTAGTTTTATTTCTTTGTTCGCAAAATATTCAAATTTACAGAGCCCCCTATGCTTGCCGCCAACATAGGAAGCTACACGTAGGGGCGGGCGGACTACGGGCGATTTCCTGTCAACCCGAAAAGAAGCTTGAGCGGAAAGATGCCCACCAAAAACCACTGCTGCCGATGGGCAGCTGATGTTACCGGCTGTTATCATTTCAATATAAATTTTATCCAAATTCCGTAAACTTAGATATTTGACCTTCATATTTTTTTTTAGTGCTTCCACCTATTTCTATTTTTTCTTCTTGAACTACAGATCCAATTCGAATATTAATTGAAAATCCAACATCAGGCCTCTCCATAAAGTCTTTTTTATTCTCTTTGTTTAAAACGAAGTTATTCATATAAAGGTGGGAGTCGTTTTTTCTAATAGCCCGATTGTACGCTGAAACAGACGCTCCACCGTTCTCCGCTCTTGCAATGAAATTTTCTAAAAAGTCAATAGTATAGTCTAACTCTCCAATAAATTGATTTATATAAAAGCCCATAAAAACTGGTTGTTTGATATTGTCATAATATCTAATTTTAAAAGCGTTTTCTAATATTTCTAAGAAAACAGGGTCAAACTCTCCAGTCACATCTTTATTGACTTTACCTAAAAGATTTTTCAGTTCCTCAAATCTATCGAAATGATAATGATATTTTTCTCGCTCTTTGAGATTAAATACAATTATAGCTTTCAGATATTTTTCTACTGAAGTACTTGCAAGTGTTAGTCCTTGAACTATCAAGTGATTATTAAGCAATAAGCGAGCGGCAATATAATCGCGATAACCAAGGTCCATTAGCCAATGTCCTTTATAAAGCTTTTCTGTCCATGTAATTGAGTTGTCCATAATAATTGCCGGCAACTAGATTATACATCCAAATATACGGTACTTTTTCAATTCTTATTGATAATCAGCCCTTTTATTTACTTATTAAGTATCAGGCTATCTGAAGCACAGATCAGTCTTGCGGCTATGTATTTCACCGCATGAGATTTTTCTTTGCAAATGAGTTATTATCGAAGTAAGTCTGCTTATTTAAGTGCAGCGTTATTTTGTCTAGGATTTTATGTTTTACCTAAGAAAAATGGGATTTTTGATTAACTGGGCTTTGCAACCTGGAAAGAAATGAATGATATGTTCCCAGATCGAAGTAAGTCTGCTTATTTAAGTGCAGCGTTATTTTGTCTAGGATTTTATGTTTTACCTAAGAAAAATGGGATTTTTGATTAACTGGGCTTTGCAACCTGGAAAGAAATGAATGATATGTTCCCAGCAAGAAGTTTTTTATCAGTAATGTCAGGCCAGCTTAAACTTAACTCAACGTCCTCACTTGGTTTTTTTATACAGTTGAAAACGGCGCTTAACTCCTTCAGAAAGGTGTTAAAGATTTCATCTGCCACCAGTAGCTTCCTTGCGGGCAACCGGGAAAGATCATTATAAGACCGGTAGAGGTAAGCTAATTCCTTGAAAAAATCCCCTCCTCTTAGTTTTTCAATTTACAGACATGGAATAAGATTGGAATATTTCTTGCCCTTCTCCTCCAATCCCCAGAAACCTTGCAAGATCCCGGATATCCCCATCGACGGTCTGCAATAAAAGGACAATGGCAGGATTGACCGGCCAGCGGTAAGTGCAAGGGCACTATTCGAGGATATTTTTAATATTGGTTTCTTTTAAATTCACAATACACTTTCTTTGTAATTATAAGGACTTATAAATATGGACTTTTTTAACACGAGAGAACTTTCAATTATTATATGGGGAAGTCTTTTCCTTGCCTCTATACTACTTTTCACTAAGACGAGGTCTTCCGCAATCGACGTATTAAAGGCATTCTTCGCCAAGCCCATATTAATTGCTTTAGTGTGTATGCTTGTATACATAGCCCTAATCCTTGGAATGCTGTGCTACCTTGATTTATTTCGTGTTAGTCAAATAAAAGATGTCATAATTTGGACTATTACTGTTGCAGCGGTTTCTCTTTTTAAAATTAACTCTATTTCAGAAAACAAGAATTATCTAAAAGATACAATCAGAAAAAATTTGATTGCATTGGTTGGAATAGAATTTCTAATCTCGTATTATACATACAGCCTAATCATTGAACTTTTTATTCTTCCTATTGCAGTGGTGGTTGGAGTAATGATAGGATTTGCTTCAACTGATAAAAAATATAAACCTGCGGAGAATCTTCTTAATGGGGTCGCCTCAATTGGAGGATTGGGCATACTCATACATGCAATTTACAAGCTTTCTACTGGTTTTGATGAATTCATTTGCTCTGGAGCGTTACAAAGTTTATATTTCCCAATTCTCTTAAGCATTCTATATCTGCCTTTTATTTATTGCTTATCCTTATATCTGGAATATCAGAGCGTTTTTACTTTTTTAAAAATCTTTATCAAAGACAAAGATCTTTTAGGTTATACGAAGAATAAGGCAGCCTTAACTTTCAATTTTAGAAAAGAGCGTTTGCGGAGGTGGAGGACAGTTATTAGTTATTCTGAAATTGAAAATAGAAACGATATTGATAGAACATTCAAAATAATCAAAGACTCAATTCAAGCAGAAAAGAGTGCTCATAAATTGCCTCTCTTTCTCGAAGGTGGATGGAATCCTTATTTAGCGAAAGAGTTCCTGAACGATAATAATCTTAAAACCAGTTATTACAAACCTATAGATGATATTGAGTGGTCTTCATGTTCTCCATATCTAAAATTAGGTAGTGGCATATTGCCCAATAATCTTTCATATTATCTTGATGGAACAAGGACAACAGCAACGGCATTAAAACTGGTTCTAAATATCAATGACCATGCATCTTCATTTGGTTCAATTGAAACATTCTTAATCGTTGCCAAAGACTTATATCAAAAGGCAATAGGCACTTCTTGCCCTACTTCTTTCGAGGAAAAAATTCGGGAGGGGGATTCTTTTGAAAAAATTTTGGAAAACAAAAAAGTATCTTTTATAAAAGATGAATGGAGAAATACAACTAATGGCTATAGTTACAAATTTGTAATTGAAAACTATAAGCCGTGATTAGATTTTAGCCCTTCCCAACCAACGCCCCCAGGAACCTTGCAAAATCGTGAATGTCTCAGTCAACGCTGGCACGTTCCAGTGCCGCCATATACTTATCCCTCTGTTCAACCGGAACAACTGTCCAGGAATATCCGCCCGATGCCAGCATGGTATTGAATAGAAAACGCCAGCTACGCCCATTACCATCCATATAGGGGTGAATATAGACAAAGATGAAGTGCCCCAGAACAGCCCGAACTCCTGCATCCTTCACTGCGTAATAATTCAAACAGTGCAGGTATGACATCACGCACTACTTCGGGATTGAGCGTAGTATTTTTAGTATATACCATAGCATCATTTTTAGTATATGCTGTTTATTTATTTTTATTCAAGGTGCTATCAATACTTTCATCAATTAAAGCAACACCTACTTTGTGCGGTGCAGATATAAAAAAACATGATTTACTCAATGGAAGAAGGAGCCACCTTGTTGAAAGTAGTGTTTAACTCCTCCAAAAGAATATTTAAAATCTCATCCATTACCTGTAGCTTCTTTTCGGTTAGTCGTGAAAGATCATGATGAAAATGGTTGCCTTTATTCACTTCCTTGAAAAAGTCTTCTTCGCTTAGTTTTTCAAACAGGTATTCCAGCTTTTCCAATCCCGGATCACCATATACACAAAGTTTCCAGAGAGTAAACGCTGGCAAATAATTGGGCAGGTAATTTAGCTTTGAATAAACCAGAGTACGGAATATTCTTAAAACAGATTTGCTAAACAAATCAAAGATTCCTTCGGTATTGCAGTTCTCCGAGTGGTTCCGTAATACAAAATACTGCGCAGAAAGCTTAATGGCAGAACTGTGAAGATATTCAAGGTCGGGATGGACTGAATCAAAAGGGTTTTCCCAATGAATAGTAGGATGGTTGGGTTGGGATTGGAATCTAAGGTTCTCCGGTTTCATTATTTTACTGAAGAATGACTGCTGGTAAAACAAATTAGTTTGTATCCAGCTTCGGCTATGACCAACCAAAACAACTGAATATTTTCCGTCAAATCTGGAATTCACGGACTGTTGAATCCGGTTCAAGGTTTCGGTTCCAAGATTTTCACCAATGAAAAGAAGAAAGTAGGTGGTTTGCTGACTGGTCTGAACTTGATGGAATAAATAGATTTCTTCGACCGGGTGTATTTTTACTATTTGTGCGGATATCTCTGATACCTGATCATCTACCATTGTTAATTCGCTTTTATCGGTGAGTGGTTGTTTGGGAAAGCCGGACTTTATCAGCGACTTTAACTCGGAAAGGCGGGAAAGAACCATTTTATGAAGCTTTTCTTCTGTCTGGGAAAAGCTATCCAAAAGTTTATCATTGAGCCGGATTTCATCTCCATCCTCTGCAAAGTAATTGGCTTTCTCCAGTTCAAAAATCAGGTAGTATTCATTTCCATTCTTCGGAACAAATAGACTTTCAATTTCAGAAATGTAGGAGATTAGACTTTTAATTCGCTGGTGCAGGTTTTCTGACTCAAAACTGCTTCCTGTATAAAGCATCTCAAGGTATCGAATGTCGTATTCAAAAGCAGAGAGGTAAGAAACAAATAGTCCGGTGAGTGAATCCAACTCATGAAACCGGTTGACTGCCGTTAGTAGGTTATCCCGATCATGGCTGTAAGATAAAGTATATCTTTTGAACCTCTTTTTGAAAGATGGCCAGTCTGTATTTTGACATTCTTTTGCCGATGGATTTTGATAGATAATGGCTGACTTTTGGCAATACCATACAAAGAACGGGTTACCGGCCCGAAGTTCAGCTCTCATTTTCGACTGACTGGAAACGTGTAAGAAGATTGGATTCTCATTCCTGCCGTTTCGAATCCATTTTCGAGATTCGATAGTTTCAACATCGCCTGTATCTTTCGCAATAATCACGATATGGGCTGCCTCCTTTGCTTTTGCAGGTTGATAGAAGATATAGGAAAGTGGAAACTCAAAGGTCAATTGTTTTAGTTTTCCGATCAACTGGTCATTCCCCGGAATCAAAAGATTGGGCTTTATCATTGTTTTCATGTGCTGTATTTTAGGGGTACAACACAAATTTCCAACCTATGAATAACGTATTCAATTCTGCCGGAGTGTAAAATATCATCGACAGGTGTGTAAATTACAGCGTTACAAAAACCTGTTTTTGCCAGATTCCTTCTTGCCACAAGCAATCTGGGGACTTAAGAGTATTCATTTATTCCAGGTATTTTACCGAATGTCTTTTGTTAACTTCTGTCTTTTACTTTTTTAATGAAATTTGTTTTATCTTTGAGTTTGTTGAAAAATAATTCGGAATTATGGAAACTAAAGTACATGAAGGTCGCAATGTGAAAAGGTTTCGTGAGATGTTGGGAATCAAACAGGATGCCCTTGCTTATGCACTAGGCGAAGGTTGGAATCAACAGAAGATTTCTTTGCTGGAACAGAAAGAAACCATTGAACTATCTTTACTACAGCAGATCTCCAATACTTTGAAAATTCCGGTGGAAGCATTTAAAAATTTTGACGAAGAACAAGCTGTAAATCTAATCTCAAACACGGCGTCTTTCGAAAATTGTCAGCAACCAGCTTTCTTTAACTATCAGCCATCCTTTAATCCTATTGACAAAATGATTGAGTTGTACGAGCGAATGCTCCAACAGCAGAAAGAAATGATTGAACGGTTAGAGAAACTAATAAAGGAGAAATAGGGTTTCCCTTTTGCCAATTTTTGCATGGCGTATTTCAATGGTTGCTATATTATTTGGGGTAGCATAAGAAACAGCCTCCTTTGATCCGTTAGAAATTTGATGAGGAATGGAATTCTTTCAAGTTGAGTTTCCTTGCCGCTGAAAAATGCTGTTTGTTGTGTGTTTGCTTTTTTATTGTACCTTCCAATTAGATATTCTAATAATGCTTTGATCAATATTAAATAGACTGTGAATCAAATCTTTTTCTTGTAGGTTAGATACAAATACTACTTTTAAGTCTTTAAGCTCAAATCTTAATGGATAATTGCTTAATATTTCGTTGTGTTTTCTATGATTCCTTCTAAATGTATTCTGATTTTGTGAAATATAAAAATTGTCAATCTCATCTTTTTTTGGAACGAATCTCCATTCATTTTCAGCTTTAAAATTGAATTTATAGTCTTTTGTATGACTATTGTAGCCGGTTTCATTCTTTATGAAACACTTTAATTCCATAATAGGCAACCTCAAACTACTCGGTAATTTTGATAAATTTTGATTCTGTCTTGCTCTTAGCAGTGATTCCAATCCTTTTGCGGCCAATGAATTTTGCTCTATATAAAGAACCGGACCTATCTTTTTCTTACGCGCCCAGTCCTTATCAAATCCGACCGCAAATTTTCCATATGTTATTATTTCATCATCAATCCTGTCAAGATTAAATTCGCTAAAACAGACTGGAAAAAACGGTGAAATTGACCACCTGATTCCAGTTTAAATTGACCACCAGTTTCGGATCAAACTGACCATCGGTTGCTGACGCAAATTGACCATCGGTTGCTGACGCAAATTGACCACCCTTTGCCGGAGCAAACTGACCACCCCAGACGCTTACTTTTTTTCATGTCGTTACCCATACATTCGCTCAAAAACAGAAGCGGATTATGGCAAATAAATTAACGGACATGAGCAAGATTAGAAAAGCAATTAAAATGCATTGCAGCGGGAAAAGTAAGCTGTTTATAAGCCAATATCTATCCTTATCCCGAAACACTGTAAAGAAATACCTTTCCCTGTTTGAAGTACAGGGACTGACACTTGAACAGATCAATCAGAAGACTGATGTAGAGCTTGAGACATTGTTTTCCCACCCAACAGAAGAACCCATCAGCCCACGCCAGCAAAAGCTTTATGACTTTTTTCCGTACATGGAACGGGAACTTAAAAAAGTTGGTGTTACCTCCTATGGTATGTGGGAAGAATACATCAGCAAACATCCCGATGGCTATAAAAACTCTCAGTTCCGGGAGCATTACAAACAGTGGGGCAAGAAGGTAAGTCCGGTGATGCACATCAGCCACAAGGCTGGCGACAAGATGTATGTTGATTATGCCGGGAAAAAGCTTTCAATCGTGGACAAAGGAACAGGCGAAATGACCGAAGTTGAGTTTTTTGTTGCCATTTTAGGAGCCAGTCAATATACCTATGCCGAAGCAACACCAAGTCAGAAGAAGGAAGATTTTGTTGTATCAGTAGAAAATGCCATGCGCTTTTTTGAAGGAGTTCCGGCAGCCATCGTTCCAGACAATTTAAAGTCGGCGGTAGTCAAAAGCAGCCGTTTTGAGCCCACCATTAACGAAACGCTGGCCGATCTGGCAGAGCATTACGAAACCACTGTTTTGCCAGCCAGGGCGTATAAACCACGGGATAAATCGCTGGTCGAAGGCGCTGTTAAAATATTGTACCGAAGGGTTTATGCTGTACTGAAAGACGAAACGTTTTTCTCTGTTTCGGAGTTGAACAACCGCATCTCAGAGCTTTTGGATGCACACAACATGCGAAAGCTCACCGGGCGTCCATACTCACGTCTGCAGCTTTACGATGAGCTTGAAAAGGACAAGCTCTCAGCACTACCCGCACAACGGTTCGAGATAAAATATCAGACCCTGGCTACAGTAATGCAAAACTGCCATGTGCAGCTGGGTTGTGATAAGCATTTTTACAGCGTTCCTTACCAATACATCCGCAAGAAGGTGAAGATCCTATACACCCGGACAACAGTCGAGGTTTATTACAAATACAACCGGTTAGCAACCCATCCGCGTAATTACACCCCATACACTTACACCACCAATGCTGAACACCTGGCCAGTACCCATCAGTTTGTAACCGATTGGACAGCACCCCGGTTTATCGATTGGGCAAACTCCATTGACCCTGTTGTGGGCCAATACATTTTTAAGATCATTGAGAGCAGGAACCATCCGGAACAGGCATTTAAAAGTTGTATGGGCATCCTTTCCTTTGAAAAGAAGGTTGGAAAACAACGGCTGGCTAATGCCTGCAAACGGGCCATCGACTTTGGTTCCTACAGCTTTAAAACCATACAAAACATCCTCGAAAACAACCTGGACATGATCGGCAATGAGCTACTCCAGGACACAGAATTACCCCATCACAACAACATACGCGGGAAGAACTATTACAAATAATTTTAAAATCAAAGTATTATGAATGAATTGACATTGACCAAAATGAAACAAATGAAGCTCTATGGTATGCATGGGGCATTTAAAACTGCTGTTGAAACCGGAAGAACGGATCATTACACCATCGACCAGTTTGTATCAATGCTTACCGATGCAGAATGGGATGAACGCCACAACAGGCGGATAGAGCGGATTATCACAAACGCGAAGTTCCATTACAAATCCAGCATTGAAAGTATCATTTTCGACCAGTCAAGAAACCTGGAACGCAACCTGATTTTGCGCCTGGCAGAGTGTGAGTTTGTAGAGAAAAACGAGAATATCTTAATCACAGGAAGCACCGGCGTAGGTAAAAGCTATTTGGCAACAGCACTCGGTTATCAGGCATGTATTCAGGGCTACAAGGTAAGTTACTTCAATACATCAAAGCTTTTTACCAAACTAAAGATGGCAAAAGCCGATGGTTCATATTTGAAGGAACTGGCCAAAATAGAAAGACAGGATGTAATTATACTTGACGATTTTGGGCTCCAGGCTCTTGACAGTCAGAACAGAATAACCCTGCTGGAAATTATTGAAGACCGGCACAACAAAGGTTCCATTATCGTAACATCACAAATACCGGTTCAGGGCTGGTATGACATTATTGGTGAAAAAACCATTGCCGATGCTGTATTAGACAGGCTTATCCACCAGGCTCACCGCATCGAACTTCATGGTGAATCAATGAGAAAGAAAAAGAGTATAAACAAAGAATAATTTTTACAATTTTGAATATCAATTACGACATTGAAAAAAAGTAGTTTTTGGATGGTACTTTTTAGGTGGTCAATTTAAATCGGCAACACATGGTCAATTTAAATCGGCACAGGGTGGTCAATTTGACCGGAATTTGCAAACAGACCATTGGGTGTGCCGCTTTCGAAACTATTTTCCCATTTGCTTTAAAATTTTCTTTTGAATATGAAAGTCTTAACGACCGGCTTTTTAGAATACCTTTCAATTTTTCAAATTCATCTGTGGCATGTATTAAATGACTTTCTGCTCTCATTGCGTATCTGAAGCTAATTGTTTTTTACTGACACATAGCGGTGATAGGATAAGGTTGGCAGTCAGCCGAGAGTCTGATTGTCCGATTGAATCGAGCCAAACCAAGCCATAACTTACACTACTTTTTTTTTGCACTATAATTTTTCTATAGATCGGTCGAGTTCCACCCAAGTTCATCAATTTGTCTTGTGTAATTATCAATTAAAAATTCTCTAACATCATAACTATAATCAAAGTCTGACTGTTCCTTTAACCATTCAAGTGGCATTTCTGCATTTAGAGCATTTACTATTTCTTCTTCCAAATAGTCAATCAAGTCTTCCAGAGAGCTTATTCTAAAAGGAATTTCGGAAGCATAGTCTGTCCCTTCTAATATTCCTTGCTCAAAATTCCAATACAAATTACTCATTGCATTTTCCATAGCTTCTTGAGGAATATCTCTTATTGGATCATAATAGTCTTCTGCAATTTGATAGATAAATATTTCTAATTGTTCAAATAGTTGTTCTTCTCTTAGGTCAACTATATCTCGAACATTCTCCAACTTATTTTTCAGCTGCTCTGTAATAAATAGAAATTTTGTTCTAACAAAAATCGACGAATACTGAAGTTGTTTTTCTATATTTTGTATTACCATTCCCATTTCTCTCGTCGACTGGTCATTGTCTAAAATTACAATTACAGCTTTTGTTTCAACATGGTCTCCATAGATACTTATAAGGGAAGGCAATTGGCGAATATTGTGTGCACCATTCAATGATTCAATACGATAAGAGAGAGAATATTTGTGTTTTATTGGCTCAATAAAATTTTTGATTAATGGGATGTCACTTTTACCTTCTACAAACACTAATAAATCATCAATTCTGGTTTTTGTCTTAGATTCAGTTTCAGAAACTTCTTCTAGCTTTAATATTCTTGTAGGCTCAATACTAGAAATTTCCTCTACTTTATGTCTTAAATCATAAGAAACTTGCAAACTTCCAGTGTCACCCGCCTGCCTAAGTTTAAATTTTAATACTTCTAGGAATAAAACTTCTCCATTAAAAATAGGGGGAATATCTTCTTTATCAAACAATAAGATGTTTAGTGATTTGCCAAACTTCAAGGCATCTTCAACATCATCACTATAACCATTTACAGATATGAAGATACCGCTTGTTGTATGGAATTTTCCATCTAATTTGCCTTTAAAGGAATATATACTAGAAACAGGCAATGGATTTGTTACCCATTTCGCTTCCAATAAGAAAGTTTGTCCGTTCCAAAAGAAAGATCCATCAATTTGCTCGCCTTCTGGCTTATATCCAGATCTAGGCTCTAAACCTTCATTTTGCAAAACTGAAAAAATGAGCTTTTCAAATTCAAATCCTCGCTGATGAGGAGTGTATTTTTTCCCATCAAGAAGTTCTTGAAATTTTTTCTTTATTTCTTGTTTATTTAAAACTTCTTTTGTCATAATTACTCTATCTATCTTGTTATGCGTGCTTTTAGTTATCAATTGCAAGTTGCCCCAGCTGATTTTTAAAAACGTCTGCGTCCTAAAGGATGGAGACTTTCGACAAGGAACAGTGTAACCACTCGAATCCACAATGCTGGTTACAATGTTACGGGGCGTTTTTTATTTTTTTTGTCAAATTTTTTTTATAATAATCGATATACTCAAATAATTCAACTGGTAGTCTTTCAATTATAGAGTGAAGATTGATTCCAATAGTGTCTCCTTTGCTAATAAATAATTTGATTTCTTTGGATTGGTCAATAGGCAATAACTTTAAACAAGTCTCGTGAGAGAAACTGTTTCTATAATCGTGACATATATTAATAACAGTATTGCAAATTTGCTTTTCTTGTAATTCAATATCAAAGGGGTAATTGAAGCATTTTTTTTGCTTATTCCATGCTTTTTGCTGTCCATATTTTTCTGGTGGTTTAATTTTATTACCAGTCAATGAAACAACAAATTTTGAATAGAATTTACTCATCAAATCTAAAACGCTACTATTTAAAAAAAGTAAACTCTCAATTTGAGTGAGTAAAAAGGTAAAGTTGTCATTTAGCTCATATTTTTTGTTGCCTTGTCTTATTTGTTCTTGAAGTATCCCATATCGCGTACTTAAATAATCAATTAGCAATAATAATTGGGTTAGCTTTTGGGCTGCCGATTCAAGTATGTCTGGCTCGTTAAATCTATGATCGAATAGTTTGTCAACAAACGAATTATCTGTTATTTCTTCAAAAATTGAAATTTTATACGTGTAAGTCTCAAATTCTCCAGAATAATCATAGGCATAAAGACGCCTCTCAAAGTTATGAACGAAGTCAACTTTATCCTTAAACTTTCCAATATATTCAATGCTTGGTATTTCTGATATTATATCGTTCATTTTTGATTGGGTGTAATGTGACTAACCATCGTTGCATGTAGTGGGAGGCGAATCTCGGAACGCGTTCATGTCCGTGAGTCGAGAATCGGCGGGTTGGCACCGCCTGTCTCCACTATGCAATATGCACTTTTCTTGTCTTTATCATTTAATCATAATCTTCTTAACTTTTATTTTAAATCCCATAACCATTAGCTCCTCTGCAGTAAGTCTAAAGTTTATAAGACTAAAAAATGGTAGTGCGTCAATAAAACTTCTGTTTTTCTTTTCAATTATAGCATACGTTATTGTGTACTCGCTGGAATCAAAGTCTTTGTCTTCTAAAGGAATAAGATCATTCTTTAATCCAAGATTTTTTATTTTTGCCCTTAAATTTTTTCTGAAAATTTTGTCTCTTCTAAGTGAATTACAAGATATTCTTCCTTGAGCAAATAAATGGCTTAATGTTGATGAACTCTCCCTGAATTTAACATGAATCAATTCTTTGGATTTGGTAAAAATATCACAGGCTTCAATCTCGGAACGAGAAATATTTGACCGTATCAATTTTTTGTCGAGACATATGAAATTAGGACTAGAATTTGCCATTCGTTCATTGTATTCTCCTTCATTCTCAGCTTCATTACATGTTAGAAAGTTTATGTCAGACTCTTCGATTTGGCTGCAATATTCATATATTGATTTATAATAATCGCTATTTATTTTATACCAATTAGACAGCGTGAATACATAATTTTTACCATTATATACGGTTTCAAAATTTATAAATCGCCAAAGAGCGAAGGGAATTATATCTTCATTATTATTTTCTTTAATGTACAATTTTTGTCTTACTAATTTTTCCCAGTCCAAGTCTGATAAAGATGAATTTTTTACTTTGTAAAAGTTCTTAATATCAAATTCATAAAAATAATCTCCTTGAGGAGTGAAAGCAATACCTATAAAATCTTCCCAATTAAGAATAAATGGTGGCGCTAAATGAATTGCAGTTGAATTTTTTTTTATGAGTTCGCCAATTAAAGTTGCATTGAGAGCATCAATAACCGTCGGGTCTCGCTCCACTTTTATATTGTCTATCCAATCAAATCTTTGTTTGTATGTAGTTTTATGATATTCTCTTTTTAATTTTCCGAGTATTTCAGGAACTTTGGCAAAGTTGGTTTTGGGAGAAATATATATCCCTTCATTACCAGTAATGACATTACCAAACTCACCGGATAATTTTAATTCTGGTTCCCCTGTAATACTGCGGATTAAATCTTTAATTATATCAATGTTGAAATAATCTGGCGAGCCTTTTTTTGATGCTTGTGTTTTTGTAAGAACAGATAAATCTCCAATATTAGCTTTATCGACACTAAGCAATTTGTCTGCATTAATAATATTTAAAGCTGTTTTTAGTCCAAATTCTCTGTCAATACATTCATCTTTTAGTAAATGTTTTCCGTATCCAAATGGAATTGCAAAATATCGTTTATCGATTTTGTAAAAAATAACTGCACGGTTCGAACTATTGTAAAGTGGAGGGAGATTCTCTTTAATACCTTCCTGAATAAAGGATTTCCAGCTTGGTTCATTTTCTTTTGTTTGTCCGATAATAACATACCCGTCTGTTTTTATTTCCTCCTTAATATTGTAAACAGTGTAAATAGCATAATCACTTATGGCGTCTCTAAATTTTACAACTGATTCTTTTAGTAAATAAACTGTGAGTTTAAAGTTTTTAAGGTCGTCATTTTTCATGTGAGTAGTGGTTTATTTTCATAATAGCAGCTGACAGTCACTTGCAAGTTGTCGTTGCAGATTTCGAAGAGCGTCGGTTTCCAACAGCACAGGACTGTCAAGAAAGGAGCGGTTACAACGAACCACACGAACCCTGCGATACAGTTTGCAATTCGGTAGCTGCAGCCATTTAATTTATTTTTAGTACTTCATGTGTCAATTCCTTGTATATAAACTTCATTGTGTCAAGATTAATAAGTTGAGATAATCCTAAATCAATAAGTTTTCCCTTCAAAACCTGACCCCAATTCTTCTTATTTAATTTTGAGTATAATTCTTTAAGTTCTTCCAACTCTTCATAAATAATTTCTTGCCCAAGTCCAAGTTTTTGCAGATGTTTAAATATCTCGTCAATTTTCTCATTTATCTCTGAACTGGAATCATTGATATTATTGTAATTTGTTGATTTTACTTTTTGTTTCTCCTCAACATATAATTTGCCGTAGGTTGTTAGTTGAGCTGAGGACCCGCCCAGAGTGTGGATTGCACTAACATAACCGGCATTCTCTAGGTACTTAATTATTTCTACATCTTCATGATGCTTTTTCATTTTAATTCCATTTCCTTCCAAAATAGCAACGATAGAATAAGACGAATCACCATACAAGTCATATAGTTTATCTAGTATTAATTCCATTATTTCTTCAGTCGAATAATTGGCTCGGCTATCGATATCTATTTCTTCTGATTTTATTATAGCATCAGAGACACTGAGTATTTTCAGAAAATATTTTAGTGTTTGTCTTCTCTCTTTTAAGTCGTCAAAAAACTCTGCTTTTAACGTGGACAGATCTTTCTGTTGATTGCCTGTATAAAATCTTTGTCTGTGAGCATGGACGAATCCTTCTGCAAACTCGTTTTTGTCATCATCGAAGGATTTTTTTAAATAGTCATAACAAGTTTTCCGCCACTGAGTTTCTTCTTCTTTTATTTCATCAAGTTGGGAGCTATTTCTAATTTCACTTTGCTTTTTGACAATTTTGTCCGCTAGATTTATAAATTCATTGATTTCGTCGTAAAAATCTTTCCATTTAGTAATCAATTTCATATGAGTTTATTTTGTTGCGACTAAGGCAGATGTGTTTGTGTTGTATTTATTTCTCGTTTAGATTGAACTTCAGTTGTCCTTTCCAAACTCAATTGGCATGGAAAGGGTGATACCATATCCTTGAAATATCGTTAAGCGGACTTTTCATTTTTTGCAGAGTTTTATCTTATTTCTATTGCTTAATAAGCACTTCGTCTCCACATACCAACTTCAAGGCTCTCGCGCCAATTCGTTGACACAACTTCGTTTTTATCAATTCAGCTATTTTCAAATTATAAGTGAAATGGAGCATGATCGTAGGTTTGCCCTTATGACCTGAATGTTTAGGGAGTATGGTAAGTGATTTATTCAAAGGTTAATTCGTTTTTTCAAATTTAAGATATTGAAATATCATAAACAATATATTAGCGATTAATCTGATTAATTTTCAACCAATGGAGTAACTGCCGAAGAATCCATTTAGCTGGTGCCGGTAAGAGTGATTTTAACTTGACTACAATCTATGCCTGTACTGGTGGCTCTTTTTCTTCTTCCGAAGTTGAGTTTGCTTTCTCAAAAGATCATCTTCATCTTCGTCGTAACGCTGCGAGGATTTAAATAAATCGAAAAGCCCGCCTGCAATGGAAGCCGCGTTTTCAAGTCCACTGGCAATATCCATCGTGTTGTCCTGCCGATTAAATTGACCGGGATAGTTTGATGCAGAATGATTTCGGCTTTCAGTGTGACTTAACTTTTCATTCAGGTACAATTGGTAGCTGATTTTGGAAAAACTGCAAGCCCGGTCAATTTTGGAACCGTTGAACTCATATCCATTCTTTCCAAACCGAACTCCCTGAATTTTATCTGTATTTCCGTTTTTTCGAAATTCAATCGTAATGCCTGACTGAATCAATTCCGATTTTAGTTCCTTCCAGTTCTTGCAATTTGGAATAGCAGATTTCAGGGCATGATAGATTTCGTATTTGGTTTTATCCGGCTCTTTCAACCGATGTTCCTTTACATTCTCCTTGCCTGAAGCAATATACAAACCGTACTTTTTGGTCAACTCCATACATACCTTGGTATTTCGCAGCCTTTCGTTCTGATCGGAAATCCGCTTCCCATTATTGTCGATCCGGTTAATTACAATGTGGATGTGCGGATGGTCGGTGTCGTGGTGCCGGACAATGATATATTGTGTATCACGGTATCCCATCTTTCCCATGTATTCTTGAGCCATGCCAACCATAAACTGATCGGTTAGCCTGTGTTTATCCTGAACCGAAAAGTCCAGCGAAATATGCGCAACCGGTTTTGCAATTTTCGGGTTTAACTTTTGCTGCGCGACGAAACTTTTGATAATCGATTCCTTATCTTTTAGTCTGACTCCTTCGGAATAAAGCAAGCTGGCCTTTTCTTTATCCAGGACATAACCGATCACTCCACGGAATCCTTGTCCCTGTACAATTTTAGCAATCATCTTCAATTTTGCTGATTACATTATCCAGCCTCTCGTTCATATATAGACAGTGCTTGTGTACACCCGGATACCCGGCGGCATTGGCTTTGTGTGCAATCTGGTTGATGTTGTTGGCCATTCCACTCAGTTGTCGTATGTGGCTCATCAGATCAGGAGTTATGCGTTGTTTAACGATACTGACCTGGATACATTGGCGGATATATTCGCTTTGGTTAATTCCGGCTTCAAGGGCCTTGGTCTTTAAGTATCTATATTCATCAATTGCCATTTTAATCGTTATTTTATGCCCTTTCTTTTCGGCAGGTGCTTTAGCTGGCCGCCCGCCGGTATTCCTGTTTTTAATTGTTTTCATGCTTTGTACATTTAGGTGTTCAGATTAGACCGGCGGGACGTTTTTGGCCTCGCAGAGCAAGGTATCGGTCAGACCGATGCACAAACTTGCTCCCCACTCCGACGGGATAGTTCTGCATGAATAGAACTAATAATGAATAGATTATCTGATTCTATGCAGAAATATCTGCTTCTATTCATTCCGGTTTATTTTTATTTATTCCTGTTCAGAATTATTCAGTTTTGGTTATTTGGTAGCTGGGGGATGAGTTTACATTTCGGTGATATTATCAACAAAAGAAGGCATGGCACCAGGATCGGAAAAAGCTGACACAGGATTAATACTTTTCTGCTTGGTTTTAAGTCCAGGTTGAAGTTCATCTGTTTTGCTTTTGCCCTTTCCTTTCTTTTGCTCCCGTCTTGCTGCTGAATACAGACTTGTGAGATTTATCCTGCTTTTATCAATATTCAGTTCCTGGCTTAACCAGTCCCGGAAAAGGCTGCAACCCATTTCATCTATTTGGTCGGCATAATGATGGGCAATTAAGGAATAAATCCCAGCCTTGTTTTCAAGTAGTTTCTGCTTTAAAAATTCTTTCATTTGGTCGGGTATTTCGGGTATTTAGATTTATTCTGGGATGGGATTTTTTCTCAGATATTCTTTCATGGCCTTGGTCTCCCTGTTTTCAATATTGGATTGGTAAAAGTTTTCATACCAGCGAAGTTTAGCTGAATCAATCGTTTCCTGGTTCTGATTGCTTTGAGAGATCAAATAAAATAGGGCTAAGAAAGAAATAGCCAATAGTAAAGGCAGACCCAACCTCCCCAGACCGTATGAGAACGCCTGCCAGCGCGGGTGCTCTCGGTCCAGCGCTAGGGTTCGTTGAGAAGCTTCTATTTTGTCGATGGCCTTGTTCAACGCTGTGTTTTGCAAAACAAAGTTCTGTTCCTGCTCTTTTCTCAAAATATGTAACATGGCCAGGGCAGTCTCGTCGAACCGATAATCGTACTTCAAAAAGTAATCGGCCTGCATTCGTTGAAAATCAATCTTGACATGCTCCATCACGGTAATTTTTGAAGTTCTTTTTGAATCTTGATTTTCTCAATAAAGACGTATGCGCTCATTCCTTTTCCTTCAGAGATGTATCTCAGGATATTCTTATGAGGGGCAGCATCCGTATCAAAGTCACCAAAATAGCGGACTCCGCGAATATTGTCTGAATTAGCCTTGGCATAGCTTTCTATTTCATCAATCAGTGATTTGTAATTCTGAAAAGAAAACTCGTTGATATAAATGACAATGCTGAATTTCTGTTGATTCAAATGAGTAATGTTATCCAGGTAACTGGTGCAGGGAAGATAAGAACTGCCTCCGGCTATGACAATGTTGAAAATGAATTCAACATCGAGCTCATCGGCAATTTGTTTAAATTCTTCGATGGTGTAATCCTTTGAAAACAGGGAAGTAAACTGTTCGCTTTCGGGTGCGCCAAAATCAAGAAAGAAATCTTCATACGGTTTTTGTGCGAGGATCTGCAGGTTTTCAAACAACCGCTGCCGATCAATTTTGCCACGCTCATCCAGTAAATTCATTTTTGCAAAGCGGGCTGGAGTCCGGCCCTGCAAGAATTTTAGCTGTTGTGTGCTTGATTTGACGGAACTGTCAAAATCAATAAAATAGGTCAGTGGATTGTCTTCATTTTTTAGTGCCAGTAAATAGGCGAGCATCGATTTGCCGCTACCGCCTTTACTTTGTAGAATAAAATTCATTTTCTTCATGGTGAGTATTTTTAAAATTGAATGTGTTTTGATTGATTAAAAGAAACCTGCAGTTCAAAAAGGTAAAACCAATGATTGCCTGCCAGATGACAATTTACCGTTTCAATCCAGGCCGTTTTAATTTTTGAGCTTGTCTCATTTGAGGTTTAAGTTTACGGCACAGGTATTCGTTTAAATCCTTGTACCCGGAATAGCAATAGGATAGGTCATTGACATTGTTGCAGGCTGCCTGCAATTCCTGAACAGCCTTTTTCCCTGCCTGGTCATTATCAAAAAATGTGAAGATTCCTTTGTAGGCTGCGAGCATACTTTTTACTTTTCCAAGATTCGATAGGGAATTGAGAACAATTACATCTATGGGGGCATTTTGCTGCTTTTGGATGGTAAGAAAGCTCAGAAAATCCATGAATCCTTCAAAGAGCAGGCAATGGTTCTTATTTCGCTTTATCGATGTAATGTCTTTCGAAGTACATCCCTTGAAGTATTTGCTTCGCAGCTCATAGCCTCCTTTGTCATTTTCAAAGCCGACCGCATAATAAGACTTGTCAGTTGCTGAGTAATGAACTTCGCTGCAATGAATCCGGGCAATGGATAAATTGATTCGGCGCTCATCCAAATAATCAATTAATGCAGGGTTGCTAATCGGTTCAACCTTCAAGATTGTTATCGACGGCTCTGGTGACTTTACAATCATCTCCGGTTTTTCCCGGTGAAAAGAAAAGTCACCCGATGGGGCATTGTTACGCGGGTAGGTACTTGCGTCTACACTGTTATACTTTTTTTCTAAAATAGATATTGCTTCATGAAGTGAACAATGTTCCATTTTCATGACCAGATCGATCAATGTTCCGCCTTCACTGGTCCCATAATCAATCCACAGGTTTTTTGAATAATCCACTTTCATGCTTGCGTTGGGATCCTCCCGGAATGGTGAATGATACATCCCGTAATGGGAATGATCTTTCGCCGGGTAAATTCCCAAACCAGCCAGATATTGCCGGATGCTTATTTGCTTTATTTCGTGCAGTGCCATAATCGCCAAATTTTTGTTGTTTCCTTTTCCTTTCATCGGGGATGTCTTTTACGTCTGGCACTCCGTGCTATTGTCAGACTGATCTTACCTGAATCGTGTTTGGGTTTGGTCTGGCTCTCCGCCCACTGTAGTATTTCTTTTCTGGAAAAGACCAGTTTGTTCCCGTACGTTTTACAGGGAATATCTCCGGCAGAGGTTAGTTTGTAAATCTTGGCTTTGGAAGTTGGATAACCGTGTTCTTTCAACAACTCCAGGGCATCGGTCAGCGTGATGGTGTCGATCTGTGAAGGATTAGATGGTGGTTTAGGAAAAGCGCCGGAAATTGCTTCGCTTACAATTGCCCGCAGCTCATCGGGTGTGGTCAGAATAATGTTTGACATGGCTTTCAATTTTAGTTTTACACTTGGTACTGATTAAATTCAGATGTAAAATAAAAATGAATGCAGTTGTAAATCAAACAGATAAATAGCTTTACACGAACAGGACAGTTGAAGACAAATTCGGCCAAACTGAACTAAGCAATGTCTTTAACAACATTTTTCACTTGCTATTTTGTGCCGAATTGTATCAATATTGACGGAGTGTAAAGCTGAAAAATTTATTTTACTTTTTGTTCTTTTTATTTTGAAGTTGCTCCAGAATCTGGTCGGGAGGAAAGATTTTGATATCCGGCAAAACGCTGGATTGAACAGGGGTTATAAATCCGTCTCTGATCCATTTGTCAAGTGTTGGCCGTGTGATTTTCAGCATCCGGGCTATATCTTTTTTGGCTACAATCATTTCGCCGTTAATGATCTGGATATGTTCCTTATTAATTACAAGGTATCTTTTCAGGTTGTCTATTGCCACATCAATATTTTGAATCCGGGGAGTGAATTTTTTCTTTACCGATATTTCGATGGTATCCATGTCGTAATCGGCCAACTCAGGATTTTGCTGGAGCTCGGCCACGATAACATTATAAATTGCAGTCTGCCTTGCTGATATTTTGTATTGCTTACGGCGTGGCATTATCAATCCTTTCGTTTAGTTAATTTCGCTTTTCATTTATAGCCTCATTTATGCCCCATCAACATTATTGAAAATCGTATTGTACTTATAATCTGACATTTAAAAGGATCATCATTTCATTTATAACCCCACCTTCTTCTTTTTAAAAGGATATAACAAAAAATCATCCAAAATTCGTCAGAAAGCTTGCGTTTTTTACTCGTTCTTCTTTCTCAAAAGAAGCCAAATAATTTTCTGTCGTTTTCAAATCGTTGTGACCTAAACTTTCAGAAATATAAGCAATATTAGCACCACTTCGCTTTAAAACTGTGGCATAGGAATGCCGGGCAGTATAAGTGCTGAGTCCTTCAATATTCAAAGTTTTGCCAATCTTTCTGAGACGACGGTTACAATTGCTAATCACATCGCGCACCCTCTTCTTTGTTTGCATTGGAGTTTCCCCTCCTTTGAGAAAATCAAAAATATAAGAATCAGGATTTATATTGGGATTTCCCCAACGATCAATTATTGCCTGCATTTCAGGAGTAATAACTGCACATATCTCTTTCTTAACTTTTGATGTTTTGATGGTTTTAGCGCGGATAAAATAGATTTCACCATTTTGAATATTGGAATGTTTCAATGTAACTAGGTCTGCAAAATTAATTCCGTTACAGAGATAAGAGAAGAACCACAAATCCCGGGCGTGTTCAGTCGCCTCGCTACCGTCAGTATAAGTTACAAGCGCTTTTATTTGCTGTAAACTCAAGGCTAACTTTCTTCCCTGTCCAGTTGGGATTTCATATTTACCCTGCCCAAAAGGATATTGCTTTTCTTTAATAATACCTAACGAAAGAGCGTCATTCATAATTGATCGGATAGCCCGACATCTCATTCCCACTGTTGTAAAGTTTTTTCCAGTAGTGACCAGATGTTTCTCAAATTTATTCAGCCATGACACTGTTACATAGTCAAATGGAATATTTTTTCCGGCGAAATCTTCGATAGCTTTCAAAGTATCTTTGTAATAGTTATATGATCCAATCCGGTTTTCATTCAATAGAGTTTCGATTTTTGCTTGAAATGCTGTTCCAAGTGTTTTGTCTGAAAGACCTTTTCCTAGCCTGACATTTAAACTTTCAAAAGTAAATTCATGCTCATTTACTAAAGCCTCCACATTTGATTTGATGTACGAAAAGCTATTTTCAAGATCACGCCTAATCTCAGAGAGCAACTTATTTTTAGTTTCAGCCAATGATGTCCATTCTTCATTTGATAAAGTTTTTCCGGTAGAATAATATCTCTGTTTGCCCTTCTGGACAACCTGCACTTTCACCGGATAATTACCATCCATTTTTTCTCTTCTTGTATCAAGAGTCAATATTACAGAAACGCCATCTTTAGAATATTTAAGCATATAATTTATAAATTTGCATGTAACTTTTAAATAACTCACAGTATATCTGAATAAAAGCCACCAATTATTTGCATGTAATTTGCATGTAAATATAGCAAAAAGTTACAGAATAAAGAAAATAAATATAATCATATTTTGTTTTAAAATACTTATATACAGTATTTTAATAAATATAAATAAATTAATGGAATTAGAAAAAATGACAAAAAGCTGATTCATAATCATGAGGTCGCCGGATCATGCCCGGCTCTCGCTACTTGATTTTTAAGCAGTTAAGATAATATCTTAGCTGCTTTTTTGTTTTAGCGAAATCAAAAGCCAGGTTAATTCGGATCAAACAAAATTTCGGAAGTGAAATGTTGGGTAAGCCAAAGATAAATTGAAATCCTGTTTTATTCGGGCAGACTTTTATATAACAACATTTCAAAACTTGCTCTATTCCGGCACAAAAAAGGGAAAAGCCTTTATTTTAGGTAATCCGGCAGACGACTGTTGCATTCGTTCTTAAACCCCGGATTCCATTTCACTTCACCGGGATAATCGAACATGTGACATCATTATTTCTACATGCTGACTAAAAGTTGGAAAAGTGCTTAATTAAACAGCATTGGAATTAAGACATTTACCTGACTGGCAATAAAATAACACATTATTCCAAAGGTTATTCTTGTGATTACGAACAAGCTCAATAATCAGATTACGGTATTTGGAGTGTTCATTTCCCCATTCTCAAATATGGAGGGCGCTTTTTGGTTACCAAATATTGACAATTCTTAATAAAACTGCAATTAGCTGAAATAAATGTTTAGTTGTTTAATAACCTTAACTACAAACTGGATAACATTTAGCTAACCTGCCCGACTTAAGTTTGAACTGACAGAATTCAAACCCAACGTTGACACAAACATGTTGAGAATAAACACAAACGCCAACAAATTGAAACTGGGAAAAACTTGCAAGGCAAAAATAATTCTCAGGCAACATGCGTGTTCTCCCAATATTCAATCGAACAATTAAAACCAAATTATCGACCTATGAAATTAACAGCACTTTTCCTGTTTATGTGTTCAGCAGGCATAACCTGTATCGCTCAGGATATGAACAACATTCAGTTTCCGCACATGCAAAAAACGAGTGCGAGAAAAGAAATCAAAATCCCGAACATTGAAGGCTATCAAACATTAAAATGTGATTTTCACATCCATACCATTTTTTCGGATGGTGTAGTTTGGCCAACAGTAAGGGTTGATGAAGCATGGGCTGAGGGTCTTGATGCAATCGCAATTACCGATCATATCGAGAATCAACCTTCGAAAAAGTATGTTTCAGGCGATCACAATGCCTCATATGAAATGGCAATTGACGAAGCCAATGCAAAAAACATCCTTTTAATCCGTGCAGGTGAAGTAACCCGGGCTATGCCTCCCGGCCACCTAAACGCCCTTTTCCTGAATGACGTAAATCCGGTTGATACGCCCAACCCGGTTGATGCCCTGCTCGCCGCTAAAAAGCAAGGCGCTTTTATCATATGGAACCATCCGGGATGGAAAGCGCAACAACCCGATACCTGCCAATGGATGCCCATGCACCAGGAATTGTTCGAAAAAGGACTGATCAATGGAATCGAAGTTTTTAACGAACAGGAATATTACCCCATTGTGCTAGATTGGTGCTTAAACCGCAAAATATCAGTAATCAGCAATTCTGACATTCACGATGTTGCAGGGTATTTTTACGATCTGGAGAATGCCCATCGTCCGATGACCCTGGTTTTTGCCAAAGACCGCAGCATTCAATCCATCAAAGAGGCGCTATTCGAGAACCGCACTTTGGCTTATTTCGACAACAAGCTGGCAGGGAAACGAGAACTTTTGGAAGCCATTTTTAGGGCATCGATATCGGTAAACCCAATTGGCAGACCAGATAAAAACAACCATCAGCATTACGAAGTTACAAATACTTCTGCCATCCCCTTTATTGTTGAAAACATAAAAGGACAGACGACTACCGTTCCCGCAGAGTCAACAATTGTCGTCCCAATGGATTTAAACGACTACCGGGAACTTACCGTACATAACCTTTATACCGGATCAAAAACAGTTCTTCATGTTACAATGCCCTAATCATAAAACACCGAAAACAGATACGTTGAAATCAGGCACCTGACGATTCGACTCTGATAGCGACTTCACGCAATAAACCGGGTGCAGCAACTTCAATTTAAGGATGTTCCGAATTCAAAAAGACAAAAACCTTAATTGAAGATTAATTCAATCACAATCAAATTTAAATAATACTTGAAGATTTTTGCTGACGGATAAAAATGCAAAAACGACGGACAATCATTCCAGAACACACTGTAAACAAATTTAATGCACTAGAAAAAACGTACAAGTCTATGAAAACAAATCTACTTCTCATTTCTGTTTTTCTCCTGGTTTTTTCAGGCAAAAATCTCGCAGCAGGTTATCATCCCGATGAAAAACCTGGCGATGCGAAAACGTCAAAAGTTGTCGCGGCTCCGCTTGCCGTATTCGAGTTTAGGGCAACTTCAAACCAGGATGAGCAAAAATCGATTTCAAAAGAAATGATCGAAGAACATTTTTTGGGAGAAGCAATTGCAGCGAAACTATACCTTTTCGAATCGAAATATACGTATCAGGTACCAATTGTCCCCGGAAATCCACAAACACGCACGGTTATTCGAAAACCCACCGTTTATGAGGCCGTAAAAAAAATCGAACGGCAATTAAAGAAGTCTGTTAAAAAAGGCGAAATTACTGTTGAAGCCGCTCAGTCGGAATTCGACAAAGTGCTCGACGTTGCCCGTAATGTTTTAACCGCCGACACCACCGAATTTGAAAAAGCAATTGCCGAATCGGGCGATGCAAATTCGCTGACCAACCTTTTCATCAACCGGGTAAAGCTATTGTTTTAGCCTAAAAATATGTGCTTGCCGGAACCATCCGGCCACCGCAATAATTTAAAGGCGGCAAACAAAAGAACATATAATTACAGAGGTTCACCCAGCATTTCACGCCACAGAACATCACAAGCACCAGCTTAATATTCAGCAAATTAACATCAGCATTAACTTGTGAAATTCACGCGTTTGCATTAGTTATTTGCAGTTTAAAAAACTGCAAAAAGCTATTGTTATGCCTAACAATATTTGAGTATTAATCCTAATCAATTGAAAATGCAAAAAATTCTATTTTTAGTTATCACATTTCTCCTTACCGGGGTTTCAGTTTTTGCCCAAAAGGCAACGATAGAAGGCACGGTAAAGACCAGCAGTGGAGAAAGCCTTCCAAGCGCTACCATTTTGGTTAAAGGAAGCGCTACCGGCACCTTAACCGATATTGACGGTCATTTCACCATCAAAGCGGAGCCCAAAGATGTTCTGGTAGCATCGTATATTGGGTTCGAAACAGCCGAATTTCCGATAGGAAATCAAAAAACTGTCAGTATTGTTTTATTCGAATCCAAGCAGGAAATAAAAGAAGTTGTTGTAACTGCATTGGGTATCGAAAAACAAAAAAGCACCATTGGCTTTTCTGTTCAGGATGTAAAAGGAACCGAGTTGGTAAAAGCCCGCGAACCCAATGCAATCAATTCGCTGGCGGGTAAAATTGCCGGTTTAACCATTGGTAGTTCTTCCGAAATCCTGGGCGCTCCGGTCGTTAAGCTTCGCGGCTACACACCTTTATATGTGGTTGACGGCGTCCCAATCCAAACCGACACCTGGAATATAAATCCTGACGATATAGAAAGTTATACCGTACTGAAAGGCCCTACTGCTGCTGCTTTGTACGGATCGCGCGGGCAGTTTGGAGCCATTCAGATTACAACCAAACGAGGCACTCAGGACAAACGCGGATTCACCGTTGAATTCAATTCGAGCACCATGGTCGAAAAAGGCTTCCTGGCCATTCCTAAAGTTCAGGACGAATATGGCCCCGGCGACCACGGTGTATATGCTTTTGCTGATGGCAAAGGTGGCGGCTTAAACGATGCCGATTACGATATTTGGGGCCCGCACTTCGAAGGACAGCTCATTCCGCAATACGATGGCGAAGTTACCCCGGGCACCAGCTACACCACCACGTTTGCCAACGGATCGACCTATACCGGCAACATCAAGCCAACACCGTGGATTGCCCGAGGGAAAGACAACCTGAAACGTTTCCTCGAAGCCGGCCTTTTATCCAATAATAGTGTTGCACTCTCGGCCAGTGGCGAAAAGTACGACCTTCGGTTTTCGGCATCGCACAGCTACCAGAATGGAATTGTGCCAAACACCAAACTGAACATTACCAATTTCAGCCTGAACGGAGGTTATAAAATCTCAAAGAAACTATCGGTAAACGCCAGCATGGCTTTTAGCCGTCAGTACACGCCAAATATTCCCGACGTGAATTACGGGCCAAACAGCATCATTTACAATATTATTGCATGGGGCGGAGCCGATTGGAACATTGATGACATGCGCAACTACTGGCAACCGGGCAAAGAAGGAGTTCAATCGGTTTATGCCGAATACCAGAGGTACCACAACCCCTATTTCATGTCATACGAATGGTTGAGGGGACACTACAAAAACGACATTGTAGCCAACGCCTCTGTAAACTACAAATTTAACGACAACCTCAGTTTGCAGGCACGAAGCGCTATTACCACCTACGATTTGTTCCGTTCCGAAAAACTGCCATTCTCGGCGCACCCGTATGGCCGCGAGGCTGGCGAAGGAGACTACCGCGAAGACAAACGCAACTTGTTCGAAAACAATACCGACATTCTTTTGTCGTATGATAAATACCTGGTTCCAAAACTGAACTTACATGCTACCGTTGGCGGAAACATCCGCAGTTATACCTTCAGGAGCAGCTACGCAACAACCGATTACATGAACGTTCCGGGCTGGTACAACCTTGCCAACTCGAAAAACCCGGTTATTTCCAGAAACTACTATGCCCCGATGCAGGTATTAAGTGGTTATGCCACCGCGGATATGACTTACAACGAATTCCTGACCTTGTCGTTTACCGGGCGTGTGGATAAAAACTCAACCTTGCCAACCAGCCACAACACTTATTTCTATCCATCGGTATCAACCAGTCTCGAATTGTCGAAGCTAATGACTATTCCAACGGTGAATTCGTGGAAGCTACGCGGATCGTATGCCAAAGTGGGCGGCGCCTTAACCAAAAGCACCATTGGCCAGTTGTGGGTTCCGGGCTACGGCAGCAACTATTATTCGCCTTACGATGGCCCTTCGTTCCAGAATTCGGCTTCGTATTCAATCAGCCTGATACAGAGCAAACCATCGGCTTCGTACACCAACACGATTTCGAACCCCGATCTGAAACCAAGTTCAAGTTCGGCCTGGGAAGTTGGTACCGATTTGTCGCTGCTTAAGAACCGGTTGAACTTCGATTTCACTTATTTCTCAAGCATCGACGGCCCTGGTATTTTTTCTTTACCTATTTCAGAAGGAACCGGGTATTCTTCGGCTTTGGTTAATGGGATCAAAATTGAAAGAAAAGGTGTCGAAATCAATGTTTCAGGAACACCGATTAAAAACCGCAGTGGCTTTACCTGGGAAATTGGCGCAAACTACTCAACCACACAACAGTATTACAAAGAATTTTTCCCGGGTGTAGAAAAACTGAATATTTACTACAAAGTAGGCGACCGAGTGGACAAAATGTACGGAACCGACTTTGTTTATACGCCGGATGGCCAAATCATCAACGATGCCAGCGGAAGGCCAATTCGTAATTCAGTGCCCCAGTTTTTGGGTTATGCCAACCCCGATTGGACAGGAGCCATTAACAATACGATCATGTATAAAAATCTTAGCCTGAAGTTCCAGTTCGATGGCAGGTTTGGTGGCAAAATCCTCGACTATGTAGAGAAGAAAACCTATCAGGGAGGACGTCACATCAACACGGTGAAAGGCGACATGGGAGCTGCGCGTTTGAACGATGTGAAAGGGATTAAGTCGTATGTAGGTTCGGGCGTTGTAGTTAGCAACGGGAAAGCGATCTCCTACGATTCGGATGGCAAAGTGACTAACTACACTGAACTTCAATACACTCAGAACACAACGGCCACTTATCTTCAGGACTACATCAGCCGCTACTACGGAACCGATGTGGCCGACCGCATCGACCGCACATTCGTGAAACTCCGCGAAGTGGTACTTACCTATAATGTTCCGCAATTATACCTGAAGAAGACCTTCATCAAACAGGCAAGCATTTCGTTTGTAGGCCGCAACCTGCTCTATTTTGCCCAACGTTCTGATATTGATATTGAGCAGTATGCCGGTACTGATGGTTCGTCGGGATTGCAAACCCCTACGACACGCCGATACGGGTTTAACCTGAGCTTTAGTTTCTAATGAATAAAAAAATTACAACCGAAATATCATGAGAAAGATTACAATACTAGTGATGATGTTCGCCATTGCCCTATCATCATGCCAAAAATTCGAAGATTTGGAGAAAGACCCCAATAACCCGGGACAAGTACCTCCTTCGCTTGTTTTCACCAATGTACTTTACAGCATGTACTATTCGCCCTGGGACGATGTTCAACGCTGGAACCAGTACTGGTGCAGCAACTACGCCTATTACGACGATCAGGAATACGACTGGACGACAACCTCGTTCAATTTCTCGAAGCTGAAGAATGTGGAACAAATGGTTTCTGAAGCCGCCCGTGTAGGTTTGGCAACAAACAACCCGTACTCAGCCATTGGCAAGTTCTTCAAAGCTTATTTTTTTGTTGATATGAGTATGAAATTGGGCGATGTACCCATGACCGAAGCATTAAAGAAGCTCGATAATACAACGCCAAAATACGATTCGCAAAAAACAGTTTTCAAGCAGGCGCTTACCTGGCTCGACGAAGCCAACACCGATTTGCAGGCATTGATCGACAAAAACGACCAATCGTTAACCGGCGATTTCATGCTCAACAACAACCTGAAATCGTGGCAAAAAGTGGTGAACAGCTATAAACTTCGCGTATTGATTTCGCTGAGCAAAAAGGAAAGCGATGCCGATTTGAACATCAGGAGCCAGTTTGCAGCCATTATTGGAAATCCAGCCAAGTACCCATTAATCAGCTCGCTCGACGACAACCTGAAATTCACCTTTAATGCTTCAACCGATAAATACCCGCTCAATCAGGACAACTATGGGCAAACAGCTACCCGCAACAACATGTCGGCTACTTACCTCAACACGCTGGTTTCGCTGAAAGACCCGCGCACGTTCATCGTTGCCGACCCTGCACCTGCTAAACTGAAAGCCGGTTTAACAGCCGCCGATTACGATGCTTATGTGGGCGCAAGTTCAGGCGAAAGTTTGGACGATATGTCAACCAAAATGTTGAAAGGCGAGTATTCGCCCATCAGCAAAAACAAATATTACAGCTCGTACACCGGTGAACCTTGCATACAGATCGGCTATTCCGAAGTATGTTTCAACATTGCCGAAGCCATTAACCGGGGCTGGATTACCGGGAATGCCGAAGACTACTACGTGAAAGGGATTAAGGCTTCCTGGTCGTTCCACGGGGTAAGCGATGTTGAAAGCAAATGGACAACTTATTATGCGCAGACTTCAGTAAAACTAAGCAATACGGCAGCCACGGCCCTCACCCAGATTCTGACCCAGAAATACCTGGCATTCTTCCAGAATTCAGGATGGGAAGCCTATAACAACTATCGCCGAACCGGGGTGCCTGCATTCCTTACCGGCCCTGGAACCGCAAACAGCGGTCGTATCGCCAAACGCTGGCAGTATCCAAGTGAGGAACGAACAACCAACGCAACAAACTACAACGCCGCATTAACCAGCCAGTTTGGTTCAACAACCGACGACATCAACGCTGACATGTGGATTATTAAATAGCATCAAATATCCTTTTATACTGACTTTTCCCACGCATCGTTCGACCGGGCTTACACCAAGGTCTGCGATGCGTTCTTCTCCTTTTCAAAGCATGAACAGAGGTTTACAAATACATCAGGGCGTACCCTAAACGGAAAGACCATAAACAGCTTAAACAGCAAAATTCCCGCGATTTTCTTTTTTCATGAAGAGGCTATCCCCAAAAAGGATGGCCTCACTTTATAATTTCGGATTTATCGTTTTTTTGATTAATATCTGATCAATTTCAGGCCAAAACCTGAAAAACTTAAACTTGAATAAGCTCCGGCGACAAACGGTAGAACTAAGCCAGATGTAACGAGACCACAAATCATCGGTTATACCGAAGAATTTCATGACTGATAAAAAAATATACCAAAAATGCGTACCAGTAGTCCAAATACAAAGTGTGTTCAAAACCAGAAACTTAAACAATCGATCAACGAATGAGCCAAATGTACATTGATTTTTTTTAGCGCCTTTCGTTTCGAATTCTAAACATTTCATGCGGAAAAACAGTTTATTCGCAAGAATTCGTATATTTTTTTGGATAAATACAAAGATTATTTGAATCAATTGAGTTATTTTTGTACTCAAACATTTTAAGTTCTTCTTCGGCATATTGAAACTGGCCCATAAATTTTCCGGGGACTTCACCCAAATAAAGGAAGCTTTGGAAAAACAAGGGCACTTCATCAAAGGCACTTTCAAAAAAAAGCCTGAGATTTCAAATTTGTCAACGCTGAATTGAAAAACATCTCATATTTTTCCGCCTCAATAAAACTTAGGACGCTGCTTTTCCCCGGCTTATTGTGACTAAGGAGGCGAAGCTGTGAGATCACACAAAAGAACATGCTCGACAGTCTGATCACATCAAAAACAAGAATTAAAATCTTGCTTAAGTTTTTCTTAAATAGTCGAAATAAAGGCTATCTGAGAAATCTCGAGTCTGAATTTGACGAATCATCCAATTCAATACGCATTGAATTGAATAAACTCGAAAAAGCGGGCTTACTTCAATCGGCCTTCGAGCGAAATAAAAAAATATTCTTTGCAAATACCGAACATCCGCTGTTTAGCGATATTCACAATATTCTGCGAAAGTTTGTCGGCATTGACCAAGTCATTGAACATGTCATCAAACAAACCGGCGATTTAAAAGCAGCTTACCTTACCGGCGCCTTTGCCCTTGGAAAAGATTCGCAAACCATCGAGCTGGCCCTTGTGGGAAATAAGCTTGATTCAGGTTACATTCAGAATCTTATACAAAAAGCTGAAAATTACATTCACAGAAAGATTATCTTTGTTATCCTGAACGAAGAAGAGGGAAGTAAGATTCACAACAACAAAGACATTTTACTCATTTGGGAAGCCGGGGCGTAAATTTTTAGTTACAAACAAATACATACTATAACATGAATAAATTCATTAATTTACTGATCATTGCATTATCCGTGCTCTTGTTTTCCTGCCGGAGCAGCAAGGAACTCATTTACATGACTGATGTGACCGACAACGAAACGATCAGTCGCTTGCCTGTTCACGAAACCGAACACATCGTTAAAACAGGCGATATTCTGTATGTAAGCATCAAATCCATTAACCCCGATGTCAACCAGATTTTTAATCCAGAATCCAACATGGAAACTAGCACAGGAACAGGATTCCAAAAATATACAACTCCAGGCGGCGCCTATTTGTATGGTTACGAAGTTGATGCCGATGGATTCATCAAGTTGCCCAACCTGGGGAAAATTAAAGTGGGCGGAATACCTCAGTCTCAGTTAAGTGGAGTTGTTCAGAAAAAAGCCGATGAATACCTAAACGATGCTATTGTCAAGGTCAAACTGCTGAACTATAAAATAACTGTAATGGGAGAAGTCAGAGTTCCGGGAATTTATTACAATTACAACAACAACATTACCGTTTTGGAAGCCCTGGCAATGGCTAACGGGAACACCGATTATGCCAGCATTAAAAACGTAATGGTCATCCGGCCTTATCCCGATGGCAATAAGACCTTCCTGTTGGATATGTCGTCGAAAGACATTTACAAATCAGAAGCATTCTATCTACAGCCAAACGATTACGTGGTGGTGCGCCCCGACCGCTACAAAAACTTCCAGTTGAACAGCCAGGCTTATTCGCTGTTCTTTTCATCCTTATCCGTACTTTTGGCCGTGTTAGGGTTTGTCCTAAAATAATAGGATGTTGATCAGCAACAACAGAAAATGTGTTTCACTTAAAACAAAGTAAAAATTCACTCCAAGAAATATGAGTACAGAAAAGATCAACTACACCAATGATAACCTGCAACCAACAGTTCAGGAAGAAGAAATCGACATTAAAAAAATCATATACATCATTGTAAAACAATGGTATTGGTTTCTGCTTTGCGGAATTATAGGGTTGAGTGGCGCCTTTTTACTCAACAAAGTCAGCAAACCTGAATATTCGGTAAATGCCTCCTTACTGGTTCCTGAAAAGACGGTTGGACTAGATATGAAAGATTTATTTAGTGGTTCATTGGATCAAAACAAAAATAACATCTACAACCAGATTGAAATTTTAAAATCGTATTACCTGGTCAACCAAACCCTTCAAAACCTGAAATGGAGAACTTCGTGGTATAAAAAAGACTTCTGGATATGGCGCGAAATCTACCGAAACGAACCCTACGATATACAGGAAGGAACGGCATTCATAAATGCTGAAGGAGTAAATATATATATCACACCAAACTCAGAAAATACCTATTCCATTAAGGTTGACGGGCAAAGTAAAATTGGAAATGTTACCAAGTCAATTTCTTTTGAAGGGCACGGCACCTTCGGACAACCCTTTATCAACTCATATTTCAATTTCACATTACTCAAAAAAATAAATGACATTGAATCAACTGACGGGTCTTACTATTTTACATTCAATAATTTAAACACGGCAACACAATCGTATCAACTCCGCTTAAATGCGTCTTTAAAAGACAAAAACAGTGATATTATCCTGTGTTCAATCAAAGGTGAGGATCCGGTCAAGGAAGCTGAATTCCTGAATCAACTGATCCAGGAGTACAGCACCAATAAAATGAACCTTCAAAACGAATCACAACGCCGGTCGCTCGAATTCATCAATACCCAGTTAAGCGGGATTTCCGATTCCTTAAATACAGCCAGCACCAAGTTTACCGATTTCAGATCAACGAACAAAGTCATTAATTTAGGGGAAGAAGGTAAACTGGTGATGGATAACCTGAAGGAAATTGAAGGAGAACAGGCCCAAAGCAAAATGCAGCTCGATTATTTCAAAAGCCTGTACGATTACCTGAAAAACGCAAGTGATTACAAAAAACTGGTTTCGCCCTCGGTTGTTGGGATTCAGGATGCTTCGTTGAACTCTCTGGTACTAAAGCTTGCTGAATTGTACAACCAACGCCAGGTGTTGGCCTACAGCGCCAAGGAAAATAACCCTACCTTAATTCTCCTCGACAAACAAGTGTCGCAGATACGAAGCAGTTTAATGGAAAACCTTCAAAACCTGATTGACAATGCCTCAATGAACATCAATTTAATTAAAGAAAGGCACAATAAAATAAGCTACCAGTTGAATAAATTGCCTGAAAAGGAACAAAAAATGATTACCATTCAAAGGCAATACGACTTAACCAACGAAATCTATACGTTCCTTTTACAGAAACGCGCAGAAACTAATATAGCTTTAGCCTCCAGCACATCTGATGTACAGGTCATTGACATTGCAAGACCTGAAACTGCTCAGCCTATTGGTTTAGCACCCAGGATGAAATTACTGATTGGCTTTTTTATTGGGCTCCTGCTTCCTTTGGGGTTAATCTTTATCAAAAACTTTTTCGACGACCGCATACATTCTCAGGATGATGTTGAAAAGAACACACAGCTACCTATCCTGGGCAATATCATTCATAGTACAGCCAAAACAGACATTGCCGTTTATGAGTCGCCCAAATCGAACACCGCTGAATCATTCCGGGGGTTCCGAACAAATCTTCAGTTCATGCTGACCCGGGAAACCGGCAATGTGATTTCGGTACACTCCACGACTCCCGGCGAAGGAAAATCATTCATCTCAACCAACCTGGCTTCTATCCTCGCAATGAACGATAAAAAAGTTGTCCTTATTGGTGCGGATTTACGGAAGCCCCGGCTCCATAAAATATTTAACCTCGAAAACGACAAGGGGCTGTGTACTTACCCGATTGGCTACGACTCGTTGGATCAGGTATTAAGACCCACTCAGGTTGACAACCTTTGGGTAATAAACTCGGGACCTATTCCCCCCAATCCTGCCGAATTGCTGGGACATCCACAAATGAAGGTTTTGCTTGACGAACTTCGTCAACGATTCGATTATATTGTAATTGATAATGCCCCAATCGGACTGGTTACCGACGGATTGATACTAGGGAAATCAGCTGATTTAAATGTCTTCCTGCTACGCTATGGAGTTTCACACAAAAGTCAGATCAAACTAATCAACGAAATAGCTGCAAAACAACAAATCAATCATTGCGCCATTGTAGTTAACGACATCAGCACCAAATCCTTTGGTTATACCTATTATAAATACTACCATTACGAATACTATCAAAATACGTATTATTCGTACTCGGAAGACGAAGGCACAAAAAAACGCCGTAAACATAAAAAATCAGAAAAGGCATAACCAATAACAGGCAACAACAGTAGCAAACGCTAAAGCCTTCGTTGGTTACGGTTTAAATTTAATCATTTAACGTAAGTTCAAAAAAGGTGCTTTGTTAAATGGTTCTATTGACAGGATACTGCGGGTAACCAATGTGCAATAGATAGATACTCCTTAAAAAAGGAAGTTCTTTAAACCTTATCTTTTAAAAGTAACCGTAGTAGAATAGGATGTTATAGTTGATTTCAACCTTATTACCTCATTGTTTATCAGGCAGATCAATAAGGTTAAATTTTTGGGGCACGTATCCTGCGAAGGTTGCCCTAAATAAAATAAGGTTTGACCCTACACCTATTGGAGTCTTCAACTTAAGTAATGAGAATGAAATAATGTCGTACTTATGTTTGTATTTTATACAGACTCACCCCCTGCACCTGACGGACGTCGGGGTGAGTCCATTTAAAATACGACAATAAATTTTTCCGATTACTTAATTCTACTTTGACAGATTTAAAATGAACCTCGATTTTTCTCCTGTTTTACCCCTGCCCTAAAGTGAGAAAGGAGAAAAACCGGACTGTTCCCTTTAGGCTTCGGGTAAAAACAGACGGATTTTTCGAATGTGTTAAAGTAGAATTAAAACAAAATATGAATCCGTTTCAGTGCCTAATGATGAATGAAGCACAGTCGGCCTGGGCCGGAGAGCCGAAAAACAAGTGACAACGGCGTTAAAAATCTTTTCTGTTTGAGCCAAAGGCGAGTTTAAAAGATTTTAGCCGTCGAACGCTGGATTTTCGTGCGAAGCGGGCTAAGCCCTGACCTTTTTTGATTACTTTTTTGTTGGCTGGGGAGTTGGTCGAACCAGTCAAGACAAAAAAGTAATTGGGGTTTTAGGGCAAAGCCCCAACGCTAAATCGGTTAGGCATTTTATGGGATATTCATTAAACAAAAAACACACAAAACATCATACGGTCTGTTAAATAATCAAGGAATCATTTAGGGTCGTATTTTAATATAGGTTCTGCCGGGAAGATCAACACGGATCTCAGAAAAATCATCTATTTATAGAAAATGATGATTATAGAGTTGTTCAAGCCGGTCTGGAGCTGAATATCAACTCGCAGCGTCTGTTTCTATAAACATTTTATTCCCTTCAGGAAATTTTTCGAATTAACTCAAATTTCAAGTGCACGCTTTTTCGGTATTATCATTCTGAATCACTAAAACAAATCTCAGTTCAAAACATGATTATCGCCATTGACTTCGACGGAACCATTGTTGAGCATCGATACCCTGAAATCGGACGGATCCGGCCTTTTGCTTTTGAAACGATCAAAGCCTTGCAATCTAAAAAACACCAGGTGATTTTATGGAGTCACCGAGCCGGACGACTGCTCGACGAAGCTGTTGAGTTCTGCCGTCAGAATGGTGTCGAATTTTATGCGGTCAATAAAAACTATCCGGAAGAAAAATGGAATGCCAACGACAGCCGGAAAATACTGGCCGACATCTACATCGACGACCGCAACCTGGGAGGCTTGCCTTCCTGGGGAGAAATTTACCAGATGATTTGTCCTGAAGAAGACTTAGCTCCGGACAAAACAAAAAAAAGCTGGTGGAAAAAATAGTTTCCAGTCGCAGGAATTCCGTTAACAACAATTTAACCACTACGATTTTAACGCTTTCAGGTCTGGCGGCGCTGAAAGGTTGCCAGAAGCCAATAGCCGGCAGCTTTTTTCAACAACGATAATCACTACAAGTAATAAAGATAAAATAATGTCCGACTCAAGTTCTTATTGCTTAAATCCAAACAAACAATGACTCCAGCAAAAGTTTTACTTGAAAAAATTTCAACCAACTCCGAAGTTATCGGTGTTATCGGTCTGGGTTATGTAGGTCTTCCACTGGCTGTAAATTTTGCCGAAGCAGGGGTTCGGGTCATTGGTTTTGACAAATCTACGGGCAAGGTTAATAAAATCAATTCAGGTGAAAATTACATCAAAGATATTCGGGATGCGGCCTTACGTGAGGTTGTTAATCAGATCAAACTTACTGCCACAACCGATTTTACCCGGATTAAAGAGTGCGACGCACTGTTAATCTGCGTACCTACGCCGTTGGACAAATTCCGTAAGCCCGATATGAGTTACATCGAGGCCGCATGTACCGATATTGGCCGTTATATGAAACCAGGCACCTTTATCAGCCTCGAAAGTACGACCTATCCCACCACTACCGAAGATTTTATGTTGCCAATCATTGAAGAAGAATTAAAAAGCAATCCTCTTTTCAAAGATCTGCAAACTGAACAAAGCGCTTCGAACCTCCCCCCCACGGGGGGACCGAGGGGGGCTTTCTGGCTGGCATACTCGCCCGAGCGGGTTGATCCGGGCAATGAAACATTTCATACCAAAAATACACCCAAAATAATAGGGGCAATGACTTCGGAAGGGCTTCTAATTGGCGAGAAAATATACTCCAAAGCCATTGATCATCTTCACCTGGTAAGTTCGCCCAAAGTAGCTGAAATGGTCAAAATCCTGGAGAACACCTATCGTTTGGTGAATATCAGTTTGATCAACGAGATGGCTCTTTTGGCCGGAAAAATGGGAATCAACATTTGGGAGGTGATTGAAGCCGCCAAGACTAAACCATTCGGTTTCCAGGCATTTTACCCGGGACCTGGTATTGGAGGACATTGCATTCCGCTTGATCCTTTCTACCTGGAGCACATCGCCAAGAAATACGATTTCGAATTGAGCATGATCCATGCAGCAGGGCACATCAACATGCGAATGCCGCATTATATGGCCGTTAAAATTTCTTCGGCCCTCAACCAACAGGAAAAATCCATTAAGGGTAGCCGGATTCTATTCCTGGGAGTAGCATATAAACCCAATATCGATGACGAACGGGAATCTCCGGCATTGGAAATCATGGGTATCGTTGCTAAAAAAGGAGGAGTGGTTTCCTATCACGATCCTTACATCCCGGTCGTTCACACCAGTAACCTGCAACTGGAGTCGGTTCAGTTGACACCAGATATCCTCGGCAATTCGGACGTGGTGGTTTTAACCACCAACCACGCTGTATTCGATGTTGAGTTTATTCAGCAACATGCCAAGCTGATCGTGGATATGCGGAATATGGTGAAAGATGCAGACAACCACATTTATAAGTTATAAATCTGTTTTATGCGTTGCTAAAACGTTACAGCAACCAACAATTTAACCATTAAACAATTGACGATTTAGCTATTGACGATTTACGATTATAAAACAGTGTAAATCTGGGTTCTGTGGTGAAACTTTAAAGATTGGAGATTGGAAGATTTGAAAATTCGGGGATTTGGGGATTTGAAAATACAATGCTTTGAAACCAATAGTTTGCAGCTCTTTCAACAACAATAACAATTACAACGAAGACAACCATATAAAAAGTCGCAGTGTTCAGTCTCAGTAGCATGTACCCAGTTGCCAATAGCCAGTAAAACAGCAATTCAACCATTAAACAATTGAAGATTTAGCTATTGACCATTTACGATTATAAAACAGTGTAAATCTGGGTTCTGCGGTGAAACTTTAAAGATTGGAGATTGGAAGATTGGAAAATTCGGGGATTTGGGGATTTGGGGATTTGAAAATGCAATGCTCTGAAACCAATAGTTTGCAGCTCTTTTAACAACAATAACGATTACAACGAAGACAACCATATAAAAAGTCGCAGTATTCAGTCTCAGTAGCATGTAGCCAGTGGCCAATAGCCAGTAACCGCTAACTTGTAACCCGCAACAGCTTCCTCTACTCCGAACCGGAACAATGCCTGTTTACGAATATTTTGTAACTTCGGTAGAAAATAAAAACGATGGAAACAACAATTAAAATAAATACCGATGCGTTAACCCCCGAGATTATAGAAGGTATAAAAAAACTATTCCCCCATAAACTGGTAGAAATAACCATTCAACCAGCCAATGAAACGGAATATTTAAGTAACCCTGCATTATCACAAGTTTTACCGGAGACTATCGCCGGGTACGAAACAAAAAAATATCTGCAAACTGAATTGGATGAAATAAAGAATGGAGATGCAAGGTTTCTTTCGGTAAACGATGCCGAACAACAATTAGAACGCTTGATAAAAAAACATGAAAATCGTTCTTAAAGATACTTTTGTGAATCGACTTGGTAATCAACTCGAATATATTGCCCAAAGTAATCCGGCGAATGCCCGTAAATTTAAAAACGATCTGTTCCAACAAATCAAATCAATACCATCGAATCCATACAAGTATCGCAAATCAGTATGGTTCGATGACCAAAGCATTCGCGACTTAATATTTAAAGTTTATACGGTTGTTTTTAGAATTGAGGAAAGTACCATCGGAGTCTTTGGATTTGTAAAACAGCAAAAAACGATAGTTTAGTCATAGCTATGTGTTAATCTGTGATGGAAAAATCTGGAACTCCTTCCCCACTCCGAACATAAAAGTCGCAGTGTTCAGTCTCAGTAGCATGTAGCCATTCGCCAACAGCCAGCAAACCAATTAATCAATTGACGATTTAGCTATTGACGATTTACAATTTTATTCTGGGCTCTCTGTGGTGAAACTTTAAAGATTGGAAGATTGGAAGATTTGGGGATTTGAAAATTTGAAAATTTGGGGATTTGGGGATTTGAAAATACAACGCTTTGAAACCAATAGTTTGCAGCTCTTTCAACAACAATTACAACGAAGACAACCATATAAAAAGTCGCAGTGTTCAGTCTCAGTAGCATGTAACCAATTGCCAATAGCCAGTAAAACAGCATTTTAATCATTGACCATTTAGCTATTGACGATTTACTATTATAAAACAGTGTCAATTTGTATAATCTATGGTGAAACTTTAAAGATTGGAAGATTGGAAGATTGGACGATTTGGGGATTTGAAAATACAACGCTTTGAAACCAATAGTTTGCAGCTCTTTCAACAACAATAACAATTACAACGAAGACAACCATATAAAAAAAAGTCGCAGTGTTCAGTCGCAGTAGCATGTAACCAATTGCCAATAGACAGTAAAACAGCATTTTAATCATTGACCATTTAGCTATTGACGATTTACAATTTTATTCTGGGCTCTCGGTGGTGAAACTTTAAAAATTGGAAAATTTGGGGATTTGAAAATTTGAAAATTTGGGGATTTGGGGATTTGAAAATACAATGCTCTGAAACCAATAGTTTGCAGCTCTTTCAACAACAATAACAATTACAACGAAGACAACCATATAAAAAGTCGCAGTGTTCAGTCTCAGTAGCATGTAGCCAGTAACCTGCCACCCGTAACAATCAAACAACTTATGCGGAAGTTCTGAAAAAGATATACGCATATCTCATTTGAGATTCACGTATAACTCAAACGAGATATACGCAAAACACAAACAAGATATACGTATAACTTTTTAGAGAATGCTTAATCAAGCAGGAGCAGTGTTAAAAAAGATCAGCAGGGCCGATCCAGGGCGGAATTAAAAACCGCGAAAGAACTACGAAGTACGAATGGTAAATCTGTCCAGATCGCTTTTAAACTCCAGGCCGGGGCGAAAAACAACATGAACCGATTTAACCCGGTCGCCGGTAACTTCTTCAGCAGTGGCAACACCTTCGCTATCGACATTTAACGAAAGGCTGCCCAGTTTCCCGAGCTTGACCACCTTCCCATCAAGCAATTCATTGGGAATAGCATCGAGCAGGTTGAGTAAAACCGAATGTACATCGCCTTTACTCAACGACGAAAACTTGGAAACTAAATCGGCCAGGCCATCCAGGTCGGTTGTGCCACGAGTGGCAACTGTAGCATAATACTTCTTCTCATTCCGGTTTTGCGGATTTGCCCGCTCCACCGCTTTAATTAAAATTGACATAAATCAAATTTAAGGGGTTGAAAATAAATAATATCGCAAGTAAGTTACATTATATTTATCAATTGAGTAATACTTGTTCTCCATTAATTTCGCTTTCATGCTGAAAAACATATTATTCGGTGTCGCCTGCGGTAAAATTTCTTGCCTCCAAGGCTACAAAACACGAAAAAGAGTTACAATTGGCAGTCGCAGTAACCGGTAAACCAACAATTCAACCATAAACCATTGACCATTTAGCTATTGACGATTTATAATTATAAAACAGTGCCAATCTGTGTAATCTATGGTGAAACTTTAAAGATTGGAAGATTTGAAAATTTGGGAATTTGGGGATTTGAAAATACAATGCTCTGAAACCAATAGTTTGCAGCTCTTTCAACAACAATAACAACTACAACGAAGACAACCATATAAAAAGTCGCAGTATTCAGTCTCAGTAGCATGTAGCCAGTGGCCAATAGCCAGTAAACCAACAAATCAACCATTAAACCATTGACCATTTAGCTATTGACGATTTACGATTATAAAACAGTGCCAATTTGTGTTCCCAGTGGTGAAACCTTTATCTCGCAGCCCAAAACAGTTTCGTCCACTTCAAACTTTAGGTTCATTTTCAAACTATATATTCAAATCCAAGACATAAAAATTCAGCTTAATGTTTCAAGATAAAGTACTTTTAATCACCGGTGGAACCGGTTCTTTTGGAAATGCGGTATTGCGTCGTTTCCTCGACACAAATATTAAAGAAATCCGTATTTTCAGCCGTGACGAAAAAAAACAGGATGATATGCGGCACCGTTTGCAGAATCCCAAAGTTAAGTTCTACATTGGTGATGTACGCAATCGCCAATCCGTTGACAATGCCATGCACGGTGTTGATTATATCTTCTCGGCAGCAGCGCTCAAGCAAGTTCCCAGCTGTGAGTTCTTCCCCATGGAAGCTGTGCATACCAATGTGGAGGGTACAAACAATGTGCTGGAATCTGCCATTGAACACGATGTGAAAAATGTCGTTGTTCTATCTACCGACAAGGCAGCCTATCCCATTAATGCCATGGGTATCAGCAAGGCGATGATGGAAAAGGTGGCCATCGCCAAAGGCCGTCAATTGGGAAAAGGCGCTAAAACAACCATAAGCTGTACCCGTTACGGTAATGTAATGGCAAGTCGTGGTTCTGTTATTCCACTCTGGGTTGATCAGATCAGAAACGATAAACCTATTACCATCACCGATCCGAATATGACCCGTTTTATGATGACACTCGATGATGCCGTTGACCTCGTTCTCTATGCTTTTGAACATGGAGAAAATGGTGATCTCTTCGTTCAAAAAGCCCCCGCTGCAACGCTCGATACGCTGGCAAACGCTATCAAAGAACTTTATCACTCCGAAACCGAAATAAAAGTGATTGGTACACGGCATGGCGAAAAGCTATACGAAACCTTAGTTACCCGTGAGGAAATGGCTAAAGCAATGGACATGGGAAACTATTACCGTATTCCCTGCGACTCCCGCGACCTGAATTACGACAAGTTTTTTAGTGAGGGCGATGAAGAGGTTTCCAAAATTGAAGATTATCATTCGCACAACACATCCCGCCTGGACATCAATGGGATGAAAGAACTGCTTCTCAAACTCCGATTTGTAAGGGAAGACCTGGGGTTGCAGAAGAAATCAGAAGTAAAGGAAATCAGAAGCGAATAAAACCATGGAATAGCCATGTTTTTTTAATCACCAAACGAAAAGAGCATATCCCCTCATGGCTATTCTATCTGACCTTTAAAAATCAAACTATTAACAGATGGATATACTTGTTACAGGCGCCAATGGTTTTGTAGGAAAAAACCTTTGTGCCGAACTCAAAAATATAAGGGACGGTAAAGACCAATCGTTTGGAGAAATTGGCATCGGCAACATTTTTGAATACGATATCGATTCGGATCCAGAATTATTGGAGGATTATTGCTCAAAAGCTGATTTTGTCTTTAATTTGGCCGGGGTCAATCGGCCAACTGAGCAAAGTGAGTTCATGACGGGTAATTTCGGTTTTGCAAGTACTTTACTTGACACGTTGAAAAAATACAAAAACGCTTGCCCGGTAATGATCAGCTCTTCAACCCAGGCTGCGCTCGATAATCCTTATGGCCAGTCTAAAAAAGCCGGAGAAGAACTCATATTTAACTATTCGAAGGAGACAGGAGCAAAAGTTCTTGTCTATCGCTTTCCAAATCTCTTTGGCAAATGGTGCCGCCCCAATTACAACAGCGCTATAGCCACTTTTTGTCACAACATATCTCGTGGATTGCCCATCACCATCAGCAAAAGAGAAAATATTTTGAATCTTGTATATATTGACGATCTTGTAGCTGAAATGATTGCGGCCCTCAAGGGCGAAGAACATTCCGAAGCAAACTATTGCTTTGTGCCCACCACGCACACTGCTACCCTCGGACAAATTATCGACTTGTTGAACCAGTTTAACTCCCAGCCACAATCACTAATTATTCCGGAGATCCCTGCTGATTCATTTGAAAAAAAGTTGTATTCCACATACTTGTCGTATCTTCCGAAAGAGAAGGCATCTTTTCCTCTGAAGATGAATATCGATGCTAGAGGCAGTTTTACAGAGCTGCTAAAAACCGACAACTGCGGCCAGTTCAGCGTGAACATTTCAAAACCAGGCATCACCAAAGGACAACATTGGCATAACAGCAAGTGGGAGTTCTTCATCGTGGTGTCAGGTAAAGCACTCATTCAGGAAAGGAAGATAGGTACGGAAGAAGTCCTGAACTTCGAAGTGAGCGGTGAAAAGATAGAAGCCGTACACATGCTTCCAGGATACACCCATAACATCATTAATCTATCTAAAACTGAAGACTTGATTACCCTCATGTGGGCAAATGAACAGTTCAATCCCTTGAAGCCGGATACGTTTTTTGAACCGGTGTAAAAAAACTAAGAACACAGATGACACAGATAGAACGGATGGTCACAGATTTTTGATTTTTATCTTTTCCGTGTAAATCCGTAAAATCCGCTTTATCCGTGTTCTAAAAAGAAACATCATCCGCGTTCTAAAAAATAATCACCATGCAATACGAAGAAAAAACTGATCTGATTATTAAAGCTTTCTTTAAAGTCTATAATCAATTAGGATATGGTTTTCTCGAAAAAGTATATCATAACGCATTCCAGATCGAACTTAAAAAATTAGGCTTCGATGTAAAAAGTCAATATCCCATCAACGTATATTATGAAGGATTCCAGGTCGGTGACTACTATGCAGACATCGTAGTTGATGACTGTATTATCATTGAAAACAAAGCGATTGAAGCATTAAGGGAAGAACATGAATTTCAATTGATAAACTATTTAAAAGCAACAGAAATAGAAGTTGGTTTACTATTCAACTTTGGCAAAACACCCTCATTTAAAAGAAAATACTTTACTAACGATCGCAAAAAAAATAACAGAACAATATAAGAACACAGATGACACAGATCGAACGGATGGTCAAAGATTTTTTAAATTTTTATCTTATCCGTCTAAATCCGTAAAAACCCGTCTCATCCGTGTTCTAAAATTTTAAAACCATGTCCATAAAACTCGATTATTCAGATATTCACTTCAAAAATAACGGGCGACTCAAGCTCCTGATTCTTGTAGGAACGCGCCCGGAGATCATACGGCTCTCGGCAGTAATTACCAAATGCCGCAAATATTTTGACACGATTTTAGCGCACACCGGTCAAAACTACGATTATAACCTAAATGGCATATTCTTCAAGGATTTAAAGTTAGATGCACCAGAAGTGTATATGGAGGCTGTCGGCGACGATCTTGGCGCTACCATTGGGAACATTATCAATTGCAGTTACAAATTAATGACAGCTATAAACCCCGATGCTTTATTAATCCTGGGCGACACCAATAGCTGCCTCTCGGCCATATCAGCCAAACGGTTACATATCCCCATTTTCCACATGGAAGCTGGGAACCGATCCAAAGACGAATGCCTGCCCGAAGAAACCAACCGCCGTATTGTGGATATTATTTCCGATGTAAATCTCTGCTACAGCGAACACGCACGCCGTTACCTGATAGAAAACGGTTTGCCGAAAGAACGCATTTATGTCACCGGTTCACCCATGGCAGAAGTACTTCGTGCAAATCTGTCTGAGATAGAAGCATCTGATATCCATCAGCGTCTTGGCCTTGAAAAGGGTAAATATATCCTGCTCTCAGCTCATCGCGAAGAGAATATCGATACCGAAAAAAACTTTCTTTCATTGTTTAGCGCCATCAACGCCATGTCAGAAAAATATGATATGCCCATTCTCTACTCCTGCCATCCCCGCTCGAAGAAACGACTAGAAAGTAGCGGTTTCAAATTAGACCAGCGTGTGATTCAGCATGAACCCCTTGGGTTCCACGATTACAACTGTTTGCAAATGAATGCTTACACGGTAGTTTCCGACAGTGGCACACTGCCCGAAGAAAGTTCTTTCTTTATTTCAATTGGTCACCCCTTCCCTGCCGTTTGCATACGTACCAGTACCGAACGCCCCGAAGCGTTGGATAAAGGTATTTTCACCCTGGCAGGCATTAGCGAGCGTTCCCTGCTGCAAGCGGTGGATACCGCCATACAAATGAACGCCAACGGCCACCACGGCATTCCTGTACCTGATTATATGGACGAAAATGTATCCACCAAGGTAGTCACCATCATCCAAAGCTATGTGGGCATTGTCAACAAAATGGTCTGGCGAAAATCCTAAACGATTTATGAAAATTTTAGTTACCAGTGCCAAGGGTTTTGTAGGCAAAAACCTATGTGTACAACTCAACAACATAAAAGAAGGGAAAGCCCGTTGGTATGGCAATCTCACCATTGGTGCCGTGTTCGAATGTGACATAGATTCCACTGCGGAAGAGTTGGATCAATATTGTCGTGAAATCGATTTTGTCTTCAACCTGGCTGGAGTCAACCGCCCAGAGAACACAGAGGATTTTATGCAAGGAACTTCGGGTTTGCCAGTACCCTGCTTGAGACCCTAAAAAAACACGGTAACAAAGCCCCGTAATGCTCAGTTCATCGGCACATGCCTCGTACAGTAGCCGCCTTGGCAACAGCGAGTACAGCCATAGCAAGCGGGCAGGTGAGGATTTATTCCTACAATATGAAAAGGAAATTGGTACGAAGGTATTTATTTATCTATTTCCAAATCTGTATGGCAAGTGGTGTCGGCCCAATTATAACAGCGTAACGGCCACCTTTTGTTACAACATTGTCAATGATTTGCCGATTACTATCAACGATCCTTCTGTAGAGCTTGAGATGCTTTATATCGATGACAATACATAAATGTGTTCAGCATTCCATGCTTTTTCATCATTTCTGGTTATTTGTCGCATAAAGAGTCTACAAGCAACTTGCTTTGGAATAAGTTGTGGTGGAATATGATAGTACCTATGCTATTGATGCTTGCTGCTAATTTGGCTTTTTATTGGTTCTCGTTTGTTTTAGACAATAATTTTAAGATGAAGTATTTGTGGCAAGAACCATTACTTTCGTTAGTCGGTATGCAAGGTCAAAACTACGCTGCTGGAGGATTAAAGGCATTATGGTTTGTTTATACACTTTGTGTCTGCAAGGTTATATTGCAATATTTGAGTACTTCTAAACGAAGTATTGTACTACCATCTCTTAGTATAGTGTTCTTGGTTTTGACTGTAGTGCTTGATAGAAAAGACATTTCGATAATGAATGCTATTATTGACGTATTGTTGGCATTTCCTTTCTTCTATATTGGTTTTCTATTGAGAAGATTTAAGGATAGTATCAATAGTCCGAAGCCAATGGTGTTGCTTCTATTGTTTTTGTTGTGTTTTGTAGTAGTGGGGTTATGTGGTAAGTATAATGGATTGATCTATTTGTATCGTTGTCAATATAGTACAAGTGTATTATTGTGCATATTAGGTGGTGTTGCTGGAACATTTTTGGTGTATGTGATATCAGTGTTTTGTTCAAAACTATTTGATATATTGAATATCTATATTCTAGGGGGGTACGATGGTGATTTTAGGATTTCATTTTACAATAATATCCATCCTAAATCAAATTGTTATTTTTCAAGTATTTGCTAAGTATATAGAGGCATTTTTGATACTATTACTTTTTGTGCCTATTAACATGTTCGTTCAAAAATATATTTCTGTGCTACATGGAAAGTACAGGAATACACAAAATAAAACTTGAGAATGGATTCATTAAAGCAAAAAACCATGAAGGGCGTTGTATGGAGCTCTGTGCAACGTTTTGGGTCAATGGCAATCACCTTTGTTTCCAATATCGTTTTGGCGCGTTTGCTGTCGCCATCCGATTTTGGGTGTATAGGGATGCTAATGATTTTCATCTCTTTGTCGAATACTTTTATTGATGGAGGTTTTGGTTCGGCACTTATACAAAAGAAAGAACCAACCCAGCACGATTATTCCACTATATTCTTTTGGAATATATTTTTGTCAATCGTCTTATATGGCATATTGTTCGTTTTTTCACCTTTAGTTGCGAGATTCTATGACATTCCCTTATTGGAATCGGTTTTAAAGGTGCAAGGAATCGTGTTGCTATTTAATGCATTGAGCATCATTCAGTATAATCAGTTGCGAAAAAAACTTCTATTTAAGAAATTAGCTATTATTGAAATTGTATCAGCAAGTATTTCGCTTGTCTTGGCTATCTTAGTCGCTATCGCTGGGTGGGGTATTTGGAGTTTGGTGTTGCAGCAAATATCGTTGAGTGTCTTTAGAGCATTGTTGTTTTGGATATTAGGTAAATGGCGCCCAAGTCTTGTTTTCTCCAGAACATCTTTTAAGGAACTTTTTCATTTTGGCGGCTTTATGCTTTTGTCAAGCCTTTTCAGTACGCTTAGTAACGAGATTCAAGGATTGTTAGTAGGAAAAATGTTTTCGCCTGCAACGATGGGATTATATAGCCAAGCTTATCGTTTAGAGGGGTCAGCAGCGACAGCCACTTCAAGCATAATTGACCAAGTGACATATCCGGTTTTGGCTTCGGCAAAAGACGACAAAGTGGCTTTTGTTTCAGCGCTCAAGCGTTTTATACAAATTCCGGCTTATGTCGGTAGTTTAGTAATGATGGTGATGATAGTTGTGGCTAAGCCATTAATTATCCTATTGTATTCAGCGAAATGGTTAGAATTTGTGCCATATTTTCAAATTCTTTGTACTGCAGGACTTGCCGTTTGTTTGCAAGGCTCTGCCAATAATGCCATCGCTGCATTAGGAAAAAGTAATGTTTTCTTTGCTTGGACCATACTAAAACGTTCTTTGACAATTGTTTTTTGCGTTGTTGGAATTTTGTTGTTTGGAATTTATGGTTTGCTGTGGAGTAGTGTTGCAGGAGCATGGATGGTTTATTTTGTCAATGCATATCTGGTTCATCGGCATGTAGGGTATAGCTTTATAAATCAGGTACTTGATATTTTACCTTCACTATTGTTGGCCGTTATTATTGGTGTTATAGCTTACTATGTGGGTACTTTGTTCGATATAAATATGTATTTAAAGGCGTTTCTACAAGCATCTTTCTGCACAATAACTTATTTATTTGCGTCTTGGCTTTTTCGAATTGATGCATTCTCTTATTTGTTTGAAATGATAAAGAAACGGTTCCGCCGCACTAAAGCAGTTTGACCTTATATGAAAAAGATCTTGTTTTTGTCTTATAACTACCCATACGGTACGTTTGGACCAAGTACATTATGTACCTCGCGTATCATGGAGGCTCTCTCTAAAGATGATTCGTATGAGGTTCATAATATCTCATTCCCCCAGAATGACAATCCCGCTTATCAAGTGATTGACAAGGTTCATTTGCATTATCTTAATAATAGACCTAAGTCGAAACATCATTCCAAGTTAGTTGCTCAAGTGAAGATGTTGTGGACCCAATTGAACTATCCTCATAGTGCAAAAACAGAGAGCAATTCGTATTATAATGAGTGCGTACGACTTATCAATGGACAACATTTTGATCTAGTGGTAGCGCAATGCTATCCAGAGAATTGTGTGTGGGCCGGGGCTTGGCTTAAGGAGAAGAGATATGTAGATAATTTGATGGTTATTTTTTGGGATAACATTTACGGAAAACTTCCAAGGCGTATCATCCCTAAACATTATGCTCTTAAACGTCAGCGAAAGGCAGAGGGGTTCATCGCACAACAAGCTGACTTGCTAATATCACTTTACCCAATACAATCTTTCTACAAGCAATATGGTGATTTGCCAGAAGCAAATGGAAAACGCGAATTTTTGGGGATACCGTCCATTTCGCGTCCTAAGAAATTTCCAACATCTCCCTATCAGAGTGTTGTTGAGACGGGAATGATAAACATTCTTTATAGCGGAACAATTTTCCGCAGAGATTATGTGGCATATTTAGTTGACTTGCTGAATTTGTCCGTCAAGGCGGAAGATATTAACCTTATATTTTTTGCGCGAGGTATTTCGGATGAAGACTTTGAAAAGCTAGATAGTAAGTTTCGAGGGAAAATTAATCATCATGATTGGATACCGCTTGACCAACTCCTTGCAATGTATCCAATAGTTGATTTTTTTATGTCCTATCCTGGCAATCCAACTGCCATTCGTTCAAAGGTTTATGAGTATATGTCGTATGGAAAACCTTTGTTGCTGCTTTATGACGATGACTTCGATGTTAATGTCTCAACATTTGCTAAATATCCATCCTTTGCAGCGTTTGACGTAAGAAAGCCAGCAGAGAATAATGTGTCGGCAGTAGAGAGATTCCTATCTGAAAACAAAGGGAAAGAGATACCTATTGAAATTACAGAAGACTTATTTCCTTGCGACACAGCGAAGGCTTATATTGAATTGATTGACAAATTATTGATAAACAGTCATGACGAATAACCAGTCCATAACTATTGGTGGACAAATATACATGTTTGAACATGCTAAAACGGATTACTCAATACTTTAATCTCAACGACTTAAACTTAATCCTGACATTTGCAGGATTTCCTATAGTTACAACCTTACTGCCTTTTGTTCCGAGTGTTCCATATAGAGCATTCGCATTATTGGTCGCTTTAATTTGTCTGTTTAAAAATGGTTTTCATTTTGCTTATGGTTCAAAGTTGATGAAGTGGTTTTTAGCATTTCTTTTTCTTGTTGATTTTAAGGCTTTGCTGCAAATTGTTTTCGCAAGTCCCCAGTATCAAGCTTCAGCATTAACGGCTTTCTTGTTTGTGTTTGGCGTTGTTTTAATTCCTGTCTTGGCTGTTTTTTCGGGGTGTAATAAGATTCATTGGAAGAACGTATTGTGGATTTTGTTGTTGTTGCTATCTTTAGTTATCTTAATAGGGGCATCTCATGTTGTACAAACCATAGCGGTTGAAGGTGAGGAAATGCGTATGGAATTGAATAAACGGCAATCTACATTGGCATTTGGGGATAATAGTGCGTACCTAATATTGCTGGCTTCTGCACTTTTGTTATATTATGGAAACAGTCGTAACGATGGCAAGCACAAATTGTATTGGTTTTTTCCTGTAATAGCAATAATTTTGGGGATTTATGGCATAGCAAAGGCGGGAAGCCGAGGGCCTTTTTTGTCTATGTTAGTAGGCTTGATAATGTTGTTTACATGTATGAAAGTAAAGACGGTATTTAAAATTGTGATGCGTGCAATTGTTGCAGTTTTAGTATTCGGTATCAATTTTGAAGTTATAGAAAACTTTGCACCGGTCTTAACACAAAGATTAACTTTGACAGTGGAAAAAGGGGACCTTAGCGGAAGAGATTTGTTGTTTCAGGAAGCATGGCGTTTGATACTTGATCACCCAATATTCGGAACCGAACCTTTGATGTTTTTGAATGGCGGGGCATTTTCTAATTATCACAATGGTTTCCTTACAGTTGGTCTCGCTACTGGACTTTTGGGTTTTGTGGGATATGTTATTCTAATCATTGCTATAGTTTTTAATAGCTTAAAACATCGTAATTTGATTAATAATGTTGTTTATTTCTTTTTTATAAGTATGCTTGGAGCTTGCATTATGAGATCGATGTCTGGTGCGTCATTAGCAGATAATCCAGTGTATACATTGTGCGTTGGTCTTGCGTGTCTTTATTGTACACGAGAAAATTCAAGAATTAATCAAACCCTAATTCAATAAATCGAAATGGAAGCAAGTAAATTTAGTCTTACCGCATCACGTTTAGTGGGTAAGGTCTTAGGCCAAAACATCAATAAAAGGTTGAAGTATTTCCACAACCGTGGTCATTTTCCTAACTTCACCCACCCTAAGGATATTACAGAGTATATGCTATCGACTATGCGGAACCCGGCATTCGATCAGTATGCAAAATATGCCGACAAAGTGCGTGTGCGCGGATATATCAAAGAGTGTGGACTTGAACACATTCTTCTTAAACATTATGGTGTTTGGGAATGCCCAGAAGACATAGAATGGAATAATCTACCACAGAAATTTATACTAAAGGCTAATAATGGCTGTGGTAATCATGTTATCTGCAAGGATAAAGATAAATTGGATAAGCAGAAAGCTATTGATACGTTGAATAAGAGTATCCAAAATGGCCTGCATTCCAACGAGCGTCATTATTGTGCTATAAAGCCATTGGTGTTTGCAGAAGAATTGCTTGATACAGGAACGGATAAATTGCCAACAGATTATAAAATAATGTGTATCAATGGAGAACCAGACCATTTCTTTGTGGCTTGCGAACGCGAAGTGAGCGCTCGTTATGATACATACGATCTTGATTGGAATAGGCTTTCATATACAAAAGATAAGTTTCTTCCTAATATTCAAGTTGAACGGCCTCAACACATTAATGAACTAAAGGAATACGCAAAGAAATTGTCTCATATATTCCCGGTTGTACGTGTTGATTTTTACGAGTTTGAAGGAAAGATCTATTTTTCCGAACTTACTTTCTCTCCTTGGGGCGGATTCTTGTATAGTTATACCGATGATTCAATAAAAGAAATGGGACAAAAGATGGGGTTGAGGTAATAGTATACCTAATGATATCAACATCCTAATCAAGACTTTGAGGAATATCCTCATTAAAATCATATGAAGATTTGTTGTTTTTTTAATAACCTGTCAACTTACCGAGAGGAAATCTATAGTCGGATTGATTCAGCGTACGACTGTGATTGGTATGTAGAGGATCGAGACTACAAGGTTCGAGAGTTCTCCGATGATCAACTTCGAAAGAAACCGATACGGTTGCACTGCAAGGAGATAAAAGGATTTTATATTGTGCATGGGCTAATAGGCTTGTTGCGTAAGGACTACGATGTGTATCTTATGGTTGGAGCTTCAAGATGCTTATCGTTATATTTTTTCTTGACACTAATGCGTTTGTTCTATCCCAAGAAGAGGGCTTATCTATGGACGCATGGGTATCTGGGAAAGGAAGGTCGTTTTCAAAGAGTTTTCTTTGGTAGGCCGTTGTACAAGCTCTGTACGGGTGCTTTTATTTATAACAATCGCTCCCGAAATTTAATGATTCAGGATGGCATAAAAGCGGATAAGCTATTCACCATTCATAATTCGTTGGCATATTCCACTCAAATTGAATTAAGAAGAGTTGTAAATCAAAGCAATATCTATAAAGAACATTTCGGAAACAATAATCCCGTTTTGATTTTCTTAGGTAGAATTACCTCTATTAAGAGGTTGGATTTGTTGATTGATGCCGTGAAAGAATTGAAAAGTCGTGGAGAGACGTATAATGTGGCTTTGATAGGTGATTGGGAGATTAACGCGTCATTGCAACAACAAGTGGTGAATGCTGAATTGTCTGCAAATGTGTGGTTTTATGGGGCTTGTTATGACGAGAGTCGTAATGCGGAATTGGTATATAATGCTGATTTATGTGTAGCTCCTGGCAATATCGGTTTAACAGCAATCCATTCTCTTATGTTTGGATGTCCGGCGATAACCCATAGTGATTTTAAGTGGCAGATGCCCGAATTTGAGGCTATACATTCTAACTCTACAGGATGCTTCTTTGAACGAAATAATTCGGATGATCTTGCTAACAAGATTTCAGAATGGTTTAAGGCAAATAAGAACCGTCGTGATGAAATTCGTCGAGCATGCTATAAAGAAATTGATGAGTCATGGACTCCAGAATTTCAGATGAATGTGATTCATTCCGTTTTGGACAACGAATAAATTTCATATGCCTAAACTACTACAAATAAATAGTACTTCCAACTGGGGCTCGACGGGAAAGATTGCTGAGCAAATTGGTCTCAAGGCTAAGGAGGCGGGCTGGGAAAGTTGGATTGCATACGGACGGAGCGCCAATCCTTCACAACTGAACATTATCAAGGTTGGAAATATGTTCTCGGTCTATGAGCATTTTGCCGAGAATCGGTTGCTTGACAGAGAGGGTTTAGCTTCGCTAATAGAGACGAAGAAACTGATACGCAAGATTGAGGTTATTAAGCCAAACGTCGTACAGCTTCATAATATTCATGATCATTGGCTTAACTATAAGATTCTATTTGAGTACCTAAACAAAACAGATATCAAGGTAGTATGGACTTTCCATGACTGTTGGGCGTTTACAGGTCATTGTTATCATTTTGTTGAGTACAATTGTTTCCAATGGCAAATAGAGTGTAAAAAATGTCCTTCAAATAATTGCCTAATTAAACGAACTAACCGAAACTTTAATTTAAAAAAGAGCTTATTTACACGGAATAAAAATCTTATCATAGTTCCATGCTCAGATTGGATGGGAGATTTCGTAAAACAGTCGTTTTTGAAGGATAAACAGATTAAGGTTATTCACAATGGCGTTGACTTGAACACGTTCAAACCCTTTCCCAGTGCGAAGACGAATGATGGAAAGTTTCGTATCATTGCCATATCGAATGTATGGCTCCCTTATAAAGGTATATATGATATTTTCAAGCTCCGTGAGATGCTGTCTGATGAATACGATATTACAATAGTTGGCTTGTCGTATAAACAAATGAAGAATACACCTGCCAACATTCGAGGTATCCAGCGCACACAGAATGTGCACGAACTGGTTAGATTATACAATGAGGCAGATGTCCTCATCAATCCTACTTATGCTGATACTTTTCCAACTATTAATCTTGAGGCTCTTGCTTGCGGTACTCCTGTGATTACTTATCGAACGGGAGGTTCTCCGGAGGCAGTGGACGACAAAACCGGAGTGGTGGTGCCACAAGGTGATATTGAGGCATTGGCTGATGCAATACGAGAGATGCGTGTTAATCGGTTGTCTTCGATAGATTGCCGTAAGCGAGCAGTACAACACTTTGACAAGAATAAGTGCTTCGAGGAGTATGTGAAGCTTTATGGTGAGCAGATAAATAGACAGTAAATATATAGACAAGCAAATATTTCATTATGACAAATATTTTAAAATAGAGACACTTTGGAATTTCATCATGATTCGAAATCTTTTCTTATTCTTTATAAATAGAGTATTTGTCTTTAATTAATCACTTACATTTAGTCGTTCATGAACATTTTATTCCTAACGATGTCCAAAATACGTTCCATAGCCCATCGCGGTATTTATACCGACCTAATGCGCAAGTTTCGCAACAAAGGACATCAAGTTTACATTGTTTCGCCTTGCGAAAGGAGGGATAAACAGACTACACAAGTTATTGAATCAGGTGGTACGCATATTTTAAGTGTCAAGACTCTGAATGTACAGAAAACGAATGTCATAGAAAAAGGACTTGGGCAAGTATCTCTTGAGTTTTTGTATCACCGTGCCATCAAGAAACATTTTGCCGGAATAAGGTTCGATCTGATTTTATACTCTACACCCCCAATCACAATTACTAAGGTGATAGAGTCTATCAAACGACAGAATCCGCAAGCTGTGAGCTATTTGCTGCTAAAAGATATATTTCCGCAGAATGCAGTTGATTTGGGTATGCTTTCTAAGAGTGGCGTGAAAGGTATAATATATAAATCATTTCGTAACAAGGAAAAGAAACTGTATGCTCTTTCTGATTATATTGGATGTATGAGTCCGGCCAATGTGAAGTATGTGTTGGAGCATAATCCGGAGATTGATTCAGCGAAAGTGGAGATAGCATCCAATTCTATTGAATTGAATATTTCACCTAATAATAGGCAGTATAAAGATCAGACTATACTTGGGAAGTATAATCTTCCGGTTGATAAACCGATCTTGATATATGGCGGAAACTTGGGCAAACCTCAGGGAATTCCGTTTCTGATGGAGTGTCTTGATGCAAACAGTCAGCGTACAGATTGTCATTTTCTGATCGTTGGTGATGGCGTTGAATACCCTCGACTAGATGCTTGGTATCAAGAAAAACAACCCAAGAACATTACCGTGATGCAACGACTACCTAAAGAGGATTACGACCAATTATTGCAAGCTTGTCAAGTCGGGTTAATCTTTCTGGATCACCGCTTTACAATTCCGAACTTCCCATCCAGACTGCTATCATACTTGGAAAATAGCTTGCCGGTAATTGTAGCTACCGACCCAAACTGTGATCAGGGTTCTATTGCCCAAGAAAATGGGTTTGGTTATTGGTGTGAGAGCAATGATGTAAATGCCTTTACCTTCTGCATAAATAAGATGTTGTCCAGCAATATCAAACAGATGGGCGAAAAAGGGCACCGATTCCTTTGCGAAAACTATATGATTGACAATACACATAATGCTATAATTAAACATTTGAAATAATGTACAAGCATTTTTTCAAAAGACTATTTGATTTCTGTATTGCACTATTGATGCTTATATGTATTGGTTGGTTCCTGATAATAATAGCCGTCTGGCTGCACTTTGCCAACAAAGGTGCCGGTGCTTTTTTCTTTCAGGAACGACCCGGTAAGAATACGCGGATTTTTAATGTGATCAAGTTTAAGTCAATGACTGATGAGCGTGATGTAGATGGGAAATTACTTCCCAATGACCAGCGTATTACAAAGGTTGGTCGTTTTGTTCGTAAGACATCCATCGATGAACTACCGCAACTTTTCAACGTATTGAAAGGGGATATGGCATTGATTGGACCGCGACCTTTAATGCCACGTTATTTGGCACTTTATAACGCTGAGCAGGCAAGAAGGCATGATGTCCGTCCAGGAATAACAGGATGGGCACAAGTTCATGGCCGAAATAATATTTCATGGACCGAAAAATTAAAACTTGATGTCTGGTATGTGGATCACTATTCGATATGGATTGATATTAAAATTGTTTTTCTGACTATTAAAAATGTTCTTGTAGGAAAAGATACAGATTATCAGGGAGGTAATGTTAACTCAGAAGGATTTAATGGGTATAATTGAGTATATGAAGAAAAAGATTATGATATTAGCTGGAGGTAATGATCAATGTGCCTTGATTGAGGAGTTGAGACGTTATTTCAACGGAAATGTAGAGATTATTCTTGTTGATATGAGTGATAAGGTAAAAGCTATTTCGTATGCAGACAAGTTTTTGAGAATTAGCACGATGGATAAAGCAACTGTTTTGTTTGCTGCTCGTGAAGAAAAAATTGATTATATTCTCACTGCTTGCGGCGACCAACCTTTATCAACAATGGCTTATGTATCAGAGCAATTAGGACTTCCTACTTACCTTTCAGAACAAGAAGTAAAAGATATTACAAATAAACGCTTTATGAAAGATAAGATGGTAAAGAATGAAATTCCGACGGCAAGACATATTTATATTGATAGGAATTGGAAAGGTGTTGTTCCTGATTTTAAATATCCACTTGTGGTAAAACCTGTCGACAGTAATGGCTCCAAAGGTGTTAAAAAAGTGTTTAAACCAAGCGAATTGAATTCATCTTTGAGAGAAGCATTTTGTTATTCACTTTCTGGAGATGTGATAATTGAAGAGTTTAAGAGTGGAGAGGAACTATCTGTGGATGTATATGTTGAAGATACAACGGCTAAGTTACTCTCTATTACTGCTTCAAAAAAAATTAAAGAAAATACGAAGTCTTTCACTATAATCCAAAGTTATTATCCGGCTTCGGTTAATTACAAAGAAAAACGTGTACTGGAAATAGCTCAACAAATAGTAAATGCATGGGGTTTGAAAGATACCCCGTTACTTATACAGATGATTGTGAATGGTGATGATTACAATGTGCTCGAATTTAGTGCACGAATGGGTGGTGGCTCAAAATATCACCTAATTCAGGTGCTTTCAGGTGTTAACATTATGGAAGTTTATGTGCGTATGTTGATGGGCGAAAAGCCGCATGTGGAACCAAAAAAACAATGGAATAATGCAATTATGAGCTACGTTTATTGTAACCCTGGAAATTTCTTCTCACTAAGCGGATTCAAGGAACTGAAGGACAACGGAGACATATACAGTTACTTTACCTATCGTGCAGCACCATCTAAAATTGAAAAATCGGAAATTAGCAGCGACCGTGTCGCAGGATTTCTTGTTGTGGGAGAAACAGCAGAAGATGTTCACAAGAAGCTAGCATATGCCAATGCTCATTTGGCAGTACTTGATTGCAATGGGACAGATATTATGAGACACGATTTATTTTAGAATCATACAAAAAATGAAAATTGCAGTAATAGGAGCAGGTAACGGTGGCCAGGCAATAGCAGGTTATCTGTCACTTCAGGGAAATGAAGTCTCTTTATATGACAAAGACAAACAGAAAGTTAGAATTCTTAACGGAATTGGAGGAATTCATCTTCATGGTTGTATTGAGGGTTTTGGAAAACTCTCAAATATTACTTTCGACATTGTTGAAGCAATGAAAGATGCCAAAATTATTATGGTAACTACAATAGCAAATGCACATCAGGATGTTGCCAATTGTATAGCACCCTATTTGGAAGAAGGTCAGGTAATCATTTTGAATCCCGGTCGTACTTGTGGAGCGTTGGTTTTTAAGGAAGCTTTAAATGAATATGGTTGCAACAAGCGTTACTTTCTTGGTGAAGCACAGACTTTAGTATATGCTTGTCGAGTAGTAGAAAATGGAACGGTGAACATCATCGGTATTAAGGATGAGGTTCTATTGTCTGGTTTACCCTCCTCTGATACGGATTACATTCTGAACAAGATAAATCCCATTTATCCATGTTTTAAGAAAGCCACAAATGTACTTCATACAAGTCTTGAGAATATTGGTGCAATTTTTCATCCTTGCGTATGCCTTTTCAATACAGCTACTATAGAACGTCAGGATCAATTCTGGTTCTATCGTGATATGACTGATCAGGTAGCTCATTTCATAGAGAAGTTTGATTCTGAGCGCATAGCTGTTGGCAAGGCTTACGGTATTGATCTATTGAGTGTAAAAGAGTGGATTAAGTTTGCATATAAGGACACCATAGGCGAGACTCTTTGTGAGCGCATGAAGAATAATCCAGCCTATCATGACATCAAAGCTCCTGGAACTATCTTTACCCGTCAACTTATTGAAGATATACCAACAGGGGTTCTTCCAATAATGGAACTTGGCAAAGTTGCCGGAGTGCAAACTCCTTTACTTGAGTCTATGATCTATATAATTGAAGCTCTTTTAGAAATTGATTTTCATACAAACGGGCGTACACTCAGAAACCTTGGTTTAGAGGGCATGAGTAAGAACGAAATCTTTAATTTTATCACAAATGAAGTCTAAAGTAGTTTCTCAAGATGTATTTGGATTCGTCAAACCTTTGGTTGACATTCACACTATGGGTATTTATACCATTGTGAATCTTTTGCGTGATTGTGGTTTCAAGGTGGTGGTGGCAAAGGATGATGTTAATGAAGCCATTGAGAATGTTCAAAAATTAAATAATTACAGCCTCTTAAAAAAATGGATTGTTGACAATCAAATCAACCGTATAGGCTTTAGTTATCGGTTGGACACACAAAATGGTTGTGATTATTTTATGGCTCTATACATGCATTTGAAGGACGACAATATGCTTGTTGAACAGAATGGTCCTATTAAAGAGGTTTCTTTTGCTGGATTGCCAGATGCTTGTGATTTTATAAAGGGAAAGACAAATTGTAAAGTTATAGTCTTCCAAGGAAATGAGACTCCTGTCGAATCTCTAAAAAGATATGGAGTTCCTGAATACATGTTACCCAACTCAGTAATAAACGACAATGAGTATGATAAAATGCTTATGGACTTTGCCAAACAACTCATTGTGGCTGAGAAATGGAAACTTGAACCAGCACAAAATCATTATGACTACAAGGAGTGTGGCAAGGAAGATGACTCATATCTTGCTCGGCTTAGATATGTAAAAGACAACCACAGTCTGCCTATTATACGCACACACTGTGGCCCTTATAATTCTAATCGCATTGAAGCACTAAAGGAATACAACTCTTGGTGTAAAGATTTGGCTCAGTCGAAACTTCTTGACGTGCTTTCTATTGGGAGTTCCCAATTAACACAATCTAACTTTGGAGAAGATTGGGAAGGAAAACCAAATGGCGGTGGTGTCCCTGTGAACTCAGAGATTGAATATCGCGTGATTCGTGACAATGCCAAACCGATGCTAGTCCGTACATATTCTGGAACAATGAATGTTCCAGAATTGGCTCATATCCATGAACGAGCATTGAACATTTCCTGGCATGCTCTGTCGTTCTGGTGGTTTAACGAATTAGATGGCCGTGGAAAGAATACTTTATTAGAAAATCTACGTGAACACTTCGAAGCTGTTCGCTATATTGTAACCACGAAAAAACCAGTTGAGCCAAACGTTCCTCACCATTTTGCCTTCCGTGGGGCAGATGATATTACATACATTGTATCTGGATTCCTTGCTGCCAAGGCTATCAAGAAGATGGGTGCTCAACACTTGATTTTGCAGAACATGCTCAATACTCCAAAGCATACATGGGGAGTACAGGATTTGGCCAAAGGACGTGTAATGATTAAATTGGTTCGTGAGTTGGAAGATGATTCTTTCAAAGTAAGTCTACAGACTCGTGCAGGTCTTGACTACTTTGTTCCTAATTTGGAGGAAGCAAAAGTGCAACTGGCAGCTGTTACTTGTATGATGGACGACATAGAACCAGAAAATGAGAATAGTCCCGAGATCATTCATGTGGTTAGCTATTGCGAAGCCGTTAGGTTAGCAACACCTCCAGTCATTGTGGAAAGTATCAAGATTACGCTTAACGCATTACATTCTTATAGAGAAGCCCGTAGGATTGGTTCAATACCCAATATCAGGTACGATCGTGATGTTCAGAATCGAACTGATGAATTACTTTATGAAGCACGCCAGGCTATTAAATTTCTTGAAGTCAATATTCCTAATTTGTATACTCCAGATGGTTTCTTCTTGGTATTCAATGAAGGATTCTTGCCTGTACCCTATCTGATGGATCAGAATCACAAGTTCCCGAAGGCAACCATGTGGAAAACAGCCTTTAATAATGGTGGAATACGAGTTGTGGATGAGGATGGTAAGATAATTAATACTGAAGACCGCTATCACTATATTATGGATCACATGGATAAATAATTAACAGATTAATTCACTTTTTATTTCTCAAACATTTAATATGATTACAAAATATTTTTTTGATTTTACAGCTGCCTTGTTGGGTTTGCTTGTTTCGTGGCCTTTATTTCTGGTCATTGCAATTTTTATAAAGATTAAAATGCCGGGCTCGGTATTTTTGCAAAAAAGAAGTTAGCCAACATGGCAAGCTTTTCATCATGATAAAGCTGCAAACCATGAAAACAAATCATGTAGGGGGGACACTATTTCGGTAAAAAGTGAAAGCAGAATCCCCCCGCTAGGTGCTGTAATGCGTAAATACAAATTATGAGTTACCCGCCCTTTGGAATGTATTAAAAGGTAATATGAGTTTCGTTGGATCACGCCCCGATGTTCCCGGGTATGCTGATAAACTCCGGGGAGAAGCAGCCCAAATATTAAAACTTAAACCAGGGATTACTGGTCCGGCAAGTCTAAAGTATCGGAATGAAGAAGAATTACTGGCTACAGTAGATGATCCACAAAAATACAATGATGAAGTGATCTATCCCGATAAAGTGCGAATCAATCTTAAATATTTAAATAATCAAAGTCTTTGGCTTGACTTGCGAATCATCTTTTGCACAATTCTAAACAAGGACTTACAGAATTTCTATTAAATGACTAACAAAAAAATATGGCTATCATTAGCCACCATGTCGGGCCGCGAGCAGGAATTTATACGCGAGGCATTCGACAGCAACTGGGTAGTACCCCTGGGTCCTAATGTAGATGGTTTCGAACAGGACCTTTTTTCTTTTTTAGGAGGTAACCATTCGATTGTTGCCTTAAGTGCAGGTACAGCAGCATTGCATTTAGCCTTAATTCAACTGGGGGTAAAAGCAGGTGATGAAGTCATTTGCCAATCATTTACCTTTGCGGCCTCTGCTAACCCGATTACCTATTTGGGAGCTCTTCCGGTATTTATCGACAGTGAAAGCGACACCTGGAACATGAGCCCTCAACTGTTGGAAGAAGCCATTCAGGATCGGTTTGCCCAAACAGGGAAATACCCCAAGGCCATTATCCCAGTTCACTTGTATGGAATGCCTGCCAAAATGGATGAGATACTTGCGATTGCCCGTAAATATTCTATTCCGGTTCTGGAAGATGCAGCCGAAGCCTTAGGTTCGGAATACAAAGGCAGAAAATGCGGAACAATGGGCGAATTTGGTGTTCTTTCATTCAATGGTAATAAAATGATTACAACCTCGGGGGGTGGCGCTTTGGTTTGCAAAACCAAAGAAGAAGCAGCCAAAACCAAATTTTATGCCACACAGGCCAGGGATAATGCCCCTCATTACCAGCATACAGAAATTGGCTACAATTATCGCATGAGTAATATCTGTGCAGGCATTGGGCGCGGACAAATGACTGTTTTGGAAAGCCACATAGCCCGTCGTCGGGAAATTCATGAGTTCTATAAAAGCAAGCTTTCCGGATTAAAGGGCATTACTGTATTCGATAAGCCTTCACCCGATTTTAACGCAAATTTCTGGTTAACCTGCATTTTAGTCATTCCCGACGAAGCTGGTTTCACCAGGGAAGATGTGCGTTTGGCAATGGAAGCAGCCAACATCGAAACAAGACCTTTGTGGAAACCCATGCATTTGCAACCTGTATTTGCACAATCTCCTTTCTACGGCACAACTATTTCAGAAAATCTTTTCAACAAGGGTTTATGCCTGCCTTCGGGTTCTGGTTTAACCAACGAAGATATTCAACGGGTTGTGGACACCTTGATTAGTCTGACCAAATAATACATAAGAGAATAGCCAGTTCCAGTTTTTACCCCTCTTTTGCAGGTAAAGACAGGTCAAAGCTTGCAAAGAAACGGGTAAGTAAGTTTAACCAAGAGAAATGCTACCTCGAGTCCTTATTTTACTTTTTTTTAAAATCTTGCACTTCTCAAACCAACTATGATCATAGAAACCTATTCATATCCCAGGGCCGCATTAATCGGAAATCCCTCGGACGGGTACTTTGGAAAAACCATTGCCTTTGTATTCAGTAACTTTCAGGCCAAAGTTCAGTTGTATCACACTCCTGAATTAGAAATTATCCCTGAAAAAATGGATGTGGATAAATTCAATGACATTGAAGACCTGGCTAAGCGAGTTGATAGCAATGGGTATTATGGCGGATTACGCTTAATAAAAGCTGCTATAAAAGTCTTTTACTACTATTGCAAAAACAATTCAATCCAAATAGATAATCGGAATTTCACGATAAGGTATAATTCGACCATTCCATTACGTTTAGGATTAGCTGGTTCATCAGCGATTATTACTGCTTGTTTTAAAGCATTAATGTCTTTTTACGGAATAGAAATTTCGAAACCCGTATTGGCTAACCTGGTACTAAGCGTTGAAAACAAAGAGCTAAGTATTGCCGCTGGATTACAAGACCGGGTAGCCCAGGCGTATGAGACGCCAGTTTTCATGAATTTTGCCAAAGAAATTATGGACAAGCAAGGATATGGAGAATATGAGCCATTACCGGTAAATCATTTTCCAAACTTGTACATTGCATTCCGAAGAAATTTATCGGAAGGGACAGAAGTACTTCACAACAGTTTACGCGCCAGGTACAACATTGGAGAAAAAGCTGTTCTGGACGCCATGCTTGAATGGTCGCAACTGACAGAACAATTCAAATTAGCATTAAATAACAAAGACTTTAATACCATGTCGCAGCTTATCAACCGCAATTTTGATTTAAGGCGAAGTTTGGTTCACATTGAACCTGGGAATATTGAAATGGTTGAATTGGCTCGTGCTGTTGGAGCTTCAGCAAAATTCACCGGATCAGGCGGCGCAATTATTGGTACTTATACCGATGAGGCTATGTTTGAAATGTTAAAGACCAAACTTAACCATTACGAAATAGAAATTATTAAACCAGAAATCGTTCATTAATATGATAAAAAAAGCAGTGATTCCAGCAGCTGGTTGGGGAACACGATTCCTCCCAATTACAAAGAGTCAGCCTAAAGAAATGATACCAATCGTTGATACACCCGTTATCCAATATGTGGTTGAAGAAGCGGTACAATCGGGCATTACCGATATTTTAATCATCATTGGGAAAGGGAAACGGGCAATTGAAGAGCATTTCGACCGAAGTCCATTACTGGAAGCTGCTTTGGAAGCCAAAAACCGGAAAGACGAACTCGAAAAGCTAATCCGAATATCAAATTTAGCCAATATACACTTTGTTTGGCAAAAGGAGATGAATGGCTTAGGTGATGCAATTAGGTATGCTAAAGACCACGTTGGACACGAACCTTTTGCTGTATTATTGGGCGACACTTTAATTTCAGGGAACGGCAGACCTATTACCCGTCAGTTGATGGACGTGTATGAACGATATAAAGGTTCAGTTGTAGCCCTTGAAAAAGTACCTTCTGAAAAAGTACAACGATACGGTATAATTGACGGCAAACTTATGGACGATAACGTTTTACTGGCTCACGATTTTATAGAAAAACCGAGCCCTGAAGAAGCGCCATCAAATTTAGCCATCGCCAGCAGATATGTTTTTACTCCTGAAATATTTGATTACCTGGAAAACACACCTAAAGGGAAAAATAACGAGATTCAATTAACAGATGCCATGCGACAAATGGTCAAAGAAAAAGCGATGTACGGGCTTCAGTTTAATGGCGTTAGGTACGATATTGGAAACAAACTTGATTTTATAAAAACCAATGTCATTTACGGACTTGAACATGAAGAAATTGGAAGCAAATTAAAAGAATGGCTGATTGACTTTACAACCAGCATGAAATAATTATTACATAATGAAAGCCTTAAGCTCTCATTTTTCTATCGTTTTTCTGCCAGTGATAACAAGAAAACACCAGATAAAAAGCGGCACCTGGCCCCTCTTTTCCGAGAGAGGGGCAGCTCCTGAGCTTGCGAAGGACGGGGTGAGTAAATTGAACCGAATTCAACAGATTCATCTCATTAAACTGGTCATTTAAAATTTGACACAGTACGAAAGAAGAGGGGCGATTTTTTAGTGGTCGCTCTTTATGTTTGGGGTAAAAGCGCAAAAAAAAATTCCTCAATCTGAATCGGTTGAAGGTTCTAAGTAATAGAAAAAAATTTATTATCGTATTTTAAATGGACTCACCCCGACGTCCGCAAGGCGGCCGTTCCCCTCTCTACCAGAGTAGAGAGGGGGAAGCACCGTCAGTGTTCGACTGAGACTTCGGCGTGAGCTCAGTCGAACGCTCACGCCGAAGTCTCAGTTGAACGATGCAGGGGGTGAGTCCCTATAAAATACAAACATAAGTACGACATTATTTCATTCTCATTACTTAATTCTACTTTAACACATTTGAAAAATCCGTCTGTTTTTACCCTGAACACGTTCGGCTGAGCTCACGTCGAAGCCTAAAGGGAACAGTCCGGTTTTTCTCCTTTCTCCCTTTAGGGCAGGGGTAAAACAGGAGAAAAATCGAGGTTCATTTTAAATCTGTCAAAGTAGAATTAATTTGTATTTTTACAAAAATCAGAAGCCATGCAAGTCGATTTACACGTTAAATTGAAAGCGATGCTCTGGGACATGCCAGAAACCCGGAGAATAAAAATTGTCGGTGAAATACTGTCAAATCCAGTTGAAACATTCAGGAACGACGATCAGATTTTTCTCAAAGTGCTGAATAGCCTTAAATGGTATGAGTTAATCAGGCTTGTGGGAGCTCAAAATTTGCACTCCCTGTTAACCGATACGACCATTCAAAAGCTTTTTCCTGTTCAACGACGCAATTACTATACAAATGCACGACGATTATTATCAAAATACGCTATACCCGCTTCAAGATAAAATACTTGAAATTGTTGGAAAACTTTCTGTTGGATTTTACCTTACCGGAAGCACTGCTTTAAGCCGGGCTTACCTGCATCATCGCTACTCCGACGACCTCGATTTTTTTTGAATAATGTTCCTGATTTTAAAGTGCAGGTGAATACCATTCTGAGGGCAATTGCCGATGCGGGTCTTCCAATCGACATTTCAGTTGCCGATATGGTTTCTCCCGAATTTTTGTTTTTAATGGTGATATTTCCTTAAAGCTCGACTTTGTAAACGATGTTCCGTTTCGTAGTGGCTCCCCAATTGTCACACCGCTTTTTATCAGAACCGACAATCAGAACAACATTCTGTCGAATAAGTTAACTGCTTTAGGACGCTACTCGACCAAAGATGTTGTTGATATCGTTTATATTTGCGAATCCTTAAAGTTTAGCTGGGTGGACATCGTTAATGATGCTTCAGAAAAAGACCTATGGGTAAACCCGATAAATGTTGTTGAGATTTTAGAACAGTTCCCGGTTGAAAAGCTTCAGGAAATAAATTGGATAACAGAGCCACCTTCGCCCCAGTGGTTTAATTCACGAATCAATCAAATAATAACCGATATTCTTGGCGGATGCGAGAATTCGCGTTAGAAAAATCATTCAAATATCCTCATCACCAGCACATACAGCTTTGTAGGAAGCATAGTTTCTTTCTTTAACGATTCGGGACAAAAGACTGAAATCATTGAATTAAATCCAAAGTCAGGGAATTACGGTGTCCCTATTCTCAAAATTCATTACCAGTCCTTTCCGACTTACATCTTTTTCTGAAATAACGGTACGCGAAAAGATTGCTTCATTCGGTTTTGATCCATTCGGATGACGGCACGCGATTAAATGCAGTTCATTGCGAGTCCGACCATAGGAGGACGAAGCACAATGTTGTGAACCTTCACCTCCCATCATTGTACCCGAAATCAAACAAAGCATTTCATTTGGACTTCAAAAAGATACACTTCATGTATAAAAGTGATTATTTCGGCAAAAAAGCTTATTTTTTTTCGAACAAAAAAACTGCATTCTGGGTTGAATAGCTTAAATTTGTTCAACCGTTGATTGGATAAAGAGACGGTAACGTTCAAATCAAATAAAAAACATGTTCGCCCCCCCCAAGCATGAACGATTACCGGAAGATATTACCCGGTATAGAGCTCCACAAAGCACCCCATGCCCAAAAACTTACGGTTATAACCGGCCCAAACTAAAGTTTACCAATTCGGTAAAAAAGGTCTTTTCCCAAAGGTTATTTACCAGGACAGGCAAATTTTAGTTTGATCAAGTTAACTAAAAAAACACACACAATGCGTGATCAAATCAGAGCACAATTAGAAAAATGGTATTTACCGCGCTGGATCGTCATTTTTGCCGATTCAACCATTATGGCGACCTCGTTTTTTATCACCTATTTTCTTCGGTTCAATCTTTTTGCTCATTACGTGAATGTACCCGGCATGGTACTACAACTTATGGCCGGACTACCGTTCTTTTTTCTGTCCATTTATATTTTTAAGCCTTACCAGGGTATTCTCAGGCATTCGACCATAAACGACGTCTTAACCATTGCCAAAACGCACATCGTGTTTTCGTTTGGTTTGTTGTTTATCAGTTTATTCGGGCTCGCATACATTCCCACCTTACAAATACCGGTATCGGTAATCGTGGTTCACTATTTTGTTTCCGTCTCCATTATGATTTCCCTGCGCATTGTTGTGCAGCTTTCATACCGGTACCTGGTTGAATCGAGCAGGAACTATAAGAATATAATGATATTCGGGGCCGGAAAGTTGGGAAGCATAACCCACAGTGTAATTGCCAAAGACGACAACATTAAATACAAAATTGTCGGGTATATTGATGATAACCCGGCCTTGTGGCGAAACAGAATAAACGGGGTAAAGATTTATTCGCCCGAACGTGCTTTTGAACTGGCCAAAGAAAAATTACTGGTTGAGGAAATAATCATTGCCATTTCGCCCAACGAGATCAGTAAAAAGCGAAAACGTGAAATTGTTGATGATTGCCTGAGTCACCAGTTAATGATTCGCGAGGTTCCCGATCCGCAAAAATGGCTAAACGGGGCTTTTGCCGGCAAACAAATAAAAGCACTCAGTATTGAAGACCTGCTCGGGCGTGAACCTATTTCGATAACCAAAGAAGTTATTACCAGCGGTATTTACAGGAAACGGGTAATGGTTACCGGTAGCGCTGGCTCAATTGGTTCTGAAATTGTTAAGCAATTGCTTTTCCATCAGCCTAAAAGCATAATTTTGATTGACCAGGCTGAGTCGGCACAATTCGACCTTCAGCAGGAAATACTGCCTTTGTTAAAAGGTACTGCCCTCGAGATCTACATTGCCGACATTACCGACAAATATGAAATGCAAAATATATTTGATTTATGTAAGCCTGAAATTATTTACCATGCTGCCGCCTACAAACATGTTCCGTTGATGGAAGATCAACCTTATATGGCTGTTTGGAATAATGTAGGCGGTACTCGAAACCTGGCTGACCTGGCTGTAAGGTATGGCGTTGAAAAATTTGTGATGGTTTCGACGGATAAGGCGGTAAATCCGACCAATATTATGGGAACTACCAAAAGAGTTTGCGAGCTTTACATCCAATCGCTTTCACGGGAAGCCGGCATCAAAACACAATTTATAACGACACGTTTTGGCAATGTACTCGGATCGAATGGTTCTGTCATTCCATTATTCAAAAAACAAATAGCTGCCGGTGGCCCAATAACATTAACGCACCGGGACATTATCAGGTACTTTATGACGATACCGGAAGCCTGTCAGCTGGTTATGGAGGCGGGCTTTATTGGAAAAGGAGGCGAAATATTCCTTTTTGATATGGGAGAACCGGTTAAAATTTATGATCTGGCTATCAAGATGATATCTTTGTCAGGATTTATACCCCACAAAGAAATTGAAATCAAGGAAATTGGACTTCGGCCCGGAGAAAAACTATACGAGGAACTATTGGCCGACAAAGAAGAAACACTGCCAACCAATCACAAGAAGATATTGGTTGCCAAAATCAGGCCATATCCATACGAACAAACCATTAAAAGTATCAGGGAACTGCTGGATGATCTTTACGACCTGACTGACATGGAAATTGTATATCATCTCAAGCGAATCGTCCCTGAATTCAATTCACAAAATTCAAAATATTCAGTTCTGGATGACTTAAAGATCAATTCATAGATTCAAAAGAGTAGCCATCTCGCATTTGGAAGAAGAAATTTTGTGATACTTTGAACGGAATGAAAATATGGTAACCATTAAGAGTACCATTCAATCCAAATGCTCTTATGAAATTATTCATATTTTCGGTTAACAGTATTTCCGATCCCCCCTGAGCTAACAAGACCAGAGAGAGTTGGCATTTGAGCTAAATACAAATGCTCTGCAAAAGCCAGTTATTCATAATTATTACAGCAGGCATGTACATTACTAAATCCAGAATTACCTATCGGCGGACGGCGCTGTTCATTGTACTTTCATTTCTTAGTGCATTAGGGCTTAGTGCTCAATCGCTAAGCGAGAAAGCGATCTCGACGCTTAGTAACCGTGGATTCGAAAATATTCGGGTATTACAGCAAGGTAACCAAGTAATCTGCACCATTGAACGCGGATTGGATCGTTCGCCAGCATCTGATTTGCAGCAAGCGCTTACACTATTACAACAAATCTATTCCGATCAGGTTTCCTTCCGAATTATACTGCTTGAACAAGGGCAGCCTGTATATGAGCTAAAAGAGGGTAGCGAGTGGTCGGGGCTTAGTAATCGGGAAAAAGCCGACACCTGTAAACAATTGGTAAATTTGAGCGTTAGTTATGCAGATCAGGGTTTCTTTAAAAGTATTAAAGAAACGCCAGTTGCCCGGAAATTGCAGTCGGGGATAAGTTTAACCCTTTATCCGCAGTTGTCTTTACGTAATATGAAATTAGATCACGTTTATGATGTTCAGTTCAATGTGGCCCCCGCAGTTTCGTACTCTGCGTGGAGGGGTATGTTACTGACTGCACAACTAATTTTGCCAATTTATAATAACTTAAACTTCGAAGGAGACTATATTCGGTTTGGTTTTCTTACCTTTACTCAGGGTTTTAGATTTCCTCATCTCAACCACTTACGGTTTACTGTCGGGAATTTTAATAACCATCGATATGGCATTGATATGATCTGGAAAAAACAATTTGAAAATAGTCGATGGAGTTTAGCTGCAAATATCGGATATACGGGATATTCGAATAATTATGACATGTACTGGAATCACAGTTCGTTAAACCAGTTAAGCTGGAAGGCCAAAGGCAGTTATTATTTACCCCGCTACCAGTTGCGTACGGATCTGTCGCTTGGACGTTTTATTGCCGGCGATGATGGATTTCGCCTTGACATTTATCGTCATTTTGGAGAAACCACAATTGGTGTATATGCCACTTACACCGGACACGATCCTAATGGGGGATTTCATTTTTCCATACCTATCAGTCCGCAAAAACGCAAGCATAGTTATCGTGTAAGGGCCATGCTCGCTCCCTATTTCGATATGGAATACAATGCCCGTAACGAATTTGTGTATAACCGATATTATAAAACCAGTCCCGACGAAAACCGTTCGTACCAGGACCTCTACCCGCAATATATTCGCAATCAAATAATAAATCCTTAAAACTTCTATTATGAAAACACGTATTTATTTTAAAGTCTTGCTCGCCTCTGCCCTTACCTTTGTTTGTCTGACCACATTTGACTCTTGTAAAAAAGACGATAAAGAAACATCAATTGATGAGGTCATTAAAGTTGCACCAGCAGCAACGGTTAAAACTGAATTAAGTAGTGCTACTACGCTTGATGCTCTCCCAGCAGAAGTAAAAACTGCTGCAACAACAATTACGAACATAATTACAGATACAAAAGCTGCATCTGTTGCCAGTGTTGACCTGAACCAGGTTATTCTCAACTATCAAAACTCGATCAAATTATCTGCTGATGAAGTTACAAAACTGAAGAATAACGATGAATATACCTATAGCAGTGTTGTTGCCAGAATGGTTGCCCTACCTTCATTCCTTTCCGAAACTGAGCTGTCAAGCAGCTATACAGCCATGCAAAGTGTAGCCGCACTAAACAGCCGCCTTATTAAAGATCCAGGTACTGTGGAAGACCTTTATGCTGTTAATTTGTACCAAGGCGTACTCGATTTACAGAACTATATCAATACCTACACGATTCCGGCCCTTCAGCAACTTGCTACTCTTAAAGCAAATGCACTAAAATCGGCAAGCACTGTAGCCGACACTCAGGCCATGACTCTGATTTTCCAAAGATATTATACGACCTATATCTTTATCATTTTTAATAATTTCTACATCATTAGAATCACCTATAACAGACCGCTCGTAATTAAGCATAATGGAGGATCAATTGGATAACCGTTATTCCTGAGATCAATTTTGTCAAACAACAACAAATTAAGCTCCTAATATTCGGGTTCCTTAGTAATTTAAGGAACCCGAATAATAAAAATACCCGAAATTCAGGGTATTTTTTATTAGGTCGCGACTCTAATCTCGAAAAAAGAGAAGTTCAACCTCACGAATACAAACATAGAGATTCTTATTATTTCGGCTTACTATCAGCTTAAACAAAGCTGTTCTCATAGTCAAAGTAAACTTCTGTTTTTGGGTATTGGTTAAAAATCAACCCGATTTTGAATATTCATTTTAGCTGAATCCACTTATTTCGAGTCGCCTTAAGATGAAATCCCAATCTATTCGATTTCCATTAATCCTGATTATTACACTTTGCTGTTTTATCTCTCGCGGGCAGGTAACTACCGGTTCATCCGGATTAATCAACATCCCGGATGGCGAAATTCATCCAGATAAAACTATGGCGATAGGATGCAATTACCTTCCCGTTGGGCAAGCCGGGCCCAAATTTAAATACAATACCGGCAATTACTATTTCAACCTTAGCTTTTTACCTTTTCTGGAAGCCACTTACCGCCTGACCTTTTTCAGGACTGACGGTCGAATAACCAACCAGGATCGTTCGTTTGGCGCCAAGCTGCAACTTTTAAAAGAAAAGAAAAGAATACCCTCGCTGCTGTTTGGGATGGACGACATTTATACAGAATCGGAAGGGGGAGGTAACCAATATTTTGCCAGCGCATTTATTGCATCCAGAAAAACATTTCAAACAAAGGTCCACATTTTCAGATTTACAGTAGGATACGGGCTAAATACCAAAGGAAGAGAGCGGCTCAATGGTCTTTTCGGGGGAATAAGCTATTCTCCTCAAAAATTTAAGCCACTTAAACTGATGGCCGAATACGATACCCGACACATCAACGCTGCCTGTTCGCTGCTTATTGCACGCCATTTGAATCTATATGGCGGATACTATGGCAATAAAAACCTCGCAGCTGGTGTAGCCTGGAAATTTTTATTGAAATAAAAGATTACTGCCAATTATTTATCTTCGCACCCACCCCCGATGCCGACAAGGTGGCCGTTCCGTTCCCTTCTCTTAATATTAAGTCCTGCCATTTTTAAAACTGATAAACGACAACACTTTATCCGAAAAAAAATAATTCGAAGTAAGAGTTTTTAGCCAATGAACAAAAAAGTCTTCATTTCCGGGATCTTTGATATGCTGCACTCCGGCCACGTGGCATTTTTCCAGGAAGCAGCATCTCTTGGCGATGTATATGTTGGCCTCGGGGTCCGACGAAACAGTATATGACCTAAAAGGTCGGAGAACTATAAATTCGAACGCCGAAAGGTTATACCTGGTTAAATCGCTCCGGTTTGTAAAAGAAGCCTGGATAAATTCAGATTCAGAATTACTCGACTTTGAAAAAGAAATCAGGAAACTACAACCTGACATCTTTTTCATGAATGAAGATGGTTACATTCCTGATAAAGAAGCGCTTTGCCAGAAACTAGGCATACAGATGATCGTCAGTAAACGGGCACCAATCAAAGGACTTCCGTACGTTCGACTACCGCGCCAAGAAGTGAATGCCGCATACCTTTTAAGCTCGATTTAGCTGGCGGTTGGCTCGATCAGCCGTTCGTATCAAAGTATTACAGTGTCCCGGTAATTACCATTTCCATTGAGCCCGATTACGATTTCAACGACCGTAGCGGAATGTCGAGCAGCACCCGCAAAAAGCCATTCAGCTTTGGCAGACTGACATTCCTGAAGGAAATAAAGAACTGCTGGCACGAACACTATTTAGCTTCGAGAATCCTCCTGGTACGAAATATGTTTCCGGGTCACAAGACTCTATTGGGATTGTATTCCAGGGAGTTAATCGGCTAGATTACGGTGCAGAGCAATACTGGCCTAAAAAAATTACGACAATAAACGACAAGGATACACTTGATATTATCGAAAAGAACTTGTGGTTTATAACACTTTCGCCCCGAGGAAGCGGCTACAATGTTCTGTCAGGAACAAACATCAACGTCCAAAATGCAAAGGCATTGGCCGTTGCCGCTAATGACTGCTGGGATGCTATTCAGCAAAAAATATTCGATCTTTCGGAAGTGCTTTCCGAAAAAGCTTTGAAGCTCAAATTGCGATGTTCCCAAACATGGTAAACCCCTATGTTCCCGAACAAATCGAAGAATACAAACCTCAAGCTCATGGATGGAAATTGAGCGGAGCTGGCGGCGGTGGATATTTGATCCTGGTATCGGATAAGCCAATCGCCAACGCATTACAAATACGCATTCGGCGATAACTTACTGAACTCTATCTTGAAAGCGATGAATTTTATTAGAACAAATAAAGTTCATCGCTTTTGCTTTTTTAGGCATATTTGAGTTATTTTTATGCTCATTTTTGTTCAGAAAACAGAGATACGATTATAGAAACTCAGTTCAATCCCTCAAACGTAATTGTATGTGAGCAGGCGAAGCCGTGTGAGACCATTCCCGCCGCAGAGATATTTTCGATACGGCAAAATTCGATTTAAATGATTGAAAGCATCATAACATCAAAAACAAGAGCAAAGCTCTTGTTAAAATTCTTCTTAAATAGCCAAACAACAAGCTACCTGAGAGGACTTGAATCGGAGTTAGGTGAATCGAGCAACTCAATCCGCATGGAACTCAATCGCATGGGAAATGCCGGACTGTTAAATTCAAACAATGTTGGAAATAAAAAACTCTATTTTGCAAATACAAGTCACCCGCTTTATACTGAAATTAATAGTATCCTGAAAAAGTGTGTGGGCATCGACCAGATTATTGAACGGGTAACCAGCCAGGTTGGCGATCTTCAGTTGGCCTATATCACAGGTGACTTTGCTGTAGGAAAAGATTCATCCATTATTGATTTGGCGCTGATTGGCGAACATCTCGACAAATCGCTCATCGACACGCTTGTTGAGAAAGCCGAAGAAATGATCAATCGCAAAATCAAATACCTGGTACTTACCGAAGATGAAATGAACCATTTCTACGATAAGAAACCGGCATTGTTGATTTGGGAGAAACCTTGAAGCAAACTTCACATTACTAAATATATACAATAATATCGACTGACAAAAATGAAAGTACTAATACTTGCGGGAGGTCTCGGCTCCAGACTTTCAGAAGAAACTATTCTTAAACCTAAGCCAATGGTTGAAATTGGAGGTAAACCAATACTTTGGCATATTATGAAAATCTATTCACATTATGGATTCAACGAATTCATCATCCTGTGTGGCTATAAAGGCTATCTCATTAAAGAGTACTTTGCCAATTACTACCATCATATGTCAGACATGACAGTAGACATGACGACAAATTCAATTACACATCATGTGAACCATGCTGAGCCATGGAAAGTTACTTTAGTTGATACTGGTTTGGAAACAATGACAGGCGGAAGAATTAAGAAAGTGCAAAAATACATAGATAATGAACCTTTTATGCTCACCTATGGCGACGGTGTATCAGATATTGATATTTCCGAATTGATTAAATTCCATTATTCTCATGGGAGAGCCATCACAATGACATCGGTTCAACCAGAAGGTAAATATGGGGCAATACAACTCGAAGGCAATCAAGTCACAGCTTTTCAGGAAAAACCTAAAGGAGATGGGGCTTGGATTAATGCAGGCTTTTTTGCTTGTCAACCCGAGGTGCTTAATTATATTTCAGATGGTGACAAAGTTATTTTTGAACGCGAACCACTGGAAGCTCTAGCTAACGCGGGCGAACTTTATGCGTACAAACATGAAGGCTTCTGGAAAGCGATGGATACTCAGCGAGATAAATTTCAACTGGAAGAACTGATTGAGAAAAACACAGCACCGTGGATTAAATGGTGAATCGCCACAAATTTATAGCGAACAACATCAGTGCAAAAAAAAGCAATCTCAGCCTAATTTAAAACTTACATAATAAATGACACCTGAAATCTTCAATATATATAAGAATCGCCGCATTCTCATCACGGGTCACACGGGTTTTAAAGGTTCGTGGCTATGCTTACTCCTGAATCACCTCGGCGCTGATGTGTACGGCTATGCTTTAGATCCACCTACAAACCCCAGCCTATTTAAAGAAGCAAAAATTGATAAACTTGTAACATCATGTATCGGTGACATAAGGGATCTGGAAAACTTACAATCTTATTCCAAGCGGGTTCAGCCCGAGATTGTCATTCATATGGCCGCACAACCCTTGGTTCGTGAGTCGTACAAAATACCTGTCGAGACTTATTCCATCAATGTAATGGGGACTGTTAATCTTCTGGAAACTTGCAGAAATACGCCCTCGGTAAAAGCTATCGTAAATGTCACTACCGACAAATGCTACGAAAACCGAGAGTGGCGCTGGGGGTATCGCGAAAATGAACGTATGGGAGGCTACGATCCCTATTCCAATAGCAAAGGATGTTCTGAATTAGTGACTTCTGCCTACCGGAATTCCTATTTCAACGTAAAAAATTACGAAAAACATGGAGTAGCGTTGGCTTCGGCTCGCGCCGGAAATGTAATTGGTGGTGGAGATTGGGCCGACGACCGCTTAATCCCAGACCTTATCCGGGCAATATCGAAAGGTGAAAAGGTGAAAATCCGTAGCCCTTATGCTATTCGCCCCTGGCAATTTGTACTGGAACCTTTAACCGGCTACTTACTGTTGGCTGCCAAGCTTTATTCCGAGGGGGTTTACTTTGCTGAAGGTTGGAATTTTGGCCCGGATGATAAGGATGCAAAAAATGTAAAATGGATTACCCAAACCATGTGCGATTTTTGGGGAGCTGGTGCATCTTATGATATTGACACGAATCCCCAGCCTCACGAGGCTAATTACTTGAAGCTGGATTGTTCGAAGGCGAAAGATGAATTGGCTTGGGTTCCGCAATGGAATATCGAGACATCCTTAAAGAGTATTGTTGACTGGCATAAAGCCTATTTAGCCGGGAACGATATGCAAGAGGTTACAATTCGCCAAATCAAACAATTTTATAAATCTGTCTAATTCTACTTTGACAGATTTAAAATGAACCTCGATTTTTCTCCTGTTTTACCCCTGCACTAAAGGGAGAAAGGAGAAAAACCGGACTGTTCCCTTTAGGCTTCGACGTGAGCTCAGCCGAACGTGTTCAGGGTAAAAACAGACGGATTTTTCGAATGTGTTAAAGTAGAACTAATCAGAAAATTATTAACAGTAATGACCGATCATAAACAACTCCGCAAGGAAATAATTGCTAAAACAATAGAATATTACCAGGCCCGCTTCGGAACAAAAGAATTTATTCCTGGTAAAACCAGAGTAAATTATGCCGGACGTGTTTTTGACGAACAAGAAATCTGCAATGCAGTTGAAGCTTCTCTTGATTTCTGGCTCACGGAAGGACGCTATTCCGAGGAATTCTCAGAAAAAATAACTGAATTCCTTGGTGTTGAACACATATTGCTTACCAATTCCGGGTCTTCAGCAAATTTACTAGCCTTCTCTGCCTTAACTTCAGAAAAACTTGGCGAGAAACGTTTAAAACCCGGAGATGAAGTAATTTCGGTTGCAGCAGGTTTTCCAGCAACAGTTACTCCAATAATTCAATATGGATTGACTCCGGTTTTTGTTGATGTAGCTCTTCCAACATATAACATCGACGTGGAAATGATGCGCAAAGCAATCACCCCAAAAACACATTGCATTTTTCTGGCACACACACTTGGAAATCCATTCGATCTAGATGCTGTGATGCAATTAGCCAAAGAATACGACTTATGGGTAATTGAGGATAATTGCGACGCATTTGGAAGCAATTACAGAGGGAAGAAAACCGGTAGCTTTGCTCATCTTTCAACCATTTCATTTTACCCGGCACATCACATTACAACTGGCGAAGGTGGAGCGATTTGCACCAACGACCCTTTGCTGGCCCAATTGGTTCGTGCTTTCAGAGATTGGGGACGAGACTGCTATTGTGCCGGCGGCGAAAACAACACTTGCGGCAAACGCTTCTCACAATTGTTCGGAAATCTGCCATTCGGTTTCGACCACAAATATGTGTATTCCGAAATAGGGTATAACCTGAAGATGACTGACATTCAGGCAGCAGTTGGCGCAGCTCAAATAGATAAATTACCTCATTTCTGTGAACAGCGCAAGCAGAACTTTAAAGAATGGACACGGATATTCTCCAAATACCCGGATTATTTTATTTTACCTGAAGCAACCAAAGAAGCTGATCCGGCATGGTTTGCATTTATTGTCACCTTGAAAGATAGCGCCCCGTTTAAACGTGATGAATTAACCGGCCATCTGAACACCAAACTGATTGAAACCCGCAACTTGTTTGCCGGAAACATGACCAAACAACCGGGGTTTATGAACCGCAATTTCCGCATTGCAGATCATCTGAAAAATACAGACTACATCATGAACAATACGTTCTTCCTCGGTACATACCCCGGATTGACCAAAGAAATGTTTAATTATGCCGAAAGCATTCTGGATGAATTTTTAAAAGACTACTAATATTTTGCTGTCGATTACAAAGAGTAATCTGTAAAAGAAATATCTATGCTACAAAAAAAATACAAATCAGAAGTTGTCTCTGTAGCGAATCCATTTAACGACATTTACACCCTTGAATTCAAATCATTAAATGGAAAATACAAATATCAGCCCGGACAATTTCTTCATCTGGCGTTGGACGAAGAGTACGACGGGTCCGGGCAATGGCCCGATTCTCGCTGTTTCTCTATGCAAAGCAACCCATCAGAAGAAACCATCCGCATCACCTATTCGGTAAAAGGAACGTTCACCCTCGAAATGAAAAAAACATTAAAGGTTGGATCAGGGGTATGGCTAAAACTTCCCTATGGCGATCTTTTCACTCAACCACACAATAAAATCAACACTGTATTTATCGCGGGAGGAACAGGTATTACGCCATTTTTGTCGCTCTTTACCCATGAATCATTTGCTGAATATGTTAATCCTAAGATTTACCTGGGTTTCCGATCAAAAGAATTCAACATTTATCAAAATGAATTAAATACCTTAAAAAATTCATCGAACTTCATAAAATTATTCCACGAGGATGGCAACGGAATTATCAATATAGAACAAATACTCAGCGAAAACGGAAGCGAAAGCAACTACTTCATATCGGGGCCTCCGGCAATGATTAGGGCATTTAAATCAACTCTTATAGAAAAAGGCATTAAAGATACAGGTATATTGACTGACGATTGGGAATAAATTGGAAATCGACCCGATAAAAAAATAAGATTCTTTAGCCTCAGATTTATTAACATCAAATTGACTTTATAATTTTTTTGAACGTGAAAGTTCTAATTACGGGAGCAACGGGATTTCTTGGATCGCATTTGTGTGATTTCTTGGTAAAAGAAGGGCATCAGGTTTTTGCGACATACCGCTCCCTTTCTTCGTTTGACCGATGCAAAGCTTTCAAAGAAGAGGTTGTCTGGATAAATCTAGACAATAATGAATTGGATGAAAAGCTCAAGAACATAGAATTAGATCTATTTGTACACGCAGCATGGGCAGGTGTCGGAGCAAAAGAAAGAGACGATTGGGAACTTCAGTTGTCAAACTTCAACTTTTCCCGATCGATGATTGATTTGGCAATCAAATGCAATGCTAAAAAGATAGTTTGCCTTGGATCCCAGGCTGAATATGGAAAACATAACAGCAAGACAACTGAAAATCACACACCCGATCCAGATGAAGCCTACGGTGCAATTAAATTACTAACAATGAGATATTTAAAAGAAATAGCATCAAAAGAAAATATTGAATGGTATTGGTTAAGAATATTCTCAATTATCGGTGAAAACGAAAACAACTCTTGGCTGCTATCTCATGTTACTGAAAGACTTTTATGTGATAAACCTATCGATTTAACTGAGGGGAAACAGATTTATGATTATCTGTACATCAATGACTTCGTTGATTCCTTCAGTAAAATAATTTACTGCCAGGATAATTTCTCAGGTATATATAACATTTGCTCAGGGAAACCGACACAAATCAAACGACTCTTGCAAATGACCGCAAAAAAACTTAGCAAACCACAATCTCTTCTTAAGTTTGGTGCATTGCCCTACCGCCCAAATCAAAGCATGTACGTAGTTGGTTCAACTAATAAATTTGAAATGAGGTTTGGACCACAAAAAATAAGCGACTTGAATGAGGTTATATCCAATTTTGTAAGATATAAAACAATCACAAAATGAAAGCAACGACGTATATCGCCTGCTTTTTGAAAGCAAAAGGAATTGATACTGTTTTTGAGTTGCAGGGAGGAATGATTACCCGAATTGTTGATGAGTTAAACAGACAAGGAGGATTCAATATTGTCAGCATGCACCATGAACAAGCTGCCGCTTTTGCTGCTGATGCCTATGGACGAATAAAAAACAAACCAGGTATCGCTCTGGCGACAAGCGGACCGGGGGCAACTAATTTAATTACTGGAATTGGAAACTGTTATTTTGATTCGGTTCCGGCTATTTTTATTACCGGACAAGTCAACCTCAACGAACAAAAAGGAGATAAAACCACAAGACAGATTGGATTTCAGGAGACAGATATTGTTTCTATTGTGCGTCCTATTACAAAAGCTGCATATGCAGTTAGAGAAGCCAGTCAGATTCCTGAGGTTTTAGAAGAAGCATGGGCAATGGCTACCGAAGGCCGTTGCGGACCCGTGTTAATTGATATCCCAATGAACCTGCAAAAAGAGGATATCGCTGTTTTTGATTACAAAAATTCAATTATCAACAATACCATCTCCTTTAGCGAAGTTGACAACTTTACTAAGGAATTGACTGATGCTTTGACAAAATGCAAGAAGCCCCTGGTATTGGCAGGGCACGGTATCCGTTTAGCAAATGTAACCGAACAGTTTATCGATTTTATTGAAAAATACGATCTTCCAGTTGTTAGCTCTCTACTTGGGCTCGACATTATTCCTTTTAGTCACCCGAACCGGATAGGTTTTATTGGTACTTATGGAAATCGTTGGGCCAACTATGCCATGGGAACCTCCGATTTGCTGTTGGTTTTAGGCAGTCGTTTAGACCTTCGGCAAACCGGATCGGATACCGATTCTTTCATGAAAGACAAGCAAATTTTTCATGTTGACATCGACAAAGCAGAACTAAATAATAGATTTGCGGGGTGCAAAACATTAAATGCCGATCTAAAAGACTTTTTAAATCTCGCTCAACAACTGAAAATTTCACTGAAAAAGAAAAAAGAATGGTTCGACGAGATAGAACACAAGAAACAACTTACAACAGATATCGCCGAATTACAAAACATTAAAGGTATAAATCCCAATATTTTTATCCATCTTCTATCTCAATATTCAAAACACGCCAAGGTTTATACGACCGATGTTGGTAACAACCAAATGTGGGCTGCACAGTCCATTGAGTTGAGCAAAGAACAGCGCTTTCTCTCGTCAGGAGGAATGGGGTCTATGGGTTATTCATTGCCTGCGGCCATTGGGGCGTGCTTTGCTTTAGGGAAAAAACCGGTTGTTTCTATTTCAGGCGATGGAGGATTTCAAATCAATATTCAGGAATTACAGACAATCAAGCGGAATAATTTGCCTGTTAAAATAGTCGTTCTTAACAACCAATGTTTGGGAATGATTAGGCAATTTCAAGACGCTTACTTTGACAGTTGCTACGTATCAACGGTTGATGGCTATAGTGTTCCTGATTTCGAGAAACTAGCCAGGGCTTATGGAATAGATTCGGCAACAATTTCCCAGGAAGATGAAATTCAATCTGGGATAACTGAAATGTGGAAAAACCCCGATCAACCTTTTTTATTAAATGTGTTCATTGACACCCACACAAATGTTTTTCCCAAAATGATGTTTGGAAGTCCAATGACTCAAATGGAACCCAGATAAATAAAATCTAAATGTCATGAAAAAATTACTTAAACGTATTGTAAAAAAAATTTTGAATTTTGTAGGTTACACAAGTTATATTAACAAACTTTTGCAATCACCGGGAACTATTAAATTGTTTGGGAAAGTCTTTAATTATCATCATAAACTGGCTTATACTGCAACATTATCTGAAATTTTTAATAAAGAAATCTACAAATTTAACACAACAAACCCAAATCCAGTAATTATTGACTGCGGGGCTAATATGGGTTTAAGTGTTCTTTTCTTTTTCAGAAATTATCCTAATGCCGAAATATATGCATTTGAACCGGATGTCAATGTCCTTCAATATCTTGAAAAAAACATTGAAACTTATCAAATGAGCAATGTTAAATTATTCAAACAGGCAGTGTGGTGCTCAAATGTTATTCTTGATTTTTATACTGATAATGGATTAGGAGGAAGACTCGATGTAAGTTATAAAAATAAAAAACCGTTTCAAGTAGAAGCAATCCGTTTAAGAGATTTTATTTCTGACAAACATATTGATTTTCTTAAAATTGATATAGAGGGCGCAGAATTTTGTGTTTTAAAAGATTGCGAACCGCTTCTAAAACAAATTGATAATTTATTTATTGAGTATCATTGCCATGTGAATGAAATACAGAGATTAGATGAAATCCTACTTATTATGAAGAATAATGGGTTTCGATACCATATTTCAGAAGGCTTTTCAAGAAGGAGGCCGTTTGTTGACAATAATCTTACTGCTGAAGTATTTGACCTTTTGCTAAATATATATGCCTACAGAACATCGAGTTAACAATCTTTTTCATTTACAAGATTGCTTTTCATAATAACTGAATTTCGATTATTCGATTCAGATTATACTAGTATTTATTTATGAGAATGTTACATCGATCAACTATTTTATATACTTAATTATGAAAAAACACGCCAACCCGTTTTTAAGTATCTGCATTCCAACATTTAATAGAGGCAAGTTAGTTGATAATTTAGTTAGAAATATCTTAAAATACCAAGGAGATGATATTGAAGTTATTGTTTTAGATAATTGTTCGACTGATAATTCCAGATTTTTACTCAGTAGCATTGAAGATAATAGATTTAAATATATTTCGAATGAAATTAATATTGGTGGCATATTAAATCCATTAAAAGTATTGACTAAAGCTGAAGGAGTATATTCAATACTTTGTTTGGACAAGGACAGTATTGATTCTGGAAGAATCGCAAGTCTAGTGGACAAATTGAAAGAAGATATGGATGTAGTATTTGGATATTGCGCTTTGGATTTAGTCAATGAATTACCCGACTTAGTATTTGAAAAAGGATTTCATTCTGTATTAAATATGTCATATTTATCAAAACATCCAAGTGGATATTTTTATAAAACTGAAATTTATAATAATTCAAAGACATTAACAAAATTATTTAATGAAAAAAATAAGTTCCCATTTAACTTAGATCTAATAAATGCAGAAATATCATTTGCAGGGAAATCACGTATTATTAATATTCCAATGTTTCATACTGAAAAAAGAATTGATTGTTCAAAAGTTCTTTCTTTTACGTATAGCAAAGACAATTTATATTTTGAACCTCAAAATAGATTCATCGAATATTTTACCTACATGAAAAATGTAACCGAATTGGAAATTCATGATTACGAAAAACTTAATATAATAAGAGCCTTATATAGTAGGGGATTAATTACTTCAACCATTGTCTATAAATCGATATTAGCAGATCAAGATTTATGTACACATCATGATATAGAAACAAGAAAAATGAGTTTTATCGAATTAGTATGGATTGATATCAATTTTTCATATTCATTTTTCAAGATTCCATTAGCTATTAGCAGATTTAGAAGAGTTCAAATTTGTTTGTGTGTACATACAAAAGGATTTATTATAGTGCTTAGGAATAAATTCAAAATATCCTAAAGGTTTATTTGAATAGGTATCTGACTTGAGGATCATGAATTTCCCAATCGCGATACGATTTCACTCATTATATTTTACAAAATCTAATTTTTCTTCTATAATTTCACAAAAACCAGAATAAAGAAGTGAGATTTAGCCCTGTAATTCATAACAACTTGACAAATAAATGGCGAATATTTTAATTATTGGGGGGAGCTGGATTTATTGCTCAAATCTTGTAAAATCATTTATAGTATCTCATAATGTTTTCATATACGATATTCCAAGCGTAAATACCTCAAGGTTAGACTCATTTAAGAATAATGTCGAAATATTTTACGGAACACTAAATCAGTACGATTATTTAATTGAAATTTTAGATACTAAATCAATTGATATTGTTATTCATCTAGCCTCCAGCCTCATACCGATTAGTGCTTTTGAAAAATATTTGGAGGAATATACGAATATAATTGTGCCCACCGTAAGACTATTACCGTACTTATCAAAACGAAAAATAAAATTTATATTCTTTTCTTCAGGAGGTACAATATATGGTTCTACTTTTAAAGAGCCAGTTAAGGAAATTCAAAAATCATCACCAATATGTTATTATG
>CAUVYH020000021.1:0-67471 GCA_963556065.3 Bacteroidales bacterium
GGTAATTTCGGAAGGAAAAGTGGGTCCCTCTTTTGTTGAAATTATTAAGGTCTCGGATGTCCTTGAAACAGTGTTGTAATTTACCATTAATTTAATATTAGAGTTGGATTTTATTAAAGATTTTTAGCGTGGTTATCGCGTGAAAATATTTCTTTCAAGTTAAGAAAAATATCAAAATTTTAATTGTAATTTTGCACCCTTAATTTTGATAAATGAAATCTGAAATTTCAAAAAACAAACTCGGATTATTTTCTGTAATCTCTTTTGTAATAGCTAACATGGTTGGCACGGGTGTATTTACATCATTAGGATTTCAGCTAATGGGGCTTCAAAACAGTGTCTCAATTTTAATTTTATGGGCAGTAGGCGGTGTGCTCGCTTTTTGCGGAGCATTGGTATATGGAGAATTAGGCGCTGCAATGCCTCGCAGTGGGGGTGAATACAATTATTTATCGAATATTTATCATCCGGCAGTCGGCTTTTTATCCGGATGGATTTCACTTACGGTAGGATTTTCGGCTCCTGTGGCCTTGGCTTGTATGGCAATGGCGGGCTATATTCACTCGGTAATACCGGCGATAAACCCGGTGATTTTCGCATTGTGTGTGTTAACTGTAATCACACTGGTACACAGCTTTAGCATCAATACGGGAAGTAAGTTTCAAAATGTTTTTACGGTCTTTAAAATCACCCTTATTCTTGTATTTGTAATCTCCGGATTTGTTTTGATAGATATTCCTCAACCGATTCATGAAGATTTTACCTCATTTACACTGCCCGATTTAATGAACAAAAATTTTGCCCAATCATTAATTTTTGTCACCTATGCTTTTTCTGGGTGGAATGCTGCCGCATATATAGCAGGGGATATTAATAATCCGCAAAAAAACCTTCCGAAATCTTTGTTTATCAGTACGATTGCTGTTACAGCAGCATATCTGTTGCTCAACTTTGTGTTTCTCTATAGTTCTCCAAAAGCAGATCTTACAGGCCAGGTTGAAGTGGGATTTATTGCAGCTAACAGCATTTTTGGCAATACCGGCGGAGTAATAATGGCTCTTTTAATCAGCATTTTGCTGATATCCACCATCAGTTCAATGGTATTTGTCGGTCCTCGCGTGTCGCAAGTAATGGGTGAGGATTATAAATTGTTGAAGCCATTAGCATATAAAACTAAAAATCAAATCCCGATCAATGCGGTTTGGCTGCAATACGGAATCAGTGCGATATTAATAATTACGGCTTCCTTTTCGCAAGTAATGACTTATGCCGGATTTACGCTTAATATTTTCACCTTATTGGCTGTATTTGGTGTGATTGTACACCGTTATCGTTTTCCGAATGCAGTTCGTCCGTTTAAAACCTGGGGATATCCTGTTACTCCATTGCTTTATGCTGCCATCATTGTCTGGACACTGTTCTTCTTATTGCAAACAAATACCAAAGAGTCATTATATGGCCTTTTAACGGTTCTTTTGGGACTTGTTATTTACGTTTTAAAACTATTTATATCAAAGAAAAAAACCAAAACAATCAAAATAAACAATGAGAAAGATCCTTTTTACATTAATCGGTATCGCCTTTTTGGCATCTTGCGCACAAAACAGCACTAAGAATGAGTCTAAAGTCGAAAACAAAGATTCGGTTGAAACTAAAAAAAGAGACACGGTTGCCTCGAAAAGCGAAGACACCGTGTTGGATATTAATTCGTTAAACCTTGAACAAGACAAAGTTAAAGAGTTAAATAATTTGGCTAAATTTATTGCAGGTATGCCCATTAGCGGCGATAGTCGATTGTCGAAATATACCCAATCGAAAATTTGGAAAATGTACTCGCAGCAAGCGAATTCCACATGGAGCAGTTTCTTTAATAAAAATGAGGCGGCTAGAACATGGGGCGAAAACAATCTGAAAGATGTTAAAGGTAACAGTTTCCATTTAATTTACCCGTTTAGTGGCCCGGACGTTTTGTTCCCTGAAATCTTCTTTCCTCAAACCAGAGAGGTTTTTATGATCGGGTTAGAACCGGTAGGATCAATACCTGCATTTAAAGAGGTGAATGATATTCAATTGGATACAATCTTTGAAAAATATAAAAGAGCAATTAATGAAGTTATTAAATTTAGCTTTTTTATGACCAAAAAGATGAAAGTGGAACTTGCGAATAAAGACATAGACGGAACGACTCCGATTATCATGCTTTTCCTTGTCAGAGAAGGCAAAGAGTTATTAAAAGTAGAGCCTATTGTGATTGGAAATAATGGTGAAGTCATTGTGAAAAATAATTTCAATGAAATCAAAAGTGCCAAGAATAAAGGAGTGCGTTTTTATTACAACAACAAGGGGAGTAAAGAAGTACGCCAGATTACCTATATTTCTACAAACTTAGCCGATGGTACATTAAGTGTAAACAAAGAATTATTGGCGTTCTTCGATAAAATTCAGAATCCTGTTTGCAGTTATGTGAAATCAGCTTCTTATTTGATGCATAAAGATGCTTTTTCCACGATTCGTAATACATTACTTTCAAAATCAAAATACCATTTGCAGGACGATTCCGGTATTCCGTATAAGTTTTTTGATCAAAAAGTATGGAAAGTCAAACTTTTCGGGACTTATGAAAAACCGATCAAATTATTCCAGAAATGTCAGGAAAATGACTTGGCTATTGCTTATAAAGATTCTTCAATTAAAAAATTGAACTTCAGAATCGGCTATGCCGGTAAATCCAATTTACTGTTTGCTATAAAGAAGTAGTATTCAGTTCATCGATCATCATAAAAAGTCGCACACACATCGAATGGTAACACGGTTTATGTGTGTGATTTTTTTAAGAGAACTTGTGTCGTCAAACAAAGATGTTTTATCCGCCAAGATCACATTTTAGAATAAAAACTCTTTGAAAAAGTGTGGATTTTAGCAAAATCGCATTTGTTGAAATTCCGAAAAATACACTGTTTTTTTATTGAATTGAAAATGTTGTTTTCTATTTTAACATTTTTTTTGATAGTTTTGCATCCCCTGTTTTTCTAAGGCTTAAGACGAAGCAGGCGTTTTTTTGTTAACACTTTTTCTCCTTTTTTGTTTGGTCATGTAAAATAATAGTTTTACCTTAGATAAACAAAAAAGTAATTGCAACAAGGATTATTTTATTTAAACACCTCTTGCAATAGTATTCACTAAAACAAAAAAGATGATTTTTAAACTGGCTAAAACAACCCTAATTACCGCTTTGACCATTGTAATGTGTGGAAGTTCATTATTAACAATTGCTCAACCTTCACATACTAAAATTAAAAACTTAGAATTAAATACATATAATGAAGATGCAGAAGAAATTGTAGTACCGGAAAATTTTTACTCTGCTTGGAATAATGTCCATGTTGCTATTACAAGGCCTTCTTACGAATCCCTCCCGGAAAATCTCCCGATTAATTTGAAAGAAGGAAACTCAAGTTTTGTATTTCCTGTGAGGGGACAACTATTAGGTCAGTTTTGTTATCGTGGAAGAATTCCACATACAGGAGTGGATATTTCTTTGAAAAAAGGGACACCGGTATATTCTTCATTTGATGGGGTTGTACGTTTGGCAAAAAGATATGGCGGCTACGGAAAGATGGTTGTGGTTCGTCATTTGAATGGAATAGAAACAGTATATGCTCATTTGTCAAAAATAAAAGTTAAAGTAAACCAGAAAGTTAAAGCTGGTGATATCGTTGGGCTTGGCGGAAGAACAGGAAAAGCGACGGCAAATCACCTACATTTTGAAACCCGCTTTAATGGTGCACCATTTGATCCGATGTCAATGATGGATTTTGCTACTTATGACTTGAAAGCAGACACAATGGTTCTACATCGTCAGGATTTCTTGCCTAAGTTTAGAATCTTACGTTCACGCCGACATGGAAAAACCGCTGTAGCGGTAAATTACGACGAAAACGGTCGTCAGATTGCAAAAGTTGCTGCTGAAAATAATACAAATTCTACAACCGTAGCGTCAGTCGATTCTCTGGATAAGAATGATTCAAAAAGCGCTTTAAAAACAGTTAAAGCCATAAAGAATAATAATGCAAGGTATGTTGTAATTAGGAGTGGCGATACGCTAGGACATATTGCCCGGAGAAATGGAACAACGATTGCCCGCTTAACCCAATTAAATGGTATATCAACCAAAAAATTGCTTCAACCGGGTAAACGACTTCGGGTTAGATAAGAGAATATATAGCATAAAAAAAGAGGCTTTTGCCTCTTTTTTTATGCTATATATTAATATATTAATTATGGCAGTTGAATATCTGTATTTTGTAAGAACTCAACCGACTTGTTCATTAACGGGTACATTACTCGGTCGTTTTCGATAAATGGAACATGCTGGCGATATTCTTTAACAAATGCTTCAATTAGGGGAGACGAGGTCAGTGGACGACGAAATTCCAATGCTTGGGTTGCATTCATTAATTCAATAGCTAGCACGCGCTCGGTATTGTTTAAAATCCGGTATGTCTTAGTGGCAGCATTAGCTCCCATACTCACGTGATCTTCCTGTCCTTGAGATGACTCGATGGAGTCGCTCGACGAAGGCATGGTCAACGTTTTGCTTTGGCTTACGATCGAAGCGGCGGTATATTGAGGAATCATAAATCCTGAGTTTAAGCCGGGGACAGCAACCAAGAAGGACGGTAAACCACGTTTTCCGGCAATCAACTGGTAAATTCTGCGTTCCGAAATATTCCCAAGTTCGGCTAAGGCAATAGCTAAAAAGTCAAGGACTAGTGCCAGCGGTTGCCCGTGGAAGTTACCGGCTGAAATAACCAGATCCTCATCAGGAAATACGGTCGGGTTATCGGTAACCGAATTGATTTCTGTTTCAACCACAGATGCAACATACTCGATGGTGTCTTTGCTTGCACCATGAACTTGTGGAATGCAACGGAATGAATATGGATCTTGGACATGAGCTTTCGTCTGGACAATAATTTGTGAACCGTTCAGCAGATTGTTGAAGTTTTCGGCTGTTTTTAACTGCCCGCGATGTGGACGAATCTGATGAATTAACTGATGGAACGGTTCTATACGGCCGTCATACGCTTCCAGTGAAATAGCCCCGATGATATCGGCAAGATCCGAAAGTTTTTTTGCTTTCATTACCATATAGGTTCCATAAGAACTCATAAACTGTGTGCCATTTAAAAGCGCTAACCCTTCTTTGGATTTCAGAGTGATCGGCTCCCAGCCCATTTTTGTGTTAACCGTTTCCATGTCGGTGCGTTTGCCTTCAAAATAGACTTCACCCATGCCCAAAAGTGGGAGCGAAAGGTGTGCCAATGGTGCCAAATCGCCTGAAGCCCCTAGAGATCCCTGTTGGTAAACAATCGGTAAGATATTACTGTTGAACAGCTCAATTAAACGTTCAACGGTAATTACTTGCACTCCCGAATGTCCTAACGATAAGGCATGAATTTTTAATAGAAGCATCAGCTTCACAATTTCTTGAGGCACTTCTTCTCCAAGACCACAAGCGTGAGACATAACCAGATTCTTTTGCAATGCACTTAAGTCGCTGGCAGGAATGGTAATATTACATAACGATCCGAAACCGGTTGTGATTCCATATACGGGACGCTCAATATCGGTCATTTTTTGATCGAGGTAATTGCGGCATTTTTCAATTCTTATTTTTGCATCGGCAGAAAGCTCAAGCTTCATGTCTTGCGAAATAATCTGATGAATCGTCTCAAAAGTAAGATGTTCTGCAGAAATTTGATGTTTTTTCATCGGTATATTTTTTTTTTGATTTATTTATGTAGTAATGAAGTTATTTGCTGAATTAATAACTCTTTTTGAACTTTATTCTGTTCTCCGGTTTCCATATTTTTGATCGTAACCATTTGTTCTTCCATTTCCTGAGCACCACCGATCACCACAAAGGGAATATGCTTATCGTTAGCATACGAAAATTGTTTGCTTAATTTCGAATTATCCGGATAAATTTCACAATTCACGTTTTTCGAACGAAGTGCTGTAACGAAAGGAAGGACATATTGTTCTTCTGCTGTTCCAAAATTACAGAATAGCACCTTAGTCATAGACATCAGTTGTAGAGGGAACAGATTTAATTCGTTGAGCACATCGTAAATGCGATCGGCACCATAAGAGATTCCAACCCCAGACATATTTTTGAGTCCGAAAATACCGGTCAAATCATCGTAGCGACCACCTCCGGAAATACTACCCATGGCTATATCTTTCGCTTTAACTTCAAATATAGCTCCAGTATAATAGTTTAATCCTCTTGCAAGCGTAAGATCAAGTTCGGGTTCGCAATCCAGATTCATGGAACGGATATACGAAAAAACAGATTCTATTTCGGATATTCCGGTAAGGCCAATTTCTATTCCTGCAAAAATTGATTTCAATTGGTTAATTTTCTCCTGGTTAGAGCCGCTTAATAAAATAATCGGTTGGATTTTATTAACCATTTCCAATGTTAATCCCTTTTCAAGAAGTTCCTTGTTGACATTTTCCAGTCCAATTTTATCCAGTTTATCGATGGCAACCGTGATGTCAATTATTTTTTCGGAAGCTCCTACCAATTCGGCAATTGCAGATAATATCTTACGATTGTTGAGTTTGATGGCTACGTTAATCTTCAAAGCCTTAAATACATCGTATGTCATTGCCACTAATTCTGCTTCATTCAAGAGCGATTTGCTTCCGATAGTATCGGCATCGCATTGGAAGAATTCACGGTAACGACCTTTTTGAGGGCGATCGGCACGCCACACAGGCTGAATCTGATATCTTTTAAATGGAAAAGTAAGCTCGTTTTGATGCATGACTACGTAGCGGGCAAAGGGTACGGTGAGATCATAGCGAAGCCCTTTTTCACAGAAGACGGTCGTTAATTTTTTAGCTTCTTTCCCTTCCAAATCTACTCCCGACAAAAAATCGCCGGAATTCAAAATTTTAAACAGCAATTTATCTCCCTCTTCACCGTATTTTCCCATAAGTGTGGATAGATTTTCCATTGCAGGTGTTTCAATTGGCACATACCCATATTTTTCGAAAACAGAACGTATGGTGTTAAAAATATAATTTCTACGAGACATTTCAATTGGTGAAAAATCGCGTGTGCCCTTTGATATTGTCGGTTTTTGGATGCCCATCTTTCTTTTTTTTGCAAATTTACACTAATTTATCTGTTTGAAAAATTTTCATCGAATCATATATCATGTTTTTTGTTCTAAAAACATAATTCAATTTCATGGTTGTTCAATAAAAAAGGTTTTGTTTATTAAATTAAAAATTATTGTTGTTCGATAAAAAGCTGTGATTATTCACTATTAATCAGAATTACAATAATTTAGCCGCCAGCAAGACACTTTCCTTAAATTAGTAAAAGTCTGCCATTCTGAACGTAACATAGTGAAGTGAAGAATTTCATCATTATATTTAATTTATACCGGACAATACTGATTAAAAATAATAATTATGAGCGGATAAATTAATAGCGTTCGACTTCTTAATGCTGCTGCTAAACAGTGTTTTAAGATTAAATTAGTTAATTAATATTGAACATTTATCGGGCAATAATTGTTTAAAATCAATAGGTTCTATTATTATAAATGGTTGGTATCGTTACGATATAGGAGTTTGAAAAATGTTTTTTGAAATGTTAAAAATCACACTGTAAAGTTAATTCATTTGATTTGTTAATGGAAAAATATTATATTTGATAAAAATTAATTTACAAAAGCCAATGAAAAAATTAAATCTTTCGGAAGCAATTACAAAATACAAACAACTTGAAAAGGAGTACACGGAATTATTAAACAAATATAAAGACCTTGAAGAAACAGTAAAGCGTAATAATTTAAGTCTCTTTGAAACACAGTCTATTATACCCGATAATAATGCAGGGATTATTTGGTTGATAAATTTACAGGGCAGAACTATTTTTGTAACTCAGGCTATCCGACAATTTACCGGATATACGGAAAAAGAGTATACGGCTTTGTCCATTGATGAAATTTTTCTTCCGGAATCTGCTGTGAAAATTAAAAATGCAATTCGCGAATCCAATGCAGATGATTATAGAAAACTGATTACAGAAGAAACAAATGCCGGTTTTAGCGTAGATTTGGAGTACCGATGTATAGATGGTTCTACCCAATGGGGAAAAGTAACGATTAAGCCTGTTTTTGATGGGGATGGCCATTTTGTTGCGATAAATGGAGTGACAGAGGGTATTTCGGGCTCGGATCAGACTAAAAGTAAGCTCATTGCATCCAAACAGGAACGACAATTTATCGATTTACTTGAGCATTTTCCAAGTATGGTTTTTATTCATAGTAATAATAAATTAGTTTATGCGAATAATGAGGGGAAAGCGGCGTTAAATATATCGGATATAAATAAGGCGGAAATTGATGTTTTTTCAAGAGTCAAGGAAGAGTATAAACCTGTTTTAAAGGAAGCAATAGATCTTCGCTGCCATGGCAAACCCATGGAAAGTTTTAAACTGGAAGTGCTCGATAAATTTAACCGTTATCGGCCTGTAGTTGTCCGATCTACAGATATTGTTTTTAATAACAGATCATCGGTTTTATCCACGGTTACAGACGCTTCGGAACAGGTCGCCTCGGAAAAAAATATTCAGGAAAGTGAAACCAAATTTTTTACTCTTGCCAATTTTTCTCCGTATGCTATTATGATTTATCAGGATGATTTTTGGGTCTATGCAAATCCTGCAGCAACTACAATTTGTGGGTATTCTGTTGATGAACTTTACACCATGAAGTATTGGGATATCATCCATCCCGATTACGTTGGACTGGCTAAAAATAAGTCGAAAGAAAGAATTTTGGGAAGAGATTTGTTAAATGAGTATGAGTTTAAAATAATAACCAAGAGCGGCGCTGAAAAATGGGTTCAGACTATTGGGAATACCATTTTATTTAAAGATAAAAAAGCTGTTCTTATAAGTGTTAGCGATATTACTAAACAAAAAAATGAAGATGAAGAGTTGCAGGAAGCTAAGAATAGGGCAGAGGCCAGTGACCGTTTGAAAACAGCTTTTCTAAATAATACCAATTCCTATTATAATATAGTCTAATAAAATTTTGAATTTATCGGACTATATTATAAAAAGAATTATCTTTGCACATGTCAAAGCCAATAATTTTTACAATAAAGGAAAGTGCCCAAGAGATTAGGAAGCTTATCAAAAGCAATAATCCTTTTATAGCCCAAAGGTTGAAAGTGTTGCTGGAATGCAAGAAGCATGAACAAATAGGTATATCTAAAAGAGATCTCTCGAAGAATACAGGCTATAACCACAATAGCGTTCAGAAATGGAGAAGGATGTATATAGATGGTGGGATTGAAGCACTTGTGAGTCATAATAAAATCGGCTTTAAGCCATCTTCATTTACAGAGCCTGAATATGAACTGTTAAAAGAAATGCTCCACAACACGGAGAATGGTCTGGTTGGCTACAAAGAATTACAAAGATGGATAGAACTGAAGATGGATAAGACAATTAAATATAAAACATTGTACTCATTCGTTCGGCTACACTTCGGCACTAAAATTAAAGTGGCAAGAAAAAGCCACGTAAAAAAGGATGCCGGGGCAGTTGAGGCTTTTAAAAAAACTTCGGTAAAATCTGTGAAGAAGCAATAAGGGCTAAAAGTGCAGATTATTGTTCGGCAAACCTATACTTTCAGGATGAAAGTCGTTTTGGCCTTTTTACAAGAAATGGAAAATCACTAACTGCAAAAGGAATAAAGCCAGTCTGTACTGTACATCAAGTATTTAAATCAACATACCTTTTCGGAGCATTTTCACCGTTGACGGGCGATAATTTCTTATTGCAACTCTCTCACTGTTGTAATGGCACATTTCAAATCTTTCTTGATGAATTCTCAAGACAGAGACCGGATGAGCTAAAGGTAATAGTACTTGATAATGGAGCTTTTCATAAAGCCAAGGCATTGATGGTTCCAAACAATATAATTTTAGTATTCTTACCACCGTATAGCCCGGAATTAAATCCAGCAGAAAAAATGTGGCAGAAGATTAAAAGAGATTTTACAAATAAACTTCACAGAACTTTAGACGAACTAAGTGATTTTATTTCGGAATCTGTTAATTCTCTATCAAACGAAATTGTAAAATCAACATGTGGTTATGAATATGTTTTTCAATCCCATTTTTGGACTATATTATAACAAGATATGGTATAATATTTCTCACGAAATAAGAACACCGCTAAATGGGATCCTTAATTTTGGAGAAATGCTCATGGATCCGTCGGAATCCGAGGAAAATAAAAATTTTTATTATGGTATCCTTAATCAAAGTGTTGAGCGGTTATTAGATACAATTAACGATTATATGGACATGTCGCTGATTGTGTCCGACAACGTCGCTGTTCATGTGAAGAAGTTTAATGTTAGATCTTGTGCCGAAGAAGTTAGAAAAAAATATGCTCAGACCATTGCCGAGAAAAAATTCAACTTCTCATTATCTGTACTTGGTTTTGAAAGTGATATTGCCGATACCGATGAAGAGCTATTCGGAAAAATTCTCAATCATTTAATTTCAAATGCTATAAAGTTTACGCCTGAAAACGGATCAATATCTGTGAGTATTCGCAAAAAGGAGGATCAGTTAAATATTGAAGTTGAAGATGATGGTGCCGGAGTTTCGAAATCTGCAATTTCCGAAATATTTTTCCCGTTTAATCAGGGGGATAACGCTTCTACACATAAATTTGAAGGAAGCGGGCTGGGTTTAGCTATTATTAGAGGATTCGTCGATTTATTACATGGTACCGTTCATGTGGAGTCAGCCGAAAACAAAGGAACCCGATTTTGCATTAATATTCCTTTTGAGCGCACAAAGGAGTTGGAAATGACGGCTTCGGAAAAGACGTTGGAAGTGAATAAAGCATTACCGGTTTTAATTGTGGAGGATGAAACATCTAATCGGTTGTTTTTACGATTGTTGCTCGAAAAATACGGGCTCGAAGTTGTAGAAGCATCAGATGGAAGGCAAGCTGTAGATATTATATTGTCGTCGATGAAGTTTTCGGTTATTTTAATGGATATAAAAATGCCGGTAATGAATGGTATTGAAGCTACCCGTCAAATAAAAGCGATTGATCAAACCATTCCGATAATAGCCACTACAGCTTATGCGATGAGAGGTGATGAACAAAATGTTTTAGATGCAGGATGCGATGATTATATCTCGAAACCGATTGTAAAAGATGTTCTTTTTGGTAAATTAAAGAAATTAGGATTAATAGGAACTAATTTGGTCGATTGAACTTTATCCTGGAAAGAGGAAAATTTGTTAGTACTGCTCTTTCTCGTTTGGAAAATCCCGATTCTTTACATCTACAATATAGGATTCAACTGCGTTAATAATTTCTTCGCTTAAATTATGGTATCGCCGCAAAAAACGAGGCGAAAATTGTTGAGTCATCCCAAGCATGTCGTGCAACACCAGTACTTGACCATCTACTGCCCCTCCGGCACCAATTCCAATAATAGGAATAGATAAAGCGGAAGATACCTCTTCGGCTAATTTAGCAGGTATTTTTTCTAAGACAATGGCAAAGCATCCCGATTTTTCAAGCAAATTCGCATCTTCAATGAGCTTTTTTGCTTCTGTCTCTTCGGTAGCTCTTACGCTGTAAGTGCCGAATTTATTGATGGATTGAGGTGTTAGTCCCAAATGCCCCATTACCGGAATTCCGGCAGATAATATTCTGTCCACAGACTCAATAATTTCTGCACCGCCTTCTATTTTTACAGCATCAGCTCCCGATTCTTTCATAATTCGAATAGCCGAGTTTAAAGCCTCTTTCGAGTTTCCTTGGTAAGTGCCAAAAGGAAGATCCACCACTACAAAAGCATGAGTTACAGCACGTACAACCGATGATGCGTGGTATATCATTTCGTTTAAGGTGATGGGCAGCGTGGTACGGTGACCTGCCATCACGTTGGAAGCGGAATCTCCGACTAAAATAACGTCAATGTTTGACATGTCGAGCAGCTTCGCCATAGAATAGTCATAAGCCGTAAGCATGGCAATTTTCTCTCCATGCTCCTTCATGCGTTTCAATACGTGGGTGGTAACTTTATTTGCGGACTGCGATATATGTACCGACATAATTTCTTGATTTTTGAACGAACAAAGGTACTGCTTTTACGTGAAATGCAAAAAGAATTTACGTAAAAAGAAAGTCGGGCAAACCGAAAGTTGAACGGTCAACGATGTTTTTTTGGGAGAAATCAGAAAAAATAGATTTATTTGGGAATATAAAATCCAGATAGCTACAAACATGGTATTTGTTAAATCATAATCATAATACGTCAATGATGTTTTGTAGCGATAATTTATAATTCGTGCTCTTTCCGTTTTCGATACAAATCGTAAGAATAAGTTACCATGATGATTGTAATGAAAATTCCAATTAACGTTTGAAGTGCTACTAAGAAACGGATAAATGTGGAGTTCGGCAACATATCTCCATAACCTACGGTTGCCTGAGTAATGGTGCTAAAATAGAAAAAATCGATAAAGTTCCATCGCAGAAAGTTATCGCTTTTTAAGGCTGTAAGAGCTTTTGAGTTATCCTCAAGTCGAGTGGAAATAACTTTGTAGCCAAAATCCTCAGCGTTTTTTTGATCGGAAATAGTCGCTTTTAAATTTACTTCGTTTTCAAAAAAAGGTTCTAAAGTCCCTGGAGAGTAGAGTCTTATATGGTGTGTAAGAACATCGCCAAGTGCATTGTGTTTGAAAACAAGCTTATTAAGAGCTAATTCAATAGATGCGGATTTGTAATTCCATCGTAAAAAAATGTATTTATAATCACTGAATAAGGTGTCTGTGCGTGGGTTTTGCCCCTTTTTTAACCGTTGCTGAACCAGCTTTAAATTTGTAGCTTCAATTTCCAAATTATGAATTTGAGCACTATCTTCTCTAATTTGGCTGCTTAATTTAGATTGATGTACATCTTTGGCAAATACAAAGCTTGAATGATCAATGTTGTAGCTAATATAGTAGATATTTGCAAAAATTACAATGATAAGCAAATAGAGATAAAATACCCAGCGTAAGCGGAAATTCCGATTGGCAAGCGATTTCTGAAAGTGTGCCAAAAAAAAATCGTAAAATAATCGAATAATCCGAATTAGCATTTTCATATTATCGGTTTTAAAATGCAAAAGTAAGAATTTGTGAGGAACATAAATTATTATTAACTTTGTAGGTTCTAAAAAAAATGTATTTTTGAAAGATTTAGTGTTATAAATAAAGATAGAAACATAAAATATTTAATTATGAGTGCTTTTAAAGCTTACGACATTAGGGGAATCTACAATAAAGATTTTAATAAAGAGGACGTGTATCGCATCGGATTTTATTTGCCGCAACTTTTGCATGCCGATAAAATACTAGTGGGCAGAGATGTTAGAGTCTCTTCTCCCGAAATACTTGAGGCACTGGTTAAAGGAATCACAGATGCCGGAGCCGATGTTTATAACATGGGCCTTTCAACAACACCAATGGTTTATTATTTTACAGCCAAACACCACTTCTTGGGCTCGGTAATGATTACGGCATCGCATAATCCAAAAGAATATAATGGACTGAAGGTCTCCCGCGAAAATGCATTGCCTGTTGGTTTCGATACCGGCTTGGGAGAACTGCAGAAACAAGTTGAATTGAGATTGCCGATTACTCCGGTTGAGAATAAAGGAAAAGTGATCGAATATAATGTAATTGACGAGTACGTTGAATTTCAGAAAAGCTTTCTGAAAGATATTTCCAATCTCGATATTTCCATCGACTGCTCGAATGGAATGAGCTCTTTGTTGGTGAAAGATGTATATGGTGATACTCCGCATTATCTCTATAACATTCTTGATGGTACATTTCCAAATCATGAACCCAACCCATTGGAGGAGGAAAATGTGGAAGATCTGAAACATTTGGTGTTGAGACAGAAAAGTGACGTAGGTGTTATTTTCGATGGGGATGCCGACCGGGTGATGTTCGTTGATGATGAAGGTCGTTTTATTCGTCCCGATTTGATGATTGCGGTATTGGCTGAATATTTTATTAAAGAGCAGGGGCGGAAAGGAAATGTGCTTCAGGATATCAGGACTTCAAAATCGGTAAGTGAATATATCACTAAGCTCGGATCTAATATGCACATGTGGCGAGTGGGACGTGCTTATGCGGCACTTAAACTTCGCGAAATCGACGGGATCTTCGGAGGAGAGTTGGCCGGACATTATTATTTTAAAGATTTCTATTATTCGGATTCCGGAATATTGGCTGCAACGCTTATCCTTGGTATTGTGGCGGATTTAAAACGGAATAATAAAGCCCTTTCTACACTTATTGATGAGATAAACACTTATGCCAATTCGGGAGAACTTAATTATAAAATAAACCAAAAAGCTGAGGCAATGGAAGCCATTCGTGAGTATTTCACCTCACGGGAATCAACTGTGGCGTTTTTTGATTTCGATGGTTATCGCATTGAATTCAACGACTGGTGGTTTAATATCCGTCCATCGAACACCGAACCTTATTTGAGATTTATTGCCGAAGCCAGATCGGAAGAACTTCTTGCCGAAAAAATCGCAAAAGCGGAGGAAATTATCCGTAAATTTAATTAAACAATAATATTAAAATTCAAAACTATATAACAACACTCAATGAAAAAACATCTTCTGTTATCACTTCTTCTAATCATTATAGTGACTACAGAAAGTGTTTTTCCACAAACACCAAATTCTTCCGATTCTGTAAAGTCAGCATACTCTCCCCAACGCGTAAAGTTGCTGGCGACTACGGGAGGGCTTCTTTATGCCGGATCCATGACGGGATTGTATGCCCTTTGGTATAAGGATTACCCGCAATCCTCGTTTCACTTGTTTAATGACAACAAGGAGTGGCTACAAATGGATAAAGTGGGGCACTCGGTGACTTCGTATTCTATTTCTCAAGTTAGTTACAATGCTTGCCGATGGGCGGGAATATCAACTCGTAAATCAGCATGGTGGGGTGGTGCCACAGGATTGGGCTATTTGACTGTGATAGAAATATTGGATGGATTTTCGTCGGAGTGGGGCTTTTCCATGGGTGATATGGCTGCAAATACGGCTGGTGCTTTCCTTTTTACCGGACAACAACTGTTGTGGGGTGAACAGCGCATTACAATGAAATATTCGTGGCATAATACCATAGAAGCCGATTATCGTCCCGATTTGCTGGGAAAAGACAACTCCGAACGTTGGCTGAAAAATTATAACGGAAGTACTTTCTGGTTGTCGGCAAACATTGCTTCCTTTTTGCCATTGGAGACTAAATTTCCAAGATGGCTTAATCTTTCTGTTGGATATGGCGCTCAGGGGATGCTGGGAGGATATCAGAACCCGACAGAATATAAAAACCAGCCGTTACCGAATTTGCAGCGCCAGCGTCAATATTATCTCTCGTTTGATATCGATTTGCGAAAAATCAACACGAAATATAAGTCCTTAAATACGGTGATTCATACATTTAACATTCTGAAAATACCCATGCCAACCATCGAATTCAATCAGGGCGGGAAGGTGAAAGGATATTGGTTATATTTCTAAAATTAATAAGGAGTAGCGGGTATAACATTTATTTTAGATATTGTTTCAAAGCAGGCACATTAATGCTTTAAATTTGCCAGAGGTGATCTGTGCGACTATTGTTTTCTAAATTTGCTTTTGGAACAACGATGTCTTATCCACTTATTTGCTTTATAGGTTAGGTAAGCACACCCGCTTCCAATAATGGCTCCCATAAAGACATCCGAAGGATAGTGAACCCCCAAGTGCATGCGGGAATAGCCCACGGTGCCGGCCCACAAATACATGGGGGCAACGATGTACCATTTGGGATAACATAAGCTCACGGAGGTGGCTACTGAAAATGCAGTGGAAGTATGGCTCGAAGGGAATGATGGCGAACTTTCGGTAACTGCCGGGTCTAATAATAAAGGGTATTCAAGATAGGGTCGGGTTCTATTAATGCTGTATTTTAATCCTTGTGTAAAAGCTATTCCCGCAACGATGGAAGCTCCAACCATAACCCCATTTTTTAGGGTGAGACTGTCTTTGGTAATTAGTCCATGGAGCAGGATTGAAGCAGGAGTAATTATAGTTATAGGGAGTACGGAGTTGCTGATGGTGTTAAAAAATGGATCTAATTGCTTGTTTCGATCCGCATTAATACTTTTCAGAAGATTGATGTCCCAATTCTGAGCAGAAACTGTTTCCCCTTCAAGTATGAAAAATGAAACAAAAAAGAATACAGCTATTTTAATTTTCATGTTGTGTTCCAAATTTTTCACCACTAAGCGCACTAAGATTCACAAAAAATATTTGCTTTGAAATTTGTCTGCCGTTAAGCATGCTATATTCTCCTTTAGACTTGCTTTGCGTAATCTTCAAATCAATTAATTTTAAATCTTTTTCAACTTCTTTAGACTCGCTTCGTGTCATTAACGCATTATTAAATTAGCAAATTAGCACATTGTTAAATTAGCACATTAGCACATTAAACGGTTAACTCTCCGCAACTAAATCTGAATCCTCTTAAAAACTCATCAATTTTCATTCTCTTTTTTCCCATTAGCTGAATATCTTTCAAAATAATCCATCCATCGGCACAAGCCACTTTTAGTTCGTGTTTGTAATCGGAGGCAAAAGTTCCGGGCGATTGGTCGTGATTTGATTCTGCTATTTCAATAGTGAACACTTTCATCGAAAGGAGCTCCTCATTATTGCTGAATTCAAAGAATGCTGCCGGGTAGGGCGAAAGGCCACGAACTTTGCAATCGATTTGATGACAAGTTGCATTAAAATCGATTTTGCAATCGGTTTTAAATATTTTCGGAGCCGTTTTAAGTGTCGCCGGATCAATATCGGATTGTTTGGTGAGTCTTACCTCGTTATGCTCAATCATCCTCAGCGTTTCTAAAGTAATAATTTTTCCCTCCTCGCACAATTTATCGTGGAGACTACCTGCAGTTTCCGTTGGTGCGAGCAACACCGAACGACTGGCAATAATGGCACCGGCATCGATTTCGTGGTTAAGGAAAAAAGTGGTGACCCCCGACTCTTTCTCGTTGTTCATTACCGCCCAATTGATAGGGGCAGCACCGCGATACTGAGGAAGGAGCGAAGCATGAACGTTAAATGTGCCTTTAGAAGGCATACTCCAGACCACTTCGGGAAGCATTCGGAATGCTATGACAATAAATATATCGGCATGAAAACTTTGCAGTTGGGCTAAAAATTCCGGATCTTTCAGTTTTACAGGTTGTAATACCGGTATTTGATTCTCCAAAGCCACTTTCTTCACGGCCGATTCATGCAACTTTTGCCCTCTGCCCGCAGGTTTATCGGCAACGGTAACTACTGCTGCAACATCTGCCTTATTTTGAATTAAATGCGATAAAATATCAGCCGCAAAATCCGGAGTACCCATAAAAACAATTCTCATATCAATTTTTTTGCCTTGCAAAGATAATGAGAATGTTTCGATTTTTTTTTATTTTGAGTTAATAGCAATTAATCAGCCCATTAATTTATAAATCAAACTCTTTACTCAATAGTAAACCGTTTTTTTAAGTTCAGGTTCGAGTAATCTTCATATACGCAAATATCATAATCCCCTTTGGGCCAATTTTTTATGTTCAAGTTGAGCTTATATTCATGATTACCTGGATTCATTGTTTCCGCTGAAACCGGTGTGCCCATTAACCGGCCTTTGGGGCTACGAATATTAATAGAGATGATGGCATTCTTGTTAACGTAATAGCTGATTTTTCCATATAACTTTTCCGGGCGTTCCGAAAAGAGCATAGTGGTATCTTTTTCATAAGTGATCGTGTACCAAGGTAAAACGATCCCTTTTATTTTTGCAACGGTATTTCTTAATAGCTCAATTTCTTCCATTTTTTCATGATGTATTGAGGCGATGGAGTGATTGTCCGACAGTACCCAAACGGCATTTTGAACGGCATTTGATGGAAAGTTGTTTCGGTTGATGACTTCTGCCAGCTCAATCCATTCAGCAGGAGCCATATAGCCGATATTGAATTTTACATTCTTGGCTGGACTCTCTTTAGTTGCCCTGCAACAGAATCCAAATCCGTCAGTGGCAAGCGATGTCAGGGGAGGAAGGATAATAAGGTTCTCTTTTACAATAAAAATGTCTTGATACGAGGAGTCTTCACAGACAATTCTTCGACCTGGCTCCAGTTTTACAAACAATGTGTCGGAAGTCCGGTTTTTTAATGTAAAACGTAGGCAGTTTTCCTGATGTCCCCCTTTGCCGGTGATATCTACCGTGAGTTTGTGGTTTTCAATTTGCTTAGATATAGATAGATACTCCCGACTATTTGAGATGTTTGTATTTGAGAGGGACAGCACAATGATTAGCATGATTATTAGATTGCTTGTCAAAACCTTCAAAATTGTATTTGATTCCTTCATTATTGTGAAATTTAGAAGTTATAGAAAATCAAAACGTTAAAGTTAATCTTTTTATTATTCTTTTGTTTAGTCAGGTTGATAATAATAGGGTTTTTCTATAAACCGATCAATCCCGAAAAAACAAAAATCTTCGATTTTATTTTTTTTCGTGGATCCTGGAAAAATTGAAAAAATCGGAGATTTTTTATTTTTCGGGACTTATAAACTATCCACCAACCCTACTTAATCGTACTCTTAATTGCCTGATAAATCAGTTCCTGAATTTCGGTTCTAATTCCAAGCTTAGCCAGTCGATTGTTCTCAGCATCGGGGTACACCCTGTTCGATAAAAATACATAAGAAAGGTTATATTCGGGATCGCACCAAACAAAAGTGCCTGTAAAACCGCTGTGTCCAAAGCTTTTGTCTGACGCAGAAGGGGCACATGGGGATGCTCCTTCCGTTGAAGGCTTGTCGAATCCTAAGCTTCTTCTGTTATTGATCTCTTGAGAAAACCAGTGTTTCGTAAATTTGTGAATAGTGGCCGGTTTAAAATACCGAACTCCGGCATACACCCCTTCATTTAGCAGCATTTGAGTCAATACAGCCACATCCGAAGCGTTGGAGAAAAGTCCTGCATGTCCGGAAACTCCTCCAAACAATGCAGCTGTTTGATCGTGAACGGTTCCATGAACTGTTTGCATTCTAAATAAAACATCGTGTTCGGTAGGCATAATTCTACTTTTGGGAAATCGATCCAATGGCAAATAGCCCATTGTTGAAAGGTTCATGGGAGCATAGAAAATGCTATCGACGAAACGATTAATAGGACATTTAACAACCGTTTCAACCAACTCTTTAAGTATAATAAATCCCAAATCACTGTATTGATAGGGTTTGGTAGAATCGAGAGGCGATGCCGCTATCTTTATTAGAATAGAGTCTTTAATAGCCCTTGAAACATACATACTGTCGGCTACCTGATAACAATATTCGGCACTTTTTACTTTTTTAAAGATTGTGGAATCTGGAATTCCTTTTATAACGTATGTGTTCCAAAATGGTATAAATGGTTTTAGTCCGGCATTATGTGTGAGTAATTGAGCAATAGTGATATTCGATTTATTGGTGTTGTTCAGCCATGTAAGATACTTAGAGGCCTTATCTTCAAGATCAATGGCCTTGTTTTCATAAAGTTTCATTACTGCTAAAGTTGTGGAAAGCGTTTTTGTTACTGATGCTAAGTCATAAATATCCGTGTTCTCTACCGGGCTTTTATCGATATAGGTCGGTGTTCCATACGACTTGTTGATAATCAATTGACCTCGGTATGCAATAGCAATTTGGCAACCCGGAAAAACACGAAGTTTAATAGCTCTCTTCACAATCGAATCTATTTTTTTGAAATAATATTCGGGCAGATCAAATTGTGCCGGTTCAGTGATCGACATTCTTCCTATCGTGCTTGTGTTTGTACCGGCTCCTGCGGATAATTCGTTTGAAACGTTGACGGAGAGTCTTCCGTTTGCCCTATTTGATCCCATAATTACTTGAGCTGCTGATTCTTCGGCCATCAATGTCGGTTGATAAGCTTCAACAATTACCGGGTAGTTTCCTGTTGAAGGGAGCTTTTCCAAAATATAGGGATTACCGAAAACCGAAAGAATTACTTTGGTACGTTTTGATAGGGTATCGATAAACTTTATGGATTCGTCGCTAACTCCATAGCCGCGCTGAGGAAGTTGTGAGGTATTGTGGATGGAAACAATTACCGTACTATATTTGGACAACACGTTGAGCATGGAATCCGATTGCTTGTAGTCGAAATTTGGAGCAAAATTAAAATGAGAAAAGCGACCGTATATCGACAGGGTCTGCTGAAATTTGTTGGTGTTCTCACTTCCTATTGCCAGTGTGGCATCAGTGGTGTAATCGGTGTTGGGTAACGGCAGTGCATTTGTCTTATTTCCTAAAACGGTAATTGAAGCTTCGGTTAGTTCTCTAACCAAATGTTTTGTCGATTCAGGGTTTAGATCTTCGATTAGGCTTTGTGTTGGAATTTCAAAACATTCGTTAATTTTAAAATGCTCTTTGTATCTTAAAACTTTAAGGCATTTGGACGTAATCAACTCTTCAGAAATAAGGCAGCTATCCACGGCGTTTTTAATCGTTTTAATCGCTATTTCAGGATCCACAGGGAGTAGTAAGATGTCGTTATCGGCAACAAGTGCAGCAAGTTCACATTCGCCGGGTTTGTAAAATTTAGAAACTCCTTTCATGTCAAGAGCATCGGTGATGATTAATCCGTTGAAATTAAGTTTTTTGCGGAGTAAATCTTGAACGATTGCGTTAGATAAACTGGAGGGCCTATTCCGAGTGGTATCAAGGGCAGGGACGAAAAGGTGTGCAATCATTACTGAGCTGATACCGCTTTCGATAAGCCTTTTAAAAGGATACAGATCAATGGAGTCGAGTGTAGCGACAGAATGATTGATAATGGGTAACGCTAAGTGGGAGTCGGTTTCGGTGTCGCCATGTCCCGGAAAATGCTTGGCGCAGGCCATCAGCCCGTTATCCTCCATTCCCATCATATAAGCAATGGCCTTTTGGGTGACGTTATCCCGATCGGAACCAAACGAGCGGCTGTTGATGACTGGATTTTTGGAGTTACAGTTAATATCTGCATCCGGAGCGAAATTTAATCTAATACCGGCTCTTAAAAATTCGCGGGCAATCTCTTTTCCCATCCGGTATATCAGGCTGTTGTCCTGAATGGCTCCCAATGCAATTTGACGTGGAAACATGATCGTACTGTCAAGTCGCATCGATAAGCCCCATTCTCCATCGATGGAAACCAATACGGGAATTTTGCTGACTGATTGTATTCTGTTGATGAGATTTACATTTCGGACAGGACCTCCCTGAAACATGCATACTCCTCCTAATTCCAATTTGGAAATGGTTTCGGTAATTTGCTTTGAATACTTGCCGTTTTCGTTCGAAACCACCCGAATCATAATTAGCTGTGCAATCTTTTGCTCCAGCGTCATGGTTTTTATCAAAGAATCGGCCCATGGGTAAGGTTGAGGGTAAGGGCGAACAGTAGTGGAATCGATAACGGAAGAATAGCTTTGCAGCCAAAAACATAATGTGAAAAGAAAAGTATATAGTATTTTATTCATTTTTTTATCTTTTATTGGCTATCTTTTTGATTTGTAGCTAATTAGTGTTTGATTTTAGAGTGGTGCCTGTTTACTTGCTTATAATAACAGTCAAAATAACTAATTATTTCGTTATTATTTCTACCTTTGAATCATGATTTATAAACATTTATTCGTTAACTATTTCAATTTATGATTGTACATATTGCAGTTCCGGCAATGAACGAAGCGGAATATATTGAACAAACACTGGCCTGTATCCAAAATCAGAACTGTAATGCCGGAATAAATGTGTATGTTTGTGTTAATCAACCTGAATTATACTGGGATAACGAAGAAACGAGGCCTATTTGTATTAATAATCAATTGACATTGACTATTCTGCGGAAATCGAAAATTGAAAATTTGACGGTTATAGATCATTGCTCTAAAGGGTTGGGCTGGGATTCGAAAAAGTATGGAGTAGGAATGGCACGTAAGGTATTGATGGATTTTGTTTCGGAAAAAGCACATCCGGAAGATGTTGTAATCAGCTTGGATTCCGATACTTTATTTAAACCCGATTACGTGCAGTCGATTGTAGATCGGTTCGAATGTTATCCGAAAGCAGTGGGCATCTCAGTTCCCTATTTTCATGATTTAACATCCAAAGAGGCCGAAGATAGAGCAATCTTGAGATACGAAATTTATATGCGCAACTATGCTATTCAAATGCTGCGGATCAATTCTCCTTATGCGTTTACGGCATTGGGTTCGGCCATGGCATTTCGTGTATCGGCATATCGGGCAATCGGAGGAATGGCACCGATGAAAAGTGGGGAGGATTTCTACTTTTTGCAACAACTCAGAAAGTTTGGATCAATTATCATCTCCAATCCGCAGAAGGTTTATCCTGCAGCCCGTTTTTCCAATCGGGTGTTTTTCGGAACGGGTCCGGCAATGATTAAAGGAGATAGTGGCGACTGGAGCAGCTATCCGATTTATCATAAAGCACTTTTTCAAGAAGTGTATTCGGTTTATAGGCAAATTAAGGAAATGTATCATAAGGATGTAGCAACAGAGATGCTTTTTTATAAATTTCTGCAAGTTCAGTTTAAAGATGAAAACTTTTTGAATCCATTACGAAAAAATGCAAAGAATACGGCGCAATTTGTTCGTGCTTTTCATACCAAAGTTGATGGATTAAGGGTGTTACAATTTCTTAAGAGCCATCAGATAAACATCAATATGGATGACAGCGCGTTGATTCAGGAAAATTACCCTGAACTTAATCCCATTTGCAGTCAATATTCGGGTGCTGTTTCATTGGCTGATTTTTCGGTTGATCATTTATCGGAAATTAGAGCTAAACTTACTCAAATGGAGAGTGATTTAATCGCAGAAAAAAAAATATTGTCGTGATATGATTGTGATTTTAGGACCGACCGCAACAGGAAAAACAGCCATCGCTACCCGGTTGGCTGCTACAATAAACGGTGAAATTATCAGCGCCGATTCACGGCAGGTATTTCGAGGAATGGACATCGGAACAGGCAAGGATTTGTCGGAGTACATGGTGGATGAAACCCCGATACCTTATCACCTTATAGATATTGTTGATCCGGGTACGGAATATAGTTTGTTTAATTTTCAACACGATTGTTATAGGGCTTATGATGAAATTGTCGCTCACGGCAATATGCCGATTTTATGTGGGGGAACCGGATTGTATTTGGAGTCTGTCATTCGGGCATATCCGATAGTTGAAGTTCCAATGAATGAAGCGTTGCGCACCCGGCTACAACCGCTTTCGCTGGACCAATTGTCCGAAATGCTGGCAAAATTAAAAAAACTGCATAATCATACCGATACCGAAAGTAGGGAACGAGTACTAAGAGCGATAGAAATTGAAACTTTTTATCGTGATTATCCTCAAAAAGTCGAAAATTCCAGAAAAGTGATTGAACCGATGGCTATTTTCGGTATTTATTTCGATCGCGAAGTTATTCGTCAGCGTATCACCCAAAGACTTAAAGAACGATTGGAAAACGGCATGATTGAAGAAGTGCAGCGCATAGTAGATCGGGGGGTTAGCCACGAAAGGTTACAGAAATATGGACTGGAATATAAGTATGTGAGTCTTTATTTGCAAAATAAATTGAGTTACGATGCTTTATTTGAAGAACTAAATATAGCCATTCACCAGTTTGCAAAACGACAAACAACCTGGTTTCGACGTATGGAAAAGAACGGAATTTCGATTGTTTGGTTGGATGGAAGTTGGTCAATAGATGAAAAAGTCCAAAAAATTGTAAACTCATTAAAAATATAATATATTGAATATTAGTATTATAGCTAAAATTTAATGTTAAATTACGTTAAAATGGCAGAAAAAATTGACACTTATTATTATAATGTGTATTTTTGTAAAACAAATCGCTCATTGAATGTTTGTTTAAAGACAAACTCAAGATACTTAAGGTAAGCTACGCACACATGTGTAGTTTTTTCATGGTGGGGTAGACCTGCTCGTAAGAGCAGGTCTTTTTTTTGCTCTTTTTTAGGACGACTCACTTTTAGAAGATAGGATGTAAAAAAAATCAACGCTGAATGGAACGGATTCTTCTACTTGTGTTTAAAAACTAAAAGCAAAATTATTATTGATTTGGATGTTTATGATGTATTATGCTGATTTTTTAGCTAGTTGAAATTTTAAGCAAGTCCTGCTTATTCTGAAATAAAAAAGTCAATGGCCGATTTATATCCTTTTATACCCAGTCCACTGATGATGCCCACGCAATTAGCTCCCGTATATGTGTGATGCCTGAATGTTTCGCGCGATGCAATATTGCTGAGGTGTACTTCAATCACCGGGGTATTTATAGCTTTTATTGCGTCGGCGAGAGCAATGGATGTGTGAGAATATCCTCCTGGATTTAGTATAATACCATCGTGATTGAACCCAACTTCATGAAGTTTGTCGATCAAAACTCCTTCGGAATTCGATTGAAAATATTCGAGGGTAATATTGGGGAAAGCGCTTTGCAATTGTGCAACTATTTGAGAAAAAGTGCTTGTTCCGTATATTTCCGGCTCTCTAGTTCCAGTCAGGTTTAGGTTGGGTCCGTTAATGATGATGATTTTCATACTTGCCGTATTATTTGTTTTCAAATTTTGTTCGGTTATTTGTGTAAAATTAATATCTCTACGCGCCTGTTTTTTGTTTCGTCGGGATTGTTTAATAAAGGCCGATTGCGGCCAAAACCTTTGTATTTTAGTCGGTTTTTTTCTATGCCATTTTGCACTAGATACTTGTAAATTGCGAGGGCTCGTTTGGTGGATAGATTTTGTCGGTCTATTCTCTCGCAACATATATGGCCTTGAATCTCAATTTCTAAAGTCGGATTTTCGAGGAGCGTTTCAAGTAGCTTTTCCAAAGCGGGAACAGATTCCTCAAGCCAAATATCCTGTCCTCCATAAAAATTGATATTGTCGAGGATGAGTGTTTCTCCTACTTCTGTGTTTAATATTGTTTTTGTAATGCCAACCGTATCTTTTCCTTTGATAGTTGGCTGTTTAACAACGATCTCAATATTTTTTTCTTTTACAGGCAGTGGGGTGTTAAAGTAAATGATATCTACTTTTCGGTGTTCTTGGCATCCGTTTAAGGGCATTGAGTCATGCTTACAATTCATCGATCCGAATCCGATGGACGCTTTTATAAAGTCGGGATTCATGCCCCTGCTTTCCAAATAATTTTCCACCGATCTTATTCTTTTCTCCGACAACGCTTGATTCGACTCCCAATTCCCGATATAATCGGCGAAACCAATAATACTGATGCCTTTTTCGATCTGTTTTTTGTTTATTTTTAAAGCAAGAACGTCTAATCTTTTTTGGTCTTGTGCCGATAATTGATATCTGTTATTCGCAAAATAAATAGTTAATGTATCTTGAGCGTTTAGTGATGGTATGAGAAGAAAAGCGGCGATTAAAAGCTTGAGTTTTTTCATGATCATAACGACTTTTTTTTGTTGATTCTATTTATTGGGGCGAAATAACCAGATAGTATATCATTGTAAGGACAGATGTTGCGCAACAAAGACAAACCGAATACAACATGCAATCATCGTTCCCATTGATTCGCCGATCATTGTAATTCAAAATGTTTAAAAATGAACTTTCCCGAGTTAGTATTACATGAGAAGCAAGCATGGGACAAATAACTTGCGTTTCATTTAACGGAAAATCGGGATGAATGGACAGAAATGCTTCCAGCATGTTTAAATCTTCCATTTCTGTGGCAATTTCTGTCTCATCAATTGTAAAAAGATAGGATACATCTGCTTTAGAGACGCTTAAAGTAAATACAAATAAAAAAAACAAACAGGCTCGCTTCATCATTTATGCTCTCTCGAAGTCAATAGGCAAAATTACATTTTTTTATATGAATAACTTGAACTTTATATATAGTGGTAAGACGAATTTGTAAATTGACATTCATTTTACGAAACTTCGCTTTAACTTTTTAGGGGGCAGATCATAATATTTAACGTGGTTTTTTATAACTTCACATCGTTACAAAATCTTGTCGATTAAATAATACCCTAACGATAACCCTACAAATATACAGCATGAAATAATAATTGCAGTCACACATCCGTTGTCTCCATTCAGTTGTTGATTTGTTAAAATATTTGAAAGGAGATATGGGCTTTCTTTAGTTTGGACAACGTTAGATAAAAGCCATTGGTTCGAGCATTCAATATCGGAATACGACATTAAGGGGTGCTCGGACAAATAGTTTTCAAGGATTGATAAATCGTTCATTTGTTGAGTGATTTCAGCTTGGTCAATTGAGAAAACATCCGAGAGGCTTGCAGATGCTCTAAACCCAATTATTAGAAAAGCTAAAAGTACAATAAATCGTTTCATTTGAATCTTTTTTGAAACAAATTTACTATAAAATAAATCTATTTGTTGTTAATTTCCCATGTTGATGTCGTTATTTTTAGCAGATAGAAATCTTGAAACTTTCTGTGATTGCCTGATAAACAGGGCTTTCATTGATTCTTTCGGTCTTTAGATGTTGGGTGAATTAGGCATTTATCTGGAAAAAATGCCGGTTTATAGCCTTTGCTCGTGAAGTGGAAGGTCTTGTGAATAAAAGTCGTACTATATGGCATTGATTCATAGGTGTATGCGCAAATTTTATGAATTTTTACCGAGTAATAACACTCAAAATAGATACTGCTATTGATTTTTTTATAATTTTGCATCGTCAAACAAGAAAGGGGTGCCTTAACGAAACGGGCTGAGATCAAACCCATTGAACCTGATGCGGGTAATGCCGACGAAGGGACATAGGCAAATTAACGAATTGGATGGATATTTTCCCTTTCATCTATCCGGTATGTTAAACAAAAAAAACAAAAAAAATGAAATTAAAGATTTCGATGACAATTGCGGCAATAGTGATTTGTTTTTCGCTGAGTGCCCAATTTTCTGTGAATGGTGTGGTTAAAAACGCCGAAACCAACGAACCGCTTGCAGGTGCTCATGTACTGGTCAACGGTAGGCTGAAAGCTGAAATTACAAACAAAAACGGCGAATATTCCATCACCGGACTTCGCAGTGGAACCTATCGCATTCATGTCTCTTATATGGGATTTGAATCTATAGAAAAGGATGTGGTCGTTTCTACGAATCAAACACTCAACTTTGCGTTAAAAACAGGAAAGATAATAGGAGAAGAGGTGGTGGTGAGCGGCACCCGTGCCGATGACAAAACGCCCACTACGTTTGAAGACATGAATAAACAAGCGATCAGGGATGCACACGATGCTCGTAATATTACTTCCGTTCTCGATCAAGCGGTCTCGGTGGTGACAACTTCCGATGCCGGCACAGGGATCGGCAATGTGGGATACCGTCTCCGTGGGACCGACGAAACGCGTATTAACGTAACTATAGATGGGGTGCCGTTAAACGATCCCGAATCGCAGGGCGCCTGGTTTGTAAACCTTCCCGATTTTGCTTCTTCGGTGGACAACTTGCAAATTCAACGTGGAGTGGGGACTTCATCCAATGGCGCTGCCGCATTTGGTGCCAGTATGAACTTTCAGACACTTGGCTTTCAATCCGATCCGTATGTCGAAATTAATGAAGTGGCCGGATCGTTCAATACGTTTAAACACAACATAAATTTTGGAACAGGTCTGATGAACGGCAAGTTCACGGTGGACGGACGCTTGTCTAAAATCACTTCGGATGGCTTTATAGACCGGGCCACGTCCGATTTGAATTCATCTTACCTTGCCGGTACGTATTATGGTAAAAAAACCATGATTAAGTTTATGATGATGACCGGAAAAGAAAAAACCTATCAGGCTTGGGATGGAATTCCATCGGAAATATTGGACACCAATAGAACCTATAATGACATTGGCAAATATTACGATGCCAATGGACAATTGATGCATTATAATAACGAAACTGATAATTATTCTCAGAATCGTTACCACTTAACCTTTGCCCACGAGTTTAATGCGAAGTTCAATTTATCTGCTACAGCATTTTATACCAGAGGTTTCGGTTATTACGAACAATATAAAGATGAAGCTAAATATTCGGCTTATGGAGTCGAAAATCAGATTATCGGAAGTGACACGTTGACCAGAACCGATTTGATCCGCAGAAAATATTTAGATAACTATTTTTATGGAATCACCTTGGCTACAACCTATAAACCAATCGATAAATTATCGGTCACTTTGGGTGGTGCGGTAAATAATTACGAAGGTAAACATTATGGAAAGGTCGAGTGGATGCAGGTTGCCGGAATGCTTCCCAATGAATTCGATTATTATAACGGCACCGGTAATAAACGGGATATTAATGTTTATGGCAAGGTAAATTACCAATTATTATCGAAATTGAACCTTTGGGCAGATATTCAATATCGTAACATCGATTATAAGATTGGTGGGTTTGATGACAATCTGAGAGATATTTCTCAAACGCATAACTGGAATTTCGTCAATCCCAAAGGTGGCGTGTCTTATGAAATAAACAAATCGAACCAGGTCTATTTCTCGTATGCCGTGGCTCATCGCGAACCTACCCGAAGCAATCTCACGGATGCGGTGGATTCTCTTCGCCCAACGCCGGAAACGCTCAATGATTTTGAGCTCGGATATCATCTTGCAATGAAAAAGTTGCTGGTAAATACCAATTTATACTATATGGATTATAAAGATCAATTGGTATTTACGGGAGAAATCAACGATGTGGGGGATGCCGTGATGACCAATGTCGCTAAAAGTTACCGTGCAGGAATCGAAATATCGGCGGTTTGGCAGCCATTGAATTGGCTAAAATGGCAAGCAAATGCAACTTTTAGCCAAAATAAGATTAAGAATTTTACAGAATATGTGGACGATTGGGATACTTGGGGACAACGCAATTCATTGCTCGGAACCACTAATATTTCATTTTCACCGGAAATAATTGCGGCCAGCTTGTTTACAGTAATGCCCGTTAAGAACTTTGAACTGGCGCTACAATCTAAATATGTAGGCAAACAGTATATCGATAACAGCTCATCCGAGGACAGAAAACTAGATGCATATATTGTAAACAATTTTACAATGCGCTATACTTTTAAACCGAAATTCGTAAAAGAAATTTCGTTATTCTTTAGTGTAAATAATATTCTGGACGAGAAATATGAAGCTAATGCATGGATTTACAGTTATTACGAAGGTGGTGAACGTAAAGCGATGGACGGCTATTTTCCACAAGCCGGGCGAAATTTAATGGGCGGAATTTCCCTGAAATTATAATCATTTGTCCTTTATAATATGCAAAAACGCTGACCGAAAGGTTGGCGTTTTTTGCGTAAAAGCAATGGCTTCGAATTGCTTTTAATTATGCTGAAATAAACCGTTGCTGTTCCTGCTAAAAAATAGTCCAATTAGTTTTTTCCAATTAGTGAAAAAACAATGCTTTTAATCAACAGAAATAAGTTAATCCCGTAAATGAACACATGAAATGTATTTGGAATGTTTTGGGCATAATCATGCCTGTTAATTTGTGGCTGTTTTCTACAATGAAAGAGGGGTTAGCTTGAATAAGCTAACCCCTCTTTGGTATATTAAAATATAAATGCGATTACATTCTTTTTTCTTTAATACGTGCTTTTTTACCGGTAAGATTTCTGAGGTAGAATATACGAGCTCTGCGAACAACACCATGTTTGTTAACCACAATCTCTTCAATAAACGGAGATGCAAACGGAAAGATACGTTCAACACCAACGCCACCGGATATTTTACGAACGGTAAAGGTTTCTTTTGCCTTTTCACCCGAACGCTGAATAACGACACCCTGATACTGTTGGATACGTTCTTTTGAACCCTCAATAATTTTATATGAAACCGTAACGGTATCGCCGGCTTTAAATTCTGGAAAGTCTTTTCGTGTAATAAGTTGATCTTCTACAAATTTTACTAAGTCTGTCTTATTCATTGTATTTCTTCTTTATATATTCTACTCTAAATTTTCAAAAGCGAGTGCAAATATACAACTATTATTTTGAATATTCCAACATGTTTTTAAAAATAATGAAGATTTTTCCGTTTTTTTCTTGCACAAAGGCGCAAAGGTAGAACTTTCGTTACTAAATCTGCGGGTTTCTCTACTTTTCAGATATTTAATCTTTCAGCAGGTTTACGCATTTTTATAAATTTCGAGTTCCGAAAAGAAAAATTGAGCTTCACGTAGTGCATTTTCATCGGAGTCGGATCCGTGAACGGCATTTTGCTGGATGTTAAGCCCGAACACGTTGCGAATGGTGCCGTCTTCTGCCAGCGAAGGATCGGTACTGCCAATCAGTTTACGATAATCTTCAACGGCATTGCTTTTGGTCAGTATCAAGGCAATGATCGGCCCCGAACTCATAAACTTACAGAGATCGGTATAAAAAGGCCGATCTGCATGTACTTTGTAAAAAAGCTGAGCTTCTTTATAGCTTAACCGGGTCATTTTCATTGCAATGATATGAAATCCCTGCTCATAAATCATCGTTATAATTTCGCCTGCATGCTTGTTGTGAAAAGCGGTCGGCTTAATCATTGAAAAAGTAAAATTTCCTAATTCCATAATGTAAATGATTTGTTCTTTTTATGGTGTAAAGATACAAGTTTTTATAACGATTCGATTTGTTTTTTTATGAAATAATATTGGGGGTTATTGTTTTGAATATTTTATGCAACATAAAAGAAACAAAGTGGTTATAGCATATATTCTAAAAGCTTAAAGCATTTTACTTTATTTCTTTTGGAATGAAAAAAATAATTTGTCAAATTGAAAATGTTGATAATTAATGATTTATATTTGTAAAATAAAGCGTGATCAGAGCTAATGCATTCGTCCAAGTATATAACAATGTTTGGTTTGTGTCCGCAAATTTTAATTGATTAAAAAGGAGGTGATATGTCTGTAAGAAAATGTACACGGGTTGTAAGAGGATTATCTGCTGTTGATGGTGCCGGAGTTCGTTTGCGTAGAGTCCTTGGACTAAAAACAGTGAAGGATTTCGATCCGTTCTTAATGCTGGATGGCTTTGACTCTAGCAATCCCGACGATTATATTAAAGGATTTCCATGGCATCCTCATCGTGGAATAGAAACGGTAACCTACCTGCTACAGGGCAAAATAGAACATGGGGATAGTTTGGGGAATCATGGAGTGATAGAGGATAATCAATGTCAGTGGATGACTGCCGGATCGGGAATTATTCATCAGGAGATGCCCAAAGTTTCTGAGCATTTACTGGGGTGCCAGCTTTGGATCAATCTTCCCCAAAAAGACAAAATGACGTATCCTGTATATCGCGATATTCGGGAACAAGATATGCCTGTAGTTCGGGAGCAAAATGCAGTAATTCGTGTTTTATCAGGAAAATACCGCAATCATCAAGGAGCCGTGAGCGGCGATTATGTAAAAGTTCAGTATTTGGATGTTGCTTTAAACCCCAATGCTGTTTGGAGCTATGGAGAATCTTCTAACGATAGGACTTTGTTTCTCTACCTGATTAAAGGAACTTTAGCGGCGGATGAGACACTGTCCGATTTTGAAGAAAAAGCATGCGCAATCCTTATGTCAGCTTCATCGGAAAATAATACCGACTACGATGAAGTAACCGTTAAGGCCGGAGCTGAAGGTGCAAGGTTTTTCCTTATCGCGGCAACACCGCTTAAAGAAACCGTGGCGTGGGGCGGACCTATTGTTATGAATACGGAAGAAGAATTGAATGAAGCATTCAGCGAATTGGATAACGGCACCTTTATTAAACACGACAAGCCACAAATCCGGTAACCTTGAATTGGAGTTAAACGACTTCCAATCATGAATTTTGTATTTGAAAATTGATAAAAAACAACCTCCAAAATTAAATGCTATGAAAAAATTATGTGCTTCAATTTGTATCATGCTGGCTTCCATATTCAGCTATGCGCAAATGTCAACCACCCCAAAGCAAAACATCGGAACAAACCAACGAAAAGATGTAACCGATGATTTTATTGCGAACATTAGTTATAGTAATTGCAATTCTGCACACGTCAATTGTAGCTACCAGGGAGATTTTTTATCCTGCTACTGGGATTTTGGAGATGGGTACCATTACTATTCCATCAATTACAACAGTGCTTCCCATAGTTATACTCAGCCGGGAACCTATTCGGTAACATTAACGGTTGTATATCAAGGAGATACTACCGTTATTACAAAGCCAAGCTTAATCACTATCAGAAACATCCCCAACGTGAGCTATAATTATACCGTCAGCGATACATTGCTATTTGCGCCATTAACCGTTTCTTTTACCAATCAAACAGTCCCCGGCGACGGAGATACCCTGAATTATACTTGGAATTTCGGCGATTCACTGACTTCTCATGATACAAACACCACCCATGCATTTATTACGCCCGGTTTGTATGATGTTTCGTTAACCGTTACCGATAATTATGGCTGTTACATGGGCTACAATAATCCGATAGTGGTAAAAGATACGGCTCAACGGGGTGAAATTAGTTATATCACCAGTGGTTGCGATAATGAGGGCACTTCGCCCTGTGGCTTTACCAAACATTATGTAATGCAAAATGATACGGTTAAAATTTACGGTCTGATTTATGAAAACTGTTGCGGCACTAAAACAATCACCATTAATACAACTCCGGATACCATTCATATCCGAAAATGGAATGCTGGACCGTTGTGTACTTGCTCCTGCGGGTTTTGTTTTGCCATAAATGTCCCAAACATCACTCAGGATTCCATTTATGTGGATTTTGATATGGAAGTAGTGCTGGTTACTAAACTGATGAATGGAATTGAAAAACCGAATCCGGTACAAGACTTTGTTTTCTATCCTAATCCGGCAACCGATAACTTAACCATTGAGGTTTTTCAAAAATCGACCATAGATATCCTGAATGCGGAAGGGCAAATCGTGAAGACGGTTAAAGAGGCAAGTTCGAAGACAACCGTTGATTTGAAAGCCCTGCCAAGTGGCGTTTATATAGTTAAATCTAAGAGCGATAAGGGTATTGCAATAAAGAAGTTTATTAAAGAGTAACCGCTAAAACGGGAGTGCCTTATAGTCTTAAAATTTCGACATGAACAAAAACGACGACGTTAGACAAAACGAAAATTAGAAGTATTATTTGATACTAAAATATCATTTTCCCCAATACTGGTTTGGGAATTAAAAAATTATTATCTAAATTTGTCGGTGCAATAATACATCGAATTGCCATGAATGAAAAAATAAACAGAGAATCGATTAAAATTTCAATAACATTAGGTGTTTATCTGATGTATAAGGATATAGGTAATTTATTCAATTTAAACTCAAGTATGATATTGTCGCCTAATGTTGGCTATTCAATTGTTATATGCAATCAAATAAAAAAACTACCCTCGATAATTAAGAATTAAAAGTGCGGAGTCAGCACGATAAACACTGACATGATAAAATGAAAAAATATTTATTTTTAATGTTATTTCTAGCCATTTTGCAATGTAGCAATGCTCAATGGAGTCAAATTACATCGCCTTATGCCGGAAATTTTTGGGCAATAAAATTTTTTAATCAAAACATTGGCTATATCGGTGGAAATACAGCTATTTTAAAAACTACAGATGGAGGGAATACCTGGACTTCAACAAGCATAAGCAATTTTATGATAAATAGTTTTTCATTTCCTAGCGCAACGGTTGGATATTATGGTTCAAATAATAATGTTGTTGCTAAAACCACTGATCAGGGTGCTAGTTGGATAAATCAGAATCCAAATGCAGATCCGTATGCAATATTATCAGTGAGTTTCCCAACCATAGATGTTGGATATGCAGTTGGTAATGCAGGTGTAATAAGAAAAACTACCAATGGAGGAACATCATGGACTACCCAAAGTTCTGGATTGACAACAGATATAAATGAAGTATATTTTTTCGATGTAAATATAGGTATATGTGTTGGCAATAGTGGTAAAATCAAACGGACTATCGATGGTGGAGCTAGCTGGAGTACAGTTGCAAGTGGTGTTACTGGAAATCTTTATGATCTCTATTTTATTGATGCAAATACTGGATTTATAGCTGGAGCCTCAGGTAAAATTCTGAAAACAACTGATGGGGGATTATCCTGGACCTCATTAACAACAGCTACTACTCAATGGTTGTATGCCATTTGCTTCAAAAATTCTTTAGAAGGATACGCAGGCGGTGCAAGTGGAACAATGCTAAAAACAACAGATGGTGGAGCAACATGGCAACCAGAAGTTACAGGTATTACTTCACAGGCAATAAATGATATTGCGTATGTAAATAATAGATTTATTGCTGTTGCAGGTCAAGGCATAATACTTACCAATGGAACTACAGGAATTAATCAAAATCAGAAGGAACATTCTTCTGTCGCTATTTCTCCAAATCCTGCATCAGATTTTGTTTCAATAAATTTTGAAAATACTAAATATCTGAAAATTACAATAGATGTTTTTGATGTGAAAGGTGTTTTGATGAAATCCGTAATACTTGGCGAAAATCAACATATACTTAATGTTGAAGATTTAAATAATGGAATTTATATGATTGTTGTAAAATCAAAGGACTTTACAGAAAGTCAAAGATTAATAATTCAAAGGTAAGATTGGTTGTATATAACAAAGGGCTTTTCCTATTTAGGGTTTGGGGCAGAAAAGAACTATTGCACACTTGATATAAAGTTGTGTCGATAGACAGGAAAGTCTCATAAATGCCCTCATAGGTTAAGCCCTTGATTGTTTACAGAATAATATGAAAAAAGGACTATTTATAATAGGAATTTTACTGATTTTAACTTTTTTTAAAAGTTTAGCTCAAGAAAATAGTGATGCTTCTTTTAAGTATTATTTTAATCAATTAGACGGGCTAAAAGATAAAAGCGATTTAGTTATTACAAAAACTAAAACAGACTCAATCTGTGAATTTAATGTTGTTGGAACTGTTGTTTATGAGCGAGAAATTGGAAAAGATTCTGTTGAGTATGTTCCATCTTTTGCATATCTTATCATGACTAATAAAGCAGACACCGTTGAAACAAGTTTAAGTGAAAATTTTAAGATTAAAATATCAGAAGGAAAATACCAATGGATATTTCAAGAGATGGGGCTGGTTTTATTGCAAAGACAATTAGAATTAAGAAAAATGTTTTATACACATTTTATGTAAAACTTAAAACTAGAAGAATGATTCAAGATATTGAATACAATTGCAAGGAAAAATTAAGCAAAAAGGAGATTAAAGCAATTAAAAGACACTATAAAAACCCCGAAAAGTATCCATTAATAAAAACAAATTGCGGTTGTGAAATTTCAATGACAATTTATGGATGAAAAATTAAAAACGGCAGCGATAGGCGGATGATAATCGGGGTGAATACCAGAGCTATAAATCGTTAGTATTTATAATATTGAGAACCAAAACTTGAAAATTATGAGAAAAATTCTGATCTATTTTGCTTCGGTTTTTATTTTCGTTGCATGTACCAGCAATTCAGATGAAAAAGATCAAAAGCCATTTACTTCCACTGAAAGAAAAACCATTGAAGATTTTGTAAACAGATTGACTGAAAGTTTTAATAAGTATGAATATGATTTGGTTAGAAATTCTTGGGATAAAGAGGCGTTCCGCAAGAGAGTCAAGAAATTGGACAACTCGGAACAGCGAATTTTCAACCAATATTATGAGAAAGAGTTGTCAACGGTAATTTCAAATGTCAATATCGACTTTGTAAATAAATTGAAGTATAACCAAGGGCGGTTGATGCTTTCCCAACTTACTTTTAATGCAGGTTATGCGGAAATAGTTTATTCCTTAATCTTCTCCGGTAATGTCGATTTTTGGAAATACAGAATTGAATTGATCAATAATTCTCCGAAATTGACGGATTACTATTCGTACAGGGACGAATTGTGGCAGAGCGAAAACATGAAAAATATAATGAACTTAAATTCTACATATACATCGGTTTCTAAGGAAAGACAACAGACAAACTGGAGTATGGCTGAATCGGAGAGATATTTGCGTGCCGGTGACTCAATCAGAGCATTGGAAGAGTTATATAATATCCCCAAAACCCACGTCATAAATTCCATAAGCATAAAAAGAATTAATTTAGCCCAACAAATCAGCGATTCTGTTTTTAGTTCCGCTTTGAAAAAGGAAAAGGAAATGAATAACGGAATTTATATCAATTATTTATACTGCTACTACTTTCAGGATACCGCTGGGTTAAATCAAATATTTTCAAGATTAGAAAATGAAGTTGGAAAGGATAATGAAATATTGGATTCACTGAAAACCTTAAACTATTTTTGGCGGTAACTGGGTTTTATCGGGCATGATTTTCATCTCTTTCTTTTTTATGTGTTTACGGTAAAATATTCAAAACAAGAGCGGCAAGCGAAAGGGAATTGGGGTTTAAACCCCGCAAAGGAATATTCTGTAGTTACTTGGTGTATAAAGTAGAGCGGTTTGAAAAATTAGGATAATGAACAATATTTATTTAATGAATTAAGAATTCAAATGAGCATGAAATATCTTATAACTTGTTTTTGCCTATTATGTGGTTTGAATAGTGCATTTACGCAGTCAGACACTATTCGATGGGGCAAGTATCTATTCATTAATACGCGTTTAGTAGAAAATGGTTTTGGGAAATCTGTGTATGAATATCAAGATACGCTCGGAAATGTTCTTATCTCACGAGAAAAATACGGTCAACTCGGCACTCCTGACGAATATGGATTTATTAATGCATGGAAGCAAGTGTCGTCAGATGATGTCGAAAACAATGTCGGCTTTATTGATATTCATGACAATGTTTTAATCCCTTTTAATTATTCTCGGGTATTTTCGTTTAACCATAATTTGGCTTGTGCTAATAAAGATGGCAAAACAGGCTACATCAATCGCAAAGGGGAAACCGTAATCCCTTTTATATACGATTCTTATGCAGATTTTAATGATGATGGTGTTGTTGTCATAGAAAAAGAGAATATAAAAATACTTATTGATACGTTGGGAAATGAAATTATTGGCGTAAATCACGGGTATGAAGAAATCAATGAAAATTTTCCTGATGATCATGTTTTATGGATAAAGAAAAATGGGAAATGGGCTTTTTTTGATTTGAAGGGTAAACCATTAACTCCTTTTGTTTTTGATGAAATGCATCCTGCTAATATCTGTTCCTACCAGCCTAACTTATGGTATGGAAAGAATTTAAGATGGTTTTACAAGGGATTAATCGTAGTTGAAAAAAACGGCCAATTTGCAGTCCTTAACGAAAAAATGGAGTATGTAGTGCCTTGGGAAACATATCAATGGATTTCTCCAATGAGTATTGGTGGTTTAATGATTGTGAAACAAAAGAACAAGTACGGGTTGCTAAATCATCAATTAAAATTAATACAACCTGTTGAATTTGATACCATTTCAAATTATCCATCAATAAACCATGAACAAAACTATCCATCATTTTGGGCGAAGAAAAATGGCAAATACTACATATTTGATACTTTGGGACAGTGGAAGGACAATATTGAATACGATTATATAAATTTATTACAAGCCAATTTTTATTTAGTAAGGAAAGGTAAATTGAAATGGCGTCTGGATCGTTACGGTACGCCGATAATTGAAGATTATACGATTGTAAGGGAAGATGAGGATGGTTTTATTGTCAAAAAAGACACTCTATTCGGTTATATTGATACAAGAAATGAAATAATTTTACCTTTTGAATATGAAGACATTATTGGGGAACATCTGGGGAATATTTTTGTAAAAAAGAATGGCAAATGGGGAGTAGTGGATGATGAGAATCAACAATTGGTGCCATGTAAGTATGATTATATTGCTTATGCTTGGGACGATGACAAAAATAAAAATGGTAGAAATTATATTGTGGTTCAAAATGATAAGTTCGGAAAAGTAACGGAAAATGGAGAAGAAATTTTCCCTTGCATGTATGATGGTATCACAACTTGGGTAGAATATGGACCAGATGGCCATTATGTGATGATTGGCAATAAAATGGGCTTAATAGATGAAACCGGCAATACCATGATTCCAATTCAATATGAAAATGTTGTATGTTTGTATGGCACAAAATGGGCGATAATTTATGATAAAGGGAAAATGGGACTTTTTGACATAAAAAACAAGTCGTTTTTTTTTGCCGTTAGAATATGATTATTTGCATGTTGATCATGATTTGTTTGGATTTGAGAAAAACAAACCGCTTCGAATTATTACTTATAAAAATGGTGTGGTAAATATTTTGGATGAAAAAGGAAAAGTTGTTCAATCTAAAGTCTCAAAAACAAAGATAAGAAATGAGTATGAGATAGATATTGATGCATATCAATATTCTCCGTGTTCTTACGAATTACTAATGATGTCTCATAATAGAACTTTCCAACCACCAGATTGCTTATTGAATACATTAAAAGAATATAATAATAACACTGAATCCATCTATTACAAAATGGGAAAAAATGAATAACAAGATGATAAAGAAATAATTCGGTAGATAATAAACAAGGCTTCAAGCATTGCAAAGCAAATAGCATTGGAGAATCAAATATTAATCGTAAACATGTATAATAATGACCCAAAAGTTACAAAACATTCAATTATTGAGAGATTCCGAAATTATTCCAACGGAGAAGGTATTGGAAAATGCACTTGGTAAAGAGGCTTATGCTGTTTACCAAGAATTGACCAAAATTATAACAAGTACAGCGTTTGAATTAAATCCTCAATGGAATTATTATAACGACGGAAAAGCATGGCTTTGTAAAGTGATTTACAAGAAAAAAACAGTTTTTTGGCTTTCTGTTTGGGAAAAGCAAATTAAGATAAGTCTCTATTTTACCGAAAAAACTCGCCCCGGTGTTTTTGAGTTGCCAATAAACGAGAAAATTAAGCAAACCTTTCGGGAAACTAAAAGCATTGGAAAGCTCATCCCTTTAATTTTTTGTATTGAGAAAAAAGAGCAATTGGAAGACCTGAAAGAAGTCATCAAATACAAGAAAGGGCTAAAATAATAATTTGTATTATTTACAGACAGAAAAGTGAACTGACATTTTGAATACCATACTTCGGTAATGTTTTGTAACACACTAATTATCAGTGCTTTGTCATTCCGAGCCGTAGCGAGAAATCTCACTGATAATCAATTGGTTACAATTTTTTAAAGTTCGTGGAATGAAAAATTTACCGGAGTAATGTGAATGTAAACAACGGAATAAATACGACTCGAAAAAGCAAAAAATGAAATTGCGAAGATTGATAGACCGGATAATTGGAAAAAATACGTTAAACAAAAAATATGAATTGAATTAAATAAAACGTTCAATCACTTTTGTAGTTTTATAAATATAGTCGAAAAATGAATTTAAGAGTACAATTCAATACTGTGAATGTTGACTGGGATGTAGTTACCGGCATTCTTCAAAAGGCAGGGATGGCTTATAGAACCGCCGAAATTCACAAACGAGCATTTGATAATAGCTATACTGTGGTATTTGTTTTTGATGATGAAAAATTAATAGGTTTTGGCAGAGCGCTTTCGGATGGAGAGCATCAAGCTGCAATTTATGATGTTGCGGTGCTTCCCGATTATCAAACCCTAACTCCGCAGAATTATAGGTAGTCTATTCCAATTTTTTTAAAGAGCTGTTTTGAGCGGGCTGTTATTTCCGATCGATTCCATTGTCCTCGTATTTTTATTTGATAAATTGATTTTGCCAGTTCGATTATGTCTTTTGGCGAATGTTTAGATATGAGTTTCGCCTGTTTCAACCGGCTATAGAGTTTGTAATAAGCCATCATCGCTATGAAATTAGCCATCAGCCATCCTTCTAACACGTGTCTGTCTTGCATGTACATCCTGTCGGCTTGAAGGAAATTCTTGTAACTGTCAAACATTACTTCAACATCATTCCTTTGCTTATAGGCTTCGTAAAGTTCTTGTGGTGTCTGGGTCTCTTCATCTTCAAGCTTTGACACAAGTGTAAGAGTCCCAAAACCTTCCATCTTGTCATAAAACTTTTCTTCAGAATATTTTTCAGGATGCGATTTTATGCGCATCAGATAATCCACTTCTTCTTCCACCTTCAGTTTTTCATCCAAGAATGTTACAAGTTTTTTGCCTTCCCTCTCGTATTGGTAATGCCAGATTATTCTATCCTGAAAAATGAAATGGTTTTTGATCTCTTTTTTATAATTGGCTTGCTGAATCGGCGAAAAGTCGATAAGCTGATTGTTCCTCCGAAGTGGTATGATGTATTGCAATTTGTTGTCGTTCAACTCCTTGATGTTTTTTTCGCTATAAAATCCCCTGTCGGCAATAAAGACCACGTCTCTGACATTCATCTCTTTGATGCAAAGCGACATGGAGCTGATGTCTGTTATGTTTCCATTTATAAGACGGTAATATACGGGGCATTTCATCTGGGCCGAGAATAAATACATGAGGCGGATTTGCTCGTCAAAATCGTGAGACGGATTATAGCCTTTAGCATTGATTCCCAACTGTTCAGACACGGTTGAAACATGCGTTGAATCCATCATCACAAACTTGTTGCTTCCTTGTCCCGATATGTTTAGCCTCTGCTTCATCCAATCCACCAATGCCTCTCGATTTTGTCCCACGAATTTTAGTGCCTCCGAAATCTGTTTGCCAGAGATGCTTTCTTTGCTCCACACTTCAGAACAGAAATCGTGCGCATGATAGTTGGGTGCTCTTTTTATGGGCGATTGATAAGCCCATCGCATCATCGAAAACGATAGTAGCTTTTCAGCAGCATCACCCTTGAAGACAGACTTCAATTCACCAATTTCTTCGGACAACAGATGGGAATACAGGTTGTAAACACCAAAATTCTTTATGTCAACTTTTGGTAATTGAGCTGCCTTTTGACGAATCAAATCTTTGTCAGATGGCGTAAAGCCTTCTTCCTCGGTGATTTTACCCATCAATCGAACCGTTATCTTGTCGGTCCTCTTTTTTTCTTTATTATATTCATATCGTACTTCATACTTGTAGTATATCCCATTGATACATCTAATTTCTGTACGAGGTTCTTTAAAGGACTGTGCCCATTCCGGTAAATACATAAACAATCTAATTAGGTTGTTCAAAGGTACAACAAAAATTCTAACAATGCAAGTTATTGTTAGAATTTTTTCAACTTTTTTTATTAGACGGGGTAAAATCTTGCGGAGTTAGGGATCAAGGGAAAGGAATCGGGAAAATGATACTTCAAAATATTATCAAGAACACGCCGACTTGCAATTATATTTTATACGCTTCTCCCGGAAAAGAAAAATTTTATGAAAAAGAAAATTTCAGGCTGTTAAAAACCGGGATGGCTTTGTTTATTGATAGCGAAAGAATGCAAAAAAAAGGATTTACCGAATAAGAAAATCAGGTAAAAACAATGGGCAGCAAACATGTACCTTTTTAACTATATGAACAATGAAAAATATTAGACGGCTAATCTTAATTCCGCTTTTGACTTTTTGCTTGGGGACAACATTTTCTCAAACCGCGGATAGTTTAGGCGTTTTTTCCTTATTAAACAAGGCTTTCCTATGCTAACTAATTAGTAGTAAATTAGTATGATAGACAATTACTATGAAATATTGGAGTTAACCCCAAAATCAGACGACTACAAGATCGCTTTTCATTATAAAAAGCTCTGTAAAAAGCAATTGGTTTCATCTGAATCAAAAGAACAGTTATACAAAATCAACTGCGCTTTTGAAGTGCTTGGTAATGAGAATATCAGGCAGTACTATGTTATTCTATATCGGGTTTTGATATTGCATAATACAACCAAGATCAGTTCGCAAACAATTGATAAATATTTGTCAATCATTGATTTATATGAATTAAAAGCAAAGAAGAAAACAGATAAGATGATTGAAGACAACAAATGTAAGTTTTATACAAATGTAAGTAGGTCATTGATCGTATTATATCTGATAGCAACTTTAAAACTGTATTCCACCTATCCAAAGTTTACGCTAACACCATTAGCAGCCTTTGCATATATAATTATAGGGGCGATTTTGTTGGTGGTTCAAAATCAGGATCTTCACTCGTTTTCCAATTTTATGGGTATCTTTCTCCTGTCAATCGGGATAATAATTCAAACTGTTAGTTTCCGTAAGTTTACAATAGATTTAATGAGCAATAAAATATAAGTTCTATTTCTGCACTCTCAAATTCAAGCTCTTCTGAGTTGATAGGTTTATTCGTTTATACATTTATAAGGAAACCCAGTCCCATCAATCTTGGTCAATCTTCAATCAATCTTTTTCAATCTTCTCTTTCAGTTTATAAGTTGATAAGGAAACCCAATCCCATCAATCTGCTTCAATCTCAAACTTCATACTTCATAATTCATACTTCATAATTCTTACTTCTTAATTCACACTTCGTTCTTCTTTTTCCCGAGAAAACAATCCGCCAGCTGGCGGATCATTTCTTCTCGAGGATGCTCGAAAAATTACAAAAATCATAGATTTTTTATTTTTCGGCACACTTTTCACGGAACTCTTTTTCCCGAAAAACCAGAAATCTCCGATTTCCTTGTTTTTCGAGGATGCTCGAAAAATCACAATCCGCCGGGCCTATACTGAGCCTGCCGAAGTAAGGCGGATTTATTTTTCGGCACACGCTTTACTATTCTTTCTTCATACTTCATATTTCTTCCATACTTCGTCTTCGACTTCGCTCAGACTTCGTTCGTTCTACTACTTCTTCTTCTCACGATTCTTTCTTCTTTCTTCATACTTCTTACTTCTTAATTCATAATCCTTCCTTCTTAATTCCAAATTCCTTACCTTTGCATCGTCTATGAAATTAGAAGCAGAAAAATACATATCTCATCCCGTTTTTAAGGTGATTGGCGCATGTGCCGACGAAATGAATATCTCTTGTTATGTAATCGGGGGATTTGTCCGCGATTCCATTATGGGGCGACAGTCATCCGATATTGACGTGGTGGCCATTGGCTCCGGTGTGGAGCTGGCTTGTGCCGTTGCCAAGAAGTTACATGTTGAGGTTGCCGTGTTCAAAAGTTTTGGTACGGCCATGCTCAAGTATCATGGGGTAGAGGTGGAGTTCGTGGGGGCTCGCAAGGAGTCGTACCGCACCGATTCGCGGAAACCGATTGTGGAAGACGGCACCTTGGAGGACGATCAGAACCGCAGGGATTTTACCATTAATGCCATGGCCATTGGTCTCGATGCCAAAAATTATGGAATCTTGCTCGATCCCTTCCATGGACTCGAAGATATTAAAAATAAAATCATCCGGACTCCGCTCGATCCCGATATCACTTTTTCGGACGATCCGTTGCGGATGATGCGCGCCATTCGCTTTTCCACCCAGTTGAGGTTCATGATTGAGGAGGAAACGCTGCAGAGCATCACGCGTCAGGCTTCCCGCATCGACATTATTTCCAAGGAACGGATTGCCGAGGAACTCAATAAAATCATCTTGAGTAATGTGCCTTCGCGGGGCTTTATGTTGCTCGATAAAACAGGATTGTTGCCATTGGTGTTCCCTGAATTTTCGAAGCTCAAGGGCATCGATGTGGTTGAGGGCAGAGCCCATAAGGATAATTTCTATCATACACTGCAAGTACTGGACAATATTTGCAATGGCACCGATGACTTATGGTTGCGTTGGGCTGCCGTGTTGCACGATATAGCCAAACCCACCACCAAAAAATATGAACCGGGTCATGGATGGACGTTCTACCAACATGAGTTTATCGGCGCTAAGATGATTCCGGGCATATTCCAGAAAATGAAACTGCCCTTGAATGAAAAAATGAAGTATGTTCAGAAGTTGGTTAGCCTACATCTGCGTCCGATTATTTTGGCGGAAGAGATTGTTACCGATTCGGCGGTTCGCAGGTTGCTTTTTGATGCCGGCGATGATATCGATGATCTGATGTTGCTTTGCGAAGCGGATATCACGTCTAAAAATTCGGAAAAGGTCAAGAAATACATGCGTAATTTCGAGGTGGTTCGTCAGAAACTCAAGGAAATAGAAGAAAAGGACAAGTTGAGGAACTGGCAACCGCCGATTTCGGGTGAATTGATTATGGAAACCTTTGATATTAAGCCTTCCAAAGTTGTAGGAGATATCAAAAATGCGATCCGTGAAGCCATCCTTGAAGGAGAAATCCAAAACAACTACGAAGAAGCCTTTGAATTTATGCTTAAAGTTGGTCAGGATTTGGGGCTGAAGATTTGGTAATTTGCTAATGTGTTAATATGCTAATGTGCTAATTGGCTGACGCAAGCTTGTTTTGTCATGCTGACGCAAGGAAGCATCTCTTTGAAATGACACAATCAAAAAGACATCTGATGAATTATTTTCACTTTTCACGAACCGGAACGAAGTGGAGTTCAGCGCGATGTAGTGCGATGCGTTGAGATACGCCGAAACGAGCTTGCCGAACTGAAGCTAATCTTCAAATTATCTCATTTTCAAATCCTGTAAATTCCGTAAATCCTGTCTGATATTTTTAACCCCGCATCATAATTTTATCTCATTATTAATAACTTTCGGCTATCTCAATTAGCACATTGTCTCGCATTAGCACATTATCAAATTGGCTATCTCTGCAATCTTCAAATCATCTCATTTTCAACCCTGTTAATCCTGTAAATCCCTGTCTGCCGCCAGGCAAGCGGTCTAATTTCTTTTAGACTCGCATCGCGCCTTCGCGGTTCTCTGCGTAAAAGCTTCTTTAGACTCGCATTGCAACAACTCTTAACTCTTAATTCATAATTCATAACTCTTTGCAATCTTCAAATCATCTCATTTTCAAATTATCAAATCAAACTTCTGTTATCCTTTTTTCGTTTTCCGATAGATGAACATTGCTAAAAAGTAAATGCCGAATCCAAAGACAACCAATCCCCAAAGTTTTATCGCAAATAGAAAGAGTTCTTCGATGATGACGAAACCTATTTTCAATGATTCCATCAACCGGTAGCCGAAACTGGGCTCAAAGCGTTTGGTGTCGCGGTTTGCAATCATGTCGTACCTGATTTGGAAATCCTGATAAATGGAGATGTTGACGGTGCTGTATTCAATTTGGTCCAACATGATTAACCGGTCGATTTTGGCGGCATCTGCATCTGCTTGTGCATGCAAAGCGGCAAGTCGTGTATTTGTTGATTTTGTCTTGATTTCCGAAGTTTCATCGGCAAAATTTTGATTGCGCAGTTGTTCCAGCTGGGTTTTCAGCATATCAATATGAATGTCGTTGGCGGTGACGATGCGTTTGTTGATAAACTCCACCAACGGGGTGAGGCTGCGCAGAAAAGTGTCGAGGTTGTTCTGGGGCATGCGCAAGGTCAGCGCACTTGTGATGACATATTCACTGATCACCACCGACGAATCGTTGGAAATCTCTTTCGTGTTGATACTTTGGATATCGTTGCTTAAAGCCGATTCGGTGACAAAACCTCCGAATGATTTGGTCAGATCCTCGATTTTATGAGTGGCATTGTAAACGTTCTTTACCTTGAAATTCAGGTCGGCGGTGCGGATAAACTTGCGCAAGGTGTCGTAATGGTTAACCACGGCCGCACCCGAAGTCATGTCGTTGCTCTGGATGCTGGTGCTGTCCGTTGCCGCTGTTTGTTCAGCAAGAGTGTCTATTTTTTTTTCGGCTATTTCCGTTTTGGATAAGAATGGATTTTTACCCTTTTCTTCCTTGTTTTGTCCACATGAAATAACGAGTATTCCAACAGAGATGACGAGGACGATATTCCAAAATGCTCTTTTCATACCTGATATTGTTTAAGTGAATAATGTATCGGGACTTCTAAAAAATCATTTTTCAGCGTTAGACTTCAAAATTAAAATCCTCATTTACAGAGGAAAACTGCGGTTTTTAATTTATTGTCTGCCTCAAAAAATTGAATTTTTAGAAACCCTCTATAATCAACGAGAGAAAATCAAATTTATTTTAACACTTATTAACTTTTTTTAAGAAATCAGCGCGAGATGACAAATTTTAGCCGATGAGAATCCTGCGATGTTTTGAGTAGGGCGATATATACTCCATCCGAAAAACGAGGGAGCGGAATGTCCGTTTTTGAAATTTCTGACGATTGAATGAGTTTTCCTTCCACCGAATAAATTGAAAGTGTACTTCCAAAGAGGTTTTCGGAAACGACCAGTGCATTGGAGGTGGCATCGAAGAAAAACCTACTCTGATCGGATGAAGTGGTTGATATTCCAACAATTGCGGGTAGGATATTGATCGCCTTGATGGCTTCCACCTTATTGCTGTCGATGGTGTTGTCGCACAACACAAGTTTTAGCTGGTAGCTGTCGGGACTGACCGATGAGGTGTTCCATTCGGCAATGACGGTATCTTTTGCAGCGTTGAAAACCCGTTCCGTGATTGGAATCCAAGTCGTATCGCTACTCTTTTTATAAAACAGCTGATACCACGAAAATCCCATCAACGGGCTGGTTGCCGGTTTTTCGATATACGAGGAACCGACGATTGGAATCATGCTATTTTGATATCCCGAAGCCGGACGTTCAATGTTGTTGTACCATACGCAACTGTTGTCGTAAGCGATGGGTAATTCGGGCAAGTTCGACTGATTCACGATCAGGATGGCCTGACCGGTGGCCATAGCCAAACCGCTAAGCAACGAGGAATATGCCAGTATGGCCATGCCGTTTCCGGTGGCCCTGAAATCGTTTATGGCGGAGGAGCTGACACAAATCACGGTTGAAGTGTCATTGGCCCAAGTGTAGCCGCCACTTCCATCGACCATGATGTTCTGGCCGGTGACTTTGGATTTTCCCATGCTTCCGATTTCTCCGACAATGGATCCGGTGAGTTGGATTTCGCTCTGACGGAAGGTGTAGATGCTCCAAGTTCTAACAAAGCAATTGGTCAGATGCAGCGTTTTGTCGGTCATGGTGGGAGTGAAGTCGCTGTAGGTGGTGTTGTTTACCAGTCCGCTGACGGACATGGTTCCGGGAGTTTCAAACCAGACTCCGATGGCGCGCAGTGTTGAGTTAGCGATGGTGGTGTTCGAGCCGCTGGCGGGCATCAGCGCCCACATCACGTCGGTGCAAGTGTCCACCTGAATCTGGTAGCCGATGTTTTGCACACCCGGCAACACATTCGAAAACTGATAGCTTAACACCGTGTCGGGCGCAGGAAAAGTATGGTTTAAAATACCTCCGTTGGGAATATGATGCCACAGCAGCATGGTGTGTGCCTTGCGAAAGGAGACTTTAACCTGATCGGTGCAGACGAATTCGCCGGCAACATTGGTGCTGTCGATATGAATTTCCCCTTTTTTACTCAATCCATTGGTGGCAAACCCATTTTTGGTGACATTTTTCAGGATAAACTGGGCCGAATCGGTGACTACAAAATTGTGGGAAAGCCCGCTAAAGTCCATGTACGTGTTGGTGAGACAAATTCTTGCATTGCCCGCAGCCACCAGCGAGCGTTGGTAAAAATACTGTTGCGGAATATATAGCGTGGAATTGTTGGAAATGAATGCGGCCGTATTGCCCCAAACCCAAATATCGCCCAAAATGGTGGCGTTGGCATTGTTGAAAACAAGCTTTCCGTCGCCGATGATGAAAATGGGGCCGTTATGCACCCAAGTTCCGGTAATCACCACCGAATCGTTGGCTGTTTCGCCGATAATCAGGGTGTCGATGTTTTTGGAAGGGGAGAGGTGGGCGATTTTTTCTTTACCCGCCTCAATCTGCGCCTCATTCCAATGCTTCAAGTACTGAGTGACCCCCGAATTCAATGAATTGTCCGAGGGCACATAATCAACGGATTGGATTGTATTCAGATCCATTTGATTGAGCTGTTGTAAACTGGATTGAAGGCTGTTTTGCGCATTCAATATACCAGTAAGGCAAAGTATGGCAATGATGATTCGGTATTTTAGCTTCATATTTTGATTCTTTATTTATTAAACTCTTTGCTTAAGAAAATAGTTGATAATTACTAAACTGTCATCCTGAGTTAATCGAAGGATTATAGTGTGAGCCACCCGCAATAGACACTTTGATAACGTCGATATATCTCCACATTGTACTTGTTTTAATACTTGATTATTTCATCTTTTGAAATTTTATTTATCAGCTTACTGCATTTACTCCACCTCAATATCATACTTCACCAGCAATCCGGGAATTCCAACCAGTGAGAATTTGGCTTTTTTCAAACGGTTCTGCTCCGGATCGATTATATAGTTGAAGGAAGTCCTTAAATCGGCTTTTTCCAGATTGGTATGGTCGAACTGGGCGCTGCTGAAGTCGCAGTTGTCGAACAGTGTGCTGGTCAGGTCGGTTTCGGTGAAATCGGTTTCCTGAAGCAGGCAGTTCTTGAAAGCGGTCTTTTTCATCTTCAACTTGAAGAATGAGGCATAACTCAGGTTGCATTTCTCGAAACTCATCGCCAGCAGGAACTTGTTGCAATCGAAAAACATCATCCCCAACAGTTTGCAGTTCGTGAATTTCACCTCTTTAAAGGCCGTATTCTTAAGTTTGACCATGCTCAGATTGCAATTTTTAAATGTGCAGTCCAAAAAGCTATAATCCGAGAGGTTCAACCCGTTGAAATTGCAATCCGTGAAATTGCAATATTCGTAGTTGGCAGCCGGCAAACCGTTTTGGGTGTAGTCGGTTTTTTCAAAGGCCTGGTTTTCTATAAGTTCTTGTGGCATAGTGTCTTTTAATTATATTGTTATATCAAAAGTGTCATATTAAGTTGAAGCTTGTACTGAGCTTGTCGAAGTAAAGTATTACATCAAGTGCTTTTTTAGAGCCCTTCCCTTCGACAAGCTCAGGGCAGGCTAACTCAGGGTGACAATGAATTCAATATCCTCACTTTAAATCCTGTAATACCTTTTTTTGAAACATAATAAACGGCCTTTTGATGATCTCGAAAACTTCTATATTGGTAAAAGTAAGTTCCTTTATCGAATTCAGGTTATTGGCTTTGTGTCTTCAAATCTAATCTATTTTATTGCCATTGTATTTTATCTTGTTTTCTGTTTTTCTTAATTCAATATTAGGTGCGCTAAATGTCTCTTCACGCAGTATCAATTTTTTTCCATCATACTTTTTTATTCGGTATTTAAGCTTCGTTCCATTAGGGAAAGAGTAATAATACGTATTAGCAAGGTTTATAATGAAATCCATGCATTTTTCCGGTTTGAAAATATATCTAAATGTTTTATACCCCACATAACCTATGTAAATCTCAATTTCTTGATTTTGTTTAAAAGCATTTAATGAGGCGACTCCTTCAATATCTGTCCTTGAACCCTTTATTTTTTTAGAATCTTGAAAAAAAGACACACTAGCATATGGAATAGGCTCTATACCATTCAAGACCAAGAAGTGAATTGTTACACTGTCAGAAGTGTTAATGCAAGATATTTCTTTTGTAATGAATGAATTTTTTGCCGTATCGACATGATTAAAATTCAGAGTTAAAATATTATCATCAATGTCAAATATCCCAACACCATAATCGAAGTCATCATAATACCCGAATAAGCTATCATTAGCAAATGTGATACATAACTTTTCATTTAATTCATTTTCAATAAATTCTCCATCCAGCTTTATCTGCCCGAAAGCAGTCAGCGAAAAAAGCAGGAAAAATGAAGTTAATAGACGTTTCATTTGTAGTTTGAGTTAATTTTTTCCATGTTTGTTTATCGGAACGATATAATTGAAGGCCCATTCTTCAATATTGTTATCAAAACTGCAAGTATAGGTGATCTTATTTTCAATAATTTCTTTTAATGAATTGAAAACAATAAAGTCATAACTATTATCAAAATAAAAATCGTTTTTATATACTAGACATGCCCCCAGATGATAATTTGTGGTAAAAAATCCAATAATTTTAGCCTTATTTTCTTTAAAGGCAATAGAAACGCTGATGTAAAATGCTTCAGAAGTTAAAGGTTCAACTGTTCTTTTGATTATGTCTTCGATTAATGTATCATTTATACATTTTACTTGATTTTTTTCAGGCATGTTAAATTCTTCATCGTCATTATCAACAAACATATCCGTATCAGCTTTGATTTTTAGCTTCTTATAATAATCTAAAGAGATTTTTTTTATTGTTTTTGGCGTCTGTAATTTTTGGTTTATTCCAATATGTAATAATTGCCCATCAATCAACAATGCATAAAATACATTTTTATATAAGAATGAATCAATTATCCATTCGTGAAATATCATACCATTAAAATTGACATAGTCGGGAGGGTTTTTAATAATATCTTTTAATATGTATGATTTGATAAGGCTATCTCTATAATAAAAGTAAAACTGATTAAATCTGGTTTCAATTCTATAATTTCCATCTTTTGAAAAAAAAGTGCTTGGGTATATGTATTGATCTAACTGGTATATGATTTTGCCATTGAATCCTTTTTGAACCGTGGTTTTTCCATAAGTTCCGTACTCGCAAAATGGTTTGGACGTAATGTAAACAGAGTCTTGAGTTTTCTTTATATATGGATAATTCGCCCATTCTGTACTAAATACATAGATTGGGCAAAGTATACAGATATAAAATAATAACTTTTTACTCATCTTTACTTCGTTTATTCATTATTGCTACTTGTGCTCGATTTTTTACCCGAAAGTGCAAACGAAATGCTGAAGTAATACCCGGGCAGATATACGGTTTTTAAATCCACATCGTCGATTTCTTTATTTAGATAAACTCCGCCCACCCGATAGCCTTTGGTTAGCCGTTCAACGGGGGAGAGGATGAGCCCGGTGCTCAAAACGATGCGTTCCGATTGTCCCAGCACGCAACTGAGGCCGAACATATAGTGCATCTGTAATTTTTCCTGAACTGCAACGCCAATACCCACGGAACCGCCGAATTTAAGGGACGAATTGGAACGCTTGTAGAAATTCAACATGGAATTAACCAACGGGACAATACGAATGTCATTGCCTTCGGATAAGATGGAGTCATTCTGGAAAAAGTACTCTTTCCGTTGCGAACCGATATAGCTGAAACTCAATCCCATCGAGTTGCCGATTTGAATGCCTTCCATCACCGGAATCGAAAATATTTCGGAAGAAACCACCTGAGCGGCAGTTGCAGAGTCGATTTCTTCCATTTCACCGGTTTCATAATCTCCTGAGGCATTCAGCTTCTCTACAGTTTCAATCATCAACGGAGAACGTTTAAAGTTCAGATTCAACCGGAGATCTTTGCTGCCTGCGAGCATCGAGTATTGATAGGTATAGTCGGTGTTCACAATCTCGTTATACATTTTATAAACGGTAAGCAGGGGATCACTTTTCGCTTTCGAGACCGTAACTCCTTTCGATGCATACATCTGATTAAATTGACAGGAATTCATCATGGATTTCGATAATGCAACCATCTGTTCGGGTTTGATTGTGGACGGTTCGGCAATATTCAATGCCGGAAGTTTGTATGTATCCGTGCTTACACTAGTGAGAAATTGCTGATAAATGCTTTTGGCTTGAGCTTTTATTGAATCTGCCGGAAGTTTAGAGTTGTATTTTAGTTCGAAGAGTTTTGCATAAACAGTGTTTAGTAAAATCGTGTTTTGTTCGCAGTTTACGGGATTGTCGGTCTCTATAGATTTTTCACCTTTAGCTGCCGCTGAAACGGTAGTGATAAACTTGCCGTAAACCGAAAAAAATGAAGTGAACGCGTCAAATGATGATGTAGATTCTTGCGTTTCTGTGGCGACTTCCGCTTTTTTCAAATCTACCGTCCAATAATTCTTGTTGTAGTTGGTGACTTCAATTTTTACCACTTCATTTTGCTTAATATAGGGGCGTTTTATTTTTTTAAGCTTGTTATTGCGGCCTATCCGGTAAAATTCAGTGTTTTTAGTGATGAGGTCATGCTTTATGATTAGGTTCTGGGCCAAACACAGCGTAATATTTATCACAATTAAACTGATTAAAAGCGTAATTTTCTTCATAATCTTCGGATTTTAGGATTTATTCGTTTTGTTGATAGCTAAAATGGCTTGCTGGATGATTGTTTTTACAAGTATGTTAAGTTCCGATTTCAGTGCGGTGACGGCAATCGGGCCTCCAATGGGGAGATCATTTTGTGTAATTACAAATTCAATTTTTACCGATTGCTCGGTGGTTTCATACGTGCCGCTGATCAGGTAAGCATTTGGATATCCGATTCCGTCGGTGAACAGATACGATGAATTCATCGATTTGATGGGCGTTTCGCGCAATACATTGTTTACCTTTTCGGAAATTTTGAGTCCATCGCGTTTCAGCTTCTGGTCGATGAACGTGGTGGCGCAGAAAATGGGCTTGGGTTCCGCAATATCGATCTGGTTCTTGCTCTCCGCGTTCATGCAGCCAATGTCAAAACTCCGCTGTTCACTTGGGCTGCGGAACAATGGTTGCTGAATTCCCCCGATTCCCTTCGCCAGTCGCGGAACTTCATCTACCGCATATTGCAGCAGCATGCCGACGTCGACATATTCCTCGCCGCCATCGCGACGGAGATAGGCGCCTTTCATCGCTTTCAGCAAGCTGTAGGTCAACAATCCCTGTCCATAAATCGAGGTTTCGTAGCTCACGGCATCGGAAGCCGATCCGGCGAGGATGTAGAAACCGGTGCGATCTTTCATTCGTTCAAAAGCCCTGATTTGCGAGGAAGGAACCTCTTTTACGTTGGCCAGCATCACTTCAGCGGCTTTGCCTGAAGCGCAAGCATCAAAGATCAATACTTTCTTCCGTGCCGATATCTTGTTCATCCACAGCGTGAGTTCCGTGCTGGAGATGGCATACTTGTTTTTTACAAAGGGATCATTTAAATATCCCTGAGAAACGGCGGTGGCATCTTTGGTGATGTAGTAGAAATCACCGTCCTGGCCTCCGTAGTTAATGCCGTGACCGGAAAAGTAAACCAGTACGATGTCTTCAGGACGTGCTTTATGGGCCACCCAATCGATATATTTTTGAATGGTGTCTTTTTCGGGAGAATTGGTGCGTGAATCCTTATCCGTGGTCAAAATAACGACATGGGTTTGCTCGGGGCCAAATAGGCAGTTTCCCGAAATTTTGAGTGCGTGTGCAAATTCTGTAGCGTCTTTCGATGCATATTTTAGGTCGATGGAAGTACCTGAGTAATCGGACGTTCCCACGACAATGGCATATAAAGAGACTTGTTTAGCGGATGAAGATTTCTTTTTTCGGCCTCCGCTCCCTTTTTCCGTGGGTGCATAGGCATAAAAGCAGGTTTGAGGTTTCGATGATAGATAGCCTTCGCGGTTATAGGCAATGACTTTAATAGTGTTGAGGGTATCGGAGTTCAGAATCGATTGATAATCGCTCATATTGATGGAAAATCGTTGACTTGAATGGATGTTTTGTTTTAGGACTCGGATGTCTTCACAAACTTCGATATCGTCGATAAACAGTGAAGTCTTGCCTATTTGAGTAGTGTCGCTAGTAAAGTTGATGAGGATGGAATCGGAGACGGCTGCAATCGAAAACGACGGGGGAGGCTGAACCGAGTCGATGGCGGGGACGTTCCGGAGCGTTTCTGTGGAAAATCCGGTCACGATGGACCATAGCGAGGGTTGGTAATATCGGTGTTTCAACTGTTCCAGCCCGATGATTTTCCAAGGTTGCAGCGTGTCGTTAGGTGTGTTTACGACGAAGTGAATCAGGGGCATGGCCGAAGGAGTAGCATCAAACAGTCCTTCAGGAGTGGTTATCACCCAGCTGTTGTGTGGTAATATTAGGAGGGAGAGCAGTTCTTTCCCCGTTTCGGCACTCCACAATTTCAGCGTGTGATCCGAAGAACTGGTCATGATAAACTTGTGGTCGGGACTGAATTTTGCCACTCTGATCGGCGATGAGTGGCTGTTGAAGTCGCTGATTATTGAGAAGGTGGTTAAGTCCCATAATCGGCAGTGGAAGCCGTTGGATACTTTTCCGTTGGGCATGGCTATTAATCGTGTGCCTTCCGCATTTACCCGAATGTTCACACGCCCCTCGTTAATGCCGGGCAACGTGGCCTTGATTGAACGATGAATCACGTCGCGGACGGTGATGGTTCCGTTATAGGAAGTGTACATCCATTTTTTATCATTCGAAAGGGTCATGTTGGCCGCCAAATCAAGATTGGAGTTCAGGGAATCGATGATGGAATTTTTCCGGATATCGATAATATAAATAATGCCGCTGCTTGCAAGTGCTGCAACCGTATCGCGACTGCTTAGAAACTGGACATCGGCCCAGCGGTATTGAAATTTCTTCAGTTTTTTTATCAGCTTACCGTTGCTGGTGTTCCACAATCTGATCCGATTATCGGTACTGGCCGAAACCACCATCGACGAGGAGGCGTTAAACGAAACACTTTGGATGCCCCATTTCTTGGATTGAAAAGATTTGATCAATTTTCCTTCGGGGATTTTCCAGAGCTTGATAGTTTCGTCCAAGCTGGCTGTGAGGAGATATGATTCATCGTTGCTGAACTCGGCATCGGTGATTTTCCACGTATGTCCCGCCAATGAGGTTAGACTGTCCCCGGTTGTGAGATTCCACAATTGAGCCACGTAATTGTTGCCGCTCGAAATCAGGTAGTTGTGTATGGGAGCTACGTCTAACAAGTCCATTCCCGGCTGATTTCCGTTGAATGTGGAGACGACCTTGGAATTTCTATTGCTCCATATTCGCAAGATGCTGTCGTTGGAAGCGGTTACGAAATGCTGATTATTGGAGCTGTAAGCAATGTTGGTGATGTCTCTGGAATATCCCGAGAAAACATTAATCGGTTTGTCGGTAAAATTCCATTCCATGGCATAGATATCTCTTCCACAGCTTAGGAATTTAGCGTCGTTGGCATTAAACTCGATATGTTCCACGTCTTTGGAGTGCGCTGAAAATTGATTGATCAGCTCGCCGGTAGTTTTCCAGACTTTGATGCCTGCTATACAACTGGCCGCAACCACCGATCCGGTATTTCCAAGAGTAAGTGATTCGATTTTCGGCAGGCCGGAGAGGATGGATTGCTCTATTTGCTGTTTTTCGGTATTGAACAAATAAATTGTATTCAATGAATCTGAAATGGCGATTATCTTTCCGCTGCTGTTGCTGCTAATCTTGTCGGGATTAAAGCCCAGATTGAATTTGTGGATTTGTTGCAATTCGTGGTTCCAACCGTAGATTTCTCCGCTTGCGGTAATTGCGTTCAGAGCTCTGGGACTTTTGATAATTTGCAAAACCTCTTTGTTGTTTGGGACAATCAGTTGACTTATAGTGTCTTTAAAGATGTTTTGTCTATAGATTTTGGTTTTTTCTATAACGATAAACAGGTCATTGTTTGAGGCATCAAAAACACAGGATGAAATTTGAGTGCCGGGAACGGTGCGTTTTGAGACTTTTCGATCTATGTTTAAACTTTGGATTGAAAAGCAGTTTGGGCTTTGTTGATAAACAAAAAAATCGGAAGCGGAGGAAAAAAAGAGATTTGAAATGGGCTTGCAGGTGGTGGAGTATTTGGCCATAAGCTGACCGTTCATCACATTCCAGAGATATATCAAGGTGTCGGAGGCGGCGGCCAATATTCTTCCGTTGGGGCTGAAACGAATGAAGCTTACAATTCCATTATGTCCCGAAAAGGTGTTGATTAACTTGCCTGTGGCGATATCCCAAAGTTTGATGGTTTTGTCGTTGGAAGCGGTGGCGACAATCGGCAACTGGGGATTGTAAATGGCCATCTTGATATTTGAAGTGTGTCCCTTGGGTACCACCATCTGCAATTTTTGACCTGTTGCTGAATTGCATATCAGAAACAGGATCAGAAAATATCGGAAAAATGGTCTTTTTGTCGGCATGGATTCGTGTAAGTCAATTAATCTGTAAAGAAATATTTAGAAAACAAATATACGAAAAACAATGAATTTTAAAAGAATAATTAGAAATTGGATTCCTGTTTCTGTAAATCGGTTAAGATCAAATCCATGAATAATGCCAAAAAATATTTCCCTCAAATTGGTGTTGGATATCATAATTAACCCTAGAAATGATTTTGGTATAAAAATAGGCAATTTTTTCGCCAAAATCGTTGCCTTTACTCCTTTTGTTTTTTGCCATGCTGACGAAGTAAGCATCTATCGATTCTTCACTACGTTCAGTCCCGATTAATGTAGGGAGACAAAAGTATTACAGCATCATGAAAAAAACAAACAAGCCATAAAACGATAATCATATCATAAAAAAAACGAGCCGTTTCCGACTCGTTTCAACATATTGAATTCAATTCTTACAATTTAATGGACAAACCGACATTCAGCCAAGCAATTCCATAACCGATTTCGCCTAACACCGCAATATTATTGGTGAGGTAATACCGTCCGCCGAGATACCCCGACCAAACCAATCCACTGCCATGGGCATTATTGGTAAATCCGTAGTTGGTTCCAAATTCTTTCTCTGTAACAATATCGAAGCCGATCATGATTCCGCCATAGGTGTCAAATTTTTCAATTAATGGGTAATGAACGGCCGCTCTTCCACCGATAATCAGGTTAGAATATGTCCAACCATAATTTGCATAAGAATAATCCCATTTGTTTTTGGAATAACCTAAATATCCGCCTAAACCAAGGGATAGTTTGTCTGTTAAAAAGTCATCTTTTATCCCCAGTTCAAATGATGCGGCAATGGGAGGGACTTGTGTGGAATATCCCAAGCCGGAATAAAGCACCGAGCCAAAACCGATGGAGGCATTAACGACCTTATCTCCTTTGTTAAATGTGGATTTCTGAGCTTGTACTGTAACGGCACTCATAATTGCGATGGCAATGACAGCAATAAATGTTTTTTTCATTTTTAGTTAGTTTTGATTGTATTAAATTTTGGACAAAATTAGCAATAATAAAACAAATTTTAGTCATGATGTGATGATTGCTCCTTAAAAGAGGATGAGTTTTTCGTTTTAAGGGGTAAAAGCAATTATTCAAAATATGTTTGAAAAATTTTGTTAGCTTGGTTTCTTTACTTTTTTTGGATATTGTATAGTTCAATTTTCTGATTCAGTGTAGGCCTCGATATCTCAAGTATTTTGGCTACTTTTTCTTTCTGCCAGTCTAATGCTTCGAGCACTTTTTCGATATGTTCTTTTTCAACATCTTTTAACGATCTGAAGGCATTGTAAGTATGGGGCGAAGAGAGTGCTTGGCTTTGGTTAAACTGAATATGTATTTTATCTAAAGTATCGGAATTACAGATAAGCATTGCACGTGTGAGGGTATGTTCCAGTTCGCGGACATTTCCCGGCCACGGATGATCCATAAGTACTTCCAGTGCATCTTTTGTAATGTGTTTTATTTGTCGAAGATACGCTTGATTCGTCTTTTGAATAAAGAAATCTACGAGTAGCGGTATATCATTTACTCGTTCACGGAGAGGAGGAATATCAATTGTAAATACGTTTAGCCGATAATATAAATCCTGCCTGAATTTGCCAACCTTTACCAACTCCTCAAGAGACTTGTTTGAGGCTGCAATAATTCGTGCTCTCATTGGTAATGTTTGCTCTCCTCCAACACGTTCAAATTCATTTTCCTGAATTACGCGTAATAATTTTAATTGAATGTTAAGCGAAATTTCAGAGATTTCATCCAAGAGAATGGTTCCTTCACCGGCCAATTCAAATTTACCGGTTTTATCACGAACAGCATCGGTGAAAGATCCTTTTACATGACCGAAAAGTTCGCTTTCGAGCAATGTTTCGGCAAGTGCACTGCAGTTAACGGCTACAAACGGACGATTCCGGGTAACTCCGCTTTCATGGATAATTCGGGCAACAACCTCTTTTCCGGTTCCTGTTTCTCCTTTAATCAGCACCGATACTCTGCTATTAGAGACTAGGCCTATTTTTTTAATGACCTCGCGAATGCCTTCACTCTTCCCCACTAAAGAAGTTCCCGACATAGAACTGATTTTTGTCTGTTGTGGGTTGATGTCCAATTTTATTAGTCCGGTTTCAGTGGAGGCTGTATTGATAATGTTCTTAAGCTTTTTTAAATTGATCGGTTTTTCTATATAGTCGAAAGCGCCTGCTTGCATAGCTTTTATGGTGAGTTGCATTTCGTCATAAGCCGTCATCAGGACGATAGGGGTATTAGGCAACTGTTTTTTTACCCGTTCAATAACTTCCAGTCCGTTAAGTCCGGGCATCAGAAAATCAGTGATGACAATGTTCGGCTTTTCCGAAAATATTGTAGAAATCCCGTCTTCTCCGTTTGAGCAAGCAATAACTTGATGTCCCCAACTGTTGAGCGCTTTTTCTAAGATGACTTGTGTGATTTTATCATCTTCTATGACGACTATTTTACTCATAAGCCTGTTTTTTTAATGACAAAAGTTGTATTTTTCCGAAGGAAGAATGTTCTTCACTTATATAAATTAACCGATTTTTATGTTGCTTGTTCAATGTTCGTATTAAAATTTAATGATGATAGGGCTCGTTTTTTAAGATAGTGAGCGCCCTGTATAATTGCTCTAAAAATATAAGTTGCACCATCTGATGAGAAAAAGTCATTTTGGATAGTGCAATTTTAGTGTTTGCGCGTCGATAAACCGTCGGACTAAATCCATAAGGACCTCCGGTGATAAAAACAACCTGTTTTATTCCGGATAGCATTCGCTGTTGGACGAATTTGGATAATTCAACGGAGGTCAGCTGTGTTCCCAATTCATCCAATAGAACGACGTAGTCGCTGTCGGATATTTTGGACAAAAGAATCTCCCCCTCTTTCTCTTTTTGTTGTGCTTCGTTCAACGATTTGGTGCTTTTCAGCGGGGGAATCACCTCGTGTTTGAACGGGGTGTAATGAGGAATCCGACGGCGATAAATTTCGCAACCTTCAACAAGATACTTGTCATCGGGTGTGGCAAAACTGAGATAGATGATTTTCATAGGAATAGAGGATTAAAAGCGGATGATTTCCTGATAACTTGCAATGGCAAAATTGTCGGAGAGTGAAGAAATAAAGTCAATAATTGCTTTGTGATAATCTGCTTTTTGAGAAATGTTGTAAATAACCTTGTTCTGATATTTTTGTTCTAAACGAACATCTGGAGCATAATCGGAATAAAGAATCAGCCACTTTTCAAAATGGTCGGTAATCGTTGGACATAACTTTTTTTGCTCCGTGATGTTTTGAGTCAGAATAGGAATAGTATTGTCGAAAAGTGAATCGAAAAGCTCAAAAATAGAGATAATGATCAAATCGGCGTAGCGGTTGTAATTATTGAGCCTGGGCTGCAAATAGATGTGTTTGTAATTGAAGTCTTTAATCTGCATTAGGGCGTGAAAATAGTCGTCGGTAAACCCAATTCCTTTTTCGGGCGAACTATAATGGCACAGATCAATAATAAAGTTGTGCATCAGCACGGTATTGTTTATTTGCTCAAAAGTGATTCCCGATATCGGATTAAGAATGGATAAAAGTTCTTCAATTTCATTATCGCTTAGGATTTTCAATCGCAACGCATCTTCAATATCCCGGCCTAAGTAAGAAATTTTATCGGCAATTTTTACCACGCAACCTTCCCAAGTATAAGGGGCATGCTCGTTGGGGATATTGATGCTCTTTAAATCAATGGCTTCCGCTCTGGGAAACAACACTTTTTCGTTTACCTCGCCACAATGGGAGATAATGCCATCTCGAACGGCATAAGTTAATCTCAAATTCCGATGATAACCATCCGGATTGAAAAGCGTTTCAATGGAATCCGCAAAATGAAGGCTGTTTTTTTCGTGCCAGAAATGGCCTCCGTAATATTCTTTAGCCAGTTGATCCAACTTGTGTTCTCCATCATGGCCGAAGGGGGCATGGCCGATGTCGTGGCCAATGGCAATGGCTTGCGCCAACTCCTTGTTGAGCCCTAGATAATCGCAAATAGTATAGCTAACCGAAGAAACATGCCCCACATGTTCGATGCGTGTACAGATGTGGTCGTTGTGGGTGGCATGAAAAACCTGTGTCTTGTGTTTTAACCGACGATAAGCCTGAGAATGAAGCAGCCGGTTGTAATCGCGCCAAAATTTACTTCGGATTTCATCGGTGCGCTCCTCCAAAAACGATTCCCGCTCGATGCACCGGTTCCATTTGGGCGATTCCTCAGTAATGGCTTCTTCTGCAAATTTTTGTTTCATCATTGGTATCGAATAGCTTGGATGGTTGAAATTTTTCGAGTAATGGCATAAATGGGAAGATAGGCAAAAAATGAGGTAATTATAAAAACACCAAGGTTAATCAGCAGATAATGGATGGGGGCAAGGTTAATAGGAACAGCATCCATATAATACAAATCTTGGTTGAGGGGAATTAAATGCGTGTATTTTTGAATAATGGAAAGCGACAACGCCACAATATTGCCGATAATCAAACCTTTTACGATGATGGTTCCGGCAACTTGAACAAAAATCCTTGAAATTGAGTGATGGCTGGCTCCCATGGCCTTCAAAATTCCGATGGTGGTGGATTGTTCCAAAATCAGGATAAGTAGCGTGGAAATAACGGTAATAGTGCTGATGATGACGATTAACCCGATTAAAATATACATGTTGGTATCAAACATTCCGATCCAGTCGAACAGATCGGGGTTGGACTCGATAATGGTTTGTGCTTTTTGGTCGTAAGGAATAAGCGAGCTCACCTCTTCTGCGGTTTGTTTAATCTTTGAAAAGTCATGAAGGATAATTTCGAATCCGTCAATTTCACCGTTTTCCCAGTTGTTGAGTTTTCGGATCTGATCGATATTCACAAATGCAAATTTAGTATCAAACTGGCTCATCCCCGTTTCATAAATTCCACATACGGTATAGGCTCTCATTCGAGGTGGGTCTTGAATAAAATACATGGAAACTTTGTCGCCCACTACAATACCCAGTTTATCGGCCGTGATTTTCGAAATCATGATTTTTTTGCCCGAAGCGCTGTCGAAACGGAGCACTTCTCCTTTTCGGAGGGTCTGTTTGAAGAAATCCCAGCGATAGGTGGAATCCACTCCTTTTAGGACAATGCCCTCAATGGTCTCTTTTTGTTTGATGATTCCGGCTTTTGTTGCGTAGGGTTGGATGTTTTGTACATTGCTTAACCCTTTTATCTCTTTGATATATGGCTGGTTTTGTACGATGGGTTCCGATTCGTACGATTTATTTAAATCGAAATGCGAAATGGTGATGTGTGCTCCGAACCCACTGACTTTATCGCGGATAGTTCTTTGAAATCCGGTAACGATACTCATCGAAAGCAGCATTACCGTAACCCCGATGGCTATGCTTGCAATGCTGATATTGATAATCAACCGGGAATATTGCTTTTTTTGCCCCTTTAAAATGTGATTCGCTATCGTTTTAGTGTATTTCACAAGCTCTATTTGTAGTCAGTGTTGATTTAATAAAATCAAAATTACAAAAAAAATCAAGTTCTGGCAATTTTCGGAATGATTTTCCCGAATTATGGGATTAAATGGGGAAATTAAGGTTTATTGTTGAAATTTGGTTGATAGGTTGATGGGGCTATGAGTTTATAAGTTTATAGCTTTATCAATATCCTCAACTGTTTTTTTAGTTAAAAACAACCCCTCTTTTTGACATAAATTATATTTTGTCAAAACAAAAATGTTAAGTTTTAATTCTCTATATTTGTGGGGTGAAAATGCGATAGATTCTTTGTCAATGCATTGAGGTTAAAAGAGGTTTGGAATTTATGGTCGTTGGAACCTAACTAGTTATATGAAATTAAAAACAAAAAATATGAAAATGAAAAAAACAACAATTGGACTTTTGTTAATTATAACATGCATTAATGTTTATGCTCAAGATTTCTTTATTGTAAGAGAGGATACTACATTTTGCAATAATCTCAAATTTTCCACTACCAGTCAAGGGTATTTAAAATCAATAAGCTATGATGATTTAAATGGGAAAAGTGTTTCAATTGAAGGTAGAAAAAAAGTTCCGGACGTTCTTACTTTTTGTATTAACGGTAGTCTTATAGATAAAACTCCTTTAAAGGCTCACAAACCGGATGGTTATATTCGATATACGGAAAGAGCGGTAGATGGAAAGTTAAAAGTATATGTTGGCAGGCAAGAATCTGTTGATTTAGGGAGTGGGAATGTAGCATCGGGTACTTACAGATTCTTTATTAAAATGCCGAATGGTACTTATTACAAAATAAACAAGAAAAGTAATATGGAAAAATACATAAAACCATATCTTTTGAAATGCGTGGAATTTAAAAATCAATATAAAGGTGACTTCAGTAGAAGAGAACCTCAATTTATAGAGATGATAAAACTATATAATTCTTTATGTAATTAACCACGACATTGCAAGCGTTTAACCTTTAGGGGACTTCTTAGAGGTGGTTGAGATTTTGAAACCGCAGAATGCTGGCGTATTTGAGAATTTCAAAATTGAAAGCTAACGCTGAAAAAGCAATTATTAGAAGTTCGCTTTAGTGCGATAGCTTCACAATGCGATCCTGATTATGCCATCTCAATAGTTATAGGGTTGGCATTTTTTCAATCCGGATCGAAAATCAGCGAAGTTGAATCCGCTCCAAAAGGAGAGTTTGGATGTTAATCATAAAATATTTTGATGGGATTTTCCAGAACACATTCCCGAAAAGCCCTTAATTAATAGCTAAAATAAAGCTTTGTTTTTGACATAAATTATATTTTGCCAAAACAAAAATGTTAAGTTTTAATTCTTTATATTTGTGGGCTGAAAAAATGAGATAGGCTCTATTCTTATACATCCTAAACTGGCTGAATGAGAATGGATTTATCTTTGTTATAAACAATTGCCGTCAATGCTAAAAAAACACACACAGACAGACCGTACACAACTTGAAAATTACAAAATAGACAGACAATATGCTTTTTAACTCATTAAACTTTGCAATATTCTTACCGATTGTTTTTATGCTTTATTGGTTTGCGACAAAAGGGAATTTAAGACTTCAAAATATTTTACTTCTTGTTTCAAGCTATTTTTTTTATGCTTGTTGGGACTGGCGGTTTATGTTTTTACTGATATTTTCCACCTTATTAGACTTCTATACAGGAATCAAAATATACGAAGCCACAAACCGGAGAAAGAAATTGTTTTGGCTTTGGCTGAGTGTTGGAATCAACTTAGGTTTTCTTGGAGTTTTTAAATACTACAACTTTTTTGCGGCATCATTTGCCGATGGATTATCTCTTTTAGGACTTAAAGCAAATTTAGGTTCATTGCAAGTGATTTTACCTGTAGGGATTTCTTTTTATACTTTTCATGGCTTATCCTATGTTCTCGACCTCTATAAAAACAGAATAAAACCAGAAAGAAGTTTTACTTCCTATTCTGTTTTCGTTAGCTTTTTCCCTTTGCTTGTGGCTGGGCCCATAGAAAGAGCGACGCATTTATTGCCTCAAATTCTTAAAAAAAGAGAATTCGATTATTCAAAAGCGGTTGATGGATTGCGACAAATATTATGGGGTTTATTCAAGAAGGTAGTCATCGCTGACAATTGTGCAGAATATGCAAATACAATTTTCAATAATTCTTCTACCTACTCCGGAAGTACGCTTTTAGTGGGTGCGTTGTTTTTTACGTTTCAAATCTATTGTGACTTTTCAGGTTACTCTGATATTGCAATAGGAACAGCCCGTTTATTTGGAATTGATCTTTTAAGAAACTTTGCTTTTCCATATTTCTCAAGAGATATTGCCGAATTTTGGAGACGTTGGCATATTTCACTGTCTTCTTGGTTTAAAGACTACCTCTATATTCCGTTAGGGGGGAGTAGAGGTGGAATGTGGATGAAAATACGAAATACATTTATCATTTTTTTGGTAAGTGGTTTTTGGCACGGTGCAAATTGGACATTTATTGTTTGGGGCTTTTTAAATGCTCTATATATCATGCCTTCAATTGTATTTAACACACACAGAAATAACCTTGACATTGTAGCAAAAGGAAAATATTTCCCTACAATCAAAGAATTTTTATCTATAGCAATAACATTTAGCTTGACAGTATTTGCCTGGATTTTCTTTCGAGCTACCAATGTTACACATGCTTTTAGTTATATTTCTGAAATATTTTCCAGTTCATTTTTTACAACTCCCGATTTTACTGGCGTTGGTAAAGTTGGACCAATAGCATGTCTAACAATCATATTTATGATAATAGAATGGGTTGGTAGAGAACAACAATATGCAATTGCACAATTAGGCGTAAAATGGTATAAACCTATAAGATTGGCGATGTATTATGCTATTATATTTGCAATATTTTGGTTTAGTGGTAACGAACAACAGTTTATTTATTTTCAATTTTAATGAGGTAGTTATGAGAAAATTTATATTTAAAACATTGTGGTTCTTATTGCCAATAATAGCTCTTAATATATTCACATTTATGTTTTATATCAGAACCGAAGGTCCCGATTTATTAAGAATGGGCTATATCCTGAATTTATTTCCAAATTATCACGATATTTTTTTGAAGGAGGATGAAAACAAAATCAATTATACTCAGATTTCGGAAAAGCCAAAAAGTAGAAAATTCAAAGTTTTAACATTAGGGGATTCTTTCTCCGAACAACAAGGACATGGCTATAAAAATTATTTGGCAAAAGATAATAAAATTACATTATTACATATTGATAGGTTTTTATCAGGCAATCAAATTCAAACTTTATTTAGTTTGTTGAATGGTGATTTTTTTGAACAGTATCATTTTGAGTATGTAATTCTTGAAAACATTGAACGTCAATATATAGAGTCCATCGAAAATATCGATACATTAAAAAAATTAAGTTCAAAAGAGCTATTTGATTCAATTGATGAGAAAAAAAGCCCAAAAGTAAAAACAGTATCAAAACCTGTAGATTTAAGCTTTAAGTTTCCGTCAAAGAGCATTTTATTATTCCCTTATTATACCTTTCAATACTATTCTAAAAACAATTTCCTGTTTGATGATAAAGTTTATAAAACAAAACTTTCGCGAAGTTTTTTTTCTGTTGATAATACGGATTTGCTTTTTTATTCTTATGATGCGAATATAACTCAAAAAAACAATATTTATGAAAATGTTTGTAAACTGAATGCTACCTTAAATAATTTGGATAAGTTACTTAAGAAAAAAGGTGTAAAGCTAATTGTGTTGCCTGCTCCAGATAAATATGACATTTATTACGATTACATAGTTGATAAAAAAGGATTTACAAAACCAAGATTATTTGAACAACTGCAAAAAATGCATAAAGATTACATCTATATTGATAGTAAGAAAATATTATCCAATGCCATTACTCAAAAAAAAGATATTTATTACTATGATGATACGCATTGGTCTCCATGGGCATCACAATTTATTGCAGCTGAAATTGAAAAACAGATAAGAATTGATGAGAACAAAACGCTTGATGGTAACATCGGGGTAGCACAATAGCGTGATAGCTGGTTTTGAAAGCTTGTCAGCCGATGGCTGGTTCAACAAAAATAAATATCTTTGGTGTGCGGTGACAGAGTTGTGAAAAGCTTGCAAAGATTCAGTTGTTGGCAAGTAAACTTAAAATTTGACAGTGATTTAACGATATAGATTTATGAAAATTGCAATATTTCTTTTTGACGATTACACGGCTCTTGATGTTATAGGGCCTTACGAGGTGCTATCAAAATTGCCGGATGCTCAAATTTTCTTTGTTGGGCTAGAGAAGAGAGCATATAAAGATTCGCATGGATTAAAAATTATTGCCGATTATAGTGTTGCGGAAATTATTGAGGCAGACATTTTGCTTATCCCGGGTGGATTTGGTGTGGATAATATTTTAAAAGATAAGGTTGTAATAGACTGGATTAAAAAAGTGAATCAAACAAGTAAATGGACATTGTCTGTTTGTTCAGGATCGCTATTGCTGGCAGAAGCCGGGTTGTTGGAAGGAAAAAATTGTACTTCCCACTGGGGGCGTAAAAAGCAATTAAGAAGTTATAATGTTAGAGTTACGGATAAATATGAAAGATACGTTCATGATGGTAAAATAATAACATCCGCAGGAGTTTCTGCCGGAATTGACATGGCATTATATCTGGTGGGTAAAATAGCAGGAACACAAACGGCTCAAATGATGCAATTGGCAATGGAATACGATCCGAAACCGCCTTTTGATTGTGGAACCCCCGATAAAGCGCCAAAAGAATTGCTTGAAAAGATGAAACGATAAACAAGTAGTGAAAAGCGAAATGAAAGTAGCGTTTAATACTTAGAGGACATGCCCATTGCCGTTATCTCGACAACTTCGCAATTACATTCTTGGATTTGCTTTTTAATCCGGCAGAGAAAAATTCCTGATTGAATTCGATGCTTTGGATGATTTCGGGAATCAGATCCGGTTCCGAAATCCCGACCTTAAGGATCACATCCAAACAAAAGGCCCTTACGGCAACGGTTTCCGCGGGATCGTTAAAAAACTCGAAACAGAGATCAATCAAACAAAATACTGCGCAGCCCTATAACTTCTATATTGCTAAATCTACTGCGGGCAAGCCGTGGAGGAGCAAGCGAGCATTGACAAACCAATTTTATAAACAATTAGCAATGCCGCAAGGGCGTTTACGTTTATCCGTCAACGGACGGATACTACCTTGCTAAAGCATTGCTTTTGTTTATAAAATCAAATGAAAAACATTGCATTTGCTCCTCCTAGACTTTTTGGATACTTTTGTTCGTGAAGTTTTTTTTCATTTCAAGGTACTCACGCTTTCGCTGTGCTCAGGTGTGGCAATGACAAAAGTATCATTGAAAGGCGAAATTGAAAAATTCAACTCACCAGCAATCCTACAACTTCTGAAATTTCGATAATTTCGCAATTACATTCTTGAATTTGCTTTTTAATCCGGCAGAGAAAAATTCCTGATTGAACTCGATGCTTTGGATGATTTCGGCAATCAGATCCGGTTCCGAAATCATTAAAACTTGTATTTATTGCAAGTTTTAATGATTTAATTACTATCTTTGCTCTATGAGAAATTACATAAATCGCAAAGAATACATAAGCAAATTATTG
>CAUVYH020000022.1:0-23712 GCA_963556065.3 Bacteroidales bacterium
GATGGTCATCATGATTGATATTTTATAACAGGCACTATAAATTCCCACTTGAGATTGAGCAATATCTGCAGGAGAGAGGTTTTTAAGCAATACGCGATCCATGGTTTCGTTAACAATTCCGGCAAGACCAAATATGAGGAGAGGAAAGGCATAGCTGATCATTTTTTTCCAAATTTTCCAGTCGAAATTAAGACGGGCAATCCGAATTTCGGAAAAGAGCATCAACAGGGTAATAGCGCTGGCGGCTAAATTGGCAATAAAAATGTATCCCACTCCGATTTCTTTCGAATAGATCATGTCCATCACGCCGGGAAGGATATTGTGATTGACCATCCACGGGCAAAGAACAAGGAAAAACAAAGTGAGTAAAACATTGACGGCGATGTTTGATAACTTAATGAATGCAAATTTTCGGGGTCGGTTTTGTGCTCTCAACCGGGCAAAAGGGAGGGTGCTGAGGGCATCGAAGGCAATCACCAGCACAAACCAGGAGATATACTCCGGATGATTTCCATAACGCAGAGTGTCGGCTACATTCTGACGGAAAAAAAGCATCATGGCAATAAAAATGATGGATGTTGTTAGCAGGGAAATGAGCGAAGTTCCATAAATTTTGTTTTTTCGTCATCAGGAGCTTGGGCATTGAACCTGAAATAAGCCGTTTCCATTCCATAAGTGAGTATTACGATAAGCAATGCAACCCATGCGTATAGTTCGCCAACCACACCATAGTCGTTCGGATTAGGGAAAACATAAGTATGAACAGGAACCATTAGGTAATTAATTACGCGCCCAATAATGCTGGTACCGCCGTAAATTACCGTTTGCCCTGCAAGTTTTTTTAGTGAACTCAATGTCTATTTGGTTTTAGTGCAACAAAATTAACGAAATCATCGCTTTGTTTTAACATCCTCAAATTTTATTTATGATTTTTTATCCTCGAAATTCCTATTTTTTGAGATCACGCCAGTGTTTCAATATAATTGCATTAAGTTTAATTTCTTTGTTTGCATCCCCGATGGCTCTATTTACTACACTATAGCCTGTAGCCGATGCTTTTACAAATTTTAGGGGGGCTTTGGATCCTAATCGATAGTTCCCGTTTTTGTCGGTAACCGTCCATCGGAAGTTCTTCCATTCTTTGTCCCAACCGCAAACCACGGCGTTGCCAATGGGTTTTCCCGCCTCGTTCTCAATGAGTCCATAGATGACGTAGTCCGAAAACTCCATCTTATAATAGTGTAAATCATCGGGAGTTGGGCAGCTAGAAGGATTTTGAGAGGGATCGAAAGTTTTAAACACAGAAACAATATCCTTGTCTTTTCCGGCATGATTTAGAAGGCCCATATTGTCCTCAACAGCATTCCAAAAAACATCGTGATATGCCCACCAGGAATACCCCTGAGCACCTCTGAAAAGAGCACGATCCAGCGAAAATAAAGCATATTTTTTTTGATCCGTTTCTGTCCCTTGACGATGGTTTTGGGTGGAATCGTTACTGCCGCTATATCCGGTTTCACCGATTATCCAAGGAGCTTTAGATGTTTGTGAAATCCAATATAATGCGGATGCAACGTATTCATAATCATTTGCAAAAGGATAGAGGTGATAATTTACAAAATCGATTTGAAGTGCTTCCGGATCCCAGCCGGTAACATCTTCGGGACCGATTAAGCCAATAGTAATAAGCGTTTTGGGCAACCGCTTCTTTATTGTGAAATACCAATTTTTAGTAACTTCATGCAGATCCGCTTTATTCAGTTTGGAAGAAGTACTATAAACGGGTTCGTTATAAATATCGATAGCAAAGACAGGATTGGTGGTTTTCAGGGTATCGCAGAGTTCTCCGAGCCATTCTGTATATCTTTCTTGCACCCGGTTCCGTTGTATATTGGCTCCGCCGGTTAAGAAAATTACTTGTAGCCCGGCATCATGCGCTTCTTCGATGACTACTTTTACCATGGATGCCAAAATTTTATTATTTTTTTTTGAGGAGAGAAATTGAATATTTTCCAAGTCCAATCCTTTTTTGCAGGTTGTCCATAGTCTTTTGTCCACAGAAGAATTACTGGCATAAAGCTCCATTCCGGAAATCCGGATGGTATTAAAACCCATCTCGCGTATGCGTGCAAAATCGGCAAAAAGAGCCATGCGGGCATCCGCTTGATTTTGGCAACAGCGCTGATTATTTGTGCTGTAGCTATGATGAGGCCCTACCCAAAACGTTGTTTCATCATTGGTGAAAACATCCACCCGGTAATTAACGGAAAGGGCAAACCAAGGTTTGTTTTCACTCATAAATTTTCCTTGAGACAGGGCTATTGGTGAAGGAACCTGACCAAGGCCGAGATAATTAAGACTCCAGAACAAAAAAAGGAAGAAGAGCTGTTTATGGCTGATTTTCATAGCTCAGTGATTTTTTTTTCATCACGACGACCATCGTAATGGCTACGAAGAAAGATAAAATGAGCACCCAATAGTTGTCTGTGGTTGCTATTTTGTCAATTGCTTTATCATCGCTGAAATAGTATCCCACAACAGAAAATGCATTGTTAACAAAGTGTGCTGCTATGGCCGGAACAAGAGAACCGGAATAGATGGTGGCATACCCAAGCACAAGGCCAAGTGCAAATCGCGAAAGGAAGCTGAAAAACTGCATGTGTATTGCTGAAAATACAATAGCTGTGAGGATTACAACAAGGTGCTTATTTCGGGTCATTTTTTGGAAAACATTCATTAATGCACCCCGAAACAATAATTCTTCACAAAAAGCCGGCACTAGCGCTAAAAAAACAAGGTTGAAAGCCAACCAACCCCATCCTTCGACATTTAAAAATCTTAACATTAGCGCATTTGTTGCATCTTCTTGTTGCCTTAAGGTGTCGATGAAGCTTTCCATCGATTCGGGAAACGAGAATGACAAACTTGACTCCAGTAACCAAGATGATAACGGAATAACAGAAATCATTGCAATTATTGCAAGCAGAACAAAACTGATGTGGCTTGACTTTTTGAGTTTAAGAAATCCAAAAACATTCGTATCGTTTAGCCGGGCAAAGAAAAAAGCTACTCCGGCGAATACCCCGACTTGAGAAAAAAACTGAAAATAGATTAAATACGAAAGCGGAGTTCGATCGGAAATTCCGCTCATGATAATTTCTCTTCCCCAAATTGGGATGCCGATAAGCATCAAAAAAATCGGGACAATTATGGAAAATCCCAGAAATAACAAGAGTAACCACAAAAGTTGATAAAATGGTTTTGTGTTTTTTAGTAGTGCAAAATCAGCCATTTACGGATTTTTAATATTTGTTTATGCAAATGTATTATTTTTTTTAATATTTTTGTAGATTAATGATTTTTAAAAAGAAAGAGAAGTTGCGTTTTTACAGATTTTAAAGGTCGTTAAAGAGAATGTCTTAAACAGAAACAAACAATTATTACAAACCAAAACAAATTAACATGAGAAAAATTTCTATGTTTTTGATTGCTGTGGTATTTATGATGCTCAGCAGCATTCATGCCCAGACGACCCTTAATCCGGGTGATCTGGTGATCGTAACAGCTAATCAGGACGGAGCGGACAATTTCGACTTTATTCCATTAGTCGATTTGCAGGCTGGAACTGTTATCAAATTTACGGATAATGGGTACAATGCGAGTAATGCTTTAACCTCATCAGAAGGTACAATTACTTGGACTGCATCTACGGCTGTGTCCAAGGGGACCGTTGTGTCTTTTTCCGGCACAGCGAGTGGAGACTGGGCCACGTCCGGTTCTTATTCACTATCTTCATCAGGAGATAACCTGCTGGTTTATCAGGGAACTTCTACAGCTCCATCTTTTATTTATGGTATTGGCTGGGGTAAAACAAACGTTTGGACATACTCCGGATCTAATGATTCAAACATTCCTGCTGCGCTATCAGTGGCAAATAAAACCATAGTTACGCTTGGAACTTTGGATGATTATCAATATAATGGTCCAACAACTGGTACCGCAGCTCAATTATTGGCTATGGTAGCCTATGCTTCTTATTGGAACTCTAGTGATGCTACAGCTTATTCTGCTTATGCATCTACATTTACTATTACTGCTACTGAATCTTGTACTGCTCCTTATGCATTAACTGCAACGGGTGTTACTTCTTCATCTGCTAATTTAGGTTGGTCCACTTTTGGAACCGAAACCGCATGGAATGTTGAATACGGCGTAACCGGATTTACTCAAGGAACTGGCACAACTGTATCAGGAGTGACAAATCCATATACCCTCAATGGTTTAACGCAAAATACTACTTATCAGTATTATGCGCAAGCAGATTGTGGTGGTTCAACAAGTACATGGGCTGGTCCTTTTTCATTTACCACTCCGTATTCTTGCCCAAAACCTACCGTGCCAACAGTTGCAAATATCACAGCAAACTCAGCTGACTTAGGTTGGACTAACGGTGGAACCGAAACCGCTTGGATTGTTTATTACAAAGAAGCAACTGCAACGGATTATACCGAAATAACAGGGGTAACAACAAATCCGTATCATATTACAGGATTAGCTCAAACAACAAATTACATCTTTAAGGTAAAAGCAAATTGTGCGGTTTCTGATACAAGTTTTGTTTCAGCAACAAAAACGTTTACTACAATCCAGATTCCTGCAACTATACCTTATGCAGAAGGCTTTGAAACATGGCCAAATAATTGGACTGTTGTAAACGGTACAGAAACAAACAAATGGGCTGTAGGGACAGCTGTTGCGAATACAGGCACACAATCTGCTTATGTTTCCAATGACAATGGAACCACGAACGCATACACACATACTGCTTCTTTAGTGCACATGTATAGGGATATTACCTTCCCTGCCGGCTCAAATCCATTTAATTTAAAATTTAGCTGGAAAGGTCAGGGAGAAAGTGGTTATGATTATTTAAGGGTTTTCCTTTTACCAATAACTACAACTCCTGTAGCTGGTACAGCACTCACTGATTCTCTTGGAACATATGCACTTCAAGCTGGATGGCAAACCGTTAATAAAACACTTTCCAATGCCACTTATGCCAATCAAACATGGAGACTAGTCTTTTCATGGAAAAATGATGGAAGTGGTGGAGATCAACCTCCAATTGCTATTGATGATATTGCCATTACGGAATTATTATGTGCATCTCCAACCGCATTAACTGCAACATCAATTACTGCAACAGGTGCAACCTTAGGCTGGACGGCCGGTGGAACCGAAACGGCATGGAATATTGAATATGGGGTAACCGGTTTTACTCAAGGTACGGGAACTACAGTAACAGGAGTGACAAACCCATATATCCTTAACGGACTAACACAAAACACCACCTATCAATATTATGTTAAAGCAGATTGTGGTGGAAGCGGTTTAAGCACATGGGCTGGTCCTTTTTCATTTACCACTCCGTATTCTTGCCCAAAACCTACCGTACCAACAGTTGCAAATATCACAGCAAATTCAGCTGACTTAGGTTGGACTAACGGTGGAACAGAAACCGCTTGGATTGTTTATTACAAAGAAGCAACTGCAACGGATTATACCGAAATAACAGGGGTAACAACAAACCCGTATCACATTACAGGATTAGCTCAAGCAACAAATTACATCTTTAAAGTAAAAGCAAATTGTTCAGTTTCTGATACAAGTTTTGTTTCAGCAACAAAAACGTTTACTACAATCCAGATTCCTGCAACTATACCTTATGCAGAAGGCTTTGAAACATGGCCAAATAATTGGACTGTTGTAAACGGTACAGAAACAAACAAATGGGCTGTAGGGACAGCTGTTGCGAATACAGGCACACAATCTGCTTATGTTTCCAATGACAATGGAACCACGAACGCATACACACATACTGCTTCTTTAGTGCACATGTATAGGGATATTACCTTCCCTGCCGGCTCAAATTCATTTAATTTAAAATTTAGCTGGAAAGGTCAGGGAGAAAGTGGTTATGATTATTTAAGGGTTTTCCTTTTACCAATAACTACAACTCCTGTAGCTGGTACAGCACTCACTGATTCTCTTGGAACATATGCACTTCAAGCTGGATGGCAAACCGTTAATAAAACACTTTCCAATGCCACTTATGCCAATCAAACATGGAGACTAGTCTTTTCATGGAAAAATGATGGAGGTGGTGGAGTCCAACCACCAATTGCTATTGATGATATTGCCATTACGGAATTATTATGTGCACCTCCAACCGCATTAACTGCAACATCAATTACCGCAACAGGTGCAACCTTAGGCTGGACTGCCAGTGGAACCGAAACGGCATGGAACATTGAATATGGGGTAACCGGTTTTACTCAAGGCACTGGAACTACAGTAACAGGAGTAACCAATCCATATATTCTTAACGGACTAACACAAAACACCACCTATCAATATTATGTTAAAGCCGATTGTGGTGGAAGCGGTTTAAGCACATGGGCTGGTCCTTTTTCATTTACCACTCCGTATTCTTGTCCAAAACCTACCGTACCAACAGTTGCAAATATCACAGCAAATTCAGCTGACTTAGGTTGGACTAATGGTGGAACCGAAACGGCATGGATCGTTTATTACAAAGAAGCAACTGCAACGGATTATACCGAAATAACAGGGGTAACAACAAACCCGTATCACATTACAGGATTAGCTCAAGCAACAAATTACATCTTTAAGGTAAAAGCAAATTGTTCGGTTTCTGATACAAGTTTTGTTTCAGCAACAAAAACGTTTACTACTCCTTGCAATGCAATAAGCACTCTTCCATGGACGGAAGGGTTTGAAGCCGGTTATACCGATGCTGCTGCTATAGCTGGTTGTTGGTCGCAAGAATCAACTACAGGAACTGCTGTTTGGAATGCGAATAGTACTGCTACTACTTATAATAGAACGCCACGTACTGGGACTTTTAATGCTACCTTATATTACAGCAACGAGGATTGGTTGTTCTATCCATTTAGTTTAACAGCAGGAACAAGCTATACCTTTGAAATGTATGCCCGTCAAGATGGAAGCACCACAACAAATGCTAATATCACAGTAGCTTATGGCGTGAATGCAGCTGCTGCATCTATGACGAACACAATTATTGCCTCAACGGGTTTAACCAGTGGTAATTACCAATTATTATCTGGTGCATTTACACCGACAACAACAGGAACATATTATATTGGAATAAAGGGATATATTAATAGTACCCCTTGGTACATATCAATTGATGACATTAAATTGGATCTAACACCTGCTTGTGTTGCTCCAACCGCATTAACTGCAACGTCTGTTACTGCTGCCGGCGCAACTTTAGGCTGGACTGCCGGTGGAACCGAAACGTCATGGAACATTGAATATGGGGTAACCGGTTTTACTCAAGGTACGGGAACTACAGTAACAGGAGTGACAAACCCATATATCCTTAACGGACTAACACAAAACACCACCTATCAATATTATGTTAAAGCAGATTGTGGTGGAAGCGGTTTAAGCACATGGGCTGGTCCTTTTTCATTTACCACTCCGTATTCTTGCCCAAAACCTACCGTACCAACAGTTGCAAATATCACAGCAAATTCAGCTGACTTAGGTTGGACTAACGGTGGAACAGAAACCGCTTGGATTGTTTATTACAAAGAAGCAACTGCAACGGATTATACCGAAATAACAGGGGTAACAACAAACCCGTATCACATTACAGGATTAGCTCAAGCAACAAATTACATCTTTAAGGTAAAAGCAAATTGTTCAGTTTCTGATACAAGTTTTGTTTCAGCAACAAAAACGTTTACTACAATCCAGATTCCTGCAACTATACCTTATGCAGAAGGCTTTGAAACATGGCCAAATAATTGGACTGTTGTAAACGGTACAGAAACAAACAAATGGGCTGTAGGGACAGCTGTTGCGAATACAGGCACACAATCTGCTTATGTTTCCAATGACAATGGAACTACAAATGCATACACTTTAACAAGTACTTCAATTGTACACATGTACAGAGATATTACTTTCCCGGCAGGTACAAATCCATTTAATTTGAAATTCAACTGGAAAGGATCCGGCGAAGGAACTTCTACATTATATGATTATCTAAGAGTATCAATAGTTCCAACAACAACAGTTCCTGTTGCCGGTACTGCCCTTGCAACGGGTCTTATCGGAACATATAATCTACAGTCAGGATGGCAAATCGTTAACGCTTCTCTTGCGAATGCGACTTATGCTAATCAAACATGGAGATTGGTTTTTACATGGAACAATGATGGAAGTGATGGAACTCAACCTCCAATTGCTATTGATGATATTTCCATTACGGAACTATTATGTGCATCTCCAACCGCATTAACAGCAACATCAATTACCGCTACCGGAGCGACTCTAGGTTGGACTGCCGGTGGAACCGAAACGGCATGGAATATTGAATATGGGGTAACCGGTTTTACTCAAGGCACGGGAACCACAGTAACAGGAGTAACCAATCCATACATTCTTAGCGGTTTAACGCAACATACGACATATCAATTCTATGTTAAAGCCGATTGTGGTGGAAGCAACGGTTTAAGCACTTGGGCTGGTCCTTTTTCATTTACCACTCCGTATTCTTGTCCAAGACCTACCGTACCAACAGTTGCAAATATCACAACAATTTCAGCTGATTTAGGCTGGACTGCAGGCGGAACAGAAACTTCCTGGATCGTTTATTATAAAACGGCTACAGCTACTGATTATACGGTAATTACCGGTGTAACGACCAATCCTTATACATTAAATGGATTGACTTCTGCAACCAACTATATCTTTAAGGTAAAAGCAGATTGTTCGGCAAGTGACACCAGTGTTGTTTCTGCAACAAAAACGTTTACTACGGCTTGCGATATAGTAAATGTATTTCCTTATGTTGAAAACTTTGAAGCAACAACGCTTCCAACTTGCTGGTCTGAAACACGCACACCATCCAGTTCATACGGTTGGGAATCATACGTAACCGGATATGAAAACAGAGGTTTACGTTTTGACTCTTATGTTAATGCAACAGGTAATATTTCAATATTAAAATCTCCGGTATTAAATATTACAAGTTTAGCAACTGCTCAAGCTGAATTTTGGTGGAAAAACCCAACAGGGGGTAATTTTAAAGTTGTTTTATCAACAGATGGCGGTGCCACTTTCCCAAATACATTGGTTAATAATCTAACAGGACAAACCAATTGGACTTTGCAAACGATTGACCTTACATCATATATTGCAACAGGTAGTAATGTCGTGATTGGATTTGAAGGAACCAGTAATTATGGCAGTAATGATGCATATATTTATTTGGATAAACTTACAATTGGTGCAATTCCGACATGTTTAACCCCAACAGCTTTAACAGCAACTGGAATTACAACAACAACAGCTGGTTTAACGTGGACAAGCATTGCTCCAAACTTTAAAATCCGTTATCGTACGATTGGTGCTACGAATTGGACATTTGTTACTTCGAATACACCATCCGTTTCTTTAAATGGGTTAAATTCAGCTTCGAATTATGAAGTTCAAGTTATGGCAATTTGTTCTGCAACGGATTCAAGTGCATGGACAAGTTCTTGTTTGTTTACAACGGTGTGTGATATTATCACGGTATTCCCATACATTCAGAATTTCAATGATGTAACACTTCCAGAATTGCCAATTTGTTTCTCTCAAAACGATGCGAATGCTGATGGGGATAAATGGATTACTTACGACGGATATGGAGTTGCGGATTCGAAGTGTGCAGGTATTTATACCGATTATAATGACGGTGATAACAATGATTATCTGATATTACCACAAATGACGTTAACAGGAAATCAACAGTTGAGGTTTTCTGTAAGAGCCAGAAGTACTGATGAACCCAATGATTACAAAGTGGTAATTTCAACCACCGACAATAGTCCTGCTAGCTTTACAACAGACCTCCAACCTCTTACCGTAGTGAGTAGTACTACAATGACGGAAATTTCACCAATAGACCTGTCTGCTTATACAGGCAATGTTTGGATTGCAATTCAAGTTCCATCAGGCGGGTTGGATGGCTACTACTTGTATGTTGATGATATTAAAGTAGAAGCTATTCCTACGTGTATAGTTCCAACGGCTGTTACAGCATCAAATGCTACAGTAAATAGTGCAGATATCGCTTGGACAAGCACTGCTCCAAACTTTAAAATCCGTTACCGTACGGTTGGTGCTACTGATTGGACAGTTACAACGGCTACAGCTTCTCCTACAACGTTGAATGGATTAGCTCATTCTTCAAACTACGAAGCTCAGGTGATGGCTGTTTGTACGGCAATCGATTCAAGCGAGTGGTCAAATATTGTAAATTTTGCCACCCTTTGTGATGTGTTTACAGTTCCATTCTTACAAAATTTCAATGTACTTCCATTTGCCCCGAATTGCTGGTCAATGTCTCAGGACACACTAAATAGCACTATCGATTTATCCGGTACCACATCTTCATGGATTAGTGATAATTATTTGAATGTTGATAATGGACCGTTATCTGCAAAATTAAATATTTATGGAAGTTCAAAGGATAGTTGGTTGATTACACCTCAAATTAACTTGGGAACAAGTGCCAATAAATTGGAATTTGACTTAGCTGCAACAGAATTTGGTGAAGAAACAGACCCTGTAGGTACTCGCTTAGATGATAAGTTTGCTGTTGTGATTTCTACGGATGGTGGAACGACTTGGAGTCAGGCAAACGTTCTTCGTTTGTGGGATAATGCCGGTTCAACTTACGTTTATAATGACATCAATACGACACCTCAACACATAACCATTGACTTGTCTGCTTATAGTGGTGTTGTTAAACTAGCATTCTACGGTGAGTCGTTTGTATCTGGAAATGGTGACAATGATTTATTCGTTGACAATGTTGCGGTTAACCCAATTTTAGCTCCTTGTGATGTTCCTACTGCTTTGACTGCAACCAATGTTACTCAAACAACTGCAGATTTAGGATGGACAAGTACTGCTGCCAATTTCAATGTTCGTTACCGTGTTGTTGGTGCAACAGCTTGGATGACTTCAACCTCAACTACAACAACACTTCCATTAACTGCATTAACAGCTAATACTCAGTACGAATTCCAAGTGCAAGCCGTTTGCTCCGCAATAGTTGGAGATACTAGTGACTGGGCAGCGGTCGCTAATTTTACTACAGCAGAAAATGTTCCTACATGTGATGCTCCTACAGCTTTAGCTGTTAGTGCAATCAGTGATGCCGGTGCAACATTAAACTGGACTGCCGGCGGTACGGAAACTGCATGGAACATTCGTTATAAAAAAGTTGCAGATGCTACTTATACAAATGTTTCTAATACGACAACCAAGCCTTATATCTTAACGGCTTTACAATCGAGCACGGCTTATGTTTGGAATGTACAAGCTGTTTGTAGTAGTACATTAACCAGTGCATGGTCGGCTGATAAGACCTTTAACACCACAGTGGGAATTGAAAACAATTCATTAAGCGGTCTGTCGGTTTACAGTTTCGAAAATAAAGTTAATGTTATCAACAACGGTAATATCCTTGTCAAAGAGGTTGTAATTTATGATATGATTGGTCAGGAAGTTGGCAAATACGCCATCAGCAGCACCGATAATATCTTGATTAATACTAATTTGGTTATAGGAAATTATATGGTTAAAGTAATTACTACTTCACAAGTTGGTACTTACAAATTGTTTATCAAATAATGACATTTGTTCATACTTCTAAAAAAGGCGACCTTAAGGTCGCCTTTTTTTGTGAATATGTGCAGAATTATTGTCGTTGGAAACTTCGAGTTTTAATTTTTAATGATTTAATTCTGTAGGGGCGGTATTATGTTTTTTAATCCATTCCAAAATGTTTTCATATATTTCTTTACGGTTGATTTCGTTAATCAGTTCGTGGCGGGCACCGGAATAGAGTTTAAAGGTAACATCGGCACATCTGTTGGCTTTCAACTGTAGATAAACCTTTTCTACTCCTTTGCCATAATCGCCCACAGGGTCATCGTTGCCGGAAATTATTAAAATAGGCAATGATGAAGGAATTTTGCGAATATTTTCGTTGCGGCTGATATATTTAAGCCCGGTGAGCATATCCACATAAAAGGAGTTGCTGCAATAAAAACCACAGAGCGGATCGTTTTTGTATTGGTCAACAACGTCGTTGTCTCTAGAGATAAAATCGAATTTAGTGCGTCTGTTTTTATAGGTTTTATTGGCTCCGGCAAAGGTGAGCAATGTGAGAATATAGCTTGAAGAGTGAGGTTTAACCAAGAAAGACAATGTTTTTGCAAGACCTAAACCAAGGGTCGATTTAAGCCCTGGATCGGTGGCGGTTCCTGCAATTATCAGTTTGTTGATAAATTTTCCATAATCTATCGCATACGTGCGTGCCAACAATGATCCCATGCTGTGCCCGAAAAGGATGGTTGGTACATTGGGATGTTTTTCTTGTGTTAATTTTACCAGCTTGTGAAGGTCGCTCAGGATTAGTTCCCAGCCGTCTTTTTTTGCAAAAAAACCCACTTTGCTATTATGAAGAGTAAATCCGTGCCCACGCTGATCATGTGCATAAACGGCATATCGGTTTTGCGCCAAAAACCGGGCAAATTCATCATACCGATTTGCATATTCGGCCATTCCGTGAACAATAACTATAACTCCCTCAATCGTAGTTTCCGGAATCCAGGAAATTACATTTATCGTTGCCTTTTCGTTGCCGTTAAACGAAAAAGTATTTTTCTTGATGCTCATAGGTCATAATCTTTATAATGAGTATTTCTTATTGATAGATTGCTTCTAAGATTAAAGGCAAAACAAAAATCAAAAATTTAATTATGGCAAAAATAATCATTTTTTTAATTTGCTCATTTTAAATATGAATACCTCATGATTTTTTTATTTCACGCAATTAATAGTTTTAATAAGCTGATTATCAGCGATGTATATTATTGTGGCTTAAAACAGTAAAGTGCTGATAATTAGTGATACTGTACAAAATATGGTTGAAATGTTGAAATATGAAAACTCAATTAGTAGAGGAATAGATAATAGATGCGATGCTGCTATGATTTTCGGTAAATAGGCATTAATTAAGATCCCCATGAATTTGGGCTATAATCATTTTCATCGAATCTTTTTGCCAGTAAAAAAGGCGAAATTGACTATTTACCTCCTCTGATTTTAACGACATAATCTTTAATTGAAAGGATGAAATTTTCAGGCAACTGATATGCGATAAAAGGATATTCGGGAAGGTATATTTCGAAAAAGATAAATTCATCAATCATTTTTTCGTCTAAAGCTTTTCGCAACATTTTAAGTTCGGGGTGCTTTTTAAGTTGTTTTTTCTTTAAACTTGATAATAAACACACAATAGCTTCTTTTTCTTGAAGTGTGTTGAAAATGCCCTCTTTAAAACCCATTGACTCACGGTAGCCGGGTTCGTATTTCCAAATGGCTTTTACCATAGCCCAGCCGAGCCATTCCGTTTGAAATTCAATGTTTACCTTGTTTTCGCCGATGCTGTCAATTTTTATTTGCGGAGTGAATGCCCATGTAGGCAATTTGATTTTTTTGAGGTCGTAGATCTGTTTAACTGTTTTTTCAATTCGAGGATTATTTCTATTCAAAATCCAAGCAATCGTAATTTCTTCGACGGCTTTGTCTTTTTCTCCGATTGCGCTGTATGCATCAGCTATAAACCAGTGACTCATGTAGTCGATATAGTTTTTATCGATTGCTTTCTGATACCATTCTATGGCTTTTGTATGATTTTTTTCCATTTCATACGTTTGGCCAATATATGTTATGGCCTTATGGACGGTGCTGTCTTTAGCCAGAACCTGTTGATACATGCCTCTGGCTAATGCAGGTTCATGGTTCTGAAAATATTTTTCTGCACTTTCGAAATCGGATTCTAACTCTTTACTTAAATGGTATTGTAAAGTGGAAATTCCATCCTCTGTTTTTACCCGATAGAAATCGTTATAATTCAGGTTTTCACTTCTGTCTGGAGCCAATACTTCTTCCTTTAAAGTGCTTAATGAATAAGATACAGGAGATTTTTCCATGATGCTAAAAATTTCGGCAGGAGAATGAATATTTTGGCCAAAAATAGCGCTACAAAATGTAATAACTACGACAAAACAGGTGATTGATTTTCTCATGAATGTAATTCTTAATGTTTATTGATGCACAAAAATAGAAGCAATTTTCTTATTTACAAAATTATTTTATCTTATCGAAATTCTTAGACGTTAAATCCATTATTAAAATCGTTTTGAATCTATCGGGTATGGTTGAAGTGCTTTTATACTTAAGCTTTGTTTCACGATTGTAGTTCTTCTTGCATTTTTTTTGCACATTGTGCGATTTACTTCTTCAGCTTAATTCTAAACGTAGTCCCTTCGCTTGAGGAAGATTTTACAAACAGATCGCTTTTATGGTATTCGGTAATAATTCTTTTTGCCAGAGATAATCCCAAACCCCACCCACGTTTTTTGCTCGTATAGCCGGGTTTAAAAATGGTTTTAAAATGTTTTTTATCAATGCCTTTCCCGGTATCTGCAATGTCAATGAAGATGTGTCTTTTCTCTTCTCCGAGAGAAATTGTGATTTTTCCGTTTCCTTCAATAGCATCAATGGCATTTTTGCATAGATTTTCCAGTACCCATTCAAAAAGATATTTATTCAACATCACATGAATTTCTTTTGCCGGGTCGAATTCTAATTTATATTCAATATTTTTCGGAGATCTGGTTTTTAGGTAGCCGATAAAATCAATAATAACTTGAGTAATGTTTTCTTCCTGTAATTCAGGGATGGACCCGATTTTTGAAAAACGTTGAGCAATGGTTTCCAGACGATTAATGTCTTTTCCCAGTTCGTTTACAATTTGATCATCAACTTCCTGTAATTTTAAAAGTTCCATCCATCCGATTAGTGACGAAATGGGAGTTCCTAATTGGTGTGCGGTTTCCTTCGACATCCCTACCCAAACTTGGTTTTGCTCCGATTTTCGGGCTGCGCTAAACAGAATGTAGGCAATGATTATAAATAAACCGATAAGTCCAAACTGAACGAAGGGGAAGTATCGTAGCTGTTTCAATAAAGAGGATTCCTCAAAAAAAACATAGCTCTTGCCGTAACCGGAAATATTGATTTCGATAGGTTTGTTTTCCGACTCCATTCGGGAAATGGTTTGCTGAATGTATTGAGGATCAAACAACCGATTGGTGTCTAGTTTTCCATACGAAATAATGTTTGTTTTAGAGCTGTCGGTTACAATCACGGGTACCGATGCGGTGTTATCCACTACTTCATTGAAGAATGAGTGGATTAGGTCGGTGAGCATCTTTTGTAATTCTATATAAAGATTTGATTCTTTATAATATAGAAACATCCATTTATTTTTGTAATAATTTACGGCAATGGGCTTATAAACCGAAAAATCTTCCTTAAGTTTTCCTGTGAGAAAAGGGACCGTATCCGTATTAAAATCGACATTTACAGCACCGTTTATTTTCCCTTTTTCGTCGGTAATAATACAGGGAATGGTTTTATTATTCGAGATAATTTCCAAATAAAATGTTAGGTCTTCTTCGGGTGGAGCGGCTAAAAGTTTATTGTAGGCTTTAGCCAGAAGTTGTGCTCTTCGGGTTTCCTCGGCCATCACTTTATCAAAATAATTGTTGGTGTAGTTTACCAACACGGCTTTTTGCTGAATTGCTTCTGCCCATATTTCGATTTTTTTCTTTTCATCGGCCGACATTTTCGATACCAGCCAATTCGAATAAAGCATTAACCCCGTGAAAATCAGGGTTGCTACAAAAAACAAAAGCCATTTCCAGCGACGTCTTCGATAATAATGTTTCAATCTTGTGTGTTTAAATTTATCTCAAAAATAACGCAATAAATCTTATAATAGTGTATTCCTTCGTGTTTTACGATCGCCTGAATTTATGAACATCCACGGCATCATCAATTTGTTTTTGGATAATCTCCTGTATAATTTTGATTAGCAAAATCATGATTTTTAAGTCATTACTTGCAAACCATCGAATGGCATCATCGTCCTTTCTGCATGCTTTTGCAAACAGATACATAAGCGTTGCATTATGACGTTGCATCCATTCCAAGGCATTCGGCTCGTTGTCGATGGCATTGCTCAAAACTCCCAATTCCGGATGTTTACTCTTTGTCAATAACCATCTCAGGGCCTCTTCGTCGGAATTTACCGCAGCCGAAAAGGCCGCCAACTCGGGATAGCCGTTGGCTACAAACCAGTCCGTGAACTTTCGGTTTCCTTTTAGCGATTCTCCCAGCGCAATCAGTAGTTTTGGTTCGTATTCGGATATGCATTTCATCTTTTTATAAATTGTTGTTTATGCAAATGTATCCATTTTTTTGAAAAAGCACTGTTACTCTTGATCTATTTTTTGCGTTGGAAGGAAAATAGAGAGTAAGTAATTACCCAAATTTAATGTCGTATTTGGTGCCAAAATCATTCAATACTGCAAATAGTCTTTCTTCTAGATTTTGAAAACAGAGGTAAGCATCAAATGGCATCCAATAATATTTGATTCTTTTCCATAGAATTTCGATTAAGTTTAGCTCTGGAGAATATGGTGGCAAGAAAAAGATCAACAAATCTTTTTTCTCCCACTCTTTTATTTTAAGAAGAAACTTTTTTGATTTATGAATTGGCGAATTATCAAGTATCACCACCGTTTTCTTAGTAGTTTGCTCAACAAAACGATCCACAAAGTCAATTAGTTTTTCCGAATTGAATGTTGTTTCAAGTACTTCAAAGAACAAGCTGTTTTTTCGATTCATGAATCCTACAACATTTAGAAACTTCCCTTTAGCAGCGGGTAATAGTATTTGGTTTCCATTTGTTTGCCATGCATATGGAACATTAGGAGTCAGTCCAAAATGACTTTCATCGCCAAAATACAAATCAATATATCCACTCTCTTCTAATTCCTTAAGGCTTTCTATTTGTTGTTGTTTCAGTTCAAATTCTTCCTTGTTGCGTTTGTGTTTTAATGACAATCGAGCTCTTTTCCATCTATAGCCCAGTTTCTTTTAAAAAATTCTGCAAAGTCTTTTTGCAGATTTTAATATTATGTTGCTTTTCAAAATAGAGCAGTACATTTTTTAAATTTCTACTATGAAGTTCTAGCTGTTCAGATATTTCCTGATTGTACCCTTTAAGTCGAGTTTTAACACCTCTACCTGCAATAATTGGAAGTGAATCCAGTCCTCTTTTCTCCCATGATTCGAACCAACGTTCTATGGTTCTCCGATTCACGTTGAAAATAATAGATAAATCAGTTATCGTTCGTCTATTATGGCTTAAAAGAAGACATTGACTACGTTTTCTGATTGTGTTATTAGCACTACTCTTGTGAATATGCTCTAGTTCCTCAATCTCCTCTGTTTTTAGTGTTATATATCTCATTATGAAGCAAATATACGAATAAAAACCCATATAGACAACATAATACGACATTATATTATTCTAATTACTTATATTTAATAATGCCGTTTATACTATAATGATTTAATAAACTTCGCAAAGGGTTCGGGACTTCCGTCGATTTTCAGAATATAACTTCCTTTGGCTAAGCGGCTGATATCAATGGTACTTGATTCTTCTAAAACGCCACCCATTACAATAGTTCCCGGTTGACTAAAAATCTGATAACTTCTTTTCACTCCGGTTTTTGAAAGTTTAAGCTGTAATAAATCCGAAGAGGGGTTGGGAAACAACTGCAGGGTTGAGCCTGCTTCTCTTTCTGGTGCGGTAATCCCAGTGTTTAGATAGGAGCCTAAAAGTGTTTCGAGGTTGAAGGTGTGGAATTGCTGGAAATTTTCAATGGAGGAAAACGTTAAGTATTCGTTGGTGCAGTACACATGAATTCCATTGGTAGTACTGATTCCTTCTATTTGATGAAAAGGAAGAGAAATATCGATTTTTCGTTTGTTGCCCGAAAAAAACTGTCGGGGTCGAAAATCATAAAGCAAATACATAAAAGGAGCAAGTTGCTTGCTATAGCCCGAGAGTATTATCAATCGTCGCTGTTCTAAATAGGTAGCCCCTGTGATTAATCCGTTTACAAATAAGGAATCAATTCGTCGTGCGATATAATTTCCGGGAATTTTGGGCAGGGAATACACCACGGTGGCCAGATCCACCCAGTGTTTCGTAAATAAATAAATGGAATCGGAGGCTACAATAAAGGCTTCGCAATCGAAATTGGTATTATTGGTCCCCGGATCCGAAAAGTTTATCTGATCCGAGTACGAAAAAGAAATCGTATCAATGATTGGATTTTCGCTGATCATTGATGCTTTCGAAATTCGCAAGATATTCAAGTTGGCACGGTTTCCCGAAGCGTTGTTTCCGAAATCACCTACATAGAGATACTCGGAATCCTGAGATAATTCTTCCCAATCGTGGTTGATGACATTTGCCAGTGGTACTTTTTCAAGAATCCCTCCGGTGGCAGTATCTATCCGGTAAATGACAGTATCGGTATTGTCGTTATGGCTCCAGAAATAATGATCCCATTCAATAAGCCCCGAAGTCTCGGTTAAGCAACTATCTAGTTGTCTTGATGCTATAGGTGAGACGGAAACACTCGGGTATATACAGCTTCCATCGTTTTGGGTAGCGAGTGCATTATAGTTTGAGGCTGAAGGATCGGTGCATCCCATAATTTGCCCATTTGTAAAACGGAATTGCAGCATCAGAATGATGCACAAGAGCAATGACTTATAATACATTTAATTTACTCGGGTTTGTATATCGAATAACGGCATTCATCAATAATGCTTCCGTTTTTAATAATAGCTTTTTTAGCAACATAATCAAGGTTAAAACCTGACTTCAGCAATGCTTTTTGCGAAGCTTTATTAAATTCGAAAACATGTGCGTATATCCGGTGGAGCGATAGCTGTGTAAATCCGTAATTCACAATCATCGGAATCGCTTTTGAAATAATACCTTTTCCCCAATACGCTTCCCCAAGCCAGTACCCAATTTCTGCGTTGAGCCTATAAACGTCGCTTTGCGGGACTAAACTGATTATTCCGACAAATTTTCCTTTATAGTCAATGGAAAATGTGCAAACGGGATCTTCGCCCCGGCTAATTCGAATAAACGCTTCGGCATCATATAGCGTATAAGGATTGGGCATGAAGTCCCGAAGATTATCCCACACCTTTTTCGTGCAGAACTCTGCAATTTTATGCTTATCGGCAAACTCTGGTGAGCGTAGTGTAAGATACCCTTGTTGTATGTTCATCGTGCACGAATTAATTTAATTTAAAATCTTCAACAATGGCATTGATTCGTTGAACCAGTTTTTCTCTCGTTTCGGCGTATGCTTTTGCGGAAGAAAGTGTCCCCTTGATTCCAAAATAGAACTTGATTTTGGGTTCGGTTCCTGAGGGACGAACTGTTATTTTAGAGCTATCTTCGGTAAAGAATTGAAGTACATCCGATTTGGGTAAAAGAATAGGCTCAACTTTGGATTCCAATGGGAAGCAGCGTTCCGATTTCTTGTAATCCCGAATTTCGATTACCTTTGAATGATTAATCTGTTCAGGCGGATTATTTCTGAAATTAATCATCATTTGAGAAATCTCTTCAGCACCGGATTTCCCTTTTTTGGTTATAGAAATCAAGTCTTCAACATATAAACCGAATTTGAGATATATTTCCAGCAAAATGTCGTACATTGTTTTTCCCTGAGATTTTGCCCAAGCAGCCGTTTCTGCAATCATGCAGCATGAACTTACCGCATCCTTGTCGCGAACGAAATCGCCTACCAGATAGCCGTAGCTTTCTTCTCCGCCAATGATAAACTGTTTTTTCCCTTCCAGTTCCTTGATCTTTTCGGCAATAAATTTGAACCCGGTCAGCACATCAAACGATTCCACATGATAACTTTCAGCAATATCTTTCAGTAAATCGGAAGTCACAATTGTTTTTACGATAAACTCTTTTCCTTTGATCTTTCCGAATTTATCCCATTGGCTCAGAATATAATAGAAAAGTATGGATGCGGTTTGATTTCCGTTGAGCAAAATAAAATTGCCTTCGGGGTCTTTGATTGAAACGCCCACCCGGTCTGCATCTGGATCGGAGGCCATCGCTACATCGGCATCAATTTTTTTTGCGAGCGTAATGGCCATGGTCATTGCTGCACGTTCTTCCGGATTAGGTGATTTTACCGTTGGGAAATTGCCGTCCGGAACTGCTTGGTCGGTTACAATATTAATATTTTTAAAACCGAATCGTTCCAATGCTTGCGGAATACACATGATGCCGGTGCCGTGAATGGGGGTATAGACAATCTTCAAATCCGATTGCTGCCTTACGATTTCCGGATTAAGTGAAAGTGTTTCTATGCTGTGAAGATAAACATGGTCGATATCGGTACCGATAATTTCGATAAGGTTCGGTTTTTTATTAAATTTAACGGCTTGGGGAGAGGTTATCTTTTTTACTTCCGATATTATATTTTTATCGTGTGGAGCCACCAACTGACCGCCATCATTCCAATACACCTTATACCCGTTGTACTCTTTGGGATTGTGCGAAGCCGTGATCACGATACCGCCCTGACAGTTCAAATGGCGCACGGTAAAGGATAATTCTGGGGTGGGACGTAGTTTATCGAAAAGATATACTAGAATATCGTTTGCCGATAACACTTCTGCCGCAATCTGTGCAAAGTAACTGCTGTTATTGCGGGAATCATAGGCAATGGCCACTTTGATTTGTTGATTTGGAAACGATTTTAGGAGATAATTAGCCAGCCCCTGAGTGGCCATTCCAACAGTATATTTATTCATGCGGTTAGATCCGACACCCATGATTCCACGAAGTCCACCGGTGCCAAATTCCAGATCGCGGTAAAAGGATTCTACCACTTCATCAGGATCTTCGGCGATTAATCGGGCGACCTCTTTTCGGGTAGATTCATCAAAATCTTCAACTAGCCAACTTTGTGCTTTTGCTAATATTTTCGGTTCAATAGTCATAATAACTGAAATTAATCTACATCAATAATTTGGGATTCAGAGATCGGATTCAGATTTTGCATTCGCAAATATACCTGAGCTACCGCAATTACATCTTTTTTGCAATATTTTACAATTGTGCTTAATTCCTTGCGATGCCAATAATAATCGTAAACCATACTGCCGTCAATGTCGTCTTTGGGTGTTTGAATACCAAAGATAGTCGTGAGCAAGTCAATAGAAGTGTAGCTCTTGTAATCGCCGAATCGCCATAAATCCATGGTGTCTAAAAAGCTTGTTTCCCATGGTTTTTTACCGGAAGCATTCAGAATTGTCGGAATTGGGATTCGATGGATGATCATTCTACGGCAAATATAGGGGAAGTCAAACTCCTTCGCATTATGCCCGCATAGTTTTGCCTCCTTACGCTGTTGAAATCCATCAAGCAATTGTCCAAAATCTCGGAGCAATTTCGATTCATCGTCTCCGGCAAAAGACTTTACTCGAAATTGATCTTCGTAAAAATACCCTACAACAATACAGACTATTTTGCCAAATTCTGCATATATGCCCGCTCTTGGATAAATACTTTGAGCTGTTTCGTCCTCTTTTTGAATAAGTTTTGTTGCTTTTTTATCCCACAATGTTTTCATTTTCTCCGGTAACTGATCATATTCAGCGATTTGTGGCACCGTTTCAATATCTAAAAATAAAATCTGATTTAATTGGCTATTGTCTCCCATTTTTTGTATTTTTGATTTCCAAATATAGTAAAAAATCTTGTATTGAAAAGGAATTTGTTATTTATTTTATTTTTTTTAATAATTGGTTTTGGTTGCAAGAAATCGGAAGAGGATGAGTCTGCACCATCAATTCAGATTTTTTCTCCTATCATAAACCAGCAATATAATGTGGGCGACACTATTTTCGTCTCGGCTACGGTAAAAGATGATATGGTGCTGGATGTAATAAAAGTCTCGCTATACGATTATAATAAAAATAGTGAAATGGTTCATTTCTTAGTCTTTAAGGATAATGGAAAAGAAAAGAAAATAGACTGTTACATGATATTAGATAATGCTACAATCGAGAGCGGGATCTATTATTTAGCAGTATCTGCATCTGATGGTACAAACAGCAAAAATTATTTTGTTCCTATTTTTGTGAATGGGCTTACTCGTAAGCTATTAGGATTTATTTATGTTTCCATCCCGATGAATAACACGATTGATGTAAGAAGAATAGATACGCTCGAAAATGATTCTTTAATTATTGGATTGGAAGGTGATTTTTCCGCTTCGGAATTGAATTCAAAATACCAGAAAATATTTGTTGCCGGTGCTCAAACAGGGAATCTTTATGCAGTCGATCTTTCTAATAATACGATATCTTGGAGTGTGGTAAATCAGAGTAATAATGGATTGCCCTGGTTTTATCAGCTGTATTTCAGTAATAATCTTTTGTATGTGTCCACCCAAGATGGTCTCATTTCGGGATATTCCATAAATGGGATGAGGTCAAAGGTTTATACGTTACCCGTTTCTTGGCATGGCGTGGAGTTTATCGATGCTGAAAGACGTTTTATAGCACAGGTTGAAAACGTTTCGGTGGCAAATCATCAACTAGCTCAATTTTATAATAGTTCGGCAAGCTTTATAACGCAGCAGGCAATACCGTTTGATATTGTAAAGCTTTGTCCGTATAACACCGAGAAAATAATGGTCTTTGCGAATCTAAATGGCGGCGGAACCATTTACGAGTTTGACTTCTTATTGCATTCGTTCAATACGCTTACTGAGATTTCAAATCAGGAAATTATCGATGTGGTTCAGATCAGTAAAGAACAATATCTCATTTTAACTACTCAGCAAATATACTTATACAATCATGGGCAAAGTATAGGCTTAGCCTCATTAAATTTTGTAGCGGATGGAAAACAAGTTCTTTACGATGAAAACACAAACTGTTATTTTGTGGTAAAATCACAACAAATCGATCAACATTCTTTACCGAATGGCTCGTTTGTTAATTCCATTATGGTTTCTAAACCGATATCTAAAGCTCATTTATACTATAACCGATGAAGCAAATTGTTACTACAGACGGTTCTCACACGTTGCAGTCCGAACGGGTTAACGATACGTATCATTCTATAAACGGAGCCATTGCCGAAGCAAATATCGTTTATATTCGGAACGGACTTCATTATTGTTTCGACCGGTTTAGTGAGGACATCCATTTGCTGGAAGTAGGGTTCGGTACAGGGCTCAACGCACTTCTTACCTGTCTGGAGGCCGGAAAATCAAATCGTCATGTGTTTTATTATTCACTGGAACCTTTTCCTATAATGGTGGACGAAGTATTAACCCTTAATTATAGTGAACTGTTATCCGATAAGGATGGGCTTTTTAGGAAAATACATCAGAGTCCATGGAACGAGCCGATTGAAATCACTTCCGATTTTACGTTGATAAAAATACCGGAATCGCTGCAGAACGTTGATCTTGTTTATTCCGAATATCATTTGATCTATTTTGATGCATTTGGGCCGGATAAGCAACCCGAGTTGTGGGGCGAAAGCATGTTATATAAAGTGGCTTCAAATACAATCTTAAATGGAGTTTTTACCACTTATTC
>CAUVYH020000023.1:0-28544 GCA_963556065.3 Bacteroidales bacterium
CGGTTGCACTGCAAGCTCCAGCATCACCATAACGCAAGACATCACTCCACCAACAACGGGCATCACGAACAATAGCGGAACCACCATTTTAACGTGCAGCACGACATCGATAAGTGCGACGGCCACTCCATCTGGAGCCACGTCCTATGCCTGGAGTGGCGGTTCAACGCCAACCACCGCCGCCAACAGCTTTACCGCAGCGGGTAGCTATACCGTAACGGTAACTTCTGCGAACGGTTGCACTGCAAGCTCCAGCATCACCATAACGCAAGACATCACTCCACCAACAACGGGCATCACGAACAATAGCGGAACCACCATTTTAACGTGCAGCACGACATCGATAAGTGCGACGGCCACTTCATCTGGAGCCACGTCCTATGCCTGGAGTGGCGGTTCAACGCCAACCACCGCCGCCAACAGCTTTACCGCAGCGGGTACCTATACCGTAACGGTAACTTCTGCGAACGGTTGCACTGCAAGCTCTAGCATCACCATAACGCAAGACATCACTCCGCCTGCAACGGGCATCACGAACAATACCGGAACCACCGTTTTAACGTGCAGCACGACATCGATAAGTGCGACGGCCACTCCATCTGGAGCCACGTCCTATGCCTGGAGTGGCGGTTCAACGCCAACTACCGCCGCCAACAGCTTTACCGCCGCGGGTAGCTATACCGTAACGGTAACTTCTGCGAACGGTTGCACTGCAAGCTTCGCAGAAGTTACCGTTACGGTATAGCTACCCGCTGCGGTAAAGCTGTTGGCAGCAGTGGTTGGCGTTGAACCGCCACTCCAGGCATAGGATGAGGCTCCCGCAGGAGTAGCCGTCACACTTATTGATGTCGTGCTGCACGTTAAAATGGTGGTTCCGCTATTGTTCGTGATGCCCGTTGCTGGTGGAGTGATGTCTTGCGTTATGGTGATGCTAGAGCTTGCAGTGCAACCGTTCGCAGAAGTTACCGTTACGGTATAGGTACCCGCTGCGGTAAAGCTGTTGGCAGCGGTAGCTGGCGTTGAACCGCCACTCCAGGCATAGGATGAGGCTCCAGATGGAGTGGCCGTCACACTTATCGATGTCGTGCTGCACGTTAAAACGGTGGTTCCGGTATTGTTCGTGATGCCCGTTGCTGGTGGAGTGATGTCTTGCGTTATGGTGATGCTAGAGGTGTTTGTACAGCCGTTACCAGCTGTTGCAGTAACGGTATAAATTCCTGGAATGGTAACACCATTATTTGCAGTTGTCATAGAATTTCCACCACTCCAAGCATAACTGCTTCCAACCCCTGTATCCGCTGCTGTAAGATTTATAGTAGTAATAGCACAATTCAATTCTGTAGTTCCTGTATTGTTTATGATACTTGTCGTAATTACACCAGCATCTTGAGTGATAATAATGCTTCCGCTAGCAGTGCACCCATTGGCTGTAGTTACTGTAACCGTGTATGTGCCAGCATTGACAAAGCTGTTGGCAGCGATAGCAGGCGTTGAACCACCACTCCATGCATAGGATGCGGCTCCAGATGGAGTGGCCGTCACACTTATCGATGTCGTACTGCACGTTAAAATGGTGGTTCCGGTATTGTTCGTGATGCCCGTTGCCGGCGGAGTGGTGTCTTGCGTTATGGTGATGCTAGAGCTTGCAGTGCAACCATTGGCAGAAGTTACCGTTACGGTATAGGTACCCGCTGCGGTAAAACTGTTGGCAGCAGTGGTTGGCGTTGAACCGCCACTCCAGGCATAGGATGAGGCTCCCGCAGGAGTAGCCGTCACACTTATTGATGTCGTGCTGCACGTTAAAATGGTAGTCCCTGTATTGTTCGTGATGCCCGTTGCAGGTGGAGTGATGTCTTGCGTTATGGTGATACTCGAACTTGCAGTACAGCCGTTCGCAGAAGTTACCGTTACGGTATAGGTACCCGCTACGGTAAAGCTGTTGGCAGCAGTGGTTGGCGTTGAACCGCCACTCCAGGCATAGAATGCGGCTCCAGATGGAGTGGCCGTCACACTTATCGATGTTAAGGCACAGGTGAGTTGAGTCGCTCCGGTATTGTTCGTGATGCCCGTTGCTGGTGAAGTGATGTCTTGCGTTATGGTGATGCTAGAGCTTGCAGTGCAACCGTTCGCAGAAGTTACCGTTACGGTATAGCTACCCGCGGCGGTAAAGCTGTTGGCAGCAGTGGTTGGCGTTGAACCGCCACTCCAGGCATAGGATGCGGCTCCCGCAGGAGTAGCCGTCACACTTATCGATGTCGTGCTGCACGTTAAAATGGTAGTCCCTGTATTGTTCGTGATGCCCGTTGCAGGTGGAGTGATGTCTTGCGTTATGGTGATACTCGAACTTGCAGTACAGCCGTTCGCAGAAGTTACCGTTACGGTATAGGTACCCGCTGCGGTAAAGCTGTTGGCAGCAGTGGTTGGCGTTGAACCGCCACTCCAGGCATAGGATGAGGCTCCAGATGGAGTGGCCGTCACACTTATCGATGTTAAGGCACAAGTGAGTTGAGTCGCTCCGGTATTGTTCGTGATGCCCGTTGCAGGTGGAGTGATGTCTTGCGTTATGGTGATGCTAGAACTTGCAGTGCAACCGTTCGCAGAAGTTACCGTTACGGTATAGCTACCCGCGGCGGTAAAGCTGTTGGCAGCGGTAGCTGGCGTTGAACCGCCACTCCAGGCATAGGATGAGGCTCCAGATGGAGTGGCCGTCACACTTATCGATGTTAAGGCACAAGTGAGTTGAGTCGCTCCGGTATTGTTCGTGATGCCCGTTGCAGGTGGAGTGATGTCTTGCGTTATGGTGATACTCGAACTTGCAGTGCAACCGTTCGCAGAAGTTACCATTACGGTATAGCTACCCGCGGCGGTAAAGCTGTTGGCGGCGGTGGTTGGCGTTGAACCGCCACTCCAGGCATAGGATGAGGCTCCAGATGGAGTGGCCGTCACACTTATCGATGTCGTGCTGCACGTTAAAACGGTGGTTCCGGTATTGTTCGTTATGCCCGTTGCAGGCGGAGTGGTGTCTTGCGTTATGGTGATGCTGGAGCTTGCAGTGCAACCGTTCGCAGAAGTTACCGTTACGGTATAGGTACCCGCGGCGGTAAAGCTGTTGGCGGCGGTAGTTGGCGTTGAACCGCCACTCCAGGCATAGGACGTGGCTCCAGATGGAGTGGCCGTCGCACTTATCGATGTCGTGCTGCACGTTAAAACGGTGGTTCCGGTATTGTTCGTGATGCCCGTTGCAGGCGGAGTGGTGTTTTGCGTTATGGTGATGCTGGAGCTTGCAGTGCAACCGTTCGCAGAAGTTACCGTTACGGTATAGCTACCCGCGGCGGTAAAGCTGTTGGCGGCGGTAGTTGGCGTTGAACCGCCACTCCAGGCATAGGACGTGGCTCCAGATGGAGTGGCCGTCGCACTTATCGATGTCGTGCTGCACGTTAAAACGGTGGTTCCGGTATTGTTCGTGATGCCCGTTGCAGGCGGAGTGGTGGTGTTTTGCGTTATGGTGATGCTAGAGCTTGCAGTGCAACCGTTCGCAGAAGTTACCGTTACGGTATAGGTACCCGCTGCGGTAAAGCTGTTGGCGGCGGTGGTTGGCGTTGAACCGCCACTCCAGGCATAGGATGAGGCTCCAGATGGAGTGGCCGTCACACTTATTGATGTCGTGCTGCACGTTAAAATGGTGGTTCCGCTATTGTTCGTGATGCCCGTTGCAGGTGGAGTGATGTCTTGCGTTATGGTGATGCTAGAGGTTGCAGTGCAAGTACTTCCCGTAGTTACGGTAACGGTATAGGTACCCGGTGCGGTAAAACTGTTGGCAGCGGTAGTTGGCGTTGAACCGCCGCTCCAGGCATAGGATGTCGCTCCAGATGGAGTAGCCGTCACACTTATCGATGTCGTGCTGCACGTTAAAATGGTTGTCCCAGTATTGTTCGTGATGCCCGCCACAGGGATTGAATTTACAACAACTGTAGTCGTTACCGGAGCACTACTCACGGTACCTACGGTTATTACTAAGGAATAAACTCCGGCATTCGCCAAGGTAACATTAGAAATTGTTGGATTCATATCGGTTGAAGACCACGACCCAGGTCCTGTCCAATAATAGGAGGCTCCGGCTACAGGACTGGTAACCGTCAACTGCAAGGTTTGCCCCACACATAAAGGTCCATTGTTCGTAACCGGCGGTGCAATAATCGAACAGTCGGTTGTACCAGCTCCTGTAGTTTGCAAAAATATCATGTTCTGAGCAGAATTACTATAATTGGTAAGTAATAGTAAATAGTATTCTCCGACTACTGCATTTGGGATATAACACCACTCTTCATAAGAAGAATTAAAACTGCAATCTATCATATTTAAGGAAGGGTAATCAGTTGAAGCTCCGGTAGCGTGGTGACTAACAGTAGATGATCCGGTCAATTGCCCCGTGCAAGGTGCGTCAGGATCTGAAAAAGGCCCCCAACATGCAAAATCCACATCATAACTGTTAGAACCATATATATGCATTTCTATGGGTCCACTTGTTCCTACTTTTAAATAGTACCATACAGGATTGGGCGTCGAAGATAAGCATCCATAGTTAGGCCCTGTTTCTCCTGTTCCTGAGCCTACACCTGCCGGAAAATTATAAGTAGTTCCTGTGCAAAATGGAGCAGCACCGTTACATAATGCAGTTGGACTAGGTGTGCTTATACAGATATTAAATGTAGTTGTTTGTCCTGTAGTTGAAGTGTAAGTGTAAACTCTCACATAATACGTAGATCCTATGGTAAGTCCACTTATTGATGCTGCGTCATTATCACTGCAAAGCAATGAAGTTAATGAACCGCAGGTTCCGCTATATACAGCAAAGTACATATCTGTTGAAGAACCCGCTATATTTGTTAATGAGATAATCTGGGTGGTGCTTGTTGCAACAAATTTATACCAAACATCATCATCGGCTGTGCCTGAACATGAATTTGTCTGTGCAGAAGCAGAAGCACAGGCAACAGTTCCAGAAGTGGTCACAGTACATATATTAGTAGAATTCACCGTTAATAATGTAGCATTTGCACATTCATCATTTGCCGGAGCAGAGCTTGAATATAAAAAATTCGAAGAGTATGCGGATCCACCACTGCTTGTGCAAGAAACCAACCTGCGATAATAAAGGCCTACGGTCGTTGGAGTATAAGTCTCTCCTGTAGCTCCGGCAATTAGAGTCCATGGTGCAGCTCCTGTTGGGGAAGAATACCATTGGTAGGTAAGTCCTGAAGCGACCGTAGATCCGGTAACACTTATTGCTCCTACATACCCCGTGCATCCACTTACAGCTGTTGTTGTTGCCGTCGTAGTGCCTCCAACAGGAGTACCCGAACATGCCGGCAAAACAGTTACTTTAAGCGTGTAATCTTCACATTCGGTGTACTCTGTTCCTGTACAAGCTGCAGCTGTCCCCAAATCATTTCCGACAACTCTCATTCTATGATTTCCAGGAGCCGCAGTGAGTGGCACGGTAAAACTTCCGGTTACACTCGCATTATAGCTGCTATTATTAAGGTAAACTTCTTCTCCAGTATCTACAAAATCACCATCATCATTCCAGTCCACCCATATTCCGAAATGCATAGTGCCTCCCGTTTCCGTGATAGAAAAATTTATTGTGCTATTTTGCAGCTGTGTCACTATCATTGCGGTAAAATTTCCATAGCCACTGGTTGAAAAACCGGAAGAGTTATTGGTAATATTAGTTGTACCGCCCGTTGTGGAAAAACTACTAATATAATATGAAGTATTAGTAGTATTTGTATTTGTACAATAAGTTTGTCCTTTTACATCCATACTTGTGCCTAACAATACTAAAGTAATAAATACAACGATGATTATCGTTGATTTCCCTAATAAATAAACTCCCCTATTCTTCATAATCCCAATATTTATTATGCTATAATTTCAAATTAAATTTAAAAACATACTACGTTTTTTCATTCACGCTACCAACGGATTCGGTTGTGATTTTATGCCCCATTTTTTGCACACAACAGAAAACATATCAATGATTTTCATTTTATCTTCAACCTCATCTGTTTCTATTTTGTGCAACCTAACTTTGTAAGTAGAAGAAAAAATAACGAATATCCTTTGCTCCAGAAACAGCTCAACAATCTGAGGCTCTTCTTCAGATTGTTGAGCTATATATTTAAATATTAAGGCAGTATCTACCACACTTTCATTGGCGAGAGCTAAAGTTAAAATCGGCTTGTTTGCAGCAAACATGGTCTCCGATTTAAAGTCCTGAACACAATTAGAAAATGATGGTTGTCCTTGTAATCCAAGGTTTATCAAAATAAACACAAATGTAAACACAACACTAACTAAAATATTTTTAGCTAAAAATGTAACACATTTCATAATTTTCCCCTTTAGAAATAATTCAATACAAAAAAACAGCGATTCACCAATCCCCTTCTTTTTTATACGTTATGGTTTTAGACACTATTTTTTTTCTTTTGGTGCCCAATTGTAAAAATATACATTTATTTTTCCCCATTTATTTGTCAATTAGTAAAGATTTATAAATATGAGTTCAACAATTTAATCATCTTCCTAAATAATTAATTTCAAGCACTTTATTACACAAAAAACTCCTAATCTATTAATTTTTGTATTCCATCAAACTTAAAGTCATAAACTTTTAATAATTTGGATTCAACGTTAATCATTTTTTCTCACACTCAACATTTCTTTATAGTCTCCAAATTGCCATATTACACATCTCTCCCCCTATTTATCTTTTTCTTTGTATTAGAAGATATCAAAGAGACCATTATCTTCTTCGATAACATAAAGACACAACACTTTATAGCACACCCCCAAATTAACTTTAAACTTCTCTAAGGTTAATTTTAGTTTACTTGCCAACCATTAACCGCTTTACTGTCGAAGAAGTCTCATTTGATAATTTTATCGTATAAACACCTGCAGATAGACCGACTAAAGAAATATCTCTTGCATATACATCAGCACCTATCTCTATTTTATAGACCTCCTGCCCAAGGTTATTGTACATGGTTAAAACTTTTACAGCAGGTGCTTTTAGCCGAATAGCAATATTTACACTTTCGGAGGCAGGATTCGGATAAGCATCAAATCCTAAAACATCTTCGATACAACTTATTTTTGTCACATTAGATCCCACTTCCTTTAATACAATCTTGTTATTGGGGTCGAACTGAAAAGCTGTAACCTGTTTTATAAAATTAAATGTAAATGATTGATTGTTAAAATCGTTCATTACTTTCACTGTAGTGTCGGTGTTGTCGAAAAAGGTATATTTTAGTTCTATAGGCATCTTATAATAGGAAGCGTTACTCTGCCCTATAGTGGTCGTTACCTGAGTGTTACCAAGCAGAGTTTCAATCTGATATATTGGATGATTTGGAACATACATCCACTCATTCATAAACCAACTTAAATCAAGTCCCGAGGATTGCTCCATCTTAGCAAAGAAATCGTGAATCGTAGCTGTGTTGTATCTAAAGTTTACAGCATCGTTTGTATAACTTTTCAATCCGTTAAAAAATGCGGTATCTCCCATTACATAACGCAATTGATGAAGCACACAAGCTCCTTTGGAATACGAAATCGCACCATTAAAAAGCACATTGGTAGAAGGAATATTTATTGCCCAATCGGGGTCGCTGATTGCCCATCCTGGATTATTGCTGAAATAAGTATTTGCATTACTTTCAACATCGTTCTTATATGCCAGTTCCCCTTGTGTATGTTCCAACCAAAGCGATTCGCAATAGGTTGCAAAACCCTCGTTAAGCACAATATCAGCCCAGGTTGCACAAGTAATCAAATCTCCAAACCACTGATGTGCAAATTCATGTACGGCCAGCATTTCAGACCAGCAATTCGGACAAAGACTGGTAAGCGTCTGATTTTCCATGCCACCCCACGCAAATTCACTGCTCAAGGTCGCAAATCCGTTTTTTTCGAACGGGTGTTCCGTAAACATATTGGAAAAAAAGTTAAGCATCTCGGGCATTATGTTAATAATTCCCTGGGGATTTTCGCCCGTATTGTAGTAAAAACGCATGGGCACACTATCTTGCGGATGCAATGGAGGATGCCAATATATGGTAGATAAATTAAAGCCATCTTTAGAAGTAATAATCATCAAATAAGTAGAAGCGGGATCTCTACTTATCCAGTGATACCGAATCGTGTCGGCAATTTTAAGAGAATCCTGTAACAGCCCGTTGGAAGACAGAAGCACAGTAGCCGGCACTTTAGCTTTCAATTCAAAAGTAGCTTTATCCCCGGGCAAATCCCAACAAGGCATCCATTTGCGTGCACCGATGGGTTCGCTGTCGGTAAACACAAAACCGTTATTACAATAAAAGGCACCGTCACTTACATTATTGTGCTTATAATATATGGTAAATCGAACAGTATCCCCAACCGAATAAGTTTGGTTAAAATTAAGATTTAAAAAATCGCCGGTGTGAGTAAAACTGATCGAAGAAGGAACTACCGAATCAATAGCCAAACTGGTATTTACCGCATTTAACGAAATGGCATTAATTACAGAATCGGCTACAATAGTGACTTTATTCGATGCCGAATAACTCTTATCGTAAGGCGGAGTGTAATTATTATATAAATCGACGGTTAATAAATAATGGATTACGTCAAAAGAATGCCGAGGAGAGTTTGGAGATTTAAAAGTTGGTAAAAAATTACTCATCGATTTCCGCTTCGAGCACATCTGAGCTCCACTTTGTTGGGATATTCCCGCAGTTGCTATCATCATGATCATAAATAGCAACCCGATTTTTCTTTGATTATTCATTGTTTCAGGATTTTTAAGGCTCCAAATTACATAAAATTTTGACATTAAAAATGTTTTTTTAAAAAAATCATGGCAATTAGATTATTATTTAAGTGCATTGATAATCTTTTTAATCCTTAAATTCAAATGGCAAATAAAACGAATGGCCGTTCACAAAATTATTCAAATGGTTCAATCGTTATTATATTAAAATTCTCATAATCGCATTTAAACTTTCAATTCATTAGAATAGTCTTGTCTTTTTGACAAACATTTTATTCGTTGAGACGGAAATAGAGTTAGTTTATTTGTTAATTTTGTCAATTAAAATATAGGGAAGCATTATAAAATAGTGGCATAATTAATGGAACCCAGCGATGGCTAGTCAAAGATAATTAAATTTAACAGATATAAAATGAAAAAAACGTTTGTACTTCTGATGTTCATGTGCTCTTTCTTATTTATTGCTCATGCTCAAGTAAACAAAGTGCCTGCATCCAAAAAACCGATTGAATACAAGCAACCGGACGGCACAACGCTGACCATTTTGTTAAAAGGGGATGAAAAATTGCACTGGGCAGAAACAAAGGACGGATACACTTTGCTTTCGAATAAAAAAGGTGGTTATGAATATGCAAAACTTGATCGGCGGAAAAATCTTATTAAATCAGGAAAACTGGCTCATGAAGAAGGGAAAAGAACAAAAAAAGAGATAAATTTTTTAAATAAAATTCCCAAGGGATTACGTTATAGCGAAGCTCAAATTAAAAAATCGAAAGAATACTTTCAAGTAAAGACATCCCCGAATTAAACCTGGTATCTGTAAGGGAGAACGTAGTTTACCCAACCGAATTATTGTCTATTAAATCATAGAAGCTGCGCAAAAATCAAAACAGATAAAAGTTTAGTTTTAAGTTTAGTGACGGAATTTCGGCAATTGGGATAATTGAAATATTTTCAACCTAAATTTATTTAACAAACGAATGAGTAACGCTCCTTTTGTTTTTCAAAAAAATCATCCGAATATACGCATTCATGCCATTTTTTTTTGTAATTTTGCAAACGTAAAAAATAAACGTACCTTGTTTTATGACAAAAAGAGATGATAAAGCCTCAAAATCCACGTCGAGAGGACGCGATAAGGCTTTCGGTAAATCGTCGGGGAAACCTCGCACGACAAATCGCCACTCAGAGGCTGCTGGGAATGGCGAAAAAAAACACTACTCAAACGACACTACGGATCGTTCCAAACCAAAACGTAATTATTCAGAAGCTGTAGATACTCCTCGGGCAAACAATAAATTTGAGCGTCCTCGCTTCGACGATCGCGGAAGCAGTTCTGCGGAACGTCCTGCACGTCGCTTCGATAGCAATTCGTCAGAACGTCCTGCACGTCGCTTCGAAAGCCGTGATGGTGGAAACGATCGTCCTTACCGCAAACCGGAAGGAGAACAAAACGGCGAACGTCGCTTCGGAGGAAATTCCGAACGTCCTGCACGTCGCTTCGACCATGATTCTTCGGACAGACCTGCCCGTAGATTTGACAGCAATTCATCAGAAAGATCCGCACGTCGCTTCGACAATGACTCACCGGAACGTCCGGCACGCAGATTTGATAATAATTCATCCGACCGTCCAACTCGCCGTTTCGACAATCGTGGTGGCGACGACCGCAAACCATATTACAAACCCGAAGGAGACCGCGGATCGGATCGCCCTGCTCGCCGTCTCGACAATGATTCTTCAGACAATAGACCATCTCGTCGCTTCGACAGTAATTCGTCGGAACGTCCCGCTCGCAGATTCAACGACAATGACCATGGCGATCGCCGCCCTTCCAGAGGAGGCGACAACGACCATGGATATAACAGAGATCGCCGGCCATCCGGAGAATATTCATCCAGTTTAAAACCCCGTCGCCGTGATATCAACGCTGAATCTGAAATATTGTCGGAAATCGTTGCCAACAGAAGAGAAACAGGACGATTGACTTCGAACAAGCAACAAGTATTATCACTGAAGTGGGAAGAAGAAAATCGCCCTATTCGTCTGAACAAATATATCTCGAACGCCGGAATTTGCTCCCGTCGGGAAGCCGATCGACTAATAGAGACAGGCGCAATTATGGTAAACGATAAGATCGTTACCGAATTGGGGACGAAAGTTTTTCCTACAGATATTGTGCGTTTCGAAGACAAAATTCTAAATCGGGAAAAACCTGTTTATATTATCCTAAACAAACCCAAAGATTATATTACCACCATTGAAGATGAACGCGGACGCAAAAATGTAATGGAACTCATCGCCGGAGCTTGTCGCGAAAGGGTTTATCCCGTAGGTCGTCTCGATAGAAACACCACAGGATTACTGCTGTTTACCAACGATGGCGAAATGGCAAAAAAACTAACTCATCCCAAATTTGGAATTCGCAAAATCTATCAGGTTGAATTGGATAAATCGTTGTCTTATAATGATATGCAAACCATTGCAGATGGCATTCAACTGGATAACGACATCTATATCAAACCTGATGACATTGCTTATGCAAGCACGGAATCTAAAAAAATAATCGGCATCGAAATTCATTCCGGTCAAAATCGCATTGTACGAAGAATTTTTGAAAGCCTTGGATACGATGTGGTTAAGCTTGATCGTACGGTTTATGCCGGATTGACCAAAAAAGATCTTCCTCGCGGAAGATGGCGCATTTTAAGCAAAGAAGAAATCAACATGTTAAAGATGACGGTATCTTAGCGCAATATATTATTAAAAAACATGTTTACTATTAGCAAATATTGAAACTTGCAAGTATGGAAGCTGAAAAGAAATCAATAGTAAAAAAAACGCTCAAAATCACCTCAATTATTATTGGGGTGATTTTTCTTTTTGTCGGATTACTTATCGCTCTTGCCTGGATATTTGAGGATACTATCGCCAAATATGCAGTCGATCAGATTAATAAGAAAATCAACACTCAAATTGAGTATAAAGATTTGCGTTTCAGCTTAATCAAGCGATTTCCACACGCTTCTCTACAATTTACCGATGTTAAAGCCAAAGAAGTGACCCCTTTTGCTAAAAAAAGTAATCTGTTGCAAGCTAAAAACATTTTCATCCAGTTTAGTATTTGGGATTTGATTACCGGCAACTATGTGGTCAAAAAAGTAGAAATTGAAAATGCGAAAATCCGCATGCGTGTATTTGTAGATGGCACGGATAACTTTCAAATCATAAAAGAGTCCAAAGACACCACGACCTCAGAATTCAAATTCAAGTTGAACAGTATTAAATTTAAAAATGTAGATTTCGGATATGCTGACTATCAATCGAATCAGCACTATCGAGTACTTTTCAGGAATTGTAAAGCCAAAGGCGATTTTTCGCAGGATAATTATTTTCTCAAACTTGATGGTTCTTTGTATCTTTACGATATCAGCTACGATTCCGTACAATATATTAAAAATAAAGAAGCTTACGCAAATCTGCAATTTGATGTGAACAACAAAGCAGGTTCCTACACCGTAAAAAAAGGTAATCTTGTCATCAACAAAATCCCGTTTAATGTAAGCGGCCGAGTGATTTTTTCAAAAAATGAAAAAGCAATAAACTGTACGATAACCGGCGATGATTTAAAGCTCCATTCCTTTATCGAAGAACTTCCCAGTAGCCAGAAAGCCTATTTTTCGAAATTTGAAAGTTCGGGCGATTTTAAATTCGATTTAAAAATCAAAGGCTCATTTAATAATTCTAAGCCCCTGTCCATTGAGTTGATTACGGATTTAAAAAATGGTAAAATCACCAATAAAGAGAATAACCTGTCGCTCGACGATGTGAATTTTTCACTAAGGTACACCAATGGAATTGATGGCACAATGAATAGTTCCGGACTTTCGTTCAACAACTTTTCCGCACGTTTGAAATCCGGAGTGTTTAAAGGTAAATTTAACATAAAAAATCTAAATAAACCGAAAATAGACACCGATTTTAAAGGAGAAGTGAATCTTAGCGATTTAGCTCAATTTCTAAAAAACGATGCCATTGCCTCGATGAGTGGAAAGCTTCAGGTTGATGCTAAAATTAAGATCAATCTTCGCTCATGGGATAACATTACCGCCAATGATTTTTTGAACAGTGAATCTTCGGGAAAAATAACCCTGACCAATGGAAATATTCAGCTAAAAAGCTACCCTTTGCCTATTAAAATCACCAAGAGCGATTTCGCATTCAGCAAAAGCGATATTCTAATCAATGAAATGAAAGGTACCATCGGCGGAAGTGATTATGCGCTGGATGGATCTTTTGTGAACATTCTGCCCTTTTTCTTTATCGAACATCAAAAGCTTCAGATTGATGCTACTCTGACCTCTTCGTATCTGAATTTTGATGAACTTATGAAATCCGATGATTCCAAATCAAAAACAGGTAAAACGTTGACCTTTTCGGAATACGTAAATTTTGTAATCAAACTGAAAAATAATAAATTGAAATTTGGAAAATTTGATGCCACCGATATCAGTGCAAATTTAACGATGAACAACAAACTACTTTCAATTTCCAATCTTAAATTATCGGTTTTCGGTGGAACCATCAAGGCTTCGGGACAAGTAAACGGAAGAGCGGCTAATCATAAATTTTTAACTACGGTACGTGCCGATATCAACCAGGTAAATGTATCGAAACTCTTTTACTCTTTCAACAACTTCGGACAAAAAGACGATGGGCTTACCGATAAAAAAATTAATGGAACGGTTAGTTCTTCCATTCAAATGAGTGCAGTATGGAACCCTGATTTAACACCGGACATGGAACTCTTAAGAGCCAGTATCGATTGTTCCGTGGAAAACGGAGAACTTAACAACTATCAGACGTTAAATGCTTTGGCAAAATTTGTCAAGGTGGAAGATCTCGAACATGTTCGCTTTAAAACATTGAAAAATAAATTTGAAATTCGCGACAGCAAAATCATCATTCCCGAAATGGAAATCAATTCCAATGCAATGAATTTACAACTTTCCGGAATCCATAAGTTTAACAACGATATAGACTATCACGTTAAAGTACGTTTATCCGAGATTTTATCAAAAAAAGCACGTGCCGCAAAAAAGGAAAATGAAGATTTTGGGGATATCGAAGATGATGGGTTGGAACGCACAACCATCTTTTTGTCAATCACCGGAAATACGGATAAACCGGTTATTAAATACGACACCAAAAGCGTTCGCGAAAAAATCGCTACCGATTTCAAGAAAGAAAAACAAAACCTCAAACAAGTTCTCAACAAAGAGTTTGGCATGTTTAGCAAGGACACTACCGTGGTCAAAAATAAAAAGAAAACTGAAGAAAACAAACAAAAACAAAAAGAGAAGGAAAACACCAAAAAGCAGGAAAACGGGAAGTTTGTGATCGATTGGGATGATAATTAAGGAGAAAGTCTATAAAGTCTTTAAAGTTCATAAAGTCAATTACGATGATTGAGCAAAGTCGAAGGCTGAATAAAAGAATATTAAGTTCATGTAGGTACATAAAGATAAAAGGCTGTAAAGTCTCATAATTCATAACTTTTTTTACTTGTAACTTTCTAACTCATAACTCTCTTCACTCTATAGTCCTCTCTCCCCGAAAAAAAGAACCCGCCGATGGTGGATCGTCTTTTTTCGAGGATCCTCGAATTTTCAAATCCGCTGGAGGTGGATTAAAATTCGGGATGCGTTCTTGGTTGCCCGGACAATCGGTTCCTTGTTCTCAATTCACAACTCATAACTCATAATTCAGAATCTCTTACACTTGTAGCTCTTTCACAAGAAAGCAAAAGATCCTCGCAACGTGTTTTTTTACCTTTCACTAAAATTCCTTTCATGGTTCCCCCTTCGAAATTCTTTAAAAGTTAACTTATTCTTATTAGGTTGATACGACATTTTTTTTTAATTTTGCTCTTTAAAATTTTAGCGAATAAAATATATCTAACAAAATACAAAAGGAGAAAAAATGAGTAACGTAAAGTATGTCTATTATTTTGGCAATAAAAAAGCCGAAGGCAAAGCCGACATGAAAAATTTACTTGGAGGTAAAGGGGCTAACTTAGCAGAAATGTGTCTTTTAGGACTTCCCGTACCCGCCGGATTTACAATTTCAACCGAATGCTGTACGGCATATTACGAAAACAACTGCCAATTGCCTGCTTCTTTAACGGACGAAGTTTGGAGTACTATGAAAAAAGTTGAAGAAGCAATGGGCATGAAATATGGTGATGCTGAAAATCCGCTTCTTGTCTCATGCCGTTCCGGAGCACGCAGTTCCATGCCGGGAATGATGGACACTGTTTTAAATATCGGATTAAGCTCAAAAACAATTCCTGCTTTACTAAAAAAAACCAATAATCCCCGTTTCGTTTGGGATTCGTACCGCCGGTTAATTATGATGTACGCCGACGTGGTTATGGAAAAAGCAGAAGGCATGGAGCCTGCTGACGGCAAAGGTATTCGTAAGGTTTTGGACGATATGCTCGACCAGTACAAACATAGTAAAGGATTCAATTCTGATACAGACTTATCTGCAGATGATCTAAAATTCTTGGCAGAAGAATTCAAAATTGCCGTTAAAAAATCATTGGGACAAGAATTCCCAGATGACGCTGAAGCTCAACTTTTTGGTGGAATTAAAGCGGTTTTCAAAAGCTGGAATGGTAAAAAAGCAATTTCTTACCGCCGCATCGAAGGTATTCCTGACGATTGGGGTACTGCTGTAAATGTTCAGGCAATGGTGTTTGGGAACATGGGAGATACTTCTGCTACAGGTGTTGCATTTACCCGTAACCCTGCAACCGGAGACAACCATTTTTATGGTGAATGGCTGGTAAACGCTCAAGGCGAAGACGTAGTTGCCGGTATCCGTACTCCTAGTCCACTTAACGATGAAACAAAAAACGAACAGAACAAGCACATGCAAAGCATGCAGCAATTCTGGTCGAGCACATATAAAGAATTATTCGAAATCCGTAACCGCCTGGAAGATGCTTTCCACGATATGCTCGATATCGAGTTCACCATTCAGGAAGGCAAATTATACATGTTGCAATGCCGCGTTGGAAAACGTACCGGTACTGCTGCGTTAAACATGGCTATGGATATGTTGGAAGAAGGCCGTATTGACGAGCAAACTGTTGTTCTACGCCTTGATCCTTCTCAATTGGATGAATTATTACACCCGATTATTAACCCGGCAATGTTAAAAGGTGCTCAACCATTCGTAAAAGGGTTGCCTGCCGGTCCTGGTGCTGCTGTTGGCAAAGTAGTGTTTACTGCCGAAGATGCTGTTGAATGGCAACGTAGAGGCGAAAAAGTGCTATTGGTTCGCGAAGAAACAAACCCCGAAGATGTTGAAGGAATGCGTGCTGCTGTCGGTATTTTAACCGCTCGCGGTGGTATGACTTCCCACGCTGCTTTAGTTGCTCGCGGATGGGGAAAATGCTGTATCGTAGGTGCAGGTGCCCTTCATGTTGATGTAGAGGCTAAAACTGCTTCCATTAAAGAAACAGGCCTTGTAATTAAAGAAGGAGACATTTTAACTTTAGACGGAACCAAAGGACATGCTTTTGTAGGCACACTAGACCTGATGGATGCTTCGGAAAATCCACGTTTCCAAAAATTCATGAGCCTTGCCGACAAATTCCGCACCATGGGTGTTCGCACCAATGCAGATACTCCTGCTGATGCAAAAGTTGCCCGTAGCTTTGGTGCCGAAGGTATTGGACTGTTCCGTACCGAACACATGTTCTATGGTAAAGGAACTGAAAATGCTTTATTCCTGCTCCGTAAAATGATTTTAAGTGCCGGTGAACAAGAACGCAGGCTTGCGCTTGATGAGCTTTACACTTATGTAAAAAGAGACTATAAAGGAACATTGGAAGCTATGGATTCACTTCCTGTTACTTTCCGCTTACTGGATCCACCACTCCACGAATTTGTTCCCCAAGGTGCCGAAAACCAAGCTGAGCTAGCCAAAGCTCTAGGAATAAGTGCAGAAGCTATTGCAAAACGAGGTGAAGCTTTGCACGAATCAAACCCAATGATGGGTCACCGTGGTGTTCGTTTGGGAGTTACTTATCCTGAAGTTACCGAAATGCAAATTCGTGCTTTATTCGAAGCTACTGTAGAGTTAGTTAAAGAGGGTAAAAACCCAAAACCGGAAATCATGGTTCCTGTAACTTGTGATGTAACGGAATTGGATTTCACAAAAATTATCGTTGATCGAGTTTATGCTGAAGTTTGTGCTAAATTCGGAGTTGATAAAATCGACTACCTTTACGGTACCATGATTGAAATTCCACGTGCTTGCTTATTGGCTAATAAAATGGCGAAAACGGCTCAGTTCTTCTCATTCGGAACCAACGATTTAACCCAGATGACCTTTGGATTTAGCCGCGACGATACAGGGGCCTTCATGAACGATTATCTCGACAATAAAATTTTGGCAAACGATCCGTTCCAAACCATTGATCAAGATGGCGTAGGTCAACTAATTGAGATGGCTGTAACGAAAGGCCGTGCAGAACGCCCGAACCTGAAAGTCGGTATATGTGGCGAACAAGGTGGAGATCCTGCTTCGGTAGAATTTTGCTTCCGCAATGGATTAACGTATGTGAGTTGCTCTCCATTCCGCGTTCCGATTGCTCGTTTAGCTGCATCACAAGCTGCAATCAAAGCTTCAAGAAAATAAGTAGTTATGCTTATATAAAAAAAGCCGTCTTTAGGGACGGTTTTTTTTGTGCATGTCCCGAAAAAACGATCAACAATACTTGAGCAAGATTCATCACAGAACAGTCCTGACGATTCTCCGTGAGTAAACGGTGCAGATGTACGATAAAGCGATGCTAAAAATAAAAAAGAGGCTGCCTTTACTTTTCAGACAGCCTCTTTTATCATCTTTGCTATGATTAAAAATCAAGCCAGTTTCCATAATAGAATGAGATGAAACAAATTACCTTTTAACGATATGACGTTAGATTAAGTTCTTTCGGAGTAACGGAAAGTACCGGAATATCGGAATTAAAAACAATATCCATCGCTGTGGTGCCCATAAAGAATTTTATCAACTTGCTTTCCTGTTGTGTCATGATTGCAATGATGTCCCCATTTTTCTCTTTGGCAAACTTCATCAACAGAGATGCATACGTGTCTGTTTTTTCATCCCCAAACACAAAGTCTGCAGAGCAATTATCATAATGTTCGGAAATAAATTTATGCACCACATTCATTTGAACGGTAAGTTGTTTTACAATAGCAGGATCGTTGGTAAGCAAAGCCGATACTATTTTGATTTTCGCGTTAAATTCACGAGCAAATTGAATTGCTTTCGCTACCTTCTGTTGTGTTTGTTTAGTCAAATCAAGCGGAAGAATGACAGACTTAATGTCCGTTGAAACTTTAGTGCTTACTGTAATTACCGGAACCGATGATGCACGAATAATTCGAGAGGTATTGGATCCCAAAAATCCGATTCTGTCGTTTAGCTCGGCACTGTTACTGCCAATAACAATAAACTGAGCATTTATGCTTTGTGATACTTCAACGACTTTATCATAGGCTTTGCCTTTGGAAATCATAGCCTTTATCGTTATGCCAGAATCTTTTTTCGAGTCAATTAGTTGATCCAATTGAGCCCAAATTTGTTTTTCAACTTTATCCCGGATAAGTTCATTTTCTTCAGCCGTAAACATTTCGGATATAAAGCCGAATGTTTTGTTATCGCTATGAATTACATATAATAACATAATTTCAGCTTTTGTTTTTTTAGCAATAAAAATTGCTTGGTTCAATGCAAGGAGCGACCGTGGAGAGAAATCCGTAGGGACAAGAATTACATTTGTTGAATGCATAAGTATATATTTTTTATTAATACTGAAGTAAACCCTATATTAAAATCAAAAATTAAGAATAATCTATTAAATTTTTTGATTTTAACCGCAAAATTACAAAATTGATGGAAATATAACAATAAAAACCTTATCTTTGTTGTTTAAATGTCATTTATTTTTTGTTTCCTAAAAGAAGCATAAGATAATAGGCAATTTTTTTCGACAAATAGATTAAAATTATAATTATGGGCATAAAAATTTCTGAACTTCCACTACAACCAAACGGAAATATCTATCATTTAAACCTGAATCCTTCCGAAATTGCAGATACAATAATATTAGTCGGCGATCCGGGAAGAGTGGAGACTGTTTCGACTAAATTTGATTCCGTTGAATTAAAACGATCAAATCGAGAGATATGTACACATACAGGAATTAAAAACGGAAAACGAATTTCGGTTATTTCTACGGGAATGGGAACCGATAATATTGATATTGTAGTTACCGAACTGGATGCACTCGCAAATATTGACTTTGCGACCCGTGAAGAGAAAAAAGAACACCGTACGCTGAACTTAGTTCGTTTGGGAACTTGCGGAGCTTTACAGCCGGACATGGAAATCAACTCCTATATAGCCTCATCATTTGGTATCGGAATCGATGGACTGATGTGGTTTTATGATACTCCTGCAGTAGATAATTCCGTGATAACAGCTTCTTTTTTAAATCATACAAACTGGCCTGCAAACTGGCCACACCCCTATATCGTAGAAGGCTCCGAAATGTTACTCGAAAAAGTTGCTTTCGACATAAAAAAAGGAATAACCGCTACCGCTCCGGGATTTTACGGTCCCCAGGGCAGAGAAGTCCGACTCCCGGTTGCCCGTCCCGATATGAACGACAAATTCCAATCGTTTAACTACAAAAACAATCAAATCACCAACTTAGAAATGGAAACTTCCGCCCTCTATGGTTTATGTAAAGCCATGGGGCATAATGCATTGACCGTTTGTGTAGCGATTGCCAACAGAGCGACCAAAGAATTCAGCAAAGATTATCACCCGGCAATGAATCAATTGATAGACACCGTTTTAGATAGGCTTACAAAATAGACGGCACTTTCCAAGCAATGCTAAACGAAAGAGAGATCACTTCATTAATCAGAATGCTCGACGATCCTGACGAAGCTATCGCTGAAAGCATTACTGCTCAGCTGGCTAAAACGGGATTGTCTTCGGTTTCACTAATGCAACAAATTTGGGATGTCAACTTAAACCCTATTGTAGAGCAACGAATTGAAGATATTGAGTACAAGATTAAAACCAATGAAGCAATTTCTTTTTTTTCGAATTGGAATACCTCAAAAAAAAGTGTGCTTGATGCCTGGATGTTCATCTGTGAAATGCTTGATGGGAATTTTAACAAAGAAAACATTCTCAACTTTGTAAACAAATTACGATTTGACGCATGGAAAGAGTTTAACGACGATTTAACCACCCTTGAAAAATGTAAAATCCTATCGTACGTTATCGAAAACATGCATCATATATCTATCAACAACGATTCTCCGGCAACCGGATCTTCTGATTATTTATTATCGAAAATGGCGATAGACCAGCAATGCTCTCGCACCGGCATCACCGTTCTTTATCAGGAAATTGCACGAATGCTGGAAATTGAATTGTTCGGGTTAAATTATTTCGAATATGCAATATTGGGGCATTTTGCGCCATATTCGGATCCAATAAAAAAAAGCCGGGAAGATGTCCTTTTTTACATTATTTTTGGAGAGAAAATCCATCTGATTGGAAACCATCAGCTTGATTTAGGAATGAATATCGATGATGCTTCGCTTTATACTCCAACGACTTCCAATCAAATTGTACATAAAATTCTCTATGGTTTAAAGAGAGCGTATCACAAAGAGAATCAAATCTCGAAAGAAACGTTCTGTGATGCCGTTATTCAGCTTTTAATCGCCTGATCCTTTTAAAAAACAGTCCCAGCTTATAGAAATCGAATAACCAAATCCAATTAAACCCATGAATGAGCATCCACTTTACAAACGGCCTTTTAATGAAAAAGAGCACATTAAAAAACCCTACAACATGTAGTTTCTTGATTTTATTGTAAAACCTCAACAACGAAACATCCTCGATAAACGCTTTGTCGAAGTTAAGTTTTATGACAATTCGGCATAAATTATCAATTCCACTTTCCGTTTTTTGGAGAAATTCCCGGTTGGTTTCGATATCTCCATTCAACACCGGATTTTCGATATGCATGATTTCTGTTCCCTGTAGTTTGAGATAATAACCCAAAAGCGTATCCTCGTGTCCATAGCCTACCAACGACTCATCGAATGGAATTTGCAAAAGCAACAATCTGTGAATCAAGAAATTGTTGGTCATAAACGATTTATCCGGATTCATCCGACGGACTTTTGCCGGCTGACTCTCCTTCGTCATCCCATATTTCCAGCGCAGCACCCGATTCCTGTCTTCGCATTTATTAGGATAAATTCTTCCTCCGCAAATTACATTATGCTCGGGTTGAATTAGATTAACCGAATAATCAAGCAAGAAATTAGAATTAATAATTATTGAATCACAGTCGAGAAAGAGCAGAAAATCGAACTTTGCATACCGGAGAAACAGGTTCCTGATTTTTGCCCGACCTACATTTTCAGGCAACAGAATATAATTATACTGCGAACAAACGGCCTCGTTCATTTTTCTAAATTCATCGGTAGAACAATCATCAATCAGCACCAGCTCACAAGAAACATCAAGGTTGGCTATTTGCCGGGCAAGTTCTGTAACTAATGGCCCTACATCGAAATTATATATGGGAATGCATATCGAGATCATAACCGGTTCCGATTAATTTCGTTTACAATATTTTCCAAAATCACTTTTTCGTGTTCCCAACAAAGCATTTCCGCCGCAATAGCGGCATTGGCCCTATATCTGCCAAGTTGATCCCGATCTGCAAGCATAGACTGAATCCGATTGGCAATAAACTGCGGATTATGTTGTTCCAAGACCTCTCCTACCTGATATTGTTTAACAATGGCAGCTACCTCCACCAAATCGGAGGCCAAAACGGCGATTCCGGCTTGAATGTAGTCGAACAACTTGTTTGGGAGACTATACTCATAATTGATATTCAACGGTTTATCCAGCGAAAGACCGATCTCTGCCACCGAAGTATATTTCCGCAATTGGTCGGAAGGTTGCTTGCCGACAAACCGGACTTTCTCCGACAAGTTATTGGCAATTACATACTCTTTTAATTGGGGAACGACATCGCCACTTCCCACAATGAGCAGGATTGTATTTTCGATAAACTGCATCGCAGCCACGGCTTCTTCTGCCCCCCGATCCACATTGATTCCGGCACCCTGCAAAATCACAATCCGTTGATCTTCGGGCAATCCCAGTTCCTGCCTTGATGCCATTGCCAATTTGCTTATTTTGAATGGGACATTGCGAATCACCTTCACCTGAATTCCATATTTATCGCGAAACAGCTTGGCAATGGATTCATTCACCGTAATCATCGATTTCATGCGGGACAAGCAGAACTTTTCTATCCTTTTCCACGTATTTTGTACGAAAGGACGTCCCTGAATTTCGGGAACTTCGGTAAAATACTCGTGACTATCGAAAATCAACGGTTTATGTTTAAGCCTGGAAACCAAGAAGTTTGGCAATAAAGTATCTATATCGTTGGAAAAGAACAGATCGCAACGCCTAAAAAGTAAAAAGAAAAATAGGCGAATGTTGTAAACCGCGTAAAATTTTGCTCCTTTTCGGAATGGCAAACGGAAGCGTATGCATTGGTATGGACGACCCATCGGCATACTGTTGGGCAAAATCCGTCCCACCAGCACCACCTCCCAGCCCAACTCGTGCAACACGCTGCATGTGCGAGCCACCCGCTGATCGGTTGCCAAATCGTTGATTACAGAAACAATAACACGTTTTTTTTTCACTTTTGTTTTCACTTATAACTCAAATCAATAAACCCTTTATCCGCAAAATTATTGCATCGGATGCCGTGCAAAGATACAAATTATCAGTGTTTCTAAAAATTAACTTTACTGAACTCGCAAGTTTGGTTGAACCGAAGGACGACGAAGTGAATTTTCAGATTCCTCATTATGAGCAAAACTTTGAATATGAATAAGTTATTTTTTATTCTGTATAAAAACATTGTGGACTGATTCCGTTTCTTTAAAAAACAGTACATTTTAAAGATTCCTCCCTGCGGTCGGAATGACAAAAAACGATATGTTTTATTGGGTTTATAGGTTTATGGAAGAAACACTCATCGTTCATATTGCTTCGACAGGCTCAGCACATCACTCATAATTCATACCCCTTTGTAATGTATTTCCTTTTGACTTTAGGACACTTCAAGCTTTTTTCTCTTTCCTCAAATTCCAAAATGTCGCAACATTGCAACTTGAAGAATATTGATATTTTTTTTACAACGTTGCTCACGAATAAATACAAACCACTGATATTCTATAACATACATTTGCAACAACTTGCAATTGTGATAAAAAACATTGGTTCTTACCTTTGTAAAGGCGGAAATTAATTTGATAGTTAAACTAAAAAAACAAGAAAATGAGATGTAAAAGAAGAAAGTTAATTGCGGTACTCTTGCTAGGACTTGGAATCACGGGACTGCAAGCACAAAATGCAATACCAACCGCTGGAGGGAATGCGTCGGGCAGCGGAGGCTCGGCGAGCTATACCGTTGGACAAATCGTTTACACCACCAATGCCAATTCAAACGGATCCGTGGCACAGGGCGTGCAACAACCGTTCGAGATTTCGGAAATTACCGGACTTGAAGAAGCCAAAGGCATTCCCTTACAATGCTCCGCTTTCCCCAATCCCACAACCGAAAACATCATCTTGGAAGTCAACAATTTTGAACTTTCAACCTTGAATTTCCAGCTTTATGACATCGACGGGAAACTGCTAGAAACTGACAAGGTGGTGAACAACCAAACAAACATTGTTATGAGTAATCTTGCTCCTGCGATTTATTTTCTAAGAATAATCGACAGCGGCAAAACCGTAAAAACATTTAAAATCATTAAAAATTAAGGAGATCTAAATTATGAGAAAGTTATTTACATTTTTATTCGCTGTAATATTAACAGCAGGTGTATTTGCTCAAGCACCACAAAAAATGAGCTACCAAGCTGTAATCCGAAATGCGGGCAACACCCTGATCACAAGCCATGCCGTGGGTATGCGGATAAGCATTTTACAAGGAACAACACCAGTATATATCGAAACCCAAACACCTACCACGAATGCGAATGGTTTAATAAGTATTGAAGTTGGGAGTGGCACGGTGGTATCCGGAAGTTTTACCGCAATAAATTGGAGAACAGGAACATATTCCATTAAAACAGAAACCGACCCCACAGGCGGAACCAACTATACCTCAATTGTGGGCACAAGTCAATTATTGAGCGTGCCGTATGCCTTAAACTCAAAAACTGCAGATTCACTTACCGGTGCACAAGGTATAAAACTTAACGGCATAGCGGCCGGAGCCGAGGTAAATGTAAATCCAGATTGGAACGCAACAAGCGGTGATGGAATGATTTTGAACAAACCTGCTATTCCCGCAGCTACAGTAATCTCTGCCGGAACGAATGTAACCGTTACCGGAACCGGAACAACGGCAAGTCCGTATGTGATAAATGCAACTGGAGGAAGCGAAAATTTCACGCACTACATTGGCGAACTCTATGGTGGTGGAATTGTAGTATCGGTTTGGAAAGAAAGTGGTATTGAACATGGATTAATCACCTCTTTAGTCAATTTAGGATATAAAACATGGACAACTGCATCATGTTATACATTAACTGTTACTGGTGGAGCAACTAGCTCAACTGATGGTTTAGCAAATTCAATTGCAATTGTTGCACAAGCAGGTGCTTCAACTACTTATGCAGCATATGTATGTAGGGTTTATAGCGCTACAGGGGACGGTGGACTTCATGATTGGTACTTACCTGCCGGCTGGGAATTAGCCCAATGTTTTAATGCTGGATTTGTCGTAAACACAATTTTAGGTGCTACAAATGGCTTTCTACCAGGCTACTATTGGAGTTCTACCGAGGGCAGCACCAACAACGCATTTTGCCAAAATTTAGGTTTCGACGGCGGTGTTCTCTCTTCAACTAAATCTGGTTCCGCCAGGGTTCGTGCTGTTAGGAGATTTTAAAATTAGAACTGTAAACAAATTAAAAATCAAATTTTTAATAAAAGCACAAAATTATGAAGACAATAATTCAATTTCCTCATCCAGGAGGAGAACATAACGCCAAAACTGGTGCAAAATGGAACAACGATAACCATAAAAGAAAATACCTGAAAATTGAAGGTTCATACTTGAAAAACCTTTCTTCAAAACCAATTGATGACACAGTCTATTTTTGGGGTGAATGGGAAGCACAATCACATGTGACCCCAATAACAAAAAAACAAAAGAACTACCCCAAAAATATTTTCACTCCATATTATCAGTTCCCTATTGGAACAGATAATACAGATCCTTTTGTTTTCGGTAATCAATTTTATTATTGCATTTGCAAACAAGGGCATTATCCTTCTTTAATAAATTTAGAAAGTGGTTCAATGATTTTATTTGGGTCTCATAAAGATGGTGATTTTGTGATAGACACGGTATTTGTAGTAAAAGATTTTATCGAATATGAAGTACAAAATATTGAAAGAATAAAATCCAATTATAGTAATGTTTTTTATGATGTGTCTTTATCTCCATTAAATAATATAACTCCCGTAGAACCCAAATATATTGTAGAAGACAAAAATAGTTCGGGTTGTAGTGTTCCTATTGATGGTGATGATAAAAATGATTATAAGCCCACATGCAATAGCGCAGGTAGTCTAAAATACAGAATATACAGAGCTGTAATGTATGATGATCGAAATGATTTTAAAGGTATGTTTAGTTATGCCCCATGTTTGCCTAATTCAATAGGTAAAACTGGTTTTTCTCGACCTGAAATTAGTCAATCACAATCTGTAAATAGTAATATAACACAAGGAATAAAGATTTCTTATAATCTTAATATGGAAGATGTTTGGAATGAGATTACTCAACAGGTTTTAATACAAGGATTAAATCTAATGATAAAAACAGATTTACCAATAAATTCACTAACTAATAAACAAACAAAATGAAAAAGATTTTTACAATTATGATTATAGCATTGACAATTAATGCTTTTGCACAAACCCCAACCGATGGACTTATTGGATACTGGCCATTTTCAGGTAATGCAAATGATGTTACCGGAAATGGCAATAATGGAACAATATTCGGTGCTACTCTTACAAGTAATAGATTCGGAATTGCTAATAGTGCATATTCTTTTGACGGTGTAACGAATATGATTAAAATTGCAGGGTTAAATACCTCTTTGCATTTAGATGCATTTAACAATAGTTTTTCTGTTATAGTATGGGTTAAATCTGCAAATCAAGTTTCAAGTGCAAGAATTATTGAAGATCAAGATAATAATTTGGGTTATCCATTCTCAATTCAAGCAGCTAGCAATGTTGTACATTTAGTTGCTTATGATGGCACAAATAACCCAGATATTCAAATCCCCAATGTGTTTGATAATAATTGGCATATGATTTCATTAATTGTCAATCAATCCACCGACTCTATTTATGGTTATTTCGACAATTTATTAACAGGTAAACAATTAAATACTATTACCACTGGCATTACAAGTGACACAATTTGTATTGGGAACAGAAGAAATCAAAATCGTGGTTTTAATGGTTTAATTGATGACATTAGAATTTATGATAGAGTTTTAACTAACAATGAGATAACATCACTTTATAACGAAAACCTCTGTTTTCAAACAATTTCGGTTACAGATACATTAATGATTAATGCAAATTTCACTGGATTTAATCCAATTACTTACCAAAACACAATTAAAGTTTTTCCAAATCCCAGCAATGACCATATTACCATTGATTTTGGAAGCAATTATACTACAATGAACGGTTATACTCTGAAAATCACAAATTCATTAAGCCAAATTGTTTATACAACTCCAATAAGTACACAAGAAACAACTGTTGACCTTTCATCTTGGACTGGAAATGGAATTTATTTTGTTCACCTAATTGATGAACAAGACAATACAATTGACATCAAGAAAATTGTTTTACAATAATATTGAACATGAAATTAATTGCAGTAAATAAAAATAAAGCACTTGCCAAAAAGGTAAGTGCTTTTAATGCGACTAAGAGAGCCTGAAAATTTAATGAATCTAATCTTAGAAAGGATTTACCTGATTTTGTTATTGGAGTTGCTTCTGGAGAAATAAAAGGGTTCTATAAATTTGAAGATGTTGATTCTGATATTGAACATAAAAGAGTGAAATTCACCTTGACAAATTGTGATGATAATGAAATTGCAAGAATTAAAACTTTTACTAGCGGCAAAAATCTTAAATATTTTGTAATAAAGAACAATACTTCGGTAAATTTTTATTTCAAGAATTTGAAAAATTGTAACCAAGTGATTACCAGCGAGATTCCTCGCTATGACTCGGAATGACAAAACGCTGATGATTAGTGTGTTACAAAACATTACCGAAGTATTGAAATAAAAAAAAACAAAGAAAAACTCCATTTGGGAATCGGTATTTTTTCATACATTTGTGAAGAATTACTTAAAACCGATATTTAATGCCGGCTCAGATTAAAAAGTTTTCGGAAGTAGCATTGCGTGAATTGTGCGGTCAGATCATTGACAAGTCGGGGATTCCGATGGTTTCAATGCATCATTGCAGCCAATTGTCGCTACAATTGCAATCGGAAGTGAAAAATTCGATTTCTGAGTTTACCATTGCACGTGTTTTCGGCGTATTAAAGAGCAAATCCATTCCTTCGGTTTACACCCTCGATATACTCGCCGATTATTTAGGGGTTGGCTCATGGGATAATTTTTACACCAAACATTTTGATGAAATTCGCGAAGGAGAGAAACGACTTTAGCTCCCCAAAATCAGACTTTTTTGTTTCAAAAGGTGAATTATTGCTGCTAAAATACACCTTGGAAGAAAAATCGTACCGCCCGGTAATCCGCTACTTGGAACACAAATTTTCAGATTTGAATTCATTTTGTCCCACTGTGTTTAACGAAGGAATTTGGGAACTTTCCTCGGTTGTGGGCAATCACATTCGCAAAACATCGAATGCAAACAGTGAGTTTATGCCTGTAATTTCAAAAATCGACCACTTTAGAACCCCATTCTTTAATTATTGGGTAGATATGGATGGGTTGGATACGTATTACGACCATTTATTGGAAACAAGTTTTGTCAAAAACTTACTTCCCTCTTCGGACGATTATTCCAAGGATGAAATTTGGGTTTATTGCATTCGGATGTATCACGCTGTTTATACCTTGAACAAGAAAAAATTACTTAAGTTTGGATACCAATTATTGAAACGGTATCCGGAAGCGAAAGTCAATTTGTCGTTAACCCCATACTTGTATCCAATATATCGCTTCCATGCCATGCACATCGTTTACCAATATTATTCGGAACCGAAAACGCCATTCAGCTGGTACGAGCAAAAGATGACGGAATATAATGATGACATCTATGGAGATGAGTCGTTGCAGCGAATATTCAGGGCCGGTTTCTTTTCCGAAGCATTATTTATAGCCAATCAACACGCGTTGTTATTAAATTGTTTTTCGGAAACATTATGCAACTTAAAAGCAGACCATTCTGATCAGACAAATAAACCGATTGTCTATCCTACG
>CAUVYH020000024.1:0-69870 GCA_963556065.3 Bacteroidales bacterium
AAACGGATGTACTGCAACCTCCGAGATTGCAATTACGCAAGACTCTCAGGTAGAAATCTCATTATTGAATACGGTTCCTGATCATTGTGCAAAAGGTATTGGGGAAGCCACGGTAACAGCTACCGGAGGTAGCGGAACTTATACTTTTACCTGGGATGGGGTTGGATTGCCGGGATCGAATGCCGTCAGTCATGCTGTAAACCTACTCGCAGGCTCCTATCAGGTGACGGTAAATGATGGAAACTGTTTGGCAACAGTTACGGTGGTTATTAATAATATTCCCGGCCCAACTGCTGCATTTGAACCTGTTCCTACGGTCGTATTCAACTCGAAACCGGAATTCCAGTTTCATAACGAATCAATCGGCGGAAGTACCTACTCATGGTCGTTTGGAGATGGAACATTCAGCACAGAGGAAAGTCCGGCTCACCATTATTTCGAATATGGGGAATCGGATGGATATATAATTCTATTGGAAGTAACCGATAACTTTGGTTGCAAGGATACGGTTTCGCACAAGGTTATTATTCTGGATGATCTTAACATCTTTATTCCGAATACTTTCACTCCCCAATGGCGATGGGTTTGAACGATGTTTTTAGACCGTTAGGATTGGGTTATCTCGAATCCGGATATGAAATGGCAGTTTATGACCGTTGGGGAAAACAGGTGTTCTATTCTAATCGGTTTGATAAAGGCTGGGATGGCTCCATAGATGGCAAAAAAACTTAATATCAATAACGTTTTTACCTACCGGATTGTGATCTATGATTTAAAAGGTAAAGATTTTGTTTACACAGGCCGGGTTACTCTTTTAGGTGCTAATACTTTTGGAAATTAACTATAAAAAGAGGCTGCTTTTTCAGGCAGCCTCTTTTTATACTCATTGCCTCGTCCTGAAATAGCAAGGACAAAATAAGACGAAGATGCTCGTAAGACAATTGTAAAAGAAATTATCTTTACAAAATAAAACATTAGTGTTTAAATTGGTATAAATTGGAATTTTACCCTTTTATTTGTATTTTTGCCAATTATATTTTCTTTTTTTGAAAAAAAATACTCATTATTCAAACGGCATCTATCGGCGATGTAATATTAGCAACATCATTGTTCGAAAAAACTGCACCAATTCTATCCGGATGCACAGATTGATGTTTTGGTAAAAGAAGGAAATCAGCAACTTTTCCAGGGACATCCATATCTTCATTACATGTTTGTTTGGGTAAAGAAGAAACATAAAAAATATAAAAATCTGCTTGTATTAATTAGGGAAGTTATAGAGCGCAAAAATATGATTATGTAATTAATGTTCAGCGGTTTATATCTAGCGGGGCGCTGACTGTGTTTAGTGGGGCAAAATGGAAAATCGGATTTCGGAAAAATCCGCTATCCATCTTCTTTACAAAGAACTTTAAACATTTAATATCATTTAAGCTTGGTTCGCCTCACGAGTTGGAACGAAATCATCAGCTTATTCGCGAAATCACGGATTCTAAAATTGCACCCACACGGCTTTATCCTTCACAACACGATTATGCTTTTACATCGGGATATAAAACTTCTGCTTATATATGTATTGCGCCCACTTCATTGTGGTTTACCAAGCAGTTTCCTGCTGAACGTTGGGTTGAGTTAATTAAACTTTTGCCGGATGATTACAATATATATTTGTTGGGGGCAAAAAGTGATGATGCTATTTGCATGCAAATAATTAAAGAGGTTGGGCGATTAAATGTAATGAGCATGTGTGGAAAACTGACTTTACTGGAGTCCGCTGCTTTAATGAGGGATGCCCAAATGAACTATGTAAACGATTCGGCACCACTACATCTGGCATGTGCGGTAAATGCTCCGGTTACGGCTGTGTTTTGTTCTACCGTTCCCGAATTTGGGTTTGGCCCTCTAACTTCGAATAGCAAAGTTATACAGATTGAGGAGAATCTTTCGTGTCGTCCCTGTGGATTGCATGGTCATAAAAGTTGCCCGAAAAAACATTTCAAGTGTGCTTACTCAATTTCAATAGAAAAGCTGATTTTGTAAAATAGCCCATCCGCAGGCTAATAGAATCGTAATAGCTATAAAAAAACAATGGAAAATGAACTAAAACATACGGCTCGGATTCTTCTTAATGGAGGTGTAATCCTTTATCCAACCGATACGGTGTGGGGAATCGGATGCGATGTGATGCAGAAGGATGCAGTAGATAAAATATACAAAATTAAGCAACGGTCGGAAACTAAAAGCCTGATTTTGCTAGTGGACAGTATCGAACGGCTGCAAAATTATGTGGAAGACTTGTCGGAATTGGCAATTAAGCTGATCAATGAGGCAAAAAAACCACTTACAATTATTTATCCCAAAGCTAAAAATCTCCCACTTAACATTGTTGCCGTCGATGGTTCAATTGCGATCAGGGTGGTAAATCATGAGTTTTGCAAACAACTGATTCAACAAATAAATGCACCTTTGGTTTCAACATCGGCAAATAGAAGTGGTAGTCTAGCTCCTGCAAAGTTTGAGGAAATTACGGCGGAAATTAAGCAACAAATGGATTATATTGTGGGTCAGCAGTTTGAAACTTCGGAAAGCGCCCAACCATCCACCTTGATCAAATTGTTAGACCAAACACACTATGTAGTGATCCGGTCATAATGCTTCCAGAGTTATTAATTTTACAGATATTCGGTAAATTCAATATTTTATGCTAAATTTGCTTTTGAGAAAACAACAACAATATATATTAACTAAAACAAATAATTATGTTTAAAAATCACCCGAAAGGATTACTAGCAGCAGCATTGGCTAATATGGGAGAGCGCTTCGGCTTCTACACGATGATGGCAATTTTAGCTTTGTTTTTACAAGCTAAATTTGGATTGGATGGTAAAAATGCAGGATTAATTTATTCCACATTCTATTTTTCAATTTATATTTTGGCGTTTGTTGGTGGTATTATCGCCGATAAAACAAGAAATTATAAAGGAACAATACTTACCGGTTTAATTGTAATGTCGGTGGGCTATTTGCTTATTGCAATACCAACACCAACACCAACACCAAATAAAACGCTATATATAATTTTAACTTGTATCGGGTTGTTTGTTATTGCTTTTGGTAATGGACTATTTAAAGGTAATTTGCAAGCACTTGTAGGTCAAATGTACGATAACGAAAAATTTGGAAAAATGCGTGATTCCGGTTTTTCATTATTTTACATGTTTATCAATGTAGGTGCTATTTTTGCCCCATTTACTGCGATAGGTGTTAGAAACTGGTGGCTGGGACATAATGGTTTTTCTTACAGTGCTGATTTGCCGGCTCTTTGTCATTCATACATTAACGGATCTATTACTCCGCAGGCAAGCGAAACTTTTGCCAAGCTAGCAACTGAAGTAAGCAAGTCTCCGGTTACTGATTTAGGTGCCTTTGCTAACGAATATTTATCGGCCTTTGCAACCGGTTTTCATTATGCATTTGGGGTGGCAATTTTTGCAATGGCAATTTCACTGACAATTTATCTTATCAATAAAAAATATTTTCCAAATCCCAAAAAAGTTGTTACCGGTTCCGTTGCTGAACAGTTGGATGCTGATACAATAAAAATGGATGTTAAAGAAGTTAAACAGCGCATGTATGCTTTATTTGCCGTGTTTGCTGTTGTAATCTTTTTCTGGTTTTCATTTCACCAAAAATGGTTTAACCCTTACGTTTTTTGCTAAAGAATATACCGATTTGAGTATGATTAAAATCAGTATCGGAAGTCTCACTATTCAGGGAGCTGAAATTTTTCAATCCATTAATCCGTTCTTTGTCGTATTTTTAACTCCGGTATTATTAGGATTTTTTGGCTGGTTGCGATCTCGTGGTAAAGAGCCTTCAACTCCTAAAAAGATAGCTATCGGTATGGGAATTGCTGCAACAGCTTATTTGGTTATGACTACTGTTTCCTACTTCTCTCATCTTCCTCTTCATTCTGAAGTGGTTGCTGCAGGTACTTCTTCTGTTAAAGTTACACCCTTCTTGTTGATTGGAACATACTTTATCCTAACGGTTGCTGAACTATTTATTAGTCCGCTTGGAATTTCATTCGTGTCAAAAGTAGCACCTCCTCAATATCAGGGAATTATGCAAGGTGGATGGCTTGGTGCAACAGCCATTGGAAATCAGTTGTTATTTATAGGTGCTGTTCTATATGAAAGCATTCCGATTTGGTTGACATGGTCTGTGTTTGTGATCGCATGCTCAATTTCAATGTTTACAATGATTTTTATGCTTAAATGGCTCGAAAGAGTTGCAAAATAAGCACATTAAATACAAAAAAAAGGAAGTCGGCAAATCGCCGACTTCCTTTTTTTGTATTTAACAAGATTGTAACCAGTGGAAAATAGGCTAGATACAAAAGCCTTAATGACGGATCAATTGACTTTATTCCTTTTCTTCTTCTCTCAAAAACTTGAGCTTTTCACTGAAAAACAAAATCAAAACCGGAGATTTATCTTCTCCCTTGCGCTTAGCAAACACTTCAATCCAACTTTCATCAGGGGTGATGTATTTCGTGGCAGCTCCAAATTCACCGCTGTTACTATAAACTTCATATTCTTTTTCCGTCATTGCATCAACAATGGTATTATAGGGCTTATATTCTTCGTTTAAATAGACAATTACTTCAATCATTCGTCCGGTGGAGTCTGTAATTACAGCAGTTTCTTCATTGTCGCTGCTGGTAAACCGAAATAGCATACTACCGTCAATGTTTTGACCGGCTGTTAGCTCATTGTCGGAATTGTATTTGTATTTTTTGCATAGAGATAATCCTTTGTTATAAAAAGACTTTTTAAATTGACTGGGCTTTAATTTCATAAACCCTTTAATCTCTTTTTTTACAAACCGAAAAGGTAAGGAACTTTCCGAACTTTGGCCGAAAGTGGCTGAATATATAAGACAAATCAGTCCAATGACAAGTATTTTTTTCATCTTGTTTCTAATTTTGTTAATAACGTTTTTACGAATAATCTTATTGTTTGTTCCGTTTGTGTAAAATATTATTTTTCAATAAAATAGCGTGTCTGGCAAATCCAGACACGCTCTTTTATTACTTAATTAGAAATTATTTTCTTCCGGGATACACTTTAAGAGCAGCATCTAAACATTTCATAGCCGCTTTTAAGCTGTCAACGTTAAGACAATAGCTGATTCTGATTTCATCTTTACCACGACCTTTCGTGGCATAAAAACCGGTTGCGGGAGCCACCATAACGGTTTCTCCATTTAGATTGAATCCTTCGAGCAACCATTGGCAGAATTTATCGGCATCGTCAATTGGGAGTTTTGCCATGGCGTAAAAAGCACCGCCGGGGTTTGGACAAAAACAACCATCCATTTTATTGATTGCTTCTACCACAATATTTCTGCGGGCGACATATTCATTCAATACTTCATCAAAGTATTCTTTGGGTGTATCAATTGCTGCTTCCGCTAAAATTTGTCCGAATGTAGGAGGGCTTAATCGAGCCTGAGCAAACTTCATTGCTACAGTGTACAATTCTTTGTTTTTTGTAATAAATGTTCCTATACGGGCACCACATGCACTATATCGTTTTGATACCGAATCGAGTAATACTACATGCTCTTCAATCTCCTTAAGGTTCATTGCAGAAAAATGTTCATTGCCATCGTAGCAAAATTCACGATAAACTTCATCGGATAGCAGGAATAAATCATGTTTTTTAATAATATTGCTTAATGCCTGTAATTCTGCTTTAGAATATAAATATCCGGTTGGATTATTTGGATTACAAATTAAAATGGCTTTGGTCTTTGGAGTAATTAATTTCTCAAATTCTTCGATAGACGGCAGTGCAAAGCCATTTTCAATAGAGGAAGAGATCGGTTTAACGGTAACTCCCGCTTCAACTGCAAAGCCATTATAGTTTGCATAAAAAGGCTCCGGAATAATTACTTCATCGCCCGGATCCATACAGCACATGAAAGCAAAAATAATTCCTTCGGATCCACCATTAGTTACAATGATTTCGTTTTCGTTAACATTAATGTTGAATCGTTTGTAGTATTCTACCAATCTTTTACGGTACGATAGAATACCTGCGGAATGGCTGTATTCAACTACGCGAATATCTGTGTTTTTCATTATTTTCATTGCTCCTTCGGGAGTGGCGATGTCTGGCTGTCCGATGTTCAAATGGTAAACTTTAACACCTCTTTTTTTTGCTTCATCGGAAAAGGGGACAAGCTTCCTTATAGGGGAAGCCGGCATGTTGTGTCCTTTTTGAGAAATTTTTGGCATATCATTTTGTTTTTAATTGTTTCAAAAAAAAAGTCCTGTCGTTTGACAGGACAAAATTCTTAAAAAAAAATGGATTTTTTCTAAAAAAAGTTTTTTTTATTGGTTTGTAACCGGGCTTTTTGCTTTTTCAGGAAGTGTTTCAGCTGGTTTGGCTAAGATATTTCCTTTAATTGACAAGATAACTCTGTCTTCGGTTGCATTTGACATAACGGTGATGGTTTTACTGATAGTTCCAATTCGTTTAGTGTCATATTTAACTTTTATCGATGCTGATTTTCCCGGCAAGATGGGTTCTCTAGGCCAACTGGGAACAGTGCAGCCACACGAAGAAACAACATTTGATAAAATTAACGGCTCTTTTCCTGTGTTTTTGAATTTGAATTCACATTCTCCGTTAGCGTCTTGTTGGATTGTACCATAATCATGAACTAATTTTTCAAATTTAATGACTGGTGCTTTTGGATTAGGCTTAGAAGCAGTGGGAGTGGAAGTTGCCGGAGTTGCTTTTTGAGCTTGGATATTTCCGCTTATCGCAATAAACATAAGCGATAACATAACGATTGAAGTGATTTTTTTCATTGTTAATTGTTTTTTAAATGAATTATTGATGCAAATTTAAACTATTTTTCAGTATCTTATTGTTTTTTTAAACTTTTTATGATCGGTGGAACTTGGTTGAAAAAATCATGCCAAAATCAGTTCCGTTTATAGCCCAATATCCGCAGCAATTCCTTGCATTGCACATAAAGATATTACGACAAATAGATCTAATGGAATTCCTATTTTTTCGCATTCCAAGATGTTTTCACGCTTTACCGAAGCAGCGAAATGCTTTTCTTTCATTCGTTTAATAATGGACTTTGGTTTTACGGAATGGATCTTCTTATCGGGATACACATAAGTTGTGGCTGTAATTAATCCAGTGATTGTTTCTCCTGCAGCCAGCGCATGTTCAATTTTTGTTTGTCGTAAGCGAGGTGCAGCCTCTTCATTATGCATTATAATGGCATCGGTTATTTCGATGGGCAAGTTGAACTTTTTTAGCAGTGTAGGAGCTATGCTTCCATGTATTTTCGGGTCAGCATTTGTAATTTCTACGTCAAGATCATGAAGTAACCCCGCCAGTCCCCATATTTCGGGATCTTCTTTAACATAAATGGCAAGCGCCCTCATCACTGCTTCCGAAGCAATGGAGTGCTTTATCATGGATTCACTCTGAATGCTCTGTCGTAGTATTAACAGTGCTTCCTCTCTTGTAATCATAGATCGATTGCTTATTAATGTGAACAAGATTGCATTTTTTTTAGTTTGGTTGCTCAATAGATTTACTTTAATTTTAAATAGATTTTTTTGATGATAGGAATTCTATTTTTTCCATAACTTTGCAACAAATTAAAAATAGGCAAGATGAACGAAAAAGACATTATGAGCGTATCAAAATCCGTTAAATGGGTTGGTGTATTGGATAAGGATATTAAAACTTTCGATATTGTAATGGAAACGAAATTCGGAACTACATACAACTCTTATCTTATTGAAGCTCAATATCCTGCGATTGTTGAGACGGCTAAAGAAAAATTTTGGGATGTATATGAAGCAAAAATTCGTGCAGCTATTAATCCTTCGGCAATTTGCTACATCGTTGTTAATCATACCGAACCCGATCATTCCGGAAGTATTCGTAAATTGTTGAATATTGCTCCAAATGCGAAAGTGGTGGGTAGTGGAAATGCAATTCGTTATCTTAAAGATCAGATTGGAGACGACTTTCCTAGCATTATCGTAAAAGATGGGGATGTAATTGATTTAGGGAATAAAAAATTAACTGTGGTTGGTGCTCCGAATCTTCATTGGCCGGATTCAATCTATACTTACCTCGAAGACGAAAAAGTATTGTTTACTTGTGATTCGTTTGGGGCTCATTTCTGCCATCCCGACATGTTTGAAGGTAAAGTGGGGGACTACGACGAAGCTTTTAAGTATTATTTTGATGTAATTTTAAAACCGTTTAGTAAATTTATGCTTAAAGCTATTGAAAAGATTAATTTACTGGATATTCATGCAATATGCACAGGACATGGTCCGATTTTACTGGATAATTGGCGAAAATATGTTGACTTGACCAAAAAAATGTCGGAAGAATACCTGCTTCAACCGGAGAAAAATCGAATTTTGGTAGCTTATGTTTCAGCTTATGGATATACAAAAGAGCTTGCACAAAAAATAGTGGAAGGCTTAACTTCTGTGAGCGGTATAGTCGTCGATTTATGCGATATAGAAAAAATGGATGCCGGCACTTTAGCCTCAAAAATTGAGTCCGCTAATGCTTTTCTTTTGGGTAGTCCTACTATCAATCAAAATATGTTGCCGCAGCTTTATACTAGCTTTGCGTTGATGTCGCCATTGCGAGAAAAAGGCAAGTTGGCTTCTGCATTTGGTTCTTATGGGTGGAGTGGTGAAGCTGAAAAGTTTCTGGTTTCAAATATCCAGAACCTTAAACTTGATTACTTTGGGGAGTCATGTTTTGTGAAATTTCGCCCACAGCCGAAAGATTTTGATCGCTTCGTAAATTTTGGAAAATCGTTTGCATTACGGTTGGTCGAAAAAAATCGGAGCGAAACTTGTGGCGCATAAATAAATCGTTGCTATTTTGGCATAATTTTAGCTGATTATTACAGTCTTTATGCTCATACTATTATCCATTAAATTCATAAATTTATGAAACGGTTATCTGGTTTTTCGCTTGGTCTAAAACTGTTTATGATAAGTTCGTTTTTTTGTTTCTTCTTTCCTTCATGTACTGTTCAGCAAGAATTAGCCATGAACTTTAAGAAAAACGCCGACTCTATTTCTTATTTGATTATAAAACCAACAGTGTTACAGAAATCCAGCTTAACAGTTCAGCGTTTATATCCTCAGTTTTCCCAGCTTTCTCCTGACCTGCAAGATACGGTGTGGAAGCATCAGACCAAACTATTAGATGTGTTCTCCGATACTGTTTTGATAAACCTTTATTACAATGAATTGATTTTTAGGCTTAAAAAATCAGGAGCGAAAATTTATGCAGAAACCGAAATCGATGATTTTAATAAAGCATCAGGAATTAAGGAAGTATTCAGAGTAGGGCAGATACAACTTGAGGAAGATAAGCAAAAGGTTGATTTTTCGGAAGAAATTAGTGGACAGGAAGAGTTGTATAAAGACATAGAAATAGAAGTGCTTGCGGTTAATACATGGTTTGAGTGGTTTAAAAATCAAAAAGATTCGGTTCCTTCTAAAGTGCTTTATGCCGAAAAGAAAGTCAGTGATGAAGTGAACGGCCGCTTCTTTAGCACAGGAGAAAGCAATAATTATGAATTCAGGTATAAACGTCAGGATATTACGGCTAATGATGTCTTAAAATTGGTTAGATCCACTGCCGACCAAAATGCTCAGCAATTGATCGATTTTATATTCACGCGTTTTGTGCTCCAGTCTTATCCAGAATCGGAACAATATTTTGGATTTGACATTGACCGTAAAATGTTCTATCTCCCTGCAGATGATATTCAACTTAAAGAAATTAAATAATACAAATTTTATGGATGCATTACAAACAATACAAGGCCATCGTTCAATTAGAAAATATAAATCGGAACCAGTTTCGGAGCTCATATTAAAGTCAATACTCGAAGCGGCAATCAGAGGATCAAATACCGGTAATATGCAAGTTTACAGTATTGTGGTAACGCAGGATGAAACGATAAAAAATCAGTTGGCACCTACTCATTTTAACCAGAAAATGGTGGTTGAGTCACCTGTTTTATTAACTTTCTGTGTCGATTTTAACAGGTTTAATAAATGGTGTCAATTTCGTAAGGCTAATCCGGGCTACGATAACATTCAATCTTTTACATGGGCTACAATTGATACCATTATTGCAGCTCAAAATGCCGCAATTACGGCGGAAAGTTTTGGTTTGGGCATTTGTTATCTGGGTACAACAACTTACAATGCCGATAAAATTATAGAGATACTTAAGCTTCCGGAAGGAGTTGTTCCGATCACTACAATTGCGATGGGGTATCCGGATGAATCTCCATCGCTTACCGATCGTTTACCGTTTGAAGCAGTGGTCCACTCCGAAGTATATCACGATTATTCCAAGGAAGATATAGACCGACTTTATGCCGAAAAAGAGGCAATGATATCCACTTTGCAACTTATTGAGGAGAATAAAACAGAAAATCTTGCTCAGATATTTACTGAAAAACGATATACAAAAAACGATAATCTTCATTTTTCGAAAATATGGCTTAAAGTGCTTAAAAAACAGGGTTTTATGAATAATGAATAGTTGTATTTGTTCTGAGAGTAGTTCAATGTTTATGTTTTTTAATTTTTTTAAGCAATTTATCTTTAAAAGTTTCGTTAAGTTTAAAACGGTCTTACATAAAAGTCGAACTAAATCCAACAGATGAAGCATGATTACATTTTTTTAAGTAAACTATTATAAACCTTAAAAACGATGTGTCATGAAACCGAAAAAATCAAAAAAAGCTGACTTAGAGCACCGCAAACCAATGTTTTTTAAATTGGGCTTAGTGCTGGCAATGTCTTCTGTATTATTTGCTTTTGAATGGAAGCAAACCGAAGCGGAACAAAAAGTAATAGATTATTCGGGTGGATACGGAAACCAAGATCTTGCAAGTATTCCCATCACTAAACCCGATCCACCTGCAAAACCACAAATTACACCACTTTCAACGGCTACTTTCCTTTTTACGAAAGATGGCAACGAAACCATAGATTTGACAGGTACTTTTGATCCTGAGCCCGACCCCGATCCAATGTATGCTCCAATTATTGATTCTGAAGAAAAAGGAGCGATAGATGTTACGGATTCAGCCCTAATTGTGGTGGACTTCGATGCGGAGTTCCCAGGAGGGGTTAGCGCAATGAAACAATTTATTGCTGAAAAAATTACTTATCCCGAAGAAGAACGTCAAATCGGGATGGAAGGAACGCTTTATGTCAGCTTTGTGGTCGAAAAAAACGGTGCCGTTTCGAATGTCGGAATTGCCCGGTCGCTTTCGTATAATTTAGATAATGAAGCGTTAAGGGTCGTGAAAATGATGCCAAAATGGAAACCGGCTTCAGATCATGGAAAACCGGCCCGTCAAATATTTACGATTCCATTTCAATTTAAAATCAAGTGATTTTGCTTTCAGGATTATTAAGCAACAAAAAAACGACAAAGTTGTCGTTTTTTTGTTGTATGTGATTAACTAAAACATAAATCTAAATCGATTTTTACAATAGCTCTATGAATTTTTAAGCAACTTTTATTCTGTTTTTACTGTCTAGTATTGGTGTGAAGAAAGAGTTGTCGAAATAAAAAAGCAGAATAAAATGAAAAAATTGATATTATTCCGTTATTTTGTGGTGCTTAGTTGTATTGCAATAATAAGTAACAGAACTATTTATGCCCAAATAACTGTAACTTCGATCACTCCGGCGAATGCTGTTCAAAATGTATTGATAGGAACTGGTGTTACGGCTACAAATATTCAATATCATGGAGCAACTGTTGCTATTGGAAAATTTGTTTCAAACAGTACATCTTTTCCGTTTTCGAGTGGAATAATTCTATCTACGGGCGAAGCTGCCGAAGCCAGTGGGCCAGCTAGTTCCTTTGCAAGCACGGATAATGATGAGGGATCCGATCCCCAATTGGCTGCTTTGGTAAGTTATGATGTTAATGATGCATCTGTATTGGAGTTCGATTTTATTCCGGAATCAGATACAATAAGGTTTCGATATATTTTTGGCAGCGAAGAATATCCGGATTTTGAAACATCTAGTTTTAATGATGTTTTTGGCTTTTTTATTTCAGGGGTGAACCCTAGTGGAGGAAATTATGCCAATAAAAATATAGCTTTATTGCCCGGAACCAATATTCCGGTTACAATTAATAATGTTAATCATACCAATAATACCAGCTTTTTTGTTGATAATTCTTCGAGTTCAATCATGGCTTATAATGGAAGGACTGTAATTCTCACAGCATGGGCATTAGTGGTCCCTTGCACCCAATACCATATTAAATTGGCGATAGGAGATGTTTCCGACAATGTTTATGATTCGGGGGTGTTTTTAGAAGCGAATAGCTTTACTAGTCCGAGGGTGACAGTTACCCCTGGTTTCCAAACGGAAATTAGTCCTGGAGATGCAATAGAAGGGTGTAGCGATGCTTTTGTTTCAGTAAAGTTACCGTTTGTGCCGCAAAGTGAATTTTGGCTTGATTATTATACTTCGGGGTCGGCAACATTGAATTCGGATTATACACTAAATCCGTATAACCTTGATTATTTGGTGTTTCCTGTGGGGCAGGATTCAATAGCTGTCAATATTCATCCATTACAAGATAATATTAGCGAACCGACAGAAACAATCCTTTTTGTCGTGAAATCTTCACGCTGTTATGATGATTTTGATACAGTGTCTATAAACATAATCAATAGGGATTCTCTTTTATTACAGGTTACAGGAGATACGTTGGTGTGTTCGGCTGATAGCGCTACAATTTTGGCCACAACAACAGGAGGCATGCCCCCCAATCAATATCTGTGGAGTAACGGAGTTAGTGCTTTAACTCAGACTTTACTGCCGGCAGATAGTGTTTCAATATACATATTTACGGTTACCGATGCGTGTAACTTTAGTGCCACGGATTCAATTAAAGTAACAAAGTCGTTTGTCGATATATCGGTACGCCCCGATACTACGATATGCGAGGGCGGAAGCGTGCAACTTTACGGTTCGGGTGCAGGACCCGTTGTATGGGCTAATTTAGTCGGAGAATCACCGATTGTAACTCCTGCGCAAACCACACAATACGAAGCTTCCGTTACTAATATTTGTGGAACGGCCACACAGACGGTCAATGTGAAAGTTGATCATATTCCTTTTTTTACACTTGGAAATGATACCGTTGTGTGCGAACAACATCCATTTTACATTGGAATAGATCCCAACGTTGATGAGACCTATTTGTGGTCGAATGGGTATAGAACGAGCAGAATACAAATAGATGAACCGAATACTTACATTCTTGAATCGGTAAGTGGGGTGTGCAGTTATTCGGATACAATTGTCGTTGATCCGGGCTTTTGTAACTGGTGGATGCCCAATGCTTTTTCTCCTGATAAATCGGGATTTAATGAAGTTTTTAAGCCCGAGGGGGTAGAACTTCCTCAATATGAAATGATTATTTTCGATCGTTGGGGGGAAGTTATCTTCCGAACCAATGATTGGCTCGTGGGCTGGGATGGCTATTATAATAATGAAAAAACACCAACAGGCACTTATGTTTATCAGATATGGGGAGAATTATCTAGTATAAAATCAAAAGTACTTGTAAAAAAAGGTGCTTTTACGTTGATAAGATAAGCAAACGATTTAGATGAAAAATATGAGCAGGGCATTTGTGATAATTATTATTGCAAAAGCTCCGATAATTAATAATCTATCTTTATTTCCCGATAACCAAAGCGCATAGATTGCTTTTAAAATATTATTGCTGATGATTGCTTGAAAGGTTGCTGCTCCAATTAGGGAGATGGAAACTTGATAGTGTCCTTGAAATAAGTTGAGCAAGAACGGATCAATATCGGTAACCCCAACAATATAAGATAATACTTGCAGCCCTTGAGAACCCATATATTCTATTGTAAAATGGGTGATAAAAGTAAAGGCAACAAACAATATCGTAAACAGAATGGCAATTTTAAACTCCAACGGGTTTTTTTCTTCTCCAAGTGATTGATCCATAACGGCAGGTGCTTTGTATTTATACCTTATGGCAATACTTAAGATTATAGAAAGCGCCAGCATTAGGATAAACCACATCCAGATTGTTTGAAATAGGGCTTGGTTGAAAATGAGGATAAGAATCAGTATCCTCAAGTACATCATTGCTGTAGCCATAATAATAGCCGCTACATATTGATGTGTATTTCCATTAGCCTCTTTCATTTTTCGAGCTAAAATAAAGGTTGTGGCTGTACTGCTGTATAATCCTCCTAAAATACCGGTGAGCATAACTCCTGATTTTGGAAACACGAACTTTTTAAGTAAATAGCTGATATAAGAGATTGATGAAATAACGACAACGGCCATCCATATTTGGTATGGCGTTAAACTTAGGTATGATACAATCGGAGTGTTGGGGACAATGGGCAAAATAACTCCAGCCATTACAAAAAACTTTGCTAAAGTTAAGAATTCGTCTTTGTTGAACCGTTTAGAAACAGTCATAAATGATTCTTTCAGTTCAGTAAAAATTAATACGATCGAAACAATAAGCAGGAAAAACCAAAAAGGTTGTGTGATTACCAAGGGGCCTAGACTATATGTTATTAAAGCGATTGCAATAGAGGTAAGACCATAATTTTTGGTCTGATACATTTTGTAAAAGTAGAAGAGCATCAAAAAGAGAGAAATGACTATAAATCCGATGATGAAAAGTAGCTGGTCGGCAGGCCGTATAATGTATAAAATGTAGCCTAGCATGCCAATAAAAGTAAAAGTACGATCGGTGCCAAATGAGAGAATAGCCTCATGCGATTCTTGTAATCGTCGTTGAGATAATCCGATAATTAAAGAAAAGATTGTTACGAGAATGAAATTGGCTAAAAAGTCGGGAATTTCAAATTCAGGGATGATCATATTAAATGTTTTTAGTGGTTAATGATTATTTTCCTTGCATATTCACCGGTTGAAGTCATAATTTTAAGAATGTATAATCCGGTAGGATAATTCGAGATATCGGCACAAAGGCTGTTTTTCGATCCAATAGAATATTGGGATAAAACTATTCTTTTTCCCATTAAATTGGTGAGCTCTAACTCTATGATTGGTTCCGGCGAATCAATGAAGAGGTTCTTGGACACAGGGTTGGGATATACAAGAATAGAAGGCAAGTAGTTAGAATTGGAGGTGATTTGGTTTGGGTTGGCGTTTATTTTTGCTAATGCTGCAGTTGTTGCATTACTAAGGTCTTGAGGTGTATTTCCTGCGAACAAGTGCAAAATTTAAGGTGATTGAGTCACCGGAAAGAAGATCAATTTGAGGATAACTTAATAATGTTGAAATATCGTTTCCATTTCCGCTATATCCTGCTGAATCTCGATTTGAAGTTAGTGCTGTAAATTTTTCAATTCCGCTAAATCCATCGGAGATTTTTAAACTGAGAGCATCTCCATCATTATCAAATGCATATTTGTTTACAGCTAATGGCGATAATGCTGAAATTCCGCCATATTTTCCGCCTAATGGACTCCACGCATATATCATTTTGGAACTTGGTTCATATTTGGCTTTGTTGTAAGCGCTTATATAGATATCCCAATCTGCGTACATCCCGATATAAAGCCCTGTTTGCGGTGTTGTTCCAGCATTTTTAACCGTGAACGAGTGAATTACAAAGTCATTACATTCGGGTTGGTTCCAAGCATAGATGTGGTGTGTAATTTCCAAATTCATTTTGTTACTTGCAGCCCCATTATCATTATACTGTGTAACGGCTTCATAATCGGCAATAGTCGATGAAGCAACTTTAACCGGATTGGATATGTTTTCAAAATCATTGTCGAAGCTTGATTCTCCGTAGATATTATCGGATACGTTTTCGGTGTTTTTCCCGATTATTAATCCGCCCATATAAAACAGTTGATTGGTTTGCATGTACTTGAATCCATTGCCCTGATGGTAGTAATTATCGGCAAATCCCAGTCGACTATTTCCTGTAAAAGTAGTTGTAATATTGTTTGTATCTACATTCAGATAATTTTGTGACACATATAGCTGCACATATTCGTAACCTACATAGTTGGTATCGGTATAGGTAAGCTTAAAAACCAATTCGCTATTTGGGGCATTGCTGCTTACTACAAATTTTAACGGTTGGTCGTTGTTGTTATAGGATTGAAATGTTAACAGAGGTGCCACGGATATTATAGAATCAATCACGGTAGCATTCCCTTGCACTAATGAAAAAGAAATTTTAAGATGTTCGGTAGGATTGAGAAAGTTCGTAAAATTTGCATTAAAGCTCACAGTGTCGCCAACTGTTGGCCGGTTATTGGAGAATTGAGGAGAGTCGTATTTAATCGAAGGCATATCAATGTCGGTAAGAGCTCTGAACAGATTAAGTCTCCCATTTCCAAGCATTCCGGCATAAGTAGCATTAAGTGCGTCAATGTTGTCAGCCGTAACTTTTAATCGCTCGGCTATTTGTAATGCAGATAAATTGGTGAAATATGATTTTACAATAGCAGCACAAGCAGAAACCATAGGAGCAGAAAAGGATGTGCCCCCGGAATAGCTGTATGCGTTGTTTGGTTTTGTCGAATAAATAGCATCTCCCGGTGCCGAAATATCGACATTCCATCCATACGACGAGAAATTTGCTTTCATGTCGTTAATATCGGTGGCACTCACACTCATTACATTACGATATGAAGCAGGCCAGAGAGGAAGATTGTTGTTGCTGTTTCCACAAGCTGCCACCATTAATGCGTTGCAATTGTATGTTGCATAATTAACAACATCTTCTCCAAATTGTCCATCTGTTATTTGTCCGCCCCAAGAGCAATTAATAACACTACATCCATGTGTGGCAGCATACACAATGGATTCGTATCCATGAGTAATGAAATTATCGGCATTGGTGGTTTTTATAGGTAATATCTTAATGTTGCATCCCACACCGGATATTCCCACTCCGTTGTTGGTACGAGCACCGACAATTCCTGAAACGAACAGACCATGGTCGGCGGTTGTTGCTATTTGCGGGTTATTGTCGTCCATCCCTAAATCCCAACCACGGTAGTTGTCAATATAGCCATCGTTGTCGTTGTCGATGTTGTCAATGGGATCGCTTGCATTATAGGCAACGGATCCGAGCAAATCGTTATGTGTAAAATCAAAGCCGGTGTCCGATATCCCTACAACTATGGTGCTATCGCCTTTAGATATATCCCATCCGTCATAAGCATGAATACTTGCCAGATAATATTGATTCATAATACCGGGATCGTTGGGTAAGAACATCAGTTGATGGGTGTTTTTTTGTTCCACATATTCAAACCATCCACTGTTTTTAAGTGTTCTGCATATTTGCAACGTGTTTGGTGATGGTTTGTTAATATCGGCACGATAAATTAGACTTAAATCGACTAAAGTATTGCCGAATTTATTTGTCAAAGTTGTCGGACGGCTGACATGAGGGAAAACTTTGCGAATGTTGATTAGTTGATAAGCTTCAGTAAAATATTGAAATTCAGGAATGGAAATTTTATCGATGTTGCAGAACGTCCGGTACTCGGATTTAACTTTAAACACAATACTTTGGGGGTTAGAATTCTGTCCGGATGTGCAGAGGGTGGCAAATATAAATATTAAATAGGCGAATATTTTTTTCATATATTGTTATTAATTAGGGATATTAAATCATTTTCGAATATAAAGGTAGTGAATTTAGATATTCAATGTTGGCTTTTATAAAATCAATTTTGCACGCATGATGAATCAATCCGTTAGTTACCACCAAATAGGGCGCTTTAAGCACTGAATTATAGCGTGCGGCTTGATCGAAGACCGCTTGTGATATAGGAACAGATGCTGCTTTGCATTCAACAATGAGAAGCGGTGTAACTTCTTTAGAGTAAACTACAATGTCGAATCTTCGACTAAGTCCATTCATTATTATTTTTTTTTCCAAAGCCATCAGCGAGGCTGGAACTAAAAGTGTTTGGACCATAAAATGGGCAAAATGCTGACGAACCCATTCTTCAGGTGTAAGTAAAACATATTTTTTTCGGAACGGATCGAAAATTTCTGTTTTTAAATCGGCATTAATTCTGCAAGTAAAGTTTACTGAAGGTAAATTAAGCTTTTCCATTATACAAAAATAGTACAAATAATCGATTTCGTATCACATAGATGAACTCAGGAAAAGTAAAATGCTGAAAAATGTGGCTGAGTTCGTGTAAAAAACACTATTTTTGTAAAATAGTTTTTTGGAATTATAGATTCTTGTAAAAAACTTTTTATAGAATTTAATATTTTTTTTATGACTACAAAAAAGAAATTGTAAGTAATTGGCTTCCAAGATACACCGGAACAAGTGCAGAAGAATTTGGGCAATATATTATTCTGACAAATTTTAAGCATTACATCGATCTTTTTGCAAAATGGAATAATGTTCCCATTCATGGCGAAAACAAGGCAATGCCATCGGCGACATGCGATAATATTACGATTATTGATTTTTCGATGGGTAGCGCTAATGCTGCTACTATTATGGATTTGTTATCGGCAATTGCGCCTAAAGCGGTTTTATTTCTTGGCAAATGCGGCGGATTAAAGATGAAGAATAACCTGGGAGATTTGATTTTGCCGATTGCTGCAATTCGTGGGGAGGGAACCTCAAATGACTATTTCCCTTCAGAAGTGCCGGCATTACCTGCTTTTAGCTTGCAAAAGGCGATTTCGACGACCATTCGCGACCATGCTCTTGATTATTGGACAGGCACTGTATATACTACCAATCGAAGAGTTTGGGAGCATGATGAAGAGTTTAAGAACTATCTTAGAAAAATTAGGGCAATGGCTATTGATATGGAAACAGCAACACTATTTATTACTGGGTTTGCCAATCAAATACCTACCGGTGCTTTGCTTTTGGTGTCTGATCAGCCTATGATCTCGGATGGGATTAAAACAGAAAAGAGTGATATCATGGTTACGGAAAAGTATGTTGAAGATCATTTGAAAATAGGAATTGATTCGCTGAAGCAGCTTATTAATGGAGGCCTTACGGTTAAACATCTTCGATTTGATATATAAAAAGTCATCATTTTTATGGATTATAAAGAGATTATTCAGCAAGCTAAAAAGAAAATTTTCAGTCCGATATATGTTCTTCATGGCGAAGAACCTTATTTTATAGACTTAATATCCGATTACATCGAAGATCATGCATTGGAAGCGAGTGAGCGTGATTTTAATCAAACCGTTTTCTATGGTCGTGATGTAAAACATCAGGAACTGATTGCGATGGCAAAAGGATTTCCGATGATGGCTAATTATCAGGTAATCATTGTGAAAGAGGCTCAAAACATGAGTGATCTGGATGGTTTTTTTGAAACACTTCCCGAATATCTCGAAAATCCTCAGAAAAGTACCATATTAGTGCTTTGTTTTAAGTATAAAAAACTCGATTCACGGAGAAAATATATGAAAGCAGTGCAATCGGTCGGTGTACTCTATGAATCACCAAGGGTTTATGACAATCAGGTGCCCACCTGGGTGAATGCTTTTGTGAAAGAAGAGGGCTATAGAATAGGAGATAAAGCTTCTATGATGTTGTCGGAATTTATTGGAAATAATCTCTCGCGGATTGCAAATGAACTCAATAAGTTATATGTTTTAACGCCTAAAGGAGATGAGATTACTCCCGAAATTATTGAAAAAAATATTGGAATAAGCAAAGACTACAACATGCTTGAACTCTACAAGTCTATTGCTTACAAAAAACATGATACCACCTTTAAAATTATTGATTATTTCGGTCAAAATTTAAAAGAAAATCCTCCTGAAAAAGTCATCCCTATGTTGTTTTCATTTTTTAATAAGGTGATGATTTACCATACTACGGAGGTAAAAACGGAGATGGTGTTAAAGAGTTTGTTTGGGTTCTTTCAAAGAGATGTTGCGGCAGCAGCCCAAAATTATTCCATGCAAAAAGTTCTGAAAATATTTGATATCCTTCGTGAGTTTGATTTGAAATCGAAGGGGGTAAACGCTGCAAATGTTGCAAAAGATCAACTTCTTCTGGAGATGATGATTAAAGTGGCGTATGTAATGTAGCGTGTATAGAAAAACAAAATAATTGTGTGAGGCAGTTTCCCGAGCCTATTTACTTCGTTTTCTAAGCCGCTTTAATATTTGCTTGTCCTTTTTTCGGTTTATTCTATCCAAAAAATTGCACAATTTATAGTCGTTTTATTATTATTCGTCGATAACTGTAACTTTTTTCGACTAAAAATGTGTATAACCCGAATTTTTTAATACATTTGACAATTAATAATATGGGAAGCAAATTAATATGAGAAAATTATTGATACTTACTTGTGTTGTACTTGGCCTGAGTGGTTTTTTCAATGGGATATCGGCTCAAAACGCCATGATTAAGGGATTTGTATATGAAAAAGAGAGTGGAGAAGCAGTTCCATTTACGAATGTTTTTTTAAAAGGGACCACACTTGGTAGTACTACCGATGGAAATGGTAATTTTTTGATCAATAAAATTCCTCCCGGATCATACACGTTAATGATTAAATCGATGGGGTATGATTCGCTAGTACTTCGTGTAACGGTTAAGGCCGGTGAAATTCTTACGCGTAAGTTAGCATTGGTAAAAGCCTCTTATACTTTGGAACAATTCAGTCTTACTGCTGAACGAGAAAAAGCGGTCACGGAAACCCGCACTTCGGTTGCTTATGTTACCCCGAAACAGATTAAGCAAATGCCTACAATTGGGGGAACGCCGGACTTAGCACAGTATCTGCAGGTGCTTCCAGGGGTTGTATTTACTGGCGATCAGGGGGGGCAACTCTATATTAGAGGCGGATCGCCCATTACAAAATAAAGTACTTTTGGACGGTATGGTTATTTACAATCCATTTCATTCTATTGGACTATTTTCAGTATTTGACACGGATATTATGAAGTCTGCAGATGTCTATTCCGGTGGATTTGGCGCTGAATATGGAGGAAGAGTCTCCTCGGTAATGGACGTGAGAACTCGAGAAGGAAATAAAAAAAGACTTGCAGGGAAAATAGATGTTAATACGTTTGGAGCCAAGCTTCTATTAGAAGGACCTTTTAAAAAGTTTACCGATTCCACGGGGTCGAGTATTTCTTACATTCTGTCTGTAAAAAATTCATACTTGTCTGAGAGTTCAAAGTTATTGTATCGATATATTGACACCAATGGCTTGCCTTTCGATTATCGCGATCTTTATGGAAAAATTACGGTAAGTGGGTCGAATGGGAGCAGAATTAATTTCTTCGGATTTAACTTTAACGATAATGTTACATATAAAAATGTTGCTGATTTTAAGTGGGCATCAAGTGGTGGTGGAATGAATTTTACATTAATACCGGGTTCATCACCGGTAATTATGGATGGTTCTGTGGCCTATTCTAAATACAAAATCATTCTTGAAAGTGAGGATCAAAAGCCTCGCAGCAGCGATATCAACGGATTTAATATCGGGTTGGGATTCAATTATATTTTGGGAAAGAACTCGATTCGTTATGGCGTTGAAATGTTGGGTTTTACCACGAATTATGATTTTACAAATAGCTCAAATTTGAATATCAGTCAGCAGGAAAATACCACGGAAATGGGTGGCTTTGTGAAATATAAAGGTATCTTTAATAAGTTTATTTTTGAACCCAGTTTTAGACTTCATTTTTATTCTTCACTTGGTGTTATTTCACCGGAGCCTCGTCTTGCCATGAAATATAACGTCACGGACAAACTTCGACTCAAGCTGGCTTCGGGTATTTATTCTCAGAACTTGATCAGTGCTTCATCCGAACGAGATGTCGTTAACCTGTTTTATGGGTTTCTTTCTGGAAATGAGGAGTTACCCGATGAACGTTTTGATGGAACAACCATTAAATCTAAAATTCAGCAGGCTCAACATCTGGTTTTGGGAGTGGAGTGGGATGCAATTAAAAGACTCACGCTGAATTTTGAGGCCTATGTTAAAAACTTTTCACAAATTACGGAGTTAAACCATCGTAAAATTTATAATGACGATGAGGCTCATGAATCACAGCCGGCATACCTTCGCGAAGATTATGTGTGGGAGAGCGGATTGGCTAAAGGAGCCGATGTTTCTGCAAAGTATGAACTAAAAAAAGTGTATTTGTGGTTTGTATATTCGTTGGGATGGGTTACTCGTGATGATGGTATTGTAGAATATGCCACTCATTATGATAGGCGGCATAATGTCAATGTTATGGTTTCGTATGTCTTTGGCGGCCTCGATCAGTGGCAGATCGATTTGCGTTGGAATTATGGTTCAGGATTCGCTTTTTCCCGTACAATGGGAAGTTATCCCAATCTTACTTTCAGCAATAACATCGGGGATGACTATTTACAGCAAAATGAAACGGTCGGTACATTATACGAAGAAACAAACGGGGGGCGGTTGCCCGATTTTCACAGGCTCGATCTCAACTTGAAATATAAATATAATTTTACCGAAAAAAATATTCTTGAAATCAATATCGGTGCTACGAATGTTTACAATCGGGAAAATATTTTTTACTTCGATAGAATAACCAAAAGCAGGGTAAACCAATTGCCATTTATGCCTAGTTTCGGAATGAACTGGGTGTTCTAGGGCTATCTTAGAATCTTCATTTTACAGCTCAGCAATTTGTTGTACTAAACTTTAAACCTTTAGGTAGGGTCTTTATTTTTGACAGGTGTGTGTTAAATTAAGCATGCATAGAGGCACTAGAAAGTCAGGTATAACAAGTGTTGCAAACACGAGCCCTTAGCATATTGGAATAGCTATTACTCGTTAATTTTTTTCTGAATTTCCGCCATTAGATCCCGAATTTTAGCAGCTTCCATAAAGTCGAGCTCTTTCACTGCTTTATCCATTGACTTGCGAAGTTTGCTCAAGTCTTTTTTAAGATGTTCTTTCGATTTGTATTTTACTTGCGATTCTTCTGCTGCAATTTGTTGTACATCCCCGGGTTGGTCGTATTGAGAACGTTTGGAATGAGTTTCGTGTCCGAATTGAGTACCGATCTCTTTGACAATGGTAGTGGGGGTAATGCCGTTTTTTGTATTGTAGGCAATTTGTTTTTCTCTTCTTCGCGAAGTTTCATCCATAGTCAGTTGCATCGATTGAGTGATTTTGTCGGCATAAAAGATCACTCTGCCTTCCACATTACGTGCTGCCCGTCCTGCAGTTTGTGTGAGCGAGCGGGCAGAACGCAAAAAACCTTCTTTGTCGGCATCCAGTATTGCGACCAATGAAACTTCAGGCAAGTCAAGTCCTTCGCGAAGCAGGTTTACGCCGACAATTACATCAATAGTCCCGGAACGCAGATCATTTAAAATTTCCACTCGTTCCAATGTGTCCACGTCCGAATGTATATATTTGGTATTCACATCAAGTCTATAAAGGTATTTGGTAAGCTCTTCCGCCATTCGTTTAGTAAGAGTTGTAACTAAGACTCGTTCGCCTTTTGTTACGGTTTTTTCAATTTCATCCAGCAAATCATCAACCTGATTGGTACAAGGGCGAACTTCAATAACAGGATCGAGAAGTCCGGTAGGACGAACTACTTGCTCCACAACAACACCATCGCATTTATTTAACTCGTAATCGGTAGGAGTGGCACTTACATATATAGTTGACGGAGTGAGCAATTCGAATTCTTCAAAAGTTAACGGCCGGTTATCCAGTGCCGCCGGAAGGCGAAATCCGTAGTCCACAAGGTTTATTTTTCGGGATCTGTCGCCGCCATACATGGCGCGTATTTGAGGAATAGTTACGTGGCTTTCATCAATAATTGTAACAAAATCATCGGGGAAAAAATCGATGAGGCAGAAGGGGCGAACCCCAGGATTTCTACCGTCGAAGTAGCGGGAATAATTCTCAATACCGGAGCAGTAGCCTAATTCTTTAATCATTTCTACATCATATATTACCCGGTCTTCAAGACGTTTTGCCTCCAAATGTTTGCCCAGATCCTTAAGGTAGGCGATTTGTATCTGCAGGTCGAGTTGGATGTTCTCAATTGCTCTGTTTACCGTGTCTTTTGAAGTCACAAATATGCTTGCCGGATAGATGTTTAAGGCTTCTTCCGCTTGTATTATACCTCCGCTAGTAGGTTCAATAGAGTGGATGGATTCAATTTCATCATTCCAGTAAATAATTCGGTAAGCAATATCGGCATACGCCGGAAAAACATCTACAGTATCACCTTTTACTCTGAAATTTCCCCGTTTAAAATCGCCTTCCGTCCTTGAGTAAAGCGAATTTACCAAATTCAACAGAAAATGATTTTGCGGGTAATGTTGCTTTACAGCTATTTGAATTACATTCACTCTGAAATCATCAGGATTCCCGATTCCATAGATGCATGAAACCGAAGAAACGATAATGACATCTCTTCGACCGGATAATAACGAGGTGGTAGCACTCAGTCGCAATTTTTCAATTTCCTCGTTGATATTCAGATCTTTTTCAATGTAGGTGTTGGTTGCAGGAATAAACGCTTCAGGCTGATAGTAGTCGTAATAAGAGACAAAATATTCGACGGCATTATTTGGAAAGAATTGTTTGAATTCGTTGTAAAGTTGTGCTGCAAGGGTCTTATTGTGACTCAGGATTAGTGCAGGGCGATTTGTATTGGCCAATACGTTGGCAATGGTAAATGTTTTACCCGAGCCTGTAACACCGAGCAATGTCTGCGAAGCTTCATTTCGGTTTAACCCATCGGTAAGCTGTTGTATAGCTTCGGGTTGGTCCCCCGAAGGATTGAAATTAGAATTAAGTTGAAAATTCATGCCGATGTTATTTTTTTTTGTGCATTAAGACGGTAACAGGGTAGTGATCGGAAGCATTAATCTCTTGATGAGTGATGAAATCATATCCTTCAAAATGATTGTCGTGAAAAATATAGTCGATCCTGAATGAAGGCATTTTACCGGCATAACTTCTGCCAATGCCTTTTCCGCTTTCAACAAAGCTATCTGTAAGTTTTTTTGATAGAGTATGATAGGTAAACGATGTTGGGGTGTCGTTAAAATCGCCGCATAAAATCACCGGATACGGGGATTCCGAAATGTGCTTTTCCAACTGCAAAGCTTGCCCAGCTCTTAGCAAATAGGCTTGCTTTAATTTTGAGATGATCTTTTGAGAAGCTTTGTTTAAATTGTTTGATTTCGCTTTGTTTTTGGGAGAATCGTCTGCGAACACATAATCTTCTTTTCCGAATTTAATCGATTGCAAATGAGCATTATATATTCTGAATATTTCATTGTCCTTTTTTATGTCGATATAAATAGCCGTATTATTGGTTTTGTTTTCAAAAACAATGGCTCCCGAGCCAATAATCGGATATCGGCTAAATATTGCGATTCCATAGTGGTCGGTTTCTTTAAGCGTTTGTGGAAAATAAGTGTATAAATATTTTGTTTTTAAGATTGATGTCAAAGAATCGGTTGTGCAAAACTTATTGGAAGAATCGTAAAAGTACTCTTGAAAGCATGCGATATCGGGACTTTCGTTGCGTATAAACTTGAATATCTGATTTCTGCCTTCAAAATTGAATGACCAGTCTTTATTGTAATTGTATAAGTCGAATAAGCGGACATTATACGACATTACTTTAAATGTTGATATACTGTCGTTCGGTTTCGACTTCCCCGTAAATTGATAAAGTGAAAAAAAATGGTTATAGCCGATAATGATAAAAAATGCGGAATAGAGTGCGTATTTTGGACGAATAATAACCCAAAGCAGGATAAAAATAATGTTTCCAAGGAAAATGTAGGGGTAGGCGATTCCGCAAAATGCCAGTATCCAAAAGGAATTCGGGTTAATATACATCGACAGATAAGAACAAACTAAAAGTATTAGCGCCAATGAATTTAATCCCAACAATAATCGGGTAAAGAGGGTGTCTTTATGCAACTTTTGAGTTTGGCTATCCATTTTCTGTAAGATAATTAATTATTTACGCTTGAATTTGAATAAAAATTCTTTCTCTTCGGCAGATAAATTATTGTATCCGCTTTTTGATATTTTGTCAAGAATTTCATTTATTTTATGTTCCTCTTCTACTCGCTTTGCATTGTATTGGTCGTCTGTCATTGGTCTTTTGGCATTACTTCCGTAATTGTAAGACATTTTTCTTTTGCCAAAAATTGGGAATCGATGTTTTGCATATCCCAAGCCGAACAAATATCCGCATAAGGCACCTCCGACATGCGAGGATATTGATAGAAAATTAAACTTATTCAGCATTGCAATATTTAATACCAAAAGAATAATTGCTATTGTTTGCAGTGAGACCCGATATTTGAAGATAGGAACGGGATATTGGGGTTTATAAGCCATAGCGGCAAATAGTAAGCCGTAAGCGGCTCCCGATAGCCCGATATTATCGCCCCTGAGTAAAGAAATATCGAGCTGTGGAAAAATTGAGGTGGGTAAAATAAAAAAAACAAAAGCGGTTAGATGGCACCAGACGATGCACCATCCCATTTTTTTACTCGAGAAGTACCGGAGAAACAACTCTCCTGAAATTAACAACAGAATGGAATCGGTAAATAATTGAAATAAAGAGGTATAAGTAAAAAATGAAGTAATTAAAGTCCAAAAGCTGTCGTAAAAAAATGCTTAAAGTTACGGGAGCTATCAAATAGGCTAATAATGCCATCAGGTTTTCAAAATACGAACCGGTCGAATCATCGGTGTAGTAATTAAACAATGCAATAACCCAAAATACTAATGATATTACAATAACGGCAACAATTAAACGTGCCAGTATATAGTTGCGTTTGATAAAGGCATTGATTTGATATTTAGCCTGATATGACAACATGTATCAATTACTTAAAATTGTTGAAAGAATCGATTTTTATCTTTGTGTTTCCAATATAGAATGAGCACAATTCCAAACAGCATCCCGCCTAAGTGGGCAAAATGGGCAATACCGTCCGAGGAGCTGGAAAAGCCGGAATAAAGCTCCAGCAGGCCATATCCGATTACAAACCATTTTGCCTTAATAGGGAATAGAAAATACATATAAATCATTGAATTTGGAAATAACATGCCAAAAGCCAGCAAAAGTCCGAAAATTGCTCCGGAAGCTCCAACCGTAGAGCTGTTATAAAGTGCATTCAGTTCCCCCATAGAGCTATCGATAAAATTCTTATGTTCTGAAATCGCTTTAGCTCCTTCGCTCAAGACTAAACTGATTTGTTCTTGAGACATCATTGCTTGCAAATGTGAAATCTGTATATAGTTTACACCCATTTGCATTAAAGCGGCACCAACACCCGTTACAAAATAGAAAATCAGAAATCGTTTTGGCCCCCAATAATTCTCAATTACAGACCCAAACATCCATAAGGCAAACATGTTGAAAAATATATGCTCCACACCTCCGTGCATAAACATGTATGTTATTAACTGATAAGGTTCGAAAGCTGTTGATCTAAAGTATTTTAACCCAAGTATGTCGTTCAGATCTATACCCAGACTATTTCTTAAGGCAAGAGTAGCTAAAAACATCAATCCATTGATGATGATGAGGTTTTTAACGACCGGAGGTAAAACTCTAAATCCTGTTGGTGAATATTGTTGCATAGTTTATGAATTAAATAATCTTTTTAACTGATCTTCGGTTATCGCAACAGTTATTTTTTTCCCTGTAGGCGATGTGTCAGATATCTGACATGCATAAAGTTCATCGATAATATTTTGCATTTCAATTTCCGTCAATGATTGTCCCTGCTTTATTGATGTGCTTTTTGCCAGCGAAAGTGCTACATTTACATCTTTATCTAACCGTTGAGTGATTAAATTGTTTTTGAAATTTTCTAAAATTCCGTCAATTATATTTTTAACTTCTCCGTCTTCAATATCTGCCGGTGTGCCGTTTACAATAAAAGTATTATTGCCAAACTCTTGAATGTCAAATCCAAGACGAAATAATTCGGTGTTCATTTCTTTAATCAGTTCCGCTTCGGATGCGCTATAGTTAAGTGTTTGAGGAAATAAAGTCTGCTGAATTATGGTGGTTGAATTTTCAAATCGAAGGAGATATTTCTCAAACAATATGCGTTCGTGTGCAGCCTGTTGGTCTATGACTAAAATTGATGTTTTTAGCTTCGTTACAATGTATGTTTTGTTTAATTGAAATATGGAGGCATCAAAATATTTTTCGGAGTCGGCAGTGATGTTGAGCGATGATTGAATGGATATTTCCGTTGGTGGCAAAATTTGTGAATCCCCATTCATGCTTGCGTCAGGCAAAAAATCCGGATTAAAATCAATTCTCATCGGATCGCTGTTGTGTCTGTATTCGGGTTTGTCCGGCTTAGGATTTGAAAAAGGATTGTAATTTGGATTTAGATTTAATGTGGGTGCTTTGGGAATGTAGTCTTTAGGCATTTGGTCCACATTAAAGTATTGTTCCTGATTGAAGTCAAGGGTTGGAGTAAGGCTATTTATTCCTAATGTTTTACGAATACAAGAATTTAAGAACCCGTAAATCAACTTCTCATCGGTAAATTTTATCTCGGTTTTTGTAGGGTGAATGTTGATATCGATAGTTTTAGGATCAACCTCAATGGAAATAAAATAGCCAGGAAAGTATCCTTGCGGAATAAGCTCCGTAAATGCTTTATCTACAGCATGATGCAAGTACGGATGTTTGATAAACCGCTTGTTGACAAAGAAATATTGATCACCACGGGTTCTGCGAGCACCGTTTGGAGTAACGATATATCCTGATATGTGAATGCTTTGAGTGTTTTCTTCAATGGCAACCAACTTGGATTGGAAAGAATTTCCAAATAAGGCTATGATTCGAAGTTTGTAAGCCGATGGTGGAAGTAAAACAGATTGTTTCCCGTTGTTATAGATGGTAAAAGCCACCTCGGGATGAATTAGTGCGATTCTGTTAAATTCTTCAAGAATGTGGTTGTATTCTACACTGTCGGATTTAAGAAAATTCCGGCGGGCGGGAATATTGAAAAAAAGATTTTTTACGGCAATAGAAGTTCCAGAAGCGCAGGCACAAGGACTTTGATCTTTCATCTCAGAGCCTTCAATAATGATTTGAGTGCCCAACTCGTCATCTTGGAGCTTTGTCTTTAACTCCACATGTGCAACCGCAGCAATAGAGGCAAGAGCTTCACCTCTAAATCCCATCGTGCAAATGGCAAATAAGTCTTCCGCTTTGCGGAGTTTTGAAGTTGCATGCCGTTCAAAACTCATTCGGGCATCCGTGGCACTCATCCCGGCACCGTTGTCGATGACCTGAATTAGAGTTCTACCGGCATCTTTAATAATAAGTTCAATTTTTGTTGCACCTGCGTCAATCGCATTTTCGAGCATCTCTTTTACTACCGAAGCTGGGCGTTGCACGACTTCTCCGGCAGCTATCTGGTTGGCAATGTGATCGGGCAGTAATTGGATGATGTCTGACATTTTCAGAGGGCTTATAAGAAAAATATGATATAAATCAGTGCAATAATTACGAGAATGGCTGTTAATAGAGTCCTTTGGGAAACCGATTTGAATTTTCGTCCCTCTTCCCATCGTTTGCTTAACCGATCTCGTAAAGGTGCTTCCTGATCATTATGATTCCTCATCTTTTTTTCTAAAGACGATTGTTCCTCTTCGGGGGTGAAGAACACAGGCTTGTATTTTGATGATTTTGGCTTTGGCCTATATAAAAACAGAATTTTCATAGTTGCTTGTTTGTTATGATTTGTGAAAATCGTGGATGAAAATATATCCCTATTTCTAATACAAAATTACGATTTTTATGCGAATTTATTGCACAAAAATCGTAATATTCATAAAACGAGGTTTTCTTACTGAATAATCACCTTTTTATTGCAACTGGTTTGTTTCCCTATAAAGTGGAAAATATATACCCCCTGTAGTGATGATACGTCAATTGTTCCCGTCTGAGAAATTGTTTGCGTGAGAATCTTTTGCCCGTTGATGTTGAATATTTCAACTACAGTCGGTTTAAAATTGTCATCAAATATGCAATATATTTTGTCGGATGCCGGTACAGGATAGAGGGTACACTGGTTTCCGCTGCCTAATTTTTCAATGCTTGCCAATTCAAGTGCTCGTTTTACTGCATGCAGTGCATTGATTTTCCCCCAACCCCAATACACACTTCCCGTATCACCGATGGTTCCTGTATTAACGTCTTGGCGAGCTGTTTCGTGAATGATTTCTTTGACTTGTGCAGGTGTGAGTTGTGGATTTACCTGTAATAATAGTGCAACAATTCCCGTAACCATTGGTCCCGACATGGATGTGCCCGAAAAACGGACAAACTGGTAACTGCGGCCATTAAAAGTAATTGTAGTAACTACACTTGTTTGGTCAATATCTGAGTTTGTAAATGAGGAAATGGAAGATGCGATATTTGCTCCCGGAGCAGATATATCCGGTTTTGTTCTTCCGTCTAAAGTAGGACCTATGCTCGAAAAAGAAGCACGAGCTCCGCCATACACAGTGCCATTCGGCACGATTACTTCGGAGCTGTGGGCGGCAACCGAAATCACGCTTTGTGTACATGCAGGTTCTCCAATGCTATAGAAAGCATCTCCGGCAGTATAGTCGCTGGTTGGAGCTGAAAAAGGGCCGCCCCAGTTTCCGACATCGTTGGTTAACTCAATTACGTTCCAATAGTGAACGGTGCCGGAATCGGCAACGCTGTACAATGCGATTTTGTATTGGCCGCTTTTGTTTTTAACACGAATTCGGGCATGTGGACGTTGGTTTAAATAATTTGCAGAATCACTCATAATGTTGTAAAAAATAGTATCTGCCCCCAATACCATTAATGTATCGATATATCCGGTTTCATTGCTAGCAAACATTCGGGTAGAATCCACAATTTCATTCGAGGAATTTAATATTTTTAGCCGGTATTGAAATGAATGATTGGGTTCTCCCCAAGCGGTTACCGATTGTCCCCACATCGTGGGGTAGTAGCCGTAATTGTTAAACCCAATTACGGTTTTTAAGGTGTCGGATGAAGAACTAAAGGCCTTTTTTATATGGTAGGTTTCATCTCCGCAGTTGCCTGCACTGGCAACAAATACGACTCCTTGTGCGGATAGTCCGTCAATGGCCTGACTGATGAGCGATGTTCCATCTAGGTTGCCCATCCAGTAAAGCCCCCAGCTCATGTTTATAACCAGTCGCTTCTGGGCTTGCAGGGCATTGGTATTCATCCAGTTAAACGCATCAATTACAGCAGCTTCATCCACTAAAAATGTTGCTAACAAGTATTGGGCATCATAAGCGATGCCCCTATAAACAGTTCCGGATCCGCTGCCACCACAGATTCCTGCAACATGGCTTCCATGAGTTGCCCATTCATAAATATTAAAAGTATCGCATTGGGCTTCTAATAATTCATTTTCTCCCGAAAATTCGGTTCCATAAGTGTATCCTAAAGGTGCCGGTCCGGAAGTTTTAAACTGATCCCAAGCTTTATATATTCTGGTGTGAGATAGGGTGGTGTCGTAAAACATGGGATTGGTATAATCAAATCCCCAGTCGGTAATACCGATAAGCACATCTTTGCCCGAAAACGGATGAGGTAGCGTTAGTCCCTGATGCACACTATCAACTCGGGTATCTTTTAGTGCTTTGTTCAGCATGGGGGCAATACGATGAGATGGGGAAAGATAAGATATTCCTTCTATAGACAGATCTTTGGAAATCATAGTTATTGGAATTCGGAGGGTCGCAATTTGTTTAATCACACTTCCGACAATAATGCCCTGCTCACTCAGCTTCTTTTTGTTAAACTTTTGATTTGTCTGAGCGAGGGCATTCAGATATAGAATTCCGTCTTTTGAAGAGGTTGAAAAAAATGAAATGTTATCGCTAACCTTAAGTGATTTCGAAAACAGTTCGGAAAATTCTTCCGAAAGTTTGGTCTGTGCCGATATTGAGCTGATAAAAGTTGCTATACAAAAACTAATGATGACAAGATGCTTCATAAAATTATTTGTTTTGCGCAAAGATAAGTAAAAAAAAAGAGCCTCTGTAAAGAGACTCTTTTTTGTATGATTTATTTATTCTCGGTTATCTTACAATCATTTTGCTTGTTGAAGTGCTGTTACCAGCTTTAACAGTAACAAAATAGATTCCCGAAGTTAAATTGGTAGCATCAATTGCAAGTTTGTGCATTCCCATAGATTTAGTTCCTAAGTTTTCGCTTGAAACCACTTGTCCCATTAAGTTAACTACGTTAATCGAAACATTATTGCTTTTGGTTAATGATAAATCAATGTATGAAATGCCATTGCTTGGATTGGGATATATATTAGAAACATTTCCAATAGACTTGTCTATATTATTTATATTTACAGAAGTTATTATATCTTTTAAAAAGTAGTAAGACACTGCGTCATTATATGGAGTGCTTCCGAGTTGTGTTACGGTAGCAAAAATTCGATAGCTATTGCCTTCTTGTTTTACCTGAGGTGCCATCATGTGAAATTTTGCACCATACTCAAAAGCGGTTCCTGCAGTTACATTTATTTTACCTTCAATACTTGCGGAATCAAGATTTCTGCTTGCAATGTATAAATCGGGAATTTTATTAGCATTACCGTCAGATGCAACAAGAGTTGGATCGCTATCTGCCCATGAGTAGAAGATGGTCTTTCCGTCATTTGTAAGAGCAGCTTGAAGCCTGCCTCGGATATACATTGGATTTGCTGTAGTTCCAATGCTAAAATCTTTAGTGTTTTGCATGTCAAGATAAGCAGCATCCCATCCGTCTGAAGTGGTGAAGGTGTCGAACATGATACCTTCAATGCTTGCGTATGTCCAAATGTAGTTTGTTGAGTCGGTATTTGTTGTTGAATGGTTATATACATAAGAGAATATATGTAAATTGTCATTTCCATCTACTGCAACATCATCGATTGAAAAGTATGGACGAACCAAGTTTGTGTCTTGCCAAACTCCGTTACCTCCGAAAATTTCTTGGAAAACAGGAATAGAATCGAATCTAAAATCAGGTTGTAAGTTCCAACTAGCGCCATGGTCTGTAGTTTTGTAAACGATCGGACGGTTTGAAACATAATTTTCAGGATTTGGAATATCACCGCGAACACCAATAAAAACATAATAACCGACAGAGCCATCTTTGTTAAATGCAACAGCAGATGATCCGGTAGTTTTGTCTACCGTGTCCGTGCCAAATCTTGCAAAAGGAGGATGAAGTACAGTGGTTGTTACATTAATAACAGTGTCGTTAGTTGCATCAATTTGTCCGGATATTAATTCATAATTAAATTGGATAATATCATCGCTACTGTTGCGTTTGTTTGCATCACCGCAGAAATAAAATTTTCCATCGTTACATACTTGCAAGGATTGATTATCTAATCTGTCGGTATTGCCATGGTTTATCAATACGTTTTTAGGAGTACCGGATTTCTTTTTCCAGCCAATATAAGTAGCGCCCCAAGTACCAACAACACTATCAACGGCAGATCCTACTACTAGAGAGTATAGGTTGTTAATGTCGGTATTTCCTGCAGGATTATAAAATGCTCCCTGTGGGTAGCGTCCCCAAATGTGGCTTTTTGCAAAAACAAGATTTGTAGAATCCCATGTAGCTCCTCCGTCAAAAGAGGTGTTAAAGTATATTTTATCCCCTTCTAATTTGGTAAGTCCACCTCTATGGGCGAAGCCTAACGCATTAAAAGTTTCATTGTAGCTCAATTGTTTTTGAAAAGCACCCATAATGCTGTATGCATTATAAGAATTTCCCACATAAACGGCTGAAGCGGTTTTTGCACCGAGAGGTAGTAGTGGAGCATTTGATTCATTTACACCATTATCTAGAAAATGGTTGTTTGCAATTCTTGCCAGTACCGGAGTTTTGTTAATCACCGGCTTTTGCGCTACTGCACTAATAATCAGTGCGCTTGCAGCAAAAAATAGGAATAATTTTTTCATTTTTGTTTTGTTTTGTTAAACATTCTTTTCAATAATCAGCTACAAAAATAATAAAAAAAGTACCGCATACAACATTTTTCAAAAGTTTTTTATATTAAAATGCAATTATTTTTTGCTGTATATTGAAAATTTCCGCGCGTTTTTAATTCGATTTTGGAATCGTGGCAAAATTATTAAAGTTTAACAATAGGCAAGATGTTTACTTGTGCTTGAAAACAAACCGTCAAATTTTAAAACTTTTGAAATAATAAATACCGAGAAATTTACAGGTGTAAATACGATGCAGGGAACTTATCGAACGAATTAGGATTGTTATAATAAAGAAGTTGCTGTTTTCATGCAAACGTCATTTATATTTTTTTAAGCAGTAGTTCCACTGTAGCTCCATTCGAATCAATGTTGTTGCCGATCATCACCTTTCCTTCGTGTGCTTCAATAATGATTTTTAAGGCATTTAGGCTAATGCCGAATCCTTGCTTGTGATGATTCACATCCGTAATGTTGAAGGGTTCAAAAATGTTTGTAAGTTGTTCTGCAGTAAATCCTATTCCATCATCACAAAATTTAATGGATATATACTCATTTGCATGGCTGATAATTATTGTAAAAATGCCGCATGTTTTGGTAAACTTAATTCCATTATCGAAAATGATTGAAAATGATTTGTCGAGAAGTTTAACATCTCCAAAAATCGGAACATTTGCATCTCCGATAATTTCCAGTTGAATATTTTTTTCCTGAATGTTTGGATAATAACGCTCAATGTTGTTTTCTATTAGTTTTGAGAGTAAAATAGTTTCCGATTCCAATTGTTCCTTATCTGAAGACAAAGAGGTAATTAATAATGCTAATTCGGAAAATTCAATCAATTTCTCCGAGGAATGCTTAATACTTTCAATATAGTGCCGATAGTCGCTATTGTTCAGTTTAATTAAAAGCAAATCGGCCAATATATTTATGCCACTAATGGGTGTTCGCAACTCGTGGCTGATTAATTGCAGAAAATCGTTCTTTGTTTTTTCCAGCAACGATAATCGGTGATTCGCCTTTTCCAGTTCTTCGGTTCGAGCTTTTACTTGCATCTCTAAAATCTGATTCATATCTTGCAACTGAATACTCTGTTTCCGAAGCTTAAGATGCATTTTTACGCGAGCCAATAATTCATAAGAATTAAAAGGTTTTGTTATGTAATCTACTCCTCCCGCTTTAAAACCTTTCACAATGCTGTCTGAATCTGATTTCGCAGTAATAAAAACGATGGGGATGTCTTTAAAGTCATCTCGTTCTTTGAGTAACGAGCACAATTGGTATCCATTTATTTCTGGCATCATTACATCAAGCAGCAAAAGATCGTAACGGTTTTCCTCAAGTAGTGACAATGCTTCTTTAGCTGAGGTGGCAAAAGATATATTATAGTGGTGCGTTGATAAAAAACTACCCAGAACTTGAATGTTTTGTGGAATATCGTCGATGATTAAAATAGATGCATTTTCTTCCATGTCAGATTCTTATTATTTCTTTAAATAACTAATTAAATATGGATATACTTCGAGTAATTGTTTTATCTTTTCAATATCAAATGTTTTTAACCCGATTTTAATTTCGTCACTATAATGTTTAACAAATTTCAAATCAAATTGTTTGGAAATTACAGCAAGTGAGTTTTTAAATTTTGTAATCTGATCTATGGAGTTACTCGAAGAGGCTTTGGCCCACAAGGGACTACATTGTTTTTGCAATTCATCCAGAAGGCTTGCTAGGTTTTCATCGTCCCATGTTGATAATTCGTGTTGAATTTGTTGCGGATAACTGTTGCTTTTGCTGCTTTGCAAGAGAAGGATGTTTACAATTGCATTATGGAGTATAGAAGAATCGATAGGAGCGATTAAAAGGTGAGCACATTTGATTTTTGGCTTGGATTTATTCGATATATATATGGTGTGTTTGTCATGCGATTCTAACGCTTCTAATATGGATACCGAATTATGGGCTAGCATTACATCGTCGAGATTGACAACAATTAAGTCTATAAGGTTGTCTGATAGATTGTCAGCGATTAGATGAGAAATATCAATGGGAGTGATTGCGCAATCGTTATGGCTTACAATATTTGTAAGTGTGTTTTTAAGTTTAGTATCGGTTTCAATAACGCCGATTCTCTTATTGGTAAGTGCAGGATGATAAAGTACGTTTTTTGCTTCAAGCTGAGACATTTCTATTGATGGGATTATTATTTTAAAAGTACTTCCCAGACCTTTTTTGCTTTCGACAGAAATACTTCCGTCCATAAGTTCTACTAAGTTTTTGCTGATAGAAAGCCCCAATCCGCTGCCTCCGTACTTTTTATTGCTTTGTCCATCCGCTTGGGTAAAAGTGTCGAAAATGGAATTTATTTGCGATTCCTCAATTCCTATACCAGTGTCTATTACGCTGATTATCATGTCCACGGTGTTTGGATATGCACTGTTTTGTATTAAATTTGCAATCACTTTTACCATTCCCTTATTCGTGAATTTTACTGCATTTGCCACCAGATTATTTACGATTTGCTGTAATCTTAATTCGTCGATGAGCAATGTTCCTTCAAAAATGGGATAAATTTCAATTTCAAACTGAATGTTTTTTGCTTTTGCCAGCGGCATAAAAGTGAGGTTGACCTCCTCGAAAAACTTTACGATATTAATAGGCTCTCTTTGCAACTGAAATTTTCCTGCTTCTATCTTCGACAAATCTAAAATGTCGCTGATTAAATGAAGCAGCGATTTGCTGTTAGTTTCAATATTTCGGATATAGCTTCTGATTTCAGGGCTGTTGACCTTGCTGTTGATAATTTCGGTGTGCCCGATAATTGCCGTTAAAGGAGTCCGTAATTCATGACTGATATTACTTAAGAATTGCTGTTTCATTTGAGCCATTCGTTCTGCAATTTCTTTACGTTGACGCAAATCTTCATTCATTTTTCTCATCGAAATATCGCGATTTATTCCTGCGTAACCGATAAAATTACCATTTCTGCCAATTAACGGATATCCATTGATTTCGACATGGACTATTTGTCCTGTCTTTTTAATTAAGGGGACATCCACAAGTGTAAATTTTTCCAGAAGGGTTTTGTTCAGTTCCAAAAATTTCTTTATTTTCAAATGCTCTTCAATTGCAATGGTGTTGATTATGCTCGAACCCAGCAGTTCTTGAGGAGTGTATCCCAGCAAATCGATACTTTTGTCGTTTACGAAATTGAATATTAGGGATTCATTAACTTTCCAAACCAAATCCGTTGTAGTGTCAACCAAGCTACGATAGTTCTCTTCACTTTCCAAATGCATCGAAATGGCTTCAATCCGGCTGGTAGCGGATCCAAGTTCCTGAGATACGGTTTGTATGATTTCTTTCAAAGAATCGGAAATATCCATTTGCTTTTCACTGTTTAAGCTTACGGCACCAATTATCTCATCATTGCTCAATATCGGTAAAATAAAGATTGTTTTTATTTTTTTATTTTTAACCCATTTTTGAGCAGATGCGGAATCCAAATTAAAGAGCAATTGCTGGTGATTTAACACAAGCCTTTCGTAAATGGGATGTGTTGCGTTTATGTTGGTGGCTTTATTTGATGTGCCGGTGCTTAAACCGTGTTCAAAAATTAAAAGTGCAGTGTCTTTTTCTCGGTTGTATTCGTATATTTCACCCCCGTCAAAACCGAATTCTTGAATAATCAGCAATAAGATGTTTTTGTAAAGTTCCGATTTCGTTTTGCTTTGGTTACAGTACATGATGGCCTTATTAAAAAATGTCATCTGTTTAACATTGGTGTGGAGCATCATAATGGCATTAATGTACTCTGTCATATTTCGGATTACCGCCATGATGGTCTGCACATGATTGTTTTCGCCGAATTCGGGAATTATTCTGCACTGAAAGTGCTTGATTTCGTTGCCTACGGGAAGACTGAAATCAACGACTCGTTCTGTTCCGTCAACAAAAACTTGAACAAAATTCTCGTGAAGAAATGCCGACTCTCTTTGGCTAAGTCCGGTATTATTGACTCTTTTGCCGATTATTTCATCCGCCTTTAATCCGAATTCTTTTTCAATGGTAGAGTTCACATACGTGCATTCCAGATTGTTATTGTAACGTGCTATGATATCAGGAGAATGTTCGGAGAGTGCTCTAAATTGCTCCTGGCGACTTTTAGCAATTGCCTCGGCTTTAAGCTGGTGTGTAATATCGCGCATTACAATCAGGTATTTTCCGGGATCGGCTTCAATGTCCATTCTCTCTACGTCATATAATATATCGATATTATGATGGTTTGCAGTTAGCAATTTTGCAAATGCCGACTCTTTTTTTGTAATTACCTTGGAAAAATCTTCGTTATTTCCTGTTATAATATCTGAAATTTCAGAGTTTAATATGTCTTCTTGGGAAAATCCGGTCTTTTCGACAAAGGCATTGTTTACGTTTTCCAATAACCCGTTTTTATTCACAATCACCATCATCACCGGAGATTCATAAAAAAGCTTTTTAAAGAAATTATTTGTATTGGATTCAATGAGTTCTATCTGGTGCTTTTGGGTGTTGTCGTGGATTGTTCCGATAAGGCCGAAGATATAGTTCTTTTCGTCGAGCAACAGATTAATTTGGACAATCCCCCATTTTAAAGTTCCATCTTTTGCAATAAAGTCAATTTCTGCATCAAAGACAAGTTTATTTTCAAGTCCTTCAATCTGATATATTTTATTAAAGTAATTGGTTAGCCCACTGCTTACCGACTCAATCGATTTTTGAGAAAAGAAAGTTTCAATCGGAATATCCAAAAGTTCATCCGGTGTATATCCTAAAAATGGGTAGATGGCTTGATTTACATACTTAATCTTTAATGAAGTGTTTGATGTGAAAATAACATCATTTACATTATTTGTAATCAGGCGATAGAGCTGTTCGCTTTGCTTTAATGCCGTTTCTGTTTGCTTTTTTTCTGTGATATCGCGCGAAACACCATAGATGTACCAGTTAGCGACACCTCTTTTATGGATTTGTGCTTTAAACTCTCCGATGTGAATATGTTCTTGTTTATCTACAAATTCCAATTCAAGGCTGATATTGGTTTCTTCAGAGGAGGTTGCAATGTAATCGGTGATGATTTCTTTAAACTTTTGATGAGACCGAGCCGTTAAAAATGATGCGATACTTTTATTAAGTACTTCTTCGGGGCGATATCCTAAATTTATTGATATGGATGGAGTAATGTAAGTTATTTGAAGGTTTTCGTTCAATAACCAAATCATATCGTTAATGTTTTCGGTAAGCATTTTTAACCGATTTTCATTTTCAATTAACAATAATTCGGCTTTTTTGCTTTTTGTAATATTCTTAGCACTAATTAAGTAATATTGGTATTCGTTGTATTTTATGATTTGGGACGTAATACTAAACCATTTTTGGTTGGTTACCGATTTGTTTTCCGAAACCACATAATCGGTAATTTGTTGATGGTACTTAACAATAGACGCAATTTTGTAAAGGATATAACTTGAACCGTCGGAAGTGAATTGCGAGAAGTGGAATGGCCTGGTTTCGGGCAACGTAAGGTTGAAAATTTGGATTGCAGCCTGATTAATCTCTACTATTGCTAAAGTTTCGTAGTCAACAATTGCCATGGCATCACTGTTGTTGGCGAAGATCTTCTCGAACCGAACTTCAGATTGGCTTAATTTACTAAGTATTTCATCATGTTGACTTATATGCTCTATCACTTCCTCGGTTCGGCTTTTTATCTTATTCTCCAGGCTTTTGTTTTGTTCTAATAACCTTTGGTGAGCGGTGCGAAGCGATTCTATCCGTTTTTCGTATGCTCCCTTTTTAAGGCTGTTTTTTCTTAATAAATGGATAATTGTTCCCAGTAATACAAAAATTGAAAAGGCTAAAAACAGCTGGATCAGAAATTCATAAGTTGTGTTGTGGCTTTTGTTTATGGGGCTAAAATAAATTTTCAGGAAGCAAGAAGGATTATTAACGGGTAGGAGGCTTTGACTTGTTGGGATATGGTTGATCAGCCCCAACTTTTCGTAAGCATTGCTTTGACAATGGCCATGCGAGCTTAAAATGATGAAAAGAGCAATAATAAACTGGGTAACTTCTTTCATTCGGCCTTTTTTATATTTCAAAGATACAAAATTTCTGATAAGCATATTTTTTTTATCGTTTTTTCTAAAAATTAATGTTCTTGCAATAATGGTATGGCTTATTAAAAAAAATCAATTTATATAAGGTAAATATAATGTATCTTTGTATTTGATAATTAATTTTTAATGGGGTTAGGGTTAAGAAAAATATTTACGGTTATAACTTCGGTTTTGCTCACGATGATTTCAGTTGCTGCTCAGCCGTTAGCAGGAACAGAAAAGGAAATTTTTGCGAGCGGAAATTCAATTCGAATTCATTATAAAACACAACCGTTTAGAGATGAGCGCGTCGTCTTTTGTAAATACTACTCTTTTTTTCATCAGTGTGGGATGCCCAATTTGCCGCTAATTCGAGATTATGTCATTATCCCTAAAAAATCAAAACCTCAGTTCAAGGTAATTGTAAACCACAAAATCGGGAAAAACAATGTATTTATTCCCCAATCCAAGCCGAAAACTATTGACAGTGATAATGTGACCGATTCTATTTGTAATTCTTCATATGATGCTCAATCGATACTTTTACCCACTGCAAATGGGATAATGACTAAGGTTCTTGAGTTTTCTGCTTTTGACCTGCTATTTTTTGAAGTTTATCCATTTCAATACAATCCGGCTCAAAAAATATTGTCGGTAGCGGATGATATTGCGATAGAAATCTCTTTTTCCAATGTGCTTAAAAGGCAAAATGCTATTGCAATAACGCCATTGGAGGAATCGTTTTGCATGCAGGCCGTTAATTTTAAGGAAGTTGCTAAAAGTTTTCGCACCGCAGTCGATTCGTTTCCGAATTATGTAATTGTAACCCATTCCCAGTTTACTCAGGCTGCAGATACCTTGGCTCTTTGGAAAGCGCAGCAGGGCTATAGTACCCGTGTTTTTGCACAAGATCACTGGACCTCCGATTCTATCCGTAGTTTGATGCTTTCAATTCATGCTGCTATTGCTTCCCGTCCAAGTTATCTTTGCCTGTTGGGAGACACGGCTTTTGTGTCTGCAACGGAGAAAATTGCACCTCCGCCCATTCCTGAAGCATTTTCCACCGACTTGTATTATACCACAATGGATTCCGATACGGATATGACCCCCAATTTTGGTTGTGGAAGAATTTCTGTGAATAGCCCGGAGCAAGCATTATCAGTGGTCGGTAAATTGGTCCGTTTTCAAAAGTATCCGCCGACATCTTCAACCTATTATACCCACATGGTTAATTGTTCCTTTTTTCAGGATGATGATTTGAATGGCTACGACGATCGGCGATTTGCTCAAACTTCCGAAGAAATCAGAGACTATTTGCAAACCAATTATTCTAAAAACGTCTCTCGTATTTATGAGGCTCCGGTTGCATCCAATCCTCAATTCTGGAATAACGACGATTACGCGAACGGTTCAGCGCTTCCTGCCGATTTATTAAGACCTGCTTTTGGTTGGAACGGTAATACTTTGAATATTGTTAATGCCCTCAATCAGGGAACATTTCTGATGCTACACCGCGATCATGGCTATTCCAATGCTTCGGGTTGGGCGCATCCGCAGCTGGCATCATCGCAATTGCAATATTTAACCAACGATTCGCTGTTGCCTTTAATTTTCAGCATCAACTGTTATTCGGGTAATTACAGGGTCGAAGAATCGTTTGGAGAGAAATTGTTGCGCCAACCTGCCGGAGCTTCAGGTATTTTTGCTCCTTCATACTATAGTTACAGCGGTAATAATGATGCTTTTGTTCTTGGTTTATACGATGCACTTTTCCCGTCGCCGGGATTGATTCCCCAGTTTACAGGAATAGGAGGAAATCATTCGGCTGTATTTTCTACTCACGGTTTGATTAATAAGCCCGGCGATATGCTTCAATATGCGATCTGGTACATGAATTATGCTTGGGGTATAGATCGGTATAGCTCAGAAATTGCCCACTATTTTGGAGATCCTGCAATGCCGGTGCTTACAAATATTCCGTTGCAAATTTCCGCCGAATATCCCGATTCTGTGGATTGTGTGGATTCTGTTTTTGTGGTAGCTGTCCCTAACTCCGAGGGGTTTGTGGCTACGCTATCCATAGATAATGAGGTAGTGGCGAGAAGCTATTTTGAAAACGATACGGCTCGCATTCGTTTTTTGCCTCAGTATGGAAATTTGGCCGTGCTTACCATTACAGGAAATGGCTATGTACCTTACATTCGTACAATCCACTGGTACTGTTCCCAGCCGATTTATCCTCCGGTTGCAGGATTCCTTATTTCCGACACGTTGGTTTGTAATAGAGCGGTCCAATTTTTAGATACTTCTGCTAATATTCCGACAAGTTGGCAATGGAATTTTGGTGATGGAACCGAATCCTTTCTTCGGAATCCAACACATCAATATACCACGGACGGACGGTTTTCGGTGTCGCTGAAAGTGGAGAATATTCGTGGAGCGGATTCGTTGAGTGTTTCTAATATCATTGATGTTGTTATTCCTACACAGGTGAGTGCTTTCGATACGACACTGTGCTATGCGGCACCGATTACTCTTACAAATTCTGCTTCCGATTCTATGGCTTGGTTTGAGACCGATTCCGGAAATGCTTTTGCATGGGCGAATACCTATTCTTTGAATGCTGTTTCAGACACTGCTGTTTATCGTGCAACTTACCGGGATATGCCGCCATTTGCAATTGGAAAAATTGATACTATAGGTACTGGAGGTTTTATTTACCAAAACACAGAACATTATTTGTCATTTACTTCATACACAGATCTTCTGTTGGCTACGGTCGATGTTTATGCGCTTGCAGCAGCTACAAGTGTAATTAAACTGATGAATTCTGAAAACCAAGTAATTGCCGTTAAGTCGGTTGCACTTCAGGCAGGAAAGAATAGTGTCAATCTGAATTTCTTTATCCCGCATGGAAGCGAGTATAGGTTAACTGCTCCGGCATATTGCTCGTGGTATGCTAACTTTAACACATTCGATTTTCCTTTTACGATTCCCGGAGTTATATCAATAGATAGTTCGGATAGTGACAATAAGTATTACTATTTTTACAACTGGACTTTCCGGCAGCGGTGTTATAGTCAGCGGCAACCTGCTTCCATTCATCTGGTAAGCATTGACTCAACACTATCGGTTTCGGGAGAGCGGATGCTTTGCAATCAGACCCCGATCGTTGTTAGTGCTGATTCCACTGCCGATTGCCTATGGAACACGGGAGATACGGCAGCATCTTTATCTGTTCAGCAACCGGGCTGGTATTATTCCTTTCTCACGAAACAAAACTGCCATTATCGCACCGATACCTTGCACGTATCTTCCTTTGCACCGCTAATGGTGGATTATTCTGCGGATGGCGACATTACACCCTGTTGTTTTCAGAATTTATCGCAAAATGCATTTCAATATTTTTGGGATTTCGGAGATGGGAGCACTTCTTCAGAACCCAATCCATGCCATTGGTTTCAAACTTCCGGTGCTCATGTGGTGACCCTTTCTGCAGTAAACAACTGCGATTCGGCGACTGTTGCTAAAACAGTGATGATTACCGGCTTTGAAGAAGTTCTGTCAAATGATTCTCCGGTAAAAGTAATTCCAAATCCAACCTCCGGTTTTGCAAGGTTGTCGATTTCAAATGAACAAAAGCCGATATCCGTTAAGCTTTTAGATGTTGATGGTCGTTTAATATTTTACATGAAAGATTTTAGGGACAAGGAAATCGATATTAATTTCCAGAATTTATCGGAAGGAATCTATTTTCTGGAAGTTGTATTCGCACACTCATCCGAGGTGCTTAAGATAGTTAAGTTATCCGATTCTTAAAAAATTATTACCGCTCTTTTGTCAACCTTTTTTTACTATATCAAAGAGTTTTCTTATTTTTGCGTAATAATCATAAAAAAAACAGCTATGAATAACAATCCATTAATTAAAGTTTCCCTTAAATGGGGATTGATTGATGCAGGTATATCTAGTTTAAGCCTTTTTGGTACTTATCTTTTCGGACCATTAACCAATAAAACCATGGGATTGATTGTTGGTATTATTTTGTTCGCGATTATGGTAACAGTTATGGTTTTGTCCAACAAAGAGTATCAAAAGAAGTATTTGGGAGGGTATATTAAATACTGGCAATGTCTTGTAAATGGGATATTGATTTACGCGATTTCTTCCGTTATTATCTCGCTATTGACATTTGTTATATATGGACTTCTTGATGTGGCCGCTTTTAATCAAATGATTGAGGATCAACTGTTACAAATAAGCTCAAATCCGGATATTCCTCAAACATGGAAAGAGAAACAATTGGATGGTATTGCATCGATGACTCCGCTAAAACAAGCGGTATTTCAGCTTGCAGGAATTGTATGGGGAGTTATTGTCAGCTTAATAGTGGCAATTTTTACGCGTAAAAAGAATAATTCCTTCGAAGGAACTATAAAAGAAATTGAATAATGGATATATCAATTGTAATCCCTTTGCTAAATGAGGAGGAGTCGTTGCCCGAATTATGTGCCTGGATTAAACGGGTTATGGATGAACACGGCTTTTCTTACGAAATTTTGCTTATTGATGATGGAAGCAAAGATTCATCGTGGAATATAATAACGCAATTGTCCGCAGAAAATGAATGTGTTAAGGGTATAAAATTTCGAAGAAATTATGGAAAATCAGCAGCTCTTAATACTGGATTTGAAGTTGTTCAGGGGGATGTTATTATCACTTTAGATGCGGATTTACAAGATAGCCCCGAAGAAATTCCCGAACTTTTTCGCATGATTAAAGAAGATGGATTCGATTTGGTATCGGGATGGAAAAAAGTACGTCACGATCCTGTCTTGTCGAAAAATATTCCGAGTAAATTTTACAACTGGACCGTTCGTCGAATGACTAAAATCAAATTACACGACATGAATTGCGGAATAAAAGCATACAAAAAATCTGTGGTGAAGAGCATAGAGGTTTACGGCGATATGCACCGTTTTATTCCGGTTTTAGCAAAGTGGGCCGGCTTTAAAAATATCGGGGAAAAGGTTGTCGTTCATCAGGAACGAAAGTACGGAGTATCAAAATTCGGTTTGGAACGCTTTATTCGTGGTCCATTGGATTTAATGTCGGTAATGTTTATCTCAAAATTCGGGAAACGTCCCATGCATTTTTTCGGGGTACTGGGAATCATAATGTTTCTAGTCGGATTTATTTCTGCGGCTTATGTTGGTGCCTCAAAAATTATTGCGATTCAAAATAATGTTCATGCACGTTTAGTTACGGACAATGCGTATTTCTATATTGCCTTGGCAGCAATGATTATCGGCTCTCAGCTGTTTTTAGCCGGGTTCTTGGCAGAATTAATTTCGCGCAATTCTATCGATAAAAATAAATATTTGATTGATGATCGAATTAATATTTCGTAACTTGCTGAGAATATGGTGAAAAATGTGGTTGTAGAGTCTTTGGAAAAATCAGTAGCACTAAAGCAATTAATCCTGAGCGACAAAGAATTATTAGGACGAATAGAAAATGTAGCTTCGCTTATGATTAATGCCTTTAAATCCGGAGGAAAAGTGCTTTTTTGTGGAAATGGGGGCAGTGCTGCAGATGCCCAGCATTTGGCTGCAGAGCTTTCGGGGCGGTTTAATTACGATCGTCCACCTTTATATGCAGAGGCTCTTCATGTGAATAGCTCTTTTGTTACTGCAGTTGCGAACGATTATTCTTACGAAATGGTTTATCAGCGCATGGTGCAGGCGGCTGGACGAAAAGGCGACGTGCTTGTGGCTATTTCCACTTCCGGCAATTCTCAGAATATCCTCAATGCGGTGGTGGCGGCAAAACAAGCAGGAATGAGTGTGGTGGGATTCACCGGGGAAACCGGGGGTAAACTGGCTTTTCTTTCCGATATTTTAATTAATGTACCATCTGTAGAAACTCCTCATATTCAGGAGGCCCACATTACAATTGGGCATATCCTGTGCAATATTGTTGAATCTATTTTATTCCCGCAATTATGATTTTACCCGATGATGTGAACAAGCAGACTACACTTTTTCTCGATAGAGACGGAGTCATCAATGTTCGGCCCATAGATTCCTATATTTTTTCATCAGATGAGTTTGTTTTTATTGATGGTGTTCTTGAGGCGATAGCTACCTTTACTTCGTTGTTTTCACATATCATTGTTGTGACGAATCAACAAGGAGTTGGGAAAAATTTAATGACGCTTGATGATGTGGAAAAAGTGCATCAATATATGTTGCGCAGGATAGCAGATGTTGGAGGAAAAATTGATAAAGTTTACGTAGCTCCGCACCTGAAAGAAGAGCAGTCGGTAATGCGTAAGCCGAATTCGGGAATGGGCTTAAAAGCACAGGAAGATTTCCCCGATATTGATTTTCAAAACGCTGTAATGGTAGGGGACACCTTTAGCGATGTCAGCTTTGGAAAACGATTAAATATGACCACGGTGGTCGTGGGGTCCGAATATCGTCATGTATATAATCTAAGTCATGCAGATTATTGTTTTGACTCACTTTTGTCGTTTTCTAAAATTTTCAAATAATAACCACGTTATTTAAGTGACTGTTTCAAAATATAAAGAGTTATGATTCAAAGTTTCAATAAGTCAACACCAACCTCGTATTTTTCAATAAAAAGTGCAATGGTTTTCGTGGTAGCAATATTCATTTCTTTTTCTGCATTTGCACAAACTGATTCTATCAACAAACTTGATGAAAAAGGGCTAAAAAATGGTAAATGGGAGAAGACGGAATCCGGTAAAATTATATATAAGGGGCAGTTTGTACATGGTAAACCCATTGGAAAGTTTACTTATTTTTACGATGATGGAAAAACCGTAAAAAGCGTATCCGATTTTTCGAAAAATGGAATTGCACACGTGATTACTTACCATTTTAACGGAAAAATCAGTTCTCAAGGAAAATTTATCGATAAAATTAAGGATAGTGCTTGGGTTTATTTTGGAGATAACGGGGTGAAAATAGCGGATGAATTTTATATTGGCGGAAAGAAAACCGGTATTTGGCATCAGTATGATTATCAAACGGGTAAACTTTTGGAAGAAGTAGGCTATAAAAACGATCTCCAACATGGGCTTATGCAAGCATGGACGATTCAGGAAAAACTTCGATACAAAATTAATTATAAAGAAGGAAAAGCAAATGGCCCTTATTTTGTCTATTTTTCCGATGGAACGATGTCGGAGAAAGGAGTGTATAAAAACTCTTTAAAAGATTCGGTAACTACGTATTTTGATCAGACAGGAAAGATTCTTCGTAAAAGAATGTATAATAATGGACAGGTCGATTGGGACCGGTTTTGGATATGGAATTCAACCACAGGCAAGAAAGAGGTGGATGCCGATTCCATATCCTACATTTTTAAGGACACACGTACATTTACCGTAACGACGATAAGAGGATTGCGCATAAAAGGAGATGGAGACTGGACTCTTTTTGCGGATTTCTTGCATGAAAAGGGATTTATTTACTATTCCCCGAATATAATCGGTTCGATAAAAGCACCCAAGCGGCTTGAAGAACTTGAGGAAGGAGTTTATAAAGTTATTTTTAAACAAGATATCGGTTTTGATGTTATAATGAACGAAACGGAACTTCAATTTTTAAAAGCATTGCGTCCGAAATTATTTAAGAATAAATAATACAATGGAACGGAAAAAAGTACTTGTAGCCATGAGCGGAGGGCTAGACAGTTCGGTGGTAGCTATGTTGTTGCACGAGCAAGGATACGATGTGCTTGGTATTACCATGAAAGTTTGGGATTACGACTATATGGGAGACAAAGCCCCCGAATCGGGATGTTGCAATCTCGACTCTATTAACGATGCTCGTACTGTGGCCGTAAATCTTGGATTTCCTCATTATGTGCTCGATTTGCGCAAAGAATTTAAGTCCTTGGTGATTGATGATTTTATTTCCGAATATCTTCGTGGTCGTACTCCAAACCCATGTATTCTTTGCAATACCCACATGAAATGGGATGCGTTGCTCAAAAAGGCCGATCAGCTGGGGTGTCAATATATTGCTACGGGGCATTATGCCAACATTCGTTTTTCGGATAACCGATACATTCTATCCAAAGGAGCAGATGAAAATAAGGATCAGTCGTATGTGCTTTGGGGACTATCTCAGGAAAAATTATCCCGCACATTGTTTCCATTGGGAAACTATACCAAACCTGAAATTCGTGAAATGGCCAGAAAAAGAGGTTACGAAAAAATAGCGGCTAAACGCGAAAGTTATGACATCTGTTTTGTTCCCGATAACAACTATCGCTCTTTCCTACAAGTGAATGTTCCTGATATCGATCAGCAGATTGGAGAGGGAAATTTTGTCAACTCGCAAGGAAAAATATTAGGAAGGCACAAGGGTTTTCCCTATTATACCATTGGTCAGCGGAAAGGATTGGTAATTGCTATGGGCGAGCCGTATTACGTTACCAAAATCGATGCACTTACCAATACCATCACGTTAGGTCCTAAAAATGAACTGGCGGGAACGGAAGCTTACATTAAAAAATATAATCTTTGCAAGTGGGATCATATTCCTACCGATTTTTCGGCTACGGTAAAAATCAGATATAAAGACAAAGGAACTTCTGCAATAGTAAACTGTTATCCCGATTATATCCATGTTCATTTTCTTCAGGATGTGTCTTCTATTGCACCGGGACAATCGGCGGTAATTTATGATGGAAACGATGTGGTTGCCGGTGGGTTTATTAATACTCAATTGTTATGAAAAGAACATTTTTGTGTATTGTGGTATTGTGTTCGTTTTTTGTGAGTTGCAAAAAAGATTCTGCAATTCAGGAACAGGTCGATTACGGATACCAGTATTTTCCGCTGAAGGTGGGGGATTCCTCTTTTTTTCAGGTGGAAAATATATTTTGGAACGATTTCGATCAAACGATAGATACAACCGATTACTTGCTTTGCGAATATGTAGAATCTGTTACTACAAATTATGCCGGCGATTCGTTATATCGCATCGAACGGATGATAAAATCTACAGAAGCTGCCGAAAAATGGCAACTTGATTCGATATGGTTTGCCATCAAAAATCAACGAGAGGCAATTCGTGTCGAAAACAACAGATCATTTGTGAAAATGGTATTTCCACTTCATGAAAAACAGTCGTGGAATGGAAATATCTACAACGTTTACGGTGAAAAAATATATAAATGTACGGCATTGGCTCCAGTTGATCTTAATGGAATTCACTATGCAAATGCAGCTTCCATAGAACAGCAAAATTTTGAAACGCTTATCAATTCGGATGTAGAGACTGAAGTTTACGCAAAAGATATAGGACTGGTACAAATGTATAGAATTCATGTGTATAAAGAATACAATGCCAGCTCCGGTGAATTTAAAATTACATCGGGATATCGGTACACGCAAAACCGAATTCCATAAATTTATGTTTACATGTATATGAAAAAACTAATCCTCTTTTTTGCTTTATGTCTGTTTACCTTATCGGTGGTTGCTCAGACCGCTCCCGATAAATATTGGATTGCATTTTCCAACAAAACCAATACTCCATACTCCATAGCACAGCCGCTGAATTTTTTGTCGCAACGTGCTATTGATCGCCGCACAAGAATGGGAATTCCTGTTACCGCTCAGGATTTTCCGGTGAATCCTGCTTATTTGGATAGTATTCGGCATGCAGGAGCAGTTGTGCTTACCACGTCGCGCTGGCACAACGGGGCAACAATCTATACTAACGATACGGCTGTTGTTTCTCATATTCGAGCATTACCTTTTGTGCAAAATGTTCAGAAATCCTCATCTGCAAAAAATCTATTGGAAAATAATTCGGCGAGCGGGGTATTGCCGGTTAGTAAAGTTGCTCCTTCAATCATTCAGCGTTATCCTTCTATTCGCGATGCCAAAACCATAAACAGCTATAGCTACGGCTATGCCGGCCCTCAAATTTCGATGATAAAGGGGGACTATCTTCATCAACTTGGTTATGCCGGCGATGGCATGCTGATAGGAGTAATTGATGCCGGCTTTTTTCATGCCGATAGGCTACCGGCTTTTGATAGTTTGTGGATTAACAATCAAATTATCGGATATAAAGACTTTGTGGACGCTTCGTCCGATATTTTTGAGCAAAGTACACATGGAATGATGGTGCTTTCAATCATGGGAGGGAACATGCCCGATTCATTAGTCGGTACGGCTCCGAAAGCTTCTTATTTGTTGTTGCGTTCAGAGGATGCTTCTACCGAGAATCTTGTAGAAGAAGATAATTGGGTTGCAGCCATCGAATATGCCGATAGCGCCGGTGTTGATGTAGTTAATTCATCATTAGGCTACACTACGTTCGACGATTCTACAATTGTCCGCACTTATGCCGATATGACCGGCAGAATAAGCAGGGCCTCTTTAGCGGCAACAATTGCTGCTCGCAGAGGAATGATTTTATGTATAAGCGCCGGTAACTCTGCTGAAAATTCATGGCATTTTATCGGAGTTCCGGCCGATGCCGATAGCGTATTGACTGTGGGTGCCGTGGATGTTGAGCGAAATTATGCGTCATTTTCATCAGTAGGCCCTTCCGCCGATGGAAGAGTTAAGCCGGATGTCTCTACAATGGGTTTGGGAACTTATGTTCAGGATACCGATTCATTGGTTACTTATGGAAATGGAACTTCATTTTCGGCTCCTGTGCTCACGGGAACTGTGGCTTGCTTGTGGCAAGCATTTCCAAACAAATCGAATTTTGAAATTATGGATGCAGTACGCCGTAGCGCTTCTCAGTTTAATAACCCGGACACACTTTTGGGATATGGAATTCCTAATTTTCAAACCGCATACCAGCTATTGCTGCCCAATGGAACTTCTGTATTCAGCACAATCCGGCAAAAATTGATCACTTTCCCGAACCCGGTCGGAGAAAATCAACTTATGATGCTTTCATTTTATAGTCCCGATTATTGCGCTGCAAATGTTGTTGTGCTAAACAGCCTTGGAGTTGTGGTGTTTAAAGGTAAGTTCGAAAACATTGCTGCCGGAGATAATTTAATTCAATTTACCGGACATAATAGCCTTGCTTCAGGAACCTATTATCTTCAGGTCAGTTCGCCGAAATTCATCTACAATAGTGGATTTATTAAAAGGTAAGCAATAGCGCATATTTTTCGGGTTGATTTTTTCGCTTTACTGAAATTATTTATTTTTCAGGCAATGATTTTGTTAAAGCTTCAAAATTAATGTCAAATTTTTTTTCAAAAAATATGAAAACAATCATACTTTCCAATAATAAAAGAACAGCGAAAGCCGGATGTGCTTTTTTTATTTTTTTATTTTTTATTGTCGCAATAAACAATAAGATAGATGCACAAACATATAGGGAACAGTTCGACAATCTGGATCAAAAGATTTTTTCCTCCGATGAATTTTTAAACCAATCAAACTTTGCGGAAAACTTGCATAATGTCACCTCATCATTAATGCGTTCATATATAACGATGTATCGGGCAACATCGGACTTGAAATATTTGAATAAATTTATTATCACCTCCAAACGGGTTATGGATAGGAGAGATGATAACTGGTATAATATTAAAAATCATGTCACAGGTTTTAACGCTTCCGGTTATCTGAATTTTAGCGGTTGTGTAATTTGCCGAGACACGGCTCCAATCAACATAAAGAGTAAGGGATGGTCGAGAATCTTCGACTGTAATTTACAGCCTGCTTTTATGGAAACGGGAACGATTACATGCCCGATGGCAGAGTTTATATTGCTCTTGCAAGAGCATCCCGAGTTGTATATTGAGCCGTTGCCGGCAGAAGCTTTAAGCACAAAATCGGAAATCAATTCTTATGGAGAAGCAACGGTGTTGACATTTAAGCATTATGCCGATTGGCTTCGAAATAAAGTTTGCGAATCATTGGATTGGGAATATAATAATCATTGGAACAATCGGTATGGATTTTTTGGAAATACTCAGGGTGGTGCGGTTAACGGTGCAACCGGAATTAACCAGCAAGCTGCTTTGGGAAAAACATTTCTTTTAATGTACAAGGCTTCTGTAAATGACGGGAGGGAGAATACAGTTTATAAAACAGTAGCCCAGCGTGTGGCCACTCATGTGTATGATGCCATACATGATGAAAAAATAGGGAATTTACCTGTGCTTGCCAATGGAGCTCCTTGGTACGCATGGTGCCACATATACGGATGTGCTTCCGGCTGGTGGGAAGACATTACCCATAGCTTTTTAGAAATAGAAATGATAAAGGAAATGGTAGATAAAGGAATTCCTGCATCCAATGGAATTTATTTTTCAATAGCCGATATGCAAAAATTCGCAAACGGTTTTTTATATAGAGTGTGTGCTATACCGAAAACAGCGGCCATGAATGTTTATGGCACCAGCGATTTAAACAGTTGTTACGGTGTTTGCGACGGTACCCCTGATAATGATTATTATCAGGCCGGAGGACTGGTCTTTTTGAGTGATTACAATCCAGGTGTATATCAGGCGGTAAGTGATATCTATTCGCCAAATCAAAAGATAAACGGTATAATTAATAGCGTTTTTTGCCCCAATGGTGCTAATGGTAAGGGTAAGGCAATGTTCGGACTTTCACAATTAGTTTATCATGAGAATTTATTTAATCCGATAACCGTAGAATCGAATACGGGCACTCATTCGTACATGGGATCTGCTTCGGGAGACTTTGATGGCGACGGGCAAGATGATTTTGCCTCCTTAAATACTGTTGCGGAAAATAATGTTATACAGACTTATAGCATCGTCAACGATACCATTAGTTTGGCGTATAGCTGCAATATGGCAGGTGTTTACAGATATTTAGCCGCAGGGAATATAATTGTGAGCAGCCTCGGAGATGAATTGGCATCTATCGACATTAAGAATAATGAGCTGGTATTATTTAAGAAGCAGGGGAATATGCTTGTTTCTGTGTCCCGGACAAACATTAGCGGAGGTAACGACTCATTTGCGGGATTGGCTGTTGGTGAGTTCAATTTGTCATATTGCGGAAAAGAGATTATGATTAATGTTGCACAAGGAGAATCACATTTGTTTAAAATGTATGGATACGATCCGGCTATTGGTACTCTTGTGGAAATTCCGTTAAGTAGTAATACAACGAACACTTTGGGAATAGGTGGTTTTACGGTCGGCGATTTTGATGGTAACGGAGTTGATGAGATTGCCATGTATTCCAATCTGTCCACAGACACTCCCGTAAAAATACTTTCTGTAGTTAATGGTGATCGGTTACGGAATGTTTCGGATTTAAAGGAAAGTAACCTTAACGCATCTTGCAACGGAATTGCATCCGGCGATTTTGATGGTAATGGGATCGATGAACTAATATTGCATAAACAATTAAACGCATTGGACGGGGCTTTTCAAACTTATGATATTTCAAGCGGATTTGTTAAGAAAGGGGAAGAGGTCTTTCCGCTTATTCAGGGAAATGGCATAATGTGCAAATTAAAATTAGCTAAGCATCCTTTAAGCGATGCAGTTGTTACTTTTCGTAATTTTGATGGACAAATTTCTGTTTTTAATCTGAACGTCAAGAATTAAATTAAAAGGAAAAACTCATGGGCATCGAAATCGAACGAAAATTTTTAGTCAACCGTGAGCGGTGGAACAATATGGACAAACCACAGGGGAATCACTACCGTCAGGGTTATCTGGTGGCGGAAGCGGACAAGACCATCCGGGTGCGGGTTACCGATTCTTGCGGGTACATCACCATCAAAGGGGCTTCGGTGGGAGCTAGCCGTTCCGAATTCGAGTACGAAATTCCCAAAGAGGAGGCGCAAGAGTTGCTGGATCGGTTTGCCTTTTCTGAACTCTCAAAGATCCGGTATAAAATAGAATTTGCAGGCAAGTTGTGGGAAGTGGATGAGTTTCTGGATGAGAACTCGGGACTTTTAATGGCCGAAATAGAACTGGAAACAGAAGCGGAATCTTTTCAATTTCCTTGTTGGATTGATAAAGAGGTAACCGGAGACAGACGGTATTATAACTCATATCTTTCCAAAAATCCATTTAGCAAATGGTGATTTTGTAAATACGGCAATTATTGCTGTCAGCAAATGCCGCTGCTTTGCGACGATGAAGTGTTTAAAAAACACATGCTCTAAATTTAAAATCATGATATTTCTTTTAATTGGGTAAATGGGATTTCATTTTAACTAAAATTAATGCTTAAATTCAGGGAAAAAAGTTAATTTTGTCACTTTGTAGAAATCAGACGGAATAAGGGGTTGTATGAAAGAAAAATCAAAGTGGTTAAAAAGATTTCGGGAACGGTTACATTTTAAGTATCGCTTGGTGATTATGGATCACGAGACACTGGAGGAGAAATTTTCCATTCGTCTGTCGCGATACAATGTTTTTGTAATTGGTGCCACTTCATCTGTCGTTATTGTACTGCTTACCACCATAATTATTGCTTATACTCCCCTTAGAGAGTATATTCCGGGATATGCCACAGTAGATGTACAGCGCAAAATATATGATTTACGACTAAAGTCGGATTCTTTGGAGCGGGTTTTTCAGCAGAATAATCTCTATATCTACAATATGAAGAGGATTCTCGACGGAAAAGAGATGGTGGATTTTATTCCGGCCGATTCGGTCATAAAAGAACAGTTGGCCCAGTCCGATACACTTGCCGACGATGCCGACGGTTCGGCCACTTCCAGCGATTCGCTGTTCCGCAAGGAGGTGGAAAGCCAGATGAAGTATTTCGGTTCTGCCCGTAAAGTTACATCCTCTGCTCCGGCTACGGTAGTTCAGGCTAAAACAGACCCGCTTAAAAACAGCTTTTTGGTGATGCCTTTGCGCGGGTATGTCTCTAATGTTTATAATCCTGGTGCGCAACATTTTGGAATAGACATTGTTGCCGCTCCAAATACTCCGGTGAGCACGGTATTGGACGGAACGGTTATTTTTTCGGGATGGACTCCTAACACGGGATATACCATAGCAATACAACATAGAAATAACATTGTGTCGGTGTATAAACACAATTCAATATTGATGAAGAGAGAGGGCGATTTGGTTCGGGCGGGAGATCCTATTGCAATCGTCGGAAACTCAGGTAGCCAGACCACAGGGATTCATCTTCATTTTGAGTTGTGGCAAAATGGGGTTTCTGTGGATCCGCGTCGCTATATTCCCTTTTAGAAATAGGCTATAATTAATAGTTTTTGTAACTTTGCCAAAAATCACTAAGATTGAAAAAACGAATTGCTATATTAGGTTCTACAGGTTCTATAGGTACTCAAACACTCGAAGTGGTGGATGCACATCCCGATCGGTTTCAGGTGGAAGTACTCACAGCTATGAATAACGCCGACTTACTTATACGGCAAGCATTAAAATATCAGCCTAACGCAGTGGTCGTTGCCAACGAGGCAAAATACGATGAGGTTCAGAAAGCGCTGCAATATACGGATGTAAAAGTGTTTGCAGGTGAATCATCATTGGTGGACATTGTAGAAATGGAGTCCATCGATCTTGTGGTGATGGCTCTGGTGGGTTACAGTGGACTGAAACCTACGGTAAATGCCCTTAAACATCACAAACTAATCGCATTGTCCAATAAAGAGGTGCTGGTAGTAGCAGGTGAACTGATTACCTTGATGGCTATGGAGAATAATATTCCCATTTTTCCGGTAGATTCCGAGCACTCTGCAATATTTCAGTGTTTGGTGGGAGAGTATCATAATCCCATCGAAAAATTGATATTAACAGCTTCGGGTGGCCCTTTTCGAGGCAAGTCCGTCGATTTTTTAAACACGGTAACTGTAGCGCAGGCATTAAATCATCCCAATTGGAGCATGGGAAATAAGGTTACCATCGATTCCGCTTCGCTTATGAATAAAGGGCTTGAAGTGATAGAGGCACACTGGTTGTTTCAGGTTCCGGTTTCAAAAATCGAAGTGTTGGTGCATCCTCAGTCGGTGGTCCACAGCATGGTTCAGTTTTCCGATGGGTCGATAAAAGCCCAATTGGGTATTCCCGACATGAAACTGCCTATTATGTACGCACTATCTTTTCCGGAACGGCTTCAATCGCCATTTCCTCGCCTTAATTTCGACGATTACAGTACATTAACTTTCGAAAAACCCGATCTGAAAGTGTTTCGGAATTTGGATATAGCCTATCAATCAATCGCTCAGGGGGGGAATACTCCTTGTGTTATGAATGCGGCCAACGAAATTGCAGTGCACTCATTTTTAAAGGATAGAATCTCGTTTCTTCAAATATCCGACGTAATTGAACATACCATTACAAAAATGAGTTTTATTGCCAAACCGACATTAAATGATTATTTTCAAACAGATAAAGAATCTCGCATTATTGCATCACAATTTATAAATCAACACGTATGACTATTCTAATTATGGTTGCCCAGCTAATTATGGGGCTTTCAATTTTGGTTTTACTTCACGAATTCGGACATTTTTTGGCAGCTCGTGCTTTCGGTATAAAAGTAGAGAAATTTTATCTCTTCTTCGATGCATGGGGATTCAAATTATTTAAGTTTACGTATAAAGAAACGGAATATGGTATCGGCTGGTTGCCACTGGGCGGTTATGTTAAAATTGCCGGTATGATTGACGAGTCAATGGACAAGGAAAAACTTAAGGAACCCGTTCAGCCTTGGGAATTTAGAGCAAAGCCTGCATGGCAGCGATTAATTGTGATGATTGCAGGAGTAACGGTGAATTTGATTTTGGGGGTGATTCTGTTTACCATGGTGATTATGGTATATGAAAAAGAATATGTTCCCAATTCGGCCATAGATAAAGGAATCTATGCTTACGAACTGGGGCGTAAAGTTGGATTCGAGACCGGTGATAAAATTATTTCCGTAAATGGAGAAAAAGTTGAACGTTACAAAGATGCCTCCTCAATGCTTCTTATATTGGGAGCAAACGTGCAGGTAGATCGTAATGGCCAGGTGAAAACGATAACGATCGGAGATTCTTTTTATTCCGAATTTAAAAAATCAAAGTACAAAAGATTATTTGATCCATATAGTACCGATTGGAAAATAGATACAGTGTACCCTGGTAAACCTGCCGATAAAGCCGGATTTAAAACCAACGACCGGCCTATAGCCGTTAACGATACGCTGTTGATTGAAACGCAGGGAGCATTTACTGAAAGCCTGCGCAAGAATGCCGGAAAGCAGGTTAAAGTTACGGTACTTCGTAATGCTCGGAAGTTCGATTTGATGGTAACTCCCGATTCTGCCGGTAAAATATACGTTGCAATTATCGATCATCAATTTCCGACTAAACCGTATAGCTTTGGACAATCCATTAAATACGGTTGGAGTGACGCTATGGATATGTTGACCCTAAATATTAAGGGGATGGGGAAAATTTTTAGTGGGGAGGAAAAAGCAACGGAATCGCTCAGCGGACCTATTGGAATTGCTCAAATATATGGAGGTGTGTGGGATTGGCATAAGTTCTGGTACATCACAGGATTACTCTCCCTGATTCTTGCATTTATGAACATCCTTCCAATTCCTGCGTTAGATGGTGGCCATGTGCTTTTTCTTATCATTGAAGCCGTCACGGGTAAAACTTTCTCCGATAAATTTATGGAACGTGTTCAAATGATAGGGATGGCATTACTAATCGGATTGATGGTGTTTGCTTTTGGCGTGGATATCTTTAAACTGTTCAGATAGATATTTTTTCGGTTTTTTCGGTTTCTCCCATCCGGTTATTTCGGCTTCGCTCAATAACCGGGTGGAAGCATCAACGGCGATTGAGCGGAGTCGAAAGCGCCCAGCCGAAGGAAGTGTCAATATACCGGCGATTGAGCGGAGTCGAAGTCGCCAATTCAAGTAGTCGAAATCGCCAAGGTGACTCCAAAATTATTCGGATATGAAAGGATATATGTATATTTTACTTTGTGCGAATGGAAATTACTATACTGGGAGTACAATCGATTTGGAACGCAGATTGCGAGAACATCAAAGTGGTCAAGGTGCAATATATACCAGAATGAATCTTCCGGTTGAGTTGGTCTATTATGAAGAATATGATAGGATAGATACTGCTTTTTATCGAGAAAAGCAGGTTCAGGGTTGGAGCAAGAAGAAAAAAGAGGCATTGATTAATGGTGATTTTGAGAAGTTGCACCAAGAAGCTGAATGTAAAAATGAAACTCATTATCTTCGGAGGTGTAAACTAAAACAACCAAAATAATTTCAATCATTTTGCCCCTCTCTCGGTTATTTCGGCTTCGCTCAATAACCGAGTGGGAGTGTCAATATACTGGCGATTGAGCGCAGCCGAAAGCGCCTAGCCGAAGGGAGTGCCAATATACCGGCGATTGAGCGTAGCCGAAAGCGCCAAAACAAGCAGTCGAAATCGCCAAACGGAGCAAGAACTCAATTTTTTTATTTTTATAAAAATTTGTTTTCTGAATAAATAATTGTAATTTTATTCATTGATAAATGACTAAAAAATCAGCAATGAAGAAAATATACTTTTCACTATCCATTTTATTCATAAGTATTGTTGCCAAAGCCGGATTTGATCCCACTGCTCGTGGTGGCAGGTCTGTTGGGATGACCTATAATTCCGTTACGGCAACCGATTTCTGGGGCGTGTTTAACAATCAGGCTGCCATGGCTTGGGATGCCAAACTTTCGGCCGGTGCATTTTTTGAAAACAAATTCTCTGTTTCGGAAATGAATAGCCGTGGGTTCGGACTCACTTTGCCGGCTACTCAACACGACGCTTTCGGGCTCACATTTTCGCAATACGGTTATTCCGCATACAGCGAAACAAAAGTGGGAGTATCGTATGCCAAAGCTTTTGCCAATAGGGTAGCCGCCGGACTACAGTTTGATTACCTGCGTACCGCTTCGTCACTCGAAAATGGGAGTAAAGGAGTTTTTACCTTCGAGTTTGGTCTGCAATCAAAAGTAAGCAGAAAAATGACGATCGGGTTTTATGCCTTTAATCCTATTCACAGTGTGCTGAGCGATTATAACGGATACACCGAATATGTTCCTGTTGTGATACGTTTTGGCCTTGCTTACCAGTTTTCCGATAAATTCACTCTCGAAACCGAAATCGAAAAAGATTTGCATAACGATGCAATAATCCGTGTTGGTGGCGATTATAAGCTAAATGATATGTTTTACGTTCGGGGTGGAATTTCCACCGGAGTAGTTCAATATTCGTTTGGCATCGGCGCAAAATGGAAAAATTTATCTTTCGATATTTCTTCTGCATATCATCAGGTTTTAGGAGTAAGTCCGGCGGTTTCTTTGCATTATGATTTTTCTAAATTGATATCGAAGAAATCGAAATCATCCTTATAAATCGGATTTATTATGGAAAAATTAATATATTTCGATTTCAACACTAAACGGAGTACGGTTTTAGTTAGGCTTTCAACCTTATGCTTGTGCTTCTTTGCGTTGCTTTTTTTTAGTTCCACAGCGTTGGCTCAGGTGAATGACTCCATCCCTGTGGATCAGCAAACGGAACAGCTCATAGAGGATATTTCGGAAGCTAACGACGGGGCTGACATCGATTATTCCGAAATCACCGAGGAACTTTCCTTTTATCTCGAAAATCCATTGAACCTGAATACTGCTGATCCGGACATACTAAAACGTGTGTTTTTACTCAATGATTTTCAGGTATATAAACTAAAAGCGTACATTTCTACAACAGGAGAATTGGTCACGTTATACGAACTCAACAACATCGAAGGATATGATTTGGAAACCATATACCGAATTCTTCCTTACGTCACGGTGGCTCCATCTTTAAGTCCGTATGCCATTAATTTGAAAGATGTGTTTAAATATGGTCGCCATCAGCTGTTTGTAAGATATACCCAAGTGTTGGAAGAGCAAAAAGGATACTCCGCAGCCTCCGATTCCTTGTTGGCAGCGAATCCTAATGCCAGATATCTAGGCGGTCCGCAGAAAATTTACACCAAATACGGATTTAACTACCGCAATAAAATCCGTTTTGGAATCACTGCCGAGAAAGATCCCGGTGAAGAGTTTTTTGCCGGCACTCAGAAGAATGGATTCGATTTTTATTCCGCTCATTTGTTTTTAAAAGATTTTGGAATTGTAAAAGCTCTTGCTTTAGGCGATTATCAGCTTCAGTTCGGACAGGGACTGGCAATATGGAACGGGCTAAGCATGGGCAAGACCGTCGGAAACTTGCAAAAAAATCCTGTTGGGCTGAAACCGTTCACCTCCTCCGACGAGAATAACTTTATGCGGGGTGCTGCTACAACTTTAGGGTACAAGAATTTTAAATTAACCATGTTTTATTCCTATCATTATATCGATGGTAATTTAGGAGATACACTCTCTTCCGAAGAAAGTTATATCACGTCGATTCAGGAGACCGGATATCATCGAACAGCTGCCGAAGTTCAAGATAAACATGCCATTAGCGAACAATTATATGGGGCTCATCTTGATTATAAAACGGAACACTTTCGATTGGGAGGCACCTTTGCCAATTCCGATTACGGCATGGATTTAAACAAGAATCTAGTTCCCTATAATCAGTACGAATTTGTAGGAAAACATAATCAAAACATGAGCTTCGATTATAGTTGGATGTATCACGGAACTTCGTTTTTCGGTGAAGCGGCGATGAGTTCGAATGGAGGTTGGGCCATGATTAATGGGGCTTCGTTGCATCCCGATCCGTTGGTGAATATATCGCTGGTGCATCGTTATTATCAACGCGATTATCAGCCGATTCAGGGAACTGCCTTTGGGGAAAATTCCAAAAATGCCAACGAACATGCCTTGTATCTAGGAACAAACATTATCCTGAACTCTAAAATTACACTCGATGCGTATGCCGATATGTTCTCCTTCCCGTGGCTTCGTTACCGGGTGGACGCTCCATCGTCGGGCACCGAATACCTTGTTCAGTTGAACTATACACCCTCTCGAAACACGCAGATGTATGTGCGATACCGCGAAACCAACAAGTCGATAAATTTAACCGACGACGTTTTACTGAATAGGGTAGTGGGAACCGAAAAGAGCTCATTTAGATATCACATTTCTTATAAACCGATACGTAACCTGACGTTGAAGAACCGGCTCGAAATCGCCACTTTTAAAACCGGCGATAAAGGCGTGGATTTCGGGTATTTGGCATATCAGGATGCGGGCTATTCGTTCTCTAAAATTCCGCTGACCGTTTCCGGACGTTTCGCCGTATTCAACACCGATTCGTATGATGCCCGCCTCTATGCCTTCGAGAGCGATGTCCTCTATGCATATTCCATTCCGGCATACTATTACAAGGGAACCCGCACTTACCTGTTGTTGAAATATAGCATTTCGCGAAATATCGACTGCTGGTTCCGGATTTCTCAAACCTGGTATGCCGACGAAGATACCATCAGTTCCGGATTAGACGAGATTTCGGGACACAACAAAACGGATATTCACGCTCAGATAAGGCTGAAATTCTAATTGCCAAGCAAACCTCTTTTTATGCTCTATTGATAAATTTCATGACGTTGTAGGCGCAAAATGTTGGCAGACACTTTTGTCATTCTGAACGCAGTGAAGAATCTACAGATGCTACTGTAGTTTATCCTGAAAATCGGGATCAGCATGACACGAACAAACAAACCTAATCATCTATACCGCGTAGCCCTAAAACCTCTAAAATTGCTAAAACCCTTGCGGGGTAAGCCGTGGAGGAGTGAGCGAGCCCTTACAAGCAAACAATTTTAGAAACAATTAGCAATGCAGCAAGGGCGTTTACGTTTATCCGTCAGCTGACGGATACTACCTTGCTAAAGCATTGCTTTTGTTTATGAAATCAATGAAAAAACATCGCATTCACTCCTCCTAGACTTTTTGGATACTTTTGTGGCAATGACAAAAGTATCAATTGACAAGCAAAAAACTTTGAATAAAGCAAAATACTGCGTAGCCCTAAAACCTCTAAAATTGTGGGTATTGCCTTGTTGATGAGGCGAAGCCTGTGTCAGTGGGAATGATGAAAAATTACAAAATAAAAACTGCCGTCTAACGCTGAACCGATCCGTCAGACCTGTACTGCGATGCGTTGAGCATGCCGAAACGAGCAAAGTCGAAGTATGACGGAGAGATCAAAGCGATGCAGTGCGATGTGTTACGGTACCATGCGATGCGTTGAGCCTGTCGAAACGAGCTTGCCGAACCGAGGATTTTAATTTTGTAGTCTAACGCTAAAAAAATAATTTTTAGAAGTCCCGTTTAGGGCTAAAAGTGGATAATTATAAAATTTATTTTACTTTTTAACATAAATCAATCCTTTTATTTAATAGGTTTGCAACATCAACTTTCCTTCGTTCTTTTCCGCCACGTCAATTAACCCAATATTTAGCCTTGATTTGATTTGATTTGATTTAATTTAAAAACAATGGATATGGGATTTATTGAAAGTGGGGTAAAGTTGGGGATAAGAACTAGTTATGCATAATAGTAAAAAAAACATGCCAGTATTTGACCTTTTTTCTAAAAAACAAAAACGATTACGAGGTGAAACCCCAGACGTTTATAGTTATGATAATTTTCCCCAACCTTTAAAGGTTCAAATTGTTCATATAATCAAGGATGCCGTTGGTGAAGATATAAGTTATTCTCATTCAGATGATGAACCAAGCAAAGTTTATAAAAGTATTCATAAAATTCTATGTCGTGAATATGGAATATTTTCTTTAAGCAATAGTGAATATTCGACAGACTCAGATCAAAAATGTATATTTACCTTTTTTTTACGGACTATTGATATGGATAAGATTATTGATATCATACAGTTGTCTTTTCAGCACATTGACAGAGGAATACGAAAAGATATTAATTATCGTTATAAGGTACAAGTTTCAATTTCTCCTGACGAAGCCATAGAAGAATTAAATCAAAGATTCAAGGAGCATGGAATCGGTTATCAATTTGATGGTGGGGAAATTATTCGCGTTGATTCAACATATATTCATTCAGAAATTGTAAAACCAACTATAAAACTTCTTTGGAATAAAAAGTTTATTGGCGCAAATGAGGAATTTTTAAAAGCCCATGAACATTATAGACATGGACGAAATAAAGAATGTTTAAATGATAGTTTAAAAGCCTTTGAAAGCACTCTGAAAATAATTTGCAAAGAAAAGGGTTGGTTATTCAAAGAAACAGATACTGCAAAAAAATTAATTCAAATTTGTTTCCAAAACGAACTAGTTCCGTCTTTTTCTCAAAATCAATTTACTTCTTTACAAAATCTACTTGAAAGTGGAATTGCGACAATTAGAAATAAATTAGGAGGTCATGGACAAGGGCAAGTTCCGCAGAAAGTTGACGATGGAATGACTCGTTTTGGACTAAATTTGACTGGGACATGTATGATTTTTTTAATTGAACAAAGTGGAATTCAATAAACTACTATGCATAAAAAAGGCTTGCTTTCAGCGGGGGTGAGCAGGGAATTGAAACGATAAACAAATTAATAAACGATAGCGGTAAGCGACAAGAAAGTGGGATTTAATCCCCGCCGAAAAGCAAGCCTTGGCGTTAGTGGCAAGCTTAGTAAAAACGAGACAGACAGCGATATTATGAAAAAAATAGACTTTCATACACATACAGTTTCGACAATTAGTGATTATTCATTTGACTTTGACATTTCAAAAGTTAAAGAATATGTGGACAAACTAAAAATAGACGCATTAGCTATTACAAATCACAATGTGTTTGATTTAAAACAATATTATGAAATTAGGAATTCATTAACAATACCCGTTTTTCCGGGAATAGAAATTGATTTGGAGGGTGGACATTTACTACTTATAACGGATAAGGACGATTTTGAAGTTTCAAATTTTGATGAAAAATGTAAGCACGTTTCTGCACTCGTGAAGTCAAACACAGACACTCTGACACTAGCCCAATTTAAAGCGATTTTTCTAGAGCTAAATAAATATGTTCTTATTCCACATTACGATAAAAGCCCAGAAATTAAAAAAGCTACAATTCAAGCACTAAATTCTCACATTACCTCAGGCGAGGTGGCGAGTGTATCAAAATTTAAACGGATGTTGAAAGAAGAAGCCGGTCTTATTCCTGTTTTATTCAGCGATGTGCGTTTCAAAACTGGCTTGATAGATTTTCCGGCAAGGCAAACTTTTGTTGATTTAAAGGATATATCGTTGGCTGGAATCAAATCCTGTTTAGCTGATAAAAGTAAAATATCACTTACTAAAGAAAGTGGAAATGATTTCTTTCAAGCTACAGATGATGGATTAATATTATCGACAGGATTAAACATTATATTAGGTGGACGTTCTTCTGGCAAAACAGTGACACTTAATAAAATTGCTTCTTCATCAGGAAATGCAAAGTATATAAGACAATTCTCATTATTACAAAATGATGAAGAGACTTTCAACAGAACTAACGATTCACGTTTAAGCATTATCCATAATAACTACTTAAACGAATTTAAATCTGCGATTGAAGATGTAGTTCAAATAGACCTCAAGCAAAACCATCTGAATATAGAAAGCTATATCGATTCGCTTAAAAAATTTGCTACAGAGAGTGAAAAGAAAGACTTGTACTCAAAATGTAACCTGTTCAGTGAAGACTCTTTTCCAATTAGCAACTTAATAAACTTAGATAAAGTTATAGAATCTGTTATAACATTAATTGAAAATAATGAATATCAAGATATTATCACAAAATACATCTCATCTGAAAATCTTAAAAAATTACTAAGCGAATTAATTCAGAAGGCAATAGTTTCAAAAGTTGATAACGAACGAAAAAAGTGGCTAAACGCTATCATTGGTGATATTCAACGTGAGCTGAGAATAAAAACTACAAATACCTTTATCGAGAATATTGATTTTTTCAAAATAACTCTCGACGAAATGAAAGTGATAAAATTCACTGAAGTTGTTTCCGCATTGAAAAAATCAAGACAAATCAATCAAGATGAATTAGGTAAATTTTCCATAATAACAACGACTATCCCAATTGAAAGTGCATCTGATCTACAAAAAATTGGGCGTGAAAAAAAGGTATATAGTAGCGCATTTAGTAAATACAATAATCCATACGAGTATTTACTAAAACTCAGAGAAATAGGTGTCGAAGATGCAAGTCTTTATAAGTTTTTTGTCAAAATTGAATCTACTACCTTAAATAAGGACGGGTTTAAAGTTTCGGGTGGAGAACGTTCAGAATTCAACTTAATACATGAAATAAAAGATGCTACTAAATACGACATTCTTTTAATAGACGAGCCTGAATCTTCCTTTGACAACTTGTTCTTGAAAAACGAAATTAATACACTCATCAAAGATATTTCCCAACTGATGCCAGTAGTGGTTGTGACTCACAATAACACGGTAGGTGCATCTATAAAACCAAATTATGTTGCTATTACACAAAAAAGCTTAGAGAACAGAGAATTTGTATATCGTGTTTTTACCGGTTATCCATCTGACAAGGAATTAACTTGTTCCGACGGAAGTAAAGTAAAAAACTACGATTCAATACTAAACTGTTTAGAAGCAGGAATTGACGCATATACTGAACGAAAAATCCAAACATATGAGATACTTAAAGATTGAAAACAACCAAGGGCTTTTATCGGCTAGATGCTTCCAAAGAAAATTGGATTGATCTTGACCAAATAAACAAAGACCATTTACTCGCTTTGCTAAACTTTGCATCAGGCGAAAATTTTGAAATGGACGAATACAAAGAAGAACTACTTCAAAATCCTGCACATAACATTATTTACAAAAACATTTACGGGAAATTCGACGACTTTCTTAATAATAGAACAAGATTTCAAGACAGCGTTGAAGCAACATATAGAACAGCAATTGAAAAATATAAATTACAACAAGATTAAAAAGCCAGCCACTAATAAGTAGGGCTTCAAGCGGTTCGAAGCGCCCAGCCCCGCATACAGCGAGGGTAAACAAGAAGCGCAGGTTGAACTAAATCTTTCGTGAAGCTTATGTGTTTCTAATCTGTTTTTTTTACATTTTAGTTTAAAAGAAGTAACGTATGCAGCCAACGAAACAGAATTAAAAGTTGCAATACTCACAACAATGTACACCGATTTAAAAATAAAGAATACAACTGTATTAACCTACCGTCCAATTAAGCAATGTCTAAAATAATAAATATTTACAGGATATTTCAATTCTCCACAAAATCCCGCAGTGCTGCAAAAAGTGAATAGATTTAAACGTTAAACCGGATATTGATAATATCTCCGTCTTCGATGATATAGTTTTTACCTTCCACACTCATTTTTCCGGATTCCTTGCATTTTTGTTCCGAGCCATACTGAACCAGATCGGAATATTTAAACACTTCCGCGCGGATAAAACCACGTTCCAGATCGCTGTGGATTGCGCCTGCCGCCTGAGGTGCCGTAGCTCCTTTGCGGATACTCCACGCCCGGTTTTCCTTGCCACCCACGGTGAAAAACGAGATGAGATTCAATAATTTATAAGCGGAGTTGATCAACTTATGCACGCTGGGTTCGGTGAGTCCGACATCCTGTAGAAATGCAGTGCGGTCTTCCTCGCTGTCCAGTTCGGCAATATCGGCTTCGAGTTTACCGGCAACCGTCACGATTTCGGCACCGCTTCCGGCCAAAGCCGCTTCCACAGCTTTGCTGTGAGCATTTCCATTAACAGCCGAATTCTCATCTACATTACACACGTACATCACCGGCTTTTCGGTCAGCAACATTAAATCGGCGATGTGCTTATGATCCTCTTCGCTGATTTCGAGGGTGCGGATGGGTTTGAACTCCTCGATATGGGCTTTGCAGCGATGTAATACTTCGGCTGCTTTTTTGGCATCCTTATCCCCGGTTTTGGCCGCTTTTTCCACTTTCTGGAGCTTCTTCTCAATCTGTTCCAAATCCTTCACCTGAAGTTCAAACTCCACAATGTCGATATCTCTCACCGGATCGATGGAGCCTTCCACGTGAGGCAGGTTGGCATCGTCGAAACAGCGGAGCACATGAACCAATGCATCTACCTGACGGATGTCAGCCAAAAATGTATTTCCCAGTCCCAAGCCTTCGCTGGCACCTTTGGCTAATCCGGGAATATCCACGATTTCTACCGTTGCAAAAATCAGCTTTTCAGCTTTTACAAACTTGTGAATATCAATAAGCCGTGGATCGGGAACGTTGCAAACCCCAATGTTTGACTTGTTTGTGCTATATGCAAAGTTTGTAGCTTGTGCCTTCGTATTTGAAATACAGTTGAACAGTGTTGTTTTTCCGGAATTGGTTAACCCGATGATTCCACATTTTAGCCCCATTGTGTATAGTTTTTAATTTGAATGCAAAAATACAATAAATAGTTGAAAGTCGAAAGGCTATAAAGGCTGTAAAGTCGAAAGGCTATAAAGTTTGTAAAGTCGAAAGGCTGTAAAGTCAAAAGTTTGCTATCGGGAGTTAGCCTACGATTCTTTTGGATTGATGAAAAATCATATAAATCCCCATGTTTGTTTAAGTGCTGTTCTGAAATTATTAGAAGCAGTTTATTTCAAAAAAAGAAAAAAGTATTGAATATTAAAAAAATGTCTTTATTTTTATAAGGTGAAATGATCCTAATTAACAAATCGAATATGAAACAAACGGTATCTTTAGTACTATCCAGCGGGAGTGCCAGAGGCATTGCTCATATTGGAGTAATTGAAGAACTGGAACGCCAGGGGCTTCAAATAAAGGCTATTGCAGGTTCTTCAATGGGGGCATTGGTGGGTGGAATATATGCATCGGGAAATTTAGATGTTTTTAAGGATTGGATGTGCAAGCTCGATAAAAAGGCGGTTTTTAGCCTTATTGATTTTACTTTAAGTGCCGATGGAATTGTAAAGGGCGAAAAGGTGATTAAGGAATTACTAAAGATGATTCCGGATGTGAATATTGAAGATTTACCGATTTCGTACTGTGCGGTTGCAACAGATATTAAAAACGGAAAAGAGGTCGTTTTTGAGGGAGGCAGTCTTTTCGAAGCAATTAGAGCTTCAATTTCAGTGCCTACCGTTTTTAAGCCTTTTCATTACGAAGAAATGGTATTGATCGATGGAGGCGTTTTGAATCCGATTCCGATTAATCGGGTAAAACGACGTGAAAATGATTTGTTGATAGCAGTTGATGTATGTGCTCCAATATCACATGAAACTCAAATAACATCAAATAAATCGGCAATTGAGGCGGCAAATGTTTCAATTATTAAAGAAAACGGACTTCGCTTATTGCCTCAAAATAATCGAAAACAACTGAATTATTATACGATTTTATCTCAATCGGGGAGTTTAATGGTACAGCAAATTTCGGCACTTACTATTGCAATTTATCAGCCGGATATTTTAGTTAAAATTCCTGTAAACTCTTATGAATCATATCATTTTTATAAGTCTGAAGAAATCATTAAATTGGGAGAAACTACCGCAAAAAAAGCAATTTCGGAATATCTGATAAATCAAAAAGATAACATTTAAGATCATTGTAACCCAAGAAAAAATCTACACCGGTTAAGAATGTAGATTTTTTTAGTTGCTTTATACAATACTTCGGTAATGTGTTGTAACACACTAATTATTAGTGCTTTGTCATTCCGAACCATAGCGATGAACCGAACGTAGTGAGCTCCTAGAAGGAAATCTATCTGATAATCAATTGGTTACAATTTTTTCAAGTTCGTGAAATGAAAAATTTACCGAAGTAATGTTATACTAAACTAACATTTAATATTAACATCTTCAACCGCTTTGATTTCGGGAATAGCTTTAATCATCGCTTGTTCCACTCCGTTTTTCAGGGTCATAATGCTGTGAGGGCAACAGCCGCAGGCACCTTGTAACTCTACTTTTACCACGTTGTCGTCGGTAATTTCTACAAAACGGATATCACCACCATCGGCTTGGAGATAGGGACGAATTTGTCCGATTACATTTTCTACTTTGTTAATTAATGTATTGTCCATAATATATAATTTGAGATTATTGTTTGTTTACATGTACTTGTTGAATAGCCAGTTGTTGAGCTACATTTTGTGCTAGAATTGAAAAAGCTCGCCCCGCAATGGATGCTTCATCCGTAACAATCGGTTTTCCGGCATCCCCTGATTCGAAATACTTTGAACGATAGGAATTTGAGCCAACAAAGGAATATCTAGCAAATCGGCCAGTTGCTTACACCCGTCTTTGCCGAAAATATAGTATTTAGCATCGGGTAGTTCGGCAGGAGTAAAATAGGCCATATTTTCAACAATGCCTAAAATAGGGACATCTAGCGGTTCCATGCCGAACAGCGCAATTGCTTTTTTTTACATCTGCAACCGCAACTTTTTGAGGAGTGCCTACTACTACAGCGCCAGCCAGCGTGAGCCCCTGAACCAGCGTAAGATGAATATCTCCGGTACCGGGAGGCATATCGCAGATTAGGTAATCAAGTTCGCC
>CAUVYH020000025.1:0-7287 GCA_963556065.3 Bacteroidales bacterium
TTTGCAGTCGTATCCCGAATTACAATTGGGATTGCGGGTATATGGCCACCAAAAAGATTTTCCTCCACAAGATTGCGATGATTCGAGACTGGAGATTCCTTTTGCCTATAACAATATTCCCAAAATAAAACATCGGCTAAAACTGATTTACCCACGAGGCACTACTCCTATTGCAATGTCCCTACAGCAATGCGGCAATGATTTTCCTCCATGTTCCAATTGCCGAAATATTGTAATTTTAATTACCGACGGCATTGAAGAGTGCAGTGGCGATCCGTGCAAAGTATCTTTAGAGTTGCAAAAAAAGGGAATCATATTAAAGCCATTCATCATTGGCATTGGAATGAACTTTAAAGAGGCTTTCAACTGTGTAGGGAACTATTACGATGCCACCAGTGAAGAAGAGTTTTCAAATGTACTGAATGTGGTGATTGCTCAAGCACTGAATACGACTTCTGCACAGGTAAACCTGCTGGATGAAGCAGGAAGGCCAACAGAAAGCAATAGCGCGATGACCTTTTATGATGCCATATCGGGAGAAGTAAAATACAATTTCGAACACACGATGAACAGTCGCGGGTATCCCGATACAATATATATCGATCCAATGCCCACCTACAGAGTAAAGGTGCACACCATTCCACCGGTTTGGTCAGACACTATTACGATGACGATTGGCAAGCACACCATCATTCCGGTAAATGCACCACAAGGAAATCTTATATTTAAAGTTTCCGACAAAAACACACAATACCGATCGATTCCTATTCTTATTAAAAAATCGGAGAATGACACAACAATCAACACCCAATATTTTGAATCTTCCGAAAAATATATCATCGGGGAATATGATGCCGAAGTAATATGTTTACCACGTCTTACCATTAAGAACATTCAGATACAACAGAATCACACTACTACGGTTGAAGTTCCGGCTCCGGGAATTGCAGAGATTTTAAAAGGGACGGAAGGCAACGGAAGCCTCTTTGTAATCAGAAATCAAAAGATGGAGTGGATTTACAACCTGAACCAAGGAAATAAAAAAGAGAATTTGCTGTTACAACCAGGAAGTTACAAAATCATTTTCCGTTCGAGATATTCAAACCAGACCACCGACAGTAAAGAGTTGAATTTCGAAATAAAATCAAATATTAAAACCACCATCGATGTGATGGAAACAAAAAAAGAACTGACTAAATAATTAATTAAGATGGAAAAACCAATTTGCATAAACAATAAAGACACCCGTTCCGGTTTCGGAGCAGGACTATTAGAAGCGGGAAAACAAAATGATCAGGTAGTGGCATTGTGTGCCGATTTAATTGGCTCGTTAAAGATGAATGATTTTATCAAAGAATTTCCCGAACATTTTATACAAACAGGTATAGCTGAAGCAAATATGGTCGGTATGGCGGCAGGATTGGCAACTGCAGGAAAAATTCCTTTTCTCGGAGGTTTTGCCGGATTTGTTTCCGGTCGCGTGTATGATCAGATCAGGCAAGTGGTAGCCTATTCCAATAAAAATGTAAAGATTGCCGCTTCACACGCAGGCATTACCGTTGGCGAAGACGGAGCCACACATCAAATTATGGAAGATCTCGGACTAATGAAAATGCTCCCCAATATGGTTGTTCTGAACCCCTGCGATTATAACCAGACCAAAGCAGCCACAATAGCAGCCGCAGAATATAACGGGCCTGTTTATTTGCGCTTTGGCCGTCCGGTTGTCCCAAACTTCACGCCCGAAGATATGCCCTTTGAAATTGGCAAAGCTATTGTAATGAATTCCGGAACCGATGTAACCATCATTGCTACAGGGCACTTGGTTTGGCATGCTCTTGAAGCTGCATACGAACTGGAGCAACAAAATATTTCCGCTGAAATAATAAATATTCATACGATTAAACCCTTGGACGAAAAAGCAGTCTTAGATTCAGTTGCAAAGACCCAATGTGTGGTAACGGCGGAGGAACATCTTATGAATGGTGGTCTCGGTGATTTAATTGCCCAAACACTATCGCGAAAGCTGCCTGCTCCATTGGAAATGGTTGCCGTAAATGATAAATTTGGAGAGAAAGCGGTATTCCATCGGAACTGATGACAAAGTACGGATTGGATACACCACACATTATCGAAGCAGCTAAACGAGCTATTGCACGAAAATAAGGAGAACTGTAAACATTCAACAGAATAGACAACAATTGTCGTGAGCACGTTCCATCAGTACTCCAGTAAAGAATAAATATAAGGTATGTTCGACGATCAAGATATTCTGGAGTTGCTAACAAACAAACGGGACACAACGGCCTCCTTTAACCTATTGTTCGACCGTTATCATAAAAAAATATATTGGCATGCACGTCGCATGGTTATCGACCATGACGATGCCGATGATGTTACTCAAAATATATTTATTCGCATCTGGAAAGGGCTTCCTGCATTCCGTGGAGATTCGAAGTTGTCGTCATGGATATACCGGATTACGGTAAACGAAACATTGAACTTTATACAAAACAAAAAGCTCAGGGCAGCACTTTCATTGAAAGATTATGAAGAGATTTTAAGTAATAAACTTCTCGATCAAACCCATTTTAGCGGATCTGCTATAGAACGGAATTTTCAACAAGCATTGCTTACCTTGCCCACCAAGCAGCGACAAGTATTTTTATTACGATATTACGATAACATGCCTTACGAAACCATGTCGGGAACACTCGGCACTTCTGTGGGTGCACTAAAGGCATCATATTACCATGCATCCAATAAAATTGAAAGGTATTTAAAGTCGCTTTAAACTTTTCTAAAACAGGATAGTCTTATAAACGTAAATGCTTAAAATTTACAATGATGAATCAAACAGAAAATAACGAATTAAAACACGCCAAGACAACTTCCGATTCGGGGTTCACGGTTCCTGACGGATATTTCGACAATCTTAAATCCGAGATAGACCGGAAAATATCCGCATCACAATCGATTAACCATCAAACCCGCAACAAATGGATTTATGCCACAGCTGCTTCAATCATACTACTATTGAGTTCTACTATATATTTTTATAACCTCTCGAAAAAAAAATCCGATCTAACTCAAAAGGAAACACAATTAACCAATATTGCTATGGATAGCAATCTCCATTCAAAGAATGACAAATACTTGCCTCATACGGATGCTACACAAATAACACTTTCAGCTGACAATCAGGATATTATTGACGATGAACTAATCGCAACAGCTGATGAGCTCAACTTATCCGATGAAGAGCTAGTAGAATTAACAGAATATATTAATTTATAAAACTAAAAACAATGAAAGCAAAAATCACGATGGCTCTTTTGGTATTGGGAATCTGCATAACTTTTCCCGGCTATGGCCAAAAACAGAAGCCCGCAAAAGAACGTCTAAAACAAAGACAGGAACAATTAAAGCAAAAACAAGCTGAAATTCAAGCTGAACGGGTCGCATTCTACAATACCTATTTGGAATTAACGCCTGCCGAATCGGACAAATTCTGGCCTATTTACAATGAGTACACTCAAAAACAAAAAGAGCTGAAAAAGGATCATCAAAAAAGTATAAAGGCATTGCGCGGAAAGACCCATAATCAACTCACCCAAAAAGAGAGCACTGAATTAATCAATTCGGATCAAGCATTAAAACAATCGTTGCTTGATTTGGAAAAAGAATATTCAACAAAGTTTCAAGCCGCGATAAACATTCAAAAAGTAGCAAAGCTAAAAGAAGCCGAAATGCAATTTAAGAAAGCGTTAATTAAAAAAGTAAGGGCGAACAGAAAGCAAAAAGCACTGGAAAAATCAGATTCAAAATAGCATTTCGACTATTTTTATCAACCCGCTTGGTAATTAGAGATTTATAATTACAATATATTTCGAAAAATTATCAAGCGTTTTTTTATATCAAAGCATTAACCCAAATAAATCGGCTATTAAAAGTTGTTAAACATCATAAAAGATAGTGATAAAGAGTGTACATTTGCAAAAATTATGAATAGACAGCGTATATATATCACCATCATAATCATGAGTTTATCACTTATCGTATTGGTAGGTGTACAATTATATTGGATAGATAACGCAATTAAGGTTAGGGAAGCCAATTTTCTGAGCAGTATCAACGATGCCGTTGGCAATGTGGTAACCAAACTTGAAAAAATAGAGCTAGCCCGGCAAATAAAAAACCCAAAATACGGAGCTTCCCCATTGCTGCTTATCGACTCCCTGAATAAACAGATCATTAACAAGCTGGAATCGGAAAGTAAAAAAACCAAACGAGCAATTCATGATTCCGCGTATGATCCTCGCGGAGAAATAACCATTGAAATTTTCAGAAAAAAAGAAAAAGAAAAGGATAACCCATTAGCTGACACCTCCCAATTGTCGTATCAAGAAATCGGGGCTCGTTCGCTGAATGCTTCAAACATGCCTAACGACTCCATTACTCCGATTAACAGAAGTTCCATCTTGGGACAGGTAATTGAAAGCTTAATTAACGAAAACAACAAAAAATCCATCGAAGACCGCATCGACAAGAATTTACTCGATTCGTTATTGAAGCTAGAATTCCGAAGCCAACAGATTAACACCCCATTCGAGTTTGGTGTGATATCAGGAGCAACCGAACGGTTATGCATTGAAAAGAGTGGAAAATACCATAATGAATTACTGAACGAAGGATTGGTCTTTAATTTATTCCCCGGAGATATATTTTCTTCCCCGTCTTACCTTCTTATCTATTTTCCCGACGAAACTCAATATATTTATTCGCAAATCGGATACATGTTATTACTATCGGCAATACTGATTATTGTGATTATTACTATATTTGTATTTAATATTTCGACTATTATCAAGCAAAAAAAGCTCTCCGATATTAAAAACGACTTTATCAACAACATGACACACGAGTTTAAGACACCGATTTCTACCATTTCTTTGGCATGCGAAGCCCTTAGCGATAAAGAAATTGATCAGAACACTATGCTCATGCACAATTACGTCAGCATTATTAATGAGGAGAATAAGCGATTAGGGAAAATGGCTGAAAAAATACTACAAACGGCGGTGTTAGATCAAGCTCAATTAAAAATAAAACAAGAGACCGTTGACCTTCATAAAATTATAGAGGATGTGCTCAAAAGCATGAGTATCGTTTTTGAGTCCCGGCAAGGAAGCATTGAGGTCAAGCTGGAGGCAACACGGCACATTGTTACAGGCGACAGGGTTCATCTTACCAATGTTATATACAACCTGCTTGACAATGCGAATAAATACACGCCCAATACGCCTCATATCATAATTAAAACTGCCAACAAAACGCCCAACGGAATTACCATCAGCATAAAAGATAACGGGATTGGCATCAGCCGGTCTAATCAGAAAAAGATATTCGAGAAACTTTACCGGGTGCCCACAGGAAATCGGCACGATGTGAAAGGCTTTGGACTTGGGTTAAGCTACGTAAAAGTTATTATAGAAATCCATGGGGGCAATATTAACGTAGAAAGTGAGTTAAAAAAAGGAAGTTGTTTCAATATTAATTTTCCTACTAAATAATTAAAATATGGAAAACATAAAAATAAAAGTATTATTGGCCGAGGACGATCCAAATTTAGGAATGGTATTAAAAACATACTTAGAAGCTAAAGGTTTCGAAGTTCACTTAACCATTAACGGGAATGATGCCTTTCAGTCGTTTATTAAAAACAGCTATGACATTTGCCTATTCGACATCATGATGCCGCTAAAAGACGGATACACTTTAGCTCGCGAAATTCGGGCACATGATAAAAAAATTCCAATTTTATTCACCACGGCTAAATCAATGCAACAAGATGTACTGGAAGGCTTTGAATCGGGCGCCGATGATTACATTACCAAGCCATTCAGCATGGAAGAGTTGCTGGTACGAATGAAAGCTATTATCCGCAGGGCCCGCCCGGAACTATTGGGAGAAAATGCACAAGATACATTCTCCATTGGAAGATATACTTTTGAATATACCCGGCAACTACTCACAATAGATACCATAGCACAAAAACTGACATCCAAAGAAGCCGATCTGCTAAAACTCCTTTGCGAACGGAAAAACGATGTATTAGACCGCTCATACGCTCTGACAAAAATCTGGAACGACGACAGCTATTTTAATGCCCGCAGTATGGATGTATATATCACCAAACTCCGTAAATACCTGAAACAAGATCCTGAAATAGAACTCATGAATGTGCATGGAGTGGGATTTAAAACTGGTGGTAAACGACTAATCATAAAAACCAAATACAGATACAAAGTCGGAGTGCAAATTAATGTTGCATTTCGACTTTACTTCATTTAAGGAAAGCTATTTCCTGATGTATCTTTTATAAACGCATATACACCCTTTTCGGTTATAGCGGTTAAAAGAATACCAAATCAAGATATTTTTTCCGGTTCACCACCCAAAAAGCGGGGATAGACCTTAAAAAGGATGGAATCATCTAAAATCAGCACATTATATTCGCAAAAATTGAATTATTGCAATATAAAATGAGTAAATTTGTAAAAAAATAGTTTTATGTACGCACTCAGAAAAGTCTTATTGTATATCAAACATCGACTCTCGGCAACAAGTATTTACGGAGCGCACTCCCCGTTTTTATTTGAGCTTTTCAATGAGGTATTCAATAAGCCATTTCTGAAAGAAGATCGACTTGCTTTTGAGACTTATCGTAATTCCATGCTTTCCGACAATCATCCGATCCTGTTTGAAGAGCATGGTGCCGGAAACAATCAAAACCGAACAATGACGATTGCAGAAATAGCCCATAAATCGTCCATTAGCCTTAAAAAAGCATCTTTGCTCATTAATCTGACTAAATTTTTAAAGCCGGCCTCAATCCTGGAGTTTGGCACCTCTACAGGTGTAAGCGCAAAGGCACTCCGAATAGCCGCCTCCGAAGCTCAAATCACGACCGTTGAAGGATGCAATGAACTTGCAAGCTACATCAATCACCAATGGAATGATCCCAAAACAGCAATCGTTTCATCCACTTTTGACCGATTTCTAGCATCACCACTTGCCGCAGAAAAAAAATGGGATTTGGTATATATTGATGGCAACCATACCTACGAAGCAACACTTTTATACTATAAAACAATAAAAGAAATGCATAGCCACAACAATACTTGTATTGTTCTCGACGACATATACTGGTCGAAAGGGATGACAAGTGCATGGAAAAAAATAATTTCGGATGATTCAAATACATTGACGTTGGATTTGTTTTTT
>CAUVYH020000026.1:0-85085 GCA_963556065.3 Bacteroidales bacterium
AATTGGTAGTTCAAGTAGTTCAAGAAGTGGAAAAGCTATCCAAATACATGAGTTTAAAGGTGATTGGAGTTTATGGTGGCGTAAACATCAACACCCAGTCTGACATGGTAATTCAGGGTATGGATGTCCTAATTGCCACTCCTGGAAGGCTTTTCGATTTAATTATGAAAGGTGTAGTACGTCTGAAATCAATAAAAAAACTGGTTATTGACGAAGTGGATGAAATGCTTGATTTAGGGTTTCGGCATCAACTAACATCGATCTTTGACTTGCTGCCGGCAAAACGGCAAAATGTCATGTTCTCCGCCACCATGACTGGTGAAATAAACAAGCTGATAAAACAATATTTTAAATCCCCTGAAAAAATTCAGATTGCAGCGCTGGGATCTCCACTCGAGAACATTAATCAAACCGGATATCAACTTCCTAACTTCAACACCAAATTAAACCTGTTGGATGAGTTGCTCTTGAATGATCAACTCTCAAAAGTGCTGATATTTGCCTCTACAAAAAAAAATTGCCGACAAGTTGTATGAGCGAATAGACCAGAAATTCATCGACCAAGCCGTTGTAATCCACTCCAACAAGGCACAAAACAAACGATTTAAAGCCGTAGTGAATTTTAACGAAGGCGGTAACCGCATATTGATTGCTACCGATATTCTTGCACGTGGTCTCGACATTTCCGATATTACCCATGTTATAAACTTTGATCCTCCTGAGATTCCCGAAGACTACATTCATCGAATCGGGCGTACGGGAAGAGCTGAGAAACGAGGAGAATCCATTTCGTTTTTCACCCCGAAAGATGCAACCATACTCGGGGAGATAGAACAATTGATGAATATGAAAATCCCTATGTGCCCGTTACCGGAAGATTTGAAAATATCGACCGTTCTCACTATGGACGAAAAACCGGTTGTGAAAATGAAAAATATTGTAGTAAAACAACCGAAAATAGAAGAACGAGGTGCTGCTTTTCACGAAAAATCGGATAAAAACAAGAAGGTGAATCACAAAGTTCGCCGGAAAGACCAAATGAAAGAAAAATATGGGAAACCGAAGACCCGAGGGAACAAGGATAAATCGAGTAAGAAATAAGAACAGACAAGGAGAGCAAGTGAATAGGTAGAGCATGTGAACAAGTGAACAAGTAAAACAGGTGAACAGGTAGAACAAGGTAATTTGAAAATGAATTGATTTGTTCCAAAAAACCATAAATCTTTGATTTAACTGTTTTTCGTAAAGCGAAATCGCAAAGAAAATATCTAATACCCAATTCCTATTATAATATAGTCTAATAAAATTTTGAATTTATCGGACTATATTATAAAAAGAATTATCTTTGCACATGTCAAAGCCAATAATTTTTACAATAAAGGAAAGTGCCCAAGAGATTAGGAAGCTTATCAAAAGCAATAATCCTTTTATAGCCCAAAGGTTGAAAGTGTTGCTGGAATGCAAGAAGCATGAACAAATAGGTATATCTAAAAGAGATCTCTCGAAGAATACAGGCTATAACCACAATAGCGTTCAGAAATGGAGAAGGATGTATATAGATGGTGGGATTGAAGCACTTGTGAGTCATAATAAAATCGGCTTTAAGCCATCTTCATTTACAGAGCCTGAATATGAACTGTTAAAAGAAATGCTCCACAACACGGAGAATGGTCTGGTTGGCTACAAAGAATTACAAAGATGGATAGAACTGAAGATGGATAAGACAATTAAATATAAAACATTGTACTCATTCGTTCGGCTACACTTCGGCACTAAAATTAAAGTGGCAAGAAAAAGCCACGTAAAAAAGGATGCCGGGGCAGTTGAGGCTTTTAAAAAAACTTCGGTAAAATCTGTGAAGAAGCAATAAGGGCTAAAAGTGCAGATTATTGTTCGGCAAACCTATACTTTCAGGATGAAAGTCGTTTTGGCCTTTTTACAAGAAATGGAAAATCACTAACTGCAAAAGGAATAAAGCCAGTCTGTACTGTACATCAAGTATTTAAATCAACATACCTTTTCGGAGCATTTTCACCGTTGACGGGCGATAATTTCTTATTGCAACTCTCTCACTGTTGTAATGGCACATTTCAAATCTTTCTTGATGAATTCTCAAGACAGAGACCGGATGAGCTAAAGGTAATAGTACTTGATAATGGAGCTTTTCATAAAGCCAAGGCATTGATGGTTCCAAACAATATAATTTTAGTATTCTTACCACCGTATAGCCCGGAATTAAATCCAGCAGAAAAAATGTGGCAGAAGATTAAAAGAGATTTTACAAATAAACTTCACAGAACTTTAGACGAACTAAGTGATTTTATTTCGGAATCTGTTAATTCTCTATCAAACGAAATTGTAAAATCAACATGTGGTTATGAATATGTTTTTCAATCCCATTTTTGGACTATATTATAACAAGATATGGTATAAGTAAAAGAAAGAATTCCGATGACTGAGCGATCCCGATATCGGGACAAAGACAGAGGTTCTGAGTTTCTATTATAAGTGAAGAGAGGCTTCCGAAGGTCAGCATTACAAATGAGAACTTTGAGCTTATGAAATGTATTAAAAAAGCTCACCCATGTAGTTGGAGTGAGCTTTTTAATAAATTGTAAGTATGATCAGAGTTATTATCTCTTCACGACTTTAAATAACTGACAGGTGCCGTTGCTCACAATTTTCAGCACATAGACACCCGGAGCAAAACCGGAGGTATTCAAATCAAAGGCTCCTGTGGCTACCATTTGGTTTTCCAGAATCAATTTTCCTGTTACATCCGATACCGAAACCGTAAATTGCTGTTCTTCTCCAGAAATACGAATCGTTAAGAAGTCATTAAACGGATTAGGATTAACTGAAACTTCCGCTCCATTTGAACTTTGGCAATTCGTAGCAATAGGCCCATATATCACCGATTCGCCGTTGAAATCCACTTGCACCAATCGATAGTAGTGGTTATCGCCGGTAAACTTGTCTATATATTTATAATTTATCGCCATTGAACTGTTTCCGGCACCCGCAACTTGTCCTATACGTTCCCAGAATATACCGTCGTTGCTACGTTCAATAATAAAATGACTATTATTGGTTTCGGAAGCAGTTTTCCATTGAATTCCAATTTCAATATTATTGCAATCAGCATTAAAAGAGATTAATTCAATGGGGAGTGCATTTCCGCTACCACTTCCTAATCCGAAGTTGGAATATCCTGTAAGTCCCGTACGTGATACTGTAGGAGCTGTAGTTGTTCCGGAGGAAGCAACATGAGTTCCCGGAGCGAACCAATCACCGCCCCCCACACGCTTTACTAGTGTGAGTTTAGAGACATCGGAGATACCTCGTGCCCCATTTAAGGTTGCCGTAAATTTATATTCCCCATCTGTAAGAGTTCCCGATTGATTGTCCACTTTCCAATATCCATCATTTGAGGTTTGTTCTATATCCATACCGAATCCTCCGCTATTGGCCGCTAAAATGCTCATTCCGGCAATTCCCATTGGAGAAGACACAAAATTCGCAGTTAAATATCCTCCTGCAGTAGGTGCTGAGGTATATTCAATTTTAATTGGGCAATAATGAAAAGCAGTACCTACAGGAAATAATCCGGATTGGTTGCCCATATTTATTCCATTAAGCCAACGACGGAATTTTCCATTTACATAACCGGATGTATGCATCAATATACCTTTATTTGTGGTGCTTTGTCCAAGTGTGACGATATATGTGCCGGCGTTTATTTCCCCGGCTGAGAATGTTAATGAATCGGTAACTTGAAGATCGTTAAACATGTTAACAGTTCCACCGGATTTATTAATTTCCAAGTGGTAGAATGATTGACCGGTACCATTTATCATCTTTAACGATTGATTGGTGCCACCGGCAAATGTAACCAATGATTTTCCCGGAATAAATCCCGCGCCTCCGGTACTATCTATGAAATTACCATTTACCACAATTTGTCCATCTGCATCGGAAGTCCCTCCAAAATCGAATGTACCGCCATTAATAATTAGATCACCGTTTACCGTAATTTTTTTACCTCTGGAATCTTTTCCAAAGATTGTTCCTCCATGAACAATAAGATTTTTACAAACAGCCAATGAGTCTGCATTATCGCTAAGTTCAACATTACGAGTATAATTTGCCGGAATTTCCACATTGTCGGTAGCTGTTGGAACGGTTAGACTTTTCCAATTCGCACAATTACACCAACTTGTAGTGTGATATCCTGCCCATTTTCCCGGCACATCGAGATTACCGGATAATACACTTAAGGTTGCCCCCACTGTTTTGTATTTTGGAACCCCATTATCGAAACTTGAGTTATCGGCATAGTCCGTCCAGTTTGAGGGTTCATTGACACGCCCGATCCATTCAACTTTTGAAGCTGGAGAGGTTGGCCCGGTATATTTTACTTTATCTTCATGAGCTTTTCCTGCAACATTGGTTACTGCACAAACAGCACTTCCCGGAATTGTAGAGCCTTTGGTATTAACATAACCGGGCGCTGTTTTCCACCCTGTTGCAGTCCATCCGTATAAGATACTGCCCGAATAGGTTGCATCATGATCGGTACCGGCAACCCAGGTTCCATGTTGCATGATCCAAATTTGATCATTTACATTCAAATCGAATGGACCGGCTCCGTTTAACGATGATATCGACCAATTTGCATTATCATTTACGCCACTGGCAAAAATATTAAAATCAGCACCAAATTCAGGTGTTGCATCGTTGCTGGTGCCAACAAAGGTGACTACAGTTCCTGCAGGCAATGTCGATCCGGTACGCGTTAATCGTAATGTTCCTTCCGACATATTCCATGTTCCGGCTGTACGATATTCATATCCGTTGTCTGTAAAATCGATGGTTGTATTTGTGCTGATTGATTTAAAAGGGACAAAACTTATTTCATCGCCACCTGTTTGATTTGTATTAACGGATAATATGGCTAAATCTCCATAATTTAGAATGGTTGATGTATTCGGACTGATGATGATTTCACTTCCAGAACTCCAATCTGTTCCCCAACGGGTATATATTCTTGCATAATAGGTCGTTCCATCGGCTAATTCGGTAATTGCGATCGAAGTTGATGTCCCTTTTTGAACCACATAGCCACCTCCAAACGAAGTTCCGCTTCCATAAGCGGCAACGGCAGTATATGCAGAGCCATCTCCTGTTGGTACTGCAGCTACGGATGAAGTTGAAACTACTACCATGTAATCATCATAACAGCCAATTGGAGCATTCCATGAAATGCTTACTTGTGTGGTTTCTTCGAGCGGTGCATTTATTGTCACATTATCCGGTGAATTGTTGATGATTATTGGAACTTGGATGGCAGATCCTGTAATACTTGGAGCACTACTGTTCACTTTTATTTTGTAATTTGTTCCCGAAACTGTTCCCGCAGGAATGACGGCATTAATTGTTTGCAAACCACTTCCATTTGAGATGATCGTTCCAATCTCAATAGAATTATTGAAATTTCCGCTTGGATCGGATAATTGTGCAGTAAAAACAGCGGTCCCATTTGTAAAAGTTGCACTGTTTTGATAAACGAACGGAACATCGATGGAAGCACTATTTGTATTGCTGACACAGAAAGGGGAACCTGTAATTGTTGAAACAGAAATATAGTCTGTAGTTCCTTGACTTGCCGTTAAAGGGGTTGCGTTATACATTTCATTACCGGTAGTACAATTATAATCGTAAACAGCAAAATGATAAAGTGTGTTTGCAGAGAGCCCTGTAATATTTACCGTTGAACCGCTTCCGTTATAAATGCAGAATTGGCCGTTTCCTAAATCTGTTCCGAATCCAAAGTTGCTATTTGCAATGTAAGTTGTCAAGTTCGCCGGTGAAAATACCACATCATCTGTAGCGCGTGCAATGATAATTCTACTGGATCCGTTGCCTGGTATCCAATTTAACGTCATGCTAGTGCCAACAATATTTGAAAACACGATATTGCTTGAAGGAACAGATGGTGCGCTACAAGCGTTACAAACGATATTGAAGTTGTCGATATATCGTTCCAGTGTACCTGAAGAACGAGTGTCCAATAGTTTGAAATAAACTCCTGTTTCCCAGGCATAAGCCGTTAAATCGATGTTTGCTATTTGACAAGATTCTGTTGCATCGGTAATGGTTTGCACATCGGTCCAAGGACCTGAAACGCTATTGGATTTTTGAATTTTCAAACTCCAATCCCCATCTGTTGCGGAACGTTTATAATTGAAAATCATTGTTTTAGGATTATCTATTGCCTTTGTAATGATATAATCTCCCGATGCGTTAAATCCTAATTGATAGGAACCATCACAAGCCCCTCCATTCTCTGTTCTTATCGTACTATTATTAATCCAATCGGTTGGAGGAAATGTAGCGCTTTCAAAGCTTTCCGTCAAACATGGAGTTTCTAGAGTTGTACAACTTGTAGCTGGAATAGTGCCATCAATTTTGTAATTGATATTGGATCCAGTATTGGTGTATGGATATATCTTGAAATAATAGGTGGTGGAAGCGCTCAAACTACCGATGTTTGCAAATTGAACTCCCGAAGGAATGTTTATAGCTCCGGCACCATCTGCGACTGGGGTTCCATCCGCAGGATCAGTAATGTCGTCATACCCGGCACCACTCCACTTAATTAAATAACCGTCTGGAATTGTTGTTCCTGTAGCATCTATCCAAGATAGCGGAATATTGTATGGCGCTGTTGCTCCACAAGTAAATGCAGTTACATGGTTTGCCGGTTCTGATTTTACCGTCGAAATAACGATATCATCTAAATAACAGTTGTTACCATTTTGTGAGTGGAACAAAAATCCCACATATACCGTTGATTGATTATCCACACCTGCTGGCAATACACATGTTTGATTTGTCCAACCTGTTGTTGCTTTATAGCGTTGATAGAACGTTGAATTACTCCAAGTAATTCCATCTAATGACCATTGAACGGTAACACCTTCCAATAAATCACTACTATAACCGTTATCGTTATACCAAGCAAATTTAACATTAATCCCGGAGTAGCCGGTTGTTGAAAACGGTTTAGAAATCAAACGTTTTTCATCTCCACTATCGCAAGAATAGGAATTAAATTTCAATAAATAGGAACCCTCTTCAGGGGAAACGGTTGGATAAGTACCCGAAGTTAAATAGGTAAAAATTGCATCTGCATCACTATCGGCTACTGTTGGAGAGGACCAGCATGTAGGAATAGATCCGCTATTTTCAAAGCCTTCGGTAATAGGAAGTAGCGCCGTAGCACACGCAGTGGTGAATGCTCCCTCTGCTGTATAAACCGTTCCATTGGCACTGGTGGCAAACGCTTTATAATAATAATCTGTAGCAGAAGTTAAACCGCTTACATTTATCGTAAAAGTTCCTGTTGAATATGAGCCTGAAATTTCTGATACTTTTGTGCCAGCACCATTAGCAAAGCCTGAAATCGTACTCCAATAGATTCCACGTTCGGTAACGTTGGCACAACCGGTAGAAGTGATGTTTCCGCCCAATGTTGCTGTAGCTGAAGTAACGCTGGCACTGGTCGGTGTAGCGATGGCTGGAGCGGAGTTGTTTACACCTGAACCGGATACAGCAACGTTTTTTTCTGTTGCACCGGTACTACTATGAGTGATATTACCGCTATACGATTGGATTAATGTTGGGTTAAAACGTACATAAATTGGAGTGGATGTCACTGTTCCCGCAGTTTGAGTAAGTGTTATCGGGTTGGTGGGCACAAAACTACCGCCGGTTCCGGTTGAAATTTCATATCCGGTTGGAGGCACAATGGTAATGTCTGCCGTAAGATTTGTTCCTGAAACATTATACATTTGTTCCGCAGAATTAGTGCTTGTACAAACACTACCGAAGTCGGTGAGTGTGGTAACCGTAATGGTTGGGCCTGTGATACAATAAATTTCAACATCATCTAAATAGCCTGTAGAACCTGAGGTATTATAAAAATATACTTTTTCGGAGGAAGAGCTATTAATTGTCGCACTAAATTGATTAAATGCCGATGATCCGTTGGAAGTCAAAGCCACAGTAGAATAAGTCGTCGTCCCATATTTAACTGTTGGGGCAGTTGAACCATAAAACCAAAAAGAGACAGAAGCACAGTTTGTTAAAACCGGTGTTGAAGCGTAATAAGAGGATCCATTTTTTATTTGACAACTATAAGATCCCGTTTTTTTATATGTGGAATTTCTGAGTCCAGAAGATTCAAACGTCCAATTTCCACTTCCCAATGTTTTACTTCCACCACTAGTAACATATCCCGATGTGCTTAAGCCCGATTCAAATCCTTCTGTTACACAAGGCCCTGCAACCGGAGTTGCACTTACCTCAACACCTGCCGACCAAACCGAACCTTTACGGGTGAAAAGCTTAAAATAATAATTGGTTCCATTGGTTAAGCCGGTAATAATTTCAGGAGAAGAGTTTCCCTTATATGCTACATATCCGTTACCCAATGCTGTGCCGCCGGTATATGCAGGATTAGCGGTATATGAAGTGCCGTCGCCCGTGGGTATGCCTGAGTTGGTGGCAGTAGCAGCTACAATTAATATTTCATCATAGCAACTTGGATTTGTCCAACCAACCGAAACCTGTGCATTTCCGGCAGTTGCAGCCGGCGATGCTACATTTGCAACACTTTGCGCAAGTGCAATGGCGCTACTTGTTGCTGTAGCCGTGTTTACACAAGTTAAAGATGTGGTCATAATACAAGTGATGTTTCCTGCTACAGACCCGTCGTCGGTATAGGTTGCACTGTTTGTGCATACATTATTGCCGTCTTTTTTCCATTGGTACGATGGTGTTCCCCCATTGGTAGGCGTTGCGGTAAAGGTTACCGAAGTACCCGGGCAGGTTGGGTTTGCTCCCGATGTTACGGCGATGTTCACACTTGGATCTACCGGCGATGTTCCCGTTCCGCTAAGTGCCAAGTCCTGTTGCGTTGCACCGGTTGAGCTATGGGCTATGCTTCCACTGTATGCTTGAGCCAAAGTGGGAATGAAACGAACGTAGATTGGAGTGGAAGAAACAGCACCCGCAATTTGTGTGAGGGTAACCGAACTGCCAAATCCGGAACCGCTTGTGGTGGATATTTGATATCCGATTGGTGCGGTTACAACAATATCTGCCGTGAGGTTTGCTCCCGAAATATTGTAAGATTTTTCGGAGGAAGCGGTATTGATGCACTGGTCGCCAAAACCGGTGATTGTTCCGATGGTGATTACCGGAGTGGATGCGGATGCACGATTCAATGTTACAGTGTATGTTTTTGTTGTTCCGTCTTGAGCCGTAACCAATACATCAATGGTGTTATCCCCGACATTCAATGCCAACGAACCGGAAGCCGTTCCACTGGCTACACTTGTGTAGCTACCGCCATTTACACGAACCTGTATGGCCGCATTTGATTGTGTGAACGTTGGCGTTACTGTTACCGAGGATGTTGCATTGGCTACCGAAGCCGAATACAATGTCGTAGCAGATGCAAATGCCGGACTTAGTGTCCCTGAACTTAGCGTTAGTGATGCCAAAGTGGCATCGGATGATAGCCACTTGGAATAAAGCGTAGTGTTTGCTGCAATAGAGAATGTTGAACCCGTTGTATAACTTGTTCCAGATCCATCAGCAGCTGTATTCCAACCGGCAAATGTGTAGCCGGTTTTAACCAAACTGCCCGTATTTCCCAATACGGTTACTGTTGCCCCGGAGGAGTATGAGGTGACATCTGTTGGAACTGCCCCTCCGGTATTGCCATTTCCATTGTATGTTACTGCAAAGGTTGAGGCAACAGGCTCGTATGTTATGGAATAACTTTGTATGTATAAGCTGTTGGCAGTTGCTGCTATGGTGATTACAACACTTTCTCCGGTTTGTATTGCATACGCCGTTGGCGTTTTGGTAACGTTAACATATGATGTACTCCAAGCTCCATTCCAACTAGAAGTATTGAAAGCAGCAGCTGTTGGCACAGACGCAATTGTGGCTGAGCCAGCAACAACACTTAAAGTTCCAGCACCGGCACTTGTGTTTGATTTCATATTTAAGACAATACTAGTAATTTTATAGCCAGCATACCCATTTAAGGTCAGTATTGCATTTTTTCCACTAGTAATTTGCTTTGCTGTGGTATAAGTCTGTGAATAGGTGGCACTTGCCCCGGAAGGTCCTGTGCCAGTTGTTGTTACAGAAGAAACCGTTGCAACATTATAGACAGCCGTGCTTTGCCCAAACCCCGCAAAGCTCCAACTCAACGCCATCAAAAACAACGACAAAATCAAAAAGCGTTTTAGCTCGAACTTTTTTTTAATTATTGAATAACTATTTTGCATTCCAATCCCTTTGCGGCTTCGCAAAAACCAACTAATAACGGTTGTAATCATAATTGTTTATATTTCTTAATCCCTAATATTCCCTAATATTACCAATTTTTTAACCCTTTGTCTTATAGCTTCGATTATTCAAACCGTAATATTATCTAAAATCATTCTTATTATCAATATCTTAAATGATAATAGCAAAAGTAGCCAATATTAAACAAGGCATAGGTTAAATGTGTGTTATTCATATATCCATTTTTAGATTGCGAATCCAACAAAAAGAAAAAGCACATCATAAAAAACATACCACATTGTTTTACAAAACATTAAATTGTTATTTTAATTGTTAATATCGAGAATCATAAAAACATTAACAAAAACATAATTAAATAAATATTTTAGCTTAACCTAAGCGCTAAAAACAAAGAGATGCTTATCCCTTACTACATTAATTTTGTCAGCCAATCCGCTAAGTTTATTGAAACACGCTAAAGCATAGCGGAGAACCATTCGGCCTAATCTCTTCCACACGCTTTTATCTGTTACGTCATAAAATCAAAAAAACTTTAAGACTCGGAATACACCATTAATCGGCTATCGAATTGTATATTTAAAGAAACTCTTCCTTATACTAAAACAGCAAATTAAACGCTGCATTCTTTCTATTCAGACCTTTGCTCCATAAATAAAAGAGCAGCCCGAAAGCTGCTCTTTTATTTCCTATCTTAAATTCAAAAGTCACATTTCACATTTTAATAATTTTATGAGCAATGGCCGAATTCTTTTCATCTATGATATAGATAAAATAAATTCCATCCGGTAAAGCCGTCAGATCAATATCTAAATTCGTTCTATTATCCACAACTGAAACCGAGATCAAATCTCCAGTAACACCAAATAGCCTGATTTCTTTTACCGTTGAAGAAATATTCGACACTACAATGCGATCATTTGCAGGATTTGGATGTATATACATTGAGCGGCTTCTTTCTTTTTCAGAAATTGAAACATCACCGACTACAACTCCACTACAAATTAAATTCGCAGCATTTGCACCACCGCCTGCATTGGCAATGATTTCGGAATTATAATTTCCAGCAGACAATCCAGATTTCAGCCTCACATAAACAGCTGTTGATGTTCCGTTGAACGCAGTTAAAATCAGTGGTGTGCCGGTAAATCCGGAACCGGAGGCCAAAGAAATTTCATAGCTGGCGGATGGAGTTATCGTGACATCGCTTCCATCCAAATGTGAGCCGCTGATGTTATATGATTGGGCTACGGAAGGGCCGGAACCTGCCACGCAAGTAAATCCGGTTAATGCAATAGGATTTACAACTAATTCCGGCACAGGAGCCGCAGTTACATTTCCATTACAAACCACGTTTACTGAAGTTGCACCACCGCCTGCATTGGCAATGACTTCAGAATTATAATTTCCAACGGACAATCCTGACTTCAGTCTCACATAAATTGCGGTTGAAGCTCCGTTAAATGCGGTTAAAACCAATGGTGTGCTAACGAAGCCTGAACCGGAGGCCAAAGAAATTTCATAGTTAGCGGATGGAGTTATCGTGACATCGCTTCCATCCAAGTTTGAGCCGCTGATGTTATATGATTGGGCTACGGAAGGGCCGGAACCTGCCACGCAAGTAAATCCGGTTAATGCAATAGGATTTACAACTAATTCCGGCACAGGAGCCGCAGTTACATTTCCATTACAAACCACGCTTACTGAAGTTGCACCACCGCCTGCATTAGCAATGATTTCGGAATTATAATTTCCAACGGACAAACCTGACTTCAGTCTCACATAAATTGCGGTTGAAGCCCCGTTAAATGCGGTTAAAACCAATGGTGTGCTAGCGAACCCGGAACCGGAGGCCAAAGAAATTTCATAGTTGACGGATGGGGTTATCGTGACATCGCTTCCATCCAAATTTGAGCCGCTGATGTTATATGATTGGACTACGGAAGGACCGGAACCTGCCACGTAAGTAAATCCGGAGAAGGTCGATGAGCTCACTGACAATAGAGGCGTTGGGACTGAACCGCCACAAATAACGTTGATGCTATCAAGGTAAACCCGTTTTTGGGTAGTTCCTATTTTAATTTTAGATAGTGCAGTACCTCCGGTAATTTGAACAGTTTGAGTGGTGTATGCAGCCGTAGGTGTAATATCTGAGCCCACTTGAGTAAATATTACGCCATCGGGAGCATGAAAAATCTGAACTTTGCCGGCATCTGTTCCAAATATTTGAATATCGAAAGAGACCGAACCACCCGCCGATAGATCAATCGCAGGAGAAACAAGATAACCTGCAGCAGAACTGGATCCCAGTTTAACTTCGCCACCTGCCGAAAAAACCTTTGAACCGGCCCACCCAGTCGTTTGAGTGTATGAATCTAACGTCGTAGAAATATCCGTAGAACCGGGAGAAGCATGAGTACCTGTTGTAAAATTATTGAAATTTTCAGAAAAACAAGGGCCGGTAATCACATCGGAAACATTTCCGTTACACGTTACATTCACGGTAGCAGCTCCTCCACCGGCATTTGCAATGAGTTCCGAATTATAGGTACCAACGGTCAACCCTGATTTCAAACGGACATAAATTGGAGTTGAAGCAAGCGTTGCACCGGCACAAGCAACATTTATACTTGACGCATACCCGGAACCGGAGGTTAAAGACACCTCGTAATCAGCCGGAGCGGTAACAGTAATTCCCGAAGCGTATTCGGTCAGGTTGCTTCCGCTTAAATTATAAGATTGAGCTGCGGATGGCCCCGAACCCACAACATACGAAAAACCGGTCAGTACGGTTGAACTTAGTGTTAGCGTAGCCGGTGGAATTGCAGTTACACTTCCGTTACACGCTACATTCGCGGTAGCAGCTCCACCACCGACATTGGCAATGAGTTCCGAATTATAGGTACCAACGGTCAATCCAGATCTCAAACGGACATAAATCGGAGTTGAAGCAAGCGTTGCACCGGCACAAGCAACATTTATACTTGACGCATACCCGGAACCGGGAGTTAAAGACACCTCATAATCAGCCGGAGCGGTAACAGTAATTCCCGAAGCGTATTCGGTCAGATTGCTTCCGCTTAAATTATAAGATTGAGCTGCGGATGGCCCCGAACCCACAACATACGAAAAACCGGTCAGTACGGTTGAGCTTAGTGTTAGCGTAGCCGGTGGAATTGCAGTTACACTTCCGTTACACGTTACATTCACGGTAGCAGCTCCACCACCGACATTGGCAATGAGTTCCGAATTATAGGTACCAACGGTCAATCCGGATCTCAAACGGACATGGATTGGAGTTGAAGTCAAATTAGCACTCGTATAAGGCACTTTTAGGTTCGAAGTAAAACCGGAGCCGGAAACAAACGACACCTCATAATTTGCTGGAGCGGTAACAACAATGCTATCGGGAAAGCCCGTCAGATTAGCACCATTAATGTTATACGATTGCGCAATTGAAGGTCCCGACCCGGCAATATAGGTAAATCCGGCCAGCGTGGACGGTGTAATGCTTACCACAGGAGAAGCGGGGCTGCTCACACTTCCACTGCAAGTTACACTTGACGAAGCACCTCCTCCTACATTAGTTATAGCTTCAGAATTATAGTTACCAACGGCCAACCCGGATTTTAAACGAACATAAACAATCACGGAAGAGAGCGTTGCTCCGGTATATGGAATTTTCAAAGCAGAATAATAGTTGGTATAGTCTAGTGATAATTGATAATCCGAAGGAGCTGTTACTAAAATACTATCGGGGAAACCGGTCAGATAGGTTCCTATAATTGTGTAGCTTTGGGCAATGGAAGGTCCGGCACCAAAAACATAATTAAATCCGGATAAGGAAGTAGGGCTTACAGTAATTAAAGGAGAAGGTGCAACGGTTACGCTTCCGCTACAAGGCACATTGAATGTTGGAGCACCGCCCCCGGAAATGGAAATTGATTCCGAATTATAATTACCTAAGGCTAATCCTGCCTTAAGCCGCACATAAACAGGAGCGGAAACAGTAGCACTGGAATAAGCCACATCCACACTAGATGAAAAACTCGTATTGTTTGTTGACACTTCATAATCCGATGGAGCAATAACTGTTATATTTCCCGGAGCACCGGTAAGATTACTCCCTATAAGGTTAAAACTTTGCGATGCCGATGGTCCGGCACCTAAATAATAATTTATTCCACTTAACGCAGATGGATTTGCAGTTAATGTTTGGCCTATATCCGTAACTGTAATTTCATCAACACAAAGATAGCCGGTATTCGTAGTTGGACAATAAATTCTTAATCGGATGTTACTACCGGCATCATTCACTGTAAGCGAATAAAAAGTATAAATATCTTTACTCGTAAATGTAACCGTAGCTAAATCCGTATAAGCCCCGTTATTAACAGACTTTTGAACCTTAAACGTTCCTCCTCCTAAGACTGTAGAGAAGTTCCGATAATAAAAACTAATCGTACCAACGGAACTCAAAACGGGCGTAGTTAAATACGACTCTAAGTAACGATTTAATTTTACGGCATACCCGGAACCATTATATGCATTTATAGATGCTAACCCCATAGCATACTGCGAATCCCAACTACCGCTAGATAAAGAATAGCTCCCATTAGTCCATGTTTCCGTTGGATAAAACGGAGAAGTAAAACTCTCGGACAGCAATGTACTCGCTTTTAAAGGGCTTCCCCAAAAGAGCATGATTGCAAAAATGGTCAGTTTTGAAAAAAAAGTCTTGAAAATTTGTTCCATCTTTTTTGTGTTTATGATTAAAAACCTTATTTACCTTATTGCCTAAGGTTTATCTTAAATAATAAAGTGGGCAAATATTTAAAGAGACCTTTTTTTTGAAAGGCCTCTTTAGATATTTGAATATTGGTATCAACTTATAATTTTATCAGTGATTTTACCTTCACAATTTTTCCGTCGGGAGTAATAAGCTTAAATGAATACATTCCACTTTTAATCTCGCTCAAATCGAGAACAAGATGATTCAATCCTTCAGTCAAAGTGTGCTCTCTTTGATAAACAAGCTGTCCATAAGCATTGATTATTTCTATCTTCGCCGAACGCCCATATTCATTTGTAATATCGCAAAAAAGCTGATCATTTACCGGATTAGGATAAATGTTGAATGAATAGCTCCGACTTTGATCGCAAGATACTGCAATGGGACTGAACGTTTCCTTTTTTCCATCGTAGTCGGTTTGTGTCAAGCGATAATAAGTGGTGGCAGAGGCAATGCTCTTTCTACTTTCATCATTAAAACTGTAAGCAACGGGAATATTGCTATTGCCAGCACCATTTACACGTGCAATAGCATTCCAATGAGTTAAATCATCGCTACGTTCTAAAGTAAAATACTTGTTATTGATTTCCGATGCCGTAACCCATTCCACTTCAATAATTTCTTGTTGGCACTTTGCTGTAAATGAAGCCAATTCAATAGGAAGAGCTATTTCGCATCCATAATTTTTATAAGTGCGAACTCTAGTTACTTCATCGTAAGCCGCTAGTTCTCCTAAAGTATTTGGAATTCCCGAATCGTAATATTGCGCATCGTAGCACCCCGTTGACTTATCGATGATCGCAGTATAGTCTTCTTCCGGGACTGTCGGATTATTTCCGTATCTTCCTGTAGTACTGGTATTATCGCAGAAAATAGCATAATAGTTTGTGCTGTTGGCACACCCGGCTTTAAAATCATACGTTACCGAAGGTGAGCTGCCGGTAAATATCATCGTATATGAATTGGCCGGAATTACGCCCAATGGAGGTTCCAATACGGGGCGACATCCGGGATACGACAGTTCAACCAAATCATTTAAAGCACTAACATAAGTTGCATTAGTGGTAAACGCTTGAGCCGCTTCCGAACTAAATTCCAATCCCCCTGAAGCCACATTTGGAAATGAAACGGATAAATTTTCTACTTTTACAGGAACATTACCGGTTTTAAACAAGACCGATTCATTTCTTCCTTCATTTCCTCCACATGATTGCACCAAAGTTTGTAATATTTTAATACTTGTGTTACACTTACCAGCTTTTCTTATTCGTACATCATCTAAATACGCTTGACCGGATCCATCCGCTCGTGTATAAGTAAACCGAATTTGAGTGATGGCAGCGGAGTTGATCGGATAAAAATAAACTCGTCCTTTTGATGCAGCAGCTCCACCCGGAATAGTAGCCAATGTGGTCCATCCTGCTTTTGCCGATGAATATTGCTCCACTAACAATGGATTAGTACTTGTGCCTGGTTGCTTATACCAGAAGCTCACCAAATCTCCATTGGCAAAAGTAGGGGTAGTTATGGTTACAGAAGTTCCGGCAGTACCTAAAAAACTTAACGAACGTGCACTCCGATTGAACATGGCTCCGGCTGTGCTGCTTGTTAATGTCCCTGTTCCGCTTGTGGTAAATCCTGCGGTATTGGTTAAATTGATGGTTGCAGCGCTGGTTACATTGTCAAATTTTTCGTCGATGAGCCATGCCGTAGCTTCAGCCAATCCGGTTCCCTGTATCGAGAAATTGTAAGGATTTTCGCTCGGATCATCGTTGGTAATGCTTATAGTGCCTGTAGATAATCCAATGGTTGATGGTGTATATCGTACAACAAAAGTAAGGATACCACCTCCGGCAATGGTGCTCGCACTCGGTTGACTAACGATACTGAAATCACTACCGGTTAAACTGACAATCGGAGTACCTGTTAAATTCAACGTTCCGGTACCTAAATTTTGAATGGTAAACGTACGATCGAAGGTTTCGCCAATGGTAATTGAGCCAAAATCAGTCCAATCGGCCGTGCTTGGGGTCGCATCTTCGTCCACAATAGCCTGCCCGTTACCGGTTACACCTATTTCCGGATATGGAGTTGAGCTACACGTAACCTTTACATCGTCAAATGCAACATTGCCGGAATTTTTTGTAAATGTAAACCTAAACTTTGTAAATCCGGGTGCTAGTGCCGGCGTTGTAGTTGAATTATATGTTACTAATGCTGTTGCATCCGTCTGGGGTAATGATGAATTATTGTCTATCGTAAGCCATGACGATCCGTCCCATCCTTCAATTAAAAGTGAAGATGTATATCCGGACTGAACAAAACAATAGAAAGATAACTCTACTGCGTTTGTGAATGATGGGGTTTCAATTCTTTGTCCTGTTGTTTCTAATTTTATTGAGGGAGAAGCAGCCCCATAATATGCTGCACTTGTATATGTTCCGCTTAACGAAGTGAACGTCCATCCACTTGGAGCTGTCGTGCCTCCTGCAAACCCTTCATCTACACAAGGACCGTTAGAGATGGTTACGGAAACTGTTTTGCTGCATCCCGAAACCGTGTATGTGATATTCACGGTTCCTTCGGCAACACCGGTTACTATCCCACTTGCATTTACGGTAGCAATGCCATTATCTGCGCTGCCCCAAGAACCGCCCGATGGTGCTCCTGTTAGTGTAGTGGCACCTCCCGGAGTTGTAGTTAATGTTCCTGAAACCGTTGGTGCGGTTACGCTTACCGATGCCGTATTGCTACACCCTGATACAGTGTATGTTATTACAGAATTTCCGGTTGCCACGCCTGTTACCACACCTGTGCTGCTATTTACCGTTGCATTGGCCGGAGTGCCACTGTTCCATGTTCCTCCGGTTGGGCTTCCGGTAAGCGTTGTGGTTGTGCTTCCACAAACCGCTAGAGTCCCGGATATCGTCGGTAATGCATTTACGGTTACGGTTGCAGTATTTGACCCGCAACCGGTGGTATATGTCATGATTGAAGTTCCGGCAGCTAATCCGTTTACCAAACCTGAAGTATTATTAATAGTAGCATTAGCCGGAGTACCACTGGACCAAGTACCACCTGTAGGCGAACCTGTTAACGTGGTAGTTGCACCGGCACACACACTTAATGTCCCAGAAATGGTTGGAGTGGAGGCAACCACGGTTACGGTTGCTGTATTGCTACACCCTCCTTGAGTATATGTTATTAGCGATGTTCCGGCAGCAATTCCATTTACTAATCCAGAACCGATCTCTATAGTAGCGTTGGCGGGTGTGGCACTTGTCCATGATCCGCCGGCAGGCGAACCGGTAAGCGTGGTAGTGCCTCCCTGACAAACCGTTAAAGTACCCGAGATACTTGGTAATACCTGTGTGGTTATTTTTCCTGACACATCGCTAGTAGCAGTACATGAAGCCGAACCATTGGTAACCACGCAATAGTAATACAAATCGCCTGCAGTGCCCGTTGTCGGAGTGTATGTGGCTGCAGTGGCACCACTTACAAGTGTTCCTCCGGTATTGCTTGCACTGGTATTGCTATACCATTGATACCCTGTGGCAGGTGATGCCGTTATGCTCAATGTAGTAGCTGTTGCATTCTGACATACGGTTTCCGGCGTTGTGGATGGCTGTGCAGAAATTACAGGTGATGTACAAACCGGTGTGCCACAATATATTTCTACATCATCTAATCTCCACGGGGAAGTCGTAGATGATACTTTCTCAAATTGAATCCAGACATTATCATATATCGTATATGCCGATAAATCTATTGTATATTGGTTATAAGTTGAAACGGGCACGTTTGAATGATCATAAGTTGCAATTGTAGAAAAGCCTGTAGTTTGACTCGTAGTTGAAATATTAACATTCAGCGTTTTAGCTGTTGTGTTGCTTGATCTACCTAAATAGAACTTCAAGCTTGCAGGGTTAGCAACTGCTACTGTGGTCAATGTGCCATTACTAGACGTAAATGATGCAGCAGCTGGAGAAGTTACATAATCTGCAGCCGTTGTACTTCTAACTGCATTTGAAGTCACCCACCCTGTTGGTGGAAATGTTGTGCTGGTGAAACTTTCACTCAAGCAAGGCCCTGCAACCGGAGTTGCACTTACCTCAACACCTGCCGACCAAACCGAACCTTTACGGGTGAAAAGCTTAAAATAATAATTGGTTCCATTGGTTAAGCCGGTAATAATTTCAGGAGAAGAGGTTCCCTTATATGCTACATATCCGTTGCCCAATGCTGTGCCGCCGGTATATGCAGGATTAGCGGTATATGAAGTGCCGTCGCCCGTGGGTATGCCTGAGTTGGTGGCAGTAGCAGCTACAATTAATATTTCATCGTAGCAACTTGGATTTGTCCAACCAACCGAAACCTGTGCATTTCCGGCAGTTGCAGCCGGCGATGCTACATTTGCAACACTTTGCGCAAGTGCAATGGCGCTACTTGTTGCTGTAGCCGTGTTTACACAAGTTAAAGATGTGGTCATAATACAAGTGATGTTTCCTGCTACAGACCCGTCGTCGGTATAGGTTGCACTGTTTGTGCATACATTATTGCCGTCTTTTTTCCATTGGTACGATGGTGTTCCCCCATTGGTAGGCGTTGCGGTAAAGGTTACCGAAGTACCCGGACAGGTTGGGTTTGCTCCCGATGTTACGGCGATGTTCACACTTGGATCTACCGGCGAAGTTCCCGTTCCACTAAGAGTCAGATCCTGTTGCGTTGCACCGGTTGAGCTATGAGCTATGCTTCCACTGTATGCTTGAGCCAAAGTGGGAATGAAACGAACGTAGATTGGAGTGGAAGAAACGGTGCCGGATACTTGTGTGAGGGTAACCGAACTACCAAATCCGGAACCGCTTGTGGTGGATATTTGATATCCCGTTGGTGCGGTTACAACAATATCTGCCGTAAGGTTTGCTCCCGAAATGTTATAATATTTTTCAGATGATGTGGTATTTACACATTGATTGCCAAAACCAGTAATTGATCCGATGGTAATGGTGGGAGAAGAAGCCGCTGCTATGGTTTGCGTACCACCAGCCGAAGCACTTCCCGATTTATTTCCACTTGCAAAAGTTAAATCGGCATTTGCAATTGCGTCCAAACTTATTGTTCTTCCAGCAGTTGCAGCTGAAGCGATGTTTGCTGTTACCCAAAAATAACCCGTAGCTCCTGAACTAATTACTTGACTTAGCGAAGTAAATTGTAATAGATCTCCAGAGCCTGAAGAAGTTGAAACCAATGCACTGCCAATTGTAGATGCAGCAGCAAAATCATTGGTTGAGTTATACCAAAGTTTAAAACCACTTCCATTGATATCTGCCGCTTGATAATTACCACTCGTTAAAAAATCGGCTTCTGCTAAAGTTGCATTTGCTGTAGTTACATTTAATTTGAATTTTGATAAAATTTGATTATTCGAGCCTTGTATAACATTGGCTGCCGCTACTTGGGTGCCGTTGTCGGCAAGAGTGATGCCAGGAGTGGCGACAGCAGCAGTATATTCTATATCAATTGAATTCCATCTTGTTTGTGCATTTGGATCAATAATAATTGATGTTGCAGTCCCTGTTATTGTAATAGTTACATCAGATCCACTAGTTGAGGCGCTTGCTGACCCGCCACCTGTTACTGTAAATGTGCCAGCAGCAGCAGCAGTAGCATACGTTGTTGAAGTAGTTTTAAGAGTTATGCTTGTAATGGTTGAGACTCCAGTGCCTCCTGTAATTTTTACTGTGTTGTTTGTATATACTCTCCATGGTGTATAAGATGCAAAATTTGCATCTGTACCTTTGGCATGGACAATAGTGAAATTTGCAGTATTAAAAGTCATCGTTGTTCCAACCACAGTCCCTGCAGAGCAAGTTAATGTTTCTGTTGCACCCCAGCCAGCATTTCCAAAACCAACAAGTAGAACTAACACAACAATCCATACTTTAATAAAATTTGCTTTTTTGTTTTTAAACAGTGGGGGGGTGGAGTTCATTCCCGTGTTAAAGTAAGTAAAAATATTTTTTTTCATGTTATCCTTTTTTTTCTTTAATATCCCTAAATATGTTAAGTTAATGTGTTTGTTTGTCATTTTTTCTTGCTTCCTGTTCCACTATTGTTCTGCAGCGATTGATTAAAAATGATAGTTTTCATAATCATAATATCTTTGTTTTTACCTTTTTTATTCTGTAATATTTAGCTTTATCTGTTTTTGAAATCATAAAAATTCAAGCTTAAAAATTCTCCTAAATCTAACATTCCCAAACTATTAAATAAAGTAAACAAAGATAATAAATCAACATACGAGAAGCAGTTAATCCAAAGTTATCGCCATGTCTAAATATAAAAAGCACTTCTTCTTTTTGAGAATAAACACCTCAAAAACAAGCACAAACAATTAATATACAGCAACATATAACATAAAAACAAATGTTAAATCGCGCGTATTAACACATTATTAACAAGCAAAAATAGCACCTCTCATTAAAAAAAACGAAAAAGAAAAAACAAGCCGATAAAATTCTGCCATTTCATTTCCGGCATAAAACATAGTCTAAGCGATCCATATAGATTTATGCAACAAAAAAGAATCGGGCCAATCAATATTTCAATTCGGTATAAGGTAAAAAGCACTTTGAGCCTAACAAAGTTTTTTTCTGAATGACTATTTTATGTTGAGATTTCGACATTAGCCATAACACCATTTCCATAATATTTTTTTACAACAACCAAATTGTCATAATTTTATTATTTGGAGTCACAATAATAAATATATCTAATAATCAACTACCAATATAAAAGTTCATAAAGTGAAGTGGAAATTTCGCCGAAGCATTCCATAAAAAAACTGTCGGCAAAATTAATTTGCCGACAGTTTTTATTTTATAATAGACTATATGAATAGGTCTATATTAAAAGATACCAATTATTCAACCACAACGCGTTTGGTTATGGTTTCATTTTTAGCATTGCGAGCCTGAACAAAGAACATCCCTTTTCCAAATGATGAGCAATCGATACGAACCAAACCCGAAGCATTGTTTTGAGTATAAACACGTTGTCCGAGAATTGACATTACAGAAACATCATAAGTTCCGTCTAAAGCAACATTCATGATGTTTTTAGCAGGATTAGGATAAATACTGAGTGAAGTATTGCCTACTTCATTAATTCCCTGAACCATACTCATATCCGCGTTATCGCGAGCAGTAATCTGATAACGACCATATAAGAATTGAGCGATACCTGTTATTGTACCTGTTCCGAGAGGAAGAGCAGTCCCAATATAATTTACAGTGTAAAATGCAGTTTTAAAGGTTGAGTCAGTGGTCGAAGTTCCTTCGGTTAAACGATATTTTTTATTGGTTGCAAATGCAACAGTACCATCAGCATCAGTAAATTTCACGTTACTTAGACGAATCACTTTTGATTGATTTACTTTAAACGCAACGGAATCTAACATTTCAGCAATAGTAACATTTAATGGAGTAATTACATTAGCAGTTGAAGTAGCTGCACCTGGATCTTGAATAGGAACAAATTGGAACATTCCATAATAAGAGGTTAATTTTCCAACGATACCAGTAATTCCATCACCAATATTGTAATTTGTAGTAATAACACCAGCTTGATCGTCAATTAATACAGCACCACTTGCATCCTGAATAAATTTCTGGTTACGGTTGGTTTGTTTAAAGGTCATGACAGCCTCTCCTGTAATTGAATAAACTGTTGAGTTGTCAGCCACTTTAGATTTTAAATCAGCAATATTTGTACAAGCGGTTGGAGTGGCAATCGTATATGTAGCGGTTGCTACCGCACTATTTGTCAAACCTGATTTAATACCGATTGCATTGATCGTTGTAGTAGATGTAACATGAATAGGAGCAGAATATAAGGTAGAAGTTCCGTCGGGAGTACTTCCATCTGTGGTGTAACGAATTTCAGCATCGGTAGTTGAACAAGATAGTGCAACATCTACCGAATTGTAATAAGTTCCGGTAACCGGTAAAAATGTTGGAGCGGCAACCGTTGTTGCAACACCGTTTGACCAAGTTAAACTAAAATCATCAATAGCAGTGGAAGCTCTGTTTCCTGAGCCGGTAGAAGCGGTTAAAGCAACTAATCTGATCCAAACCGGACCTGCGAGACCATCTAAATTAGCTCCAAAACTTGCCGTAACGTTGGTGTTTGACCAAACTCCGTTACCTGTTGTTAAAGTTGCAGGAGTTGTTGTTACGTCGGTAAAAGTAGTAGGAGTTGCACCTGTTGCGTATTGAACTTTCCATGTAGTCATTTGATGTGAAGAGGAATCCAATGATTGTAATTTGAATGCAAGATTAAATGTGTTCATGTCTGTTGTGTTTGCAATTTGTAAAGTAAATGCAGCACCGGGGTTTCCACCTGAACCATTTGTACTTGTTTGTCTAACTCCTAACGCTCTGTCTGTAGCATTTGCCTGCGTTGCCGAATCTGACGCAACAGTTAATCCATCAGCCGATGCATAATTTTTAGCACCTTTTGAAGTAAGCGTCCATTTTGTTGGAGCAGTTGCTAAAACTGTGTCGGTCCCTAAACTGGTCGCAGTTGCATGTAATTTCAAACTCCAACCCGTCGGATAGCCGGTACCGATACCGTCAAAATTTTCGGTATATGAAGTACCCGACAAGGTTACCTGCGCTTGTAATGCTGCAATTGAGCAGAACATTACGCCTAAAATTAGGCTAAAAAGTCTCATTTTTTTCATTGTTTTTAATTTTTTTTATTACTGATTTTTTTTATTTCCTTGTATTTGGCACAAAGTTACAAATTTTTGTGTTTCAATTTTCATTACAATATTAATTTAATGTAACAATTTTAGCAAGCAATAGTTCGATATCAAATTACAAAATAGATACATACCTGATTTTATAAAAAAACAGCAAACGTTATCCTTTATTATTTTTTTAGCAAAATCATTTTTCGGGCAATTTTCACATGATCGGCTTTAAGGGTTACCACATAAATTCCCTGACTAAAATCTGTCGAATTTATTACAGTTCGATAAATACCTGCTTCTTTTGCTTCATTGCATAAAGTGGTCATTACATTGCCGCTAATATCCGTTACGGTAATTACTACGGTATCAAAATGGTGCGGTAAGGAATACGAAATTGCAGTTTGGTCGGAAAACGGATTCGGTGAGTTTTTCGACAACCAAACATCTTCTTGCATTTGAAGGGTAGCTACATCCGTTGTAGAGACATCTGGTTTTCCGGCTTGAGCCCAAGCGGTATAGATTAACTCGGCTAAAGCATGCGAAGCGTTTTTAAACAACATAATGGTAAAATTCTTAGTTTGATTCCAAAGTGCCGTTTTATAAGCCGACGAGGTATAACTGGAATTGATCGCCTTAGCTGCATTATCCGCAATAAGCACCGAATCTACATAACGATGATTTTCGTATATATAACTAAAGATATAATCAGAAACATTTGAAATTTCGGAAATCGGCTCGCCTGTGTAGGTAATTTGAGAAATATTTGCACCAATCATTGTTGATTCATAACGGGAATGGATTCCATTGTTGCCCGTGTCGTATCCATCATAATTTTTAGTGATATGCAGAGGCATGTGCCCATCACCCACATAATGGCCCAAATCGCAAGCAAAAAAGAGTGCTCTATTAAAATCAAGGCGTTGCAAACAACTTTTCAATGAATCGAATGTTGCAATCGTTGCCCAAGGCAAAATGCCCCAGTTATAAATATTGCTACTTCCGTGTAAAGAGATTACTGTTGCTAAATCTTGAGAAATAAAACCATTTTGGTTAAACTCGGTATAATCATCGATATCAATATAATGCTTGGGAGCCTCAGTAGGGTCGCTCGATTTTCGAGCGTCGGGAACCGAAGAGCTATCGGCTAATGTTTGAACCCAAGTATTAAACACGCTCATCTCGGAATTAAACGAAAGCGAGGCTCGATAACTAATATTATAATGTCCAACCCAGCCCCAACTTGAAGCAAAAACCACAATAGCAACACCTCCCAAAATTAAACTGATTTTTTTAAGCATAATTTCTATAATTTCTTTTCAATAAATAAATTAGACAAAGATAGCGATAATTTATTTCAATTGCCTCATTTTAATATTTTTATAACAAAATCGAAATAAAAAGGCAAAAATTCATATAAGTTCGTAAAATATTCTTTTCCCACGGCGTACACCCTTTTCTTCTTCTTGTATTCCATTAATCTCGTTAACGCACAGTGAAAAACAGGGATTTGAAAATTCTTGTTTTTTTATTGATTTTGTTTCAAATTCAATTACCTTTGCCCTAAATTGTTTTTCCAAAATATTAAACTTCTTAAATTTATGTGTCAAAGTTTTGTAAAATGTAAAAATTTGCTAAGCCTGTTTGTCGCAACATTAGCACTTTGTGCTGTCGTAAACGCAGTACCGTATCATGGCAGTATAAAACAGTTTAAACAACCGAACGGAACCCTCGTGGATGTAAAATTATTCGGGACGGAGTTCTATATGCGCGCGGAAAGCCTTGATGGCTACACCCTAATTCGGGATAAAAAGACGAATTGGATTTGCTATGCCGAACTGTCTCAGGATAGTTCCGAATTGGTATCCACAGGTATTGTTTACAATGGAGTACGCGGAAACTTAAATTCGCTAAAAACGGGTTTAACGTTGTCTAAACATCTCGATATTAAAGCAAGGTTTCGTGATAAAATTATCGCAAAAAAGCAGAAGCAAACAGGAGCAAACAAAATCGCAATGTCGAATGCAAAAACACCTCCTCATATCGTTTCCGGCGAAATTAGAGGGTTATGTATTGTCGTTGATTTTTCCGATGAGCCTGGAACCTTGCCGATAAGCGAATTCGAGAATTTTTGCAACAATTTATCATACTCAAATTATGGAAACAACGGCTCGTTGAGAAAAACTTATTTCGATTACTCCGGCGGTTTGGTCGACTACCAAAATGTGGTATATGGCTATTACAGGGCCCCATTGACCTTTGCTCATTACGACTCGCTGGACTATGCTCAGGGAACGCAACAAGTACTGGGACTCGCTCTTAACTGGGTCGCATCACTAGGATTCGACTTTTCGACACTTTCCACAAACCCCGACGGGAGCATCATGGCTATTAATTTAATGTACACCGGGAACCCGCCGAATTGGGCACAGGGAATGTGGTGGCATCAAGGCAGTTATAATCAATTTTCTGCCAACGGAGTACATTCGGGCGCTTATAATTGTTCCCCTGCAAACGATCCGCTGGTATTGTCCGTTGTGGCTCACGAAAACGGCCACATGATTGGCAAATGGCCCGATACATACAAATACACCTCAGATACCGGTCCCGACGGAATCGGCAGTTTTGATTTAATGTGCGATTATGGTGATTCCTATAACCCTGTGCCGCCCAATCCCCATTTCTTATCGAACGCCGGTTGGTGCAATGTTATCGATGTCACCTATCTTAACGGAATAATTTCGGACACAGCCAACACACTCACCATATACAAATATACAAATCCGAACGATACGAATGAGTTTTTCCTGTTCAAAAACAGGATGCCATCCGGAAGAAGCTTGGCTATTCCCGATCAGGGGCTTACTATTTGGCATATCGACAGGAATGGAGATAACCAGACCACACATCACGAAACCTACCTTGAGCATGCCAACAATGATATTGAAAATCACTATGATGCCTGTTTTCATTTGGGGTTCAATGATGAATTCGGTCCCTCTACCACACCAAACTCCAATTATTACAACAGCAACCCAAGCGCTCTGCGGGCTTGGGATATCAGCAACACGGGAGATGTGATGACGTATAAACTTGGTGCCGGACAACCAGCTCCAAGCTTTTTACTCCAATACCTAAACTTTTCAAACGATCCCAATAGCAACGGTTATTTGGAACCTTCGGAAAGTGGGAACCTAAATCTGCAAATCAAAAACCTCGGCCAGCTTAACTCGGGAAGTGCCACGGCAACTTGCTCTGCATTGGGTGCAAACGCTTCATTTGTAACTATAAACACCCCTTCCGTATCTGCGGGTATAGTTAATGTTAATCAAACGGTTTCTACCGCATTTAATATTACATTAGCCCCAAACACGCCTATAGGAGCCCTAATTGATTTCAAATTTTTAATTTCTGACGGAACGATCTCTACATACATTACAAAGCAATTAATGGTAGGACAACAAATTATTATAGGAGAATCACCAACGGCAACGTGTGGTGCCGTATTCCTTGATAACGGCGGAGCTTCGGCGAATTATTCAAACAATACAAATTACTCGACTACATTAACGGCGCCTCCAAATTCAAGTGTAAAAGTTCAGTTTTTGGAATTTGACCTCGAAGAATCAACCAATTGCGTGTACGACTATTTAAAAATATACAATGGATTAAATACCGGTGCCCCATTAATCGGGACCTATTGTGGAACAACATCCCCCGGAACCATTGTAGCATCCAATCCTTCCGGAGCGCTAACATTTCAATTTCATGCCGATGAAGGAGTAACGGGAACAGGGTGGAAAACAATCGTCTCTTGCGAACCAACAACAAACATTGGGGACAACAATCAGAACAAAATATTAACCATCGCCCCAAATCCATTTAAAGATGAAACAACAATCACGATTTCAGATGAAAATATTTCTCAGTCTTCGTTGAAAATTTTCGATTTGATGGGCAACATGGTGCTGGAAAAAAATAACTTGAACTCAACCGTCTTGGTCTTAAACAAATCGGAAATAAATGCAGGAATCTACTTTGTGCAACTTTCCACGGGAAATCAAAGAACAAATATAAAAAAAATGGTCGTGTTAGATTAAGGAGACACAACGCTCAAACGAAGTTCTATATAAATAATTTAACTAATCTTTAGAACCTTGCTTCGATAATTTAAAGTAAGGTTCTAAAGATGTTATTGTTTACAAAATAATTTAATAAAAAAAATCGTTATTTAAGTCTGCCTATATTCATTTACATTGTTCCCGTCGGAATAGATGAAATGGAGTTAGATTAGAACTTTTCGGCAAAAAAACAGAATAGCAACCAAAACATTTAAAAATGAAAAAAAACATTTTTCTTTTATGCCTTTTCCCCCTGTTTGTGATGTCTCAAACCACGCTTCCCGTTAAAAAAATAACCATTTATAAAAACTCCACAGGAATGGTTATGAAACAAGGGTTGGTAAAAAAATCCAACGGTAAATTTGTAATCACAGCTCCGACAAAAGCCTTATTGGGAACATATTGGATAGCCACTGGCAAGGAATTTCCGATCCGCAACGTTTCTTTTAAAGAAGATACCATTAAAGTTTCGGTTACTGCCGAAAACACCCCTCAAGTTTTGATGAATAGTATCGGCCGTGATGTATCTTTTACAATCAGTTATGGGGAGAAATCGGAAAAAGTTGTAACAGGAAAGCTAACCGGTTATTTTCCCGAGTCGAATATGGTAAAAGTAAAACAGGAAAATGGTAAAACAAATTTCTTTAATGCTTCAGGAATTATATTTATGGAGTTTAGCGGAGAGTCAAGTCCACTATATCAGCGCGATAGTTTAATAAAATCTGCACTTGTAGATATAGAAAAAGGAGGCGATAGTCAAAATCTTGTGGAATATTATATGCAGGAAGGATTCAATTGGATTCCTTCGTATTTCTTACGGATCGTTAACGACAAGGAAGCGCATCTGGAGATGAAAGCAACCATCGAAAATTATGCCCAGGCATTGGACGATGTCGATTGTGAACTGGTCGTGGGGTCGCCGCAACTCTATTTTGGCAAGCAAAACGACCCCATGACTTATGGCTGGTTAACCTCGATTAGTCAGAAAGGAGCAAATCTTTATCACGACAACAATGCGATGAGTAACACAATGCAAGTACAATCTACCAATCGTTATGCTCAGGATGTCGATTATTCAACCATCCCTGTAGCAGATGCGAGCTTTGAAACGGAAGGTGAAAAAAACAACGATCTTTATTATTACCAGATTGGGAAAATATCATTACCCAAAGGGACTAAGGGTTTCTTCCCTATTTTTGCCACAAATATCGCATACAGCGATCGCTACAAAGCAGAAATTCCGGATAAAAGCAATATGGCTTATACCGGCTATTGCGATAATTCAGAGAATTTCTATGATGTGTATCATTCCTTAGACATAAAAAACACCACAACATATCCTTTCACTACCGCCTCGGTAATGGTAATATCGGACAAGGGACAGTTTATGGCTCAGGACCTGTTTAAATATACCCCGGTTGGAGGAGTTGCAACCATTCGCCTTTCAAAAGCCATCGACATTCAAATGAAAAATGTTGAAGAAGAGACTGTACGTGCGGACAATGCAAAGCGTGTGGGTAAAACAACATACTCAAAGGCTACCGTAAAAGGAACAATAACGATTTCGAATATGCAACAAAAGCCGGTTATTATTGATGTAAGCAAGTCCGTTTCGGGAACAGTGCTCTCCAATGGCGGTTCAACAGTACATAAAAAACGATTCAACGGACAGATAAATCCGCAATCTCAAATGGAATGGAGTGCATCGCTAAATGCCGGTGAGAAAAAAGTGCTTTCGTACGAGTATGAAGTTTTTTTTATCGCTTACTGATTCAATAAAAAAGCCTCGAAATTCGAGGCTTTTTTATTTTAAATACTGATATTATTTCCGTCTTTGATTATTTTTTTGCTGTTGCATTTGTTGCTGTTGCTTCGATAGTTCTTCCAATTTTTTGGCCCACCCCGATTTCTTTACAGGTTTAAGTTTATTCAATTGGATTCTTTCATGTATCTTTTTCTCGTCAATCACCATTCTGAATATCCACATCTGTAGGAATGTCATACAGTTTACCAGAAAGTAATAGTAACTCAAGCCTGCTGCATAGTTATTGAAAATTCCAAGAAACATAATCGGCATCATATACATCATGATCTTCATAGTCTTGGCTTGTTGACCGCTCCCTGAAGCCATCATATCGTTGTTTATTTTAGTATAAACAAGCGTTGCGATCGTCATTAAAATAGTAAACAAACTGATATGGTCTCCATATAACGGAACTTTAAAACCGAAGTCGTAAATCGAATCATAAGAAGACAAATCGGTTGCCCACAAAAACGGTTGTTGCCGAAGTTCAATGGAAGAAGGGAAAAAACGGAACAATGCAAACAGAATAGGCATTTGAAGCAACATCGGCAAACATCCCGACATCGGACTAGCACCAGCCTGTTTGTATAACGCCATTGTAGCCGATTGTTTTTTCATGGCATCTTCAGGCTTCGGATAACGCTGGTTAATCTCTTCCACTTCGGGCTTTAATACACGCATTTTTGCCGACGACATATAAGTTTTATAGGCAATGGGCAGCAGGACTAATTTTAATAAGATGGTTAATATCAATATGATGATGCCGTAATTCCAACCGTATTGTTCCAGCCAGTTAAACACCGGTATTACCGCAAAACGGTTAATCCAAGCCATTGGAGCAAAACTCCATCCCAATGGAATCTGGCGTTCCAAATCCAAGTTATAGCTCGACAGCGTTTTGTATTTTGTAGGGCCAAAATACATCGACATGTCAAATTTAAAATTGTTGAGTGAGTTGGCAATAGGAACTTTAAAATCAGCAGATAAGTCCTTAATTTTCGAAGCATCATCATTAATATTCTTAGTCGCTATCTTTGCACTTTCAAAGTTAGTTTTTGCTATTAATGTAGTGGCAAAAAACTGTTGCTTAAATGAAATCCATTTCACCTGTGTGGTAATCTCTTTCGCCTCTTCTTTGGTTTCACTTATGTAATCAACTTCTTCGCTATCGCGGAAGTAAATTGTAGTGGCGTTCTTTTCGTTGTCGTGGCTTTTTTCAAGCTTGTTGATTTTAGATTGCCATTTAAAATCTAATGAAGAGGTGCTTCGGTCGATATAATTGTCCATGTTTACCATGTTCAAACTCATACCGATCATAAAATCGCTTCCTTTTATGGTGTAGAGGTATTCAATATAACTGTTGGTTACGGCTGCACTGCTGTCAGAAAGAGAGGGATATACGCGAAGAGCGAATTGCAATGAATCTTTGCCCGAGACCTTCATATTTTTATTCCCGGTATTTTTAGGATCTTTCCAAATAGGTTCAAAATACAACTTCTGCGTTTCTGCCAATTGACGGTTCGAGAAGAACGAAAATCCGAACGAATTGGTATCCCCTGAAAAGAGAATCAAAGGTTTTTTGTCGAAGGTTTTAAAGTTTTTTAGTTCTGCGGAATAAACCCGACCTCCTAATGTGCTAAACGTCAGTTTTAAAAAATCATTTTCAATTGTAAAAAATTCGTTATGTCCTTTTGCAGAATTACTAAAAAAGCCCATATTTGCAACTGCTTTTGTCGCATTTGAAGACAACGAATCGGATGTACTGTCTGCTTTTGTTACCAGAGCAGCTGCTTTTGCCAATGAGTCGCTTACTTTCTTTTTCTCTTTTTCTACTTTTGTAATGGAATCTTGCTTTATCTTTTGCTGAGCCAATTCTTCTTTCGACGGAGCCTGCCAAATGCTGAATCCGATGAAAAGTCCAAAGATGAGCACTAAACCTAAAATTGTATTCTTATCCATTGTTATAAAATTTTGTGCAAAGATAGTTTTTTTTGGTGATTTTAAAAATATCATTCCGCCAATAACGAAATTTCCCCGTTGAGTAAAAAAATGCTGGGCTATTGACAAGAATTTGGAAAGTAATGGAACTATAAAATTTCAGTTATCTTAATTTAAGGACTGATATTGTCCCTGTTTGCGAATCAACAGCAAACGATTTTATATAACGGGGAAGATATCGTACTATTCCGTATTGAAGAATAGGAATCGTAAAACACTGAGGCAAAGCTGTTCCGTTGAGCAATATGCTAACTTTAACAGGTTCGGGATTACGATAAGGAATGGTTGTTTTTACTTTTGCAGGAATTGTATCGCCAGCAACAATCCGATTAGCCTTTAGCAACAAACTGTATCTATTTGTGTTTGGTTCCCTAAACGGCTCCACTCCTTTTTCCTCGGAGAAACCGAACAATGGAATCGTGTCATTTTTCAATTCACGAGGGATAACCTCAGTGTTAAATTCAATGTTTTCCGTTTGAGTAATTCCGGTAAACAGTTCAAGATAGTCGTTTTCCATTTTAATCAGCTGATTGTTCATAAATTCAAGTGCCTCTTTTGAATATGCAATTTCTTGACTTGCTGCAATCAATTCATAGCGTTTCAAACGGAATTTTAAAATATAATCGGCAGCTTCTTCTGCTCGCTGCTGTATTGTTTTAGTAACCAATGTCCGTTTAATTATTGGTTTCGACATCACAATCGTATCCATTTTTATGATCTCGTAAACCGTATCAATTTTTTCAATTTGTGAAGCATCAGCATACAACTTAAAGAAATTCGGATAATTTAAGTTTCCGGAGTTTACAACAACCGCATTTGAAAGAGAAGCCGTATCTTTCCAAATCTTCTTACTTGTATTTAATCCCGACACATTTCCCAATTGATTAAAATAAAACAGAGAGCTTCTTTTACTAAAACAACCGTGTTTTCGAACTATATACTGATGAGCCGTATCCGGAATATTTTCAGGATTAATCGTAATATCGGTAATCTGATAACCGGTCTGATTTTGGGTAATTACGTTTTTAAGTCCCAATAACTTTTCGGCATATTCGGAAAAAGGCCCTTTTATTTTGGTTACTTTCGACATCTTTACATTTACTCGAAGTGCGGTTTGAGGGAGACAATACATAATTCCCTCGTTGTTGCGACTCATGTTGGCGGAACTTATTTTTGTGACTTTGTAACTTGTGCATTGACATAAAGTAATTGCCAGCACTGATAAAAGGAGAAGGGTTCTTAGTTTCATAACCATAGATATCTTTTGATTTAATACAAAATTAGTGTTTTTTTTGAAATATCGATTTATGAGGGTTTCTGAAAATTCGAATTTGTTTATAAGTTGGTTAGTTTATCAACTGATAAGGAGACTCGAAGTTAGTTAAAAGGAAAAAGGGAAAAGTAGAAAGTAAAAAACAAGCCGAACAAGTCTCGCTTCGCGATAAACCCATCAATCTACGAAAAATCAAAAAAATCATAGATTTTTTATTTTTCGGAACCTATCAACCCATAAACTTATCAACTTATAAACTTATCAACCCACCAATTGATTTCCTTTCTTAAACTCTGGCTTCAAGCTTCCCGTTTCCAATGATATTCACTTTTAACTTGTCGGGCGTTGGGTACTGAATAAGTTTTGAAAAATCTTCTTTCCAGAAATCCAGATCAAGCAGTTTCTCATCTTTGTCTGCTGTTAGCGTAATTACTACAGGAACCGAGTCAACATCTATGTAATGCGCCTGAATTAAGTCCTTTAAATAAGTCGAACCGTCCGTATTTTGCATACTAATGCTTCCCATCACTCCGCCTTCATATTCATAAACGGTTTCCGAAACCGGATAATTCTCAAGTTTAGCCCCAATCATCGTGAGCAGAAATTCAATGATTCTCTTTTCTTCGTCTCTAATTTTTCTCATGCTTTTATTATTAGTTATCTTTTTCACCCTGTACTTACCACCTTTCCAATGAGCATCATCCAATCGCTTTTTTGTATGCAATCAAGCATCGTTCTTTGGCTAAAGCAAGATCGAGGGTATTTATCGATTTATAAGCTTCGGATCCATATTCGGGCACCCATTGGGCGATATACTCATATTTCGGATCAAAACGTTCCTGCTGCCGGTATGGGTTAAAAATCCTAAAATACGGAGCGGAATCACATCCCGACCCCGCTGCCCACTGCCAGTTGCCATTGTTCGACGACAATTCGTAATCGATGAGCTTTTGTGCAAAATACGCTTCCCCCCATCGCCAATCAATAAGCAGATGCTTGGTCAGAAAACCGGATGCCACCATTCGCACCCGATTATGCATAAACCCGGTGGCATTAAGTTCCCGCATTCCGGCATCCACCAATGGTATTCCGGTTGCGCCATTGCTCCACTGAATAAACTCTGCCTTATTGTTTCTCCATTCAATATGATCGTACTTTTTTCGGAACGCTCCATTTACGACATGTGGAAAATGAAACAAAATATGCATAAAGAATTCACGCCAGATCAACTCGTTTAAAAACTGCTCGTTTAATTGCATGGCGATAATCACCAACTTGCGAATGGAGATTGTTCCAAAACGCAAATGAACTCCCAAATGAGTAGTGCCGTCGGTTATTGCCGGAAAGTTGCGGGTATTATGATAATTTTTAATTGTTGTTTCAGGAATATTAAAGGCTACAGAATCGTTAGCATCAAACCGGTATCCTAAGCAATTATAATCAAAAACATCCTGCTGAACCAGAGATGACAGATGTACGGCAACCTCAGCAGTCGGGTATTCTTCCATCGAATGAGTTGCAAGGAACTGTTTCCATCGATTGGCAAAGGACGTAAAAACCGTGTATGGAGTACCGTCCGGTTTCATCACCATCCCGGGTTTGAAAACCAAATGATCGGGAAACAATTGGAAATCGATTGATTTTTGTTTCAAAAAGAAGGCGATCTCTTCATCCCTTCGAATCGTGTCCGGTTCGTAATCTTCGTTGGCGAAAACTCGATTTATAGAATATCGAGCGGTTAAATCGGCCATCACCTGCTTGGGCGTATCATAAAAAATATGCAAATCGGATCCCAAAGCGAGTAACTGATGTTTCAACGAATTCACCGCATTAATAAGAAAGCCGACCTGACGATTCGATTTATCGGGAAAATAAGTCAAAATTTCCGGATCAAAAATAAATACAGGCAAAACATTGCCCCCCGATTTAAGGGCTTGATACAATCCATGATTGTCGTCCAAACGCAAATCGCGCCGGAACCAGAAAACAGTCAATTCTTCCATATTTTTTAAAGAAAAACATCCATCAACGAGAAAAGGTTCAACAACCTTCTACCCTTGCACCCTGTACCCTTGCACCTTTTACCTTTTACCCTTCACCCTTTTACCCTTGTACCCTTTACCTTGTACCCTTGCACCTTTTACCCTGTACCTTTGCACCCTTTTTACCCTTCTACCGTTGAGCAAACGCAATCACATGTCCATCCGGATCGGAAAAATAGCAAACGGAATCGCCCCAATCGCGAAGCAAAACAGGGCTGATCATAATGGCTCCGCATTCAATGGCGTGCTGAAATTCAGCATGAACATCTTCCACGATAAAATACAGTTCACATCGTGGAATTCCATCCGCATGACTCGGATTTGGAATAGCATTCCCCAGCAAGCGAACAATTCCATCTACAGGCATTAACCCGATTTTTACATGTTCCGATACGACAAACTCCGTCATCCCCGGCACATTCAAATCAGGCTCACAACGAAAAAGCTCCCGATAAAAACGAGTACTTAAATCCTGACTTTTTACATATAAAATCGTTTCAAGCGCTTTAACTTGCTTTATCATTAGAAATTACATTTTATACTACCGGCTACAAAAGTATTCAAAATTTATAAGCGAACCCAACTCCTAATATTTCTTTAAACTGAGTTCTAGGGCCATATTCATCAACTATGTCGTCTCCATTATTATCCACTGCAATTTTAACATCATCATCGTAAAGTAAAACGGTATTAATATTCACCGTAATGTATTTATTTACCTTAAAGGCAATAAGCGTTTCCCAGCTCACATCAATATTTTGAGGGTTATGCATATAATTCGAAAAGAAATCCGCTTTAGTAGTAAAAGCTACATTTTTAAGGAATTCCGAATTAAATTTATTTCTGGAGTAGATCACTCTAACATATCCCCCGACTTCACTACGGGTGAGCTTCCCTTTCGTTAGCCGTAAACCGGCATCGTCATAAGTTGCTTTATCTACACCAAAAGAACCGGCATCGGCCAATTTCTGATCGTTTACAATCGTCATTTTCATCGTCAAAGGAGCTGCAAAAAGACTAAAGTAGCTGTTCGGTTTAAAATCGACACCCAAAGCGCCCAACAGGTAAGCCGGAGCCAGCAACTTGGATATTGGCACACTATCGTTTGGATAATTATACCCCACCGTCATTTGAGTTTTAAAATTCAACAGGGCAGCATAATACCATTTTTTATAAAACCGGCGGCCGTATTTAGAAAAGAAATCAATTTTGTCGTCGGTTTTCATCAGCCCCTTATCCTTTCCTTGCTTCAGGATTCCATACCCAATATCGGCCGAATTGTTCCAAGCATCATTTGTTCCCTTATAATTTGCAAACATGCTTACCATCCCATTAACGGCAAATGAATTTTCGCCTCCGGCCGACCAATTTGTTAACGATGTTTGGGCTAAATTTAGCGAGAGCACTGCGCCCCTCTTCCATCCGTTAACGGTGTCGTTGTAAACTGTTCGCAATGTTTTTTCGCCTTCGGTAACCTGTGCTATTGTAGCAGCAGAAACTATTATTGTGATAAAAAAGAACGCAATAACCCTTTTCATTTCGATTGATTTAGTTCGTATTCCTAAAATTTATTTCGAGTTTTAACAATTACATTTTCAATTTGTTTAACAGCAACTCCTAATCAGAGCTAACTTTTTACAATTTTTCGCTGAATACTTCCTTTGCCCGTTTTCACTTCCACGATGTATATTCCGCTTGTTAAGCCGGATAGATCTATCTTTTTTTCAAGATTTTCGGGAACAAAAACCGTTTCCGCAAGGAGTGTCTGTCCCAATAAATTCGAGATTTTCAATTCCACGTTATCGCTACTTTCAAGGGTCAGCCACACGGTTACCTCATCGGAGGCCGGATTTGGATAGAGGGAATAAGAGGAAATATTCCCAAAATTTGAAATATCCGTTGTCCCCGAATAGCGAACACTCCACCCTTGCCGGGTAACATATTTGTTTGTAAGGAACTTCAACCTGATTTTATTGGTATTGCAAATCATATCCGAAGGAATATCACGTCCCGAAAACTGGGCAAGTTTTTGAGCCGGGCTCACATTATTATCATAAACCGCCAAAGAATCGGAATCCGCCTCCGTGTCGAAATCGAGAAAATGCAGATTAATGGCCGATGGATTATTGGAGGGAACAATATTCCAGAAACAGATGGAATTATTTCCGTAGTTGTCCGATCCACTGCCATCGTCAACGGTGTCCGAAACGGCGGTAAAAGTTTTTAGGCCGGAGCATTTGGAAGGAGCTGTTTCAATTTTGGGGAGAATCTTGGTAAACGGATCAAAAGAAATCGTTTTGGGTTCCTTATTGAATGTGAATGCAAACGTTTGATCGTTCTGATCGTTCATTACCCGCACCAACGTATCCGAATTATCGGTGAAAGTTACCTCCACCTCTACCGGCATTTTAAAGAACGGAGCATTGGTTTGGGTTTGGCTAATAGTATAATCCACAATCCATGAAGTACCATTGGCCGTAATCACATAATTGTTATTATACACCGAATGGTTGGCATTATCGAGCCACTCCGTGAAAAACCAAGTATAATCGGCTCCGGTAACGGTATTTGTTTTATTGATAAAATCTTCCACGGTGGCTGTTTTAAACATGAAGGCCGTGTCGGTGGTATATGATTTTAGAATGGCAAAAAAGGCCGTATCGCCCACTACTCCTCGCAACGAATGTAAAACAGCGGCCGATTTACAGTAGGTAATCGCATAATTGAACAACGTTCCGGAGGCCGGAGTTGTAGATGCCCACGAAGGATTGTGAATGGCCCATTCGGGATTGTATTGCAGGTAATAATCGGAAAACTCGCGTATTTTACCCACATATCCCGAATGCCCGTACAAATGTTCGAAATATAGCGCTACCGAGTATTGCGGAAATCCCTCCTTAACGAAGATATCGGCCCACGTGGCATGCGTCACCAAATCGCCCCACCAATGATGGGCAAACTCGTGTACGGTTGTGTTCTTATCGTTCCACCCGTTGGGATATAGACTTATAAGTGTCTGATTTTCCATTCCCGACCAGGGAAAATCGCTGTTTAACGTGGCCCAGGCCAATTTTTCGAAAGGATATTCGCCATACAGGGCGGAGAAAAAATTCATCATGTCTTTCATGTAATATCGAAGTGAATCGACTTCTTCTCCTGAGTTATAATAGTATAGCACAGGGATGCTGTCCTGAAGATTGGACGGTTTTTTCCAATGGTCGGTAATCTTGTTGAAGTTAAGATTCGACAAATTGGCCATGATGTAAGTAGCCACAGGATCGCGGCTTTTCCAGTGATAAATCAGCGTATCTCCCACATTTACCGTGTCGATTAGCGCTCCATTGGAACACAGCTCAACGCCACTCTTGGTCTTTACCACCACTTCGAAACCCGCTTTATCAAACGGACGATCCCAACAAGGGAACCAGTTGCGTGCTTTTTCGGGAGAGCAATCGGTAAACACAAAACCATCGTTTGCCAGAAATGCAAGATCGACGTAGTTTCTATGTGTATAATAAATTGTTACACTCACGGTATCCCCGGGATCGTATGTTCCGTCCAAATTCACCGACAAAATGCCGTCGTACTGCAAAAATGAGGTGGCGGCCAATTTCACCGAATCCACCACAATACTGCTGTCGTTGGCATGCAACTGAATGGAATTCAACGTGGAATCTACCATAAATTTAAAAGTCTCCACTGCCTTGTAGTCGTGATTATAGGGGGACACATAATTCTGATACCAATTGAGTTCCAGTTTGTAATGCAACGCATCGTAAGCATGAAACGTAACCGAACCATTGGTCTTTGGCGCCCAGTTTTTACTCTCCGCAATATACGGATCCACAAAATCGGGAGTCATTACGAAATGTTCTTTAAGTTGCGGCGGATCTTGCGCAAATATACGGCTTATGGACGATAGCAAGAGGATTACAAACAGTACGATTGATTTTTTCATACACAAAATTGATTAAGATTTAGGTTATCTTGGCTTTGACAAATTGTATTTCGTAGTTGAGGGTCATTGCTCGTGATTTAATTTTTTAATATCATCTTCCAACTCCTTCAGACGTTGGGTTGCCCAAATCCGAAATTGTGTGCCCTGAGGTGATTTTACACGGTAGCCAACCGAAATGATAACGTCAAGATTATAGTAGTCAATTGCTCTTTCTACTTCACGTTTACCTTCGGTTTGAACTGTTCGGAAATTCCGAACAGTTGCCGACGCATCTAGCTCACCTTCTTCAAACACATTTTTTATATGCTCGCTAATAGTGGCTTTCGATTTCTGAAAAAGCTCACACAGTTGAGCCTGCGTAAGCCAAACGCTTTCTTCCTCCAGACGAACATCTATTTTAATGTTGCCTTCGGAATTTTGATAAATCAGAATTTCGCTATTGTTCATTTTATTATCCTATATTTTGTTGATTGTTAGCCATTTATATGCAAAGTAGATTTGAAATATGTAAAATAGAAAATTTCATTTTATAATTTTTCAGCATGTCTTTCTCAACTCAATTTTTCAATGTGAGACCGTTTCAACATCAATTTTGAGGCTTATAAACATTGTTCTACTTGAATATCAGGTTGCAACTGTTTAATCTTTTCTCTAAATTTCATTGGTCTTGCATATATTACGTTTAACAAATACAGACAAAAATACAACATATTGAGAAATCAACTTGAAAAGAAAACATTTAATTATCAACAACAAATCAGTACTTTTGTACAAATGGATATTTGGAACAAACAAAAGCGTTCGGATGTAATGTCCAAAATCCGGTCTAAAAACACAAAGCCGGAAATCAAATTGCGTAAAGCTCTTTTCGCAAAGGGCTTCCGCTATCGTGTGAACGACAAAAGGTTGCCCGGAAAACCCGATATTGTTTTGCCCAAATACAAAACGGTGATCTTCGTGAATGGTTGTTTCTGGCATGGCCATGAAAATTGCAAATACGCCAATACCCCGAAAACCAATACTGAATTCTGGACAAACAAAATCGCATTGAACAAGGAAAGGGATAAGAAAAACACCGAAAAATGCATAAGCATGGGGTGGAACGTTTTAACCGTATGGGAATGCGAAATACAACACACGAAAAACATCACTCCCTTGGTTGATGTAATCGTGACCAATTTGTGCGAACAAATCCCCCACAAATTATCCATCAAATTTTATGAGGAACACGAAAATGAAATGATGTTGGTTGCCGAAGATATTGTTGAGTATTCGAGATAATTGGGAAGTGCGTGGTTACAAAAGCTTTTTTTGAATGATGAGATATAATTTATGAGTTTCGCAATGCGGGTTTAAAGAAGCTTTTTACGCAGAGAACCGCAGAGAATTTTAGACTGGATTATCAGGATGAACGGGATTTACAGGATTTTAAAGTTCGCAAAGTCCATAAAGTTTGCAGAGTGAAAAGCCTAATAGATTATGAGAAAATGTGCTAATTGGCTGATGCGAACTTTAAGCGTTGCAATTCAAAGTTGTGCTGAGAAATAAAGGACGTAGCCCTTGTTTTGTCATGCTGATTCGTCAGCTGACGGAAAGCATCTCTTTGATGGATTTGTAATGCTTGAGGTTTTTTTTTGTGTTTTGGTCTTCCTGGTGATTTTGGTTTTGGTGAATTTATCTGTTATGTCTCTTTTGTGATAACATGTTGAATGTGATATGATTGCAGGTAAAATAATTAATTTTTACATACACACTTTTATAAAATATTTTTGTTAAAAATCCTTTACAACTTCGAGTATATGTGCCTTTATGTATTGCGGGAAAGTTTCCTGTCCACCAACGCGAAAGTTCAAGCACGCTACAAGGCTTGAACACCCTCTGAAACCTATGACATATAAACTTTGTTAGCGTTTCGTTGTTCATTTAGCTTGGTATTTTTCTTTCATTTTTGCCACATCGTTTTTGTCTGCCGTGCGTCCAAGTAGGCAAGCTCTTTTACAGGTTTTGGTCGTGCGCAGGCTATTTGAGCGACCAGAAAATGCGCTTGACCACAAAGCGTTTGGCTAATTTTCAATTGGTTTAATCAATTTTTCCTCGATTCTGTTTAACGAAAATTTTAATCCTTGAGTTGCTTGTGCAAACGAAGCATCAGAATTTTCAAACGATGCAAAAACTAAAACTTGTTGCTCTTCGAATTGCGAAAGTTCTGTAAGAAATGACTTGAAATTGCCGATAGCCATATCCTGTTGCTTTGGTTCATCAAATATTAAAAGCATTGGATGATTTGTTTGAAATAAAACAGATGTTTTAAATATTGCTGTGTAATATGACCATAAGCAACGAATAAAATCGCTAGCTGATGAATCAAATTTTATATTGTAGAAAAGTTGCTCACCGACCATTTTTTGGGCAACTGGCAAATAGTTGTCATTTGAAATTCGGATTGCCTCAAAAGGTTTGCTTTGATAATTAAACTTCCTGAGCATGGAAATAAAATTTTCCTGTAAACTGGATAGTTTCTTTCTATCTGATATTGAAAAGAAGTCTTTAGGTAGATCCTTTTCCTTTGACAAAACCCTTTCTAATTCTTTAGAAATTATTTTTAAGTCTTCAATTAGCTGTGAGAAATCATCAATCACCCTACTAAAAAATTCTACTTTCTTTTTTAAATTTAGACGTTTCTCAATCTCTAAAACCGAAGGCAATCTTTCATCTTGCACTAATTCTTTTTTTGTGTCTCTTATTTCTTGTCGTGTGTCTGAAAGTTGAGTTTGATATGTTATAAGCTTTTGTTCCTTTTCCTTTATGATTTTTTCTTGCCCTTCAATGTAAACCTGTATCATTTTTTGTTGTGCTTCAAGAAATGAAACATTATCCTCAATACGCATTGGTGTTTGAATTATTTCACTTGGAAGTAAAGAATCTTTGATTGGTTGGTGACACGTTGGACAACTATCTGATGCGGTTTCAGCTGGCAATTGAAAACCTAAACTTTTTACTTTTAATGCTCCTTTGTTTTTTCTTAAATCTTCCTGTACTGCTTCAAGTTGTTTTTTGTATTGTCTAAGCTTTTCCTTATCATAGTTGAGTTCTGGTGAAAGCATCTCATAATTCAGTGAGAATTGATTCAATTTGTCAGTTAGTTTTTTTAATGCTTCTTCATTCTTATTAATATTTGTTCCAACTGTTGATGTTTCAATATTTTCAAGAATGTTTAATTCCCCTTTTAGTTCTTCATTATAATCATTAATTGCAACCTCATTGTCTTCTTTAGGAATAGCAATATATATACTGCTAAAACTATTCAATATAGAAGGATTTTGGTCAAGCCCTCTTAGAACCCCACCACTTTTTTCAGCTAACTTATTAAATGAAAAAAACAAACTGTTCCATTTATTTGTTATTTGTTGTTTATAAGAACTGAGTTGTTGTTTTCGTTTTTGATTTTCAAACACATCCATATCTAAAAGAAATTCTACAACTCGGCTTTCAGTGTTTCGCATTGCATAATATGGAAGTGTAGCAAGGAAATCTGACCAACCCGTTTTTTGTTCAACAATAAATGCAGAGGCAATTTGCTGCAAATAAAGATGAGAAATGTCTCCTTTTGTTGTTACTATTTCAGGTAAATTCCAATTCAAGAATTCAGCAAGAAAAACATGGAATCCATAAATATCATCTGATGCTGCACCTTTATCATGAATATACATTGGGCGACTTGGCAGTAATTTGTTTTCACCAGTGAGTAATGCACCTGAATAAACATCAACCAATTGTGCTTTTCTAGCATCACTTGTAATGCTTCTTTTTATTGTTACGATTTCTTGGTTTTCAATTTCCAGATAAACAAACGACTGATTAACTGGGTGGAATTTTCCTTCAGGAAACTCAACCTGATCTTTCAATGCAGATTGCATTGTTTTTTCGTTTTTACCACCAAGCAATTCTTCAAAGCCCAATCCGTATAAAATTGATTGAAACAAACTTGATTTACCTGTGCTATTATCCCCACGAATAATATTCAGTCCGCTGGTAAATTCATATTCTGCACCAAACAAACCGTTTGAAGTATTTACTTCTAATTTTATTGCTCTAATTTTCAACATAAAACAAATTCCATTTTTGTGTCATTGCTGTAATACGATTATCAGTAATGTGGTTTTTCCCAATAAAAGAAAGAAAGGATTTTTCAATTTCAAAAAGCTCTTTATCAACTTTTATCATTTCAAAAAACTTATTTCCCTTTTCAGTTAGTTTATAATTTTTTCCATTAATAATTTCACAAATATTTTCAGCAACAGCTAGCTGTAAAGCTCTATTTAGTGCTGGTTCTATTCCCCAAACTGAAAAGTCAGTTGAAAAATTGCTTGTAACATAGTTCCGAAGTTCAATCATATTTTTTTCAGAAGCCAAAGCCCAAGAAAACAGATGTAACTTTAATAAATTGGATGTTTCTGCACGGCAACAATATTTTAAAATCATTACTATCACAGCAATTTTATACATTGGGCGATATTCCGCAGGAAGCGGAATAGGTCTCTTTGTAAAAGATAATTTTTGTATAAGATATTCTTCCATTATTCAAAACTTATGGGGCAACGCAAAATCCAATCTGCCATTACTCGATTTGTTAGTCTGTCAATCATTGTTTCATCAAGGAAAGAGAAAGATTCTTTCAATTTCATTTTCAACTCACTTTCAATCTCATTATATAATTGATTGCTGTTACCATTATTTACCGCACATTTTTCTTCAACTCGTTTTTCAAAAAGTCCGATTACCTCTTGAAATTTTTCATATTGGTCTTGGTAATTAGTAGCCCACTTTCTAATCAGTTCATCTCCATTCAGAAAATCACTAACCGAATTTTGTGTAAGCAAGTTTACTTTGTCATCAAAATTAACTGACGTTTTTAGAACACGTTGACCATGCTTTTTGATAGCATTATCGACTAAAGAAATTTGCTTTGTTTTCCAATCAGCTATTTCTTTTTGGGTTTTTTTCTCTTTTGGATCAATATTAATTTTCTCTTGCTTGAAACCTCTAACAATAGGAATTTGCTCAGTATAAAATTCAATATCATGAACTAATACATCGAAATCATCTGCTAAAAATGGTAATTTTAAATTTTTATATTCTTGGGCTTTATTTTGACAATGCCTTACTAAATCTTTGTTTTTGTATTCTGGAGTGACAAATATCCATTTACGAACCTTAATGTCTTTCAAATATGTCTGTAATTCCTTTTTGTAGGTATCAAGTTTTTTTAAGTCATTGGTGATTTTATCTCTTTGTTCTTCATAAAGTTTATCAGGATTATAATCAACATCAGGGCAATAGCATTGAAATAGAATACCAGTTCTTGTAAAACCTTCAATACCTAAGTCACCTTGCCAAGCTGGCATTTCTTGATAACCTTCATTTTCATACTTTAGTTTAAAACACATTTGGCAAAAGTCTTCCCAACTATTCCCATTAAAATCTCCGTGTATTGTTTTATACATAATCTTTAATTTATATGCAATATTTGGTGTGTCGACAAAATTGCATTCTTTGACAAAGCTTTGGTTATAGCGCTGGCTCGTGAGGCTTTGGTCCCGAAATAATCGGGATGTGCAATGTGGGTCGGCAATTTTTTAAAAAAATGTGTGGTGGGCAAAAAATAAAAAACTTCGGGTCGGCATGAGTGTCGGCTCTCTGGTCTAGTCAATATTTCGTTTTTCTGTCCTTTCACAATGGTTTACTCTTCAATTTATTTCTATCGCTTCTATTTGCCTACACTTAGAGGTTACAAGTTTAATATCGCCAGCTCCACTCCTACTTTTCACAAATTTAATAATCCTTGTTTGCAATGGCGGTATTCTCATGACCATTTTATTTTGATGAGGCAATATTACAAAATTTTTAATTATAAAACGAGTATTTGAAAAAATATTTGGCGACCTGTTTTTTGACAGAAAAGTAATTTTATTCATTATATATTCTGTGCCTTGCTTTGACTTGCCTATTGATGCTTTTTGCTTAAATTTTCTCATCTCTACCTGCCATTTTACAAAGTCTGTTGCTTAACAAATTCAGTAACTGTAACCCTATGAACTCCCATAATACGTGCAATGGCGCTTTTGGAAACATGTTTATCAAGTAGTGCTTTGATCTCATTTTCTTTTCCAGATAGTTTTCTTACTTTAGATTTGCTTCCTTTTGGACGACCTAAAATAATACCCTCAGCTTTTTTTCGTGCCAGGGCTTCTTTTGTGCGTTGAGAAATAAGATTCCTTTCTATTTCAGCAGAAAGTCCGAATGCAAAGGCGAGAACTTTTGAACTGATATCGCTGCCCAGACGATAATTATCTTTAATTGTCCAAACCTGAATGTCTTTTTTCATACAGTGGTGCAGTATGGCCATAATCATTAAAAGATTTCTACCTAAACGAGAAATCTCAGCACAGAGTAAAATATCATCTTTTTTCATTTTTTTGAGTAGAGAGCCTAATTTACGTTGTTCTATGTCTTTTGTGCCTGAAATTGTTTCTTCAATCCAAAAGTTGATTACCACTCCATTTCTTTTACAGAATTTTTCAATCTCAAATCTTTGATTTTCTACTGTTTGCTTATCGGAACTTACCCGAATGTACCCATAATTCATAACTGTCTATTTTAAATGTTGTTTTCAATTAAAATAATCATTTATTGCTAAAAATAATTTTTAAAAGTTATTTTTCTCACCGATAAATAGAAAGTTTATTCGGGCGTTTATTTATGACAAAATTTTCGGAAGTTGAAGGTGGTCGGTTAGATCCTGAATATGCGTTAAAAATAGAATATCTTAATTCTATAGAATCAAAATATCCATTCGTTCTATTGAAAAATATCTTGGAGAAACAACCACAATATGGAGCCAACGAAGAAGCAATAACTGGAAATCCACTTACAGATATTCGTTATATAAGAATTACGGATATAGATGAGCTCGGAAACTTAAAACCTGATACTTATAAAACAGCAGCGTTGATTGAGAATCAATACATTTTACATATCAACGATTTACTGTTTGCAAGAAGTGGAGCTACAGCGGGAAAATGTTACATTCATAAAGTTGATATGCCAAGTATTTTTGCAGGATATCTCATTAGATTTATTCTTAAACAGAATCTTGCGAACCCTGATTATGTATTTTATTTCTGTAATTCTAAGCTATACTCATTTTGGGTTATGATGATTCAAAGACCTTCAGCACAGCCGAATATAAACTCAGAAGAATTTAAATCTTTACGAATACCTTTACCTCCTATTCACAAACAAAATGAAATTGCAGAACGCATTACATTAATTCGAAATCATGCTCAAGCCCTTAATATAGAAGCCGATAAAATATTAGACAATGCAAAGAAGAACATAGAAAAAATGATATTAGGGGAGTAAATCACTCCCCTAATATCATTTGCTCAATCTCATATTTAGCTTGCTTTAAAATTTGCATTGCTTCATTTTCGAGTCTTTTGGCTTTTGTGAGAAGTAGTGAAATATTTCGTATAATAGCTTCTTGTTTATCCTTTTCAGGCATCGGGATATTTTGAGCAAAGTAACTGGACATTATCAAATTCCGAATTCCATTTGTTTGACTTTGCATTGTTTCAGTTAACTTCACATTATGCATTGTCTTTAAGAAATAGAATAAATAATCAGGAATAATTTTAGTAGAATCAATTCTAATCTTATGAATAAAATTACTATAACTGATATGGGTATCATTATTTAGTACCTCTTTCGATAATAATGCAATTCTACCTACAGGCTGATCCGGACTTCCACCGGATTTTTCAATCAATAAATCATTTTCTTGAATATCCATTCGAACTAATTTACTTTGCTTAATCAATCTATACTTGACTCTTATGTTGTCTAAATTCAGGTTGTATTTATTATCAAATTCAGTGGCTCTGATTACTAAACATTTTTTGTTTTCTTGATTTTCTTTTGTTTCTGTTACGTCTGTTCCCCAATCACCGGCACAGCTATGAATAACCAATGATTTTAGCTGAACTGAATTTGTTTTACAATTTGCTATGGCTCGTTTTAGGTTTTTGGTATTAGTATCGTATGGTTTAGAATCTAATCTTTGTCCAATAATTTCTCTTGAACTTGTCATAAATAAACGCCCGTTTTTTACTAACAAATTGTCTGAGTTCATCCAAGTTGGAATGTCTTCAGCCTTTACTTCGGTCTTTTCCGGCAGTGTAATCCCTAACTCTTCTAATAAATAACTGTCTATACTTTCTAACAAGGCTTTTGCTTCGGCTTCTTTTTGTTGCTTTGCTTTATTTGCAAGTTGATATTTAAGCACAATTTCATTCTGAACTGATTTAGGTAAGTTTGGAACAGGTAAGTTATATATATCTTCAGTTTGTAATCTTGGAAGAGTATTACCAGTCATCAAATGTTTAGTTTGATGAACGATTAAATCAGATCTAAGATATATTGCCAAAAACTCATTACTAAATTTATAGCTGTCAAATACATGAAATTCTGTAGAACAAATTCCATTAAATTCAGCCAAATAAACCTTGTTCAAATATGGTCTTAGTTTTGGGAATAGAATTTGACCTTTTCTAAAAACATTTGAACTACCAATACTCAATCTCTCACTTGTTGGAATATACTCGCCTGTATTACTAACAATATTTTCTAGCCCAACATAAATATCTGTTTCAGGAAAATCTGTAGTAGTTTTCCTTTTGTTATTCAAAATGTCTTTTAACTTGAGAACTTTATTATTTTTCTTCAGACGTTTTATCGCTTCAACTCGCTCTACATGGTATTGTTCCGGATCTATCCTGCCTTCCAACTCAGACCGATTAATTAAAAAAACTTTCTTCGAGTCAATATCACCAGATAAATTATATTGTGCCATTTTCAATTGCTTGAATAAATTTTGTCAGTTCTTCGCTAATCATATCTAACTCGTTGACATTGGTTGGTTTGCCGGTCGCATCATAGCCAATGTCTTCAGCAATGGCCATAAATATCGGGTAATCGGGCAATTCGCGTTGCCGTGCCTGAAGGTAAGCATCCTGCAATTGTTCTTTCAGGTCGTTTATTTTATCGGTATAGTAAGCATTTAGTTCTTCTTTCCATGCTTTAAATTCTTCCGTTTTTCGGAATTCAACCAAACTTATGGCCCCCGTGTAATTAAGGCCTTTCATTTCTTTCAACTTTTGTGTTTTTTCTTTTTCCCATGCTTCCAACTGTGCATAGTAGTTGAATTGTTCTTTCAAACGTATCTGTATAGAAGCTTTTTGGTTTTGCAATTTTTCGGTGTGCGCTGTCGTATGCTTTTTGGCAAACAACACAGAGCTTTTTACACCGGCGCCGGTAGCCGCAAATGCAGTTTGAGGCATAGAAACTACAGCCACAATGCGGAATTTATCTTCTATGCCATCGCGCACATATTGCAAGGAGCTATTGGTCAATATTCCATCAGGCAATACAATACCCAAATAACCACCTTCGGCCAAGAAATTATGACATTGTTCAATAAACAATACTTCGGTGCTTTGATTTTCCCGTTTGTCAATGGTGGTTTTTCCTTTCACTTCGAGCCAGTCGGGTTCTTTTTTACCAAAATCGAAATTTCCAAGATAGGCTTTCTCTGTTTTTTTAATTGTGGATCCAAAAGGTGGATTTGTAATGATAAAGTTGAAGTGGTTGTATTTGAAACCGGTATTTCGGGTTATCTTTTCAATTTCTTGTGGGTTGAGAAGTCCGTCGGAAGTAATTACATTTGTATGCCCATCGTCATGAATAATCATATTCATTTTAGCGGCACGCGATATTTGTTCGTTTATCTCAATTCCAAACAGGTTCTTTTCTGCAAAGTCGTGCCAAAATTTAAAATGGCGAAGGTTTTGATTTGTATCTGTTTTGTGCTTTGGATAAAGATCGTCGGCTTGTTTGCGAACTTTGTCCAAACAGTATAATAAGAAGCCACCACTACCACACGAAGTGTCCAGTACATACGAATCATTTTTAATGGGAAGTACATCTGTGGCAAACTTTACGATAGGACGCGGTGTAAAATACTGTCCAAAGCTACCACGGAAAAAAGAATCCATAAAGGTTTCAAAAGCACGTCCTTTGCTGTCGAGATCGGTATTTGTGAGGTTTATTTTTTCGAGGTAACTTACTACCGTGCGGATTTTCTCGGGTGAAAGGCGTATGTCATCGCGGAAAACTTCCGGATCGCGTTTTCGTCCTTCTTCGTAGAGGGCTTTTACACGTTTTGCTAGATTTTCGTTTTCTTTTTGTCGGCGCTTTTCCCGGTCGGGTTCATCATCACTATCGAGGGTAATGATTTGAAAATCGTAATACTCACCAGGCTTTCGGTCTTTCTTTTCGTCCCAAATTTTGCAGAAAATCAACTTGTCCAATTCATCAAAAGCTTCTGAAGGATTTAATTGTCCACCCGCCCAAAGCGAATCATGCGCTTGTTTAAAACGTCTCGTTAACTCATCCTGTCCAATAACCGAAAGCTCAAAATAGTTTTGTTTTCCTTCGTTTATAACCATGCTTTCAGGCTCATAAACATATTTGAAATTCGCCAATTTTTTAACCCCAAAAGCTGGAATATCGGGTTGTTGTATCCGTGTGCGTTTTGATTTGTCAACCTCGAAATATTCATCTTTCAAACCCGAAGTAATCCATACAAATTTCACATCGTTGGGTAGCGCATACGCATAGCTATAAGCCTGTTCAATGGCTTGCATAAATTCCTGTTCGCTCACTTCCTGCTTTTTACATTCCACTAAAATATGAGGTTGCGTACATTCATCATCGTTGTAAACAACCATATCTGCTTCTCGATTTTCACTGCCCATTTTCACAGGCACATAATGGTTTATACGTTCAGGTTTATACCCGTAATTTATAACCAATTTCAGGTATGTTTCAGCCTGTACCTGTTCTTCAGGATTGTTGTAATTACGTTTTTTATTCTGATGTATGTATGTAATTTGCTTTTCATCTTCCGACAGTGAGATAAGTCCTTGCCTAACACCTTGATCTATGATTGTTTGCATTATTTATTATGATTTATACAGTATTATATTTCAGCATCGGGTAAAATATTCCTGTATTTTACAAATGAATCATCAACAAACTTTGATGCAAATCCATGAATTGTACTTCTAATTGTTTCAGCCATTTATACAGGGTATATCCGATAGCAAATATACAATTATTCCTGTTTACTCCCATTATAACATGAAAAAAATTAATTAACGAGACTTCTAAAAATTCTCACCATAGCTCGAAACGACAGATCGTTAATAATTGATCACAAAAGAATAACGAAGCCTCACACGATAAAAAGGCAACAATATTTTCAGGTAAATCGGTTTATTTCCGTTGAAATTCCTAAATTTGAAGAAAAAATCAAAAAGATACTTAAAATATGAAATTACGATTATTAACTACGGCCTTAGCCCTTCTTAGTGCAAGTTCACTGTTTGCCTGCACCAATTACTTGGTTACCAAAGGCGCTTCCACCGATGGCAGCACCATGATCAGCTACGCTGCCGACTCGCATGTGCGCTATGGTGAACTTTATTTCAGAAAAGGCGGAATATGGTCCGAGGGCTCCATGGTAAAGCTCTACGACCGTGGTTCCAACCGCTTTATGGGGCAAATTCCCCAAGCCCGTCAAACGTACAATGTAATCGGGTTTATGAACGAAAATCAGGTTTGCATCGGGGAAACAACTTTCGGCGGTTTGCCGCAACTCAACGACACTACCGGCACCATTGACTACGGCAGCCTGATGTTTTTAGCCATGGATCGTGCTAAAACCGCCCGCGAAGCCATTAAAATAATGGGCGAACTGGTGGAGAAATACGGATATTATGGCGGTGGTGAATCGTTTTCCATTGCCGACCCCAACGAAGTATGGATTATGGAAATTGTGGGCAAAGGCACCGAAATGGTTCTTGATAAAAAGACCAACTCATTGGTGAACAAGAACAAAGGTGCCGCATGGGTTGCCATTCGCATTCCCGACGGCTGTATTTCGGCACATGCCAATCAGGCCCGAATTACTACATTTGCCCTCGAAAACGGGAAGACTTCAATTTCATCGAAAAACCTCAACAAAATAAATATTCCAACCATAGAAGTCGTCTATGCATACGATGTGATTAAGGTTGCAAGGGACAAAAAATTATTTGCCGGCAAAGATTCGGAATTCAGCTTTTCAGATACCTATGCGCCCATGACTTTTGATGCAGCCCGCTTTAGCGAAATCCGCGTATGGAGCATGTTTAAAGAGGTGAAATCGGGCATGAACGAATATCTCGATTACGTGAGCGGAAAAAATCTAAAACACCGCATGCCGCTTTATATCAAGCCCGACCGCAAACTCACCCCGGCCGACTTGATGCGCTTTAAACGCGACCATCTCGAAGGCACTCCATTCGACATGACCAAAGATGCCGGCGCAGGTCCTTTCGAACTTCCATACCGCTGGCGTCCGTTAACTTGGAAATACAACGGCAAGGAGTATCTCAACGAACGGGCTACGGCCACCCAACAAACCGGGTTTTCGTATATTGCACAAATGCGTAGCTGGCTTCCCAACCCGATTGGCGGCATTAACTGGTTTGGCGTCGATGATGCTTCTTCTACGGTTTATGTTCCCTTTTACTGCGGAATTACCGTCATTCCCCACTCCTACGCCGAAGGCAATGGCGATATGCTCACCTACTCCGATGATGCTGCCTTCTGGTCGTTTAACAAAGTGGCCAATTTCTGCTATTTACGCTATAACCTGATGATTGAAGACGTTAAAAAGTTACAAGGCAAACTCGAAAGCACTTTTATTAAAGAGATTGCCAATTCCGACCAAAAGGCAATGGACTTATGGAAAACGAATCCTGAAAGTGCCCGTAACTATCTAAATGAAGTTACAAGTGAACGGGCAAACAGTACAGTAGCGAGTTGGAACAAACTTTTTGAATATCTTTTGGTTAAATATATCGATGGAAATATAAAACGGGAAGAGAACGGACAGTTTAAGCGCAATGCCCACGGATTTCCAGTTGGGCCAATGCAACCGGGATATAACGATGCATGGAAAAAACAGGTTATTGAAAGCAATGGAGACGTATTATTAGTGAAGTAGAAAGTTTATAAAGGCCATAAAGTCGAAAGCCTGGAGCTCTAAACTTTGATAATCAGATACTTGTTCAACTTGTTTCATCTGATTTACTCGTTTTACTTGTTCTTTTCACGTTTCACGAACTATCTTCACTTCCAATTAACTCAGTCTTCGGCTTCGTTCCTTTTTTCACGTTTCACGAGATGTCTTTTCATCCCGAAAAAACAGAAATTTTTAATTTCGTCTTTTTTCGAGGATCCTTGAAAAATCAAAAAAAATAGCAGATTTTTTATTTTTCGGGACGTTTCACGGACCTCTTTTCACGACTAAAAAACATTAATCCTATATTCGACACAAAATGAACTGGAACAACTTATTATCACCCATGCGACTGGGACAAGAAACCAGGACCACCAACAATCAGGAGTACGAACGCACCCAATTTCAGCGCGACTACGACCGGATCATCTTTTCATCGCCTTTTCGCAGGTTGCAAAACAAGACGCAGGTATTCCCGCTACCGGGCAGTATATTTGTCCACAATCGGCTTACACACAGTCTGGAAGTGTCTTCCGTAGGCCGATCTTTGGGGAATATTCTTTCCGGCCAATTAAAAGGAATGGGCGAATACCGCGAGAATCTGTATATCGGTGAAATCGGCAATATCATTGGAGCGGCATCTTTGGCACATGACTTGGGCAATCCGGCATTTGGCCACTCCGGAGAAAAAGCCGTATCGCAGTACTTTCTCGAACACGAGGAAACATACCAACCATTGGTCACGACACAACAATGGACAGACATCACCAATTTTGAAGGCAATGCCAATTCCCTAAGAATTCTCACTCACGATTTTCATGGCCGCCCCGAAAGTCAGTTTGCACTCACCTATTCCACTATTGCCGCCTTGATTAAATATCCATGTTCGTCGCTCGCCGCAGGGGATAAGGCAAAAATATACAAGAAAAAATATGGTTTTTTCGAATCCGAAGAAAACACGTTTCTAAAAATTGCCACCCAACTGGATATGCTTAAAATGGAGAATGAGCCACTGGCCTATTACCGTCATCCGCTCTCCTTTTTGGTAGAAGCCGCCGACGATATTTGCTACAACATTATCGATATTGAAGATGCGCATCGGCTAAAGATATTGAGCATGGATCAGGTCTATCAGCTGTTGCTACCATTGCTTGGCGACGATCGTGATAAAACCATGCTGCGAATGGAAAAGCTACTCGACGATAATGATAAAGTTTCATTGCTCCGGGCGAAAGCCATCAATGTATTGGTATCAAAATGCGCCCATGCTTTTTGGGATAACCATGATGCTATTTTAAACGGCACACTCAACAGCGACCTAAAAAGTTGTCTGGATGAGTCCACCCGTAAGCAAATGGAATTCATCGAAGAAGAATCAAAAAAACTTATTTATAATTACAAATCGGTGATTGAGAAAGAAATTGCCGGTTACCAGATCATCGCCGGATTACTCGAAGAATTTATCCCTGCCATGTTGGGAACAGGCAAAAGTAAGCACTACAACGAAAAACTGATCAAACTTATTCCAATTCAGTTTACGCCAGATTCCGGAGACTCCTACTCTAAAATCATGTCGGTACTCGACTACATCTCGGGCATGACCGATCTGTATGCCGTGGAACTTTTCCGGAAGATCAAAGGAATTGCGTTTCCTGAGTTTAATTAGTTTTTTCGACTGGATTACCAGAATGAATCTGTTTGTAGTTTCTATTCCTGTCTGTTTCTTTTAGACAGGATTTACAAGATTTACAGGATGAATACATTTGCCGTTACTGTTCCCGTCTTCATTTCTTTAATCTCGCTTCACAAAATCCCGTTAATCCCGTTAATTCTGGCTAAATCCTTCAAATCCGCTCCTCTAAAATCCTGTCAATCCTGTTCATCCTGTCTAAATTCTTTTAAAGCAATTCTCAAAATACCACGCAATCTTTTTTTTATAGACATGATTTACAGGACAACACATTTGTCTATTCCGTTCCAGTCTGCATTTCTTTAATCTCGCTTCACAAAATCCCGTTAATCCCGTTAATTCTGGCTAAATCCTTCAAATCCACTTCTCTAAAATCCTGTCAATCCTGTTCATCCTGTCTAAATTCTTTTAAAGCAATTCTCAAAATACCACGCAATCTTTTTTTTATAGACATGATTTACAGAACAACACATTTGTCTATTCCGTTCCAGTCTGCATTTCTTTAATCTCGCTTCACAAAATCCCGTTAACCCTGTTAATCCTGGCTAAATCCTTCAAATCCACTTCTCTAAAATCCTGTCAATCCTGTTCATCCTGTCTAAATTCTTTTAAACCCGCTTCTCGAAAATCCTCTTAATCCTGTTAATCCTGTCTAATTTGTTCAAATTCGCTTTGCATATATCTTTATTTACCTACAGGCAAGCTTTCTAAATTTTCTTTTTACTGTAACAGAGTTTCCAAAATTAATTAATAAACCAACATCTATTTTTGTTGCACTAAGATAATTTACTAATTGAACTTCATGAATTGGATGTATATTTTCGATTGCTTTAAGCTCTACTATGACTTTATTTTCAACAAACAAATCTGCAAAATATTCCCCAATTTCTTTTTCCTTGTAATGCACTTTTATTGGATATTGAGAATCAACTTTAAGGCCTATGCTCTCTAACTCAACGATCATTGCATTATGGTAAACTTTTTCCAAAAAACCTGATCCTAAAAAATTATGCACTTCGTAAGCTGCCCCAATGATTAACGATGTAAGTTCTTCTTCCTTCATGATTTTTTTGTTCAAATTTAAGATTAAATTACACATACTAAGCGATTTTTATAGAAATATTCTTTCTTAAATTATTAGCAGATAGCCTAAAGGATATTACAATATTTATCTAGCAAAGCTTGACAAACGAAGGTGAATATAATTGCCATTTCTTTTCCAGTCCGCATTTCTTTAAACCCGCTTCACAAAATCCTGTTAATCCCGTTAATCCTGTCCAATTTATTCAATCTCGCTCCAAAAATCCTGTCAATCCTGCTCATCCTGTCTAATTTCTACAAATCCGCTGCGCGAAAATCCCGTTAATCCTGTCTGGTTTCTTTTGAACCAATTCTCAAAACGCTACGCAATCTTTTTTTTATAGACATGATTTACAGGATGAATACATTCGTCGATTCCGTCCAGTCTGCATTTCTTTAATCTCGCTTCACAAAATCCCGTTAACCCCGTTAATTCTGGCTAAACCCTTCAAATCCGCTGCGCGAAATCTTGTCAATCCCGTTAATCCTGTCTAATCTCTTTAAATTAGCTTCGCAAAAATCCTGTTCATCCTGTCAAAAAAAATCGCCGGTTTACACAATTAGCACATTATCTCATTAGCTATCGTAATCTTCAAATCATCTCATCTTCAAATTAATACATTTGTCTCTCTTGTGTATCTTCCGGTTCGCCCAATTCAAAATTTTAGCATTTTTTAATACAAAAACGAATGCATTCTTTTGAGTTATATTTTACCTTTGTATAATCTTATCTAAATCGATTTTGTAAAAAATCAAACCAAAAGAGCAGCAACATGGAATCATCAAGGGATCTCGCGCAGACATCAAAAGTAGAACAAGCATTCGAGAAAGAATCCAAACGCACCAACGCATCTACTACCATTCCGTATATTGTGGTCGATAACTTTCCGAAGCTAGGATTACTGACTGCGTTAAGGTTTATCGAATGGGTCTCTGAAAATCCAAACGGCGTAATCAGCCTGCCTACGGGCAAAACTCCGGAATTTTTCATTAAGTGGACCACCTATATTTTAGATCACTGGGATGAAAAAAGTGTGATAACATTGCTGGAAAAATATGGATTAAAAAAACTCAAAAAACCTTCACTATCAGGGCTTCAATTTGTCCAAATCGATGAATTTTATCCTATCGGTTCCAAGCAGCACAACAGTTTTTATTATTACGTACTGAACCTATATATCAAAGGATTTGGGCTCGACCCGAAAAAAGCACTGCTGATCAATGCCGACGACATTCCATTACCGGAAGGGAAGTACTTTCGTGAAATTTTCCCCGATCACAACGTGGACTTATCCCTGCGATACAAAGATTGCAGTAATGCGCAGGAGCAACTGCAACAAGAGGCCATCTTCATGATCGACCGTTGGTGCAGCCAATATGAACAAAAAATCAGGGATAAAGGAGGAATCGGCTTTTTCCTCGGAGGAATTGGTCCCGACGGGCATATTGCCTTTAACACCAGAGGCTCTGATATGCACTCCACTACGCGGTTGACTTCCACGAATTTCGAAACTCAGGCTGTAGCGGCTGCAGATTTAGGAGGAATCGAAATATCGAGTCAGCGAAAAGTAATCACCATCGGACTCGAAACCATCGCCTACAACCCAGATGCGGTGGCCATCATCATCGCGGCAGGCGAAGCGAAAGCAAACATCGTAAAGCAATCGCTCGAAAATGAACTCACGAATATTTACCCCGCAACAATCCTTACCAAATTAGCTAACAGCAGGTTTTATCTAACCGAAGGAGCCGCTTCAAAGCTTACCGATTCGGTAAAATCATACTTTATCGACAGTCCGTGGACACAGGAAAAAACAGAAAAAGCAGTAATGGATTTATGTCGTAAACTCACAAAATACGGACATCGAATTACTTTGGACGACCTGAAAAATGATGAATATTGCAAACTGATCCCCAGCCTCAACGAAAAGACAGTGGATTCGGTAATCGAGAGTATTCACAAAAAAATTGAAATGGGACTAGTTCCCATAAAAAACGAACGGTTCCTTCACACCGGGCCTCATCACGACGATATCATGCTTGGCATTTATCCATATATTTCAAATCACCTCTTGGAAAATTCGAACAAATTCAACTTTTCCATTCTCACATCAGGGTTTAATGCTGTAACCAACCACTTTGTGATTGACGTTTTGAAAGAGACAAAAAAATTCCTCGACTTAAACCAAATTCAGATGACAAACTACCCTGATTTTTTTGAAACGGGGTACAAATTCAAATGGGATAAGGATGTTTATCATTATCTTACAAGTTTGGCCGCCAATGAACCTATCCAAATTCGGAGAGGCCTTTGTCACCGGATTACCCGGGCACTGACCGAAATTTTTGAAGTCAAAAACAAAGAGGAACTTCGCGATACCATTAATGAAGTGCTCACCATTTTGAAAAAAAGTTTCGACGGAGAAAAAAATCCGCCTAAAATCCAAAAACTCAAAGGGATGATTCGTGAATTTGAAGAGGAGCTGGTATGGGCTCACTTTGGCATACAAGGTAAAAACATTGAGCATTTGCGGTTAGGCTTTTACAAAGGTGATATTTTTACCGAACTTCCCGAAAAAAACCGTGATGTAGCTCCGATTCTTGAACTTTTAAAAAAGACAAAACCCACGGTTATCAGTTTGGCTTTCGATCCCGAGGGAAGCGGTCCCGACACGCATTACAAGGTGTTACAAGCCATTGCGGAAGCACTGCGAGAATGGCAAAAGACCGCCGATCTCTCGTCCCTGCGGATTTGGGGCTACCGCAACGTTTGGTACCGATTTCATCCGGCAGAAGCCAATATTATCATTCCGGTATCGTTAAACTCGATGACTTCGATGGATAATATTTTTACCAGCAGCTATCTAAGTCAGGTGGATGCTTCGTTCCCAAGCTATGAACTGAATGGAAAATTCAGCACATTATCGCAAAAAATTTGGGGAGAGCAACTCTCTTCCATCCAATTGTTGTTGGGGAAAGATTATTTTTACCAAAACGAAAATCCGAAGCTAAGAGCTTGTCACGGACTAATATTCCTAAAAGAGATGTCGGTTGACGAATTCTTAACCCATGCTCGAAAACTGGAAAAATCGACCGAAGGGGATATTCAGTTGTAATATGTAAGAATATTTTAGACTTTGTGTAACAACTTATACATTTAGCTGTAACACAAAAAACACTAAGAAGGCACGAAAGGCACAAAGAAAAAATTGTATCGATAAAACCGGAATAACAAACAACAATCAATGAAAAACCAATCAATCGTAGGAGTCGATGTCGGAGGGACAAAAGTCAGCATTGGCCGAATCGTAGAGGGAAATATCGTTGCAGAAACCAGTTTTCCAACCCACGCCCACCGAGGCGAAGATGAGATTATCCAAGACATCATCCGTGGCATTGAAAAAGTAATTGAACCCAACACCATCGCCATCGGTATCGGCAGTCCGGGATTGGTGGACGAAGAGCTGGGAATAGTTTATGATGTCTCCAACATCCCTTCGTGGAAAGAAGTCCGGCTGAAAGACAAAATCGAAACGCACTTCAACCGCATTGTTCAGATTTCCAACGACGCCAACTGTTTCGTGATGGGCGAAAAGATATTCGGAAAAGGGAAAAAGTACCGCAACTTTGTCGGCATCACTTTGGGTACCGGCGTAGGTGGCGGCATCATCATCGACCACAAACTGTACCCGGGCACGTTGATGGCCGGTGAGTTTTGCGGAATCCCCTACCTGGACAAAAACTACGATTTTTACTGCGGCAGCAAGTTTTTCACCGAAAAACACGGTATCACCGGTTTTGAAGCGTCGCAACGGATCCTATCCGGTGACGGAAGTGCACAGCAGATCTTCGACGAATACGGAGAACACCTGGGCAACCTCTTCAAGAACATCATCCTGATCCTAAACCCGGAAGCTATCATTATCGGCGGCTCCATCGCCAAGTCATATAATCTGTTTGAAAAATCGCTGAAAAGCAGCCTGAACGACTTCGCCCTGAACCGGGTGATCAACCGACTGCACATCGAAGTCTCCGAAATCAACAACATCGCCGTGATTGGCGCCGCGGCGCTGGTTTATAATCATAAACGGTTTGTGGAGGTGATTTAGAAAGGGACAAATAGCATTTATTTATACTTCTTCATTGCTTAGTTCACGTTCAATTTCTTCAATAGTTGGCAAACTTTTCTCATAATCCGGAGGCAATGATCTTTGTATTGTGTTTTGCCAGTTGGCTACACTTGTTGGGTTTAAATTGTTAATCATACTATATTCTACCAGTAATTTGTTTTTTTCTTTGACCAATAACAATCCTAATGTTGGATTATCCAATTCGTGACGCATTAAATCATTTACAATATTCTGATAGAAATTCAATTTACTCACATATTCAGGCTTAAATTCACCTGCCTTGAGTTCTACTACGATAAAACATCTAAGTTTAAGATGATAAAACAATAAGTCTATACAATAATCTGATTTTTCAAACTCAACATGAACTTGTCGACCAACAAATGCAAAGCCCTGGCCTAACTCAAGTAAAAATTTCTGGATATGATCAATTAATTTTTGTTCCAACTCATATTCTCTTCGGGGAGCATCAGTGCCCAAAAAATCAAAAATGTAAGGATCTTTAAATGTCTGAAGGACCAAATCCGACTGATCTGGAGGTATTGTTTGACTGAAATTCGTAATTGCATTTCCCTCCCTTTTATGCAACTCCGATTCAATCTGAAACACGAGCATATCTTTACCCATTCCCTGCTCTAACACTTTTTTAGCGTACCACAGCCGCAATTCGGGATCTTTCAACCTGTCCAAAAGGGTGATATTGCTTCGCCATGGAATTTGTGCAACGGTGCGTTGCACAAATTCAACATCAGGCCAAGCTTGAGCAAATGCACGCATATATTTAATATTCCGTGGCGAGAACCCAGACATCTCCGGAAACTCAGTTTTCAAATCATAAGCCATACGATCGATTACTTTGGCTCCCCAACCTTCGTTTTTTTGTTTTTGCAAAACATCAAAACCAATATGCCAATATAATAAAATCATTTCGGTATTGGCATTCAACAATGTTTTTATGCGCTGATGCCGAATTCGTTGTTTAATATCTGCAATAAACTCTGGATAATTATCTGGCAACGATGATAACCCGACCGCCTGCGGCAAAATCACCCCATCTTTTATCTTTCCTTTTTGCTTTCTCGATTCGTCGTTCATTGCATCAAAATTTTATAAGTCATAATTTTCAACATTTCTTATCCCATTATCATTATCTCCTAAACAAATTAACTTTCTTATATACAAGCCCTTATTTGTGATAACGGAAAATAAAAGTTTGTATCACAAATTTAATGAATAATTTGGTTAAAGCAAATTTTCAAAAGGATTTTCAGCACAATTTATTCCCTCAAAAACAGCCTCAACGACTTCGCCCTCAACCGGGGTGATCAACCGTCAGCACATCGAAGTCTCCGAAATCAACAGCATCGCCGTGATTGGTGCTGCGGCGCAGGTTTATAACCATAAGCGGTTTGTAGAGGTGATTTAGAGTAACGGCCAAGGCTATGCTCATGTGACGGGCATATGGGTGTCCTTTCTGCTGTACTGCGATACAGCGATTACTGAAGCTAAACTTCTAAATTACACTTCTGCCAGCCATTGGGCATAGGTGTGTGCTATGGAGAATTATTTTCAACTCAAAATTTTGTCAATCAATAATAGCTGGTCTTTCTTTAACTTACATATTGGTTTTAATCTGTCATCTATATTCTCATCACAAAGTAAATTTTTGTTACTAGACTTCGTAAAATACATCGGTGGAGTAAAATCATTAGGATAAAATTTTCTATCTCTGACAAACGGAATCGATCTTTTGTCTTCTGAACAAATGATTTTACACTTTGTATCAATAACAATTGCGGGTAAGTGAGGATCATCAAAATCAGGGTCGTGATTTAATGCTTCAATCTCTGATTGGATTCTATCAATGTTTTCTTTATTTCCAATATAAACTTTATTCATTTCTCGAAGAAAGCGTAAAATTGGAATAAATTTAGGGATTTTACTTAATTCCGACATGTATTTTGTTCCACCATAAATTATTATTCCCTTTCCATTTAAAATCCAATCTAAAACAGGTTTGAACTCTTTGTGTTTTAAGGAATTACGAGAGAATACATTTGCCCAAACAATTTGTATCGATAATTACAGCCATAATTTACAGTTCTAGCAGTTTCAACTCTTCATCAATAAAAAAATTCACGATATGACTTTGGCACTCCATTCTTAAATGAACCATTCTTCTCTATTTCAATACCAAGAATTGAATTTGTGTTTTTCTTACGTTCAAAAAACAATACTTGACTATCAATTTTTGTATCAGTTTTTTTTGAAAGGCAGTATCGAAATCTATTTATTGTAAAATCACTATGCGTTTCAATCAAAAAATTATTTTTATCTTTTAATGTTGCGTTAAATAAAAAAGAGCCGAAGGCAGCTTGCGCTTTTGGGTGTAAATGAACTTCTGGCTGTTGAATTGAAAACACATGATTTTTTGAAGAAAGAATTTCTACTATTAGAGGTAAACATTGAGATACCCCATAACCAACGTTGGGGAGCTTCACTTCTGTGTCTTCATATTTTATAATAATTTCAAAAGGTGAAACATTTTTTGACCCATAATTCTTGACTAGTATCTCATCAAAAAGATTAGATTCTTTACCAAATTGGTTCAAAATATTCAATATTTTCCCTTTTTCATTTTTTGAAGAATTAGAAAAAATCTCTCTCAGTAACGATGGAATATGCTCTCCTTCAGGCGAAAATTTAACCTCATAAGATTCATAAATTCGTTTAGCTTTAGCACGAATTGGAGCTAACCAACGATACCGATTATACAACATTGGCTCTGTTATAAATGAAGATATATCATTCTTTTTATTGTTTCCTAATTCAATTTCAATTAGTGAAAAAACAATAAATAATGGCATTCTTGAAAAAGGAATATTTAACTTCCTTGGATTTTGAGTAAATGTAAAGTCGTTAGCCCATTCTTTAAAAGATTTATCTTCGAAAGGCTTTACTCTATATTGGATTTGTTTTGGAGTTATTCTAATTAAAGTATCAAAGTTTTTGGTGCAGTACTTAACTTGGTATATTTTAGGAATCGATTTGTTTTCATGAAACTCCAAAAGAACTCTAAGTTTTAATTTTTCTTCGTTTTTAGTTGCTTCTAATCCTACTCTGAAAAAATCATCAGTACAATTTCTATTCAATATCTCATCAAAGTAGCCAAGTTCTACTTCGTTGTTATTGAACTGCGCATTAACCCAAAATTCTTTATTGTTGAGTATGTTTATCAATTTCAATATGGAAGTTTTCCCAGTACTATTTTCTCCAACAAAGAAGTTTACATCTCTTAATTCTATAACTTCCTCATCAAAACCTTTGTAATTCTTGATGTAAATCTTTTTCATGTTTGTATATGTTGTTTTAATAATTAACCATAACTATCTATCATCTCAACTTCACCCCACTTTCTTCCGTTTGCACGTTGACAAAATCTTATGGATCGGTTTGACAGGGAACAAAAGAACGGTGGTATTTAATATTGCAAATTTAACTAATTATTTGGATAATGCAAGATTTTGAAAAAAATTTATCAATGCAACTTATTCAGCTGAAAAACAGCCTGAATAACTTCGCACTAAACCGAGTAATCAACCGTCTGCACATCGAAGTCTCCGAAATCGACAGCATCGCCGTGATTGGTGCTGCGGCGCTGGTTTATAACCATAAGCGATTTGTAGAAGTACTTTAAGGATAACGGATGAAACTAAATGCTGTTAGGCATTTCGGAGCACGTCATTGTTCGCCCGCAATAAATTTTATTAGATACTAAACCATTGTCTTTATTCAATTTACGCGTCATTATTATTCCTTTTCTGTCGGCTCATGTATTACTTTTTTAGTGGCGATAAATTGCCCTGCGCATTGGCCGAGTAGATTTTACACTTTGTATGGCGGTGAAGGGTTGAGTTAATCGTTTTCATTTGTCTGTCTTTCCCTAGTTATCTGCCGGACAAAAATAGGGTTGAGCCCAACTACAATAAACACTGAGATTTTTCCTTAACCTATTTGATGGAATTCTTTGTATTTTGCTTTATTACTGCGTTTATTCAGTCCAATAATGTAGTTGTCATTGTTGTTCATCCGTAATTTTTAGTCCAGCAGCAAATAAACCAAAAATCTTACATTTCTTTAATTTGCTTAATTGAAAACAAAACTTGTAATTGCCATTAGAAGTGCCTTCTATCATTTTGGCTTCAAATTCATCGATATTTTGATAAGGCTGCCTCAACAAATTTTTTATTAAACCAATTGGTTCATTTGTATCAACCATTTTGCTATCCACAGGAATTAAAAAATAGTGCGCATATTCTTTAAAAAATGTTCCGGGTAAAACAAAAATGTATTTTTTCGTGCAAAGTACCGACACGTGGCAGCGGCTGCTTAAATCACGATTTTTCATGTAAACCTCTTCCTCAAATAACAGGATGTCTGTGTTTTCTTTCAGCTTCATATTTCGTTATTGTTTTAGTTATTTAATGTCTGTTGGAAAAATAGTTTCCTCCAATCGGGTAAACTCGACACGTGTTTCTTCTTCACCAAAAACAAAATCCTTCGCTTTGCAAATAAAAGATTTGTATTTTGATGATTTCAACTCAACAAGAATTTTCGATTCCATGGACATAAACATGGATAATCTTCGCCCTAACGTGCTGTCTAAATCTAATTTCATCTTTCAACAATTAAATTGCAACCTGTTTCTTATCTATATCAACCTTTAATCCGTTCAACTTTTTTAATATTCTGTATTGTTGTAACAAAAGTTTTTAATTTTTCAGTTCCTGTATCCGTTGGAAAAACAGTGTTTTCAAGCCGTTCAAACTCAACCTGATCTTCTTCTCCAACAGAATAGATGAAGCCTTTCACTTGTGCAATGAATGGTTTTGCCTTTGCTGTTTTTAATTCAACAAGTACTTTTGATTTCATGGATCTATACATGGACAATTCCATTCCTAATTCACTTTCTATACCCATAATTTTAGTTCGTATTTATTTTTTTAACGGATACGATATTTTTTCATTTTATTAATTTTATTGCCTCCACGTAGGCTGACCTGATCAACGTTTTATTATTTGCATCATCAGCTTCAATGCTTATGCTTAGTCCATCTTCTGATAAAAGAATATTCCCCAGGTGCTTTCTGTTTTTATCGCTGAAATAAATTCGATTTGATTGATCCACAGTTAGTTTAATGCTGTTAACTTTCAAAATGTAATAGGTGATATATATTGCTTTGTCGCTTCTGCTTGAAGCATTAACTTTTTCAATTTTTCCGTTTTCAAGAATATACTTTTGCAGCTTTTTGAAATAAATTGGGCTTAAAAAAGAACTATCGTACAAGTTGTTGTTCATTGCTAAAGTTTTCGTTGAATTTGTTTTTTCACCCAAAGAAATCGCACCTCCATCAAGCATTACATGGTGGTAATAGGTGTAATTTTTGTCTTCATAAATTGCCAGATTTTCCGTAGAATCAATTTCGGCCAATCCGAATGTAGCAGTATCAACCACGTTTCGTAATTCGGTCATGCCATCAGGCTGCTTATTCGAAGTTTGTTTTGTTTTTTCATCTGTAAACCTCAATTTACAGGTATCACAATACACAACATTTAACCAGCGGTCTTTAATACGTTTTTCATTTTCGGCTGCTATTCCTCCTTCTGCAAAGCTGCGATCAACAACTTTCAAATAGAGGTTTCCACTTTTGTCGTGATAAAGATTGTCTCTAATTAAAATGTATTGATCTGATGCTGTTTCTTTATTTCCCGTACAAGAAAACAGACCAAAAGCGATAATCAGTAAGGTTAGTTGCTTCATGCTTTTATTTTTTTCAGGAACTTTATTAATTCGATTCTGTCAGATCTGGTATTAGCGGCCTCTAATGCCATTACTGCCAATTGAATAACTTCATCTTCGAGTTTGTAATCTATTTCGCACAAGTTATCGATTGTGTTTTCAAGGGCAACCAACCACTCGTTGTATTGAAGCAATTCTCTAGCTTCTTTTACAAGTAATTCGAGGTATTCTTTCTCGTTGTTTTTACCATTCCGTATTTTATTCACATTTTTTCCATCAATACCTTGAGCAAGTGACTCAAGTTGATTTATAAACTCCGTTGTTTTTTGATGTCCTATATTTGTATGTTTACTCATACATTTCTGTCTCCTTTGGGTACAATGGTTTGTTGAACAGAGCTAAAGCACACCTGCTTAATTCCTTATGAATATTTAACGACAGGTTTTCTTTCAATTTACCGTCCATGGCATTTTTTACTAAATGGATACTTTTTATGCTTTCATCATTTTGAGCAAAAAAAGCCATCGCTGCAACTAATTCTCCCGTATTGATATTTACCACTTTCACATTCCCTTTACAATGCCCTATGCCAAAACTTTCTGTACTTTCATCGAAATCTGGCGGTGTCATTTCTGAAAATTCAACGACCATTAAATAGACATCCTTTTCAAAATGGCTAATCTCGCTTTTAACGCTCCCGTTCCAGATTTTATGACTGATGTTGTAACTGAACGACTCTAAGCCCAAATAAACATCAATATTATTTAATAGTTCTGCTTCTCCGGGCCAGGGGTTAATATCCTTCAAATCGCTCCGATTACTTTTTTGTTCGCCAGGGTTATTGCATAAAACATCCAAGAATTTTTTCGTACATAAATGCGGTTTGAAGTCTTTTGAAAGGTCGCTTTTGCCAACATTTGAAAATGCTTTAGTTTCCAAAGTATCGTTTGAAACCGTATTATTGACAACACATAATTTAGTGTAAAAGGTTTCTATGCATGTAGAATCCGAAGCATTGAGCGGATGCTTGTTTGCTTCAATATATTCTTTATGCCTGTCTGATTCATGAACCGGCTTGTAATTCATTAGGGTTTGATATCCGGCAAAAACAACGATCAGGACGATGACAAAATAAATTGATATTTTACGCGATTTCATGTCCATTATTTTTTGATTTTTTCTTTGTTCCAGACTTCAATGGTTTTATTATAAAACGAGCCCAATCTAATGCTATCTGCATCAATAAACAACTCAAAACTTAAACCATTTGATTTGTAAATAATTAAAGATGAAGCAAGAGTAATTGCCTGGCTTTTTTCATTTAGTTTTATGGAATCTATTTCATGATATCGGGCAGCTTCAACTGTTTTTACATTATCCTCTATCCAATAGCTTACAATACGTCTGTTTGTAATAAAGCTCCCACCTTGTTTATATCCTTTAAATCCTGCATTCGTTTCAAACAACAGGATTGTTTCATCATTATCAAGGTCGCATGTCTTTTTTATAAATTCAATATCTTTGGTTGTTAAATTTTTCTCATTCCGGTCGTTTGATGTACACGACATTATAAAACCAATTAGCACAAAAAAAATTAAACATCTTTCAAGTTTTGTGAAGTTAGTTATTTTTTGCATTCGTATCATGTTTGAATTTCATGAATTTTTTAATATTAATAATAGAATAATATCAAATCCTGCTCATGGTCCATTGCAGATTGTACCCAATCTATAAATTGATTTTTTTCTAAATCGGAATGATCGCTATTATCAATCTTCAACTTAGCTTTTTCTAAGTTTTTATTTTCAATTGTAAACACAAGCGGATACGCTTCAGGACTTGGAAGGCGCACTAAATCATGCATTCCTAAAAAGTACATTCTAAACTCTTCATAGTCATAAAAATCATCAACTGACCAATTTCCACAATTATTACATGATAGTTCTTTTCCAAATCCATTACACAGTAACTCCACCACGTACCAATGTTTGGCACTGTTATGACCTGTTGTAAAGGGTTTCCCATCAATGAAATCTTTTAAAATTGTTTCTGCCGGAAGCCACCCTAAATTAATTGGCAAATCATCATTCAAGGAATGGCAATATTCTTTTGAGCTAGACAATATCTTTTGCTTCACATCATTATCAACACCACCCCTGACAGTTCTAATTTTACTTAAATGAATTCGATATACGTTTAAATTTTTCATACTTCTTTTTCTTTTAATGAATTTAAGGATGTAAAAATTCGGCTTCACGAATTCCTATAATTGCGAAATGATTTCCATTTGTAGGTTTCACTTCCAACTCAAAGGTTTCATCATTGGCACACCACAAGCGATAAATTAAATTATTTCCCCTGCACCCACATTCAATAAATTTGAATCCGTGGCACAATGTTTCTTTTTTTTCCAGAAGTTGGCTCTCAGTCTCTTTTGAGATATTCGCAATGGAGTCATTATATACAAAATTGATCAGGCTTGTTTCCACTTCTTTTTGGTTTAGCTGCCTGCACAAATCGCAGTCTTTCTTGAATTCTTGTGTGCCTGAACAGCCAAAAAACAGCATTAATAATAAGCCGAAGAACAGTTTAAATGGTTTATTATGGATTGTTTTCATTTCACTTTATTTTTTATAGAATAGTTTATAATTGCCTTCTACAATTAGTTCAGGAATTCTTCTTTAAAATCTTCGGCATTCAACAAGCCATAATTGAGCAGATATCCCTTCGAATAATCCAGAAAGAAATGGGTTGTTTCGAGAAATTTCGTGTAGAACTCACTGTTTTTAGTGGAAAATACCAGTATGGTTACTGCAAGCTCATTATTTAAAGAAAGCCCTTTGAGTGCCCCATAAAAGTTATTTCGATATAACTCAAGATAATGTTTTAGGTCATATTCATCCAATTGGAAAACTCCATTTTCGCGGTAGGTGGAAATCTCAAACCGCGCCTCTTTTTCAGGAATATTCGTAGACAACTCGTAATTTGTCCAATGATCTCCAATTTCATTAAAATAGTAATCTCCATCACTGTCCCACTGCTCACTTTCTTTTATAAAGGGACAAAAATTATCGACATCAGGAAACCCGATGTTTTTATGAAGAACAATGAATTCGGTGAATATTTTCATGGTTCCGGAATAATTTGTTTTTAATCTTCTTCAAATCGGTCAACCTGTTTTATGTTTTTGAGATAAGAAATATACTGATCCTGTTTCCCATTTTCATCATTCGGAAAAATCGTTTCTTCACAACGAAGCAGCACCACTTTGGTATCTTCTTCATCAAGCAGAAAGTCGCCCACTTTGGCAAGAAGGGTTGGAACTTTTTTGCTTTTCATTTGAAGAAGTACTTTAGCCTCCATTTCTTGGAGAATGAATAGCCGATTACTGATTTTTCTAATGTCACTCATAATGTTTAAAGTCAGTTAATCAATACACTCCTCTTGTTTTGGGTTCAATGGATATTTTTTATTCAAGTAGTCATACAACTTCACCGAAGGAAGAATTCCAAAAATTAATGGAATTAATATTTCAACTGTGCTAATACTCTCTCTCCAACCAAAATATGCGATTGAAATTCCTGTGATAAGAAAAGCACAAAGAAAACCAATGCTTCCGGCTAATAGAAATCGTTTTTTGCTAAAAATCATTCCGGCAAAAAAGCCTGTGGTCAAATGAATGGTCCAGATTATTGGGATAGTGAGACCAAAAGGATTTGTAAGGTCTTTCGTTGTATGAATTATTGAAGAGGTAAACCCATAAAAAAAGGTAATATTGAGTGGCATCAATATAAAAGATACTGCCAAAAAAACGGATATGATCAATTTGAAAACAGTAATTAGTTTTTGAAGAACGTTTTTCGTAGTTTGCATTCGTTTACAATTTCCTTACAATATTCCTCTTTTTGCCTCATCAATTGCCGTTATCCATTCGTCACGTTCTGATTTCTTAACCATTAACGAAAGGCTGTATTCATTGTTAAGTTTATCTCTTAAAACGAGTCTTTTAGACAACCCGAAACGCTTGAGAGCATGTTGAACTTCTGTAATTGGAATATCAAAAATATTTTCTTCTTCTTGGTTGTCATAACCCATCGCTTTTTCCATTTTGTCTCGGATAATATTTCCCACTGCTCCATGATTAAATTTTATTCGTGCCTGTGTTCCTGAGTAGATAATTCGCTTATTCGTTAAAATCAAATACCCCTCAAGCATATTAATAGCTGATTTGAAATAACCGGCTTTGGCTTCTTTAATTACTTTTTCTTCCATTGTTTTTTTATTAGTGATTACATGTTTTGTTTCTTTTATGCGCACAAAATTAGTTGATTTTTTTGATAATACAGTTTCCTTATTTTAACAACTTTATTGTGCTTTTTTCAGATCCATATATTCTCTTATTAAATCTGACGTTTCGGTCAACTTGATGGCATTCTGGTATTGTCAATATTTCGTTTTTCTGTCCTTTCACAATGGTTTACTTTTCAATTTATCGTTATCTCTGTCTTTTTTACACTTATTCTTAGTTTTTTTACTCTTCATAAAAATCAGTGTATAAATTTTTGTTTAGCCTAAAGTAAATCAAGTGATTTTTGTAGTCTATGATCGTGTTAAATTTTTTCAGGAAAGCATTTCCATAAAATCCTGCTAATTTATCGGTTGCATCTGTTCCGTCTGTTGCACTAGACAGTAAAGCCGGGATACGATACAAATGTTTTTCGGCAAATCTGATTTCGGGACAGAGTACAACAGGGACTTCGAATACTGTTCCGTCTGAACCTTGTCCTCTGGCTGAACCTATTTTTATCATTTTATTAATCAGGTTATATTTTTCTAAAAACGGAGAAGCAAATGTTAACACGTCGTCTGCTCCTGTATCAAGTCCGAATAAACCTTTATATTTTTTTCCATTAATTACCACCGCGCTCTTTATACAGGTGGGATAAATATCAGAATACATTTTCAGCTTTGTAAATCCATCATAATTAATGTTCTTATCGTCTTCGTCATAAAAATTTATAACTTGTCCGTAATAATCAATTTCGACAATATGCCCCATCATCACATCTGTTCCGAGAACTCCATCGAATTCGTCAGTTCCGTACGGGATAATTGTTAAAAGAATTTCTTTTTTACGAATTGTTCCCAATGTTATTTCATTGCCGGAACTCACATCTACATCATTCTGCCCGTTCGAACCAACATTTATGGATTTCCCGTCTGTTTTAAGGTTTAGTTTCCGGGTTGATTGCTGATTAATTACGGTTCCGGCTGCACCTGTATCAAAAAGGAATTTTAAACTATCTGTGTCATTTACCTTACAATAAATATAAATATGGTTTTTTTCGATTTTAAAAGGGATTGACTCAACCGGAATTGATTGTGAATAAAGAGATAAGGACAGAAACGATATTGTAAATGTTATTATTAATCTCATTTTTATATTGTGTTGTTTAAATTACAAATAACGTCCGCAAGTATGAAATATTGCGGATTTCGTTATTTCAAACCTATCAGCCGCAAGTTAGATAGCTGCAGGAGCAGAGATCCGTAATCCACGGCACCGGCATTTTTATATGTTTCACTTTTTACATACGATATACCAGAATCTTTGCGAGGGTTTGTCTGCCAAATCCTCTCTTGGTTCATTAATCACTTCGGCATCTGTCAATCCATAATTGCCAAAATCCAGTTTAATTGAATCAGAATCATAAAAATACAATGTTAATCCGGACCAAGGTTCAAATGTGTCTTTGCTTACTTCAATTCCCTGTTTATATCTAAAATCCGTTTTTGAAATTGTCACAAAAACCATATATCCGTTAGGCTTTAGTTGATTATAACAATCTTCAATCAGTTTTACCCGTTCTTTTTCGTTTAACAAATGAATTAATGCATAACTGAAGATTCCATCATATAATTCCTGGTCAAATGGCATAGAGCTTACAGAACCGTGATATACTTTTACACTATCTCCAAAGTGTTTTTGTGCTAAATCAATTGCAGTTTCAGAAATCTCAATCCCGGTTACCCGGAATCCATTGTCAGTAAAAATCTTAGCATTTCTACCGTAACCAAATCCAGGAATTAAGATTTTATTTAATCCGTATTTTCTAAATAATTCTAAAGTATCGATTGCAGAATCGGCTGGTTCCCAACCCCACATTTCTTGTTTATCTTTAAAGCTTGTTTCCCAAAATTCTGTCATATTACTTACGGTTTAATCAATGTGTGCAGGCTTTCTTTACTTGTGCCTAACGGTAAATTGTATGAGTAGTGACAGATTGCGTGGTAGTTTCCTGTCAAACCGCTACGCAGTTTGAGCGGGCTACACGCCTTAATATTTGCTACATCACCTGCCATTACTTATACAAAATGTTAGCTTCAATAATTTTATCATTATTCTTAAGTTCTTTTTTTAATCTTTTTGATTCATTCCTATGCTTTATAGAACCAGCCAAGTCCTTTTTATAATAAGCTAATTTTGATAAAATTAAATATGCTTTGGCTTGACCGGGAATGTCTTCAATCAGTTTTGCTGTTTTTAACGAAACATCAGCCGCATCTTCAATTTCAGAGTACATTAAATCATTAAAATCATTTGCCTTTGGAGAAAACAGACCTATATGTAAATATCTAAAATTATTATATGCCCTATTTCTTTGAAAGTTAACGACACCTAAGAAACTATCAGTTTCAATATATAGACCATCAGTAAAATCTGTAAAATCAAGCCCTTTATGATTAAGATAATCAAATCTATTTAGTACTCCCCACAAATGTTTTGTTTGAAAAATAGGTATTGTCAGAAAATCATTTGTCCGATTGATAATTGCTTTTAAATGAGGATCATTCCCTGAAGAATTATCTTTTGTATATTTTTGATAAAGAATGACACTAATTAACATTAATCTTCTTATTGTATGCTCAATAGGAAGAGTTAATAGTACCGTAATTAAATTCCGGTGAACTTTATTTAATATAGATTGATAAAATAAACCAGATTCGGCTATAAGCAACATTGCACTGTTTTTATTATCGTTATCACTATTAAAAGTATTAGAATTATAATATTTAAAAACATAATAAGTATAAAGGAAGAATGCTTTAATATTCCTACCTGATAATCTTAGTGATGCAAGGTAATGTCGCGTAAAAAATACTCTTGAAAAGTCCGACTCCTTTTTTTTCAGATATTTTCTAATTCTAAACTCTGACTCATAATAACCACAATCACGCAGGCTGTTTAAATATCTTTGAACTTCGAGATTATAACGAATTATTATTGTCGGCGGATTTAATAAGGATAGACTTTTCTTACCATAGCCAATGCTCGAATAAAATTTAAACGCAAATTTAGTCTTCATCTCTTCTGATGGAATAATATAGTTTTCCCACCCTTCTTGCCAGTTAATTTTTGTCGTTATTTTCTTTTCAACAAAATAGTTTGGAATTATAGTTGCAAGTATTTTATCTGTTTTCCCCTTTTTTACGGTTACATTTTCTACAGGAAACGCTTCTAATATTTCAGTTATTCCCCAGCTTAATTTATCCATCCATTCTTCTTCCGGCATGTTTAATGTTTGAATTATCTCGTCATCATGGTCTATCCAAATAACTTTTGAATTTAATTTTATCTTCTCTCTATAGATTTTTTGAAAAAAAGGAATAACATCAAAATAATCAGATGAACTGTAGCCCAAAAAAACAAAAGTATATTCTTCCTGTGCCAATAATTCCAAAAGTAATTTTTCAATCCAAGGCATTAATCCATTTTGCAAGTTACTAATTGTTATTCCCCAATTTGTATTACTTTCTTGAATACAACCATGAATTTTTACTAATCCCCAATCAGAAGAATTAACTCCACTTAGCGAATGAACTTCTATTTTTTCAAATTCTGATTTTTCAACTCCGATATCAAAATTTGTGGTAAAAGAATATGTTCTTTTATTCAATATATAGTTTGAAATAGTATGATGAATGTTATTAGGAGTAATATCTTTCATGAAATTTAGAACATCTAAACATTTTTCTCCAAATACTCCAATAGAATCATCAATAATTTTTTCTAATCTAGGAAATTCTTTTCCAACAACGTCCTTTTGATTTTCATAAAATTTTAAAATTTCTTTATACTCTTTATCCGGCAAAAAATAACTTAGCCATTTATCTGTCAGAGAATTGCCCAAAGGCATCCCACTGGGAAAAGAAATTCCTGCACCTGTCCAGAATATATAAGTTGTTTCTTTCATTATTATTGTTGTTGCTAACGTCGGAAGCTACACTCAGGGGCGGATTGCGGGCGATTTCCTGTCAAGCCGAAAAGCTGCCTGAGCGGAAAGATGCCCACCGAAAACCACTGCTGCCACATTTGACGGGTAGCTGATGTTATGTGTTCGCCCTTCATTTCTTTTGTCTATATTTTGTTTTTCTATCAAACAAATATGAATTATCTAAAAAAGCGGATCATCCTCAAAGTTTCCAACAGTTGATTGTTCTTTTGTTATTTGGGAGTTCTCATTTGTTACAAGTTGGGAAACGTTATCTTCTTGAACTTTTTTAATTCCCTGCCAATCATCCGCAATTTTCTGCCAATCAATTTCTCTTTTCTCTTTACCTGTCCATACATCCCAGAAATTAGGGTCATTAGATTGAGGCCGATGTTCCTTTTCTAAATATCTCATTTCAACTAAAACTGGAATAGGAAAAGCCCAACCAACCAAAATTGCTTTCCTTGAAGGCAATATTGGCAACTCTTTTAGTAAACCACTCAAACTATCAGGTACTAATTTCCTTACCAAATCTTGATCTCTATCATTTACAATTCGATGAAGTAAAAAGGTGTTACATTGTGAAAGAACCGTTTGCGATAATTCGGATGGTCGTTGAGATGATAAAACCATACTCAATCCAAATTTTCGTCCTTCTCTGGCTATTCGTTCAAAAGTTTCCAGGCAAATATTACTAATGTTGTTGTTGAATTCGCGCAAGAATGTGTGCGCCTCTTCTAAAACAATTGTTGTTGGAAGTTCCTTTTTATTTAGTTTTCTATATCTCTGAATGGGCTTCAAATGTCAATCGTGAAAGAACTGCAACAACTACGTGAATAATATCAGACGGTATTAAGGATAAATCAATTAGGGTAATTTGACCATTGTCAGCATTATTCGCACCGATGTAGGAATTTAGCCAATCTACTAATGAAATATCTTCTTTCGGTTGAACAACTCCATTTAATCGTTCATCTGAAAACAAGAATCTCATGCGCAATGAAAGCATTTGAACAAACTGAAGAATATTGCCTCCTTGATTTTCTGCAAGCTGTTCTAAATATGGAATCAAATCATTTAACTGAAAATTGATGGGAGTATCAGGGTTTACTTTGCTTGTTTCACTTTGTTCAATTTCGATGTTTGCTAGAACATTCTCAATGTTCGTAAGCATAGAACTTATGTCCTTATGAGAAAATGAATTGAATCTTCCCGCTTGCCATTCTCTACTGGATAATGTTTGCTTAAATTCACTATTCAAAGTATTATAAGTACTTGAAAGTCCATTGTTATCAATAGGAATCATTGGAACATGAAAATCCAAATCTGTTGATATATTTTGCAAAATACCAACCATACCCATGAAAGGTGCAAAAGTTGCAGTAGTTGGAAGGTTTGCTAGGAATGTGAGCAATGAATTTTTACTTGAATTTAGAAAACTGTGAACTCTGATGATATTTGAATTACCTAACTGCTGACCTCTTTTTAAATCCAATAAAGATTGAAGCAATAACGGTCTTTGCGCTCCGGGTGCAGCCTGAGAAAAGCTAATCCACTCTTGAGAGTTCCACATCCAAGCCGGAATTTTAAGTTGTTCAAAATCATTTTCGGATTCATCGAGTTTGATAGTGAACTTCCTTACCTTCTTATCTCCAAAATCATTAAAAGCATCAAAATATTCGCCGTTTGGGTCAAGTATTATAAATCTTGAGTTTAAATGTGAATTTATTTTATCCTTTTCAGCTTCTGTTAATGACCAGCGGATTAATCCAGCAACAGAACACGATTTTCCACTTCCAGTATTTCCAAGAATTGCTAAATGTCGTCCAAACAATTTGTCGGGATTCACTTTTATTGAAGCATTGCTGGCGATTGGAGCTTTTCCAATTTCAAATTTTCCATCAGGATTTTCAACTATTGCTGTAAGTTGTTTATCGGTTGGCAGTATTACATTATCGCCAACTGAAGGATAACTATAAACGCCCCTTTCTATTTCATAGCTGTTGTCTTTTTTCTTTTTTAACACTCCAAGAGGAGTTACGATCATTTTCCGTAAAGGAAAAGGTAAGTCAATCAAATCAAAGTCTTTAAATCCCTTTCGTACAGGATAATTTGAATGCTGAATTCCAATCCAATTTATTACTGATACAATTGCTCCAGTTTCATTTGGAATTAATACATAACCATTTATTTTGGGGAAATGAGTTGGAACACCTGTATTTATTGCAACATTTTGTGGTGCATCAATTTCTAACAGTACTTTTATTTCGGTAGGAGATACTGATTCTATTGTGCCAATTGTAAGATTTCGGATTTCATCAAAGTCGTAAAAATTACTCATTTTATTCAGGGTTAGAGGTCGTTGTTGGGTTTTCTTCTACAAATGCTATTGATGGTGTCTCTTGGGGGTTTTTTTCATTTTCCTTGTTAGAATGCGCAGAAATACCTCTCTTTTCAAGTGTTTTTACTAATCTTTCTTGTATCCTGTCGATCGCGGCTTTTGGCAAATAATTCTCCACTAAATTTTGTAAACTTCCAATATGATTACCCACAATCAAAGTCACTTGAGCGGGGTTCATTTTTTCGTACAATTTCTGAATCCTACCGGAAGCATTATCAAAAGATATTATCACTAAATGTGTTGAAGGTAGTGTTAGCATATCTTCTATAACACGATTAATATGAGTGTCGCCAAAACCATAACCATATGTTACCACAACTGAATTTGGCCTACAAACAGATGAAGAAAAGTCACGGAATAATTCAGAATACGGAAAATATGCTGTATCTATTCCTTTAGATGAATTCGGATAAATTACAGAAAAATCTTTTGGCGATTGTGGTATTTGATTTGTGGTTTCATCCACACCAAATTCTATCGGCAATTTGGTTATCGAATTTACATCAAACTTCCAATCAATTGAGCCGTGAAGTTTTGTGTATTTTATAACTCCTTCAACATATCTCGGTTCTCCTCTGATTCCTGGTGGGTTATAATGATAATCAAGTTCAAGTTTTGTATTTCTAAATACAGGTTTTATCTTACCTACAAATCTGTCAATAGTTAAAATTCCCGCACTATCCAGAGCTAATTCCAAGTAACGATCATAGTTGGTAGTAAATATGTTTGTTCTTTCTCTTGTCGCTGTTCTGCTAGAAAAGCTAATTAAAAATGATTTTAAAATATTTAGTGCTTCTTGAAATTTCGCACTATTATTAAATTCCTTTTCCGTTCTAATTATATTTCTGATGAATATTTCTAGCTTTTTATTGATTTCAGCTTCTAATTTTTCTGCATTCTCATCTGCTAGTATTCTTAATCCTTGCAATAATTCAATCGCACTTCTAAAGTCATCTTCAATATTGGCTTTTCCTCTATCAAGATCCAAAGCGCTTTTGTCTGCCCAATCTTTAATTTTATCTTTATAAAGGTCAAACTCTATCCTGTCCATACCTTGTGCTGTTACATCAGCAAGATATGTTAATCCAATTGGTAAACCAGCACCAACAAGAAGTGAAAAATGTTCGCTTTGAAAGATCGCAGTTAACCAAGGCTCAATTTTTTTTCGAAGTATATCAATTTTTGCTTCATCAACATCACCATTACTAAAACAGTCAATGTCGTTGTTGATTTTTAATATGTTATTACTAGTCCAGTCTATCATAGTTACTTATATTAGTGATTAGAAGATTTTTTACTTTGGTTTTGAAAGGATCAATCTCAAATGTGAAATTTCTCAATTGGTTTATCTGTCATGTTCGTATTTCTATTTTTTTTCTGTTATCTCAATGTTTCCACGGACGCTTTTGGGGTGACGTACACCATCTCCCTAAACCCACCCAATTGTATTTATTTCAGCCTTATGCACAACCTGCAAAGTTTGTAAAAGTGCTGATTTTAAGCCATACAGTCGTTTATTGTCGGTTATCATGGGATAATGCCAGTTTTTTAATTAAAAATAATCTGTTTTAAAAATCAAATGTAAAACATATTATTCGTATATCAAAATAATTAATTTATTAATAAGAATCAGGCAAAAAATTCCGGGGGCTGCGTTAAATAAAAAAATCATAGCTACAAATGTTCAGAGAAGCGACACGGGCAGGCCATGGAACTGCAGCTTTTAACAGTTGCGGCCACTAAGTGCTTATTTTTTAATCTACAGCAAATTAAAACTAAAAACGAATCTTTCACGAAAGATTATCCCACAATTGGGCTAAGCCTGCTGTTAGCGGGTATGCATTTGGTTGATTTTATATTTTCTTCCTTTATTTTTCCCCTCAACTTCAAGTAGCTTGAGTTCCACAAACTTAGCTAAATATTTTTTTACGCTAATATCGGATTTGTTCGTCAATAATTGTGCGCGATAGTTGGTTATTTCGCCGTTCTTGTCAAGATAACCTGCTATTTGTTCCAAAAATTCCAAATCGGTTTTTGATAACTTATCGGTATTTATATCGGTAAATATATCGGTAATTTTTCGGGTAGGTAATTCCTCCAATGCTTCCCTATATTTGTTCAAATTAATAATGCAACTGGAACGAAATATTAAACAGCTAATCAGCGCGATGTGGTGTCATTCATCTGAATGAGAATTACGTATAGAACGGATAATTATCAGCCCTTAAAGCACTCATTGTGTTAAGTGTGCAAAGGAGGTCATACCAACTCGTTTTCAAATAAATCCGATAAATGAATTGAGATAATTAGGATTGGAATTTCGTTTGAATAATTCTAAAATCGCAGGTTGGCGTAAGTCAATTCTGTTAAATTATTTTTATATTTTCAACGTGGAGTAGGTCAATTTCATCCTTCGACTCGCTTAGTCTCCGCACAACGCCGCTCGGAAAACATGAAATAGACCAACAAATATCACGTTAAAAATTAAGGTATCACCACCGGAATAGGTTCGCACATCCTGGTTAAATCATAAGTAGTACCGTTGGTGGTAATATTCCATGTTTTACGCAAGCTGAAATAGTATGTCTGGCCTGATACAAGGGTATAACCGGCAGCAGAAAGATTAGAAACAATCTGAGAATAATTAAAGGTTTCATCAGAACGGATGTCACTTTCACCGTTTGCATTTACAGTATTCGGACTCAGAGGATTCGGATTAACAGCCATTGCTTCGGCATCAACAGTTAACGTTCCGTCAGCTCCCCTGAACACATGTTGTGAAGTATGAGAATTTATTGTTCCTCCGTTCTGATCGAAGTCAACAAAAGTATGTATTCCGTAATAGTCAACAGACTCATTGGAAACAATAGTAATTCCGTAAGGAGGAGAATGTCTTATCTGCTGAATTCCCTCTTCGAGAAGAACCCCGATATTTAACAGTGGCCTTATACCGGCAAATTCCCATGTATATGTAAGATAGCTGTAAGAAATTACATAAACTGAAGCATCTGCATCGAACTGAAGATGAATATTCTCGACATCACTTACATCGGATAATGTAAATGTAAGCGGATATTCAAAAACGACTGCCCCGCTACCGAAAACATTTGTTACCCCCTGAGCCTCGGTAAAGGTTTGTGCAGGGTTTGCTATGGAAGCAGTTGCAGATGCTGAGACAGATGCAGTATAATTATTCCCGTCGTAAGTTGTGCTGACTCCCGAGACGGTAATTTTTATGCCTGTATAAGAACCCACAGGAATATCTGCGGAAACAAGATCATCAACAGTGCCCTGAAAATCGCGCAAATCGACTGTTTTACTTCCATTAAGCAGTTCGATATATTCTCCGTCGCTGTTTTTCAGCATTATAGAAGAATAGGTAATCTCACATTTGGTAAGAAGATTTGCATCAGCAATTCCCTCAGTTGTGGTTTTGGTAGTGGTATGAGGAACACGCGCATCATAAAGTTTAATGTTCACTTTTGCATTTTCTTCCTTAACCTCATCTTTTTTACAGCCGGTTAAAGAGAAGGTTAAAGCAAATAATCCGATTAACAGGATTGATAAAAATCCGGGAATTGTTTTTTTCATAATGGTTAGTTTTGAGTTTCAGCAAATTTAGAAAAGAATTTGAGATAAACAATTTCTATGCACAAAAAAATATGACAAACCATTCATTTGTAAAATCAAATGCAGAATAATATTGGTTATGTTAAACTTGTAACGGTGGCGGGTCGGGTAAACAAGGAAAATCTCACTCCAAGCTTCTCACAGGACATTTCGACTCTGCCGCGACAGATCAATACCTCGCCGTGCCTGATAGGTTGTTCGCTTCGGTCACGAGCTTCACTTCGTTACGGTTCCCATCAATGGAATTCAACTTTTACCTCCTGAACTTTCCGTTGTGATTTATCCAACCTCGAATATGTTGGCTTCTTATTCTTCCATGCTTATCGGGTAAACACCTGCTCCACCCCACCGTGAGTTTAGTGTAAATATATAATACTCAATTTTTATTTGTGTAAAAAAGATTCAGTATATTTGTTTAAAAGTAATTTGGGACACATTAAAACGAACAGGATATATTAACTAAAAACAATTACAATTATGAGCATGAACAAAGCACAATTAATTGATGCAATTGCCAAGAAAGGTAATATTAAAAAAACCGAAGCAAAAAATGCTTTAGAATTAACTTTAGGAGCAATAAGCGAAGCATTGGCAAAAGGTGAAAGTATCACTCTTATCGGTTTTGGCACATTTAAAATTACTGAGTTGGCCGGACGTACCGGCAGGAATCCGCAAACGGGGGCAAAGTTACAGATAGCCCCAAGAAAGGCTATCCGGTTTAAACCGGGCAATGAATTATCGGGACGGGTAAAGTAATAAAAAGAAATAAAGCGTGAATAAAAAGGAGCTCCGGCAACGGGGCTTTTTTAAAATTTAACTTCATAGTACAATGCTCAAAGTCAAGGGTGGAAGGCAAGATTCGGCTCTTTGACTTTTGCGAAGTTTTGGCTCGTGGGTCGGCTCTCTGGTCTTGTCAATATTTCTTTTTTCTGTCCTTTCACAATGGTTTGCTTTTCATTTTATTGTTATCTCTGTTTTTTTACACTTGGCGGTAACGTAGGAAGCTACACGCAGGGCGGGAGTGAACCGGTGAATTTCCCACGAAGAGCTGCCTTTCAATTTACTAATTTCCTGTCAACGAGCCACCAAAACCCGGCTTGCGGGTAGCTGAAGTTAGCAACAGGCATTATTCATCTCTTAACTCTTTAATATATTCATAATACTTTTCTTTACTTATATATGTCTTAATATCAGAGTCATTGCTGTAAATGAAATCGCTTATATTTTCTATGGAATTTATCCACTCTGTTATTCTAAACCTATCTAATCTATTATAAAAGCATTGTTCTAAATCAGACGGAAAGCACGGTACTGGAAATGTTTCCATTTTTCTCTCATGAAAATTTATCAAGAAAAAGCATCCTTTATAATAATTTGCATTATTGTGGTCTCCAGATTTTTCTTCTGGAATTTTTCCAATCATTATTTCATAATGTGTGTCGGTGGAATCTCCTATTCCCAAATCTAAATTTAGCACCTTTCCAATCCCATGACCTAAACTCTCATTATTGGCAAAAAATTCTTTATAATATCGATGATATACCAAATAATTTTCTTCTTCTTTTAGAAAGTCCTCAATATCTTCCCAAAATAAAATTTGAATTTTAAATCCATATTCTTCTAATATTTCATCATAATTGGTTCTAATAAATTTCTGAATGTTTACGTCTCTGCTAGCTGTAGTATAAACACAATAGTATGTTAAATCAGGATTGAAATCTTTAGCTTTTTTTATTTCGTCAAGTATGTCTTTTTCAGATAAATCATTATTAGACCTTACTTTACACTGAACTCCTATCCATTCCTTAGTGCCTTTCTTTCTTGCAAAAACATCAACTCCATCTTGAGGTTGTCCTGGACGACCATTAAATTGAACTTGTTCGTACTCTCCTTTAGTCTCAATTATGTCTTTACAGATATGCTCAAAAATTATTGAATCTTTGATTTTCGGTATTTCTATATACATTAAATTATTCATAGAGAATGTGTCGTTGTCTTTGTTATGCTTGTTGCTAACGGACGGAACTATATGTAGTTGCCGATTGCAGGTTGCTTTCCTGTCGAGCCGCACCGAAGTTGTTGCGGGCTGTGAACTTCCAAATCTGCATGGAAACGGCAATTATCATATATTTTTTGTTAGCTGTATTTCTTTTTTGTCTTTATACATACTGCTTAATTTGGTTGTTAAAGATTTCATCTGTAACATTAATCTCAAATTCTAAAATCTGTCGTTGAAATAACTGCTTTGCCAAATCGTCTCCAAATTTGAAAAAGCTGTCATTTTCACTTTCCCTGCCTGAAGTTTGTTTAGATAATAATTCATCAAGTTTAAAACTTAAAAGATTTGTAGGATTGTCACCGAAGTACAACTGTAAATTCATAAATCTTGGATAATCTTTGTCGTAAGTTCTATCTGAATTCAAAAAGCATGCTTTTACCTTTATCCTGGAGTTTAGTAAATTTCTAATCCCAAATACTTTTTGCTTAGATATTGTAGATTTCCATTGTTGAGAGACAATATCTTGATAAATAATATTGTCATAAATTCTTACTTCTTCTATTTTTCCCACTCCATATCTAGTCTCATAGTCGGTTTTTAAAATGATATCTGGGGAATCGTGTGTCCCTGTTGTGTAAATTTCAATCTCAATGCTAATGGGAAGCCTTAACATTTTTCGGTCGTTCATCAAATTATCTAAGGAATCTCTATCATTAATAGTACATTGTAATTCCTCAGGAGATACTTCTTCAGGATTATATGGTATTGAACTTAATTTAAATGTCCCCATAGGTTTAATTACATCAGACTTCACAATAGAATTAATAGCACCTGAGTTGGATACAATGTCTTCAATAAGTGATGTTTTTTCTATATATTTTAACGTGTAAACTAAGTTGAAAGGTGTAAGTGGTAAATTTGAGCTGATTATATCACTTTGAATTTCAGATAAGATTTTTTTATGTTCTTGTTCTCTTATTTTCTCTAATTTTTCCTCTTCTTTATTTTTTAGATAATCAAGAATCTGTGACACAATCGCAGTCAAACCAGAAATTGCTGATATCACTAAGGCTGCAATTCCCCAACTTGTTAAAGTACCATCTTTATCCTTGAAGTCAAAAAGTAGTCCCACAATAGCAGAAATTGTTAGGATTATTATTGTTATTATGTTGATTATTCGTGCAGTCATAACGTTGATTTACTAAGTTGGTTTTTTTAGAATTACAGCTAACATCTCCCCAACCCAACCACTTATATTTATTTCAGCTTTATGCACAACCTGCAATGTTTGTGAGAGTGCTGATTTTAAGCCATACAGTCGTTTATTGTCGGTTATCATGGGATAATGTTAGATTTTTAGTTAAAAATAAATTGTTTAAAAAATCAAAATTAAAATATTTAATTCGTATAACAAAACATTTATTTGAAAATATTTAATTTATTTAATGGATTTTTTATTTGGTCGAAGCCTATTGCAGTTATATGTGTATAAACTTCAGTTGTTTTACTGCCCGCGTGCCCTGACACACATTTGAATATGCCAAACCCCAACCCTGTTTTCTAATTAATGAGCAACAAAAGTTTTATAGGACTTCTTAAGAAATACAAATAATCCCGGTAAAATGCCGGCAATAAGTTATGGAAAAGTTGGGGTTAAAATTATACTGTGTCCTGTTTTATTCTACAGCTTCTCTATCTCTGCTTTGGTAAGGCCGGTATAGCGTATAATCCTTTCAGTTGGTTCGTTATCTTTTTTCATTTGTTTTGCAATTTCCAGTTTATTCTTTTCTATGCCCAACTTTTCACCCTCTGCAATGCCTTCAATTTTACCTTTTTTGTGTCCGGTTTTTTCTCCTTTTTCCTTAGCAATTTTTACGGCTTCTTTTCTAAGTTCGGCTTCTTGTTTTTTAATGCGCTCGATAAGCGAGTAAGTCGGAACCCATTTCGTGCTTTCTTCCAGTTCTTTCATGCGCCCGGTATTGCCAAAGCTCATGTAGGTGTTTTCTGAGATTACAAGGTGGTCGATAACTGCTATGTCTATTATTTTACCGGCTTGTATAAGGCGGTCGGTAAGGTCAAGATCGGTATCCGACGGTATAACTTCCCCTGAAGGGTGGTTGTGAACCAGAATAACGTTAACGGCTCCTTTTAAAATCGACATCCTGAAAACATTCATTGGTTCTACGGTTGTGCTTTTTACCCCGCCTATGCTTATTAATTCAACAAATAGCATTTTGTTGGCATTGTTTAAGCCGACTAACCAGAAATGTTCTTTTTCCCTGTCAAGTTTGTTCTCACGTAACAATACTCTTTGCATTATCCCGAAAACATCGTCTGAGTTTGCAATTTTTATAAGGTCTTTGCCCGTAACTTTTATACCCATGGTCTTATTTTCTTGTCAGTTACAAATCTAAATATTTTTTTTTACAAATAAACAAAATTTGTGGCTAACGAAAAGTTGTGTGTTGTTTACAGGGTGTAAGTACTACAAAAATCAGGACGGATTAAAATGCTAAATCTAAAACCTGACTTTTTAAAGCTTAAATCAATATGAACTTCCGTGCAAAGATTCGCCTGAAGCTCTCTTTCTGCTGATGCAAAAATGAATAAAAATTTATTTGTTTTTTTAGACAGCACCTCTATTAAATGCTGCTCTTTTTTTTGTTATGTTGTTGTTTTTCATTTTCTTACAACAAATAGTCGTTTTGACAATTCTATTTTCTCAATACCGGTATTATTCATATCACTTATAAATTTTTCTTTATTATTCATATTTGTTCCCATAATGATTTTATCTATATATTCTTTCATCCCTATATATTCTATATGTGATTGATCATTTAATGCAACCTTAAAAATACGACATTCCTGTTCTTCTTTAAAAGAAACATCTTTGGTAAGATAACGCAATGCAAGTAGTAATCGGCTAACAATTTCAGGGTCTAAATTTCGAATACGATTTTTTAACTCTTTTAACTCTTCTCTAACTTCTTTCAACGTACTATTTATTTTTCTCTGATAAATACTAATTTTATCTATCTCGTCTTTCGTTTGATAAAATGTATATTCTTCTCTTTGCCCTATTGAAGCAACGAACCCTGTTTCGGGGTCAATATAAATGCAACGAAATAATGGTAATTTCGAACTGTTTTTAGTTTCATAGGCAATATGTTTGAAATCCTTGTTTGACTTATCTATACTAAGACCTGCATCTATTTTTCGTTTATATTCTATTGCAGATGTGGCAATTTCTGGTTTTATTGTACTGAAAAAATGTTGATTGAGAACTATACTCATTCCACCTGCTTCTGTTCCGTTAAAACCTTTCCCATATAGCCGAAACTGATTGAGATGGTCGTGATTAAATGTAAAACAATTTGCAAACACCCCAAAATCTTTTTCAATACTTTCCTTTTTTTCTGTTGAGATATTTTTTCCTTTATAAAAATAATCAAGCAAACTTTGTCCTTCTTTTGGGTCGTTAGATTTTGTAATTAGCGATAACCATAAAGATGAATTTTTAATAAGCAGGTTTTCAATAGTTACATCTTTGTTATTTGTATAGTGAGCAACAAATTCTTCATTCATAAAATTAACATATAACAAACTTACAATTCCCATTGCACGAATGTAAATGTCCATATATGGATTAATGTCATTGACTTTTATTTGTTTTGTTTCCGAAATAAAAAAATCGTCATTTTGAAGTAATATTTTGAGATATGGTGCAAAACGTTTTCTTTCTTCAATATCTTTTTCAATATTAC
>CAUVYH020000027.1:0-614487 GCA_963556065.3 Bacteroidales bacterium
ACTCAAAGTTCATGGATACAAGTCCTTGCCTCAATCGATAAAGGCAAAAATAGAACAATAAAAGATTCTTAAAATAGCCTCTTAGGATAGTTTGAAAGATACGGGAAGGATAAATTGTGTCCGGACTGTTTTTCCCCGCTGCTTGCCAGGGGTCCATTTGGGCATCATTTTAATAACACGAACCGCTTCTTCGCCGCAACCAGCCCCAATATCCCGTTTTATGACGGTATTTGTAATTGAACCGTCAGCTTCAACAATAAATGAAACATATACCGTTCCTTGAATGTTTTTTTCGAGGGCTTCTTTGGGGTACGTGAGGTTTTTGGCTAAAAATTTATTCATGGCAGCTTCCCCTCCGATGTAGGATGGACTTACTTCCACAATGGTAAATATTTCATCGCTAGTTGCTTGTGAGTAGCCAATGATACCTGCTCCGCTTAAAATAATGGTGCATATAATTGCAAAAATCTGGTTTCTTTTCATTTCTCGAATCTATTTGATCAATAATAACAAAAGTACAAAAAGTATCGGACAAAAACTACTATTTTTGCTTTTTGCATAAAAAAACCGGCAGCTGCCGGTTCTAAATTTAAGCAAATTTTGGGAGTTAAGCGAATGTAGGATTGATTATTGATTTTTGTGAAAATTAAATTTCATGTTGATGCTATTGCTGAAATTTTTATTGGCATTTACAATGATTATTTTTTTCAATTGACCGATTACATAATTTTTTAGTGCCTTATTCGAAGCATTTATTTCTTCAATAACTAATTGTCCTATTGTGTCGAAAGAGATGCTTACAGCGACAAATCCTTCTTGGATTTCTTTTGCTAAAACTTCAGGAAATTCTATTTGAGAAGTAATGATTTCCGATATCCGTGTTTTGTTCATCGTTGCTGTTTCGGAAACAGGTCCATTAATTGCGGCAAATGACATCGTGCTTATGCTTAGGGCAACAAAGACGAGTATTAATTTTATTGTTTTCATATCTTTAAATATTTTAATGTTAGTTTTTTGTTGAATGATTATGAGGCAAATTTATATCAATTGATTTCCTGAGAAAAGTTTTTTTGTCCAACTGTTCCTTTATGTGTTTGTGCTACTTAATTTACTTGATAATGTGGCTTTTTGCTCTTTTTCTTGTGTTTTTTATGTTTGGCGGATAGATGATACTGTTGGTCTGAAAAAAAAGAGTTTTTGTCGGGAGAAAATCAAAAATCAGAAACGTTTATAAGAATAGTTGAATAATATTCGGGTTAAAATTGTAATTTAGAGGTCTAAAACCTGTCACTTAAAAATATAAACAAGCAGGCTTAAAAAAGATGTTTATAAATGAGAGCCTTAGGGCATGCAATTTTTAATAAAAAAAATAGTTGAATGAAATATAAATTAAAGAAAGCTGCAACAAATATTAAAATTCAGCATATTGTGTTTTGGATAGCGGTGGTAGCCTTGTTGGTCATTCCCGATATATTATCTAAAAATGATTTTTTATTAAAGCAGATTATTGAAGATTTTTTTACAATTTCACTTATTGTAGTTTCGGTTTACATCAATCTACTGTTGTTAATTCCCAAGTTGCTTAGAAAGCGAAAATACTTTGTTTACGTAATTACCTTGATTTTAGGCTTATCTGGAATTAGCTTTATTGTTGTTTATTTTTCAGTTGCGGTTTTTCATACGGATTATTCTTCAACGTTCGATTCAAAGACTCCCTTGTTGTTTCAACAACTCATATTTTGGCTTTCGAACTTTATTATGATTTTGTTTTTTGTGATTATTACCACATTTTTAAAACTACTTCGTGATTGGCTTAAGATGCAGGATAGTGCGTTGAAGATAAAGGAGATGGAACGTCAGCACTTAGAGGCTGAATTAAAATCATTGAAAGCACAAATTAATCCTCACTTTTTATTTAACACCCTTAATAATTTATACTCGCTTTCGCTAGACAGTTCTCCTAAAACGCCAGAGATGATATTAAAGTTAAGCGATTTAATGAGGTATATTATTTACGAGTGCCGTGAAAACAAGGTGCAGGCCAAGAAAGAATTAGCATTTATCGCGAATTATTTAAGTCTCGAAAAGCTTCGGTTAGGGGATAGTGTTGTTGTCGTTTTTGATGTTATCGGAGAACCGGAGATTGAAATTGCTCCGCTTTTATTTATTAATTTTATTGAGAATGCATTTAAACATGGACGTAAAACCGAAGGTTCTCTGATAAAAGTGAGTTTTGACTTTTCAATAGAAAATGAATTGACGTTTTGTGTCGAAAATAATATTTATGGAGATAGTGAGCCTGTAAACAATGAATATTCGGGAATAGGCATAGATAACGTAAAAAAGCGTTTACTCCTTTTGTACCCCGAAAAGCATAAATTGATTATTACTTCCGAAAATGAAAAATATAGTGTACAACTAAATATCCAATGTTATGAGTAGTAACCCGATACAGTGTATTATTGTCGATGATGAGCCGTTAGCTCAGCGTGTAATTGAAAAGTTTTTAGAAGATCTTCCGAATTTTGTAATCGTGGCTAAGTGTAGTAATGCTTTTGAGGCCATGGATGGGGTGAATGGTAATAATGTTGACTTGATGTTTTTAGATATCAACATGCCGAAGCTTTCGGGATTATCTTTTTTAAAGACACTTAAAAATCCGCCGTTGGTTATTATAACCACAGCCTATTCGGAGTATGCCATAGAAGGTTATGAACTGGATGTGGTAGATTATTTAAAAAAACCGTTTTCGTTTGAGCGATTTTTAAAAGCTGTGCAAAAGGTGCAGGAGCGTTTGAAAAAGCCGGAACAGAGTGTAATTGAGAATAGTTTTTCAGAAGAAGATCTCCCGATAGAAGTTGCTCCGGAATTAAGCACGGCCAATTTTATCTTTGTAAAAGCCAATAAAAAAAATTATCGGGTCGATATTGATGATATTTATTATATTGAGGCTTTGGGAGATTACATCAAGATTCACACCTCGAACAGTGTCTTGGTAACTTATCAGTCGATGAAGAAGATCGAGTCAATATTGCCTTCAAACATATTTGTACGCATTCATAAGTCGTATATTGTGTCGGTAAATAAAATTAAGAGTGTTGAGGGAAATATGGTTGAGGTAAAAAATGAAAAGATCACAATAGGAAACAGTTATAAACAACTTTTTCAAGATTTTGTAGATCAGCACTCAATCTCGTAAAGGAATTTCGGGAATTTGAGATTGTTGAAGAAAATAGAACAAAACGTTTGTTTTTGTGGTAAAAGAAGTTATAAATTAGGATTAGGAAATTAATTTTTCGAAAATCTATAGCAACTAAATAACGTAACTGATTTCTTTAAATCCACACTCAATGTCTTTCCCTTCAATGGTTGTTAAACATAGCATTCCATAAGGGTTAACGTCTTTTATCGTCGCTAATACAGGTGTTTCGTTATGAATAAATTCAGATTGTGCATTGAACCGGTAAAGCGAATTCATGTATTCTTTCTTTAATTTGTCTAAGTTTTTCATGTCATTTGTGTATCGTTCGATAATTGCAGAAAGCATATTTCTGATACATTGATCGACGTGAAATGAAGTGCCGCAAATTTGGCTGGCGGATATTGGATTAGGAATACTCTCTGGAAAATGAATCTGGTTGATATTTATCCCGATACCAATTACAGAGTACAAAATTTTGTTTGATACAATTGTGTGCTCAATCAAAATCCCCCCCATTTTTTTGTCTTGGTAATAAATGTCGTTGGGCCATTTTATGGAAAAACCTTTTTGGGCTATTGTTTTTTTGCAGAAATCTATAATTCCTAGGGTTATCGACATGTTAACATAAAATTGCTTGTCTGCATCTATGTTTGGGTAGATCACCGTGCTAAGTAGAATGTTTTTTTCAGGATCGGAGTGCCAAACGTTTTCTTTTTGTCCACGCCCATTGGTCTGAAAATTACAACATACGGTATAAAATTCGGGAACATCAATAGATATTGACTTTTCGTCCGCTTTTTTTTTCTTCTGAATTAGATTTTGAAGATAAGCATTTGTGGACTCAGTTTTTTCTAAGGTAGTAATTAATAGCATAGGCTGAAATTTCGTAAATCTTTCTTCAATTATTCTGTTAAAGATAAGCTGTTAAAATCTGTTTTTCTCATTTTTATTCATTCATTAACAAAATAAAACAGGAACCCCGTTTGTTTAATTGTTTAAATAATTGATTTTTAAAATGTTGTGTGTATTTGAATCGATTTAAATTGAGGGTGAGGCGAATCTGGAAAATCGGTAAAAGACTATAATATAGTTGTAGAATTAGCCAAAAGTTGTTGATAAAAGAGTTATCTTTGCAAAAAATATTCAAATGGTCAAAAGAAAAGAACAGAATAAAGAAGTTATAGTAAATAAAGCGAATAAAGGACTTACAGAAGTAATTATAGATGCAATACAAGAAAAAAAGGGTGATGATATCGTAGTTATGGATATGACAGCAATGCATCATTCACTGTTCGATAAGTTTATTATTTGTTCTGCAACATCAAAACCCCAGTCCGATACACTAATTGATCATATCGCATTTTCTGTAAAAAAACAATTGGGAATTTTGCCAAAAAATGTTGAAGGTACCGAAAATGCATCATGGTGCATCTTGGATTATTTTGATATAGTTGTTCATGTTTTTGATCCAGAGAGTCGTGAGTTTTACCAGCTTGAAAAACTTTGGGCTGATGCAGAACTAAAAGCGATTGAAAGTGTTTAATTCAAAATCTAATTGAAAAATAATTTTTATGGCAAACAATGAACCGAAGATAAAACGACCGAAGTTTAACTTTTATTGGATTTACGGAGCAATTGCGTTAGTGCTAATCTTCTTATCTTATCAGAATAATATGGGAGGAGGTAGTGCAAAAGAGGTGAATTACAATGATTTAGATGTGATGATTCAAAAAGGGCATGTCGAAAAAATTGTAGTAGTTAAAAGTAAAGAGCAGGCAGATATTTATGTTAATAAAGATTCGCTTGCTACCGATGAGAAATATAAGAGTTTTGTCGATGACAAGAAGAAGTCGAAAAACTCGGGCCCTCATTTTTATTATCCGATAGGATCTTTAGAAGCTTTTAGCAGAGATATAGAAAAATCTCAAAATAAAAAATTAGCAGCCGATACTGTTGGGAAAACCGAAGTTGAAAAACAGCAAATTATACGGGCATATAAGCCAGTTGTTGTCGCTAACGACAACTCCAAGGACTGGGGTGGTGAAATTTCCACATGGGTTATAACCTTTGGTTTTATTATTATTTTATGGATTGTGCTTATGCGTGTGATGTCGAAAGGCGGTGGCGGAACTCAGATTTTTAATTTTGGAAAAGCTAAAGCTCAGTTGTTCGATAAAAATGTTCCGGTGTCCACTACTTTTAAAGACGTTGCCGGGCTCGAAGGTGCGAAAGAAGAAATTGTGGAAATTGTGGATTTTTTAAAAAATCCACAGAAATATACTCACTTAGGAGGTAAGATTCCAAAGGGTGTACTATTGGTTGGCCCTCCGGGAACGGGAAAAACATTGCTGGCCAAGGCAGTGGCAGGGGAAGCAAAGGTTCCTTTTTTCTCATTGTCGGGATCCGATTTTGTGGAAATGTTTGTTGGTGTTGGTGCATCGCGTGTTCGGGATTTGTTTAAGAATGCAAAGGAGAAAGCTCCTTGTATTATTTTTATCGATGAAATTGATGCAATTGGACGGGCTCGAGGACGGAATCAAGTTACTGGAGGTAATGATGAGCGCGAAAATACGCTCAATGCATTGCTTACAGAGATGGATGGTTTTTCTACCAATAATGGGGTAATTATTTTAGCTGCCACTAATCGGGCAGATATTCTGGATGGTGCTTTAATGCGAGCCGGCCGATTTGATCGTCAGATTCACGTGGAATTACCCAATGTGGAAGAAAGGAATGCTATTTTTAAAGTGCATGTTCGTAATCTTAAATTAGCCGCTGATTTTAGTAGTGAGTTTTTTGCCCGGCAAACTCCCGGTTTTTCGGGTGCCGATATTGCTAACGTATGCAACGAGGCTGCTCTTATTGCAGCTCGAAGTGCAAAGGAACAAATTGAAAAGGTTGACTTTTTGGCCGCTATTGATAGAATTGTGGGCGGATTAGAACGAAAATCGAAAATTATTACCCCGGGAGAAAAGAAGGTTATTGCATATCACGAATCGGGACATGCGTCGGTAAGTTGGTTGCTTGAACATGCATCACCTTTGGTTAAAGTAACGATTGTTCCTCGTGGTAAATCGCTTGGAGCAGCATGGTATTTGCCTGAAGAACGCCAGATTACGACTTTTAATCAGATGTTTGATGAGCTTACGGCTTTATTGGCAGGCAGGGCTTCAGAGGATGTTTTTTTCGGAGAAGTATCTACGGGTGCGCTGAATGATTTGGAACGTGCTTCAAAAATGGCTTATTCAATAGTTGTTTATTATGGTCTCAACAAAGAAATAGGCAATGTCAGCTATTACGATTCAAGCGGACAAAGCGAATATTCGTTTTCAAAACCTTATAGTGAAGAGACGGCAAAGCTCATTGATCAGGAGATCCATAAATTAATAGAGCAGGCATATACTCGAGCAAAAAAAGTTATCAGTGAGCATCAAGTAAAAATAGAAGAAATTGCCTCGCTGCTTCTTTCTGTTGAGGTTATTTTCAGGGAGGATGTAGAGCGAATATTGGGAAAACGGCCATTTGAGGATGCTCATGTTTCGGATGCGGACATTGTGGAGCCAATTTTGGACACTCCCTCAATTGCGGCTGTGACTTCCGATGAAGATGATGCAACCGATTCTACGGTAGATAACTAAAGTATTGATATTGCTTATGGATGCAACTTCGGTAAAAGAAAAAATATTAAAGGCGGTAAGGGAAGCTCTTATCGAAAAAGATGACGATTTATTCCATGAAATAGAACCGTTGTCTGCTTCATCGGTTCCTGTAGATGGAGCCGTTACCTTTGCTGAAAAATTTATTACAAAAGGCGGCTCTTTTTTGTTCTGTGAAAAATCCAAAGATCTTATTCAAGGGGTTATTGAGCTTTTTAAAGACAACGATTTAGCGAATGTTTTTTGTTGTAACCATGATTTATCAGAAGTGCTAGATGCTTGTGGAATAAGACATTTTACGGAAGTGACCAAAGACCAGCAGATCGATTATGTAGTTACACAGGCGGATGCTTTAATTGCAGACACAGGTGCAATTGTTCTTAGTTTTGACAATAACATAGAATATCTTGTATTTAGTTCGGGGGCAATCTTGGTGGTTTTTGCTACGACAAGCCAAGTGGCAAATTGTTATGCAGAAGTACCCAAACTAATTTCACCGCATCATCGGGATGGTATGCCAGGCTATACTCACCTTATTGAGCAGCCGGCAACAAATAATAAGTTGGAATTTCCACGTCAAACTTACGTGTTTTTGAGATATGTTAAATAAAAACTTACTCTTGCGCACACTTACCGGTTCTCTTTTTGTAGCCGTGGTTGTGCTTTCAATTTTTGTGTCTTCCCGGATGTTTGAAATCTTGTTTTTTTTCTTTACAATTATTGGAACCTATGAGCTCATAAAAGCTTCTTCACAGATTCAACAACTTTCGATAAATAAATGGATGGCTTATGTTTCTGTTATTTTGGTGTACGGCATAATTGTAATTTCAGCAAGTCAAAATCATTATCGATATTTATTTTTGTTGATTTTACTCCTTCCTGTTTCAATGTTGGTAGAACTCTATCGGAAGAAAGAATACCCGTTTTTAAATGTGGCTTACACTCTTTTACCGGCAATTTATATTGCTTTGCCATTGGGCCTTCTTAATTTCTTCTTGCCATTGGGAGATGGAAAACTTTTACTTGCTTTCTTTATAACGATATGGGCCGGAGATACCTTTGCGTATATGGTGGGATCATTAATAGGGAAGCACAAGCTTTTTGAACGAATTTCACCGAAAAAATCATGGGAAGGTACTCTGGGGTCGATGATTCTTACAATTGGATTAAGCTTTTTTTATCCTTCTTTATTTGGTCTTTTGGAATCGTGGCAATGGGTTGTTTTTGTATTGATAGCATTGGTTGCAGGAGCTTACGGCGATTTAGTCGAGTCATTGTTTAAACGTAGTGTTTTTATTAAAGACTCAGGCTCGATATTGCCGGGACATGGAGGAATTTTAGACCGATTTGATGCTGTAATTTTGGCAACTCCATTCATTTTTGTATTTTTGCAAATAATATCAACTAAATTTTAGTTTCATTAATGAAGATTCACAAAGAAGGATATCAAATTATTATCATTATTTTTATTGCTTTACTTCTTATACTCACAGGTTTAAATCTATTGTATCCTGTACAAACTATAATTCATTGTATCTTGTACCTAAGTGCGATAATTTTCTATTTTTTTGTAGTCCGTTTTTTTCGGGTTCCAGAGAGAAACATTATTATTGATGAAAATGCAATTTATGCCCCTGCAGACGGAGAAATTGTAGTTATCGAAGAAGTTGTGGAGACAGAATACTATCAAGAGCCTCGAAAGCAGATATCCATTTTTATGTCTCCATTAAATGTGCATATTAATTTTTATCCTATTTCAGGGGTGTTAGTTTATAAGAAATATCATCCGGGTAAATTTTTAGTTGCATGGCATCCGAAATCATCAATATTAAATGAGCGAAGTACCCTTGTGGTGGAATCGAATGATTCAAAACAATCAATTCTATTTAGACAAATAGCAGGCTTTGTGGCTCGTAGAATAGTAACTCCTGTTCGTGTTAATGATAAGGCGGTGCAAGGAGATGAATTTGGTATGATAAAATTTGGCTCTCGCGTTGATGTTTTTGTCCCTATAGATGCAAAAATAAATATTTCTTTAGGTCAAAAAGTTACTGCTAAAAAGACTGTTATTGCTTATTTCTCTTAGCATAATTTTCCTGATAAATCATCTTTTATAAAATTAAAAGGAATTACTCGCAAATTTTATTTTGGAACTATCTCTTGGTTCTTATACCAGCTCTATTTATAAAATAGCTCAAAGATGTTTTATAAAATGGTTAATACTCGTTTCTGTTGCCAAAATTGCATTATTTTCAACAATTGGTGAAAAGTAATTTGACTATATTCAAAACAGAAATGGTATTATGGCTATGTGTGTAGGTTTTTCAATTTATTTATTATTTATTTTTTAAATATACTAAAATAGAGACACCATAGACCTAAAAAAAGTAATCATTATATAAAATTAACTGATTTGGGTAAAATTATGAAGAAGATAGGGCGTTTGTATATTTCTTTGTGGTTGTTTCTTTTTTCACCCATAAGTTATGCGCAACATGTGGTTAACAACGGCGGCTCTATTATCGTGTCGCTTGGAGCATACATGATCGTTGGAGGAAATTTTATAAATAAAACTGCAGCGGTTGATGGAAAAGTTGATTTAGATGGTACCATATTGTTAAATGGTGATTTTGAAAACTATTCTTCAAACCAGGTTTTTGTGAATCAGGAAGCTTTTCCCGATGGACAAGTTGTGTTAAGAAATACAGTTGCTCCACAGTCAATTAAAGGCGATCAGCCCGTGCACTTCGAAAATATCGCAATGCATGGAAGTTGTAAAATACTTGAGTCAACAAACAGCGGAGCCTCGGGAGTATTGACACTGGATGCTGTGTTTAAACTAAACAGGAATAACTTTATATTATATAACAGCAGCCCTTCTGCAATTAATTATGTGAGTAAATATTTACTTAGCGAAAGTAATTCGTTAGATGGGTATGGGACACTCGACTGGAGAATTGGGACACAAACGAATCAGTATCGTGTTCCTTTTGGTTCAGGAGATGGAAACAATGCTGATTTAGAGTTGGCGTATTGTTCAATAACTGCGGGCATGCCTTCATCTGGAGGAATTAAGTTTGCTACTTATCCTACCTATGATATGCTAAATTTTCCGTTGCCGGCAGGCGTGGTAAGTCTTGATCCTTATAATGCTTTAAAGGTTGCTAATAGATATTGGATTACCAATGCAGATGATTATTTCGTGAAGCCACTGTCTTCGTTAATTTTTGAATACCGTGACATAGATGTGGAAGGAGGAAATGATATTGTAGAATCCAGGCTAAAGGCAATTCGGTCTTCTGATGGAGATATTTCTTGGAAAGAAGTCCCACCTTCAGGAATAGTAAATATCGATAATAATACGATGTCGGTTTTGAATATACCTCAAAACGATTGGCGCACAAATTGGACTATGGTGTCCATTGAGGAAGAAGGAGAATTTTGGGTGCCGTCGGCATATACGCCGAATGAGGATGCTCAAAATGATGTTTTTATCCCGGTTTTTGGATTTGAGCCCGAAAACTATGCATTATTTGTTTATGACCGCTGGGGAGAAATTGTTTTTTCTACAAATGACTATAAAAAAGGATGGGACGGGATTTACAAATCGAAACTTGCAAAACAGGATGTTTACGTTTGGAAAATTACTATGACTAAATCTGATGGATTAGATTATACTTATCGGGGACATTTTTCTTTGTTACTTTGGGAATAACTAATTATAAAGTATTTATTATGAAGCGACTAAAACAACTTTTATTGATCATGGGGCTATTTATGTTGAGTATGCCTTTGTATTCGCAAAACAATGTTGGAATAAATTCTACAGGTGCCAATCCAGATCCTTCGGCAGCGTTAGACGTTTCTTCGCCGGATAAGGGGATGCTAATACCACGAATGTCGGCAGCCTCAAGAATAGCCATTGTAGCTCCTGCGAATGGATTGCTGGTTTATGATACAGATTCTAACTGTGTATTCTTTTACCGAATTAATACGTTGTCGTGGTATTCTTTGTGTGATATTTCTACCGGTACTGTTGGTCCTACGGGTGCTACCGGCCCCACTGGTGCTACCGGATTGACGGGAATAGCCGGAGCTAATGGTGCAACTGGTCCAGCCGGATCAACTGGCGCAACCGGTCCTACAGGTGCAACTGGATTAGCTGGCATTACCGGAGCCACTGGTCCCATGGGAGCTACCGGTGCAGCCGGAATGAACGGTGCCACCGGTGCGACCGGCCCAACTGGTGTGGCTGGAGCCACTGGAGCCACTGGATCCACAGGGGCAATCGGCCCGACAGGTGCAACTGGAGCAGCTGGAACTAATGGCGTAACTGGTGCTACGGGAGCAACCGGTCCTGTGGGTTGTGCCACCTTAAATTATTTGATTAAGTCGGATGGGACTGCAGCTATTTGTACGGTTGCACCTATATTTGAAGATGCTACGGGCAAGGTTGGTATAGGCAACACATCCCCAGCTGAAAAATTATCGGTAGGAAGTACTTCACAATTGAGAGTTAACGCTTCCGGTGATTTGGTTAGGATTAAGGATGTTCCTTACACTTGGCCAAATTCAAATCCAGGTGGAACCACTGGCAATTACTACTTGCGCAACAATGGTTCGGGAACATTAATCTGGGATAATTTTGCTCTGAATACTTTTGGTACCAATAACCAGGGAGTTACTGGTACAACCGATTGTTCGGTAAATTCAACAACGTTTGCCGATATGTCACAAATGACGATTACCTTTACTCCTATACATCCAGTTGTGTATGTTTTCTTTACCATAGCCGGTTACGAGAATGTATCAGGATCTCCACAGCAATATGTTGATTTTAGGGTGATGAAGAATGGCTCTGTAGTGGGTGGGGGAAACTGCACCGCAGGTGATTATGATGATACAAAAGGAGTGGTGTCTTCGTTTAATGGAGCGCTTAGCTTAGCTGTACCTGTCACGGCAGGGGTTTCTACAACGATTAAAGTGCAATGGAGAAGAGATGGGAATACAACTTCAGCTATTTACTGCAATGCCGCTACATGTCCTGATTTTAACCATAGGAGTCTGATCATTATTGACTAATGTACCATCGAAACAAAAAAAATATTCAATTAAATTCTAAGGAAATGAAAAAAACAGCATTGATTATAATTTCAATTTTCATTTGGATTGTATCCTTGAACGCACAGAGCAGTATTGATTTAAAGCAACATTATTCATCATTTAAAGCTGGACAAATAGTTACCGCACCTCAAGGCGTTTTTGATTATGGAATGATTTCGTTGTCAAGTACTCCTTATGATATGTTTATGGTGGGGGTAATAAAACCCGATATGAAATATGACAATCCTAGATTTATGCCCAATCCTGTGCAAAGAGAGGGATGCACCAAAGTTATGTGTAACACGGAAAACGGGAAGATAAAAAGAGGAGATCTAGTTACCAGTTCTTCAACGCCAGGGGTAGCCATGAAAGCAACCAAAGCAGGCGTTGTTTTAGGAATAGCCACCGACGATGCCAGCGAAAATGGATGGGTAAATATTCGATTGTTAATACAGTATGGAAACCCAAACGAATAAATAAAAGGGATACTATCTTTAGTCTGAAAAGTAATTTTGACATAAAATAGTTTTGTTTTTATGACAATGCTCTCTGTAAAAATCTTTGTCTTTGTAAATTTTATGGACTCTATTAAGACCAGCATTGTCTATCGATAAAGTGGCTTGAGATTATGGTTAAAGCATTAAATAAATCGGATACCGCTATAACAAAAATGAACAATAATTTACATTAGACTATAAATGTTTGGAGAAACATGTGTATTTTTGTACTCTGTTAATTCAAATGTTACTTTTTATTGGGATCCATTTATTATGCTGCGAAAACTATTACTGTCAATTTATATATTATTTTTTTTCATAGGTCTGGGCTCTGCTCAGGCTTACAGCAAAGCCGATATTGTAATTTATATTTCCAAGTACAAGCAGGCAGCTATTAACAAGATGAACGTTTATAAGATTCCGGCAAGTATTACATTGGCCCAGGGGGTTCTGGAGTCGGGAGCAGGGACCAGCGATTTAGCCGTTAAGGCCAATAATCACTTTGGAATTAAATGCGGGGACAATTGGAAAGGTGAGACTTTTCATAAAGATGATGATGAAAAGGATGAGTGTTTCAGAAAATACAATTCAGAAGAAGAATGTTTTGATGATCATTCTTTGTTTTTAACTTCAAAAGCACGTTATTCGGATCTTTTTAAATTGGATGTTACCAATTATAAGGAGTGGGCAGAGGGACTACAAGTTGCCGGGTATGCAACAAGTAGCGAATATGCAAACCGGTTGATCAAAATTATTGAAGACTATGAATTATTCGAGTATGATAAAATGTATAAACCCATTGCAACGGGAGTTAAAGAAAATGAAGAATCGCAGACTAATGTTGTAAAAATTGGAGATAATGAATATAGTCCAGTTGGGATTTCGGTGAGCGGCCGTAAAATTTATTCAAATAATTATACCCGTTTTGTTGTTGCTAAAAAAGGAGATACTTTTTCAAAAATAGGAAAAGATTTTGGTGCGGATGAATGGTTGTTAGTGAGGTATAATGATGTGCCGAAAGGAGCAAAGGTTAAGGAGGGAGAGATTGTTTATATCGAAACGAAACGAAAAAAAGCTGCTGTAGATAAGCATGTGGTTCAGGATGGCGAAACGGCTCTAAGCATTGCCCAGTTTTATGCCATGAAAGTAAAATATCTATATAAATTTAATAATTTAGAGGAAAATGCTCTTCTCAGGCCGGGTGATACGCTATGGCTAAATAAGAAAAAAAATGAGAAACCGGCTTCTTCGGAATTTTAAATGACAGAAGCTGAAAACGTAATTGAGAAAACAAAAAGCTTTGTCAAACAAGCATTGATAAAAGCAGAACCGGGTCACGATTGGTGGCATGCCTACAGAGTATATAATCTTTCTTTGTATATTGCTCGTAAAGAAAAGTATGACCACATTGTACCGATTCAGCTATCTGCACTCTTGCACGATATTGCCGATTCTAAGTTTTATGAGGGAGTAGAGGAGATTGGTGCCGAAATAGCTTCGGATTTTCTTAAACGTATTTCGGTGAGGGATGAAATCATCAGTCAAGTTGTATTTGTAATCGAAAATATTTCGTTTAGAAAGGGTGCAAATGTGCAGGTTGAAAGGAATAAAATTCTGGATATTGTTCAGGATGCAGATCGTTTAGATGCTATTGGAGCCATTGGTATTGCCCGCGCATTTAGTTATGGTGGGCATAAAAGCCGTCCGATATATGATCCCTGCATCCCTCCGAAAATGGAAATGACAGGAATGGAGTACAAAATAAACCAAGCGCCTACGCTGAATCATTTCTATGAAAAATTATTTAAATTGAAATCGCTGATGAATACCCAAACAGGAAAAGAGCTGGCCGAAGAACGGCACCTGTTTATGGAACGGTTTGTTTCTCAATTTTATTGGGAATGGAATATTGGCGAATAATGTTTCCTAAATAAATATTCAATAATTTAGTTTTTATAAGTAAAGAGTGAAAATATTTTATATATTTGCATCTACTAAAAATATGTTCAGATTTATATAGAAATTAAAAAAACCTATGAAAAAAATAGCTATTGTTTTTACTTTAGTGTTCTCCTTTATCTTATCAGGGGGATTTTCAAAGACGATCCCTTCTTCGGATGCAAAAAATATTGCTTCAAAATTTGTCGGCCGGTATCCCCAAAATGGATATCATGTTGCTGATTTCTTTGAGCTGAAAAATGGGGGTTCGGTTTTGGCGTATGTTTTCAATTTGTTACCTCAGGGGTATGTTGTGATTTCTTCAAGTACGGATTTGTCTCCAATTCCGGCCTATTCATTTGAAAGCAATTTTGGCGTTTTATCTTCTGCGAATATATTAAGCCAAATGTTGAAGAGGGATTTAACCGCACAAAGTCAAGTTGGACCGTGGTCTTCGGTTAATGCTCAAAAGTGGTCGCAGTTATTGCAGCCAAAAACGAACGAGCCTAAAGACGATTTTCAGCAATGGCCGGAAACAGGTGACGGATGGGTAAAAACCAATTGGACACAAACGGCTCCATACTCAAACTTTTGTCCTTTGGATCCGGTAACCTCTCAACGTAGTTATACCGGTTGCCCGGCAACGGCAATGTCGCAAATTTTGAATTTTCACAAAACTACCAACGGAACACATTTCGACAATAGCGATGATTATTATCATAACTACGCCGGTCGTCAATATCATATTGATGATGATTTTGCTGCAAACGGCTTTCCGTCTTTTCCCGATTTGAACATGTATTTGGATACACTTCAGATGCATTGGAGCGCTAATGCTGCTCTTACCAACAACGATAAAGCGGCTTTAAACTTTGCTTGCGGAGTTGCGGCACAACAGGTTTTTACTTCTGAAGGATCGGGAACCTTCTCTGTTAGCCAGGCATTAGATGCATACATGCGTTTCGGATGTACAACGGCTATCCTTATCCAGCCCGGAGACACGTCACTGATTAATCATTTAGCGCAAAATATGAAAGATACTCTGCCGGCTCATCTTGCAATACAGGATGCTGCAGGAACCAGCGGTCATAATGTGGTAGTAGATGGATACAATACCAATGGTTATTTTCATGTGAACTTTGGTTGGGGAGGACAATCCAATGGCTGGTATCTGCTCCCGCAGGAAATGCCTATGAGCTTAACCACTTTTGAAGGTGTTGTGATGGATATTATGAAAAAAAGTCCTGACGGAATTTCTAATAATGAAAGATCAATCATGGATTTAAGAGCCTACCCGAATCCATTTGTCGATAATATGAATCTTTCTTTTAACTTATCTGTTCCCGGTGAAGTTGTTATTAAGATATGGGATATTTCAGGAAAGTTAGTCTATGACAAGTTGGAAAAGTGCTCAATATCAGGTGCTCAAACTCTGCATGTTTCCGATCTTGATTGCAGCCGGAGTGTACTCTTTTATCAAGTGATAACTTCAAACTCGTTGTATAGCGGCAAAGTAGTTAAAATGGAAAATAATTAAGCTAAAGCCAAACAAATTGTAGGTTTTAGGGTTATATTCCTGTATTTAATAACGAAAAGCTATGCTTAAATTGATTTTGATTACTATTATTGTCGTAGGTATTGCTGTAGCGGGATTTGCGATTAAAATGTTTGTTAAAAAAGACGGCGAATTCAAAAAAAGCTGTAGTTCGGTCGATCCTACTACCGGAAAAAAGATGGAATGTACGTGCCATGGCACTCCTGAGCAAGCATGCGAGAATAAAAAGAAGTAATTATAATGAGTGCGAAGGTTGGTTGCAACGTCAACAGCGGGTTAAACATTTTGTATTAAGTGGAATATAAAAAACCGATGATTTAAAGCAGAAAGAGATTTAGAGTTGTTGAATGCAATCAAAGACATTCGTTCTCTAAATCTCTTTTTTCGTGTGTGCTATCTTTTAGTAGTTTTCTTCTCTTACTTGCATGTAAGCTTTCGGATGCAGACAAGCCGGGCAGTTTTCCAATGCTTTTTCCGATTCGTAAACGTATCCGCAATTTAAGCACTTCCACCAAACTTTTCCGTCTTTTATGAAAACTTTATCTTCTGAAACATTTTGCAGTAATTTTAAATATCTGCGTTCGTGTTCTGCTTCTACTTTCGCGATCATTTTGTAAGCCGTTGCAATTTCCGGGAAGCCTTCTTCTTTGGCAACTTCGGCAAAATGAGGGTATAAATCGGTCCATTCTTCATGTTCTCCTTCAGCTGCAGCTTTCAGGTTCTCTTTGGTGGTGCCGATTACTCCTGCGGGAAATCCAGCCGTAATTTCAACTACGCCACCTTCCAAAAATTTAAAAAAACGTTTTGCATGTTCTTTTTCCTGGTTGGAGGTTTCCATGAAAATGGCTGCAATTTGTTCGTAGCCTTCTTTTTTGGCTACGCTTGCAAAAAATTCGTAACGATTTCTGGCTTGTGACTCGCCGGCAAATGATTTTAACAGGTTTTGTTCGGTTTGTGTTCCTTTTAATGATTTTGTCATAGTTTATATATTTTTATAATTAAGAAATTTCTATAAAGTCGGATTTGTCGGAGCCGCATATCGGGCAAACCCATCCGGTGGGTAAATCTTCAAATTTAATATTTTCCGTGTTTTCATCATAGATGTATCCGCAAGCAGTACATCTGTATTTCTTTAAAGGTGAATCTTTGGGTTTTAAATCCAGTTTGGATTTGTCGATATATGTTGGTGCATTTTTTGGAGAAAGGCCTTTTCTTATTTCCCGGTAGTACTGATAAGTCATAGGATCTTTTGAGCCGTCTAATATTTCGGCATTGATTAATTCGCCAATGAACATTAAATGGGTTCCGACATCAACGGTTTTTAAAACTTTAAATTCAAGGTAAGCGATGCATGAATCCAAAATAACCGGAACTCCTGTTGTTCCGTATTTTATGTTCATACCGATCATTTTATCCATATCTTTACCGGATTTATATCCAAAAGTACCGAAAATTTCAGCGGGTGTATCCCGATCTAAAATTGACACGGAAAAAGCACCGTGTTTTTGAATAAATCCAGCAGTATAATTATCTTTGTTGCAGCAGGCTGCAAATTGAGGAGGCTCGGCAGTTACTTGAAAAACAGTATTGGAAATAAAACCATTGCCTTTGGCTTTATCTCCGGCACAGACGATATATAATCCGTAAGAAACTTTAAATAACGATTCGTAATTTATCATCTAGTCAATTAATGTTTGAACTTTTATTTTGACGGTGCCAACTTGTTTATAAGTTTGTGCCCATTCAAACTATTCCTTTAACAAATATAGGCAAAACATGTTTACGTTTCGAGAAATATTTTTTGCTTTCGTCAATTTTATGAAAGGAATTCATCGTATTAAAAGATGAAATGGAGAATATGATTAGACCAAAAATGCTATTGAATTTACAAATGTTATTTGCTTTTAGCAATTTTAAATGGTACTTGAAAAAATCAATCAGTCAAGGTCTTTTCCGCAATGTGGGCATTTTTTTGGTTTTCTTTTGTCTTTCACAATTTTTTCAACAAATCCGGCACTAATTAAGCCGGTGGGCAACGCAACCAATCCGATACCTAATACGGCAATGATTCCGCTCAAAAATTTTCCTAATGCCGTAATTGGGTAAACGTCGCCATAGCCTACCGTTGTGAGGGTGGCAATCGCCCACCAAAAGCAAGAGAGCAGATTCGGAAATTTGTCGGGCTGTACATTTCCTTCTACTTCAAACATCAAAAAGGAGGCTACAAACAAGGTTAGTAATGCCACAAATCCGGTCATTGCCAGTTCTGACTTTTTTTCTTTTATTACCGAATAAATTAAGTTTAGTGAGTTATTGTAACGGTTAATTTTAAATATTCGCAGGAATCTCATTATCCTGAGAATTCTCAAAAAACGCAAGTCTATTTTAATTAAAAATGGCAGGTAAAAGGGCAATATTGCAAATAAATCAATTAGTCCGAAAGTGGAAAAAATAAATTTTAATCTCGATTTTATTTTGTTGGAAGAAGGGTGAGTTAGATCGGCAATATAAATTCGTAAAAGGTATTCAATCGTAAAAATAACTACAGAAAAAATATCGAATATTCGTAAAGAATTGCCTAGATAATTTCTAATTTCAGGAATTGTTTCAAGAATTATGGAAACAACATTCAACATAATCAAAGTCATGATGCTGTAATCAAAAATTAAATTAATCTTTGAACCATGAGATCCTTTTTCAATGAACCGATAAATTTTCTGCTTTATTGAATGTTTGTCGATATGTTTTTTATTGCTTGTTGTTCTCACGAATTAGTTGTTAAATGTTTTGTCAATTGAATCTGTTGTGTTTTGCAGAAAAAGGAGTAGTTTAGTTGGATATTATGTCTTTTATAGAAGAGGAATTGTCAGTAATTATTATCCAAAACATAGTAGTGAAATTTAATGTGCAATCAATTGACGGCATCCAATAATCTATCTAGTATAGGTATCAGAATTGGACATTAATTGAACAAATGTATTAAAAACAATTCAAAGTTTGTATTTTAAATTGAAAAACACACGTAATCTATAGGCAGGTTAGGAAAGAATTATTTTTGCTTACTAGGAGAATGCTTCTCTGCAAACCGTTTCCATTTATCTTTTAATCTTTTACGTGTTTTTATATTGTTTACCACTACAAAAAATGCAAATGCTAGTCCAATTAATCCTATTGAAAGACATTGAATAAAAAAGATCACCATAAATTATTTGACATAATTAATAAAATTCGGAGAATAATCTGTTTTTAATTCTCCGTTTTCATCAGCGTAGATAAAATAGGCTTCCAGCTCGGGGTGCTTGGTTAGGAATATCTTAGATTTTTTCAATCCCATCACCATAAATGCTGTGGCAAACGCATCTGCGGTTCCGCAATCGGAAGCCATTACCGATACGCTTAATAGATTGTGCGTAACAGGAAATCCTGTTTTGGGATCAATTTCATGAGAATACTTTTTGCCGTTAATCATCCGGTATTTCCGGTAATTTCCCGAAGTGCAAAGTGATCTGTCTTTTAGCTGAACTTTGGTTTGCACAATTCGTTCCGCTTCTGAATCTGCAGCCGGTTTTTCGATGCCGACAACCCATGAATTACCGTCAGGTTTTTTGCCTTTTCCAAGTACCTCACCACCAACATCGACCAAATAATTTAGAATTCCCTTGGACTCTAAAAAATGGGCAATAATATCCACTGAATACCCTTGAGCTATGGCGTTAAAGTCAATCATAATCTGGGGAGATTCTTTTACTATTTGCTGATTTTCGATATGCACTTTTTTATACCCGATATACTTCATTAATGTGTCTATTTTGGGAAGCTCAGGATTTTTATTCTCTTTGATGCTGAATCCCCAAGCTTTAACCAGAGGGCCTACAGTACAATCGAATGCTCCATCGGTCTGTTCGCTGACTTTTTGCGCAAGATTAAAGATTCTAATAAAGTTTGAATCCAGTTGAACATTGGGGGCGTTGTTGTTTATTTTGCTAATAATAGAACTGTCGGTGTATATCGATGCACAACGATCGAATTGTGATAAAATGGAATCTGTTGAAAATTGAAAATTGCGGGCATCAGTGTCGTAATAGGTCACTGCATAATAGGTCCCTTGGGCTTCTCCTTCATATTTTACCAACTTAAGTTCTTTGGGCTTTTGTTTACACGAAAGAACGGCAAACAGAATTATGGGGGCTAAAAGAAGTGATTTTTTCATTATAAATATGTTTTTTCTTCCTGATTTAATTTCGCAACAAAGTTAAGAATTTGTTTCACGCTAAGACGCTAAGGCGCAAAGTTTTATTTCAAAAAGCCATGGAACTATATGTCTTTTTCATGAGGATTGATATTGCATAATCTACTCTTCCAACTTGTTTACTATTCTTTGAATTCCGTTTTTAATCAGTGCTTCATTGAAATTCACCAATAAACCTAACTTTAATTCTGTGATTTTCAAATAGGTTAGCAATTGTTTCTGATGAACTGGTGCAATAGTCTCTACTGATTTGATTTCAATAATTACTTTATTTTCTACTATTAAGTCTGCTCTAAACCCTAAATCCATTTTGATATCATCATAAATGACACTGATGCCTTGCTGCCTTTTAATTTTTAGGTTATACTTTTGCAATTCATATGCAAGAATTTCTTCATATACTGATTCTAACAAACCAGGACCTAATTTGCTGTGAATTTGAAAACAACAATTCACTATTATTTTGGACAATTCGTTTTCAGTCATACATCAGGTTTTATTTCAAAAATATCAAATTATTATAAAGTTGATTCTCTTAAAAATGCATCATATTCTTTTTACGACAAGATGTAGTTGTTCTCGGTTTTCTTAGCGACTCTGCGTCTTTGCGTGAAAAACCATTAATTACCCTCTTCTATATGTTTTGCATATTGACGCCATTTGTCGATGGTCGTTGCCATGTCTTCCGGAAGTTCCGAGTCGAAGAAAAGTTTTGCCTGGGTGATGGGGTGTGTGATTCCCAGCGATTTTGCGTGCAGTGCCTGACGCGGTAGCATTTTGAAGCAATTTTGCACAAACTGTTTGTACTTGGTGAAAGTAGTGCCTTTTAAAATTTCATCGCCACCGTATGTGGCATCGTTAAACAGCGGATGTTTGATGTAGCGCATGTGCGCTCTGATCTGGTGTGTCCGGCCGGTTTCCAGCTTGCATTCGATAAGCGTTACATACCCTAAGCGTTCAATTACCCGCCAATGTGTAATGGCATGCTTTCCATACTCACCATTGGGAAATACGGACATGACTTTTCGGTCTTTGAGGCTTCTGCCAATGTGACCGATTACCGTTCCACTTTCTTCTTTAAAATCGCCCCAAACGAGTGCTTGGTATTTGCGGTCGATGGTGTGGTGGAAGAAGTCGTTTGCCAATCGCGTTTGTGCCAATTCGGTTTTCGCCACAATCATAATTCCCGAAGTATCTTTATCAATTCGATGAACAAGATATGGTTTTATGGTTTCACCTTCTTTGTTTTTTTGTTGGTTAAAGTAATAGGTGAGCGCATTTACCAGCGTTCCGGTGTAGTTTCCGTATGCCGGATGCACCACCATTCCGGGTTTTTTATTTATGATGATCAAGTCATCGTCTTCATAGACAATGTTTAACGGGATATCTTCGGGAATAATCTCAATATCTCTAGGAGGATGAGACATTACTATGGATATTTCATCGTAGGGATGTACCCTGTAATTGGGTTTAACCGGAAGATTATTAACGATGATATTGCCGGCCTTTGCTGCAATTTGGATTTTATTGCGGGAGGTATTTTCCAGTCGATTCATCAAAAATTTGTCGATTCTCAACAAACTTTGCTTTTGGTCGGCTTCTATTCTATAGTGCTCATAAAGTTCGTCGCGGTCGTCTTGGTTCTCGAGAATCTCTCCGTTTTCCATTGTTAACTGGTTATTGTTTGTATATGATTAGTTTTTGACTGTGAACCGCTTGCGCTTTTTTGTATATGGTGATTATGTATATGCCGGCTTGAGCTTCAATTTGATTTTGAGCTTCCAGCTTTTGTGTTGTAAGCGTTCTTCCGGTAATATCGGTAATTCTGTATGTGTAATTTGAATAATCGTCGTTTACCGTCACCGAAAATGTGTTTCCTGTTAGCGGATTAGGAAAAATACTGATTGGGGTTTGGGTCTGCTCATCAATATTTACACCTGAAAATGATTTGCCAAGCATGGGGCGCATCATCAATGCTCCACTATAAATGGTGTTGGACCAAGTGCCATCACTATTGTAAAATATTTTCGAAGAAGCATCGTGGTTGCGGTCAAATCCTACATTCAAATTGTCGTCGGTAGTTTGTCTCCAGCCGATATAAAAGGTTCCTGAAAGAGCAATAGGCTCGTTAAAGGCATAAGTTCTGAATTGATTTAATGAGTCGCCGAGAATCGGACTCGTGCTGTTTTGTTCATATATTACACTGCCAGGCTGTCCGTTGTTGTCGTTCCATACGGTAAGCCAAAAATATTGTACGTTTGAGTTGTCTAAGGTACGATTGAAAAACATGTTCACAGCTCTTAGGGTATCGGGAGTGTTGAGTACAAATTTATATGCTAATTTAGAACCTGCGGGAGATAATCCGAAGCCATTCTCTGCAGTACCGTCATCGTAAGAAAAGTAATTGTAAAAATTCTGAGAATATCGAATGGTGTCATTAAAGTTGTTTTGATCGGCCCCTCCAGCTTCTTTAAAGATGTGAGTGATGGTGAATAAAGCGCTGTCTTGTGTGTCTTCGGGATAGGTGAATTGCACAGGAGGACGTGCATGGGGTTGATATGTTTGATATCCGTTTGAATTGTATGGGTCGATGTTAAAGCTACCGCCGTCGTAATGGTGTACAGGACCTCCTGTAGCAGTCTTTACATCATAAATATAGCTGGTGTTTTTAGTGATATTGTCGAGGTTCGTAAGTAAAATAGATAAGCTGTCGGTGAGTTCGGTGGCTTGGTGCCCTTTAAATTGCGACCATGGCATTGTTTGATATTGTTTCAGGGTAGTGGGAGCTGCGCAAGCAAAGGCTACATCTTTCAACAAGGTGTCGATTGAGGTTCGGTTAATGTTTAATTTTATATAATCGATATTCCATTGATCAACGTTGCCTAACCAACCCGGAAGAGTGTTATTGCCCATACTCGCCAGATTTCTAAACCGGAATTGGAAACCTTTGTTTAAGTAAATAGTGTCACTCATGTTGTTAAAAGGAATCATTACTTGTTTGAAGTATTTTCCGGTGGAATTGTAAAGTTGTTGTAGAGATAAACCGTCCACACCCCAAACAGTATTCCAGATCATTTCACGAACAAAAATGGAGTCACAAGGAACCCACAGCGTGTCGTTAACGGGGTAAATCCGATCCACAACAATCCATTGATCGGGATAACACTGATTTTGCACCGAATCGCCGACATTGAGATAGGCATTAATTATTTGCGGCTGAAATTCGCTATATGAATAAACATAGTTTCCCGTGAAAAAACCAAAATCGAGGAGGAGTGAATCTCCGGCTTCCGGTTTGTCTCCTCTTAATGCCCAAGGTTGCCCCATGCCCCCTCCCGGTTGATAATAAAAGCTGAAATAAAGAGAGTCGGCGAGGGTAATGGCACGCTTCACGGGAGAGAAAATGGTATCTAAACGGATGGGACGAGAAATCAATGTGTCGGCAGCAAAAGCATCGCTTTGAGCGGTGCTGTAAATTTTTCCAAATCCGTCGAGAGCATCAAAAGTAGCTACCCCAACAGTGAGCGGACGAAAAGCGTAATCGTTGTTGATGAATACCTGATTGGAAACCCATTTTGCCGTGTCCGGAAAAGGTTTTGGTAATGAAAAGTCATCCTCGAAAGGCAATACAATAGGGGTGTATTCGTGGTATTGTAATCCCTTTTCGAGGAAATTGTGTTGCAATCGTTCTAAAACTGAATTTGATTGTAGTCCGCTAATTACTACTTGAGACTTAACTCCGCTGATTCCAACTAAAGCGATGATTAGTAGTGTGATATATCTTTTCATTTATTCCTGTTTCGTTTTTTTGTCTTTATGATTTATTCCTGATTTTCCGATTCCTGTGAGTCCTCCTCGGAGGAGTTGCTTTTTCCGACAATAAGTGTGATTGCCGATCCTTGTTCGAGCATCTGACCTTCATCAACTTTTTTCCCTTTGTAACGTTGTTCAATAACAATATTATCAAATTCGCTGGGCTGATAGATGACTTGTCCTACAGAAAACCCATTATTTTCAAGTAATTGTGAAGCTTGCCTTAAAGAAAGATCGTTAAGAGAAGGGAACGGGGCTTTTTTTGTTCCCATGGACACAATGGTAACATACACTTTGCGGTGTTTTTTTACTTTAGTAAGGGCAGGCGGATCTTGGGATACAATATTGTGTTTAGGTGTCTTATTGTCGAAAACGGAATCTCTAACAATGAGTTCAAAGTCGGATGAAGAGAGCTCCGTTTGTGCAGCTTCCAGCGATTTTCCGACCAAATTAGGCATTGTAATGGCTTCTCCATGACGAGTGTATATGCTTAGAATCCAGGATGCTATAAATATAAGAATGACTGTAACTCCAACGAGTAGCCCGATCTGCTTCCAAAGTGTTTTATTCTTTATTAGTTCCGAAAAATTCATAATATATTCTCTTTCAATAAGGATTAACTAAAAGGTTCTTTTTTTATTGTTGTACTTTTAAATAGGTAACCGAATATTTAGTGTTTCTAGCTTATTTTGCCGTGGCATATTAAGTCCGATTAGCAAAAATATAAAAATTATAGCACATTGCCAAATGAAGATTTTTTATTCGTGGGCTTGGCTGAGTAGTGGCGGTAAATTCAATGGAATAAAAAAAGCCATACTCAATGTATGGCTTTTTTTTATAAATAGCAAATACTAGAAGTGGAATGTAATTTTTAAACTTCCGGCAGATCCAAATATTGAATTTGTGTTGTCATTGTCGAGACCAAAATAACTTGGGTTTTTTGCTTCTACTGTAAAAGTAGATACTGTTTCTACAGGAGGAGTTGCTGTAGTAAAACCTTCAGATTCCATAGTTGTTGCTTTTTTGCCATTAGTTTGGAAGGCAAGGGCACATCCAAATTCGCCACCAATGGAAAGTTTTGGCAATACAAAATATTCAGCACCAATAAATCCACGAACACCGATACCAAATTGAGTTCCGTTTTTAATTTTGGTTGCGCGAGCTGCGTTTCCGAAAGGATCGTTAACCAAATTGATGTCGCTAAGCATTCCGTCTGCTGCATCGTAGTTGACATTGGAAACTGTTGCTGAGGAGGTTTGAGTGAATGCGTTTCCATAAGTGAATGTTTCGCTAGATGATGAAATGCCTATGCCTACTTCACCGCCATAGAATCCCTGAAGACGGCCATGGCCTCTTCTCCATTCAATGCCACCGCTAAGACTTACATTGGTAGCACCTTGTTTCCAAGTGTTCTTAACTTCTGCAGGAATGGTTCCCGGGTAAACTGGCACAACTGAGTATAAACGATCAGCTACCATTTCAGATCCACTGACAGATGTCATTCCTAAGCGAAGTGAACCACGGTATGCCATTGTTTCAGAAACAAAGTACTTGCCGGTAATTGATTGATTTGTGTTTAGAAAATTCCATGTTGGAGCAACATTCAGTCCGTTGCCGCCAATGAAGTTTCCGAAATAGTTAAGGAAAGAAGTTGCATCAATGCCGATGGCCCAATCACCGGTTTCCGGTAAAATGGTTTCGCCTTGTTTGTTTTTTAATTGTGCATTAGCACTAAATACAAATACCAATGCTACTAGTAATGTTAATCCTACTTTTTTCATAATTAATCTAATTTAGTTAATAATTCTGAGCAAAATTAGTTCAGATTTTTTTTTAGAATTGTTAATTTATAATAATGTTATGAACAGCTAAACATTAATAATGACGGTTTTGTTTAATGTTTTATTTTTATTATTAAGTAAACAAAATCAGTAAGTTTGTTGTTTTACTTTTTAAAATCACAAAGGAATATTTATGAGTTATAAACACTTCTTTATTGTGTTAATATCATTGTTTGCTTTCCAATTTTCATCGTTTGCTCAAAATGGTGTAATCAAAGGAAGGGTTTTTAATGAAAAAAATAATGAACCGTTGCCTTTTGTCAATATCATCATACAAGGTACGAATATCGGATCCGCTACTGATTTTGACGGAAGATTTGTATTTACCGGAATTGCTCCCGGATATGTAAAACTGATTTTGAGTACGGTTGGATTCGAACGAAAGGTTACCAGTGAATTTATGGTGAATAACTCTAAGTCGGTGAATGTTGAAATAGGAATGAGAGAGAATGCCATCAATTTGGAGGCTGTTGAAGTAAAAGCTGATTTATTTGCGAAAAAAGAAGAAAGTCCGGTATCGGTTAACGTGATTGGAATTTCAGAGCTTGAACGTAATCCCGGCGGAAATCGTGATGTGTCGAAAGTTATCCAGTCTTTGCCTGGCGTTGCCTCGGGTGTGTCGTTTCGCAACGATTTGATTGTCAGGGGTGGGGGTGCCAACGAAAATAGGTTTTACCTCGACGATATTGAAATTCCAAACCTAAATCACTTTGCCACCCAAGGTGGTTCCGGTGGTCCGGTGGGGATTGTCAACATCGACTTTGTGAAAGAAATCGAGTTCTTTTCCGGAGCTTTTCCTGCTTCCAGAGGGAATGCTCTTAGTTCGGTGATGCTCTTAAAGCAGATAGAAGGGAATAAGGAACGGATGCAGTTTAAAGGGGCTGTGGGAGCTTCCGATTTATCATTGGCCATAGATGGTCCGTTAGGAGAGAAGACCAATTACCTATTCTCTTACCGGCGCTCTTACTTGCAGTTTCTGTTTTCGGCGATAGGTTTGCCGTTTCTTCCCACCTATAATGACTATCAGTTTAAAATATCGCATAAAATCAACGAGAAAAACCAGCTGAATGTTATCAGTCTGGGGGCACTTGATCAGTCACGATTAAACACAGGAATTAAAGAACCAACGGATTACCAAAAGTATATTCTGGGCTATCTTCCCGAAAATGATCAATGGAACTATACCTTTGGAATTGTTTGGAAACACTTTACGAAGAACGGATATCAGAATTATGTGGTCAGCCGGAATTATTTGAACAATACACAAATTAAGTATCTTAATAACGATGAGAAAGCGGGAATCAAGATTTTGGATTATAATTCGCATGAAATTGAGAACAAGTTCCGTTTTGAGGAGGTGTACCTGTCTAATGGATATCGTATTACGGCAGGCTTTGGCGGAGAATATGACAAGTATTTCAATCGGACATATAATAAAACGGTGGTGGGTAATCGCGAAATGATCATAGCCTACACCTCAAGTTTGGAGTTTTTTAGATGGAATCTCTTTGCGCAAGCAGGCAAAGCGTTTTTTAAAGATAAACTCACCTTGTCTGCAGGAATTCGTTCCGATGCCAATAATTATTCCTTTTCGATGGTGGATATGACCGATCAGCTTTCGCCCCGCTTATCGGTTAGTTATAATTTTAAACCAAAATGGAACTTAAACTTTAATATTGCCCGTTATTATCAAATGCCGACATATACCACGCTTGGCTATCGTGATTCGCTGGGTGATGTTGTAAATAAAGAGAATAAAATAACTTATATTCGTGTAGATCACTTGGTGGGCGGTATTGATTATTATCCCAATGAGCAGATTAAAATATCGGTGGAGGCATTCTATAAAAAATATAATAATTATCCTTTTTCAATTCTTGACTCGATTTCAATGGCAAACAAAGGTGCTGATTTTGGTGTAGTCGGTGATGAGGAAGTGAGCTCTACGTCTCAGGGAAGAGCGTATGGATTGGAGCTGTTTGCAACACAAAAAATGGGCAGAACCCTCAATTTTACCTTATCGTACACTTTTGTCCGTAGTGAATTTAAAAATAGAGACCGAAAATATATCCCTTCGGCTTGGGATAATCGGCATTTGTTCAATATTATATTCAGCAAATCGTTTAAAAAGAACTGGACGGTAGGCATCAAATGGAGATATTCCGGAGGTTCTCCATATTCACCCGTTGATCTTGAGAATTCGGCGCTTAAAACGGCTTGGGATGTCAGGGGGAAGACCGTTCTTGATTATTCGCAATTTAATGCACTACGGTTGGGTCCTTACCATCAATTGGACTTAAGAATAGATAAGGATTTCTATTTTACAAAGTTTTCACTGATGTTTTATATTGATGTACAAAATGTCTATAATTTTAAAGCCGATTCTCCTGATTTGTATGTGTTAAACCGTGATGCATCGGGCCGGCCAATTATTATAAATCCGACAGCACCGGCAGACCAGTGGCAATATTCACTTAAAAAACTTGAAAGCACAGGCGGGGGAACAATATTGCCATCGATTGGAATTATTGTGGAATTTTAATTCAGTTAAGATGAAAAGAATACGAGTTATATTGGTTCTGTTTGCAATAGGGTTCTTAGCATTTCTTACGGGTTGTAAGAATTTATGTACGACATCGGAAGTATCCGAAACTTCGGAAATAATAGATTTGAATCACGGGAAAAGTGCTCCGCTTAGCTTTGTCTTCGATTTCGAAAAAGGAGCGTGTTATAATCATCCGTTAATGGCTGTTTGGGCAGAAGATGCGAATGGAAAATATATTGAAACCTTTTTTGTTTCGCAGTCTATAGGCAAAGGAGTTTTTAATAAAGTTACCGGTGGTGGCGAAAAATGGCTTCCGGGGCCTGCTCGTCGTCCGGCAGCTCTGCCTTATTGGGCGCACAAAAGAGGTGTGGTAGAATCGGATGGGTTGTATATTCCAACACCTGAAACTGCTATGTCTGATGCCATTTCAGGTGCCACTCCCGAAAATAATTTCAGACTTATTGCAACTCCTGTCATTCCGAATTTTCCGAGAATATTTCATCTACTGTTGGAGATAAATCAATCGTGGGATTGGAACAATTACTGGACGAATAGTAAATATTCCGATGAGCCCGAATATAAAACTTCAAGTCAGCCCTCGGTAGTATATTCCGTTTTTATTAACATGGATAATGCTACAGTAAAGTATTATCTGAATCCGATTGGACACGGCCATTACTCAGGTAAAACAGGTGAGTTGTTCACCGACCTTTCAACATTGACTACTGCGCTGAAGATTGCAAAACGAATAACAGTTACTGTTAGAAAGTAGAAAGGGAAAAGTCCGTAAAGTCCATAAAGTCTATAAAGTTCAAAGTCATTATAGAGAGCGGTTCTCTTTTATGAACTTTTTACTTTATAGACTTTTTACTTCATGGGCTCTACCGTGGTGTTTCCCGGTTCGAACCATATTTTATGATGGTACTTTTCCTTGTATAGCATGTTGAAAATCCGAGAAAGATCCCCTTCTGGTGTGGCTGCCGGAAAAGCTATGATGTTTCCCTCTTTATCCAGAATCATAGCTAAAGGAAGTCCTTTAAGTCCGTATGTTTCTACAAATTCAAAATTGTTGGCAAAATGCAAAAACGGCCAATTAAATTGTGGGTACTTATTTACAAAATGAAACAACTTTGCGGTATTAATGTCTAACGAAATGCTGATAAATTGAACGCTATCTTTATATTCGTTTTGTAACTTTTCCATGCCATACATATCTCTAATGCAGGAGTTGCAGTCGGTAGTAAAGAATTGAATATAAAAGTATTTATTTTTGTATTCCGATAGTTTGGTCGTGGCTCCCGAGACATTTTTAAAGCTGAGGTCAAGTATGTTTTTGGCATTTACTTTATTGCGAATTTGATCTAATATGTTGGTCGCCATTTTTTTGTGATCCGGAAATTTTGTTTCAACGGATAAATCATAAAGAATTTTAATGATGTTGGTATAATTAAACCGCTCATCATTAAAACCATCCTGGAGCATTTTAATCATTACCATTTCACGAATAATTTCATTTTTTAGTTTGGGATCTTTTCCCATGTGGTCGAGAAGTTTTTTTGAATCGGGCTCTTCGTTTATAATTCTTCGAAATTCAACCATCGGAATTTGTGATACGGGACTATCATAATATTTTTCGAAGTAACTGTTAAAAAAGAGCATAAAGGCTGTGTTTTCGACAAAAAACTCTTTTTCGTTGAAATATTTTGCAAAAGCAGAGTCCGAGTATTTGCTGTAAATGATATTTTCGTAATTTGCAAAAGTGTATTTTTGATAAGCTCTGAAATAGGCACCGGCGTTATTTCCCCAGTCCGCATAGATGATGCTTTTTAAAGAATCGAGTTGTGTGCGGTCGGCTCTGAAATAGATCCGTTTAAAGTTGTCGTTGTGCGATAGGAAATCCGAGACGGCATTTTCCAGGGCATTAATCAGGCTATTAAGTTTTGTAAAATTAGGATCATCTAAAAGGGTAAGCATAGGGACCTCTTTGGCCGATATTTCAGCTGGGTTTGCATATTGTTTCTCTATTTCAAAATGAATGGAGTACGTTTCTTCGGGCTCAACATATAAATCGGATTCTAAGAAATTGATATCCAACAATAAATAGGTTGGGCGTGTTAGGTTTATTGAAATTTTGAAGTCTCCGTTTTTGTCAATTTTTGCGTTCCCAATTTGTATTCGTTTGTATGAAATCATATCATCATATTGATATACTCTAATGGTGTTATTTGCTGCAAATGGAGCTTTTCCGATTATTTCAACAGGCTTATAGGCAAATGACTCCACGGTGCAGACCAGCGATGCAATCAGTGCAAGGAATATTTTACGCATATAGATGAGTTTTAATATTGTTTTTGAAGTCGGAACTTGTTTTAAACGCTAAATTCGATGATTCATTGTTGTTGTAAAAACATCACATCAACTTTTAATATTGATTTTATTCGGGATAAAGCGAGCGACATCTCCTCCGTTACGAAACACATCTCTTACGATAGAGGAAGTAATGTATGAGTGTTCAGGAAGTGTGAGCATAAAAATCGTATCAATATCGGAGATCAATGATTTGTTGGTTTGTCCGATGGAACGTTCAAATTCAAAATCAGCTGCAGTACGCAATCCCCTGAGGATATAATTTGCTCCGGCTTGTTTGCAAAAATCAACCGTAAGCCCGCTGTGCGATGCAATTTCGATGGTCGGACAATCACTGAAGGTGTCTTTTAGCCATTTTAACCTTTGTTCCAATGAAAACATGCTTTTCTTCTCGGCGTTTATTCCGATAAGGACGATTATTTTATCAAAAAGAGGAATGGCTCTTCGTATAATGGATTCATGTCCGACGGTTATAGGGTCGAAAGAACCGGGGAAAACGGCTGTTTTTTCAATATTCATCAGGGTAATATATTTAATGATTAATATTATATACCGTGGTTTCGATACTTTTCCAAAGCAGGTCAGCAGTTCGATTCCATGAAAACTTTTCAAGTTGTTGTTTGCTTTTTTCAATCAAAGAGCTACGAAGGGAGGTGTTTTCTGCAAGTTTTACCATTGCCTCTGCGATTTCGTTTGCCGAAAATGGATCTGTCAGAAGAGCTGCATCATTTGCGACTTCCGGCATTGATGTAATGTTTGATGTAATTACGCATGTGCCACAACTGAATGCCTCTAGAATTGGGATGCCGAATCCCTCAAAATACGAAACATACGTGAGTGCAATAGATGCGGAAAGGACCTTGTTTAAATCAACAGGTTCAAGACGTCCTGTAAATATTACCGATTTTTTATCGCTGATATTTTTGTATGCCTCTTCTATTGAGGTTGTCCACCATTTTTTTTCGCCACGATAACCAACTTGGCATCGCTGCTTGTCTTTTGTTTAAACTGCTCGAAAGCGAAAAATAAGTTGCGAAGATTTTTTCGTGGTAGGAGTGCGCCTACAAAAACAAAGTATCGGCTACCATTAGTATATAGCGCTCTGGTTTCTTGATTTGTTTCTTCAGATTGCGTCTTATATAAGGTGTTATAACCATTATAAACGACATCGATTTTTGAAGCATTAATTCCATATTGCCTCATAATATCTTGCTTGGAAAATTCGGATACGGTGGCAATCCGATCGGCTTTACGGGCAAATCGAGGAAAAAAATAGCGATAATATTTTTTATGGATCAATGGAAAATCCTCAGGATAATGTTCAAAATTAATATCGTGAATTACTGCGAGAGAAGTTGTTTTTGTCTTCAACGACAGATAGCCGTCGGGAGAGAGAAACAAATCGGGTTTTAATTTTTTTAGAAACCGGGCAACTGAAATTTCGAACCAGATGTAAAATAAAACGGGATGCCGGGCGGGTGGAGAAAGTATGATCGGTGTAACATTCGATTCAAAGACAAAATCGGTATGATAGGGGCGGTCGAAAAGAAAATAGAAGATATGTTCGGGATGGTCTTTTGTAATTCTCGAAAGCGTTTCGTAAGTGAACCAGCCGATACCCTCGAGCTTGTTTTTTAGTAATAATCGTGTGTTAACGGCAATAATCATTGTTTCTCGAATTATGGTGCTAAGATACCATCATTTTTTTGAAAATCGATGCAAAAGTAACGACTTTATCCTTTTTTATCCATAACTTTGCATTTGTTTACGATGATTAGGTTCGATGAAAAATAGAAGGAAACGTATAATGCAATCATTACTGGGATATCAGAATTATCTGTTTATGTTTGCATTATGGATTATAGCTACTTTAAGATTTCAGCGTAAAGAGAAAGATTTTATCTATTTTGTAAAACTTGTTTCCGATCATGGTTTTTTGCTCGATATTGGGGCTAACCTTGGAATTAAATCTTATTATCTTGCGAGTCGTAAGCCCAATTCCATTATTTATGCTTTCGAGCCGGTTCCCGAACATATTATTACACTCCGGAAGGTGGTTAAATGGTTTAGGTTAAAGAATATTCGTGTAATGGAAATGGCGTTGGGAGACCATAATGGAGAAATCGAGATGGTATTGCCCGAACAGAATAAAGCAAAATTACATGGATTTTGTCACGTAGAACATCCTTCTATTAAAGAGTTTAGTGAAGGTGAAAAAATCAAGGTTCCTATAAAACGCCTCGATAGCATGGATGTGTTTTCGTTATCAAAATATTTTATAAGTGGTATTAAATTAAGTGCCGGAAATTTCGAATATTTCGTCCTAAAGGGAGCCCATCTTTTGCTTCAGCGCCACCGTCCGATTGTGTATGCAGAATTGTGGGATAGCGAGAATAGAAAGAAATGTTTCGAACTTATGATGAGCTATGGTTACGAAACCAATGTATTTATTGCCGGTAAGTTGGTTCCGTTTGATAAAAAAATCCACCATAAACAAACCTTCTTTTTTGTTCCCGAAGATTAATTAAAGATGCAGAAAAAGTTTCTCTCAGGATTGTTTATTCTTCTATTGCTCAACTTGTTGATCAAGCCGTTCTGGATTCTTGGTGTGGATAGAGCGGTGCAAAACATTGTGGGGGCTGCCGACTACGGATTCTATTTTGCAATTTTCAATTTTTCTTTTCTTTTTAATATCTTTCTCGATGTCGGGCTTACAAATTTTAACAACCGGAATATAGCTCAGAACCATCATCTGCTTAATAAATATTTTTCCGGAATACTAGGAATTAAACTCCTTTTGTCGGCCTTATACATTATGATTACTATTGCCGTTGGTTTTATTGTCGGATATAGCAGGCAGCAGATGAACCTACTCTATGTGCTGGCATTTAATCAAGTGCTGGTATCTCTGATTCTATATTTACGGTCGAATATTTCGGGATTGCAGCTTTTTAAAACGGATAGTTTAATTTCCGTGTTGGATCGTTTTCTGATGATTCTCTTTTGTTCCGTGATTATTTGGGGACATTGGTTTAGTGGATCTATTACGATATACTGGTTTGTATTTGCGCAAACCGTTGCGTATTCAATAACGGCAATTGTGGCATTTCTAATTGTGGTAAAAAAAGCTCATTTTATTCGCATCAATTGGAATCCACGATTTTTTATGGTTATTCTTAAACAAAGTTTTCCGTACGCTCTTTTAGTTTTGTTAATGACTTTTTATAATCGTATCGATAGTGTAATGATTGAGCGGTTGTTACCCACAGATACGGGCGATTATCAGGCCGGTGTATATGCTTCGGCTTATCGTTTGCTGGATGCTGTGAACATGATTGCATATCTGTTTGCGGTAATACTCTTGCCCGTGTTTGCACGGATGATAAAGCTAAAGCAGCCGGTAACCGAAACGATAAAACTGTCATTTTCCATGCTGTTTACGCTGTCAATTGTTGTCGTTTTTGCTTGCATCGCATATCGGCAGGAAATTATGACTCTATTGAACCCTCAACATGTGAATGAAACGTTATCCCAGTTTTATGCCCGTATTGAGCAGCTTTCATTTGTATTTTCAATGCTAATGTCCTGTTTTGTAGCTATTTCCATGACTTATGTGTTTGGAACTTTACTTACCGCCAATGGCAGTTTGAGAACGCTAAATATCGTTGCAGCAGTGGGAATGTTGATGAATATAGGATTAAACTTATTCCTGATTCCTAAATTTATGGCTTCGGGATCGGCAGTTGCCAGCGTGATTACACAGTTTACGATGGCAATTATTCAGATGGTTATCGCAATCAGGATGTTTCGGGTTGAGTTTAAGCTAAATGAAATTGTTCGTCTCTGCGTGTTTTTAGCAATGCTTTTCGGATGGTTGTCTGCATTGAAATATATCGACATTCGCTGGGATGTAAAAATTGTTGCCTTTGGGATAATCTCATTCCTTACGGCTATTCTTTTAAAAGTGATAAACATAAAAAGCATACTTCACAATTTTTCGGTTAAAGATATAATTATTAAAAAGCAAGATTAACTGTTTTGGTAATCTTTGTATTACCGGTTTTTGTTTTTTTAACTCATACAGGTTTCGCTAACTTTGACTAAACTCAGTAGTCATCGTCTTTCTCTTTTTGGTTTCATGAAAAATATTTTTATACATCATGATAACTCAAATCTTAATAATTATTCCGTCATAAATTCTGTATTCTATTTCATTTTCACGAAAAATCGTTTCACTTTTTATTACTACCTTTGCACTCGATTAAAGATTGAATTTATGCGACATCAAGTAGATTTTTTAGTGATAGGTACCGGAATAGCAGGCCTTAGTTATGCACTCAAAGTTGCAGAGTTCGGAAAAGTTAGTATTGTAACTAAAGCCGATGCGGTTGAAACTTCCACACGATATGCACAAGGCGGTATAGCGGCCGTAATGTACGATCCGGACACATACGAGAAGCACATTAAAGACACGATGATTGCAGGTGATGAGCTTAGTGATCCTGAAATTGTTCGCATTACAATTACCGAATCTACCGAAAGGGTAAAAGAATTGGTAGCATGGGGGGTCGATTTTGATAAAAACACAACGGGAAAATATGATTTGGCTCGTGAAGGAGGTCACTCCGAATTTCGGGTGCTTCATCATAAAGATAACACGGGGCAGGAAATCCAGCAAAAGCTTTTCGAAACGGCGAAAAAGCATCCGAATATATCAATTTATGAAAAATATTTTACTGTCGAGTTAATTACCCAGCACCATTTAGGGGTCGAAGTAACTCGGCGTAATAACGACATTACTTGTTACGGTGCATATATACTTAATCCGCACACACATGAAGTGGACACCGTGTTGTCGAAAATCACCATGGTGTGTTCCGGTGGTGCAGGAAATGTGTATTACAACACCACGAATCCCGTGGTTGCTACCGGTGACGGTATTGCTATGGTATATCGAGCCAAAGGTGCAGTGCGTGGAATGGAATTCGTACAGTTTCATCCCACTGCATTATATAATCCGGCAGAGCGCCCTTCTTTTTTGATTACCGAAGCAATGCGGGGTTCGGGAGCAATACTGAAAGACAAAAAAGGGAATGAATTTATGCCGAAATATGATAAACGGGGATCGTTGGCACCCCGTGATATTGTAGCTCGTGCTATTGATAATGAAATGAAGTTATCCGGAGAAGATCATGTTTATTTAGATGCCAGGCACCTGAATCAAGACGAATTGCTTCATCATTTTCCGAATATTTTTGCAAAATGTCTAAGCATAGGTATTGATGTTCGCAAAGACATGATTCCAGTGGTGCCAGCTGCTCATTACTTCTGCGGTGGAATACAAACGGATGCCAACGCACAAACTTCGATTAAAAATCTTTTCTCTTCGGGTGAATGCTCTTCTACCGGCTTGCATGGGGCTAATAGATTGGCTTCCAATTCGTTGCTCGAAGCATTGGTGTTTTCACATCGTGCTTCTATAGTTGCGAAGGAATTGATTAAGTCAATTGATTTTGAAACCGGAATTCCCGATTGGGATGCCGAAGGAACGGTGCTTAATGAAGAGATGGTGCTTATTACTCAAACCAAAAAAGAACTACAGCTGATTATGAGTAATTACGTGGGAATTGTTCGATCCAACTTAAGATTGCAACGTGCATTTGTACGCATGGATTTACTCTATAAAGAGACCGAAGAGCTTTTTGTTAAATCGGTGGTTACGCCCGAAATTTGTGAGCTCCGGAATCTTATCAATGTGGGTTATTTGGTGATCAAACATGCGATGGAGCGCAAAGAAAGCAGAGGTTTGCATTTTTCAATCGATTATCCAAAGGAAGACAGAACAAAATTGAAGTAGTAGCCGGCAAATCGCTTTTTGTTTTTGGTCATTAATATTTCGTTCTAAATTTATGTTCTCAGCTCATAATTCATAACTCATAATTCATAACTCTTCTTATCAACTCAGCCTTCGGCTTCGCTCAGACATCGTTGTTATTCTTCTTTTTCTTTAAGACTCGCTTTTTGTTTTCAACTCATAACTCATAACTTATAATTCATATCTCATAACTCTTCTTATCAACTCACTCTTCGGCTTCGCTCAGACATCGTTGTTGTTCTTCTTTTTCTTAACTCATAACTCTCAACTCATAGTTCATAATTCTTACTTCATAGTTCCTAATTCATATCACATGTTCACATCCAAAAAATTATATGCTCCGTTATCGGAACGACTTTCTCAGCTAAATATCGCTGAACCCACTTCTATACAAAAAGAGGCTTTACCGAAAATAAAGAGTGGTGCCGATGTTTTTGTTGTTGCTCCGAAAGAGTCCGGAAAAACTACGCTTGCTGCAATTTATCTTTTGCATAAGCTGAAAGCAATTGAGGATGAAGAAGATATACCGAGAGTACTCGTTATTGTTCCAACCAAAGACAAAGTGATGGAGTTTAGAGCGTTGATGGAAGATCTCGGCAATTATAGCCATTTGAGGGTGAAATGTGCGTATAGCGAGGAAGATCTCGAACGTCAGCGGGACGAAATCTATCTTGGATCAGAAGTGGTTATTGGTACAGCAAAACGATTGGGTGAGCTATATACCGGCACAGGCCTGAATATCCGGTTGGTAAACACGATTGTTATCGACGACTTTGACGAAATTAACAAACAAGACGCTTTGGCTCAAATCGAGCGATTGCTGGTTGCAAACCCGAAAGTGCAGAAACTCTTTTTTGCGGCCACCATGCCTTCGTTGATGTGTAAAATTATCGATAAAGTTTCTGGAAATTTGATCACCGTAAAAGGTTAATTCTCGATTTTTTTACCCAACAATTGGTACGCCAATATCCACGAATATCCTTTGGTAATCGTTTTTTCTCAAATCACTTTCCAATTCACCTCCTTGATCATTTTCAAATCACAGGTTACAATTGTATTGGGTTGCATTTCCTTTTTAATATTGTGATGTCCTCATCTTTATATTGAATACTCCATTCATTTGAATTCTCTAGTTGGTTCACTAAAGCTATGAACTCATCTCCGGTTATGGGATAGCTATTCTCTTTCATGGAATACACCACATATTCAGCGTCTTTGATTAAAGGAAATTGATAAATTTTGTCCCGCAGTGCCATTTGTGGAACAAAGGCTGATTGTGCGCTTACAATGGCATCTTTGGGAATCAACGAAAATTGTCTGTGCAGGTTTGATTCGTTGTAATCGCTGGTGTAGTGACTGGCTTGATATAACCTGATTCTAGACTTGCTTATTGGGAATATCGTGTTGTCCATTGTTCGTAAAGTGCAAAATAGTGTCAGTGACAAGACCGTGACAGAGAGGATATTCTTCAGTTTGATGTTCTTGAATTCGGAAATTGCCATAAAAATCCCGATCGCCATAATTGGTGCGAATTCGATGCTGTATTGGCCTCCGATGCCCCACATGGAGAAATTGTCGTGGAATAGTTTCTGAAAGTAAATAGGAATCAACATGAGCAGAAACTGGGGCTTTTTCAAAAGCAAAGGCAGTCCGGAGAGTATAACCAAGGCATGCAATTCCAGTTTGACATAATCGCCATGCGGATTGTTGGTATGATTTGTAAAAAGGATCTTTAGCATTTCAAAAGGATGCCGTAGAAGATGAAATATGGCTTCATGGAAATTTTCGCCCAAGACACTGTATTGAAAATGGGGGTACGTGTTTCCATTCGAAAATGCTGGCATCACGAAAGAGGTGATTGAAATAAAATAGATCAAGCAAAAAAGAGCGGCAAGCATTAGGTAGTTTCGGATAGGTGAATCCTTTCGGTATTGAATTGCCAATCCGAGGCACACGAAGACAAGCCATAAGGAGGTGTTTTCTTTTGCCACAATGATGGCTAAGAGCAATAAAGAGGAACTTGCCAGTTTCCTTTTATTTATCAGATAAAAAAACCAAGGAATAAGCGATGCTGCAACCACATTGCTGTGGTAATCAAACGAAAGCGCTGAGAAAACGCCAAAAAAGAGGCAGTAATAGATGGTTGCATGTATTGAGAAACGGGCGGTTTGGGGGGATGTCTCGAAAAATTTATAAATCCCGATTGCCCCAAATAAAAGGAAGACAATCTGTAGTATTAGCAGCGTATATGTGCCGAAAATCAAAGAAAAAGGCGAAAAAAGGATGAGGTATAAGTCAAAATGGTCTGCCAGTAAGTTCTCGCCAACATTCTTAAAGACCGTGCTGTCATTCCATTGGAAATGGGTGTAATCATAAAGTGCATTGGTATATGCGCCTAAGTCTAATGCATACGTCCTGAAATGATAATGATTGACGATGGATATCAAGGAATAGATCGTCCCGAAAATCAAAATAACGAGAATTAAATTGTGTTTTTTCTTAACGATCATGTTTCCTGAATTTGACTGCATTTCAATGTTTCAGGTAAGTTTGTATTGAAGAATAAGGAATCGTTTGAGATATTGAAACAATTAGTGTGATGACTAAAATCGTAATTTTCGATTTGCTTTTGATCATAAACAGATGACTTGTTACTTATTTTATTGACTGTTTTTTTATGTCAGATAATCTCTTTTTCAATAATTTCATAATTTTTACAAAAGCATCAATTTGATCGTATTTATTGGTTAAGTCTGGACTATGATAAGTTGCAAAAGAGTAGTTCTTTTGATTCTTTAGTTCTACAAAGTACATAACGCCATCCACTACCAGATAATTATCTTCGCATGACATATTTAGGCAGTAATCGTTACTGTTTAAATATTGATCTAAATAATTTTTTCCATTTTCTGTAAACCAATCTTTCCCAATATTGATTTGTCTTATGGATGTTGTTCTAACCTGTTCAGAATAATAGAGGTCACCATGATTGTTATCATTATCTCTCATTGATTGATAAACATAGGTGTATTTCAGTGCTTTCGAAATCCAGTTGCGATTATAAGATTGGGCGAATTGAAGAAGATAGGATTCATCGGGCGAAAAGCGATATTCATGTGATTTTGATATGAATTTAATGATTTTCAAAGTCCATTGCTTATTCATTGTTTCAATTATTTCATATAGTGCTCCTCCACCAGATTTAAAAGCCGGTTTGCTCCATATCCTTAGAATTATGTTTGCCGTGTCATTCAGAATATTTGGTAAGTTTAATTTTTCACTACTTCGTTGAATTGCTTTATACTTTTCATACTCATATTCGTCTGTTGGTAAATTGAAGAAGTAGCTGCTTTGATATGAAAAGGTTCTACATGGTTGATCGAAGGCCAAATGGTATTTTAATGCGATAACTAAACTTGTATCTTTACTCAAAAATAGTGTATCTCTTGATTCTCCACAATTATTCCCACCTTGATTATTAAAATGGAAGGTGTAAGTGCCCTTTTTTGGTAAAATAAATTCAAAATATCCAGTCGTGTCAACCCATTTTCCTATCTTGAAATTATCGGGACCATGAATTCCAACACCAGCATAAGGATTTGGTTTACCATCATGATCTAAAACAATACCTTTTAAAGTGAACTGAGAGTATCCTGCTGAGTTGCAAAATAGCAGGGATAAGAAAAGCAGTTTGGTTTTCATGGCTAGGCAATATTGATTATTTATACAAACAGTTCATTTAGCAGCAACGTGTAGAAGTCTGTAATCGAAAGTCCCAAGCAACGTGCTTGCTGCGGTACAATGCTGTTTTCAGATTGTCCTGGGATGGTGTTCACTTCCAAGAAAAATAAACCTTCGTCATTAAAAATATAATCAAAACGGACTACACTTTTGCAGTTAAGCCGACGATAGAGAAAAGTGGACGTTGCCCTGCACTTTTTTATGATGTCTTCGTCAATCTGGGCCGGAGTGATTTCTTCGGACATGCCGGTGGTGTATTTGGCTTCGTAGTCGAAAAACTCTTTTTTGCTGACGATTTCGGTTATGGGCAGTGCCACGACGTTTCCTTCCGTTTTAAAAACTCCGCAAGTGATTTCCCGTCCTTTAATGAAGTGTTCGATCAACACTTGGTCGTCGTATTGAAATGCCAACTCAATGGCCGGTTTAAGCTCTTCCAATGTATTTACCTTCGACATTCCCACACTCGAACCCGAGTTGCAGGGTTTGATAAAACAGGGGAGTCCCACCGCCTTGATAATAGCGTTCACATCATATTGATCATCGGAAAAGATATGGACGGAAGGCGACACTTGAACGCCATGAGTCATCACTACCCGATTGCAGAAGCTCTTGTTAAATGTAAGTGCAGAAGTGAGGACATCGGAGCTGGTGTATGGAATTTTCATCAGTTCGAAATAGCCTTGCAAAATTCCATTTTCTCCGGGTGTTCCGTGAATCGCGATAAAAATTGCATCAAAGATGATTTTCCCTTCGGGAAGATTTAAAGAGCAGTCGTTCTTGTCGATTTCCACCAGTTTTCCGTCGGGCAATTCATAAGTCCAACTACGGCCTTTAACGTGGATAAACCAAGTGTTGAAATATTTTTTATCAATATTTTTTTCAATTACTTTTCCGCTTTTTAGCGAAATTTCATATTCTCCGGAATCTCCACCGGCGAAAATAGCAATATTCTTTTTCATCTCAGTGCAATGTTTAGTTTTATAGTACAAACGTACATCATAAATCGATACAATTGCTTGGGAAATTTTATTTTTGATTGACGGCTGGTTGTTGACAACTATTAAATAATTGAAATACAAGTCCATAAAGTCTATAAAGTCCATAAAGTTTATAAAGTCTGTAAAGTATAGCCCCTTTTTTTATGAACTTTCAACTTTAAGGACTTTCGACTTTAAAGACTTTCAACTTTAAAGACTTTCGACTTTATAGACTCTTTTGTAACTTAGGTTACATTCTATCGACAACAGACTATCTATCTTTGCTGTGTAATCAACAAACAACGAAAACAATGAAACGAACAATTATTAAAATAGACGAAGATAAATGCGACGGATGTGGAAGTTGTGTTTCCAGTTGCCACGAAGGAGCTTTACAGGTTATCGATGAAAAAGCCCGGCTGATCAGTGATCTGTTTTGTGACGGGTTGGGCGCTTGTATCGGCGAATGTCCGGTGGATGCCATTACCCTCGAAGAACGGGAAGCGGAGCCTTATAATGAAGCAAAGGTGATGGAGCGCATGATTGAAAAAGGGGAGAAGACTATTCTTGCACATCTCAGACATCTGAAAGGCCATAACGAAAACGCACTTTTTATGGAAGGTGTGGATTATTTAAAACAAAAAAATATTAAAGTAAATATATCGTCAATTATGGAGCCGATACAAGCCGGCCAACACTCTCATCAGGGTGGTGGATGTCCGGGGTCGAGAGAAATGCAGTTTAATAAAACGACTGCTCCGGCCGGAGCTTCAATATCCGAACAGCCATCAGAATTGACTCAATGGCCGATTCAATTGCATCTGCTCAATCCGCATGCAGGGTATCTGTCCGGTGCCGATCTTCTTCTGGCTGCCGATTGCACTGCATTTGCATTGGGAAGTTTCCATGGTAAGCTACTTAAAGGAAAAGTGCTGGCCATTGCCTGTCCGAAACTGGATTCCAATCAGCAGTCGTATCTTGATAAGTTGGTGACTATGATCAATGAATCGAAAATCAATATGCTAACCGTGGCTATTATGGAAGTTCCGTGTTGTGGAGGTTTACTTCAGTTAGCAAAAAAAGCACTTGTTCTGGCAGGACGAAAAATTCCGATTAAACTGATTGTTGTGGGGATTCGGGGAGAGATCGTTAATGAAGAGTGGGTTTAATTTATAATGAACAAGTAAAGTGCTTTTTTGTTAGATTTAAGTAATAATATATTATTTTTACTTAAATAGTAACCGGAATAATAAATAAAATATAAAAATAATAAAATTAAATAATAATCAATCAAATAATTAAAATTATGGAAAATCAAATGTTTTGTTTTCAATGCCAAGAAACCGCTAAAGGAACCGGCTGTACATTTAAGGGAGTTTGTGGAAAAACTTCGGAAGTTGCCAACCTTCAGGATTTGTTGATGTTTGTGCTTAGGGGAATATCCATTTATAGCGAACGTGCCAATAAAGCGGGTTTAGAAACCAAAGCTGAGGATAAATTCGTGTTTGAAGGGTTGTTTATGACCATCACCAATGCCAATTTCGATAGAACTCGTTTCGAGGCTAAAATTAAAGAAGCCTTTGATGTTCGCGAAACCGTAAAGAATAAAGTAATTGCTGCCGGGATCGATATTACCGATGTTCAATATGAAGGTGCATTCTGGAAAGGCAACGTGTCTGAATTTGATGCTAAAGCCACTACTGTTGGAGTATTAACCACTGAAAATCCTGATGTCCGATCGCTTCGCGAGCTTTTAATTTACGGATTAAAAGGGATGGCTGCTTATGCAGAACATGCTTATAATCTGGGAGAGACCAATCCGGCGATTTTCGAATTTATGCATCGCGGTTTGGCTGCAACTACCGATGACAGTTTGAATGCGGATCAACTGGTTGCACTGGTTTTGGAATGCGGTGCAAACGGCGTTTCTGTGATGGCTTTGTTGGATAAGGCGAACACTCAAGCTTATGGGAATCCGGAAATTACAAAAGTGAACCTGGGCGTGCGCAAGAATCCCGGAATTCTGGTTTCCGGTCACGATTTAAAAGACATGGAAGAGCTGTTGAAACAGACTCAAGGAACAGGGGTGGATGTATATACGCACAGCGAAATGTTGCCGACCCACTACTATCCTGAATTGAAAAAATATCCTAACCTTGTGGGCAATTACGGGAGCTCGTGGTGGCACCAAATTGAAGATTTTGAAACCTTCAACGGTCCGGTGTTGTTTACTACGAACTGTTTGGTACCTCCGCGTTCATCAGCCACATATACCGACCGTATTTATACTACCGGTGCTGCCGGTTTTAGCGGATATCCCCATATTGCCGACCGCGTAAACGGAGCGTCGAAAGATTTCTCGAAAATTATCGAACATGCCAAAAGATGCGCTCCTCCGGTGGAAATTGAAACCGGTGAAATTGTTGGTGGATTTGCACACAACCAAGTATTGGCTCTTGCCGACAAAGTGGTGGATGCCGTAAAATCTGGCGCTATCCGCAAGTTCATCGTCATGGCTGGTTGCGATGGTCGTATGCGTGATCGAGAATATTACACCCGTTTTGCTGAAAAGTTACCTCACGATACCGTAATCCTGACTGCGGGCTGTGCAAAATACCGTTACAACAAACTTCCTTTGGGCGATATCAATGGAATTCCACGTGTGCTTGATGCCGGACAATGTAATGATTCCTATTCGCTGGCAGTGATCGCCCTTAAACTGAAAGAGGTATTCGGGTTAGCTGATATTAACGAGTTGCCAATTGCATATAATATTGCGTGGTACGAACAAAAAGCAGTTATTGTTTTGTTGGCGCTTCTATCGTTAGGCGTTAAAAATATTCATCTGGGGCCAACTTTGCCGGGGTTCTTATCTCCCAATGTAGCTCAAGTGTTGGTGGATAATTTTGGGATTGCTTCGATTACCGAAGTGGATGAAGATATTAAGTTAATGGTAGGATAATCAGAGTTCTTTGAACATAAAACTTCATAAACCGTCCTTCGATTAACTCAGGATGACCGGTTTATGAAGTTTTTTATCAATAGGCTGATTTTTTTGCCCCTTTAGGGGCTAGGGGTCAGCAAAAAAATCAGCAATAATAAAAAAACAAAACAATATGAAAACAACCTCAATTCATACCGCAGAACAGAAGCCAAATCCTCATGGAGTTGTTGTTCGGCAAATGTATAATCAGCTGGATGCACAAGTGGTGCACATTACACTCCAGCCCGGCGAGGCGCTTAAACCTCACAAAACACCTGTGGATGTGTTCTTTTATGTACTCGAAGGAACCCCGACCATTTATATTGGAGAAGAATCATTGACGGCGGAAAAAGACATGCTGATTGAAAGCCCGAAAGAGATCGTTCATTATATAGCCAACGAAAATCAGACGCTGGCGAGAGTGTTGGTGGTGAAAACGCCCAATCCCATGCGTGATAAAAATACACAATAAATTGGAGTCGAAAAAGTGTGTATTTATGTGTATTTTTACTATATTGTTGAATATCAGTGGTGCTAAATATGGTAAAAAACATTTTTATACACTATTATCTGATAAAAAATTGAGATTTTTCACTCCACTACGTTTCGTTCAAAATGACAGGCTTTTGCGAATTTCTGATTGGAAGGAAAGGGGGTTGCTGGCGGTGAAGCCGCCAGCAACCCCCTTTCCTTCCAATACTGATCTAAATTGCAGTCATTTTGAACGATAGTGAAGAATCTCACTATTGAAAATTATTTTTTACCGGACAATGATGATTTTTATAATATTTGCCAACTCCTATATATTGGATGAAAATCAACGCCAGTATTTAAATTATTTCTATGTTATTATCTAATCGGATCAATCAATATTTTTGCCCTAGAACGATCTCTGACGATTTGAGAAAATCCCGGTTATAGAAATTGAGATAAAGAAGATTATTAATGATATCGGTTCCGTTTATTTATGGAGATTGTTGCAAAAGTTTAAAATTAAGGTCTTTGTAATATTTAAACGTGGGGCTTGCTCTTGAAAATGAGTAGCTTATATCACATATAACGAAGAGTTTGTTGTTTTGCAACGGTCTCCATTTGTGGAAATAATTGTTTTGATTTTCAAACACGAATAACATTTTTTTCTTTTAGGGTATCAATAAGCTCCACTTATTTTTTTCTTTTCTGTTCATTTCGCCCTTCCATTTGTTCAATTCATTCACTTTTTCACTTATAGGCTTTTATATCAGACATACTTTTGCGACATAAATCAACAACAATTAAAACGCAAAAGGTATGAAAAGAACATTTTTAGCATTAGTGATATTGTTACTCACTATTACAACTTACGCTCAAACAAAAGGCGATCAACTTAAAGGCATTTGGATTAATGAAAAGAAAACTTCTCGTATTGAATTTTACATTGCGTCAACTGGTTATGCTGCCAAAATTGTATGGCTTGCTGAACCAAATGACAAGAGCGGAAAACCTAAACGGGATGTTGAAAATCCGAATGCAGCTCTGCGTAAAAATACATTAGTAGGTACTGTCATTATTTATAACTTGAAATTTAATGGTAAAGATGCCTACAATTCCGGTAAACTATACGTCCCTCGCCGAGGAATGACTGTCGATTGCAGTATTAAGTTGCTTTCGCCAACTAAGATTGAAATTACTGGGAAAAAAGGACTGTTTAACGACACCAAAACATGGACACGATGCAAGTAAAAAGAAAAATAGTCTTTGTTGTGGCTTGTTTGTTTGCCGTTAATTTCAGTCAGGCTCAAGTAAAAATAAGTTCGATAGAAGAGGCTCAAAAATATGCACTTGAACATAATTACGGCAACAAAATGCAACAATTGAAAATATCTCAGGTGCGGGAACAAAAACAAACAGCCAATGCTTTTCTCTATCCAACTATATCGGCAGGTTTCAACGGACAATACAATATTGATATCAGCGAAACACCTGTACCGGGTGAATTGGTTGGCAAACCCGGCGAAACCGTTTATATGAAATTTGGGAAAGAATATTCCTATACTGCCGGTTTAAACGTGAATTACAACATTCTGAACTGGACATCGGTTTATCAGTCCCGAATTGCTGCTTCCAATATTCAACTGGCACAGGCTAACAGCCAATACTATCAACAGCAGCTACGTGAGCAGGTGGGACAGAATTATTATGCCGCAATCACAGCATTGCAAGCAGAAAAAATATGGGAACAAAGTTTACTGGCAGCCGATACTACTGTGCGACTGACTCAGAAAAAATTTGACGAAGGATTGGTGGATCAGCTTAACCTCAATCAGGCAATTATAAACAAAATGCAGGTAGCCCAACAACTGGAACGTACAAAAATATATGCCATTCAGATTACCAATCAGTTAAAAATGCTTTTAGGAATAAATGAAAACGATGAAATGACACTGACTGAAATTATGCCAAAAGAAAAAATCGAATTAACAAGTGCATTGCTGATAAATGGAGACAACAAAGCCGAAGTACTGAAACAGCAGGAAAAGGTCGCTACCTATGAAATGAAAGCGTCTTTGTCGGCTTTTGCTCCTCAAATTAGTTTGAAAGGCTACTCGGGAGCTAATCAGTATTGGAATGATTTTGACTTTTCGTTCGATTCTAACGACTGGCGAAAATCAAATTATGTAGGTATATCGGTTACCATGCCCATTTTTACCGGTTTTGCTAATAAATCGAAATACGATGCAGCTAAAATACAGAGACAGATAGCTCAAACAGCCTACAATGAAGAAATAGCAAATGCAAAACTCGAAAATAACAGTTTGCTAAAACAGTATTTTTCAAGCATTAATGTTGTAAATACTTCTTTCGAGAAGATGAATCTGTCAGGTGAAAATTTAAAACTTGCACGTGAAAAATACGAACAAGGATTGCTGAGTTTGACCGATTATTTAGAGATCTTCAATTCAGACCTTTCAATTCAAAATCAATATTTATCCGACTTGTCCGACTTCAGGTCGGTTAAAGCAACCATCGATTCACGAAAATAAAAAACCATAAAATTTCAAAATCAAAAAACATATGAATATTAATAAAACGGCATTATTACTACTTGTTGCAGCAGCTATGCTTACAGGTTGCAGTCGTACTGAAGAAACCACCCCACAGCGCAAAGATATTGTGGATGTAGTGTTTGCCAGTGGAAGTATTATCATGGAAAAAAATTATCTGATTACTGCTCAGGCCGAAGGAATCCTTGCCGAATCGTACGTTACTGAAGGTGATTCTGTAAACACGAACGAATTGCTTTTCCGTATTCAGAATGAACCGCAGGAAGCAATGGTAGTAAGCGCGGCAGCAGGATATAACTATGCTGAAAGCAATACTAAAAATTCGTCGTCGGTTTGGCAAAAACTTAAGCAAGAGCATATTCAGCTTAGTAATCAGTTGTTCAACGATTCTGTTCAGTACATGCGCTACAAAACTTTGTATGCATCGAAAGCGGTTTCGAAAGCAGAATTTGACAAAGCGGAACTAACCTATACTAACCGCAAAGCCGATCTCAAATCATTGGAACTTACGATGTCTGATACTAAAAAAATGCTCGATATTGAAAGTTTGAACGCAAGAGCAACGTATTTAACCCAACAAAATAACAACAATCAATACATCCTGAAAGCAAAATATCCGGGTATTGTTTTAAGCGCGCCTATAATTCCGGGCGAATTGGTGAAACGTGGAGAAACTATTGCTCAAATAGGTTCGGGAAAATATCTTGCCAAATTACTGATTTCTGAAAATGATATAAACAGAATCGGGATAGCACAGCAAGTGGAAATAGAGCTGAATACCAGTAAAAATAGAGCATATGGCGCGGTAATAACTAAAATTTATCCCGCTTTTGACGCAGCTGAACAATCTTTTATTGCCGAAGCCGAATTTGTTGAAGATACTCCCGATTTAAGAGTTGGTACTCAATTACAGGCAAATATCGTTGTGGGCGAAAGTAAAAAAGCACTCGTTATTCCTGCAAAATACCTGCAGCCAAACAACAAGGTAATGCTGGCTAAAAGTAACCAAGAAATAGCTGTCACCACAGGTATTATTACTCCTGAATGGATCGAAGTAAAGGCTGGTTTGACCGAAAACGACATTATAAAACTGAAAAAAGATGGCTCAAAAAAGAAAAAATAATGTGAACAGGCAAATTGCCTCTGTTCATTTAACTTCAAAAATAGGACAGACGGTAGTTGCCATTTTGGGAGTAACTTTTGGGGTGTCGATGTATATCTTCATGAATAGTTTTATGAACGGTGTGAACAAGGCACAGGACGATTTGGCTTTCAGCAATCTTTCGCACATACGCATCGACAACGAAAATGAAAAAAACGATTATAACCCTGTGCAAGACGTTTTTTCGTTGGGAACTGTTTTTAACATCCATAATAAGAAAGATATCCAATCCGAAACAGATATAAAAAACACCCATCAGGTCATGGCGATTTTAAAAGCACAACCTGAAGTGGAAGATATTACTTCGCAGGTGAACTTCAGTGTCTTTTTTCGCAATGGTTCAAAGAAGATAAACGGAAGTATTTCCGGTGTAGAACCGAACAACGAAAACCGCATGTTTGGCTCTGCCGGTAAAGTAATAGCCGGCAGTTGGGACGATTTGAATTATATGAAATCAGGCTTGATAATCGGGCGAATTCTTGCAGATAATTTGGGGGTAAAACTCAACGACAATGTAAATGTACTCACACCCGATGGAGTTTCAAAAAACTTTAGTGTGATTGGAATAATTGAGACTTCAGTAAAAGAAATTGACAAATCAAGAGCTTATATTAACATTAGCACTGCGCAGCAATTATTGGGTAAGAACTTTGATTATTCAACCGGTATTCTGGTTAATCTTTACGATCGGGATAAAACAACCGGAGTTGTAAATAAAACCCAAAACAGTGTGAAATACAATATGGAAACATGGCAGGAAGCCAATCAGCAATTGGTGGCTGCTTCGCAATTGCGAAACATTATTGCCAGCGCTGTTTCGTTAGCCATTTTGCTTGTAGCCGGTTTTGGTATTTACAATATTATGAATATGACTATCAACGAAAAGATACGTGAAATTGCCATTCTGAAAGCCATGGGATTTTCAGGTGGAGATGTGCTTACCATCTTTCTTACACAAGCTACCGCAATTGGTTCGCTGGGTGTTTTTTCAGGTCTTATTCTGGGTATCAGCATTTCGTCGGCTGTAAATCAGGTGCCTTTTAAAGTAGCCGGCCTTACAACTTTACCTATTCATTATCAATGGATAGATTTTGTGTCGGCAGTTATTTTTGGTATTCTTACTACACTTTTGGCCGGATATTTTCCAGCACGCAAAGCTTCAAAAATCGATCCCGTAATTATAATCAGAGGATAATAATACATGACAACAACAAATACAAATGCCCTTGAGGTAAAAAATGTAGTGAAATACTTTCACGATCCCAGTACTTTTCAGGTGCTGAAAGGAGTTTCTTTTGATGTGAAAAAAGGAGAGTTTTTGTCGCTCGTAGGTAAATCCGGCTCCGGAAAATCCACCCTGCTTTACATACTTTCCACCATGGATACCGATTACGAAGGCAGCCTGATTGTCAACGGTAACTTACTGACCGGGCAAACACGGAACCAGCTTTCGATCTTTCGTAACGAGCATATCGGTTTTGTTTTTCAGTTTCATTACCTGCTGCCGGAGTTCAGCGCATTGGAAAACGTGATGCTTCCCGCCAAAAAGCTGGGGAAATTATCATTCGAAGAGATTGAACACAAAGCCTACGAAAGCCTTCGTTTACTCGATCTGGAAGAGCAAGCATTAAAAGGAGCCAATAAACTTTCCGGAGGTCAGCAACAGCGCGTTGCCATTGCACGGGCACTGATCAACAGTCCTTCCATTATTATGGGCGACGAGCCTACCGGAAACCTGGATAGCAAGAATTCCATGGCAGTACAGGATATTTTTCGTAATCTGGCGCATGAGTTCGGTCAAACCATTATTTGCGTCACGCACGACAACGATTTTGCTCAACGTACCGACCGAACAATAGAAATGACGGATGGTCTTATTTTAAGCCATTGATAGTTATGAAAAAAATCATTATTGCACTTGTAATCTGCTGTTGGCAGCTTACGGATGTTGTATATGGTCAATTGTACGAGGCAATGGCCGTGGATTTTACCCCTTACACAGGAAACTCAATGTTCTCAGAGTCGGGTGTAGTCCGGTTGGCAATACCTGTCGTACGAAAAGGAAATAATAGTCTGTTTTTATCTCCAGAGTATAAGTTCTTTAATACCAAAAGCGTTGACAATATTTCGGCAAATTATTACGATCGCTTTGGTTTTCGTTTGGCATGGCAATATAAAATAAGTGACGGCTGGAAATTTCAATGGGTGGCAATGCCATCATTTAGTTCGATATTCGATGGAAATAACGATATGTTATTTAATACCATATTTAAAGCAAATTACAAAGCCTCAGATTTTACTTATACTTTAGGAATAGCTTATTCTTACAGATACAGGAATAATATTTTTACTCCTGTGGCCGGTATAGTCTGGAAGCCGGAGGAGAAATGGACTCTTTCAGCAAAAATACCATTGAATTTGAGGGTTTTATATAATGTAAAGCCTTCATGTGATATGGGAATGGAACTTTCGGGTGGAGGAATTTCTTCTTTGTCGGGAAACGAATCCTATGATTTTTTATGGATTCATGAACGAAACTTGTTTTTAACTTCCGATTTTAAATTATATAAAAACTGGTGGTTCTCCTGTTCGGCCGGATATACCCTGAAACGAACACTGAAAACTTATGAATTACCCGATAGTCCTGTTTGGACTTTCAAGGTAAATATTGGAGAACCCGGTTTAACACCAATTGATGTGTACAATGAAACAGGCGTTGTGGCAAGAGTAGGCCTAAAGCTTAAACTTGAACGATAATTTATATAAAAAACAAATTAAAAACGCCCAATTACAGGGCTGACGCATTAAAATTTTATCAACTTCAATAAATATGAATTTTCCCAGCCCGCCGCTTTTCGTTTTCCCTTTATGCTTGCCTTAAGCGAATCATTTTTTAAAATATTCAAGCAAATCTTGTTTAACATAGAGAGATTCTGTGCTGCATTTTTTGTTCTGGCCCTTTGATAATCTTCATTAAATGTCATGTCTAAAGTCCAGTGCAACTTGCTTTCAACGCCCCAATGGCTTCTCACTGCCCGGTTTATTTTTTCAGATTCTGAAATTGAACAAATATAATATCTCGTATCACTTTCGGTTTTTTTAGTCGCCTTAAAATACCGCACACTTTCAATTTTGGCAATTGCCTTTAACCCAATCCAATCCTGTGGGTTTTCAACCAGTTGAAAATCTGTAGCTACAGAACATTTGCGTGTTTCTACCCGGCCATGTCCCATATCAAGCCCTTCTGACATGCTTTCGGATTTCAACATTTTAAAGCTGTCTTCCATATCATGCAACAAATTCCCATGATTGCCCTTAACAGCCAGTATGTAGTCTCCTTTTTGACTGATTATTTGTTCCGCAATACTTTTCTGACAACCCATCGCATCAATGGTAATAATGCAATTTTCGATCAATAAAACTTTCAACAATTCAGGAATTGCTGTGATTTCATTGCTCTTTCGGTCGGTTTTAACCTGACCTAAAACCAATTCATTTGTATCAGCCCACGCACTCACGATGTGAACTGCAGATTTATCAACGCTTTTGGTTCCACGCATAGTCTTACCGTCAATGCTAATCACCTCGCCATCCGTTCGTTCCATTATCGAGTTCGTCCACCTGATAAAACAGGATTCAAATTCTTTTGGATCAAGAGCTGGGAAAAACCGGTTAAATGTGTCGTGTGATGGGATGCCTCCAGGAAGTTCTAAAATAGTTTTAAGCCAATCGTATTTCAACTTGCAATAGAGTTCCATATCGTACCATGACTCGCCTCCGCATAATATGCAAGCAATGGAGATGAAAATCAAATCCTCCATTTTATGAACCTTGCGTCTGTCTATTCTTGGATCTTTCATGCTCCAAAAATATGACTTTAAATCTAAAACCGCCATATTTTATATCTATCTGATTATTAGATAAATATACGAATATTTATTGAAACAAACAAACTTTAAGTCTTGACTGTCAATTATTTATGAATTTTTTTTATTCAACAAGCACATGTGTAATGCATGGATTTTTTAATGCGTCAGCCCTGCACCCAATTATGTAATAGTAATGCAAATATCGATAGTTTTTGTCGAAGTTATTATTTTGTTTTTCTTAATTTTAAAGTGAAAAATAGAGTGTTATTGTTCAAATAAATAAATCTTTATCTTTGTGTTTTAAACAATAAGATGTTATTCAAATGTCCGATAAATCAGGTTTTAATATGCCATCAGATTTTATATATAAACGGCTTCACTACATTAAAAAGTTGGAAATTAACTGGAAAATAGCCCTGCTTTTTTCGGCAATTCTTCCAATATTGAATCTTATTAATAATAGTCAACAACGTGAATTTAATGAGTGGCATAGAATAGCAGGAAATTGGACGTTAACATTTCTGTTTTTGCTGAGTAGTTGGGTGATTAACGCTGCTTTATATCAAAAAATGGGGTATGCCCGAGATGTATTTAAGGCTAAACGAGTGTTATTTATAATACTTGTTAACGCATTTTTGCTCAGCACATTTATAGTAGTTGCTCTTTTCTTGCTTAACAACTTCAAACTTACCCCCACACAAATTAACCGGAACTTTTATCTGATTGCTTTTCGTGGATTTATCAGCGTGGTGCTTGTTTATCTGATTCAATTTACTTTGTATTCGAACCGTAGGTCGCAGGAGGTCTCGATGCAAAATCAAATGCTTGAAACGGAAAATTTACGTGCCTGATTTGAGATGCTTCGTCAACAGGTGAATCCGCATTTCCTGTTCAATTCTCTTTCTACATTGCGGTCGATGATACACACGGGTAATGATAATTCAGAAATGTTTGTTATGAAACTTTCGGAAGTTTACAGGCAATTGCTTAATAAACAGGAAAAAGAGCTGGTTACAATTAAAGAAGAATTGGAATTTATCAATGACTATAGTTTTATGCTTTTTACTCGTTTCGAAAACAGATTGACAATTCAAATTGATGTCCGGGAGGAGTTGTTGATAAAAAGTTTACCTACGTTTAGTTTACAAATATTGCTCGAAAACTGTGTGAAACATAATGTGATATCAGAAAACAAACCCTTGCATATCAAAATATTCAATTCAGGTGTCAATTATTTGATTGTAGAGAATAATTTACAACCTAAATTTTCACCGGAAGAATCGTCGGGTTTTGGACTCAAAAATCTGATTAAACGTTACGAACTGCTCAACGAAAAAGAGGCGGTCGGTATTTTTTCGGATGACTTGGTTTACAGAGTGAAAATTAAACTATTAGATGTATGAGAATCCTGATTGTAGAAGATGAACAACAGACAGCCAGAATGTTGCAGGAAGTCATTCTGCAACTTCAGCCACAGTCGCAGATAATAGCTGTGTTGGATAGTATCGAGAGTGTTACTCGTTTTCTGTCGGATATAACTGTTCAGCCCGATCTGATTTTTATGGACATACAACTGGCTGATGGGATAAGCTTTGAAATTTTTTCCAGAGTACAAGTGCAAAGTCCGGTGATTTTTTGTACGGCTTACGATCAATATAGTATGCAAGCTTTCAAAGCCAATGGGATTGAATATTTGCTCAAACCTGTTAAAGTGGAGGACGTTCAGGCTGCATTTAATAAACTTGAAACATTGGCTAAAAGTTTTAAACCCGAAACAGAAATGATGGAGTTGTTGAAGAATGCTATAACTCAAAAAAAATCATATCGCCAATCACTTCTTGTTCAATATAGAGATGGTTTCATCCCGTTAAACGTCAATGATGTAGCAGTTTTCTTTGTAGAAAATGAAATTTTGTATGCTTATACCTTCGGACAACAAAAGTATCCTTTGTTTAAACCGATTTCAGAAATAGAAAGCGAACTGAATCCAAAAGACTTCTTTCGTATTAGTCGTCAGGCATTAATCAATAAGCAGGCGGTAAAAGAAATCCAGCCGTACTTTAATCGTAAAGTAAGTATTAAGACGTCTGTAAAATTGTCTGAAACTCTGGTTGTAAGCAGGTTAAAGGTTACTGAGTTTATGAACTGGATGGAAAAGTGATTGATTTTTTTAACTGATAATTTGTTTAGTTTCAGTTGCGCAAGATATTTACTGTACTTCGGAACATGGGATGTATTTAACAATAAGCACAAGATACTGTAAAAGATAGTTCCTTGATAAATAAAACCAATGGCTTGTGTTAATAAGTAAAATGTTTTTAGTGAAAAGGGTTTCTGAAAATAAATTTTTCAGAAACCCTTTTCACTAAAAAAGTTCTATTTTGTGCTAATGGAAACTACTGTTGTTGTATCAGAAACCATTTACTTACACCATCGGAAACGAGGGTGACGATATACTTTCCACTTAACGTTGTTTGCAATAGTCCAGCCTCATCGTAAATACTCTGAGAAGTGGTAATGTCAAAAGGGCTGATCATCGCATAAAAATACAGTACTGCCCCGGAACCGGCTGTAGCTGCTGTAGGCAATGTGTAAGTAATTGAAGTTGACGAATTTGCAATCAGCACGTTATCTCCTGCCTGAATAGTATAATTGCTGGTTGATGTTACCGCTCGTCCTTGTGCTCCGGCAGGGCCGGTTGCACCCGTAACTCCAGGGATTCCTTGTGCGCCTGTGGCTCCTGTGGCTCCTACAGGTCCAGTTACACCAGTAGCTCCTTGAATTCCTTGTGGTCCCTGAGCTCCCGTAGCTCCAGTGGCACCAACAGTTCCGGTCGGACCTGTAACACCTTGAGGACCGATGGCTCCTGTTGCTCCTGCAGGACCGGCTAATCCTGTTGCGCCGGTAGAACCGGTAGCTCCAGTGGCTCCTACAGGTCCAGTTACACCTGTGGCTCCTTGAATTCCTTGTGGTCCCTGAGCTCCCGTAGCTCCAGTGGCACCAACAGCTCCGGTCGGACCTGTAACACCTTGAGGACCGATGGCTCCTGTTGCTCCTGCAGGACCGGTTAATCCGGTAGCGCCGGTAGCACCTGTAGCACCCGTTGCGCCGGTCGTTCCGGTGAGGCCTTGAATTCCTTGAAGTCCCATTGCGCCAGTGGCTCCGGTTGCTCCCGCCGGACCAATAGGACCAGTGGCTCCCATGGCTCCTTGCGGACCTTGCGCACCGTCAAGACCATTAGCACCGGTTGCGCCTGTAGGTCCTGTAACTCCTTGAGGGCCCGTAGCCCCGGTTTCACCTTGTGCGCCGGTAGCTCCGGTAGGGCCTTGCGCCCCAGTGGCACCTATTGCACCCGTAGCGCCAACCGGGCCTTGTGGTCCGGGAATAGAACTTCCCGATGTTTTTGCATAAAAAGCGAAAGGTACGCTCAGTAGCTGGCTTGTTCCGGTAATGGTATAATCGGTTCCACCAGCAGGATCTGTTTCAGTTTGAATAAAATAGGGGCCGTTTGCCCAAGTTATAGTGTCAAAACCAACGCCACCGCCAAATTCAACAGTAATCAAACCGTTTGCATTTGTAGTTGGAGTTATTGTTTCCGAATATACAACCGTTCCGGTTGCAGAACCTTGCAAAACCGCAATCCTCATTCCTACCAAATGATTGGCAACTAATTGATTGCTGCTGTTGCGGATTACCGCTTGATAACTCATCTTCTGCGGAGCTTGAGCCAAAACAGTTGAAAGGGAAAAGGTACAAGTTAAAAGTACCAATACTAATTTAAAAATTTTTGCTTTCATATTTATCATTTAATTTGTTTTATAATGTTTTTATCAATCCATATAATATTTTTGAAATTTCAAGAGACTGGTTATGCAAATATTGATAGTCTGGCGAAGTTGTTTTGTCTAATTCGTAATTGAACGTATTTCTCCACATGAGCCTTTGGCGATATATAGAAATTGTATAAACTCATTGTTGCTTTTTCGTTCAAAACCTTCGGCGATGCTATTCATTACAGATCACGGATGCTCTTTGACTTTGGTCTTTAAAACCAAAGTCTTTGGAGTTTTCAAACATGAATTGTAAGCTTTTTAGCTTTCTGCCATGCAATAATATCTTCAAATCGCTCAATCGCCATACTTTTACCTTTCTCCTTTTACCTTTTAACTACCTTAAATGATTTCACTTCTTTGTTGCCTTCGATAAGCCTCAAAAAATAGGTAGCAGGCACAAGGTTATTCATCTCAATGCTTGTTTGAGTGCCTTCAATTTTTTGGGTTTTTAAAAGCTTTCCATTTAGGTCAAGCAGTTGGATGGTTAAAGTTGAAAGGTTAAAGCTTTTAACTTCCAATGTGAGGTAATCGGTAGTCGGATTTGGGTAAGCGGAAACCATAAGGTTTATTTCTTTGGCTTCTTCCAATCCCGATACTATCGAAATTTCGTACGGCTGTTGAACGCCTTGTGATGCCGAGCCGTTTGTTCCGGTGTGGGTGGTGTAAACTATCTGTCCAACGGTATAACTTACCGAGCCGCCGCTACCCGAGGCGTTTCCCCCTGAAGCTGGTACTGCGTTTTGTGCTTGTAGTCCTGTTAGTCCAAGTCCTAATAGCAGTACTGTTGTCAATTTTAATCGTTTGTGTCTCATTTGTCTTTTATTTTATGATTAACCAATGTTAAATTTTTGCTTTTGTTCTGCATCGCTGTTTTTTTGATTGAACATAACCTAAGTTTAAAAACACACTTGACTTTTCAAAGATACTTTACGTAAGTGAATGTGAGTGGCTAGGTGTACTTTTTTATTATCACAACGGGCAAAATCATTCTGTCACGACGCAAAATTAGAATTTATTATTGTATTATCCAAATTGACCTGAGATGCACGGATGTGCAAATTATTGGTTTTGCAGAACAACACTAAAACTTTCGCACTGTACCTCAAAAAATTATATCTTTGCAATGTAATATAAAAACAACACAATGGCATCTAAAGATATTAAACATAAAGGCCGAATTACCGCTATCTCGCATGGAGAAATTACCGTAACCATCTTAACGAAAAGTGCCTGTGCCTCGTGCGAAGCAAAGGGAATGTGCAACAGTTTCGAGATGAAAGACAAAGAGGTTTACGTTAACTATTTCGGACATGAAACATGGACTGTAGGAGAAGACGTTAACGTTACCATGAAACCCTCAATGGGGAGAAAAGCGGTTTTTGTCGGATATGTTATTCCGCTGCTGGTATTGATTTTGGCGATGACCGTTGCCGCAAACCTCACGACAAGTGAAGCAATTATCGGTGCATCTTCAATTGGTGCGGTCGGTATTTATTTTTTGCTGTTATGGTTGTTTCGCAATAAATTGAATAATACGTTCACTTTTTCCATCGAAAAATACACAGAAGACGATTCTGCCTGTGAATTTTAATTTTTGAAATTTATCAATTAATATTCTGTTGAAAGCACATTCGATCCTTTCTTTTTTTGCTCAGGCTTCTTCCATCAAACAACTCGAAGAGCAGTTAAAACAGAAGCAACCGCTTCACCTTTGTGGGTTAAAAGGTTCATCAATGGCGATGGTGGCTGCGTCAACGATATTAGATACTACCGGCCAACACCTTTTTGTTTTGCCCGATAAAGAATCGGCCGCCTATTTTTGTAACGACTTGGAATATCTTCTGCTACAACGGGATCTCGACTTTACGCAGAAAAAAATCCTTTTTTACCCCACCTCTTACCGTCGCCCTTACGAAATTGAGAAAACCGATAATGCCAATGTGCTTTTGAGATCCGAGGTGATTACAAAATCGGGCACAGCCAAGCGTCTGGCTATTGTTTCATATCCCGAAGCACTGATTGAAAAAGTAGTAACCCGTTCCTTCCTCTCGAAAAATACCTTTAACTTATCAATAAAGGAAGGGTTGGATGTTGATTTTCTGCTCGAATTTCTGACTGATTATCAATTCGAACGGGTGGATTTTGTTCTTGAACCGGGTCAGTTCTCGGTTCGTGGCGGTATCGTTGATGTTTTTTCGTTTGCCAATGATCTTCCGTTTCGCATAGAACTGGGAGGCAACACGATTGAATCGCTTCGTACATTTGATCCGGAGACCCAGCTTTCCGTGAGCAAATACAATCATATCACCATTACCCCAAATACGCAAAATCGGGATCAAAACGAAAAGCATATCTCCATTTTTGAATATTTGGGGAACAATACCACATTATGGTTTGCCGATTTATCGTACACTATCGATAAAATAAATGATGAATACAAAAAGTCGCTGGATATTTTTGAACAACTTGAATCCACCATTAACCAATTGCCTCCGCACGAACTCTTCGTTTCGGAACAAGAGTTTATCCGGAATATTTCATCGCATTGCTGCATTGAATTAAGCAATAATGCATTTCTGAATAATTCTGCAAAACTCGAATTTAACACGCTGGCTCAACCTTCATTCAATAAAAATTTTGAACTTTTTTATCAAACGATCCTTGATTTAACTCAACGGAATTTTACAATCGCTGTTACCTCTGATAATCCCAAACAATTACAGCGAATAGAGTCGATAATTACCGATATGAGTGCCGACAAATCTGAAAAAAAGCCGGTTTGTAACTATATTCAACTCTCGGTACACGAAGGATTTATCGATAACGATAACCATATTGCATTGTTTACCGACCACCAAATTTTCGATCGCTACCAACGATTTTCGCTTCGCGACGGTCACCAAAAAAGCCAGGCTATCACGCTCAAAGAAATTTATAATTTGCAACCCGGCGATTATATTACGCATGTAGATCACGGTGTAGGCCGTTACGACGGGTTGGAAAAGATGGAGGTAAACGGCAAAATTCAGGAAGCTATTCGCTTGGTTTATAAGGACAATGATTTGCTTTATATCAGCATCCACTCGCTACATCGTATTTCGAAATATGTGGGTAAAGATGGTGCTCCTCCTACGCTTCATCGGCTGGGGTCGGGAGTGTGGGCAAAAACAAAGGAGAAGGCCAAACAGCGAGTTAAGGATATCGCTTCGGAATTAATCCAATTATATGCCAAGAGAAGAAGTTCTGCAGGGTTTTCGTTCACCCCCGATACTTATCTGCAAACCGAACTCGAAGCCTCATTCATGTATGAAGATACTCCCGATCAGTTGAAAGCGACAACCGATGTAAAACAGGACATGGAACGCGATTATCCGATGGATCGATTGGTCTGTGGCGATGTAGGTTTCGGTAAAACGGAAATTGCCATAAGGGCTGCTTTTAAAGCTGTTACCGATAATAAGCAGGTTGCTGTACTCGTGCCTACGACTATCCTTGCAATGCAACACTTTAAAACATTTGCCGACAGGCTTCGCAATTTTCCATGCACAGTGGATTATATCAATCGGTTTAAATCGACGAAACAACAAAATGAAACCATCCGCAAGTTGGTGGATGGCAAAGTGGATGTCCTAATAGGTACACACCGGTTATTGAGTAAGGACATTGAATTTAAAGATCTCGGCTTACTGGTTATCGACGAAGAGCAAAAGTTTGGGGTATCGGCAAAGGAAAAGCTCCGTCACCTGCGTGTAAATGTAGATACTTTAACGCTTACGGCCACTCCCATACCAAGGACGCTTCAGTTTTCGATGCTGGGAGCACGCGATTTATCGGTAATCAATACGCCGCCGCCTAATCGCCATCCCATTCAAACCGAAGTACATGCTTTTGATGAACGAATAGTTAGAGATGCTATTCTTTACGAGATTTCGCGTGGAGGGCAGGTGTTTTTTGTCCACAATCGAATCAATAATATTGCGGAAATTGCCGGAATGATTCAACGGAATATTCCCGATGCCAAAATCAGAGTTGCTCATGGGCAAATGGAAGGAGCCAAGCTTGAAGCTATTATGCTCGATTTTATTGAGGGCAATTTTGATGTATTGGTAAGTACTACCATCGTGGAATCGGGTTTGGATATTCCAAATGCGAACACCATTATTATCAACGAAGCACAAAATTATGGGCTTAGCGATTTGCACCAATTACGCGGCCGCGTGGGAAGAAATAATAAGAAGGCATTTTGTTTTCTGCTTACTCCTCCTAAAATGGTGCTCACTCCCGAAGCCCGTAGAAGACTAAAAGCACTCGAAGATTTCTCCGATCTTGGTAGTGGTTTCAATATTGCCCTTCGAGACCTTGATATCCGTGGTGCCGGCGACTTGTTGGGTGGCGAACAAAGCGGATTTATCTCCGATATCGGATACGAGATGTACCAACGGATTATCGACGAGGCCATTCGTGAGCTTAAATCGAAAGAGTTTAAATCGCTCTATGCCGAGCAACCCGCAGATGTCTTGCCTGCCGATTGTCTGATCGATACCGATATGGAACTGCTTATTCCCGATTCTTATGTTTCCAATATCAGCGAGCGATTATCGCTGTACAAAGAACTCGACAGCATAGAAAATGACGACCAATTAGCTAATTTCAGCAAAAAGATGATTGATATGTTCGGACAGATTCCGGAATCTACCCGCGAACTGATTTTGTCGATAAAATTGCGAAAGATGGCTAGAAATATTGGTTTTGAAAAATTATCTCTGAAAAACAATAAACTTATCATCCATTTTATCTCCGATCCGCATTCCGATTATTTTTCTTCGGAACATTTCGCTAAGGTGTTGAATTATGTGCAAAACCATCCGCAGACCTGTAAAATGAAGCAGCAAAACGAAAAGTTGAGTATAACCATTGCAAATATCCCATCGATTATTGAAGCAATTAAAGTGATGGAGGAAGTCTTGATTAGTCTGTAAAGGATGAAAGGCGAAAGGCTATAAAGTCTGTGAAGTAGAAAGTTTATAAAGTCTATAAAGGGAAAAGCCGGAAGGGTTCAAGAGTTACGAGTTGACAAAGTTACGAGTAGACAAGTGAAACAGGTAAACCGAGTAAAACAAGTTACAAGTTGACAAAGTTAGGAGTTCCAGAGGAACGATATTTTGGCAAAAATTGTAAAGTTCTGAAAAAACATCATCCTGAGACCGTTGCAAAACACCAAACCCTGCGTTAAATGGAATATTTAAACTACTCATTTACAAGAGTAAACTCCGTGTATAAATATTTCAAAAGCCTTGATTTTGGACTTTTGCAACAATCTCATCCTATTTATCTATTGATAAAAAATTATTATCTTTGCCCATATTCCACATTAAAAAATCACAAAAATGAAAAGATTCGCATCACTAGTCGTTTGCTTTCTGGTTATCAATACTTACAGTCAAGAGGTTCCCTCTATTGGATATAAAAAGTTTCAATTGGGGGTGAATTTTTCCTCTGATGTTTGTTATCGGACACTTGCAAACAATAACGGAGAATCAATCGTTGATGGAATAATCGATTGGAGAAATGAATCTGAAATTCCCAAATTCGGATATACTACAGGACTAAATGTTGTTTACAGTCTGAAAAGAAATATTAGCTTTGAAACTGGACTTCAATTTTCGAATAAAGGGTATCAAACGGAAACAATGGATTTAATATATGGGGATCAAATCGATCCTGTAACCGGAGTTATCAGTCCGGAATCGAGCGACACCAAAGCTCCGACTAAGTCAAAATATATCTATTCTGATTATTATTTAGAGGTTCCGGTTAAAGCAAATTTTACTTTCGGCAAAAGAAAGGTGCGTTTTATTACCAGTGCAGGGATTGCGGTTAACTTGTTTATTGCTGAAACGAAAACTGTTGTTTACACATATATCGGTGGTTCTACAAAGCAGAAAGATTATTCATCCTACTTTAGCTACAACATCATAAACCTTTCCCCTACAGTTAGTTTTGGCATCGACTGGAAGATCACTCCCAAAATGGACTTAAGAGCCGAGCCCACGATAAGGTATGGGGTGCTTAAAATTATTGACATGCCCGTAACCGGATATCTTTGGAATTATGGATTGAATGTGGGCTGCTATTACAGTTTGTAATTGGGGTTTCCTTTAAATTTTTGGACAAAAAAAGAGAGCTGTTAAAACTCTCTTTTTAGTGATCGACAATAAGTAAATTTATACTCATGACATTTTGTATGTTTATTCTTTAATAATTTTCTTAAATTCAAAAGCATTACCGTTTTCAAGTTTAACCAGATAAAAACCAGAAGTAAAATTTGATGTCTGTATTGTAATCTTTTCCTCAAAACTACCTTTAGAAACAATCTGGCCAATGGTATTTAATATCTCAAAATTGAATAGTTCTTTATTCCCCTTAACTTCAATGATTAACTCATTAGAGACTGGGTTAGGATAAAGATTAATGCTTTGCAAATTTTCAAGTGCAATTCCAACACCTTCAATTTGTATACATGCAGAAGTATCGGAACACAAGCCCTGTGTTACAATTACAGCATATTTTCCATTGGCCGTGGCCGTATAACTTTGTGCAGTTGCTCCGTAAATAGGGGTATTCTCATTATTACAATCAAGCCATTGATAGGTTGCTGGTGTTGCATTTGCTGTTAGAATATTTGATTGTTGAGTTATAGAAACATCAACAGAATCAATCGTCAAATTAAGAGTTATCGTACTATCGCAACCAACTGCGGAAATAAATGTAACCGATTGAGAACCTGCAGTTGTAAATGTCAAACCATTCCATATATAGGGCAGTTCTTCCGAACAAATAACAATATTAGTAGTTAAATTTGACGTTGGATTTACAAATAAATTCAATGTCGCTAACGAATCACACCCCGTAGATGACATCAATGTTGATGTTTGCGTTCCCGCTGTATCAAAAGTTAATCCATTCCATAAGTACGGCAATAATGAAGAGCATATTGTTTTGTTAGTATTTGATGTTACTATTGGGTTTACCGTAATCGCCAAAGTTGAAGCTTGACTATCACCGCATATATTATGACCTTTTAGGGTAATATTTCCTGAAACGGCACTTGTTCCATAATCTATGGAAATGGTGTTAGAAGAACTTGATCCTGTTGCACCGTTTGGTAATGTCCAGATATATGAATCGGCATAAGTATTTGCAGTCATTGTATATGTAACAGCATTTTGTCCTTGACATACATTTTCAAGACCAGATATTGCATTTGGAGTTTCAGGCAATGAATATACATTTACATATTTTACAGAAGGATTCCCATTACCACAAACATTGGTTGGTGTAACACTAATAAGACCTGAGGTCGATCCTATAGATACAGTAATGCTATTAGTACCTTGTCCTGAATCAATAGCCCAATCTTCAGGGATAGTCCAATTGAAGGATGTATTGTTAATATTTGGAACACTATAAGTATAATTTCCTGTATGTGCACACACAGATGTATTGCCAGAGGGTACTGATGAGATATTTGGAACCGATGATATCCTTGACACTGATAAAGTTTTTAAAGTTCCATATCCACAGCTATTTCGGGGTGTTACTTCTATAACTCCGGAAGAATTATTATTTGAAGTAACGGTTATGCTTTTTGTTCCCTGTCCAGATGCTATTGTCCACGTTAAAGGCACAGACCATGAATAACTAGTTGCATTTGCAATACTATCAACACTGTAGGTCAAGCTGGTTATTCCATGGCAAACCAAAGTGTCACCATGAATTCTGGGTGCTTGAGCCGGAACAGAGTATGTTGTTGCTGCCAAAATCCGAATATCGCCTTCTCCACAACCATTGCTTGGAACAACACTGATTATTCCAGAAGCAGATCCTGCTGTCGCAGTTATTCTGTTGGTTCCCTGTCCTGAAGTAATTGTCCATCCTATAGGAACTGTCCATGTATATGTAGTTCCTGGAACATTGGTTACACTATATGCGATTCCCGTATTTCCGAAACACTGAGTTGAACTTCCAGTTATATAAGAAGGCTGAGAGGGAACTGTAAAATTGCAAAATAATGTTGCGGGATTTGAATTAACACTTTGAAAACTACCATTTGAAGCAATGCATTTATAAACATAACCATTATTCGACTGAACAATGTTGGTTAATTTGAGTATATTAGAATTGTATCCGCTATACGTTGGATTGTTGCCTGCTAATATTATATCTGTATATGTTGCCCCTCCATCAGTAGATACCTGCCATTGATAATTCACCCCACTACCACTGGATACAACACTAAAATTTGTACTATCTATGTCCAATAAGCATAATTGTTTATTGGTGGGTTGAACCATAAAACTTAAGTAATCATTAATTATTCTTGCAACTCTATTCCTCCCTATTCCATTATACGAAGTAAAATCACCTCCGATTATTATTTTCTTGTCACTCTGCATCGAAATTGATTGAATTGTAGCATTTGCCCCTATTCCAACATTAAAAGTTGTATCAATGGTTCCATTAACATTGAGTCGAACTATATGGTTTATTGCCACTCCATTAAAAGTTGTGAAATCTCCACCAATAATGACCTTACCATCCTGTTGCAACCCAATTGAGTTAATAGCCGCATTTGCTCCAGAACCTGTATTAAATGTCGAATCAATCTTTCCAAAAGTATTTAGACGCACAATGCGCTTATTCCCACTCATAAAAAAATCTCCCCCCATAATAATTTTGCCATCAGCTTGTATTACAATAGAATGGACATCGCTCAAACTATTATAAGGGTTATTACTAAAACTTGGACGATAAGTAGTATCAATCGTTCCGTCAGTCAATAAACGAAGGCTGTGCTGGGAAAACTCACCTCCAATAATAATTCTTTGATCACTTTGAATTGATATTAAAGAAACTTTACCATCTACTGCAGCATAAAAAGCAGTATCGATACTTCCATTTGTATTAAGACGAGCAATATGATTCTTTGTTATTCCGTTGAAAGATGTAAATTCTCCCCCAATAATAATTTTACCGTCAACTTGCAAGCTGATGCAATTTACAGAACCATTTGATTGTGTGCCTACATTAAATGTTGGATCTATACTCCCATCAACATTCAAACGACAGATTCTATTAATTGCTGTCCCATTGTATTTAACAAGATCGGCGATAATAATTTTTCCGTCATTTTGTGTAGCTGTAGACCAAATATTACCGTCTATTAACCCTGCTCCAAAAGCAATACTTCCATTTGTATTAAGCAAGGCCATTCGACTTACTGATGAACCATTGTAATTAGGGAATAGTCCCCCTATCACAATTCTTCCATTGCTTTGCACCACAGTGGAATATACACAGCCATTGGCGCCTGTGCCCACATTGAATGTTTGATCTATGGCTCCATCAGGAGTTAATCGGCAAAAATACTTTTTTTTGCTTTGATGTGGATTATTGAATTCTCCACCTATGAGTATTTTACCATCGCTCAAGATGGCAGTAGTATAAATATGGTTTGTTGCTACATTATTTTCCACCGAAAATGTCAGATCATTAGAACCATCTTGATTCATACGTGTTATCCAATTGTCAGATGTACCAAATGCACCAGCCATAATTATTTTACCATCACTTTGTATGGAAAATGATCGTATTACGGTACCTATTCCATAATTATGAGGGCTGAAAGACAAATCACGGGTTCCGTCATTATTTAAACGAGCAATACCTAGAGCATTCGTATAAACTCCGTTAAAATACCAAAAAACTCCACCAACTATGATTTTTCCATCGCTTTGTATCGCCAATGTGTTAACTGCGGATGCAAACCCCGTTCCGATGTTAAAAGTTTCATCAATACTGCCATCGGTATTTAATCGGGCGATACGATTTTTCGTTATCCCATTGTATGTTGTAAAATCACCTCCAATTAATATTTTCCCATCGCTTTGTACGACTACAGCGTTAACAACTCCATTTGCTCCGGTAGCAGAATTAAATGTAGTATCCAAACTCCCGTCATTGTTTAAACGGGCAATTCTGTTTCTGGCTGCACCATTATATGTAGTAAACGATCCTACTATTAAAATTTTTCCATTACTTTGTATGGCAACACCGAAAATAACATTATTAGCACCAGAACCAACAATAAATGCAGTATCCAAACTACCATCGGTCTTTAGGCGAGTAATATTGTTTCTGGGCACTCCATTATATGTAAGATAATCGCCTCCAAGAATGATTTTTCCATCATTTTGAATTGCAATTGAGTTTACACTGGTATTTATTGTTCCTGTTGAATTTCCTTCTATTCCTGTACCTGAATAAAATGTCGTATCTATGTATCCATTACTATTAAGGCGGGCTATGCAATTTCGCGAAGTTTCATTGTACGAAGTAAAGCACCCACCAATAATAATTTTCCCATCATTTTGAACAGCCATGGAGTGAACGTCATGATTTGGACCATCGCCTATGCCAAAACCTTGATCCATAGGATTAAAAGAGGGATCATTTGCTCCAGATTGCGCAGAAACATTAAGACATAAACTTATCAACATAAACAATAATAAAAATGCATTTTTTGATTTCATCTATTTTGATTTTACGGTTTTGAATTCATGATGCTTATTGACCCAGCAAATATAAAAAAATACTAAGAAACGCCCAAATATACTTAATTCAATTTTGGAACAAAAAAAAGAGAATCTCTCAACTCTCTTTTTGGTGACCCCGCCAGGCCTGCCTATCCCAATCATTGCTTATAGTCAATAAAATAGGCAGGTAAAAATTCAAACCTGGAACTTTATCTGCCGAAGGCAGGCTTCTGAGCCGTTGTCAGATACTCTATTCCAACCCGTTCAACTTGTTTTTCAGAAACTCTCTTCCTCTTCCCGATTTCAAATATTTCTCATGCTTGCGTGCCGAAAGGCCATCTTCAAACTCTTCTACATAAACCAATTCCCAAGGGATGCCAAATTTCGTAGAAAAACTTCGACCTGTGTTATGCTCATTCAATCTAATCTCAACATTGGCGGTCATACCCTTGTATAATTGACCATTTTTCAGGCTCTGTATTACGTAAACAAAATATTTCATATCAAAATACTTTATACAAAAAAAGAGAATCTCTCAATTCTCTTTTTGGTGACCCCGCCAGGATTCAAACCTGGAACCTTCTGATCCGTAGTCAGATACTCTATTCAGTTGAGCTACGGGGCCAAATGCGAGTGCAAATATACAACATTTTTTAAATATCATCCAAATAAAAAGTTATATTTTTTCTATTGAATTGTCTTCGTGAGCGATTGGTTTGATTTTTTTTATACTTTTGAATAAATTTTACTCAACAACAATGAAAAGAAATATATTCCTTACTGTTTTTCTTTGCTCAATTTTATTTAGTTTACAAGCATTTTCCCCCGATACCACAGCCTTGTCGTTTAACACGGACAAAAGACCGGAGGGGCCGAAAGGATGGGAATTAATCGGTAATTTCGGTGCTTACTGGGGTAATAAATATCAGGCATCATTTTATAATGGCAATAAAAACAATGTCAACAATATTAACTATGTTCTCGGCAATACTTATTGGAACGACGAAATTAAAAACATTCTGATGGAGACTGTTAACCGAGATTCATTTATGCTTAGTGAACTGCCCTCGAATATGAAGTACAGCACTACAATGCATGTCGGATTCGGAGCCCGGTATAATTTTAATCCCGGGTGGGCCTTTAATCTGGAATTTAACTTTGCCAAGCTTACAGCCAAAGATTTTTTCACCTTTGAGGTCTTTCCGTCATTCGACAACGAAAGCCACAGCTATTTGCAGTACCCTATTTGGGGAATAGAAACCCGCACGAATATTCAGGCGGGAGTGGTACGGACATTAAATACAGATCGTAAAATACGACCGTTTTTCGAGCTGGGTGCCGTATTTACCAATACCATTGTAAAAGAATCAAAAATATCGGTAGAAGATCATGTTTATAATTTAGTGAATATCTACTCAGGCACCTATGTTCCCAATAGCAATACGCAAGAGTACGAAGTTAAGCAGGGGGGAATCGGATTTGGCGGGTATGTTGACGGAGGCGTAAAATTTATGTTTGGCAATTTTGTTTCCATGGAGTTATTGGCATCACTATATTACCAGCAAATAAATCTGGAAGGGTATGATGCATTCAAATTTCACGAATCGGCAATGATACGATTTGTATTAAGCCCGGGATTTTTCGGGTCGAAAGATGAATAAATAATATTTCAAGTTTTTTGTAATTGATTGAACAAATTTCGAATAATCGTGTTATAATTAATTACAACATAAACTTTATCTCACTATAAAATGATAAAACTTTAATTATCAAATATATAAAACAATTAGGAGTAGTAATAATAAACAAGAGTGTGTAAAAAAATGAGTTTTACGGAATAAAAAATAAAAAAAAACACTCAAACTATTTTTTTTTTAAGAAAAACAATTATCTTTGCAAGCAATATAATTGTTTCTCCCGCTAAAAACAACGATATTGCAATTCAAATCACGACCAGCCCTATTTGTCGTTCAACACAAATCATGTTAATATTTGATCTCTAATTTCAAAAAAACTATTTAGTCTTTACAAAAAAAACATTTATGCACAGCATTAATTCATTAAACGAGAAATTACTCTCGGAATTAATTGAGATAGCCGAAGGATTAAGTATACCTAAAGCATCAAAACTCTCAAAACAAGATTTAGTCTATAAAATTCTCGATCATCAGGCTATGAATCCGACGCAGGAAATCATCGACCAGGAACGCCAAAATATTCCTCGTAAGCGCGTACGAAAAATAGAAAAAAAGCCTATTGCATCGTCAAATATTTCGAAAACGGAGTCCAATCCCGTTAAAGTTCTGGCACCCAAAGATCCTTCGATTATCGATGAAACGGTGCCGTTAACGCCTAAAATTATTTCTGCAAAACCAGAAATGCAAGAAAGCAAGCAAACAAATACTCCATTTAAAAAGGAAAACCGGCAAAACCAAGGGCATAACGCTCAAAAAAATCGTCAACCTCATCAACCCAACCAAAAATTTCAAAAAGATAATTCAATGAAAAACACACCCAGCCAGCAACCGAAGAAGGAAGAACCGAAAAAACAACCCATTGAATTTGAAAAGAAGAAAATCTTATTGGACGATATTATTATAGATGATACTGTTGATTACAGCGAACCTTCTTATGTTAACGATTTACCCGATTATATTACGGATGATATTCAGCTTTCTGATGTTCCTCAGGAACAAGAGGCTTCTTCTGTTCATAAAATAATAGACAAAATAGATTCTATTCTTGACGACAACAATCTGATGATTGCTTACCCTGCCACACCGGAAGCCACAAACGATCTTATAAGTGATGTGATTAAGGAAGAAATCAAGCCGGAACAAAAGCCAAATCCCATGCAAAAGCAAAACAGATGGGATAAAAACAAAAACAAAAATCAGGATCGGAAACCTTACAACGAGAATAAAAACAATACTTCGAATCACCAGCCTGCGGCGGCAAACATGGTTAATGAACAACAGCCAAAGCTTGAAGAACCCGAAAAAGTCGTTGAAAAACCTATTGAAAAGCAACCGGAGCCACAGATTGAATTCGACGGAACCGTGTTTTGCGAAGGAGTTCTTGAAATTATTAACGAAGGGTATGGATTTTTACGATCGTCGGACTACATGTATTTAAGCTCTCCGGATGATGTATATGTTTCGCAATCGCAAATTAAGCTGTTCGGGCTAAAAACGGGGGATACCGTAAGAGGAATTGTTCGTCCGCCTAAAGAAGGAGAAAAGTATTTTCCACTGGTAAAAGTTGAAATGTTAAATGGTCGTTTACCGGAAGAAGTTCGCGATAGGGTACCTTTTGATTTTTTAACACCGTTATTTCCCGACGAGAAATTAAATCTCACCGGACATCCCAATGAAACTTTATCTTCCAGAGTCATCGATTTGTTTGCTCCTATTGGGAAAGGACAACGAGGATTGATTGTGGCACAACCGAAAACAGGGAAAACCATGTTGCTGAAAGAGATTGCAAATGCAATTGCATACAATCATCCGGAAGTTTACTTAATTGTTCTTCTGATTGACGAACGACCCGAGGAGGTTACCGATATGGAACGTAGCGTGAAAGCGGAAGTAGTGGCTTCTACCTTTGATGAACCGGCCGACCGTCACGTAAAAATCTCCAATATCGTGCTCGAAAAAGCTAAACGATTGGTGGAATGTGGCCACGATGTATGTATTCTACTCGACTCCATTACTCGCTTAGCTCGTGCTCACAATACCGTGGCTCCTGCTTCCGGTAAGGTGCTTTCGGGAGGGGTTGAAGCCAACGCTTTGCAAAAACCAAAACGCTTCTTTGGTGCCGCACGTAAAATTGAAAATGGCGGTTCGCTTACTATTATCGCCACCGCTCTTACCGATACCGGTTCAAAAATGGATGAAGTAATCTTTGAGGAATTTAAAGGCACCGGTAACATGGAATTACAACTCGATCGCAGATTGTCGAATAAACGCATTTATCCTGCAGTTGATATCGTTTCTTCGAGCACACGCCGCGATGACTTATTGCATAATCGCGATACCCTGCAACGTTTGTGGATTCTCCGCAATCATCTCGCAGACATGAACACGACCGAAGCCATGGAATTCATCAAAGATCGGATGAAATTCTCGAAAGACAACGATGATTTCTTATCAAACATGAATAGTTAAAATTTGAATATCTGAATACTAGACGGCTGCAATTTTTTGTAGCCGCTTTTTTTATAATTTGGGTGTGTTCTCGTCTTAATTTATTAGTGATCGGATGACTCTAAGTCATCTGATCACTAGGGATTTCCGCTTCTATCCTTCACGCAAAACAACAGCTTTCAACCGTTTTTTAGGGGGAGAAGTTTCCCTCGTTCGATGCAAAACCGCCCATTCCTCCGTCCTGTTCTGGGCAGAATTTTAGTCTGGGACACCGTTTTTACTACTATACAATTCAATTCAAATTATTTTGTATCTTTGAAAAATACAAAACCAACAGAAAAACAGGGCATGAATCAAGCAGGCTTTCCCTCAATATTAAAAATAAAGTCAGTTTATCTGTGGTTGATCATATTTTTTACTTTGGGTTTCAATCCAATTAAAAGCACAATTTTATTCCATTGGTGTCGATCCTGCTTCTGTTCGGTGGGAAAAAATAGAATCCGAGCATTATAGGCTAATATACCCGAAAGAATATCAATCGGAAGCTAAAAAGATAGTCACTAATCTTGAGGTCCTTTATGTTCGAATTGGCAAATCGTTGAACATGACCCCCCGAAAAACCACATTGATTATTCACAATAGAACCATTGAATCAAATGGTGTTACAAGCTACGCTCCTAGGCGAATAGAGCTATATACATTACAGTCCGGTACAAGTTACGCGCAACCATGGATGGATCAACTGATAATTCACGAAATGCGTCATATTTGCCAGATGGACAAACTCAACGCCTCTACTTCCCGTTTGTTATATTATCTTTTGGGAGAACAAATTATCGGGCGGAATCATGGGTATATATATCCCATCGTGGTATTTTGAAGGTGATGCCGTACTTACGGAGACTCTGCTTTCAAAAAGCGGTCGCGGGCGAACCCCAATTTCCACTTCCGAATTGAGGTCCACTTTATGGTCAAGAGGGGTTGAGCATTACAATAAAGCGCTTTTTGGTTCATTCAAAGTCCCGGTAGCCGATCAATATGAGCAGGGGTTCGTATTGGTCAAAGAATCTATAAAACGATTCGGCCCGAATTTCTGGATAAATAATCTGGAAAAAACAGCTTTTAACCCATTTATTCCAAATCCTTTTTTCAGATCCTTTAAGTGTCAAACAGATCTTAGTATTGCAAAATTCTATAAGGAGACCATGAGCCAACTGGCAGAAAAAGAAGCGCAACGAATTGCAAATACTCAGATAAACGATGCCGACACCCTGGTGCCGAAAACTAAAAGATACAGCAATTATCAATCGTTTGCCATCATTAATGACACCACTTTAATTGCGGTGAAGAAGCAAATGAATAAAATTCCGCAAGTGGTGCTATTACAAAACGGCAAAGAAAAAAAGATTATCGGAAAACAGCATCATTGTTCCTAAAAGTATTAGCGCTAGAAAAGGAATTGTGCTTTGGTCAGAAAACCATTATCATCCCCGATGGAATTTAAGTTCATGGATTGCTATTGTAAAATTTGATATTACCACCAAAAAACGAACGGTTATCATTCCTGAAAGTCGCTTGCAATATCCATCCTTATCGCATGATGCCAAAAAATTTGTTGCTGTTAAACAGACATTAACCGACCGCAATATCATTCAAATTCTTTTGATGGATGGCCATATCGAGAAAGAAATTTTTCCTCCCGGTAACGAAATTGTAATGCAGCCCCAATGGTGTGAAAAAGATACGGCAATTGTAGCCATAATTCTTTCGGATAAGGGGAAACAACTTTGTAGATATTCGTTGGCCGGTGAGCAATGGCAACCCATTACGCAGCCTGCTTTTAACGATTTTTTACTTTGGCAGGTTGTGGGCAATGACGCATTGGTGACTGCTTCATGGAAAGGCAATACCCCGGTTTGTACCATATCGCTTAGTGATGGAAACGCTAACATCATTGCGACCCGACCTTTCGACATAGAGTCGGCACAGATGGCTCCATCGAACAAATTGATATGCAGTGAGGTGACCGCCAATGGAAATAAGCTGTATGCCGTTTATCAGACCTCAAACCCAAAATCCATTGATCTCTTTTTGCCATTTTCAAAGGATGAATTTTCGTATCTCAACCGATATGATAGTGCTGCGTTGAATTTTCCGGAGATTGCAGACACTACATATACTTCTAAGCCGTATAAAAAAATGGCACATCTGCTGAACATTCATAGTTGGGGACCTGTTTCAATTAGTACCGACAATGAAATAAATCCCGGTTTTTCTATTTCTTCTCAAAACAATTTGTCCAGTTCAATATTAACTGCAGGATTGTCTTATTCCACTGCAGAAAAAAACATAACATATTATACAAACTATGCCTATACAGGTTGGTTTGCCGAAATCTATGCCGGTGCTAAAAATACCATGAAAAGTATAGAGAATAATGGTTCCGACAATACAAGAACATCATATACATGGAATCAATCGGATTATTCTTTAACATTTCAGATCCCATTGGTGTATCAGAAGCCATCGTGTTTTATCCAAAACTATGCAAGTGTTGGATTAGCAGCGACAAATTATTCGCCAACCGCATCCACACCGGAAAATTTTATGACCGGTAATCTGGGGGCAATTCAACTCCGGATGTATCATGGGATTCTCAAGAGAAAAGCATATCAGTCATTACAGCCATCTTTCGGCTATACTGTAGAATTAAACTACAAAACAGATATATTTGGAGAAGTAAAAGCAGGAACCATTGCTTCAGCCGAAAGTGTTGTTTATCTTCCCGGAATCTTTAGAAATCATGGAATACAGCTTTATGGAGGTATTCAAAAATTAACAAAGGGAAACTTATATTACAGTACCTTGTTGTCGTATCCTCGCGGATATGTTGGTTCTGTCACAAATAATGCGGCCTCAGCTTCAATTAATTACAGATTTCCAATTGCCTATCCCGACATGTCTATCGGTTCATTGTTATACTTGAAACGAATGCGGGGAACCTTATATGCCGATTACTTATCTATAGGATCGAGAAGCAAACAGGAATACGGTTCTATAGGGTACGAAATGCTTTTCGATAGTTATTGGTTGAGGCTGGTGGCTCCCGTTAGCATAGGGTTTCGGTATGTTAATATTTTAAAAGAGAATAGAGAACGTTATGAATTTCTTTTTTCAGTAAATTTTGACGACTTGTAATCTTGCCTCAACAATTATTTGTATTTTTATCCAAAAATTAATCACAATGAGTAACGATTTAACAGGAAAAATAGGAAGATATATTATTCGCATCGTAATATCATCGTTTGCAGTGGCTATTACCGCATGGCTTTTAGGTGGAGTTCATATCGGCGAACCAAAATATATTAATGCACTAATAGTGGCATTTGTTCTTTCACTCCTTAATAGCTTTATTAAACCCGTATTGGTCTTTTTTTCCATTCCCGTAACCATCTTTAGTTTTGGTTTTTTCTTGTTGGTTATCAATGCCGGGATTATTCTTCTAGCGAGTAGCATCGTGGATGGATTTAAAGTGGACGGATTTTGGTGGGCAGTAGCTTTTAGTATAATACTTAGCATTGTTACTGCAATTTTAGATGCTATTGGTAATGCTAAAATAATAAGGATCAACCGCCAAGAGAACCATACTCGAATAGACAAAGAAAATGACGATTTAAATAATCAGGAATTTTAAAAAATATGAATAGCCAACCTATTAATGATAAGATGGAAATGATAAGAATCATTGATTCTTGTGACGTCTGTTACGTCGGAATGTCAGAAAACAACGTGCCATACGTTTTGCCCTTTAATTTTGCCCGCGAGGGGGAATCACTATATTTACATTCGGCCCCGGAAGGAAAGAAGATTTCGATATTGGAGAAAAATAATCAAGTGTGCATCTCGTTTTCCACCGACCACAAGATGTACTTTCAACACGAAAAAGTGGCCTGTAGTTGGGGAATGCTCTTTAATAGCGTAATTGCTTGGGGATCGGTGGAATATCTGGAAGACTTGAGGGATAAGGAACATTGTTTAAACCTGTTTATGAAAAAATATTCCGGGAAAGAAGACTTTTCTTATTCATTGCCTGCACTTAAGAATGTAAAAGTGATGAAAATAGACCTCACTAAAATGACCGGCAAAAAACGGGGGATGTAACCCAAAAGCATATAATAATGAACTTTTCAGAATTAGACATCCTGTTATCGTTTGCCTCCATCATGCAGTCGGTAATTTTCTTGATCTATAAGGGGAGGGTGTAGGTAATTAATGAATCAAAAAGGCAAGCTCATACCGATCTTCAGCGACATCCGATTTTGGATTGTTCTTTTTTTATGCTACGGCTAATTGGAATTACAAATGCGCCACTAGAACTCGGGCATAATTGGCGACAAGCATTAACAAATATGATTGCCCGGAATTTTTTAGAAGGAAATGCGAACATGCTATATCCCCAAATTGATATGGCGGGAAACCAAACTGGCATTATCGGCTCCGAATTCCCTTTTTACAATTCCCTGATTTATCTTGTTTCGTCTATTTTTGGTTATGCCCATTGGTATGGACGTTTAATAAACCTGCTCGTTTCCAGTATCGGGATTTATTACTTTTATCTCCTTGTGGAAAAAGTATGCACAAGAAAAGTGGCTTTCAATGCTGCCCTTATACTCTTATCCTCTATCTGGTTTGCCTTTTCAAGGAAAATCATGCCCGATACGTTCAGTGTTGCACTGGTGATTATTGGCCTATACTATGGTTATCTGTACATTACTACAGGCGCAATTTTCAAACTGATGCTCTATTTTTTGTTTGCAACACTCGGCATGCTTTGTAAAATTCCGGCGTTAAGCCTTATATCTGTGATTTCAGTTCTATTAATTGCTAGGGAAATTTCCTTAAAAACAAAAATAATCGTTTTTGCTGCTACTGCTCTCAGTGTTGCTGTAGTCGGTATATGGTATTTTTATTGGGTTCCCTATTTACTTGATTTATATCATTACCAACTCTATTTTCCAAAAGGGATAAAAGATGGGATAAAAGAAATTCTTCCTCTTATGCCTGATTTTTTTGAAAAATTTTACTTTAATTCATTATGCTCTTATATTGCGTTTGCTTTTTTTCTTGTAGGAAGTTTTTTTCTATTCAAAAGCAAGAATTATTATCTAAAAACGGGTATCTTGGTCATTACGGGCACTTTTTTAATCTTTATCTTCAAAACGGGAGCAGTTTTTCCCCTACACAGCTATTATATCATCCCATTTGCTCCCGTAATGGCGTTGATTGCCGGTTGTGGAATTTCAAAATTTCCAACAAAATATGCTTATATTATACTCCTCTTAATATCGTTGGAATGGATTGGAAATCAACAATATTGATTTATTTATAGCAGATAAGGAAAATTATCTTTTAACTTTGGACGGAATTACCCGAAACAACATTCCAAAAGACAAGTTGATTGTGATCAATGGCGGGAATTCTCCTCAAGAAATTTATTTTGCTCACCGTAAAGGGTGGACCGTCGAAAACGACAAAGTAAACAAAGAAGAACTAAATTGCTTCCGTAAATCCGGAGCTTCATTTTTAATCTTAGATAAGCATAAAATCAGCAATACCTTAGATTATTACCCATTGATATACTCAGATGATAATTTTAAAGTTTATGAGATGAAAGATGAGCAACCACCGGGTGCCCTTTAAGCAGACCTTGACAACTTTGCACTTATAATGCGAGATTGTGGGGTTGATTCTCTCCCGCAAATCGTAGTTTTGCCATCAATTTGTAATTGTTTTTATTTTTATATCGCTAATTTTTGATGTATTTAAAAAAATATTCTAGCTTTGCACCTCAATTGCCACGCTTGTAGTGAGCTTAGTCGAACTATTAGCTCAGCTGTCCCGAAAAATAAATCCGTCAATTGACGGATTTATTTTTCGAGGATCCTCGAAAGAGTAATAAATCAAAGATTTTACTCTTTCGGGAGTAGAGCATCGCATTCGTAATGCGAAAATAGCATACTTTATATTCCAGGGCTGACGCATTAAAATTTTATCAACTTCAATAAATATGAATTTTCCCAGCCCGCCGCTTTTCGTTTTCCCTTTATGCTTGCCTTAAGCGAATCATTTTTTAAAATATTCAAGCAAATCTTGTTTAACATCGAGAGATTCTGTGCTGCATTTTTTGTTCTGGCCCTTTGATAATCTTCATTAAATGTCATGTCTAAAGTCCAGTGCAACTTGTTTTCAACGCCCCAATGGCTTCTCACTGCCCGGTTTATTTTTTCAGATTCTGAAATTGAACAAATATAATATCTCGTATCACTTTCGGTTTTTTTAGTCGCCTTAAAATACCGCACACTTTCAATTTTGGCAATTGCCTTTAACCCAATCCAATCCTGTGGGTTTTCAACCAGTTGAAAATCTGTAGCTACAGAACATTTGCGTGTTTCTACCCGGCCATGTCCCATATCAAGCTCTTCCGACATGCTTTCGGATTTCAACATTTTAAAGCTGTCTTCCATATCATGCAACAAATTCCCATGATTGCCCTTAACAGCCAGTATATAGTCTCCTTTTTGACTGATTATTTGTTCGGCAATACTTTTCTGACAACCCATCGCATCAATGGTAATAATGCAATTTTCGATCAATAAAACTTTCAACAATTCAGGAATTGCTGTGATTTCATTGCTCTTTTGGTCGGTTTTAACCTGACCTAAAACCAATTCATTTGTATCAGCCCACGCACTCACGATGTGAACTGCAGATTTATCAACGCCTTTGGTTCCACGCATAGTCTTACCGTCAATGCTAATCACCTCGCCATCCGTTCGTTCCATTATCGAGTTCGTCCACTTGATAAAACAGGATTCAAATTCTTTTGGATCAAGAGCTGAGAAAAACCGGTTAAATGTGTCGTGTGATGGGATGCCTCCAGGAAGTTCTAAAATAGTTTTAAGCCAATCGTATTTCAACTTGCAATAGAGTTCCATATCGTACCATGACTCGCCTCCGCATAATATGCAAGCAATGGAGATGAAAATCAAATCCTCCATTTTATGAACCTTGCGTCTGTCTATTCTTGGATCTTTCATGCTCCAAAAATATGACTTTAAATCTAAAACCGCCATATTTTATATCTATCTGATTATTAGATGAATATACGAATATTTATTGAAACAAACAAACTTTAAGTCTTGATTGTCAATTATTTATGAATATTTTTTATTCAACATATTCATGTGTAATATGTCGATTTTTTAATGCGTCAGCCCTGCTTTATATTCATTTATTTTTTGACGTATTAGAAAAAATAACTAACTTTGCAACCCAATCGCCACTTTAGCTCAGCTGGTAGAGCATCGCATTCGTAATGCGAGGGTCGTGGGTTCGAGTCCCATGAGTGGCTCTAAAAAGTGATCTGCTCCGGTCACTTTTTTACATATATCCATGCTTATCTGGTTTTCGGTTCAAAACAATTTCTCTGCGAAGTTGTTATAATCAAATAAATCGGAAAAAGAACATGAAACCAGACATTGAATTAGCCCGTGAAGCGACGATGCTTTCCATCCGAAAGATTGCTTCCGGATTAGAAATATCGGAAGATGATATTGAGCAATATGGAAAATACAAAGCAAAACTGCCTCTCAAACTCATCGATGAAGAGAAAATAAAAAAGGCAAAATTAGTGCTGGTCACGGCCATGACTCCAACGCCAGCCGGAGAAGGGAAAACCACCACCTCAATCGGGTTAGCTCAAGGATTGAACAAACTTGGAATAAAAGCCACCGTGGTTTTGCGCGAACCTTCGCTGGGCCCTGTCTTTGGCGTTAAGGGCGGAGCTGCCGGCGGTGGCATGGCGCAAGTGTTACCGATGGAGGACATCAACCTCCACTTTACCGGAGATTTATCGGCCATTGAAAAAGCGCACAATCTGCTGGCTGCACTGATTGATAACAATTTACAAAATAAGAAATACTCGCTTAATATCGACCCGCGCACCATCACGTGGAAACGCGTGATGGACATGAACGACCGTTCGCTCCGGAACATGGTGCTTGGACTAGGTGGAATGGCTGATGGAATTCCCCGCGAAAGCGGATTCGATATCACCGCAGCTTCCGAAGTAATGGCGATTCTTTGCCTTTCTAAAAGTTTGGGAGACTTAAAAACCAAGTTGGGAAATATCTTTATCGGCTTTACTTTTGACCGAAAACCGATTTTTGCCCGTGACTTAAAAGCTCATGGAGCTATGGCGGCATTGCTTAAAGATGCAATAAAACCTAATTTAGTGCAAACGATGGAAAACACGCCTGCCATTATTCACGGTGGTCCATTTGCAAATATCGCGCAGGGAACCAATTCGTTAGTGGCAACCAAAATGGGGCTTTCTCTTTCCGAATATGTAGTCACTGAAGCTGGATTTGCTTCGGAACTGGGAGCCGAAAAGTTTCTCGATATTAAGTGCCAGTATGGAGGGTTAAAGCCTAATGCATCCGTAATTGTAGCTACGATTAGAGCGTTAAAGTATCATGGAGGGATAAAGCTAAAAGATATTAACGAGCCTAATGTTGGGGCAGTGATGAAAGGGCTGGAAAACTTGGATAAACACATCGAAAACCTTCGATATTTTAATTTAAACCCGATTGTAGCCATCAATAAATTCAGCACGGATGTTGACGAGGAAGTTGCAGCCATAGTGGCATATTGCAATCGTCAAGGAGTAAAAGTGGCACTTAACGATTCTTGGGCGAAGGGTGGCGAAGGTGCAATTGAACTGGCAAAAATGGTAATTGATGCTGCCGATCAATGTTCCACCTGTTTTAAGCCGCTTTATCCTTTCGAAATGCCGATTACTGAAAAGATTAAAACCATTGCTACAAAAATGTATGGAGCGGCAGATGTTGAGTATTCATTGGCTGCCCGCAAAAAGCTGGATCAAATCACCGAGTTGGGTCTCGATAAATTACCCGTGTGCATTGCGAAAACACAGACCTCACTTTCGGATAATCCGTTATTAATTGGGCGGCCTAAGGATTTTATCGTAAATATCCGCGATATCGAGATTGCTGCCGGAGCAGGATTCATCGTCCCCATTGCGGGATCAATTATGCGTATGCCGGGGCTTCCCAATGTGCCATCTTCCGAAAGCATTGATGTGGATGACGATGGAAATATTACGGGGCTATTTTAAACTTTGTTCTGCTAAGTCTTAGATCTCACGCAACTTAGTTTTGATATAAACGAACATTACAAAACGGGTCATAATATATTTATATCTCGCAAAATTAATTGTTCAACAAAAACAATTGTGTGAATCGTTGGAAAATTGTAACTTGCATCATTATTTAACAAAAAAACAATAATCATGAGACGTACAATACTTAGTTATTTAATTCTTTTTATTTTCGTTGGTTCTCAGTGTATTACTTCGCAGGCGCAATCGGAAAACAAAGATAAAAGAGTTCAAAAGTTTGCCAATTGGCATAATGAAGACTTAAAAAAGAACAAGAAAAACGGCGTATCCACGGATAAAGCTTACGAAGAATTATTGAAAGGAAAGATTTCAACTCCGATTATCGTGGCCGTAATCGATGGCGGCGTTGATATCTATCACGAAGATCTGAAAGATGTGATTTGGACGAATACGAAAGAAATTCCCGATAATGGTATTGATGATGATAATAACGGCTATATCGACGACATTCATGGATGGAATTTTATCGGCATTGGTAAAAAAGGAAGTATTGTTGCCGAAAATCTTGAACTTGCTCGTGAATATGGAAGGCTTAGTAAAAAATTCAGTAGCCGAAGCAAAGCTTCCATTACCTCGGAAGAGTCTTCGGAGTACCAGTATTTTCAATATGTAAAAGAGAAATTTACCAATAAACATGACTTTGCCGAAAGTATGTATAAATATTACAAAAAAGTGTCGGAAGACTGGACCGAGTCAGTTGCAGAGGTTAAAAAATATCTTAGAAAAGATACCGTTACGTACGATGATATAAAATCAATTAAGATACCAGATGGCTCTTCCGTAAAACGATCTGTTGATTTTTTAAGACCAAACATGAAAAAAGGAATGAACATTAACATTTTAAATGGGATTTGTTCATATTTTGAAAAACAGGTTAAATACGAGCTAAATCCCGATTGCACCAGCAGAAAAGAAGTTGGTGATGATCCGGATAACTTTAATGATGTAAAATATGGCAACAATGATGTAAAAGGAAGTCGTCCTTCTCATGGCACTATGGTAGCCGGGTTAATTGCAGCAAAGCGCAATAATAATATTGGAATGAACGGGGTTGCCGATAATGTAAAAATTATGCCGCTTGTGGTAGTTCCTGATGGCGACGAGCGTGACAAAGACGTAGCTTTGGCCATTCGTTATGCTACCGATAACGGAGCTAAAATCATCAATATGAGTTTTGGAAAAGAGTTTTCTCCTAATAAAAAAGAGGTGCTTGAAGCTATGGAGTATGCAACCGCACATAATGTGCTTTTAATACACGCTGCCGGAAACGATGCTTTGAGTAATGATACGATAATGCACTATCCTTCGGCATATTTGAATAAAACAAGTCCTGCCATACCTTCATTTATTGAGATAGGAGCTTCCACCATTTACAAAAATAAAAAATTACCTGCAAGTTTTTCCAATTACGGTGCTACTACCGTCGATATTTTTGCGCCTGGAGAAGACATCTATACCACGTATCCCGAAAATGCTTATGAAATTGCCAGCGGAACCAGTTTTTCGAGTCCCATTATGGCTGGTGTTGCTGCTTTAATTTGGTCGTACTATCCAACCCTCACGGCAAAGCAGGTAAAAGAAATTATCATTGCGTCAGGAGTGAGTTTTGCAGACAAAAAAGTGCTTCGCCCTTGTCGCAATGGCAAGGCTCCAAAGATTAAATTCGGGCAGCTGAGCATATCCGGAAAAGTTGCAAATGTGTATAATGCCCTTAAATTGGCGGAAACGTATAATCGATAAAGAGTAAAAGTTTCAAAAAACAATGATCTGCTGCTGGTTGATTGTTGTTTTGGGAGTGAATGGTGTCCTCCCCATAACTTTTAGGTACAAACATGATACAACAGGTAAAAATAAACGAACAAACACAGATACAAATTCATTATGAAACGAAATTTTTTAATTTTCTTTTTGCTCCTGCTTATTTTCGGATGGCAATCTATAGTATTAAACGCGCAATCGGGCACTCCTAGTAGCGAACAAGTAAAAAAACAGGCAAACTGGCAAAACGCAGATCTTAAGAAGAACAAGAAAAATGGTGTTTCCACCGATAAGGCTTACGATGAGCTATTGAAAGGGAAAGCCTCAACTCCGATTATCGTAGCCGTAATCGATGGTGGCGTTGATATCTATCACGAAGATCTGAAAGATGTGATTTGGACGAATACCAAGGAGATTCCAGACAATGGAATCGATGATGACAACAATGGTTATATCGACGACATTCACGGGTGGAGCTTTTTAGGTATAGGCAAAAAGGGAAGTGTTGATAAAGAAAATCTGGAACTTGCTCGTGAATACGGCCGACTAAGAAAAAAATTCGGCAATCGAAGTAAAGCATCCATTACTTCGGATGAGGAGTCCGACTACAAATATTTTCAAGTTGTAAAAGAAGATTTTACCAGCAAATATGATCTGGCAGAAAGAATGTGCAAAAATATTAAAAAGAACATTGAAAGTTGGGAAGAATCGACACTAGAAGTTAAAAAATATCTTAAAAAAGATACACTTACTATTAAGGATTTGAGATCCATGAATGCACCCGAAGGCTCATCGGTAAAACAATCTGCTGATTTTTTACTGCAAAACATGGAGCACGGGATGAATTTGGTTGTTTTACAAGCAGCATACTCTTACTTCGAAGATCAGCTTAAATACGACTTGAATCCCGATTGTGACAGCCGAAAAGCAGTGGGCGACGATCCTGATAATTTCAAGGATATAAGATATGGAAACAATGATGTAAAAGGGAGCCACCCCGATCATGGGACCATGGTTGCTGGGTTGATTGCTGCAAAACGCAATAACAATATTGGAATGAATGGGGTTGCCGATAATGTGAAAATAATGCCCATTCTTGTGGTTCCCGATGGTGATGAACGCGATAAAGACGTAGCTCTGGCTATTCGTTATGCCACCGACAACGGAGCTAAAATCATTAACATGAGCTTTGGGAAAAATTATTCTCCCAACAAAAAAGAGGTCATGGACGCTATGGAATATGCCGTTGCTCATAACGTGCTTCTTGTGCATGCTGCAGGAAATGAATCGAAAAGTAACGATTCTGCGATGAGCTATCCTTCACCATACATAAACAAGACCAGCAATATTATTCCTTCTTTTATTGAAGTTGGTGCCTCTACGATGTATAAGAACAAGAAGTTACCGGCAAGCTTTTCAAATTACGGAGCTACCACTGTCGATATTTTTGCCCCTGGAGAAGATATCTATACCACGTATCCCGAAAATGCTTATGAAATTGCCAGCGGAACCAGTTTTTCGAGTCCTGTTGTAGCTGGTGTTGCTGCTTTGATTTGGTCATATTATCCAACTCTTACGGCAAAACAGGTAAAAGAAGTTATCATTGCTTCAGGCGTAAGCTTTGCAGACAAAAAAGTGCTTCGTCCTTGCGAAGGCGGGAAAGCCCCCAAAATTAAATTCGGGCAGTTGAGCATATCCGGAAAAGTGGTGAATGTTTACAATGCGCTTAAGTTGGCGGAAACATACGCAAAATAAATTCTATTGCATGAACACATTGTAGTTATAGGTATTGTACAACGTGTAACTTCGTAATAATATTGGCAATCAAGGTTAAGCAGGCTAAGCCGAAAAGGAGTACTGTGGCGTAATTTAAGCCGATAAACCATAAGAAACGTTTGCCTTCAATTTCTTTTTTCCAAAGCAAGAGCAACGTGATATTAATAACAATAAGTAATAAAAGTTCTGCTCTAAAGGCGATAAGAAAAGGATAAACAATTGATGCTTCGGGATAAAACCATTCCAATGTTGTTTGCATCAACAATTCGGAAAAAAACAATGCTGCAATTTGAAAAAATAACGAAAGAACGCTCCAAACGAGGGAAAATATAACAATAAACCGATGTCTTTTTTTTCTTTCCGTCATTCAATACCTTTTTAGAGAGTAAAGTTAGCAAAATAGTGCATAAGTAAAAACAAAAAGATAAAAAGTCTGTTTAACAAATGAATCAAAACATATAAATATGAACACAAAAGAACAAGTACTCAAAACATTGAGTTTAGCCGGCAAGCCTCTAAAATCGGGAGAAATTGCCGAAGCAGCCGGAATTGATAAAAAAGAGGTGGACAAAGCGATTAAGGAGTTAAAAAAAGAGGAGAAAATCACATCGCCGAAAATGTGCTTTTACGAAGCAAAGTAAAAAGATTAAAGAAAAAGCATCCGAACTTTCCGGATGCTTTTTCTTTATAGCTTATAGATATAATTTAAAATTTTTCACTTAATAATTTCATAACCAATAATTCAAGTGTTTCGCTTTCATTATTAGTCCACGAGCGATTTTCAGATACCGGAACAAATGCCGACTCATTTTGCTCAAGAATAAATGATTCGTTTTCTACCGTTAAAATGCCTTTTCCTGATTTTACAAAAAAGATTACCTGAAACGGGTTTTTATGTACCGGAATTTGTTCTCCTTTTTTCAGGGAGATTAGTATTATTTCAATATGCTCTGCTTCAAGACATTTTATTGCTAACGGAGCACTCATTACTTTTTGTTGTTCTGATTTTAAGTATATTTTTGCCATTTTATTGGTGTTTAGAGAAAATATTTATTTCATTAATATTTGGTTGAATGCTACGCTATCGTAACGAAAGACATTGCGATCGAAAGAGAAATTTATTCCCGGAATGCTAAAAGTGTTGGTGTGCTGCCAGAAGTTCCAATGGATGGAGGAGTCCGGGGGCATTCTATAATCACAAATCCATAGTGTGTAATCGGTGCTCACTTTATCTTTTAAATATTGTTTGTAGAACCGCCAAGGACAATAAATAATAGGCTTTACTTTATAATGTTTTTCCACCGTTTCTATCCAATTCAAGATTTCTCTGGTAACTTTCTTTTTTGCAGGCATTTTTCGGCAAAATTCAACATCCAGAACAGGAGGCAAATCCCCCTTAGTTAGCGGAACATTGGCTATGAAATGCTGGGCTTGAAGTTTTCCCAGCGATTTGTAGCTAAAAAAATGATAAGCTCCTCTGGTCACTTTATGTTTTTTTAAATATACCCAATTGGAGTCGAACTCATGATCGAAGATAGTCGTTCCTTCAGTAGCTTTGATAAATATAAAATGAGGTTTTGTTATCACGACTTTACTCCAGTCAATTTTGCCATTATGATGCGAAATATCAAGACCCCAAATAGGATAATTCTGAGAAGAAAACCGTTCTTTTTTCGCTTTTAAAAGTTGTAATTCATCGGGATTAAACCAATGCGAAAAAAATGAAAAATAAGTTGCAAAAACAATACTAATCACGCCCATAATAGTAATAAAGATAAATAAAAAATGCTTGGAACGGCTCATCAATATAAAAACGAATTTAAGTGTTTTACGCTATCCTGTCCGATTAATTTATAACGATGTGTGTCCGAATCGTAATCAACGGTAGTAACTCCTGTGTTGTGGTGAGGGAACCGATCCATTTCCGTTAATGGCTTATTAAGAAGGTGGCACATTACAATTCTTAAAATTCGCTGATGGAGGCAAATGATTATCTGTTTTTCGTGCGTTTTGCTCATGATCACATCAAATCCCCGTTGCACTCTTCTGAGAGCATCAAGCGGCGATTCACCTCCGGGAAAGGAAAGATTGAGTTTGCCTTTTTGCCATGCGGTGAGTGTCTCTTTTAATATTGAATTTCCATGTTCATCAAAAATAAGCTTTCCTTCAATATTTCCGAAATTCAACTCATCCAAATCCGGTTCACGGCTAAACTCAAATCCTTTATGTATAAGCGGTTCCATGGTTTGGAAAGTTCGCTTTAAACTCGTTATATAGATATGGTCAATAGCTTCTTGTTCAAATCTTTTACACAACAAATCGCGTTGTTTGATTCCTTCACTATTCAATTCTGAGTCAATTTGCCGACCCTGAACAATACCTTCAATATTATAATTGGTTTCGCCGTGACGAATAAGAAATAACCGCTTGGCAATCATTCGTTTTTTTATGCAAAAATAGCAATTATCTCAATAGTGTGACGGAGCCATGTAAATTATACTCTTTTTTATCAAACCCGTTAGCGTGGTATATGTAAAAATATACGCCATCAGGAGCATCTGTTCCTTGGTTGTCTTTTCCCGTCCATGGTTCGGAAACAATTTCGGAACTGAAAATTAGCCGTCCCCAACGATTGAATATATTCATTGATTCGTGATTGATTCCTTCGGACAAGGCGTAAAAACTATCGTTTACACCATCGTCATTTGGCGTAAACACATTGGGAATAGTAACATTCGACGGCGGAACAATTTCGACCTGAACTACTGCGGAATCGGTGCAAAAATTTGGTGGCCCGTTGTTAACTAAAAGAGTTACAATATATACCCCCGGATTGGTATAGTTATGCAGCGGATTCATAAGAGAAGAACTTGATCCATCGCCAAATTGCCAGTAAAAAGTAACGGCTCCCACTCCGTCGTACAAAAACTGAATATCGGCAGGAGCTATTGCAGTGTATGGATTTGCCACAGCCAATGTCGAAAGTTCTGCAACAGGAGCCACCGAAAAGTTATTTACGGAAACACATTGATTCGCATCGGTTATTGTAACGGAATAGTTCCCACTGCAATAATTTGTGGCTGAATTTGTCACTGATGAATTATTTTGCCATTGATAAGTATAAGGAGGTGTTGATCCGGAAACAGATGCTTCAACGGATCCGTCACATGAATTAAAGCAAGTTTCGGAGGTGACCACAGATGTAAACATAATCGGTGTTTGATCGGCAAGTAAAACCGATGCCGAAGCGGTACAACCAATTGCATCGGTTACGGTAACAATATAATTTCCGGCTGCAATATTTGTATTGTTTGAGTTAAGAACCCCATTGCTCCATTCGTAGTGATAAGGAGATATTCCATTATTGCCATCTGCAATCAGTTCTCCTGTTGCGGATTGGTAACAATTAGGAGTGTTAACCGTAGTGATTGCAGCCCCAATGGAGTAAATATAAAAACTATGCTGAGTGGGTGGCGATTGACATCCGTTTTGCGAAACGACCAACGTAACATTGTGATTCCCTTGCACGGAAGCAGAAACATTATGCGGGCCAATGCCCGTACCTGTAACGATCGATGCATCATTGGAAGACCATAAAAAAGTTGCCGAATCGGAAACATCCCCGGTATATGTTGCCATGGATGTGTTGTTAGAGCACAAAGTATCGGGATTCAGCGTAAACGAGGAGCTTGGTATCCAGTTCGGAATGTTTACCGAAGCGGTTGCAGTAGCTCCGTTATTATCGGTTATGGTAACGAGATATGTGCCTGAACACAAACCGCTGTCAAGAGCATTTAGCGGGCTGCTTCCTCCATTCCAGAAATATGAATAAGGAGGTGTTCCTCCACTGGCAGATACTTGAGCTGTGCCATTGCAGGTTACAATTGCAGGCGGAACACAGGTGCCGTTGCAGGTTCCTAATGTGGGCAATCCGGGAGAGGAAATTTGCCAGCTTCCTCCATCGGGCATACGGTTAAACGAATATCCCGAAGTTGGTATGTTCGCTGAAATATATGTTTTCATGCTTGCAGGAATTGCATCATAGGAAAGCAATAAGGATGCACAAGAACTTGATGGAGGAATGCAAGGATTACATGAACTACAAGAATTTGAGATGTCTGCCCATGAGATAGCATCCTGCGGATTTCCGTTTTGATCGTAAAAAGCAAACCATCCACCGGCATTCGGGAACCACAACCGGTGCCCTCCGCCGATACATGAATTGGATGAATCTACAATAATTTCTATAGTGTTTCCTCCATTTTGAACAAGGAGACCGGAAGGCACAGGGGTGGCATTTATTCCTCTAACTACACAAAACCCTCGACTCGGGACAATTGTATTTGGTGGAATAACGAATCCACCGGCATAATCGGTGCCACTATCCGGGGCATTATTTCCAAGCAAAAAACCAGAAATATCCTTAGGATAACATTGGTCGGGATTATAAAGCTCTATCCATTCTCCCGAGTTCGTATTTGCTGCAAAGCCCGGACCGTCTCCATAGATTGATCCGTCAAAAGTAGAGGGCCGTAGCATTACCTCATTGATTAAAATTGAAGGGCCGCTATAATTACATCCTACTCCATCGCAATTATAGTTTTGGGTAATAGATGTTGTTATGGTTATTTGCCCCATAATAGTTGTTTGCACTATTAATAAAACAACAACAACTATGCTTTTCAGTTTCATATTCGCGTTTTTATTGAATTGAAGACTAAAACCTAAGGCTAATCGTTGCAAATATAACTAATTTTTGTTTAAAATAGACTAAACACAAAAAAAGTTCACCTGAGATGATGAACTTTTCTGGTAATGTAAATAGCTTATTATCTGTAGGAAATATCCCGCCAACAACCGGTTACTGCGTCGTAAATGATGGTAAGCGTATGGTTGGAACCAAGAGTAAAATCGGCACCTGTGCTGAACAGGAATCGATTGGCAGCACTACTTCCGGTATTTTGATGCTGAAGTATAATGTTGTTTGTGCCTACATTGCAAAGAATGACGATTTGTCCATCGGAAACATCTTGAATTCCTGTAATATTATGAGGTGCATCACTGGATAGCCGGATAAACGATTTAGCTCCAATGCTAAAATTATTGATATCTGTTGTTATTTGTGCCGGAGAGTTTGCTCTGAGTGCTATATTTCCGTTAATGTCTAATTTAGTAGCAGGTGCATTTGTCCCTAGTCCGACATTCATATAAATGTCATCTTCATAAATCTCAGAACAAGTAGGATCAGTTCCATTATTTTTAATCAGATAGTTCTGATTGTAGCAACCGGAAGGTCCCGGAGGTCCTGGAGCACCATCTGCACCATCTTGTCCAGCTGGACCCGGAGCACCCGGAGGACCCATTGGCCCAATAACTCCTTGTGCTCCGTCCAATCCATTTGAACCATTAATACCATCGGCACCGGGTATTCCCTGAATTCCGCGGACATTACTTACAATAGTGTCAAATGCATTCCATACGATTAATGAATCTCCGAATTGAGACCAACCCATTTTTAAACCCAACGGATAGCAAGTAAATGATGAGCCAATAGTATCGACACGAATACATAGAGTATCGTTGTGCCATTCATAAGCTAAGCCGTGTCCGACAAGGCCTTGGGATCCCGTAATACCTTGAGGTCCGCGGATATTGCTGGCAACGGTATCCCCTGAATTTATCACAATGAGCGAGTCTCCCGTTGCCGACCATTGATATTGTGTGCCAAGCCAATAGCAGGTAAAGGGTGCATTTAAGGTATCCACCCGAACACAGAGAGAATCATTGTGCCATTCGTAAACCAAACCCGGGCCCTGTGGACCGGCAATTCCCGTATCGCCTTGAATGCCTTGAGGGCCTCTTAAATTATTTACAACAGTGTCCATGGAATTAATAATAAAGAGAGAATCTCCCGTAACGGACCATTGATAATGGTTCCCCAACCAATAGCAGGTAAAGGAAGAACCTGCGGTATCCACGCGAACGCACAGCGAGTCGGCATGCCATTCGTAAACCAAACCTGTACCGGCAACGCCATCGGCACCGGCAGGACCTTGAGGACCGGCAACACCGGTATCTCCTTGAGGACCTTGGAGCCCTTGAGGACCTGGAGTCATGCTCATATCGGAATTACACAAAGAGAACCAGCATTCCGTGGGGTTTACATTATATCCTTTTCGCCAAACATAAACGCATTTATTGTCGGTATCGTAAACCATAAGGCCACTTGCTCTGCTATCGGTTGCAGATGGAGTAAGGGCCAGCCGTTGCACCGAATCCATACGGGGAATAAGCAATCCCTTATCATTGGCATACACTTCCAATGCAGCATTCATGTGAGGAGGCATTTGATTTGCTAAGCTGCCTATAAATACACCTTTACCATTCTGTGAAAATCCGCTAAAAACAGTTAGTATTAGAATAATAAAAGCAATATTATTTTTTTTAATAAGATATTTCATTGTCGATAATTTTATAAAATAACGTTAACGGTGCCAGTATATTTATATTTTTTGCCACTTTCTTTGGTAATTATGATAAGCCAGGTAAAAATATCTTCTTTCACCACCTTATTAAGATATGTCCCATTCCATTGGTTATCGATATTTTCGGTTTTAAAAACAAGCTCCCCCCAACGATCATAAATGTAAAATTCGTAGCGGGCATATTGAAAGTTGATTACAGGACCAAAGGTTTCATTTGTATAATTTTCGTCTTTATCAGGTGTAAAAGCATTTGGAATCCAAATATCGCCGGCTGCATCTTCGCTTGCCAATGTCCAGTTTGTGTAAAAATACTGTTTGGGAACAGCTCCGGTAATCACCAAATTATTATCGGCATCGGCTGTTGAGGTTGGTAGCCAATCATTCCATGTTAATCCATTCGAATTAAAACGAATTGCCTTAAGTGTTGATTCTTTAATTTTATTGGGATTATCAACATCCATTGAGTTATACCTAAAACCAAGCTCTATTTCAGGCCGATTATTGTAATTGGGTTCAATAATCCAAAAACGATCAACTAAGTTCATGTTATTATATGGCGACAAGGAGTTTACCCCATTAGGAACCGGATAATTGGTGTAGTCCGGAGTTCGGTAAGTGGCAAATTTTACAAACCCGAAGGCATCGCCGGGAGAAATTGAGGAATAGGAAAGATTTACATCGTTTGAATTATTTGCCCCGGAACCGAATGGAATGGAATAATTACCAAGGGCATCGCCAATATTCCACTGAATGGTACCATAAACAGGAGGATACGATTCACTATGAATATGTCCGGACACATAATTAATACTTCCCTGATCTTTTGAGTCGATAATAAAATTGTTTTCATTTAGGTTGAACCTGGCATCAAGGGTTAATGTTCCCAAAATAGAGCAATCGGTAATCAATAAATTTTTCTCGAATCCTGAAAGAGTCAGGTTCTCAAAATGAGTAGAAGCAGTTCCTTTAATGGCTTGGAGTGCATTTATATTTACCATGTATAAATTCCCGTTCGGAGTTCCTTCAATATTATTAAAAAGAAAACCGTTGGAATTATTAATCAGGTCTCCCTGTAAAACGATTTTACCATCCAAATCGATATTTCCCAAGCCTTCATTTGTAATTAAGTGGCTGGGAATATATGTGTATGATGAATCGCTACAAACTACCGCTGCGTCGTATATCGAAAAACAATAGTCGAAAGAAGTTTGAGCCGATAAGCCTAAGGGAAACAAGAATAGACTAAAAACCAAAACAATTTTGATTTTCAGGGTAATGCACCATTTTATCATATCCTTTATCCTCCTCATAACTCTACTTTTACGTTGGTAAAGCTAATTTGTTTCAACTCGTCTCATTTATTAATTAGGTGAACATTATTATGACAACTAATTTACGTGTTATGTTGTCTGTTTTAAAACACATTAAAATTGTTGAAAAAATCCAAAATCAAGGCTTTTGTAGTGTTTAAACACGGATTTTGTCCTTGTAATGAGCAATTTAATATTACGCATAACGAAGAGTTGAGTGCTTTGCAACGATCTCACATTGTTTTTAGAAATCATGGAAGAAATATAATTATTGAAAATAGTAAAGTGTTGTATAACAGTTTTTTAAATAAAATTCTATACTTCTAATACAAGGTCAAATGTCTGCTAAATTACTTGATACAAGTATTATCGATCATTGGGCCGGCTTCCTGAACCCCTAAATTTAAAGCCGTTCTAAAATCGTTGCATGCATTGTTAAGTTGATTGATTTTCAGATGAGCCATTCCTCTTCCATACCAAGCTTGTCCGTAATTCGGATTATTCTCGATGGCTTTTGTGTCGGACAGAACCGCCTGTTCGTACTGATGAAGTTGGTATGCCACAACCGCTTTGCCATGATATGCTTCTGCGTAATTTGGAGCTAAAGTAATTACCTTGTCGAAATTCTGTCCGGCTTCTTTATACCGGCCAATCATAAGCAGTGTGTTTGCGATATTGTAAAAAGCATCTGCATAGGATGGATTTTCGCCGATTGCCAATTTAAAATTGGTTAATGCAAGGCTAATGTTTCCTATTCTTATATGCTAATCCCAAATTATTATATGCTTGCGAAAATTTGGGAGCTAATGCCACTGCCTTGTTAAAATCGGCGATGGCTTCTTCTGGAGAACCCACTGCCAGATAGCTGTAGCCTCTATTGTTGTATGCCGTGGCATATTCGGGCTTAAGTTTCAGACATTTAGTAAAAGAGACAATGGCTTCCTTATGATTACCGTCTTCGGCAAATAAATTTCCCTGAGTGAAATAAGTAAGCGCGTTTGTGCTGTCTTTTTGAAGATAACGGTTAAGTTCTTCGTGTGCTTTTTGTGAATTTCCAAATTCAAATGTCTTTTCTACACTATTTAAATCCGGTTCCGTGTTGTTCTTACATGCATAAGCGATTATAAGCAACACAAACAGAGCTGTTTTTTTCATTGTTTAATCGTGAAAATTAATATCCTGACGCTAAAACATCTACGATGTGTATCGTTTTTACAGAAAACTTGTTTTTTTCGATTACCGCCTTAAAATGATTTAAACAATGGGCATCGTTGGAAACAATATATTCGGCACCTTTATCAATCATTGCCTGAATCTCGATAAGTGCAAGCTTTTCTGAAAATTCGGGATATAAAGATGGAAAACGGGCACCTGCACCGCAACAGTTTTGGGCATGGTAATCAACCAGGTGAAGGTTTTCTACTTCTCGAAGTAATAGTTCCGCTTCATTGAGTAAGTTGCATTTTTCAGAAGAAATACACGTCTTATAATAAGCTACGGTTCCTTCAAATTTTGCTCCAACATTCGTTATCTTTTTACGCTGTACCAAATATTGCGTGATGTCAAGAACATTACTTTGAAATTGTTTTAACTCATTATGAAGCGATGTGTTAAAAAAGAACTTATTGTAATAGCTTTTCATATAACCTAAGCAGGAACTTGAAGCAACGATTAAGGGGCGGTTTACTTCGTATGCACGCAGAAGCTTTTCTCCATACGATTTGGCCAACTGCGGATATCCTGACAAGTAAAAATGCTGCCCGCAACATTGAGGTGCCGTAACCTCGGAAGGCTGATCTCCAACTTGAGCTACAATTTTTAGAAGGTTAGCTCGTTGCTGTTCGGAAAAGCCATCATGTACACAAGGAAAAAAGATATCTACAATCATTATGAAATCAAATATTTGACAAAATTAATATTTTTTTAAACAATCCGCAAATTAATGTAACTATTCCGCTTTGCTCAAAATCACACCGACAATGACTGGATTAACTTAGCCCGATCAAGAATAACCAACTCTTTATGCTCAATTTGAATGATTTTTTCCTCTTCGAGCTGGGCTAGAGATCGAGCTAGTGCAGGGCGAGTGACTCCGAAATAATCGGCAATTTGCTGTTGCGTGAGATTCATTTTAAATCGACCGGTTTGGGGATCGGCCTGCTCGATAATATAGTGTGCAATTTTCTCCCGAATGGTTTTAAACGAGAGGAACCATATCCTTTCCGTTAAAAAAGTTGCTCTGTCAGAAACCATCTGTAAAAAATTGAGAAGTAAAACGTTGCTTTTCTGCATTAAACAAGTCAAAGATGCTTTGGGCAAATAGAGGATGTCGGTTTCGGTCAGTGTTGTAATATTGACAGGAAGTCGGGGATTATTGCTAAAAAGTACCGCTGCCGCCAATAACATTCCCGATTTCATCTCCTCAATTTTGATCACTTTTCCCGTTTTATCAATCATTTCGGCATTCACTGCTCCTGTCAAAATAATCATAAGTGACTGATAATCATCACCACGTAAGGCAATTAGCTCATTCTTGCCATATCTGCGTTTTTGATAATCCACCTGAGCAATCAACAGCCCGATTTCGTCGGGTGTAACACCTTTAAACAGCGGGCAAAACATTAAACGAGTATAAATTGCATCCATTTTGAAAACCTATAAACTTAGCTATTAACGAATTATTTACTTCAACCGATACCTGGTAGATGACGGATTATATTCAAAAGCACCGATATCCGGACTTCCATCTCTCGAATACTCAAGAATATCAATAGGATAAAGCGTTCCATAAGATGGATTGCCTGCGTTTATAGCCGGAGAGTTTACCGTAAGCCTGAAATCTTCGTCCGTAAGCGATTTAAACAGCGGATCTACATTGCGGATACATCCTACAAATGATGGGTCGTTGAGTGATGTTTTAATAATACAATGGTCAAATGATATATTAAAACCGGCTGCATTATTTTTATCAAGTTGCAACTCTTCGGAAAGATTTCCTGTAATTATATTATTTGCAAATAATGCCTGAAGATTACTCACGAAGATTGCATCGGATGTAGTAATATAATTGCTTACAAAAACAGATGGGGTGCTTCGTGTAGTGCTTGCCCATTGATTTGAAAGCGTATTATGGGTAAAGTTGTAGTTACCTCCGCCGGTAAGTGCCACTAAATATTGACCGGCATTATATATTACATTATTTGCGGCATCTACATCATATCTTTTGGTTAACAAGCATGCTCCCGACATGTTTTTAATCACCGTATTGGTAAGAATTAATTTGTTCCCCATGGGGCTATCAAAAGTTTCCGCCTGAATTCCAATAAACCCGTTTTTAATAATCGCATAATTAATCTCATTATTCACGGAACCTTCGTTAATCCAAATTCGATCCCATTGTCCGGCAGCATCGGCATACCACGCTTCCCTTCGGTCGCCCTGAAAAACAACCGGATCCGTTTTGGTGCCTGTTATTTTCAAATTTCCCCCTTTATAAATCCACATGCCGGAATTTTTATGCATATAAATTTTACAACCGCTTTGTATGGCCAGTGATGCCGTAGAATCGACCACAGCGTAGCCATAAATTACATAAGGCTTATCGTTTTGCCAGATGACATGTTGCCCTTCCGCCGCCACAATTTTATAATCGGGTAAACCGGTAACATGATGATCGGCAACAATAAAGTGAGCATCTTGTCCGCAGGCAATAACATTTACGTCTTGAATGTTCCCATTGATATCAAATAGAATGGAGTCAGATATAAGAAGAGGATTATTTTGATTATTCGGGTTAATGTTTGCTTTAATGAAGATAAACAAGCTGTCTTTCGCATCTATTTCGACATTTGAAACACTATTTGAAGGTTCTCCGTTCACATTCAAACTAAAAAAGGAATTGGCTGTTGCCAGTCGAATGGATTTAATATTAATTTTTTTATCGTATGGATTGTGTACCACTAATCGGCGGGTGGATGTAGATATTGTAGTAAATATGGTGTCAAACGAAATCAAATCCTCGGAAAAAGTTAGTTTAGCAGACGAATCGGTGAGAAAATCATCATCTCTTTTACACGAGGCAAACCATAAGAGAGAAAGAAAAGAAAAGAAAAGTGCAATGTGCTTAATTCGGTGCATTTTGTTTTTAGTTGAGTTTCTGTACAGTAATATAATTGACAACAATTAACGACAAAAATACAAATTTAGTCTATCATTTAAACTGTTTCCGACGATTATCCCGATAAATTTTCAATGTTTTCAATCTTCCCCAAAAATATTACAGGCAAAAAAACAATAAAAGATGCGTCTTAAGTTATGGATTCAGGTTTTAACTTAAACCGAACGTCGGTAGCAAATTTAATTGAGAAACAGATATGCGTTAAATCTTTCCATTGCAACGCTTAGGCTGTTAAATGATTCAAAAAAAGTTAAAGGGCTTTGTTTTTAGCTCAAAAAATGTTATATTTATACGGTTATGAAATGAATTGATTTTGAGTAAATGTCAGGACGGTAAAAACAATAAAAAATAACCGATCGTAAAGCAACAAACCGGCTATAGCTTTTCCGAACTCAATAAAGCTCAAAGTTTAGAAATTATTTCATGCGCAGTGTGCGGTTTATTTATTGAATGCTAGAAAAAATACGAGGAAAATATGAATTTTTGAATATAAATTAAAAATAAATTGTAATATTGTATTGCTTTATTATATTGTGTTTTGGGCACACATTTCGGCAGGTTTTGGTTGGTTTGTGTTTGCGAAAAGACTGAAAAATAAATATTAAAAACCTATCTGTAACAATATTAGGTGATTATAAATATACTAGCACTTTTGTTCTCTTTGTAAAAATTCTAACATTATAGAATAACATGTCATACATAAAATTTGAAAAACAACAAGTCGTTAATTTAGAATTTGTTTTAACTCGGGAAGTTATTCGAACAAATCGTGGAGGGGCATTTGCCTGTCAGAATATTGTCGGATGCAATACGCGCAAATACCATGGCTTATTAGCTGTTGAACAGCCTTCAATCGACGGACAGTTTCATATTTTGTTATCCGCAATTGACGAAACGATTATTCAGCATGAATCTTCCTTTAATTTGGGAATTCATAGGTATAAAGGAGGCCATTATTCGCCCAAAGGGCATAAATATTTGCATCGGTTTGACATAGAGCCCATTCCAAAAGTCGAGTATAGGATCGGAGATGTTACACTAACTCGGGAGCTGGTCTTTTCTTCAAAATGCGAGCAGGTAATGATTCGTTACACCCTTCTGGAAAGCCTTTCGGATATCGTTCTTCGGCTAAAGCCCTATTTGGCATTTCGGAATATCCATAAACTTACAAAATCGAACACAGAAGCGGATACACACTACAAGCCTATTTTCAATGGGATACAAATGAAGCTGTATCCGGGATACACGGAGTTGAATTTGCAACTTTCAAAAGATGCAGAATATGTTCATGCTCCTGATTGGTATCACGATTTTGAATATACCGAAGAAATTAATAGAGGATATGAAGCTTGCGAAGATCTGTTGGTTCCCGGATATTTTGACTTAAAATTGAAAAAAGGAGAAAGCGTACTGATTTCTGCAGCTACTCAAGAAATTAATCCAACATCATTAAAAAAGGTATTTAAAACAGAATTGGACTATAGGATTCCCCGTAACAGTTTCGAAAACAATCTTAGAAATGCAGCCCAACAATTTTTCGTAAAAAGAGGCGAAAATGTGGAAGTTGTCGCTGGTTTTCCATGGTGCGAAAGGGTGGGGCGCGACACATTTATGGCTTTGCCCGGGCTGGCATTGGTTACCGGCGATTTTAAACTGGCTAAAACCGTTCTCGATTCTATGGTTGGAGAACTCAACGGTGCATTTTTTCCGAATATCGGTTCCGGAATCTATGCCAATTATCATTCCGTGGATACTTCGTTGTGGTTCTTTTGGGCATTGCAGCAGTATTCCTATTTTACAAAATCAAATAATGAGATATGGCCGAGTTACGGTTGGGCAATCAAGCAAATACTAAGCGCCTACAAAGCGGGAACCGATTATGGCATAAAAATGCTTGAAAACGGATTAATCTGTTGTAGCGAACAAGGATTGGCTCTCACTTGGATGAATGCTTACATTGATGGTCGGCCGGTAACCGGAAGATATGGCTGTGCCGTTGAGGTAAATGCCTTGTGGTATAATGCCGTTATGTTTGCCATCGAAATAGCCGTAATTGCGAATGATACTGCTTTTATTGAAGAGTGGAAGCCTATTGCAGACAAGCTTCCATCGGTCTTTAAAGAAACATTCTGGAGTAAAAAAATGGGCTATCTCTGCGATGTTGTCAATAAGGGAGGACAAGATTGGAGCATTCGCCCCAATATGATTTTGGCAACATCATTGCCGTATTCGCCGCTTAGTGAAAAAATCAGAGAGCTGATTCTCGAAAAAATAAAGGTGGAATTACTTACGGAACGAGGTGTTCGAACCTTATCGCCCAACGATCCCCGGTATAAAGGCAATTATCAAGGAAATCAATTCGACCGCGATGAAGCATTCCATCAAGGAACTGTCTTTCCATGGATTTTCGGACATTTTGTAGAGGGATATCTTGGGGTTCATAGACACAGTAAGTTAAGCATGATAAAACGTTATTATGAAAGCTTTGAAGAAACGATTATGGAACATGGGTTAGGTACCATTTCGGAACTTTTCGACGGAGACCCTCCACATAAACCGGGTGGTGCTATTTCTCAAGCAATCAGCGTTGCAGAATTGCTGAGAACGAAGTTTATAATTCAAAAGTATGAATCTGAAACGCCTCGAGTATGAAAATTCTGATGTTTGGTTGGGAATTTCCCCCTCATATTGCCGGAGGCTTAGGGACTGCTTGCTTTGGATTAACAAAAGGCATGATGAAGCAAGGAATGGACGTTATTTTTGTAGTTCCCAAAGCTTATGGCGATGAAAGCCAAGAAGCCGTGAGGCTGGTAAATGCTTCCGATGTGGCTGTCGATTTACGGTATGCCAAGCTTACCGAATATTGGAAGCAACTCACTTTTATAGAGATTGGCTCGAATCTTATTCCTTATGTTGGTGAAGATGAGTACTATACCATGCTTAATGAGCAAGAAAAAGAGACCGAATATCGTGAGGATTCCATTTATAAACGGAAGTATCAGTTTTCGGGAAAATATGGCAAAAACTTAATGGACGAAGTAGCCCGCTATGCTATTGTTGCCGGTGCTATTGCCAAAAATGAAACGTTCGATGTTATTCATGCACACGACTGGCTCACTTTATCCTGCCGGAATTGCCGCAAAGCAGTGTTCGGGCAAGCCTTTGGTTGTTCATGTTCATGCTACGGAATTCGACCGGTCGGGATTAAATACCAATTCGGTGGTGTACAACATCGAACGGAGTGGTATGGAGGCCGCTGATCTGGTTGTTACGGTCAGCAACTTAACCCGCCAGATTGTGATTGAAAAATATGGAATAAACCCCGATAAAGTGGTTACTGTGCACAATGCGGTAGAGCCGACTTTGGATCATGAGCGCGAAGAATATTCAAAGCAGATTGATCGTAAAGTGGTTACTTTTTTGGGCCGGGTTACTTATCAAAAAGGGCCGGAATATTTTGTGGAAGCAGCGCATAAGGTATTGCAACGCGATCCCGATGTCCATTTTGTTTTAGCCGGCGATGGCGATATGATGCCTAAAGTTATTCGTCGTGTGGCACAATTACATATTGGTCACCGGTTTCATTTTACCGGCTTTCTTCGGGGTAAAGAAGTGGATAAAATGTTTGCCCTAAGCGATGTATATGTGATGCCTTCGGTATCGGAACCATTCGGTATTTCGCCGTTGGAGGCCATGCGTAGTAGTGTGCCTGTGGTAATCTCCAAGCAATCGGGAGTGGCCGAAGTATTAATTCATGCGCTTAAAGTTGACTTTTGGGATGTGGAAGCAATGGCTGATGCCATTTGGGGGCTATTGCATTATGAGGCCTTGCCGACAATGTTTCAGCACTATGGGAAATCCGAAGTTGACAGCCTTCTGTGGGAGAATGCGGCTTTCAAATTGAAAAATCTATATAGTTCATTAATGTAATCAACGATAAATTTAAAGATATGAGATCTATCTGTTTTTACTTTCAAGTGCATCAACCTTTTCGACTAAATACATATCGCTTTTTTGATATGGGTTGTAATCACTATTACTTTAACGAGTATCAGAATCAATACATTGTAAAACGTATTGCAGAGAAATGTTACTTGCCTATGAACGAGCTAATCTTGAAATTAATCAAAAAACACGGATCCCAGTTCAGGGTAAGCTACTCTATTTCGGGCATGGCTCTCGATCAATTTGAGTTTTATGCATCCGAAGTAATTCAAAGTTTTCAAAAACTAGCGGCTACGGGTTGTGTTGAGTTTTTATCGGAAACCTATGCCCACAGCTTATCTTCGTTGATTAGTAAAAATGAGTTCGAAAAACAGGTGGAAAAACATCGCCAGAAAATTGAAACACTTTTTGGGCAAAGACCGGAAACATTTAGAAACACCGAGTTGATCTATTCAGATAATATTGGTGAAATGGTTGCCAATATGGGTTTTAAAACAATGCTTGCCGAAGGTGCCAAGCACATATTGGGATGGAAAAGTCCAAACTTTTTATATTGCAATGCCATTAATCCCAAATTAAAAGTGCTTACCCGGAATTACGAACTCAGCGATGATATTTCGTTTCGCTTTGCACAACAATCGCTGACTGCGGATACCTTTGTTTCGTGGCTCGACAAAATTCCAGCAAAACAAGAGTGTGTGAATCTCTTTATGGATTATGAAACTTTTGGCGAACACCAGTGGAAAGAAACCGGGATATTTGACTTTATGGAATCGCTACCGGAAAAAATTTTAGGCAATACAAATTTTACATTCAACACTCCCTCCGAGGTATCTGCTTCCTTGCAGCCCGTTGCGCCCATTCATGTTCCTTCGCCAATATCGTGGGCCGACGAAGAACGAGATACCACTGCATGGCTTGGCAATGAACTCCAAAACGATGCCTTTCAGCGGCTTTACTCCCTCGAAGAGCGCGTGCTGAACACCCACGATCAAAAATTATTACGCGATTGGGAATTGCTTCAGAACAGCGACCACTTTTATTACATGTGTACAAAATGGTTTTCGGACGGGGATGTTCATAAATATTTTAATGCCTATAATTCGCCATACGAAGCTTACATTAATTACATGAATGTGCTTTCCGATTTTATTCTTCGGATTGAGGAATTTTCAAGCCCGGACGATTCTAATGCAGTTGATGCAACTGAAAATAAAAAATCGAAAAGTTCAAAAAACATCCAAGACTCCTTAAAAAAATCGACTGCTAAAAAATAATTTTTTAGTCGGGATGACAATAATTATAATTGCAGAAAAGCATAATATGGACAAACTCTTTAGTTGAGTTTACGTGATTACTTTTGTACTTTTGCACGCTGGATCATCAGCACGGAAAAGCAATTGCTGTGTGAAAATTAAAATATAGAAATTTAGATTACCGAATTAAGTTAAACGAATTATGAATAAAAAACCGGATTACATTTTCGAGATTGGATGGGAAATTTGCAACAAAGTAGGGGGGATGCATACCGTGCTTTCTACCAAGGCAAATACATTAACGAAAGAGTTTAAAGATAATTACATCATGATAGGTCCTGATGTTTGGAAAGAAACCAAGGGCAATCCCGAATTTATTGAAGATAAAAAATTGTTGAAAAATTGGCATACTTATGCCGAACAATCGAAATTAAAAATAAGAATCGGCCGATGGAATATTAAAGGGAAACCGATAGTTGTATTGGTCGATTTTTCTTCGTTCATTATCTCAAAAGATGCCTTTCTGTCGGAATTCCTAAAAAACTATCAATTGGATTTTGTTTCGGGACAATGGGATTTCCTAGAGCCTACCATTTTTGGCTATGCTGCCGGAAAAGTTCTCGAAAATTATTGGCAGTTTAACATCTCGTCTCAGGATAAGATCGTTGCGCATTTTAACGGGTGGACTTCCGGTTCGGGGATTTTATTTCTAAAAAAAGAGGTTCCTCAAATTGCCACAGTTTATACTTCGCATGGCATTAGTCCGAATACGGGAAACGGAAATGGACAAAATCATTCGAACGAAGGCTCCGAGACCATTGATCCCGAAGTGCTTTCAAAACAATATCAAACCCAGGTAAAGCATTCACTGGAGAAACTTTTGGCCGAAAATGCAGATTGCTATACAACGGTAAGCAAAATTGCCGATAAGGAAAATTTGGATATCTACCATAGGCCTGCCGACTTTATTACACCAAACGGCTTTGAAAATATCTATTATTGCACCCCCGATGCTTTGGCTGAAATGCGGAAAAAAGCAAGAGGTATTTTGCAAAAAGTAGCTCGTGCCGTGCTTAAACGTGAAATCTCCGAAGATACAATTTTTGTGCATACCGGTGGACGAAATGAGTTTAAAAATAAAGGATACGATGTGCTCACTAAAGCATTGGGTCATCTTAATAAAAAATCGGACCTGCAAAAAGATATTGTAGTGTTTTTTATCGTTTCATCTAAAAACTCATGCGGATACCGTCAGGATCTCGATCTGGAAAGAACGGAACCGTATCCGGAACCTGCCACCGACGATTATTTAACACATTGGATTTTCGATTATGATGTGAATCCATTGGTACATGCATTTACCGAAAACGATCTTCACAACAAGCCGGAGGACAAGGTTAAAGTAATGTACGTCCCCACATACCTCAACGGGGATGACGGCGTTTTTAATCTTTCCTACTTCGATTTATTATCGGGATTCGATATTACCCTTTTCCCATCACGTTACGAATCGTGGGGATACGCCTCTCAGGAAAGTGTCGGATTAGGTATTCCTACAGTTGCTTCTTCTTTGTCGGGATATGGAGCTTGGGTAAAGGAACATCTCCAAAAGGCTCAAGATGTTGTAACGGTCATCGATCGGGTTAACGAGAATATTGAAAATACGATTGATGAACTTACTCAAATCATTTATAATTATTCGAAACTTAACGAAGAGGGAATTCTGAAAATCAGAAATGAAGCATTCGAAATCGGGAAATTAACCATTTGGCAAAATGTAATCAATGTCTATTATCAAGCATATAATATGGCTGTTGACAAAGCTGTTGGGCGTTTCGAAAGCTATAAAACCAAGCTAAGCATTGCCGAACCGATTACGGATACCGTTAATTTTGTAGAAGCCGATTGGCGAAAAATATTAATTACCATTAATTTGCCCGAGTCCCTGAAACCATTGCAGATACTTGCTAATAACTTGTGGTGGGTATGGAACTACGAGGCGGAGGAATTATTTGCTTCCATCGATAAGCAACTGTGGGTAAAACATCAGCACAATCCTATTTCCATGTTTGAGTCTCTTTCTACCGAAAGGTACAAAGAGCTTGAAAACGATGCTGTATTTTTGAAAAAGCTAAACAAAATATATGGCGATTTTCAGGCTTACATGGCTAAAAAAAGTGAAGTAAGCGGTGAAAAAGTTGCATACTTTAGCATGGAATACGGGTTACACGATTCATTAAAAATATTTTCGGGTGGGCTGGGAATGCTGGCCGGAGACTATCTCAAACAAGCCAGCGACAGCAATGTAAATTTAATCGGCATCGGTTTGCTATACAGATACGGCTATTTTAACCAGCAGATATCCAATTCCGGCGATCAAATCAATACCTACTTTCCTCAAAAGTTTTCACATTTGCCAATACATCCGATACGCGACAGCAAAGGAGATTGGGTTAAAATCGGTATCCCTTTTCCCGGGCGTACATTGTATGCCAAAATCTGGAGAGTCGATGTAGGAAGAATTCCCCTTTATTTGCTCGATACAGACTTTGCCGATAACAACGAAGCCGATCGGAAGACCACCTCAAGTCTTTATGGCGGAGATTGGGAAAATCGCTTGAAACAGGAAATCGTACTTGGAATCGGGGGGGTGCTGGCAATCAATACGCTAAACGAAAACCCCACGTTGTATCATTATAATGAAGGCCACGCTGCTTTCGCTGTAATCGAGCGTTTAAAAAATTTAATGCAGCAAAACAACTTTTCGTTCTCACAATGTGTTGAAATCGTGAGAGCATCTTCGCTATTTACCACTCATACACCGGTTCCGGCGGGTCACGACTACTTCTCCGAAGATATGTTGCGTGTTTATATGTCTCACTATCCTGCTAAACTCAATATTAAGTGGGATACATTTATGAATTTGGGCAGAATGCACGAAAACAACAGCAGCGAACGCTTTTCGATGAGTGTGTTGGCCATGAAACTCTCGCAAGAGGCCAATGCTGTGAGCAAAATTCACGGCAGAGTTACCCGCGAGATGTTTAAAGATTTATACAAGGGATATTTTACCGAAGAACTTCACATTGGTTATGTGACCAACGGAGTGCACTATCCTACATGGGCGCATAAAAAATGGCAGCAATTGCACAAAGAGTGCTTTGGAGAAAATTTTCTAAACGACCAGTCGAATAAAAAACACTGGAAAAGAATTTACAACATTCCCGATGAGCGTTTGTGGAGTTTACGCAACGAATTGCGAGGTGAAATGATAGATTTTTTAAAAGTTCGCCTAGTGCAAGATATGACCCGTCGGCAGGAAAATCCAAAATTGTTGTTCGATGTTATCGATAATCTCCGAAGCGATGTGTTAACCATTGGTTTTGCTCGCCGGTTTGCCACCTACAAAAGAGCACATCTGCTTTTTAGTGATTTGGAAAAACTTTCTTCACTGATTAATAACCCCGATCGTCCGGTGCAATTTATTTACGCAGGCAAGGCACATCCTCAAGACAAGGCGGGGCAGGATTTAATAAAACGGATCATTGAGGTAAGCCGCATGAAAGAGTTTGTTGGTAAAGTAATCTTTATCGAGAATTATGATATGGACATTGCCAAACACCTCATTTCCGGTTGCGACGTATGGTTGAATACCCCAACCCGTCCTTTGGAAGCTTCGGGAACCAGTGGCGAAAAAGCAGTGATGAATGGAGTGCTCAATTTTAGCGTTCTTGACGGCTGGTGGGCCGAAGGCTATACCCCTGGAGCCGGATGGGCATTAAAAGAGGAGGTGACTTATGAAAACAACGATTTTCAGGATGTGTTAGATGCTCAAACCATCTACAATAAAATTGAAGATGAAATTGCCCCGGCATTTTATCATCGAAACGAGAAAAACATCCCTGAACTATGGCTCTCCCACGTAAGAAAAACATTCTCCGAAATATCGCCTTTATTTACGATGAAGCGACAGTTAGACGACTATTACGATAAGTTCTACAATATTCTCTTTGATCGGTATGAACATCTTTCCGAAAATAATTTTGAAATGGCTTATAAGATTTCCCGTTGGAAGCAAAAAATGCTTGTTGATTGGGGTTCCATTGAAATAATAAAAGTTGAAGTTCCAAATTCCGAACAAAATCCGTTATCGTTAGGAGACTACTTTAAAGCTGTCGTTACATTGGATTTAGGGTCAATTTCTCCTGAAGATGTCGGAATAGAAGTCCTCTTTGCTCAGAAAGTAAATGATAAAATCGAATCTATCCGCAAAAAAATCGAATTGAAATACGAACCTGGAAGCTCTAATTACTCGGTGTATTCGTGTAGCGATTCGGCTTTGAATGCAGGAGTTTTCGATTATGTTTTCAGAATATATGCAAAAAATGAAGCATTGGCACATCGTCAAGACTTTGAATTAATTCGTTGGTTTTAATCTTATTTTACCGGCTGAATATTCCTGAAATTAAATGCCGGATGAAATCGCGTATATTAAATACTTGATTATCTTTGTAAGGGAATTGAAAATCGATTTTATTGAATTTTAAGTTCCCTTACTTTATCTAAAAAACAAATTAACAATGAACTGGACAACAGAATTGCCTTTTGCGATAACGGTTTGCGACAAAGACGGCAATATTTTGGAAATGAACGATAAATCGAAAAAAACATTCGAAAAATGGGGCGCAGATCTAATTGGAGCAAGTTTATTTAACTGCCATCCCGAGCCGGCAAAATCGAAGCTAACGGAGATGTTTAAAAATCCTCGAATCAATGCCTATACGATTGAGAAAAACGGGGTCAAAAAGTTAATTTATCAATCGCCGTGGTTCGAAAATAACGAGTTTATGGGTTTTGTGGAGTTATCCCTCGAAATCCCTTTTGAAATGCCAAATTATGTAAGAAAATAAAATATTGTCATGGTCGAAATCATTTGTATAAACAATAATACGCTATTGCGAAAGAAATTTCCGGAAGGCACCTCGCTCGCTCAAATTGCTTCGGAGCTGAACATTAAACTGCAATACCCCATTTTGGGAGCTTTGGTAAACAATAAGGTAAAAGAGTTGACGTACAAGGTTTTTAAGCCGAAGCAAATAGAATTTATCGATTTCTCGCATAGCTCGGGCTACCAAATGTATTTACGTTCGTTGAGCTTCGTGTTGTATCATGCTGTAAAAGAGTTGTATCCGGAAGCTTTACTCAATATTCAGCACTCTATTTCGGGTGGAAAATATTGCGAAATCGAAAACTTGGGGCTCCCGTTAACACAACATATTATTGATAACATAAACACGCAAATGGATGAGATTATAGATCAAAATCTTCCATTTATACGCGAGGAGCTATTAACAACCGATGCCCTTCAGCTTTTTGAAGAGCACCACATGTCGGACAAGGTTTTATTGTTTCGCACACGTAAACTGCTCTACACCTCGGTGTACCATTTAGGAAACAGTATTAACTATTACTATGGCTATCTTGTGCCATCTACCGGTTTTGTCAAGGTTTTTAATCTCGAATTATACCATCAGGGCATGCTGCTTCAGCCGCCTTCGAAACACAACCCGACGCAAACAACAAGAATCAGCCCTCAAGTTAAGCTTTTCAATGTTTTTCAGGAACATAAAAAGTGGGTGTCCATTTTAGGAGTTCCACATGTGGGTGAATTAAACATCGCGGTAGAAAAAAAACAAACCACCCAATTAATTCAAATTTCAGAAGCTTTGCATGAGAAAAGAGTGGCCTCTATTGCCGATGATATATCCCGCAGGGGAGGCGTAAAGATGGTGCTTATCAGCGGGCCGTCCTCCTCGGGGAAAACAACTTTTTGCAAGCGGCTTTCAATTCAATTGGAAGTTTTGGGCTACAAACCCGTTCAAATATCCATCGACAATTATTTTAAAGAACGGGAGCAAACCCCAAAAGACGAAAGGGGAGAATACGACTTCGAGTGCCTTCAGGCGATAGATTTAGAACTTTTCAACAATCATCTTCAGGAACTTTTAAAAGGAAACAGTGTCGAAATTCCTAACTTTGATTTTGCTCAAGGCAAAAAAATATACAATGGGAACATCCTGAAAATGAAGGAAAATTCAATTCTGATTTTAGAAGGAATCCATGGGTTAAATCCACAACTGACCTCCATCATTGATAACAAGTATAAGTACAAAGTATTTGTATCGGCTCTTACACAAATTGCCATCGACAACCAAAACCCGATTCCAACCACCGATAACCGACTTATTCGAAGAATGGTACGCGACTACAGATACCGTGGATACAGCGCATTAGACACCATGAGCCGGTGGGCAAGCGTTAGAAAAGGCGAAGAAAAGTGGATTTTCCCTTATCAGGAACAAGCGGATGTAATGTTTAACTCGGCATTACTATGCGAACTAAGTGTATTAAAATATTATGCAGAACCCTTGTTGAGAGATGTTCCCGAAATTGTTCCCGAATATGCCGAAGCGGTGCGGCTACTAAAGTTTCTGTCTTACTTTAAAGCCATTGCCGAAAAAGATATTCCTCCTACTTCAATTTTAAGGGAATTCTTTGGCGGAAGCAGTTTTGTGTATTAATATTTCACGCTGAGAAGCTAAGACGCTAAGGTACGAGGCGAATTCGAGAAATGAGTTTAAAAAAATAAGACAGGATTTACAGGATTAACAGGATTAAAAAATACTCATCCTGTAAACCCAGTAAATCCGGTCTGCAAAATATCGATTCGTAGCCTTTGTGTATTCTCTGCAACAAAATTGTGTCACAACAAAACGGAGAATATGTTCATCAAGTTACAAAAAAACACTGCGTTTTTTGCGGCTTAGCGTGATAAAATCTAGTCTTCGAGTTCCACAAATTCGTCTCCAACCCGTTCGAGTTCCGTTCCTGCTTTCATTTTCAAGTACGGGATAATTGCCGGGTCATGATGCGCAATAATATTTACATCGAATACTTTCCCGTTTGCAGGATCCTCGGCATACTCCTCGTCTTCGGTGCCGGACATAAACCGCCAGCCGCTGTCTTCAATATCCACTTTCTCTTCACGATACATATATCCAACCTTTTCGCCATCCACGGTAATTTTGTTGGAAGCAATGCAAAACCCCATGGGTTTAATATGTTGTGGAATTCCTTCGACTTGAAGCGCAATTTTATCTTCGTGCATAATGTTTTGTTTTGGGGTTAAAGGTACAAAAATTATAGTTCTCAAAAGGAATCATAAAAGCACCATTTATCAGATATTTTGGCACAATCACCATGCAAAAGCGTAAAACTTTGTCAATTGATTTAATCGCTATTACTACTTCTTTTCGTAATATTGATTAACACCATCAAGATAACCTTGTGCATATGCTGCATGAGGACTTTTATGTCTTTGAGCCTGTGCTTGACTCTCCTCTAATGAATTCAACAATTTACTTAAATTTATTTTTTCATCAAGATTACTCCCAGCTTTATAACCTAATTCGTATGCACAAGCTGCACATTTATGTCTACCTATTCCGCCTTGATCTACTGGAATATTTGCCAATATTGGCTGAATCTTTGAATGTTATTTTTTTTGCAAGCCATTATTCTTCAATTTGATTTACTATCCAATTTGCCCATCCAACAATTGTTGAAGCTTTTCTAAAATAAGTTGAATCAGCAGTTACTTTAAAGAGTTTTGAACGTCCCATTATCTCTACAATGGTTGCTTTGTTTGGCATAACCCCGTTTTCAAGATATTGTTTTAATGTTTGTTTAAATGCAGAATGCGAAACAATTAGTTTTACAAACTCTTTTTGTCTGTCAAAAAGGTTTGTGCTGAACACTTGTTTTCCTTTGTTTGTCAAGAAACAACATGTTAGACCACTTAAAGGATCTCGCCCAATTTCAACCTGCGAATTTTCAACGTTAACTTTGAATAAACCTTTAGAAGAATTGATATTGAATTAAAAGAGGATGAACTCATTCGTCCACAAACTGTTGGTAATAAATTTTCTTCTTCAGTAAAATTGTGCAATATTTTTGAAACGAAAGCACTGTTAATTGCTGTAGCTTCACTTGTGATATTCTCAAGGCTTTCTAAAAAAGTAGGAAATTCAATAGATGTAATTTCAATTTCATCTGTATTGAAATCGCAAAATGTTTCAAATGTGCCAATAATATAACCGCCTCTTGAACTTGGCAAAATTGATAAATTGTTGTCTGCAAAAAGTCTAGGTAGCTGGGATTAATAATTATTTGGATATGTACCCTTTTAGGTTGGGCAATACGTTAAATACGTTACAATTCCGCACTCTTCCTTCGTCAGGGTGTGGAATTTTCACTTCTATCCCTCACGCAATAAAATCATGTAAGATTAATTTCTTTATTAATCCAACGTGCTTTATTTTTATCCCAAAAATCATCTTCATCTTTATATTCGCGAAATTCGGCATTATCACCACCTTCTAAACCATCACAAAATCCTACATTGTATGCATTTTTTACAAGTTGTTCTACTTCAAGCAGCGTATAAGTTTTGTCATTTTCCATATTAATCATATTATAATTGACCTAATTTATCTAATTCAAACATTTTAGTGTGCAAATCTGAAACAAACTGATAATCAAGAAACTTAACTCTATTTTTAATATCTTTAAATGATGAATAATTCATTTTTTTCAAATATTCATTATTTCTATGTTCAGAACTTACAATATAAAAACGAGTGTAAAAATCTTGTAAATCATTAAACTTTAAAAGGGAATTTTGAATATCCGTGGAATGTTCAACTTCAAAAACAGAGGACATTAATTTTCTATCATTAAACCAAATTACATCAATTGTTTTTGCTCTATTTACAATTTCTGAATATGAAAAATCTAAAATTTTATCTAAGGTGGAAATATCTTTTAGCGGTTTATTTAAAAATATTTTATTTTTATCTTGAGCTGGTATATAAGTTGACATTCCTTTCATGTTTCCTATTTCAAGAAGAAGACCTTGATAATATGAATGATTAAATTCTGAAAATTTTTCTGTATCTCTAACATCTTCCGATATAATACCCATACTTTCAAATTTTGATTTAAATTTAGTTAAGGCATAAAGACCTGGTTTTATTTTATAAATATTCTTATCAAGTTGAACAATTCTTCTTATGCTTGCATATGGTGTTTTTGTTTTCCATTCACATTCTGGGATTTTAAATACTTCTTGATTTAGTTGACCAAGAGTTGCTATGCCTCCAAGTTTTTCTATTGTGTGTATTACAGCTTCGTTTTGTTTCATAATTTAAGAAGCAATTTTATATACTATTTCACCACGATCCGATCCATTGGAATTAATTACTCGGGTCGCTTTAACAGTTGTTATAATATATTTATTGTATTGATCTTTTATAATTGGAGCTGATGAATTTGAAAGTAGAAATTTAACTCCTTTTGCATTTAGCTCATCACAAGCTTCTCTTAATCTTATTTGATCAAAAATATCCCAACCTCCTTGAACATACCCAGTAAAATTTGAATTTTCAGAAATTGGATGATATGGTGGATCTAAATAAACAAAAGTACTTTCATTAGCTTCAACTAAAACATCAGCATAATCACCGCTTTTTATAATAATATTGTTTGTGTTCAAATAATTATTAACGGCTTTCAAAGTCGGTTCATTTACAATATTTGGATTTTTGTAGCGGCCAAATGGTGCGTTAAATTCACCAGCATTGTTTACTCTATAAAGACCATTAAAGCAAGTTTTGTTAAGAAAAATAATCCTTGAAGCTCTTTGAACTGATGAAAGTTCCTTAAATTCTAGTGTTCTATCTAATCCACGAATTTGGTAAAAATAATCTGACTCATTTTGATGTGTCTTTAAGTCTTTAATAAGTTCATCAAGTTTGTCTTTGATAACTAAATATACATTTATAAGTTCTTCGTTAAAATCATTGATTATTGCATTTTTTGGTTGCAAATTAAAAAAAACAGCTCCTCCACCAACAAATGGTTCTATGTATTTATATTCTCTAATATTTTTTGGTAATTGATCAACAATTGAAGGCATTAGCTGTCTTTTGCCTCCAACCCATTTCATGAATGGTGTCACTAATTTGTTGATTTTAGCCATTTTAAGTTTCTTTTAATTATTAAGTTATCGTAACATGCAAAGATAGTAATTTTGAGTATGTCCTTTTAATTTTTGTTATCATTATTTTGCAAAATAAGCAAAAAAGACCTTCCGTGTGTAAAGGCTCACACACGAAAGGAATTTTCTAATACACGTTGCAATCAAGCTGCAGATTTACGGCTGACTTCATTCGCTAAATTTTCTTTCCAATATAAAATACATAACCGTAATATGCTTTGTATTTTTGATATAACGTTGCTTCGTACCGCTGATAGTCGATAAACTCTTCTGCGGTTTTGTTGCCGTTATATTTTTTCAGAAAGGATATTTGAGTCTCTTGCATAACGGAATAATAATCTGTCCAACAAGTTTCGGGCACAACAAAAGCGGCAATCGGAAGATAACCTGCTTTTTGCATTTGATCAACCTTATTCGAAATTGTATCTATTTCGGGATAAGCTTTTTGCCAAAACTCCTGAATTTCGGCGGGTCGCTCTTCGGTAAACCAAGTGTTTTCGGTAACGGCAATGTATCCGCCTTGTTTCAGAAATTTTCGCCATTCGTTTAGTCCACGTTTAAATCCAATGTTGTAAATTGCGCCTTCCGACCAAATCAGGTCTAATTCTTCCTCCTGAAACGGGAGATTTTCCATATTGCCGACAATGCTTTTCATCCTGTTGTGGAGATTTTTGCTTTGGGCGTTTCGGTTAAATTGATTAACAAAATCAGGCCATAACTCAATGCCGATAATTTCGCACGGGGTGTTTTGTGCCAACACCATGGTTTGGCCGCCTGTACCGCAACCGACATCGGCAACTTTAGACTTTTCGGTAAGGTGATCTATAAAACCCAATGCTTTGAGCGTTATTTCGGGACTTCCGGGCCCTTGTCGTTCTACACTCGAAAAATAGTCATAAATCACATTCAGGTCAAATTCGTGAATTGTCTGTTTTTCATTTTCCTTGTTCATTTTCTTTTATTTTGTTGCATACGCGCAAAAGCATAACAATACTTTCATTGCTGTACGCAGGTTAAAAACTTAAATTAATTCAATAGAAAACCGCTCTCGAAAAGGATTATCCGAGAACCGATAAAGATACAATCTATACCAAAAGTGTAGATTGTTTACAGCACAATGTCCGAATTAAGTATAAACATCCAATTGCTTTTTAATGGGACAAAGATATAAAAAATAACGTATAAAATTATATGCAGTTGGCGATTGCGGGGAATTTTTCGATCCACCACCACTGAAGTTTGAGTGGGCTACAAACCTTGAATGCCCACTGAACCCCTTATTGCTGCTATACTTTGCTGATTTCGTCAATTGGCGGAAACCGCTGTGTGCCGGAACCGTTTGGTTTTACACTGAGCGAAGTTGAAGCGAGCGCTCCGTTAGCTTATCTGGCGGGGCGGTCTATTCGACTAGGGGCTGGGGTTATTTCATTTTACGCCCCATTTTTTCCATTTTTTTCAACCATCTTTTTCTGTTTATTTCTTCTGAATTTTTCACAGGTGTAAAGATCGTGCTTCTTACTTGTTTAAAACCACAAAATTGTAAAACTGATTTCTTCAATGAATTGATACCCTGACCTTTTATAAATTATATAGTAGTACCAGAGAGGAGTGTCCATAGTAGTAATAATTCGCGCTGTTTTCCCTTTCATTAATGGAATAGGCAGTAGATCGTGTTTTTGATATTTAAACGCATATCCGGGAAGAAATAATCTGTCGATAAATCCTTTAAAACAATGCTGGATATGTACCCCACCATGTTGGATAGATAAATACCAAATGATCGGCTTCGGTGATAAGTTTTTGTAATTCTGCTAAATCAGGTTCTAACTCCATTTGTATATTATATCCGTATTTTAAGTTAGGATTAAACTTAAGATTTGAAAGGTGGATTAAATGACAAACATTGCCTGCCTTATCGGCTCCAAGTTTGTAGTTCTCAGCCAATGCATGGCAAAAACTATTGTTATCGGGATGTCCGTTAATTACAACAATATTCATAAAGAATTAAAAACTAAATCCATAGCCCATTGAAAAATACAAAGGCGTTAGTTTTAATGTTCCGATGGTTGATCCATTCACTATATCGGATGAATACTGCTCTTTATAATCCTTTTTACCATACCTGTAGCCTGCATCAACAAATATTCTGTGTTTGCCGGTTTCCCCTAAAAGCCTTGTGTAACGAGTGCCTGCATATACCAAGGGAACGGTAATAGAATAATAATCATTGTTTGTGAAATATAATCCGAATCCGGCATGAATTGAAATCTGATTTTTGGAATTGGAAAGAGCTGTATAACCCAATCCTAACCTGCTTGTAAAATCATCATAGTTGTTGTTAATATCCTGATTGGCTATACCTGCATGCAACTCCGCAAATAGTCTTTCAGTTAGAATCTTATGCTCAAGCCCAAGTTCAACCTGGTTATACGATAGTTGAAATGTAATCGTTTTTCTATCTTGAGCTTTTGTATTTTGCGACAATAGGAAAACAAAAAATGTAATTGCAAATATTTTTTTCATGCTTATTATTTTATAGTCACATTTATACTTTTCACAATAGTTTTTGCGGTGGTTAATGTTTGCGTATCCGGATAGATATTACCGTCAGAACCATCGGAACTACTGTGCCCAATTAGCACAAGGACAGTACTTTTTGTTTCGGGATATATTGTTGCAGAGTACACAACGGCAGGCTGGCCGCTCCCCATCTCCCCACCGGAATAGTTATCATTACCTTCTTTTGCGTCTTTAGGATAATAGTTGTTAAAATCAACAGAATGGTTGAATTCAGCCTTTATTACAAACGGTTTTTTAAGATTTACAGGCGTTATTTTTATAGTTTTATTCTCTTTGGGCGTTGCTCCGGTAATCCCGTCCGTTAGCGGGTGTTCCTTTGTTGGTAAAAGCAAACCGTCTTCATACACAACCCCGCGTTGATGGCACCAATACGGCAAAGCCTCTTTTCTGCGGTTGCCGTTATTGCTTATCCACCCTTCTGAGGCAATTTTATAGGTTGCAAATACGGTTGAAATATAATTTCCGGAGGTGTCTTCCAACCAAATTGCAAATTGCGGCGGGTTCTTTTTAGTTAAGCCAAGGAATAATGGGAAATCGTGCAACCAATGGTCCCCTGTTTTAATTTCAATTTCAATATCTCCACTTTCGAAAGATAATTCTTCTTTTTCGCATGACTGTAAAACAAGCATGCACGCTAAAATTAAAATGTTTAAACTTGTCATTTTCATTGTAATAAAATTATTAATGATGATTACAGTGCAAAGTAACAAACCAAGAAAATGAAAACTCTTGACAAATGTCAAAAAAAACTATTGGACAGATTTTCTTATCCGGCTCAAAGTTTCTTGGGTTATTCCAAGGTATGAGGCAATATATTGTAATGGTATTGTATTAACATATTTTGGATTCTTTTCCAACAATCTCTTGTATCGCATTTCTGCCGTCTGATTTAATAGTAAGAAAAGATGTTCTTCTGAAGTTATGGCTATTGCCTCCGCAATTAAACGCCCCAATCTTTCGATTTTAGGGTACTTGTCGTAAAGGTAAAGGAGGTCTGTTTTAGAAAATTCAAAAACTTCCATATCATCCATGGCTTGAACATTCACAAACGAAGGGCGTCCTGTGATAAAACTTGTATATGATGTAATAAATGAGGGCGCAAAATAAAAATCGCTCGTTATTTCATTTCCTTTAAAATCAATATGATAAAATCGGAAATATCCTTCGGAAGTAAACCAAACTTTTTGACAAACCTTACCGGTTTCAGCAACAAGTTCATTTTTCTTTATCTTTTTACCGGTTAATATTTTTTCAAGGAAACCGATTTCTTCCCTCGATAGTTGAATTAAATTATTAATATATCTATATAATGATTCTCTCATTTTTGTAGTAGTTTTTTACCCTTGCAGCCAACGGAGACGGCTTGGTGTAGTGGCGGACAGAATTCCAATTTTCTATCTAACCACCCCAAAGATATTTAATTTTGTTGAATTTCCAAAACCCAGTACACCCCGCTATTGTGCCAAACTGCGGTTAGGCGTTCGGTTTTTTTGCCTTTTCGTTATTTCTAAAACGAGCATCTGAATTTAATTTCTAACTCTTCAATAAACTGAAAATCATTTATCCAGCGAACTCCCATATTGTCGCAAACATTTGGAATTTTAATTCTGTTAGAATTTAAGGCAGTTACTTTTTCTTCTTTTGTTACTACTGTTGCATTCTCATGTATAGAGTGTGCAATTACCCATGGATCAGCCAAAGAACGTGCCCTCGTATTATCAACCAAATATACATGTTTTGGATTTGATGAATAAATATTTTTTAGGCAATTTGCTACTTGTTCACTTACTTTCTTAATTGGAATTTTGCTACTTTTCAACCATTTAGAAAGTTTGTCTTCCGTTCTTACAATTTCCTCATAAACATATTCTGGAATAAAAATCTTTTCTTGTTTGCCAAGTTCAATTAATATATCCCAATAGTCTGGACAAAATTTCGGATTGTAATATTTTTGCCACGCCTGAATTAGCATATTGGCATCTAAACAGTATTTATTTGCCATTGAGTTTATCTAATTAATTGAGATTCTAATTTTTGAAATTTATTTACTTGGACATTTAATAACTTACTTGCCAAAGTTGGTTCAATATAACCGCCTCGAAATGCGTCTAAAACAGTTTGAGTAAATAATCTACTATTTCTATTTAGTTGCAGTAAAAAATAATTAGGGCCACCTTTTTTTCCCTTCTCTTTTTGCTTTGCTTTTTTTTCTGCTTCTCTTTTTAAATATTCAGTAAAATCTATGTCTGCTTGTTTTTTAAGTTGCTGATAAGTAGAAACGGAAATAATATTAAGATTTAATGCTCTAACCAATAGAGCGAATGAACTTACTCCTAATTGTTTGGCAATTTTAAAAATATCTTTTGAAGATTGGAATGATGAAACATTATAATTCAATACTATTTCTTTAGGCATAAGGGCATTTGCTGCTACTTCGTTGCAAAATAACTCAACAGGATGAAATTTGTCCTTTTGTTTTAGTTCTGGTTCAACCTCATTTGATATTCCTGTTTCAGCAATCCAAATATGTGCTAATTCATGAACTAATGTAAAAAGTTGCGGAGCATTCCAGTCTTCTGAATTTACAAAAACAAATGGAGCATGAGGGTCTGCAATTGCAAAACCTTGTAATTCTTCAGAGTCTAATTTAAGTCGAGAATGAATAAAACTTGTCCGAGAGATAAATATTCCATTAGTTTCCGCTGCATCAATCCATTCTTTTATTTGATTATCAGATTTGTAAAATGAAGGATTGATCTTTAAAGTTTTAAGCATGTCGTTTGAAACTTCTTGGGGATTGTCATTCATGTTAAATCGTCCAACAAATGGCAGTATATCTTCTTGATTTTCTGAATAAACATCACTTATCCAAGCCTGTTTTTGCTGAATTTCTCTGATGATAAAAATCGAAGAAGTTGTCAATGATTTTGAACCCAATTTTCTGAAATCTTGTAAAGGTTGAAAGTCTCGAGGAATTTCAGGTAAAAAGAAAAGAGCAAAAGGCCTTTTGTATGCTTTGGCTAATGTCTGTGCTTGCCTAATAGTAGGTTGGCTAGTGCCGGCTTCCCACTCCCTTAATTTTTCAATAGTTACAGAAACTTTGGCAGCAGCAATTTCTTCGGACATTCTTGCCGATTCCCTTGCCCATTTTAGAACATTTGGTGTTATGTATGCTTTGTCTGCCATAATAGTGTCAAAAGTACAAATTTTATAGTTAATTTTATCAAAATTCTTTTTGGTATTGTAGTTTTTTTAAGCTGGCGCATAATGGTGGATATGTGTCGTAAGGGGTTGCGGAGAAATTTTCGATCCACCACCACCGAAGCTTGAGCGGGCTACAAACCTTGAATGCCCACTGAAACCTTTATTGCTGCTATACTTTGCTGATTCCGCCAATTGGCGGAAACCGCTGTGTACCAGAGTCGCTTGGTTTTACACTGAGCGAAGTTGAAGTGTGCGCTCCGTTAGTTTACCTGGCAGGGCGGGCTACTCGATTGTGGGCTGGAATTTTCATTTCTGTTTCGGTCATATTTAGAATTTCCTTTCAGTGTTTTCTTTATTCTGTTGTAAACTCTATAATTTCGCCATATACAATCACATCTTTTATTATGACATACGCTCGTACATAATAAGTTGTTTTTGAATCTAATCCTTTCATTTCTACAGTAAAATTTCCAGCTTCTCCACAATATCTTTCTGAATAATCTGATTCTACAACTGGAAGAATATTGGGGATTGTATTCCACACTACACCACACATTTGATAAGTAATATATTCAGCTTTATCAATTTGCACATAGCCATTACATACAGCGGTAGAAGTTGTTATATCGCTAATTTCCAATGTTAATATTGTTCCGCTAATGGTTTCTTTTTCACAACCCGAGTGTGACAACAACAATAATAATAATAATAATAAAATTGATCTATTCATAATAATTATGGTTTCTTTTTTAGTACTCTTCCAATAGATAATATTGAGCATGATGCACGTATTGTAGGTGTAATAGACTTTATCAATGGTATATAAGTAATTCCCACACCCAAACTACCATATATACCTACTACTTGATCCTCTATATATTCTGAGTAATCTTCTATTCCTGCCAATAACGAAATTCCCAATACATTTTTATTATGGATTATAAAATTTACATTGTTTTCAAATATTGCATAACTATAATTACTTATCGAACTAACAGCAATACCACAATATATAAATTTGTAAGGAAAATATTTTGCTGTAACTGATGCATACAACCCATTACTCTCATTTTTATAATATGAACCAAAGGAATATCCAGCTTGTGCATTCCATCCCCAACCCATCACATTGCCATGTCTACCAAAAAATTCACCACCTATTGCACTTTGGCTTGTATTTGTTCCGTAGAAGCCACTATAAACACAACCAATAAAACTACACCCCCAATACCCATTATATGGCCTTGTTTGCCAAGTAGGTCTATCTTTCTTCATTCTATGTTTTTTTGCGACTGGCAAAGATGTTGGCATTTTCTGAATTATTATTTTCTCATATAAATATTGATTCGTACTTTGTAAATTTATTACCCGATTTTGTAAAGATAAATTTTGTCGTTTCAATGAATCAATCTCTTTATCTTTCATCGTTATTCTTTTTTCCATTTCTGCTTGAAGAATAACATTATTGTTCTGTATTTCTTTTGTAAGGTTTTCTATAATCCCCGTCAATTGTTTTGTTACACTCATGGCAATATCATAAGACAATTTTTTACTATCTTCATCGCTTATTTTCCATTCGTAAACATTTTTAATGTTGTTATATATTTTATTTATTGTAACGTTTCCTTTGGGTGTAGAGATAATAATTGCATCATTTCCCACTTCTTTAATGTTTATATTTCCAATACCGCTGTTGCTATTTGATTGAGCAAAAACGGTATGAGATATTAATACACACACATAAATAAGTATTGTTTTTACAAATTGAGATTTCATTTTTGGCTACTATTAGTTGATTGATTTATTTCAACATTTCCATTTGGTTGAGATATAATAATTGCATTATCACCAGTGGAATCAATGTTTATATTTCCATCTCCAACATTAATGTTCCCTTTTCTAGTTGTGTCTTGATGTTGTTTTTCACACTTCAATAAATTTTTAAGGTTGATACCTGTGAACTGCAAAATTAATGCAAGAAGACCGATTAATCCTATAAACCCTGCACTACCAATTATAGACCAAATTGTTTTTTTCTTATTCATAAAATCAAAAATTAATTATCCAATTCAAAATTATTACTCTCTACAATGTGCTGTCATGTCATAGCATATGGTCTTTGTTAGCAACAGATATTTTTAGAATGGCAATCCATCATCTTCGGGTTTGTCATCTTCTTTATAAACCACATAATCTTCTTTCCAGTCTGATTTCTTAATAAATTTTAAACGACCCTCTTCGTCAAATAATAATTTAGAAATTTTTATTATTATAGATTTTCTTTTTGTGTCTTTCTCCCAATTATAATATTCATCAACTTCAAGGAAGTTTTGTAATTCATCTTTTTTAAATCCCCTTGCACCTAGTAACTCATTCAAGTCCGTAACGCCCTCGATATAAAAATTATATGGGATACTTAATAATGTCCTAAGGGTCTCTACTAATGTATGGTTAATCGTTAATATTCTATTAATTTCTTCGGTTTGCCCCTTATTTTCCTCGCTCAAATAATTTACTAACTTGTTTAGTGTTTGAGCAGTTTTCTCAAGATTGGAAATAATACTTATCTCTTTAATTCTTGTTTGCTCTTCTAAAAACCGCTGAAACAAACCTGCAAATTGCTCCTTTAAGTACCTTGTGATATCATTTGCTGTCTCAAATCCTTTAATATTGTTATTAGCACTTAAACCCTTAATTTCTTCAATAAATTTATAAATTCTTATGTCATCAACATATCGGAATTTAGTATTATTGTCTTTATTCAACAAATATGTTTCGTACTCTGCCAATACATTTTTTTCAATGAAGATATAGATTTGTTTCCCTTCTTTAAGTGCTGTTTTTAACTCAATTTGAGAAATTGAAGAAGTGTTCCTTTTTGATTCAGAGCCAAATCTACCTCCTATTATTGAAATTAAAATATCAATATTCTTAATTTCTTTATAACAATATTCTTCCAACGCATCATCTTTTCCATATGGAATATCGCCTTCTTCATTTCTCACAGGTTCATACCCCAAGTTCTCAATAAACATGTCAATGTCTGCACGAACCTGTTTTAAATCGTAAAATGTTGAACTTAAAAATACTCTTGGTTTTGCCATGGTCTATGTTTTTTATATTTACATCCAACGTAGGAAACTACATACAGGGGAGGATTGCAGGCGATTTCCTGCCAAGCCGAGCGACGGATTGAGCGAAAAGATTCACATCTAAAACCACCGCTGCCGCACTTGACGGGTAGCTGATTAACAGCTGTGTTTATATTATTTCAATCGTTGTTTTAATTTTGTTTTTTTTGTAATTCGATTTGTCCTTTAAAATATTTTCATATACAGAATCGTGAAAATCAGTCCGATAATTGAGACTAATTATTTTACGTGTCGTGTTATTTTTGCAGTCGATATATTTTATTAATAATTTCATTTGATATGAAAATAGTAGTAATCTATTCCATGCGATATTTTCTTTTACGTCGGATATTTTATTCATCCAGTTGTCAAATGGATTAAAATGAGATTTGAATTCTATGTTTGTATTATATTTCTCAATAAACTCGGATTGAGAGATGATTGCAGATTTAATTATAGTTTTATTCTCATCAACATTTGCAAGCATTGAATCAACAATAAAATTAATTTCGTAAGCAGGAATTGCACCTCCAATATCATATAATGTTTTTAAATCAGAGATTTCTTTGAAGTGAAAAGATGAACATAATGATTTATGAACATCAAAAAAAAGTATTATGAATTTTCTATATCTTTTGGGTTGTTTGATGAATTTATTCAGTGCATTTTCTTGTAGAATTCTCATCCAACAAAAATATTGGCATATGGCGTAATAAAAACTAAGTTTTGAATTATTGTTATTATGAAAAAAACTTCCTTCTCTGTTTTTAATTGTAAAGTCTAACCTATTATCTACATGCTTGGCTGATAACAATAACTTGTGAAGATAATTTTGAAATTCAGTATTTGTTTCTCTGAATGAAGATAATTTAAAAGGTACAAAATTCTCAAAGAATATTTTGAAAGTAGCTCCGATAAAACCACCAAGGATAGTTGAAATGAAAAACCATATTAGTGAATTTTCTTCAAAAGATTTTAAGATTAAATGCTTTAATTCTTCCATCGGTTTTTTTAAAATATAGCTGTTGGCAGCTGGGTTTTAATATCTAGTGAATTTAAAAATACTAGTCTCATCACTGAATGGTTTTAAATGCTCCTGCAATCTATTTTTAAGTGTGTCGAATAAATAGTCTTGTAAAGGAATGTCATGATAAACATTGTCAAGCATACTAGATGAGGATGAGATTAGCTGGTATTCATTAGATTCTATTTTTATTTTTTCTTTCCATCCTGTTCCCCATTGTATTGGAGACTCATCAGTACCGAATAGATACACATCGATTCGCTGTTCACTTGCGTCTGTTAAGTTTCTTAAATAGAACATTTCTATTCCTGGTCCATCTCGATATTCTGTGGCTGATTCATTAATTTTTAGATTTATAATGAGGCGGTTAAAGTTTGAGAAAAATTGGATCTTGTTTTTAATATAATTGAAGTACTCATCAATGAAAGTCTCGTATGATTTTAGAAGGTTCTTAAAAATTGACTCAACCATGCTTTTTACTTCATTTCCTCTATAAGCCTGCCAAATAAAATAGCTTTGTTTATTAGGATAGTTTTTTAATGGATACGGTCTTTTAATTTTATTATGCCCCGCATGTTTCAAATGGTTTATGAGTATTTGTAGATAATTTAGGTTAAAGTCTTTTGAAGAAATCAAGATTTTTAGATTTGATTCAAATCCATTTGAAAGTTTTTGACGTGTTTCATTAGATCTACGTGAGATTTCATCTGGCATGACCCGCCATCGAAAAAAATCTAGATCAACAACAATTTTTCCTTTTGTATGCTGAGATGACTGCATCGTTTCACAGAAAGCAGGAAAAAAAACTTTTAGGCCATATTCCAAATCTGGAATGGAATATTCTAGTGCATTATTTTCTAATCCAATTACTGCTTGATTCTTGTCGATAAAATAGAATAAGTATTCAATTGCGATATTTGTATCAATAGGTAGAATGATTCTATCATCAACTAGCTTTTTCAAATCGTCAATCACATACTTATAGGCATATTCCAACGGGCGTTTTTTAATCGGGTTTTCTTTATAGTGACCAACGTAATTAAGAAAATCCCTATTCGAATATGCTTCAATGTGGTTTATTTCTTTAATCTGAATATCATTTGCAGTATACATTATTGGATAAAGTGAATACTGAAGTGATTTTTCTGAATAATCAGAATATGCAATACCAAACTTCCAATATTCTTTATAAAAGATGTCCTTGACTATTGAAAAATCTTTGTTCAGTAATTCATCATAATAATCTAAGAAAAGATGAATTTCTTTGAATTCATTACGCTCTATTCCTAAAGCAGGATTTGATATTTTCTTTAAGGCATCGTGTTGGGTGCGAATTTTTTCAAGTTCCTTTTCTATTTGTGAATAGTTAATGATTCGGGTTTGATAATCTTTGAGGATAATTTTCCAATTATCTAAATATTCTGTGTCATTTTTTGCAATGAGGTTTTCTTTTGGAATATCTACATTGATTGATTTTCCTTTTAGCTTTTTTGATAGTCCTTCAAGAAGATTTCGACTAATATGAACCCAATAAGCAACCTCTGATTTCACATTTACAACTACTAATAGAACTGGGAGTATGCTTTCTTCACAATATGAAAGGAACTCTTTGTTACATTGATATTTAGGCTTGCTGTGATTTTTTTTCTCAAGTATTTTTACTTGAATATCTATTTTACCTATTGGAATTTGGCTTTCAGTTACTAACTCGAAAATGCCATCAGTATTTGGTATTTTGTCTAAGATATTAAGGTCAAACTTGACTCTATTCTTGTTCAGGATGTGAATTAGAGTAACTACAGAATCGTATTCAGGTGTACTAGTCCTAGGATATGATGCTGGATTTGAATCGATTATTTTTTTACTTGTACTCATCTTTTATTTTGCTGCCAACTAGTTTATAGGTCTGACGATGCCAAACCTATACGCCCAATTTTCAGTGAGTAGGCCGGATATACATCAGGCTTAATATAAATTACGTAGATGCCTATTTCAAAAATACTATTACAAACCATCAAACGGAGATTTTATTTTTTTGCAAACATAATTTTCCGAAATTGGAATAATTCTGTTCTTTTTCCCTTTGGTTGCTTCTTCCACTTTGCAAACCTAAAACTACTTTAAAGCAAATCCGGTTTAGTCTCATTTATACATCTATTTCTATTTATTTTATTATTTGTTTATAAAAAATATTGTTGCAGCTAAAAACCAAAAACAATACTCATTTCATCACAAAATCAAGGATAAAACTGATTTTATGATTATGGAAATTGCTTATGGTGAATAAGAACAACGGAATTTTTTTGCAAAAAAAGTAAAAAAATAAATACGATAATAAATATTAACAAAATAAATTTGAAAAAGCAAAACCACCGGTCGGCATTTATTATTTGCGTATGATATGATTTTTTAAATTTAACGAGATCAGATGCTCAAAAATGGAAAAAAATATTAACTTTGCACGTAATAAATCTGAGGAAAGAATCTGTTTTCTTTTCGACGAAGCAAAAATTAATCATCTTATCCAAAAGTAATCTGATGGAACAGAGAATAGGAACAATTACAATTCTTGTCAGGGGCAAAGAGTCCGTCCCGACAATTAATACCTTGCTTTCCGAATACAGCGAAATTATTCTTGCTAGGCAAGGGCTTCCGATTGCATCCCGAAATATCAGCGTGATTTCTCTCATCATTGAAGGCTCTACAGAGTCGGTCAGTGCGCTTACAGGTAAGATAGGACGTTTAAAAAATGTTGAAGTCAAATCTGTACTCACAAAAAATAGAGAGGAACATAATCATGAACACGAGCGAACGGAATAAGGTTTTTATCGATAGAGATAAACTTTATTCACTGATTGAAGGAAAAATTCCGGACACAAATGCCGTAAACGAAATCCTGAACAAAGCACTGAAACTTAAAGGCCTTGGGCTTGAAGATGTGGCAACCCTGTTGCGCGTTATCGATCCGGACACCATCCGGAAAATTATGGAAACGGCCCACACCGTGAAAGAGGAAATTTACGGCAAACGGTTGGTGCTGTTTGCCCCCATTTATACCGGCAATGTTTGCGTGAACAACTGCACCTATTGCTCTTTTAGGCGCGATAACAAGCTCATTAAACGGAAAGTGCTTACGATGAGTGAAATAGCCGAAGAAACCAGCTTCCTCTTGCGCCAAGGGCATAAACGGGCTTTACTGATTTGCGGCGAAAGCAAACGCAATGATACCGATTATATGGTAGAGGCCATTAGAACAACTTACGCGGTAAAAGAAAAAGGGGGCCGTGATTATATGCGCCGGATCAATGTGGAATTGGCTCCGATGGAAGCGGAAGACTTTGCAAAGCTTAAAGCCGAAAAAATCGGCACGTATGTCTGTTTTCAGGAGACCTACGATCCCGTTTTATATCGCAAATTTCATCCGGAAGACACCCAAAAAGGCGATTACGAATATCGGCTTACCGTGATGGACCGTGCGATGGAAGGCGGAATTAACGATGTCGGCATTGGAGCCTTGCTCGGGTTGATCGACTATCGGTTTGAAGTGTTGGCGATGATGGAACATGCCGCACACCTCGAACGCGCATTTGGCTGCGGTCCGCACACCGTGAGCGTTCCGCGAATCGAATACGCTGTGGGAGCACCTCACTCCGAAAATATTCCTGCAAAAGTCAGCGACGACGATTTTAAGAAGATTGTGGCCATTATTCGAATCGCCCTGCCTTATACCGGAATTATTTTAAGCACCCGCGAAAACAATGCGATGCGCGATGAACTGATCCGTTACGGAGTAAGCCAGATTTCGGCCGGATCGCACACCAACCCCGGTTCTTACTCGCACGAGGAGGAACAGGCCGGAAGCCAGTTTACACTGGGTGATCATCGCACACTCGACGAGATGATCGGTTCGCTGTCCGATGCCGGGTTTATTCCGTCGTTTTGCACCGGATGCTACCGCAACGGACGGGTGGGTCAAGACTTTATGGATTTGGCCAAACCCGGCCTAATTAAACAGTATTGCATGCCGAATGCTCTATTTACGTTTAATGAATATCTCGAAGATTTTGCCACTCCTGAAACCAAGCATAAAGGGAAAGAGCTGATCAAAAAACTGGTCAATGAAGTGGATAACAGTAGTTTAAAAACCAAAATAGCAGATCAAATTCAGGCCATAGATAAAGGACAACGAGATATTTATTTCTAACTTTTAAATCTGCATGAATTTTAAAATAGGGGCTGTTCTAAAGTGATGATTTAGAGCAGCCTCATTGCTTTCTATCTTACAAATCATAACTTGAATTAGATATCAATACATTACTAAACGGATAAATATTGTCGATGGCAACTTTCAGTTCAATCGTTTAGTGATATAATACCGTTATTGGGTGATGCTTTTATTCCCTATAGCGATTTTATTTTTAAAGAAAACTTGCTTTGTCCTAACTTTACAATTAATATTATAATTAATAAAAGTGGATAGCGCATGAAAAATATTTTAAACAAAGCATTTATTGCAAAAGTTATTGCAACAATCGGCATGGTAACATCGGTTGTTTTTGTGGGAGTTGGGCAAATTAATACTTATCCGATTGTAGGAACAGGTGTAACTTTAAGTTTTAATAACACGGAGGTTATCGCGAACCCGGTAAATCCGACCGATAGCTTTTATGGACAAAATCAAGGGGTGCTGCCTGCGTATCATGATAATGGAGATGGTACCGTCTCGGATTTAAAAACAGGGCTCATGTGGATACAGGCAAGAAACTCTAAAGTTACGTGGGACAGCGCATTTATCTTGGCTTCGCAATGTACGGTAGGCGGATATAATGACTGGCGAGTACCTACAATTAAAGAGTTGTATTCTTTGATTAACTTTAATGGACGATCCGCTGAGAATTCGGCTCAATGCCATGCCTATATTGACACCAATTATTTTGAATGGATTACGGGAGACACAACTTTGGGCGAGCGTGTGATTGATGCACAAGATTGGTCGGCAAATAAATATACCGGTTTAACCATGGTTTCCGACACCACCATATTCGGAGTAAATTTTGTAGATGGACGTATTAAAGGTTATCCTTGTTATGCTCCGGGATCGGGTTCTACCATCAAGCAAAAGATGTATATCCGATATGTGAGAGGAAACACAAGTTATGGGGTCAATAATTTTGTCGATAATGGCGATAGCACTATTACAGACAAGTCAACAGGCCTTGTTTGGGCAAAGAATGATAACGGCAGTGGGGTAATCTGGCAAGATGCCCTTGCTTACGCTCAAATAAAAAATGCAGCCGATTATTGCGGCTATAATGACTGGCGTCTCCCTACGGCTAAAGAGCTTCAAAGTATTGTCGATTATACGCGGTCGAAGGATTTTACCAATTCCGCAGCCATTAATCCGATTTTTAATATTACATCCATTACGGATGAAGGCGGTAATCGGAACTGGCCGTTTTTTTGGACCAACACCACGCATCTTGAAGGGGGTATTCCTCCCGGCAATCATGCTGTGTATATCTGTTTTGGAGAAGCTTTGGGGTGGATGGAACTTCCTCCTTCGTCCGGAAACTATATGCTTTTGGATGTACATGGGGCGGGAGCACAACGCAGCGACTTTAAAACGGGTGACCCTTCCGATTATCCACACGGGTTTGGGCCCCAAGGAGACGTGATTAGAATCAATAATTTTGTACGTCTTGTGAGAACGGATAATTCAAGCACTGGTGGAATATTAAACAATTCTTCGAAAGAATCCGAAAAAGTTATTCTTGAAAATTATCCAAATCCTTTCGACAGTCAAACAAATTTAATTATTACACTCCCGAGTCAGGAGAATGTTGAATTGAGCATAAGCGATGTAACGGGAAGGAAAATCAGGGTGCTTGCGAATGGCGTTATGCATAGTGGAAAGAACACAGTTCTTTGGGACGGAAAAGATGAATTCGGGCAAACTGTTTCGGGAGGGCTTTATTTCTGCATTTTAAAAACTTTAAAAGGAACCGTGGTCGGACGATCATTGTTGCTTAATAGATAACCCGTTTGTAAAACCCAAAACAAATAATTATTTGTAATTGTCGAACACTAAAACCAACTTTGTTTATGAAAAGAATAATATTTATTATCTCAATCGTTTTCCTATCCCTTTTCACTGAAGCCTATGCCCAACAATGGGGCTTATATACCCTGTATGCCACAAAGAATGGAATTAAGGCTTATTTAATAGACACGGCAGATACACCGGTCAGCTTTCACACTTGGACATTTTCATCCTCCCAGAAAACCGTTTACTCCACTTATTTGCTGCCGGGCGATACGCTTTTAAGAAATTATAAGCCATCGGGAAACACATGGAATACGGGGCCTGTGCATGGCGGCATACAAAAAGTAGCTTATGACGGAACCATTGTTTGGGACTGGCAGTATTACCAGAATGGATCTTATTGTCCTCACCACGATATGACTCCAATGCCCAATGGAAATGTGTTGCTTATCTGTTACGAAGTTAAAAGTGCCGCTGAAGCCACCCAAGCAGGTTACTCGTCCGCAGTTCAAATATATTCGGAAAAAATTATAGAAGTGAAACCTACGGGGTTGAATACGGGAACCATTGTTTGGGAATGGCATTTGTGGGACCACTTGTGCCAGAATTATAATTCGGCCAACGATAACTATGTCTCTTCTATTGTTGACAATCCCCAATTATTAAATATCAATTATGCAGGAACAGGAACGCCTCCTGATAAGTTTCACATGAATGGCATTGATTACAACCCTGCATTGGATCAAATTGTGGTTAGCATGCACTTTATGAATTCGGTTTTTGTAATAGATCATAGTACTACTACTGCCGAAGCAGCAAGCCATACGGGAGGCAATGCCGGAAAGGGCGGCGATTTTCTCTATCGGTGGGGAAATCCTGCTTCTTACGATGCCACAGGAACCACTATTTTTTAATGTAGTTCACGATGCTCATTGGGTTCCTGCCGACAACCCGAATTATCCAAATTACTTGTGTGGATTTAATAATAATTCCGGTGCGGGAAATTCTAAAGTTGATATATGGAATCCCCCATATTCGGGTAATGCTTATTCTCTCACTCAAGGGCAAGCCTATACACCGGCATCATATAATTATGAATTCACTTCAGCCTTTACATCAAACAATGAAGGAAATTCGCAACAACTACCCAATGGAAATATGCTGGTGAATAATTCCTTTGGGAACATATACGAAGTAAGTGCAACGGGAACACAACTCTGGACAAAAACAGGAGCTAATTCATCGCATGCATACCGATTTACCAAATGCCAGGTTCGGGGTCCTATAGCCACAGCCGGCGGAACACCCGCAAGCATTTCGGCAGGGGATCCTGTATCTCTAAACTCATCGGCCATATCCGTCACGGAAACCGCCCCGACTTATACTTACTCGTGGAGTTCAATTCCATCCGGATTTACATCTGCTTTGCAAAACCCCACTGTAATTCCAACCGAACCTACAACATATATTGTCACTATCACCAACACGGCATTAGGCTGTTCGGATACGGCATCCGTAACAATTAATTATACCACCGACATTAGTGAAAGCAACAAGGGGACAAACGTGTCAATTTTTCCGAATCCTTTTACCAATGAACTTGCTATTGAAATGCAAGGGAATAATGAAACGGTGAACTTCGAAATATATAATTCAATCGGTCAAAGATTGTCTAAAGGCTGCTTTGTTGAGAAAACCGTTTTGAATGTTGATGATTTTTTATCGGGAATTTACTTTATTAAACTTGACAATGGAAAGGTTCATGAATATAAAAAGATCATAAAAAAATAAATACAGTGAACGCTAAAACAGTCATAATTGCCATGTTTTTTCTGGTTGGTAACACCTCGGTTTCGTTCAACCTAAAAACTGCAACAAAACCGGGTGTTGAGGAATCGTTAAAAATGGTAAATTAAAAAGTGCCGGTTGTTCAAAAAGAGTAATTGCAATTTATAAATGAAATTTTCTCAAATTTTATTTATAAATTGCATTTTAAATAAGCTGAAAAATGTTTAACATAAAAAAGAAAACTCTCATTTTGTATTGTTTAATTTGGGGTCTGGTTTTTTTAGTCCCCTATTTTAATTACATACAGAACCCTAATGCGATGAGTTGGAATAAATTGATTGGGGATTGGGTACGCTTTATTTTATTATTTATTGTATTCATGTCCAATGCATATTATTTAGTGCCCAAATTCCTATTTAACAATAAACGGCCGCAATATGCAGTAGCCGTGGCTATAATGATGTTGTTGATTACGGTAATTGACATCGTTGCACATCGAGGGGCGATGCCGCATGGAGCAATCGTAGGAATGCCTTTGGGAAGTCCGCATCCTCGTTTTTCTTTAAATTCGATTTTGGGAATGTTTTTTAATGATCTCATAACCGGTGTTCTTGTCATCGGGGCGGGTTCTGCATTTGAGTTGATGAAGAAGTGGCTGAGCGAAGAAAAAATACGAAAAGATGCTGAAAAAGAACAACTCAAGACCAGTCTGGCATTATTACGGCATCAGGTAAGTCCACACTTTTTTATGAATACTCTCAATAACATTCATTCACTAATTGAAATAGATTCCGAAAAAGCCCAGAATGCAGTAGAGCGACTTTCCACCCTTATGCGGTACCTGCTCTACGACTCGGCTCAAAATACAATTGGACTGAAAAAAGAAATTGAGTTTATCCGCAGCTTTATTTCGTTAATGCAACTCAGGCATTCGGAGGAAGTAAAAGTCGATATCGTAATTCCAAAACAAATTCCGGATGTTCAAATTCCGCCCATGCTTTTTATCTCGTTGCTCGAAAATGCCTTTAAACACGGGGTGAGCTATCCATTGAAGTCGTATATTTATTTTGAACTTCAGTTTGAAAAAAACAAGCTTATCTGTATGATTAAAAACAGCAAGCATAAAAATACCATGGCCCGTCAAACTGAATACTCAGGCATTGGCCTCGATAACATTAAAGAGAGTTTAAAACTGTTGTATGAGAACAATTATCAACTGAATATTTTAGATAAAGAAGATGAATTTGAAGTAACTCTAAAAATTCCGATATGAAAATCCAATGTTTAGCCATTGATGATGAGCCGCTGGCTGTAAAAAAAAATTGCCGGTTATATCCAAAAAATTCCATTTTTGGAATTGGTGTCCGAATGCCGCAGTGCGTTTGAAGCAATGGAAATTATCAATAGACAGCCGGTTCAGCTGCTTTTTTATCGATATTAATATGCCCGATTTAAGTGGTTGGAATTTGTTAAGTCACTGGACGTTAAACCATATATTGTATTCACGACCGCTTACAGTGAATATGCCGTGGAAGGGTTTCAAGTGGAAGCGGTAGATTATTTATTGAAACCGGTTGGCTTCGATAATTTTCTGAAAGCAGCCAACAAAGTGAAAAACCTTATAGAATTAACGGGTAATTATCCAAAGGAGGCTCTCCGAACAACGACAAGTCATCTTTTTGTAAAATCGGAATACAAATTGATCCGCATAGAGTTGGATGATATCAAGTATATTGAAAGTAGGCACGAATATATCAAAATATATTTAGTTAACAGTGAGCCGGTAATGACTCGATTAAGCATGAAAAGTGTTGAAGAACAACTGCCTTCGGAAAAATTCATGAAAGTTCATCGATCATATATCGTCAATCTTTCAAAAATATCGGTAGTAGAACGGAATAGAATTGTTTTCGATTACAAAACATTTATCCCGATTAGTGAGCAATACAAAGAGAAATTTCAGAAGTATATTGATGCAAATTTTTTAATATAATTCTACTTTCAACTGTTGCAACTCAAATTTTAGAGCATCTTATTTTGAAAAAAGTAGAAAAATGATTTCAGTGTTCATAAATCGGTTATATTTGTCGGGAGCAAAACTTTTTTAGTAGATAAAAAATCATGAACTTTTGAAAAACGTCATAGACCGATTAAGTCAATATTTTGAAATCAGCGAAGAAGCCAAAACGAGATTGGCTGAATCAATTGAGCGGATAAATTCAAAAAAAGGAACATTACTGCTGAAAGGAGGCGAAATTTGTCAGCATATTTATTTTTTTGAAAAAGGATTTGCCCGGGGTTTTTTCTACAAAAACGGTAAAGACATCACCTCCTGGTTTGCATTAGAAAATGATGTGGCAACTTCGCTGTATTCATTTGAAACGCAAACACCGAATTTCGAAAATATTGAAATCCTCGAAGATAGTGTTTTATATGCGATTAGCTATAAAAACCTGCAATTTCTATATCATCATTATTCCGAATTCAATTTGCTTGGCCGGCGGTTGGTCGAAAAATATTATGTAGAACTCATGGAAAGAACGTTGTCTTTTCAGTTTCAATCGGCCCGGGAACGTTATCTTCAGCTTTTAATCCATCGGCCGCAAATATTGCAAAGAGCCTCTCTCGGACATATTGCTTCATATCTGGGAATTTCGCAAGAGACGTTAAGCCGCATCCGAACAAAAATATAATCGATTGTGTTTTTTTGACTTTTGTCAAAATATTGACGGATGAATTGCTATAAATTTGTACCGTTAAAAAAAACACATACAACACATACAATGAGAAAAGCAAGTCGTGAAGATAAGAACATTGTGGTTGATATTCTTACCAAATCCTTTATTAACGATCCCCATGTAAATTGGTTAATCAAAGAAAGTAGAAGCAAAAACAAGATGAAAATTATCATGGAGTATGTTTTTGAGGAATCTCTGGGAAGGGGAGCAGTTTATCTGAACGACGATAATACGGCTACCGCTTTATGGAATACGGAAAAAAAAGAGAAAGTCACGTTTCGGTATATCAAAAGAAACTTATCCTTTCTATTTAGGGTGGGTTTAAAATCTACCATAAGAATTCTTAAAACGGATAAATTGATTTACAGTAAATACCCTAATAAATATTGTCAATTGTACTTAATCGGGGTTTTGCCCGAAAAACACGGAAAAGGTTTGGCTAGTGCATTAATGAATCCGATGATTGAAAAAATGAAAAGCATTGCTGTTCCAATGCATCTGGAAACAGAAAATCCCGGGAATGTGGAGATCTATAAGAAAAAAGGTTTTTCTGTTTACAATACATTGCAAATTGAAAACAACACACTATACTGGATGAGAAGATAGAACGGCCTTATTCTTTGGATGCACTTCGACAAACTTGTGATGTTTTGCAATAAATTGATTGTACGGTGCTTAAAATATAAAGTAGTATTTTTGTAAAAGCCTGTCATTTTGAACGAAACGTAGTGGAGTGTAAAATTTCAACCGCCTATGGAGGTCTCACTATTAAAAATTATTTTTTATTGGACAATGATGAAATTAAAATAGACTTTGCTGCTATTTATCAATAATATACGAAAAAAACGTTAAAGAATTTAAAAAACACGCATCCGGTTATTTGAAAATGATTGATAATCACTAATTTTGCAGGTGTAAAAAATGAACAATGAATCGTTGAAAAAAAACGGTGAAAAATATTTTCCGAAAAAAGGTTGCGAAAATCAATTAATAATATTACCTTTGCAGTCTGAAATTCAAGAAATAATAAATAGATAACCGAATAAAGAAGTTTAAGTATGTATTTAACTACAGAAGTAAAAAAAGAAATTTTTAGCAAACACGGGAAATCAGCAACTGATACAGGATCTGTAGAAAGTCAGGTTGCATTATTCTCATTTAGAATTTTACATTTAACCGAGCATTTGAAAAAGAACAGACAAGACAAATTTACGGAACGTTCTTTAGTTTTGTTAGTTGGTAAACGCAGAAAACTTCTTGATTATTTAAAGAAACAAGATGTTGAAAGGTATAGAGCTCTTATTAAAGAACTAAACTTAAGAAAATAAGTTTATACAAAGAGATACGCAGAGGCAATTTTCGGATTGCCTTTTTGCATTTATATTAAAGCGGGACACTTAATCTGGAAAAAAGTATTAAAAATAAGAATATTAATATGTTAGGAGTAACAAAATCATTTAATCTTCCCGATGGAAGAGAAGTAACTATCGAAACTGGCAAACTTGCAAAACAAGCCGATGGCTCTGTTGTCGTAAAAATGGGAGACACTATGCTCTTAGCCACTATTTGTACTAAAAAAGAAGCTGGCGAAAACGTGGATTTTCTACCGTTGTCCGTTGATTATCAAGAAAAATATGCGGCATTGGGCCGTTTCCCCGGTGGATTTTTTAAACGCGAGGCGCGTCTTTCGGAATACGAAATTTTAATTTCACGATTGGTTGATCGTGCTCTTCGTCCATTATTTCCAGATAATTATCATGCCGAAACGCAGGTGCTTATCACTCTTTTGTCGGGCGATAAAAATCAGTATCCCGATGCATTAGCCGGCTTAGCTGCTTCATCTGCAATTATGGTTTCCGATATCCCTTTTAACGGTCCTGTTTCTGAGGTGAGAGTTGCCCGCATCGACGGTAAATTCGTAATTAATCCTGCCGCTAGTGAGCTGGAAAAAGCCGATATTGAATTGATGGTTGCTGCTTCTATGGAAAACATCATGATGGTGGAAGGCGAAATGAAAGAGGTTCAGGAAGCCGACATGCTGGAGGCTATCCGAGTGGCTCACGATGCAATTAAGGTTCAGTGCCAGGCACAAATAGAATTGGCTGCAATGGTTCCCGCTTCATCACCGAAGAGAGAATATTGTCACGAAAAAAACGATGAGGAACTAAGGCAAAGAATGCACACGGAACTTACTGATGCCGTGTATGAAGTGAGTAAATCCTGCTCCCAGAAACATGTTCGCTCCGAAGCTTGGGATAAAATTCTTTCTGATTTCATCGAAACGATTCCTGAAGATGTTCGCAGTGAAAAAACGCCTATCGTGAAACGTTATTTCGATGATTTGCTTTATGAGGTGGTTCGTAAGATGATTCTTACCGATAAGGTCCGCCTCGATGGTCGTAAAACCAACCAAATCAGGCCGATTTGGTGTGAGACTAATTATTTACCTGCTGCTCACGGTTCGGCAATTTTTACCCGTGGCGAAACCCAATCGTTAACCACCTGTACTTTGGGGTCTAAGCTTGATGAGCAAACAATTGACGGTGTGGTCATTGAAGGTTCGAATAACTTTATTCTTCATTATAATTTTCCCCCATTCTCAACCGGTGAGGTAAAACAGATGAGAGGAACCGGCCGTCGAGAAATCGGTCATGGAAACTTGGCTTTAAGAGCATTAAAACCGGTACTTCCCGGACCTGATGTAAATCCATATACTATTCGCTTGGTTTCCGATATCATGGAATCAAACGGTTCTTCGTCCATGGCTACAGTCTGTGCAGGTACATTGGCGCTTATGGACGCAGGTGTGAAAATAACCAAACCGGTTAGCGGTATTGCAATGGGTTTGATTACCGATTCCGAAACCGGGAACTATGCTGTTTTATCCGATATTTTAGGAGACGAAGACCACTTGGGTGATATGGATTTTAAAGTAACCGGAACCAGAGATGGAATCACAGCTTGTCAGATGGATATCAAAGTAGATGGATTATCTTATGAAATTCTTACAGAAGCATTGGCTCAGGCACGTGAAGGTCGTTTACATATTTTGGGCGAAATCACAAAAACAATTGCTCAGCCTCGCGAAGATTATAAACCGTTTGTTCCCCGTATCATTAAAACAAGAATACCGCGTGAATTTATCGGTGCTATGATTGGACCTGGCGGAAAACATATTCAGGAACTCCAGCGCGAAACAGGTACTACAATTGTAATTGAAGAAGTTGGCGATTATGGGATGATAGATATTGTAGCCAACAATAAAGAGGCTGTGGATATTGTAATGCGCCGTATTAAAGCAATTTCGGCATCGGTTGAAGAGGGAGAAGTATATGACGGAAAAGTAAAATCAATTATGCCTTATGGTGCTTTTGTAGAAATACTTCCCGGAAAGGAAGGCTTGCTTCATGTTTCGGAACTGGCATGGGAACGCGTTGAAAAAGTTGAAGATAAATTGAAAGTCGGAGATATCATTCAGGTGAAACTTTTAGAAATTGATAAGAAAACAGGAAAATACAAGCTTTCACATAAAGCGCTCATTCCGCGTCCGGCAAAGTCGGAGCAGGAATCGGGAAAATAATTTCATAAGAAGGCTAAAGATTGCAATTAACTCTTTTTAATTGCGATTTTTTAGCATGCTTTGACTTGTAAATCGTAACTTTTAATCTGAAGAACTCGTAAGAACAACCATTCAATAAAACAATTTAAAAAAACAAAAAATGAGGCAACTCAAAATTTCGAAGCAAGTTACCAATAGAGAGACCGCGTCGTTAGACAAGTATTTACAGGAAATTGGTAAGGTTGAGTTGATATCGGCCGACGAAGAAGTGGAATTGGCAAGACGTATTAAAGCCGGCGATCAAGTTGCATTAGAGAAGTTAACAAAAGCAAACCTTCGTTTTGTGGTATCTGTATCAAAACAATACCAAAATCAAGGACTCAGTCTTCCGGATTTGATTAACGAAGGAAATTTAGGACTCATTAAAGCCGCTCAACGCTTTGATGAAACTCGGGGGTTCAAATTTATCTCGTATGCGGTATGGTGGATTCGACAATCCATTTTACAGGCATTAGCAGAACAATCCAGAATCGTTAGGTTGCCGTTGAATAAGATTGGTTCAATCAATAAAATCACGAAAGCTTATGCTCAGCTCGAACAGGAATTTGAGCGGGAGCCAAAAGCATCGGAAATAGCTGAATTGCTTGATATTACTGAAGTTGAAGTAAAGGAATCCATGCGTAATTCCGGCCGTCATGTTTCAATGGATGCCCCTCTTATTCAGGATGAAGAAAATAACATGTACGACGTTTTGAGAAGTGAAGAAGGACAAACGCCTGATCAGGGGCTTAATTACGAGTCGCTTCGCAGAGAAATAGAACGTGCAATTTCCACTCTTCCGCAACGTGAAGCGGATGTTATCAGACTTTATTTCGGCCTCGAAGGGAAACATCCGATGACCCTTGAAGAAATCGGAGAAAAATTTGATCTTACACGCGAACGGGTTCGTCAAATTAAAGAAAAAGCAATCCGGAGATTAAAACATGCTTCGAGAAGTAAAATACTAAAAACATATCTCGGTTAATATTGTAAAGCGAACTTTCGAGTTCGCTTTTTTTTTATCTTTGTCAAAAAAATACAGAACCAATGAGCAGCCACTTGATAGCACCTTCACTTTTATCCGCCGATTTTGCAAATTTAGCTAAAGATATTCAGATGATAAATCGCAGCAATGCCGATTGGTTCCATGTGGATATTATGGATGGTGTATTTGTACCGAATATCTCCATCGGATTTCCGGTGATGGAAGCAATAAAACATTATGCGCAAAAACCGTTGGATGTTCATTTGATGATTGTTGATCCGGATAAATATGTCGCACACTTTGCTAAAGCCGGTGCGGATATTATTACGGTGCATTACGAAGTCTGCCCGCATTTGCATCGTTCTATTCAGAATATTAAAGATCAGGGAGCTAAGGCAGGGGTGGTGCTAAATCCACACACCCCCGTTTCACTTTTGGAAGATATTGTTGCCGATTGCGATTTGGTGCTGCTGATGTCCGTGAATCCCGGATTTGGTGGACAAAAATTTATTGAAAACACGTACCAAAAAATCCAACAGCTGAAAAACATGATTCTGCGGAAAAAATCCGGTGCATTAATAGAAGTGGATGGAGGAGTTACCGATGTTAATGCAAAGAAGTTGGTTGAAGCCGGCGCAGATGTGTTGGTTTCAGGAAATTATATTTTTAAAGCTGCAGACCCAAGCCTTGCCATTGATCTTCTTAAACATATCTAAATAGCATTGTCGTTTCTCAACCGAATTATTAGAAATATCGGATAATAAGGTCGCTTTTCTTTTTATGAAATGATTTATAAAATAACATTATTTAACATATAGTGTTTAGGTTTGTCTCTGTTTTTTCGGATATTTGTTACGAAATATTAAACCAATAAAAATTAATTCTTATGAAGAAAATTTCTCTTTTACTTGCTGCTTTTTTTGTAGCATTTGCAGTTCAACTAAATGCACAAAATTGTACCCCTGACTACACGGGATACACCTCTGTTCCGGATACAGGTATTATGTTGCCGCATCCATTGCCCAATGCTACCGTTAATGTGGCTTACCAACAAACCGTGACTATTGGAGTGCCTTCAAAAGTTGTTTATTCGGGAATAGATGTACCTTTGAATTGGTTGAAAATAAACCATATTGAAAGTGGTAATGGAAATACATGGACCGTAGTTAATTCTACGGGTGGAACTACTTATGATCAATGGACTCCACTTACATGGCAGTGTGTAACACTTTCGGGAACCCCTGTTAATATCGGTGTAGATTCGATAGTTGTATATGTGGATGCAGAAGTTTCCTTTATGGGGACTTTTGAACTGACTAATCAAGCAGGAGGCAAGCTGCCATTGATGGTTCAGACTGCCCAAACTGTTGGTGCAGAATATATGGATAACAATGTTTCCGTATTTCCCAATCCGTCTGCTGATGGAATTTATTCATTGACGCTTGATCAACAATATCAGATGACTGTTTGCGATATTACGGGAAGAACATTGTCCACGGAAACGGTTAACGAAGGAACCGCAAATTTGAATTTGGAAAACGAACCGGCTGGCATTTATTTTATTCGCTTGAAAAATGATAATTATTCAAAAGTGATGAAAATTGTACGAAAATAATTTGATTTCATATATTTATAAAAAGAAAGGCATTCAACTGAATGCCTTTCTTTTTATAAATATTTTCCGAATTATCCAGCTACAACATTAATTGTGTATCCGCTAATGGTAACAGAGAAGTTTGCGTCGCAATCTCCGGTGCCATAATCGATGTATATCGTAGGTCTGCCGGTGTTGATTACTTCAATTTTTCCGGCTTTGATAAAAGGACATCCAAATTGGACTTGAAGTCCTTGAGTGATGTTTACCGTAAATGCTTCGCCATTAATATCGGTTCCGCTTGCAGAGCCGGTTATCGTATATGCGTCATCAAAAGGGTTTAACCAGGTATCGTATCCGGCAGTAAATTCTCTATATCGGTTGGATGTCCATTTTATAGTGCCTTCAGGGGCGATTATGCTCGCGCTGTCAACCGAAACCCGATACACAGGATGCTGAGCGCTATTGTGTCCCATATTGGTTACCGTATGTATTCCTGTGATGTGATAATCAATGTTGTTAATTGTCTCGTAATAATTGTCGAAATGAGAGACAATAACGGTCGCCGAATCCAGATACGGAGCGGAAAGAACTGTGATTATTTTTCCGCTTCGGGTACGGGCATCTTCGCATAATGTACGGGTGCCGTAATCGAGAGTAAATGTTTTCGGGTAACCGGCTCCGCTAATGGTAAGAATCGGATATGATTTGGCGTTGAACTTGGCTCCGGTGTCCACAACTACTGAATATTGACTGATTTGTTTAAAAGCGCCGTTAAATAAATTTTCCGCCTTGGAATTGTCGGTAGCAGATTGATAGCTTGGAACCAATGTTGTTGTATCATCATCAGTGCTGTCTTTTTTACAGGAATTGTTTATAAAAAGGACTAAAGATAAAGCCATAAGTGTGATAAAGCTGAATTTTCGTTTTTTCATATATTTTAATTTTTATTATACTTTATGTGTTCAAAAGTATAAAAAATAAATAGAAAAATCAATAGCCGAGTGGATTTATTGGAGTCTTTTCAGATACATGCAAGTGTTTCAGCGTTTAGGTCTTTGTCGATAGTTGATAAACCAAATAGCTCCATCGGCTAGAATGTACCCGATTAATCCCCCGTACACCATCATCAGCCAAGGGTTTGATTTTAAAGGACAGCTGCCGGAAGAACAGCCGATAAAGTAGTAGTATAAAAATCCGCCCAAAGTTCCAAGTAAAATCAAAATTAAGTATATGAAGTTAAAACGTTTCATGATGATCCTGATTTTTTAAGTAATAAGATAGAATGAGAACATATCCAATAGTGCAAAAATAGCAAAAATAACACTTGCGGAGGCATTCATTGTTGAAAAGGCCATATTTATCCGGCTGATGTCGGATGGCTTTACGATTAAATGTTCCCGAATTAATATCAACGAAAATATGGAAAATCCCAGCCAATAGATCCAAGAGGAGTTTATTATAATGCCGAAAACAGCCAATAGGATAATTGTAAATAGGTGGCTGAAGGCTGAAATGATAAGCGATTTTTTTCGTCCAAACTGTTGAGGGATTGAATGCAGGTTTTCACTGGTGTCGAACTCTTCGTCTTGAAGTGCATATAAAATATCGAATCCGCCGACCCAAAAGAAAACTGCAGCTGAGAGAAGAATTGGGGGTAATGCAAATTTTCCGGCAAGTACGATGTATGCGCCAATAGGCGCAATGGCTAATCCGAGCCCGAGGATATAATGACAAAGCCAGGTAATCCTTTTGGAATAGCTGTATCCAAGAATTACAGCGAGAGCGACCGGGGATAAATAAAAAGCTAATGGGTTGATTAGAAAAGCAGTCAGAATAAAAAGCAATACATTGATAAATACAAATATAATTGCATTTTCTGTCTTTATTTTTTGTGATGGGATTTCCCGTTGCAGTGTGCGCTCATTTTTTGCATCAATATGCCTATCTGTAACTCGGTTAAAAGCCATGGCCGCATTACGTGCAAATAAGACGGATAAGAGCATGAATATAAGATTTAGCAATGAATAATTTTCCGGAAATGCTAAATATCCCAGCCCGAATCCAATGAGTGCAAATGGAAGTGAAAATAGCGTGTGGCTTAGCTTTATCAGTGATGCCCAGATCTTTAGAGATGTCATGATTCTATTGTTTTAATGCAAAATTACGATATTATGTAATAAAATTCTTAATTATTTGGAATATTAAACTATAATTTATATTATTGTAAAAAAACAACATGAATAAAAGTACGACTAGGCAAACTTTAGCTAGAAATGCAATTGCTCTATTTAAAGAAAAAGGCTACGATAATGTTTCTGTTGATGAAATAGCTTCCTGTTGCAGCAAGACCAGAACTTTTTTTTATCATTATTTTAAATCTAAAGAAGATTTGACCATTTACCTATCGGAAATAGAAGGGAAAAACTTGGAAAAAGTGTTGAAAGAAGTTGATAATGTTTATGTTAAAGAACCCTATAAACGTTTGAGAAAGTTATTTATTGATAAAATGACCTTTTTATACTATTCCGATTTGTATCGGATTGCGGTTAAAAACGATTTATTCAATAAAATAGAACATATCAGCTTAATTCAAGATAAAATTGATAAAGAAATATTGAGACAATCTACTGCAATTATTGAGGAAGGTGTGCGTTTGGGCTGCTTTATAGTAAACAAAGATGTGGCTTCTTTTCTCGAGTTTTATCAAAAAATGCAAAAAGGAATTGAATATTCTTTTGTGGATGAGGTGGACGACGGTTCGTTTCTGCGCAATTATAGTATTGCCGTTGATCTTTTGATTAAAGCAATTTCTAACGACAAAAAAGTTACGGTAGATATATTGGATGATATGAATTAATTTCACATCAGAGCTGATTTGCGTGATTAATATTTTTATATTTGCAACTTAATTTATACATTTTTCTATTATGGAACAGTTTTTTGAAATTTTAAAGTATATACTTCCGTCGCTTGTTGTTTTTATTACCGTTTATTTTTTGTATAAATTGTTTGTTCAAGCTCAGGAACGGCAAAAAGTATTACAGCTTAAACAGGAATCCAAAAATGTAATTTTGCCACTACGCCTGCAAGCATACGAGAGAGTTGTTCTTTACCTTGAACGAATTACTCCTTCAAATTTGGTAATCCGCTTAAATAACCCGGCTCTCAATGTAGCCCAGTTTCAAATGTTGATTCTTTCGGCAATTAGAAATGAATATGACCATAATTTGTCGCAACAGCTCTATATTTCGTCTTTTGGATGGGGCACTGTAAAGAATGCAAAAGAGGAAGTAATAAAATTGGTTAATTTGGCGGCGGCCAGAGTTTCTCCTGATGCTCCCTCTTCAGAATTGTCTTCAAAAATTTTTGAACTGTTGGTTGAAGGTCAGCAAGGCCCTACCGATTACTCGCTTGAAGTTCTTAAAAAAGAAATAAGTATTTATTTTTAAGTTCCTCCTAATTTCCACCGATAAAAATACGCCGTTAATAGACATTTTGTCTTTTATGGTCGATATTTATAAATTGAACAAAACATTTTGTCTAATTTCGAGTTTACTTAAAAGTTCGGTTATGTTTTAAAGCCGGCTTTAAAAGAAATGTTTGAAACATCATAAGATGTTTTGATAATAATTGTTCTTAAATTTATCTTATGGCTTTTTTTGATCTATAAACGATTGTTAATCTGTTTTATATGCAATAGTATATTTTATTTTTTGTGAACGATAGTTTAAGAATGTTTTTAGTGATAATAAAATTGGTATATTTGCACCAAAAAACAAATATAGTACAAAAAAATCACACATGGGGATTGATGATACAAAACGACAAATTATAACCACGGCATCTCAATTGTTTGCTAAATATGGTTATTACAAAACTTCGATAGATAATGTTGCTAAGATGAGTAGAAGAGCAAAAGGCTCTATTTATTATCATTTTAACACCAAAGAAGAATTGTTTACGGCGGTGGTTTCCTCCGAAATAGAGATAGTAAAGGATGGGCTTACCAAAAATATTTTAATTCAGGAGATGCCTGCAGACGAAAAGCTGAAAAAGTTTCTTATACAACGGATGGCATTGTTGTATAATGCAAAGAATTATCATGAAACACTTCAGGCTGATTTTTACAGTGAATTTGTCTTTCTGCAAAATTTGAGAAAGGAGTGGGAAGAATGGGTAAAATTACAGATACGTGTCATTGTAGAGCAGGGAATTAAAGAGGGAATATTTGAAGATATTCCTCAACTTGATGCAATGTTGGATGTTTTGTCTATGGTGTCTCGTGGTTTGGAGATTCCGTTTTATTTGCAAAATAAATATGAAGAGTTAAGCCCTTATTTCGATGGGATGTTAAAAATGCTCATTAAAGGGATGAAAAAATAATAGAATATGGGAAATACACAATATAAACCTTGGGAAAAAATCGGTAGAACGATAGTTTTTACCCTTTTTTATCCATTAATATGGCTCATTAAAAAATTGAATATTACTCCCAATATGTTAACTGTATTTGGACTGGTACTTAACATTGCAGCAGCGGTTCTACTTATTTATGGAGCCGAAAGTGCCGATCGTTTCCATTTGGCGTATGTTGGATACAGCGGTTTACTTATATTGCTTGGAGGACTGTTTGATATGCTGGATGGACTTATCGCGAAGAACTATGGAAAAGCTACAAAATTCGGAGCTCTTTTCGATTCTGTCCTTGATCGTTACAGTGAATTATTTATGTTTTTGGGCATTTTATATTATTTAGTGGCTCATCACTATTTCATAAGCTCGGTAGTTACATTTATGGCACTTGTAGGTTCAATGATGGTTAGCTATACACGTGCTCGTGCCGAAGGCTTAAACATTCCCTGCTCGGTGGGATTAATGCAGCGACCTGTCAGAGTGCTTTTAATCGGCTTTGCAGCTCTTTTTACCGGAATTGCCAATATGATTTTTGGCCCATTTAACGAAATTCCGTTTTTAGGTAATTTCTATATTGTTGACACGATTGCGATATTAATCATTCCTATTTTTTTAGTGGCCGTTTTGTCTAACATCACTGCAATTGAAAGGCTTTACCATAGTTATAAATATACAATAAACAATAATCAATAAAACTTAATAAATTACGTATTATGAATGCAATTCAAAAACCAACACCTGCAACTGGAAAATTAGGTGTGTTAACCCCTGGAATGGGAGCAGTATCCACTACATTTATTGCTGGTGTAATTGCTGTTCGAAATGGAATTAGTCAACCGATCGGTTCTTACACTCAAATAGGGAACATAAGATTGGGAAAACGTACTGAAAACAGAAATCCTAAAGTGAAAGATTTTGTGCCGTTGGCATCCTTAAATGACATCGTATTCGGCGGTTGGGATTTGTTTGAGGACAATGCATACGAATCGGCAATGAATGCTGGTGTTTTAGAGCAGTCGCTATTGGATCAGATTAAGCCGGAGCTATCTCAAATTAAGCCGATGAAAGCCGTTTTTTATCCGGAGTTTGTAAAAAAACTTCATGGAACCCATGTAAAATCCACACGGACGAAAATGGATGCTGCCGAAGAGCTAATGGCCGACATGGAAAACTTTAAAAAGGAAAATAATTGTTCCCGTTTAGTTATAATTTGGTGTGGTTCAACAGAAGTTTATATTGAACCCTCTGCCGTTCATCAATCGATTGAAGCTTTTGAAAAAGGTCTTCGCGAAAATGATCCCAACATCTCGGCCAGTATGATATATGCTTATGCTGCAATTAAAAGCGGAGTGCCTTATTTTAATGGGGCTCCTGCATTATCCCTCGATACCCCTGCACTTATTGAGTTCTCAAAAAAAATGAATGTGCCAATAATGGGTAAAGATTTTAAAACCGGACAAACACTGATGAAAACCATTTTGGCTCCAGGTTTTCGCACTCGTTTATTAGGGATCAACGGCTGGTTTTCAACAAATATTCTTGGTAACCGCGATGGTGAGGTATTGGATGATCCGGAATCATTTAAGACGAAAGAAGTATCTAAACTTAGTGTTTTGGATAGTATTCTCGAGCCTGAAAAATATCCAGAACTATATAAAGACTTGTATCACAAAGTACGTATCAACTATTATCCTCCTCGTGGAGATGATAAAGAAGGTTGGGATAATATCGACATTTTTGGCTGGCTGGGTTATAAAATGCAGATTAAAGTTGATTTTTTGTGTAAAGATTCCATTCTTGCAGCTCCCTTGGTACTTGATTTGGCCTTGTTTGCCGATTTAGCTCAACGTGCCGGAATGAAGGGTATTCAGGAATGGTTGTCGTTCTATTTTAAATCTCCTCAAACGGCCGAGGGATTGAAACCATTGCACGATATTTTTCTTCAAAAAGTAAAACTGGAAAATACACTTCGTTTTATGATGGGAGAAGAATTAATTACTCACTTAGGATTAGATTATTACGAAGATTAATATTGGGTCAATGAAATTTTATAGAAGTATAGCTACAGCACTTGGAAGCGGTTATTTTCCTGTTGCACCCGGAACTGCCGGATCAATTGTGGGAACAGTATTACTGTTTTTCCTCAACTTGGCCTTGGGCTTTGGAAATGTAGGGAAAGTTCCAGTTTTGCTTATTGATGCTTTAGCTATACTTTTTATGATATTTCTTGGATTTCATTCAATTAAAAAAGTTCACCAGGTATGGCCACACGATGATAATAGAATTGTAATCGATGAAGTGATAGGAGTATGGATTGCATCTTTTGCACTGCCGGTTAAATGGTATTATTATCTATTTGCACTTGTTTTTTTTCGTCTTTTCGATATTTTTAAACCGTTTGGAATTAGAACTATCGATAAAATGCATTCGAATTGGAGTGTGATTTTTGACGATGTGTTGGCAGGCGTTTACGCTTCTATTACTTTGTGGATAGGTTTATTTTTTTATTCACTGATATAATTTATGGCTACAACTAAACAACAACCACGATTTATCAGCTCGTTTTTGCGGTCTCAAATTTCTTCGGTTATTGCTACGGGGTGTGATTTTGCTGTTATGATTTTTTTAACTGAAATTATTCATCTTTGGTATCTGATTTCCGTATTTTTTGGGGCATTTACCGGAGGAACAGTTGCATTCGTTTTAGGAAGAAATTGGGCATTTGTATGCAAAAACGGGAATCTTTGGAGACAGGCATTGCGCTATTTGTTAATCTGGGGAAGTAATATTGTATTGAATGTATCCGGCGTGTTTTGTTTAGTGAATTTTTGTAATATAAAATATGTTTGGGCAAAGGTTATTATAGCTTCTGCAGTGGGAATATTATTTAGTTTTCCTATGCAGCGGTATTTTGTTTATGTTTTTAATGAAGATGATAATGAGCTGGTTTAACAAAACAAGACTTTTAGCAGTATTTTTTATCCTGATAGGAGTATGTTCTCAGGCGCAAACGTTTAAGCGTATTTCGGGTCGGGTAATTGATGCAAAAACAAAAGAACCGTTGGCTTTTGTGAATATTAAAATTGTAGGCAAAAATATTGGTACTATTACCGATTATAGTGGGTATTACAAAATAGAAACACAATGGGCTTCAAATAAAATAGAAGCTTCTTTTATCGGATATACAAAAAGTATTAAGGCTCTGGGTGAAAGTAGTCGTCAAACGGTTGACTTTCAACTTGAACCAGTTAATTTTCAACTTTCCGAAGTTACGGTTGCCGCAAAAAAAGTAAAATACAGAAATAAAGGAAACCCTGCAGTGGAACTCATCGAAAAGGTGATTAAAAATAAAGAGCAAAATCGCCCGGAAATGTTTGATTACTACGAGTATAAAAAGTATGAAAAACTCGAATTCGATCTGAATAATATCACGGAAGAGTACAAAAAGAAAAAGGCATTTAAGAAATTTCAATTTATATTTACAATGGTGGATACTTCCACGGTTAATAATAAACCATACTTGCCTGTATTCTTGCAGGAAAGAGCCTCGGATGTTTATTATAGAAAGAAGTCCAACGATAAGAAGGAGCTTTTAACCGGCTCTCAAATGATTCAATTCCACGATTTTATCGATAATAACGGAATTGCTCAACTTACCGGAAACATGTATCAGAAGGTGGATATCTACGATAATCATATTATGTTGCTTACCAATCAGTTTGTAAGCCCAATTTCTCCGATTGCACCTATGGTATATCAGTTTTTTATTAAAGATACCGTCGAATTCAATGGGGTTAAATGTATTGATTTGGTGTTTCAGCCTCGAAATAAATCGGACTTTGCTTTTATGGGCAATATGTTGATTACCAACGATGATCGGTATGCTGTTGTAAAATGTACAATGCGTGTTCCGTCGCAAATAAATTTAAACTTTGTAAACGATCTTGAAATCATTCAGGAGTTTCAGTTGATAGATCAAAAAATATGGTTGCTTACCCACGATCAGATTATTATCGATTTTAATATTGGTAAAAAAGGAGTGGGGGTGTTTGGAAAGAAAAATGAATATTATACCGATTTTAAATTTAACCAGCCTCGGCCGGATGAAGATTATTCGGGAATTGAACATACAAAGAAAGCTCCGAATTACAATAACAGAGATAGCGCTTTTTGGAATCTTGTCAGAGGGGATAATTTTTCGCCTAAGGAACAGCGAATATATGTTTTAGTGGATAGTATTCAGCATATTCCCGCTTTCAAAAACACAATGGACATTGTGATGCTTTTTGTATCGGGCTATTGGAATTTTAATAAAATAGATGTCGGTGCGGTAAATACCTTTTACAGCTTTAACGATGTCGAAGGTTTTCGTTTACGTTTAGGAGGGCGAACAAGTAAGAAATTCAGTAAAACGGTGCGACTTGACGGTAATATTCTGTATGGGTTTAAAGATGAACAGTTCAAGTATTCCGGACGTTTTACCTGGTCGTTAAACCATCGCCCTATAGATGAATTTCCACAACATAAACTTCGATTGTTTTATCAGTATGAAACTAATTTTCCGGGAATGGAGATGCAAATGGTAAACGAAGACAATTTTTTGTTGTCGTTTAAAAGAGGGGTTGCTGATAAGATCATGTATTATCGCAAAGCGGAAATTGAGCATTCCATCGATCTTGGAAATGGGTTTTCTCACATGATAAGTCTTCGCAATGTGATTCAAAATCCGGGAGGAAATTGGAATTTCAGTTATACCGATGGGACAAAAATTAAAGATTTAACTGTTTCCGAAATTGCCGGGCAACTGCGATTTGCCCCCAACGAAAAATATTATCAGGGTCTTGATTATAAAACTCCTGTATTTACCAATAATCCGGTGTTTCAGCTTAATTATACTTTTGGGCTTAAGAATGTACTAAACAGCGATTATGAATATCAAAAGTTATCTTTGCAGATATTTAAAAGATTTTATCTCTCGGTGTTGGGTTATAGCGATGTTGAAATTAGGGGAGAGAAAGTTTTCGGTAAAGGATTGCCGTTCCCATTGCTGGCTATGCATCGGGCAAATCAAACCTATTCTTATCAATTGTATTCGTATAACCTAATGAATTTTCTTGAATTTGTGAGCGACCAGTATGTGAGCATAAATATCGATCATAACTTTAATGGATTTTTCTTCAATAAAATCCCATTGCTTAAACATTTAAAATTACGTGATGTAATGTCTTTTAAAGCACTATACGGGAATGTAACAAATGCAAACAATCCTTTATATACCAGTGGGTTGATGCAGTTTCCGGTAGATGAAAAAGGTAATTTGTCAACGTTTACGCTCGATCAAAAACCCTATATGGAGATGAGTGTAGGGGTGTCGAATATTTTTAAATTGTTTCGCATCGATTTAGTGCGCCGCCTCACATATCTGGATCATCCGAATGTTTCCGAATATGGAATCAGAGCTCGTTTTAAATTTGATTTTTAATTAAAAACTTTAGCTGTTATGTTCTTAAATTCAATATCTGTAATTTTGTTTACGCTTTTTACTGGCGGAATTCCTCCGAATTATCCCACCCCGCCTAAAACAATAAACAGGCTTTTTTACATACAACGAAACCATAACAGAAATACTGTGGTTTATGATGCTAATTTTAGGGCAAATGGTTTTGTAGATGAAAGTAAACCGATAAATGTTTATTGGATTCGTTATGAGGAAGGAGGAAGTACAATGGAGTTGCGTGCAATTGAGAAACGTATGGCATTTGGAGTTAAATGTAAAAAAATAAAAGGTGCCGCTAACCAATTTAGTGTGAAGCTTGTGGCTTACGATGAGCGTGAATTCTTGCTGAAACAGGACGCTCCTTTTAAAGCATCTCTTTATGGGTTTATTAATAAAAAACAAGCAAAAGTCAATTGTATGTACATATTTGCCGACAATTCGGGCGTTTTTCCGGATGTTAAATATGTGGAGCTTTATGGAACTGCAATAGGCAGTGGCGAAAAATTATACGAGAAAGTAATCAATGATTAGAAGCAATGGAATTTACTCGGTTTACACGGCAAAATGTTATAGCAAATAGCTTGGTTGTTTTGCTTTATCTGACTTGGAGTTTCTTCTTTGTCGGGTTGCGAAGCGACCAGTTTTTTCTAATATCCGTTTATTTACTCACTTTTTATGCTACGCCCAGAACCCGTAAGTTTGTTCTCGCATTCTCTATTTTTATTGTATATTGGATTATTTACGACTCAATGAGGGTTTTCCCGAATTATTTGGTAAATGCAGTGCACATAGCTCAGCCGTATGAGATAGAAAAGGGATTATTTGGTATCTATTATCATGGGGTATTGCAAACGCCCAACGAATTCTTTGCCTTAACTCATACTGTTTTTCTTGATCTTCTTACCGGAATATTCTATCTTAATTGGGTTCCACTTCCGTTGATGTTTGCCTTTTATTTTTTTGCAACCGGAAAGAAAGAATTGTTTTTCGGTTTTGCATTAGTCTTTTTTATAACCAATCTCATCGGTTTTGTAATATATTATTTATATCCGGCGGCACCGCCATGGTATTATGCAGTACATGGAAACCAGTTTATTGCCGATACAATGGGTAGTAGAGCGGGGTTTATTCACTTTGATGAATTAGTGGGTGTAGATGTGTTTAAAAATATTTACGACAAAAATGCAAATGTTTTTGCGGCTGTTCCGTCCTTGCATTCGTCGTATCCGGTTATTTTACTGTATTATGCCAGTAAGTTGAAAAAGCCTTGGGTTACGATTTGCCTTTCCGTTTTTACACTTGGAATTTGGTTTTCGGCAGTATATTCAGGACATCATTATATTATCGATGTGATATTGGGATTAAGTTGTGCAATAACAGGAATCATTGTGTACAACTATGTTTGTCGAATCCCCAAAGTAAAACGCTGGCTGGCTCGATATGCAAAGCTTATCTAGCGTTAGGCTACGTTTCAACAACCAGCTGGATAGTCGTTCTGCTTTTTTGTTCGGTGAAAATTTTTCGGTTCTTTACAACTTTATCAATGGTCTGTTGGTCGTAGTTTCGAATCGTAATAAGTTCTAAGTTGAGATTATATTTAACGTTAAACTCTGTATTTAATTCTTCGATCAAATCGTTTAATGCTTCCGGTTTATAATCCACGCAAACCGAGAAGCTGATTGCCGAGTTTTGCATTAAATTTATTTTTACACCAAAGTGAGCAAAAAGACCGAAGATTAACGAAAGATTCTCTTCTGCAATAAAAGAAAAATCGATGGGGTAGATTGAGATTAGTGCCTGATTGCGCTTAAAAATATAGCAGGGTGTACGATTTGAGTTGGATTCATTGCAGATGATGCTACCGGGTGCTTTAAAGTTGTAGAATGATTTTACCCGCAGGGGAATAGACTTGTTTTGCAGCGGCTTAATGGTTTTTGGATGGATAATAGTCGCTCCGTAATAAGCGAGTTCAATCGCTTCTTTGTAAGATATCTTATCCAGTTTTATTGCATCCGGAAAATACTTTGGATCGGCATTCAGTAGTCCAGGGACATCTTTCCATATAGTAACATCCGTGGCATTTAATGAATACCCGAAAATTGCGGCACTATAATCAGATCCTTCTCTTCCCAATGTAGTGGTTGTATATTCGTCGGTGCCTGCAATAAAGCCTTGTGTGATGATAATAGATGCTTCTGCCGTGAGGATTTGTTTTTTGATTTTTTGTTCCGTTTTAACCCAATTTACATTTCCCTCTCTGTAATTATTATCGGTTCTGATAATGTAACGTGCATCGACCCACTTATTTGATATTCCGATGAAATTAAGATATTCGGAAAGTAGTGAGGCCGAAATTAATTCGCCATAGGATACAATTTGGTCGTATTCGTAATTGAAATTTTCGCTGGGCTCGCGTTGAAGGTATTCGGATAGTTTATCAAAAAATCTTAACGTATGTTCTGCTTTTGATAGGGTATTGTCAAATATTTCGGCTATTATTTTAAAATGATACTGAATAATGGCATCAAGGTCTTTTTGTGTGGATTCTCCTTTAAAAAAAACTTCTGCTAATTTTTCCAGCGCATTTGTTGTTTTACCCATAGCGGAGACTACAACAATAATTTGCTCTGTTGGGAATGATGAAATAATCGTTCCTACATTTTTTATAGACTCGGCACTGCTAACTGATGCCCCTCCAAATTTGAAAACTTTCATGAATTTTTTTTAGTCTTTTTGTTTGTAAATTTAAGCAATTAATAGAAGTGATAGTGTTTTTTTGTTTAGTTAAGATGGATTTTTGCCTTTACTTTTGGTTATGTTTTAGAACATTGTGGACTTTATAATTATGGTTGTCACACTGAGTTAGCCTGCCCTGAGCTTGTCGAAGGGAAGTGCGCATATTATAAGCCTCTTACTATTATCCTTCGATAAACTCAGGATGACATTTATTTTTCTTTTAACTTGCATAAAATGTATAAAAAAGCAAATTACTCACCTACATTATTCTAAAACATATCTTTAATTTTTAAGCTCAAATAAATCCCAATCGGGCGCAGGATTGAATCTGTCTCTGTTTGCATTCAACTCTAATTTTCGAAGAGTTATGCTAAACACGCCTTCGCCTGTTTTCGATTCCATCAGCGGACTTCCATCAATGTTGCAAATCATGGAATTTCCGCAGTAGGGAGTGTTGTTGCCATCATTTCCGGTTCTGTTAACTCCGATAACATAACATTGATTTTCGATGGCTCTTGCCTTTAGTAAATATTCCCATGCCATGTTTCTGCTCGATGGCCAGTTTGCCACATTGATAAGAATATCGTATTCAAATTCCTGATTCAAGTAGCGATTCCGCAACCATACAGGGAAACGTAAATCATAGCAGATGGATAACCGAATTTTCCACCCATGGAAATTAACGGTAACTTGATTTTCGCCGGGATGATAATTTTGGGGTTCTTCGCTTAGTCTAAAGAGATGTCGCTTGTTATAGTAGTTTTGTGTGCCGTCAGGGTTGATGAAATATAAGCGATTGTAATTTTTGTCATTATCCCTTATGGCGATGCTTCCAATAATTGAACATTGGTACTTTAAGGCTTTTTCTTTCATCCACTTTAAAGTGGGCGAGTTTGAATTCAATTCTAAATCTGTTTTGCAAGACACCGAAAACCCTGTTGCGAACATTTCCGGCAGTATAACCAAATCCGTGCCTTTAGGGAGAGCGTTGAGGTATTTATCAAGGGCTGCTAAGTTTTTTATCCGATTTTCCCATTCAATATTGTACTGGATGTAAGCAACTTTTAATTCTTTTTTTAGCATATCTTTACTTTATAAATTCGGGAAAACCATTCGCTCGATGGTCGTATCTTTGTTCTCGATTTTGCTTGTTCGTCCCGATAGTAGTTTTTTTCTGCTTTTCGACAGGTCTGTTTGTTTACATTTTATGTTGTAATTATATTCATTGATGTAGAGTTCTATTTCTTCTGACAAATTATCGAACATTTGAAATTCATCAAAATTGATTTCTATAGCTGTATTTATGATGCTTATTCTTTTTAATTTGTTAATCATATCAATCGGTTTCGGTTGTCCTAAAGGGTAGGAAACAATAAAGCAATAATCGCTGCTTATTAAGTTTTTATGATTGTAGATGCTGCTTTTATTTCCGATCAAATAACGTTGTGTCATTATTTTCTCGTCCGAAAAAAGATCTTGTGTGGACTTTTGTATATAGGCTTCGGATTTGTTGTTAAGCAAAAAAATAGTTGTTTTACTAAGTTTGTTCTCGTCCGAAAAAGTGGCAAATTTGAATTCGGTGGACAAGCTTGTATCCTGTGATCCTAATTCCCCCGTGTAGGCTAATTCAATATGCGCTAACTTATTTACAGAACTGGCTAGCGAAATGATATTGGTATTCGCATTAAACAGTATTGCTATAAGTTGATATTCAGGTATGTAAGTAATTTGTCGGCGCATTAGAATTCTAATTTAACGAATTGTGCCAAAAATAACTTTTTTAAGAATTCAGGATGTTAAAATTCGAAAAAATTATGAGTAATCGGGTGTTGATAACGCCTCTTCATTGTGGGGTTCAGACAATTTTAAGTTCAAAAATGCATGTTCCGAAGCCAATTGTTCCGCACTTTTTATCGACAGATCAATTCCATTTGCTATGGAAACATCATCTAACAAGACTTCCACGCAATATTCTTTTCGTTTGCCGATCTCTTTTACATCGATTACTTTAAATTCGATGGTTTGTTTGTTTCGCTGAGCGTACTCAATAATTCTGCTTTTGTAGTTGGTTTCGGTTTTTAATAGTTCGTCAACATCAATCCATTTAGGAATAATGTGGCGGGTAATGATTTTGTATGTATAGCGATATCCTTTGTCGAGATATAATGCCCCGATAAATGCCTCAAATACATCTCCGTTGATGGACTTGTAGTACAAGTTGTCGTTTTTCTTTTGAATAAAAGAAGTAAGTCCGATTTTTGTTGATAATTTGTTTAGGTGGCTTCGCTTTACTATCTTTGAGCGGGTTTCGGATAAAAATCCTTCGTCGGCATTAGGATATTTTTTAAAAAGGTAAGTGGCAACAACGGCTCCTAAAATGGCATCTCCCAGATATTCCAGTCGCTCATTGTTAATTCGCTGCCCCGATAGAGATTGATAATTACCTGATTTATGAGTGAAAGCCAACTTATAAAGAAAAATATTTTTAGGAATGATCCCAAAAATATTTTTCAAATAACTGTAAAGCTCTTTGTCTTTAGAAAAAAGAATTCTATATGAATTAATAAGGCTGTTCAAAACTTATTCTACATACTTTTTAAATAAAATAGAAGCATTATGTCCACCAAAGCCGAAGGAATTCGATAGAGCATAGTTTACCACTCTTTTTTTGAGCTTTGTGGTATGTGAAGTTTAAGCGGTTATCTATTCCTTCATCATCCGTAAAGTGGTTGATGGTAGGAGGGACAATGTCGTTTTTAATAGCCAAAATAGTTGCAATTGCTTCTATGGTTGCGGCAGCTCCTAAAAGGTGCCCGGTCATTGACTTCGTGGAATTAATGTTGATTTTGTATGCATGTTCACCGAATAAGCGGCAAATAGCCTTTGGCTCGACAACGTCACCAGCTGGAGTAGAAGTTCCATGAGTGTTGATATGGTCTATTAAATCCGGTTGAATTCCAGCATCTTCGATTGCCCATTTCATTGCTTTAAGAGCGCCGTCTCCTTCCGGGTGTGGTGCCGTGAGATGATAAGCATCTGCGGATAGGCCGGTGCCAATTAATTCTGCATAAATTTTTGCCCCACGCGCTTTTGCATGTTCATACTCTTCGAGGATGAGTGCGCCGGCTCCTTCTCCGACTACAAAACCATCCCGGTCTTTATCGAAAGGTCTTGAAGCGGTTAACGGATCATCGTTACGAGTGGATAAGGCATGCATTGCGTTAAATCCACCCACCCCAGCGGTGTTTACACCGGCTTCGGAACCTCCGGTGATAAAAATATCGGCTTTGCCTAAACGAATTAGGTTAAAAGCATCGCTAATTGCATTTGCTGAAGAAGCACAGGCGGAAGAGGTGGCATAGTTTGGTCCGGTAAATCCAAAAATCATAGACAAGTGTCCTGCAGCAATGTCGCTGATGATTTTAGTGATAAAAAACGGATTGAATTTTGGCGTTCCGTCTCCTTGTGCAAAATCTGTAACTTCTGAGATAAAAGTAGTAAAACCACCAATACCGGTTCCCCAAATTACTCCTGCTCTGTCTAAATCAATAGAAGAGAGGTCTAACTTCGAGTCATTCATTGCTTCTGTTGCTGATGCAACTGCATATTGAGAAAACAAATCTAATTTTCTAGCTTCTTTTCGATCCAAATATTGAGACACATCAAAATTTTTCACTTCACAAGCAAATTGTGTCTTAAATTTAGCCGGGTCAAATCTAGTGATAGTGGCGGCACCACTTACTCCATTAAGCAATCCGGTCCAATATTCTTGAACGGAATTTCCTATTGGAGTAAGTGCTCCCATGCCAGTAACTACTACTCTTTTTAGCTCCATGTGTTAGTCTTTAGCTAATTAAAAGCAAATTACTTGCTGACATTATTTTCAATGAAAGCAATTGCATCACCAACTGTTCCGATCTTTTCTGCTTGATCGTCCGGAATAGCGATGTTGAATTCTTTTTCAAATTCCATGATTAACTCAACGGTGTCTAATGAGTCTGCACCTAAGTCGTTTGTGAAACTAGCTTCTGCTACAACATCTTTTTCGTCTACGCCAAGTTTATCAATAATGATAGCTTTAACTTTTGCTTGAATTTCTGACATAATTTTTGTTTTAATGATTAAATCGGAGCAAAATTAAATGATTTTAATCTGTTATTCTATTGATTTGCCTTTTATGCTCCTTGATTATTTTGTATGTGTCATCAAATCAATAAGTTAAAAATGTTAAAATTCATTAAAACACCATTTTGACCTCTTTTTTTGGAATATTTGCCCTTTTTTTGTTCCTTTGTGGTAATTCTTGGTGTTTGGGAGTTAAGTGTAATTAGAAAGAAATCGCTCATTATATACTTTAATTTTGATGAAAAAAATTGTCATTTTTGCTTCAGGCAGCGGATCTAATGCTCAACGAATCGTTGAATTTTCCAGATTGAATACGGGGTCTTATTTTGTTGCTGCAATTTTTTGCAATAATCCCCATGCTTATGTTATTGAAAGATCCAGACAATTGGAGGTGCCTTGCTATTTATTTGATAAAACACGGTTTAACGGCAATGATTCGAATTCGGTTATGGCTCAGTTATCCGGAATAAATCCCGATCTTATTGTGTTAGCCGGATTTTTATGGCTCGTGCCCGAAAAAATAGTAAATGCATTTTTGGGAAAAATCATAAATATACATCCTGCGTTGCTGCCCAAATATGGAGGTAAGGGAATGTTTGGAGAAATTGTCCATCAATCTGTTTTGGCAAGCAATGAATCCGAATCGGGAATTACAATTCATTATGTAACCGAAAAATATGATGATGGAGCGGTTATAATTCAAAAAAAATGTAGCGTGTCCAAAGCTGATACGGCAGAGACCTTGGCTCAAAAAATTCATGAGTTGGAATATCATTGGTATCCTGTTGTGATTAGTCAACTGCTGGAAAAGAGTTAAGTCATATTTTTGCCATAATTGATTGTTCTGTGATTTTGAAAAAAGAGCTATATTCGCTTAAAAATAGAATTAAAACAAACCACAAATAAATATTAAGATGAACGAAACGAGTTTTAACTTAAGTGATAAGCTGCTGAAGGAGTGGTCTTATCAATGGCATCCAATAGAGAGAGGGTATAATAATCGTACCTTATACATTAATGTAGGGAATTTGAATGTTTCCGAAAAGCCGGTTTCCGTGGAGATGAAGGAGAAATTTACAGGAGGCAAAGGATTTGGACTCAGACTTTTATGGGATGCAACAAAACCAGATACGAAATGGAACGACCCCGATAATGAAATCATTATTGCTCCGGGTCCGTTGGCTGGAATAACACAATATTCGGGGACGGGTAAATCGTTGCTGGTTTCTATTTCACCTCAGACCGATTCCGTAATGGATTCAAATGTGGGCGGATACTTTGGTCCATTTATGAAGTTTGCAGGTTTTGATGCACTTGAGCTTCAAGGTAAAGCGGATAAAGATATTATTATTTATATTGATGGAGTTAATCATAAAATTGAAATTTATGAAGATCCCGGATTTTCGGTTGATTCACACCTCTTGGGAGAAGAATTAACCGAATATTTTGCAAATGACGAAAGAGATGCAAAAAATATAGGTATCGTATCTACCGGAGCGGCGGCTGAACATTCGTTGATTGGAATGCTCAATTTTACGTTTTGGGATTCAAAACGCAAGTTGATCCGATTGAAACAAGCCGGTCGTGGAGGACTTGGAACTGTAATGCGCGATAAGAGAATCAAAGCAATTGTTGCCAAAACTTCAGGCGTTCAGGCAAACCTCAACAACGTTGCCGATATGGAACGAATTCAGGTTGTTGGTCGCGACTATGCGGGAGAAATGCGTGATCTCGACGACAAACAAAACCAGATGAAGAAAAAAGGTACGGCAAATATTGTTAATGTAATGAGCGATTATGACATTTTGCCTACGCATAACTATAAATTTGGGACACACAAAGATGCATTTAAGATTCATAGCGACATCCTTAGAGATAAGTATTTTACACTTGGCATTAATGACGGTTGCTGGATTGGTTGTGCCATGCAGTGTGCTAAAGGGGTCGATAACTTTGAATTAAAGACGGGACCTTATAAAGGTACAAAAGTAATTGTTGATGGACCGGAATACGAAACGGCTGCGGGCTTGGGATCGAATATGGGAATTTTCGATTATGATGCCATTATTGAGACAAATTTCTATTGCGATACTTATGGCATTTGCACAATTACATGGGGAACAATTGTTGCTTTTATAATGGAGTGCTACGAAAACGGCATTATTAATAAAGAAATTACAGGTGGTCTGGATTTACATTTTGGAAATGTTCCGGATTCACTTGAATTATTGCATCAGCTCGCTCGAGGTGAGGGGTTTGGCAAAACAGCCGGCTTGGGTGTGAGAAAATTGAAAAAGATTTTTGTCGAAGAGTATGGTGCTGATCCTAACTTTTTACAAGATATCGGAATGGAAAATAAAGGACTTGAATATTCTCAGTACGTATCTAAAGAATCTCTTGCCCAGCAAGGAGGCTATGCTATGACCAACAAAGGCCCTCAGCATGATGAAGCTTGGCTTATTTTTATGGATATGGTGAATAATCAGATCCCTACTTTCGAAAACAAAGCCGATGCATTGCACTGGTTTCCTATGTTCCGGACTTGGTTCGGATTGCAAGGGCTTTGTAAAATTGTTTGGAACGATGTTTCTCCTGCCGATAATAAATTGGAAAAAGAACCTCATAAGATACCCAAGCATTTGAGAAACTATTTGGAAGTATATAAGGGGGTGACCGGAAACGATCTTGATGAAGAAGGCCTCATTCGCCAGTCTGAAAGAGTTTATAATTTTCAGCGCATTTTCAATATCCGAAGGGGGTATGGATTAAGGAAGCACGATGCTCAACCCTATCGGGCGGCAGGTCCGGTAACAATTGAAGAATATGAATCAAGAGCAGAAAGATACGATGGACAAATGAAAGATATTATCGGTGTCGATCCGGTAGGCAAAACTACAATAGAGAAAATGGCCATTGTTCGTAAATATAGAGAAGATCAGTATGAGAAATTATTGGATGCTGTTTACGAAAGAAGAGGTTGGAACAATAATGGGGTTCCGACAATTGAGCATCTGAAAAAAATCGGTATGGATTTACCGGAGCTTATAGAGGTGATTAAACCACTTCAATAGGTCATTTCTTTTAATAAAACTAAACTTATCCTAAAAAATGTTTGATGCCTGTCGACTATCGACAGGCATTTTTTTTAAAAATTATCAATATTATATTTTTTTCTAAATAATTGAAATTCAGTCTAGTATTTTACCAACCCGAATAAATTAAAAATAAGCATGATAAATGCCTAAAAAGGGAAATAAAATCTAAAATTAAGTCTAATTTACTAAAAAAGCAAAATAAGTTTAGTAATAATGTTAAAATTATAATATTATAAAAAACATTACATATATTTGCACCATAGGGAAAACGGATTATGGGGAAATATATAAAAATATTAGTAGTATTTTTGTGTGCGGTATTGACAATACCGTTAAATTTATTGAGTCAGAGCGTCGTCATTAAGGGGGGTGGCGTTGTGGTACAACCCGCTACATTTTGGGTGATTCAGGGGGACTTAACCGTAAAAGACGAACTTTCTGATGGAAAAATAAGTTTGGATGGCACTGTTCTTCTGAGTGGTGATATCACGAATGATACGCAGGATTCCATATTTAAAAATCAGGAAACAGTTCCGGATGGCTGGGTTATCATGCCAAATACAGCTGCTGTTCAGCGGATAAAAGGAATTACTCCCATTGCTTTTGAAAACATATCGTTCAGTGGATCGGATAAAATTTTAGAGAACAATAATACATCCGTTAATGGTATAATTCGGTTAAACGCCATCTTTCAATTAAATAGACGAAAATTAATACTCAACAACAAAAGTTGCTCTGCATTAGAGCACTATGGCGGATATCTTTTTGCGGAGACAAACTCAGTAGAAGGAATAGGCAGTTTTCAGTGGAACATATCCAATAATATAGGAACCTTTAGAATCCCTTTTGGGAGCGGCCAATCCGATACCTCAGACATTCCATTGAGCTATCAATCAACTTCAGCAGGGAGCAATGCAGGAGGAATTGTTTTTTCTACGTACCCCACAGACAATGCAAATACTCCTTATCCGGAGGAAGTAAACACCATGGCTCCCTATATCCCGTTATTAACCGTTAATCGGTTTTGGCTAATAGATGCAAATTCATACGCCCAAAAGCCGGTATCTTCCTTTATATTGCGTTACACCAACTCGGATGTAGAAAGCAACATTGCGAAGGATAGATTAAAACCTACAAAATATAGAATGTCGGATATGCAATGGTCGGAATATTCAATATTCGACAATAATGATTTAAATAATTCAATGAGTGTGCTCAATGTTAATGGTATTTCATTTGATAAAAATTGGACAATCACCTCAGACAACGAATTGGTAGATGTATTCTTCCCTAATGCCTTTACTCCTGATTTAAATGGGATTAATGAAACATTTAAGCCGGTGATGAATTTCCTGCCGAAAACTTTTGTCATGTATATATATGATCGATGGGGAAATCTTGTTTTTGTAACAAAGAACCCAGAAACAGGGTGGGATGGAAGATATCTGGGAGCAGAGAGTCAAATAGGTACCTATTCGTGGAAAGTAATACTTGAAAAGCCGGATGGCAAAGAATATCAGTATGTGGGGCACATCTCAATTATTAAATAATATTTTAATGTATATTTTATGATAAAATTAGTACACAAATCACTCATCGTTACAATCTTTATCCTTTGCGCGATAATGCAACTTCATGGACAGGGGCGGGTAGGAATAAGTCCCAATGGACAGGATCCGGATCCGTCGGCAGCATTAGATGTTGTTTCTCCGGACAAAGGCCTACTCATACCGAGAATGAATAGTGTGACTCGTTTATCAATACCAAGTCCGGGGAATGGATTAATGGTATATGATACCGATTCTAATTGTGTCTTCTTTTACAGAGCAGCAACAGTTTCCTGGATATCTTTATGTCAAGTATCGGTGGGGCCAGCAGGACCTCAAGGCCCAACTGGGGCACAAGGGATTCAGGGAGGCACGGGGGCTGTTGGACCTATAGGACCCACAGGCGCCACCGGAGCACCAGGAGTGCCTGGATATACCGGACCTCAGGGGCCGACAGGAGCTACGGGAGCGCAAGGTCCGACCGGACCTCAGGGTTTAGTTGGACCTGACGGAGTAGGACTGGATTTTATTTGGAATGGAACACAACTTGGCGTAAGAAGAGAAGATCAAACAACCTATATTTATCAAAATTTAGTTGGATCTACCGGTCCGACTGGAGCCACCGGTATCCAAGGAGCCACTGGTACTACTGGCGCTACCGGCCCTACTGGTGTTACGGGTGCACAAGGGATTCAGGGCTTAACGGGAGCTGTTGGTGCCACGGGTGCCACAGGAGTCACTGGTGCTCAGGGAATTCAGGGTTTAGCTGGTCCGACAGGTGCCACCGGTGCACAAGGCATACAAGGGGTAACCGGCTCTACTGGAGCCACTGGTGCCACAGGAGCCACTGGCCCTCAGGGAATTCAGGGGTTAATCGGCCCGACAGGTACTACCGGTGCACAGGGCATACAAGGGGTAACCGGCCCAACCGGACTTCAAGGAACAACTGGAGTTACCGGCCCTACTGGTGTTACGGGTGCACAAGGGATTCAGGGCTTAACGGGAGCTGTTGGTGCCACGGGTGCCACAGGAGTCACTGGTGCTCAGGGAATTCAGGGTTTAATCGGTCCGACAGGTACTACCGGTGCACAGGGCATACAAGGGGTAACCGGCCCGACCGGCCTTCCGGGTACAACTGGAGCTACCGGAGCCACAGGAGCTACGGGCGCACAAGGGATTCAAGGATTAACAGGAGCTGTTGGTGCCACTGGTAGTACTGGTGCACAAGGCATACAAGGAGTAACAGGCCCGACTGGTCTTCAAGGAACAACCGGCCCTACTGGTGTTACGGGTGCACAAGGGATTCAAGGATTAACGGGAGCTGTTGGCGCCACGGGTGCCACAGGAGTCACTGGTGCTCAGGGAATTCAGGGTTTAGCTGGTCCGACAGGTGCCACCGGCGCACAAGGCATACAAGGGGTAACCGGCTCTACTGGAGCCACTGGAGCCACAGGAGCCACTGGCCCTCAGGGAATTCAGGGGTTAATCGGCCCGACAGGAGCTACCGGTGCACAGGGCATACAAGGGGTAACCGGTTTTACCGGAGCTACGGGCGCACAAGGCATACAAGGAGTAACAGGCCCGACTGGTCTTCAAGGAACAACCGGCTCTACTGGAGCTACGGGTGCACAAGGAATTCAGGGATTAACAGGAGCTGTTGGTGCCACGGGTGCCACAGGAGCTCAGGGAATTCAGGGTTTAATCGGTCCGACAGGAGCCACTGGTGCACAGGGCATACAAGGGGTAACCGGCCCGACCGGCCTTCAAGGGACAGCCGGAGCTACCGGCGCACAAGGGATTCAGGGATTAACAGGAGCTGTTGGTGCCACTGGTGCCACAGGAGCTCAGGGACTTCAGGGTTTAATCGGTCCGACCGGTGCTACCGGCGCACAAGGCATACAAGGAGTAACCGGCCCGACCGGTCTTCAAGGAACAACCGGTTCTACTGGCGCTACGGGTGCACAAGGGATTCAGGGCTTAACGGGAGCTGTTGGTGCCACGGGTGCCACAGGAGCCACTGGTGCACAGGGCATACAAGGGGTAACCGGCCCGACCGGCCTTCAAGGGATAACCGGTTCTACCGGAGCTACGGGCGCACAAGGGATTCAGGGCTTAACGGGAGCTGTTGGTGCCACAGGAGTCACTGGTGCTCAGGGAATTCAGGGTTTAGCTGGTCCGACAGGTGCCACTGGCGCACAAGGCATACAAGGGGTAACCGGCTCTACTGGAGCCACTGGAGCTACGGGTGCCATAGGAGCCACTGGCCCTCAGGGAATTCAGGGTTTAATCGGTCCGACCGGAGCTACGGGTGCACAAGGGCTTCAAGGATTAACAGGAGCTGCTGGTGCCACAGGAGTCACTGGTGCTCAGGGAATTCAGGGTTTAGCTGGTCCGACAGGTGCCACTGGTGCACAGGGCATACAAGGGGTAACCGGCCCGACCGGCCTTCAAGGGATAACCGGCCCTACTGGAGCTACGGGTGCACAAGGAATTCAGGGATTAACAGGAGCTGTTGGAGCCACGGGTGCCACAGGAGTTACTGGCCCTCAGGGAATTCAGGGTTTAATCGGCCCGACAGGAGCCACTGGTGCACAGGGCATACAAGGGGTAACCGGCCCGACCGGCCTTCAAGGGATAACCGGTTCTACCGGAGCTACGGGCGCACAAGGGATTCAGGGCTTAACGGGAGCTGTTGGCGCCACGGGTGCCACAGGTGCCACAGGTGCTCAGGGAATTCAGGGGTTAGTCGGCCCGACAGGAGCCACTGGTGCACAGGGCATACAAGGGGTAACCGGCTCTACTGGAGCCACTGGAGCTACGGGTGCCACAGGTGCTCAGGGAATTCAGGGTTTAACAGGAGCTGCTGGTGCCACTGGTAGTACTGGGGCACAAGGTATTCAGGGACCTATTGGTTTAACAGGTGCTAATGGCGCTACTGGCGCTACGGGACCGGTTGGGTGTTCCAGCCCAAATTATCTTATTAAATCAAATGGAACTACAGCTACATGCACTGTTGCTCCAATATATGAAACGGCTGGAGGGTTGGTTGGAATTGGAACGACGACTCCTGGCTACCGTTTGGATTTAAACTCAGGAACTTTTGCTTTTGGAAACGGAAATATTAGATCGGAAACGCGCGATAATGCTGGACTTCAGGGAAATGCTGGTGCTCAAAGTGGATTTTTCGAATCGGCTTCTCCTACAAATTACCCGTCGGGCGCATCAAGTTGGTGGCATCTGATTGATTGTCGTCATTCGAATAATACCAATAATTATGCAATGCAAATATCCGGAAGCTTTTTTGACCAGTTCTTGTATTATCGCAAAACAAATAACAATGCATCACAACCATGGAAACTAATTGTTGCAACAAATAATGAAGGTGCTACCGGTCAAGTATTAATTTCTCAGGGAGCTGGTCAAACACCGATCTGGAGTTCTGTATCACCTACCAGTTGTAGTAGCCCTAATTATATTTTAAAGTCCGATGGTACTTCATCTACCTGCTCAATTGCACCAATATTTGAAGATGCTAATGGAAAAGTTGGAGTTGGTACTACCACTCCTTTATATAAATTACACGTTGAAACGGATGCTGATAATAATCCTGTTGTATTTGGCAAAAATACGAATGCTTCAACTGGTACTACCGCTTTTGGCGTAAGAGGCGAGTGTGGTGCAATTGGTCTTGGTTCGGCGGGGGTTAGTGGTGTTTCAACGAACTCCGGGCAAAACGAAATAGGCACACTAGGCGACTATTCATTATGGGGGGCTGGTGTTTTTGGAATGGGTTGGGCTGGTGATTACACTGACATGCCAACTTCAAAGGATTTTGGTCTATTCGGAACCCTTACATTTTCAACAGGAACAGGAATGTATGCAAAAAATGGATCGTCCGGGGCAAATGCAATTTATGGATTGGGAAATCAGGTGGTTACAGGGTCAAAATCCGCTTCTGTGCCAACGACTAAAGGAAATCAATTGTTATATTGCACCGAAAGCCCGGAAATATGGTTTGAAGATCTAGGTAGTTCGGTTTTAGTTGATGGGAAAGCCGTCGTTTATATGGATTCGCTGTTTTTGGAAACTATTTTCATCGATTCTACACATCAATATAAAGTTTTTGTTCAAATAGAGGGAGATTGCAAGGGAATATATGTCTCTAAAAAAGCACCGACTTATTTTGAGGTTAAAGAAATCCAAGGCGGTAAATCAAACGTGTCATTTTCGTATAGAATCATGGCCAAGAGAAAATATTATCAAGACCATCGGTTTGGCTGCGATTGGATGCAACCGTTTGAAGATAATACATCTAAAGGAAAATACGTCAAACCGTATAGAGTTGATCCAAAAGAAACTCAAAAATGGGTAGAAGAAGAAAAACAGAAAAAAGAAGCCGAATGTTTAAAAAATAGAAGATAGTTTTTAATGGTTTTTGGTTACATACACTTTGAGTCGTTGATCTCAAATATCAAACCGACTCAAGTGTATGTTTTTTTAACCGTTAATCTTCTTTTTTTAATAGTTAAGATCGTTGCAAAAGTCAAAAATCAAGGTTTTACAATACTTAAATACGGAGTTTCTCTTGTATATTCGCAGTTTAACATTACATATAACAATGTATATTTTAGCCTCAAAATTACGAAAGAAATATAATCTAAAAAAGATTAAGGGGTCAAGGCTACAAAAGACAAAAAGCAAAAATGAGAAGAAAGCTTTCGCTCAAAATTCAACTTGAAATCATTTTATCTTTGACTTTGCAAAATTCAGATTGTTCTTTGCCAGTTGATAATCGGGTTTAATTGCAATGGCTTTGTTCCCAGCTTCAATGGCTTTTTTGTAATTGCCCAAAGCATTATAAGCACTGCAAATATTGTTGTAGGCTTCCGCGTAATCGGGTTTGATTTTGAGCGCTTTATTGCAGGCATCAATACATCCTTGATAATCTCCTTTGTTGTATAATTCCAAGCTCAATGAAAGATATATTTCAGGTGTCGGATGAGCAGCAGCCATTTCTTTATAAGCGTCAATTTTTGTCTCTTTCTTCTGCGATGCAGCTTTGAATTTTGCAGCAGTGCTATCTGAAGGGAATTTTTGGAGCGTTTCTGTCGATATTTCATCCAGTTTAGGCCAATCCTCTAGGTCGTTATATAAGTTCATTGCTAAATAACGGGAATTCATATACCAAGGGTTAATCGATAACGACTTTTCAATATACTCTTTGGCTTCTGTCTTACGGTTATTCTTATACAAAAAGTCGGAATAATAGTAGTATGTCTCGTGCGAACCGGGACCAAATTCAATTGCCTTTCTAAATGAATATTCAGCTTCCTGCGGGTTTCCCATTGCATTTTTACATATTCCGATATTTATATAAAGTATAGGATATTGAGGTGTTAATAACAGCGCTTTTTGATAATAAGCATTAGCACTTTCCAGATTGCCTTTGCTCATTTGTGTAAGTCCGTAGTTCATAAGTCCACGCCCATTACCGGGACTTTTTTGAGTTACATCGAACCACAACGACTCTTCCGTTTTCCAAACTTTATTTCGTTGATAAACACCAATGCCATTAGCGAATAAATAGGTAGGTATCAAAATGACGAACAATCCGATAGCAACTCTATTTTTGGAGAGCCGTTCCATAATTAATGCAACCGACCATATCAATGTGATTGTAAGCCCGATAAATGGAAAAAACATCCGGTGATCGTTGGTTACTTCGGCCAAAGGAACCAAACTTGTGGGCAATAATGCAAAGAAAAACCAAGCAATCCCAAAAGCAATAGGACGATATTTTTCGATTTTTGAGAATTTGAATATAATTATTACTAAAAGTGTTACAATTAAAGTTCCGATGATAACCCGTTCGTCGAAAATATTGTAAATAAGAGTCCAGTCGCTGTCTGCAGAGAGATTCGCAGGGATAAAGAAAGCAATAAGGTATCGGCAAATCACCCAGGTTTGGGTAAGGATATACAGCCCTCGATGAGTTCCCCCCGGGGTGAAGCTGCTGGATGCCATTTTTACCACCAGAACAGCTCCGATTATGGCAAAGAAAATTACCAATGCTGATTTTGTAATTAATATTTTTAACGCCGGCAATTGTTTAAACGAAAATAGGTCGGAAAAAGACTTTTTCTGCTCAAATAACCAGTAATAGGATGCAAATATCGGGAGAAACATCATGGTCTGTTCCTTGGCAAATATTCCGGCAATAAAAGGAATCAAATAGGCTCCGAATTTTCTTAGTTTTGGTAAATAAATCCATAGCACTAAGGATGAAACCACTGCAAATCCTGAAAAAATATCACTTCGGGCAGAAATATAATTTACTGTTTCGGCATTTGCCGTATGAAGTCCAAACCAGGCAGCGGCAATAAATGGAAAAATTTGAACAGTTCGTTTTTCAAATAAGGACATATTGAAAAACTGTTTGGTCATCAAAAAAACAGAAATTACCGTCAGTATAAACCACAAAAACGAATCGAGATGAAACCAGTAAGGATTAAGCCCTTTAGAGAGCTTGTAATCGATGGCAAACATCAGTGTAAGCAAAGGGCGGTATGTTTGGTTTTGAGGCAAAGAACTGAACGTAGAGGCATCTTTGAAAAACTGAGGAGCCTTGCTTAAATCTTTAACGTAAGGATTGCTGACAATTACATGCGAATCGTCGAAATGAAAATCATTATGAAAATGATTGCTGTAAAACAGCGTGATGACACCGATTAGCCCCAATAAAATCAGAAAAGTGCGAATGTTTTTTGTTTTCATAAATATTGTGATGGTTTATGCATTGCCTTTAGATAAAAAGAAGAGACCTGTGGAGGCCGGAAAAATGAAGAGTAGCAAATCTTTATCGAATACGCCGTTAAATCCTCTGATGATAAAATAGGTGGAAATTGCAAAAATAAGTAATCCTGAAATTACCGTTAATGAGCCGTTCTTTCTAAATCCCCCAACAAATAACAATACTCCAAATAAAAAGAATAATAATATAAGTAAATTGTAAATATTGCGGATTTCAAATTGTTTAAAAGTATCCCAATAATGAATGATAACGAATAATAGGACTCCTATTCTAAGGAGCCATTTAGATAGCGGTTCTAGTGATTTTAAAGGTTTCATGCCTAAATAATTTATAAGATTCTAAGTGCAAATTGTCAGAACAATTATTAAATACTTATGCAATAATAGTAAAAATCGCTTAAAACACCAATTGTTATTGAATAAAAAAGACCGAAAATAAAATCGGCCTTTTTTTATTAAAGTATATTCGAATTACTTATTGGCTTCGGCAAATGCTCTTCCTGCTCTCAGGCAAGCGATGTTTACATCCACGATTTCTTGCCCTTTGCGGGAAAACATTGAAACAATAGCATCTTCCAAACTTTTGTAGTCCATATTTATAAATGGGGATGCAGCGCCCAAAATAACCATATTGGCCGAACGGGGTGACCCTAAATCTTTCGCGATTTGATCGGCATTAATAGCAATTTTGTTTTTAAGTTTGTTTATTTCGCTGATGACATCTTCTACATTGCCATAGTTTGGAATATTGATAAACGGTTGAGTGTTAGTAATCAGCCATCCGGTTTCACTAAGCATTGGCAAATAGCGGAGTGATTCCATCGGTTCAACCGAAATAATCATATCCGCCTTTCCCATTGGAATTAAGTCGGAGGCAATTTCTTTATCCGATAATCTTAAGTTTGATTGAACATCGCCACCACGTTGGCTCATTCCATGAACCTCGGCTTGTTTTAAATACAGTCCGGTATTTACGGCAGCAGCACCTATTACAGAAGCAATAGAAAGGATTCCCTGACCCCCTACGCCTGCTAATATTATATCTATTTTCATTTTCTAAGTTGTTTTTTATATGTTGATATTCGGTATTTAATGGCTTGTTGCCACTCGTGTACTCGATTATTATTCTTTTCCTTTAAATTTTGCATGCATCCTACGATTCAATGTCTGAATACATTCGCGGGTAGGAATAATTACAGAAATGCCTTGATATGCCAATTCTTTGGCGATGATTTCAGTGTTTTCCGCATGCTGTTTAGGAAGAGGTTTCAATATATGAATATGTTCTTCTTCGACACCCAATCCGATGCAAATATTTTTAATTCTGCCAAAAGCATTGGATGTTTGGCCACCGGTCATCCCTGTAGTGGAATTATCTAAAATCATAACCGTAATGGGGCTCTTGTCAACAATAGCGTCCAACAACGAAGTCATTCCCGAATGTGTGAACGTTGAGTCTCCGATAACTGCTACAGCCGGAACTAAACCCGCATCAGCAGCACCTTTTGCCATAGTAATAGATGCTCCCATGTCAACACAGGAATTAATGGCATTGAGTGGAGGCAGTGCACCTAAAGTGTAACATCCGATATCGGAGAAAACTCTGCCCGGAGTATATTTTGAAAGTGCTTCGCCCAAAGCTTTGTATGAGTCGATATGAGGACAGCCTACGCAAAGGGCAGGTGGACGTTGTTTTACAACTTCAGGAATCGGAGCGCCGTGCTTGTCTTCCAACCCTAGTGAAACGGCAACAACATTTGGATTTAACTCACCGGTTCTTGGTAATTTGCCATCCAAACGTCCCATAATCTTCTTCCCATTATTAATCAGACCGCGTACCGACTCTTCGATGATTGGATATCCTTCTTCCATCACTAAAATAGAATCGCACTTGTTGTAAAGTTTGGTAATCATTTTTTGAGGAAGCGGATATTGGGCGATTTTTACCACAGGATAGGGGCAAACTCTGTCCGGATAGTTTTCCATCAAGTAGTTGTATGCGATACCCGAAGCGATAATTCCTATTGAAGTGTCTTTGCCGTCGATGAATTTATTGAATGTTGAAATTTCGGATTCTTCTTCGAAATGGACATTCTTTTCGAGTAATGTTTTGTATTGAACGCGAGCAATGGCTGGCAAAAGAATAAACTGACGCAAATTTTCGTGGAGCTTCAGTTCGTTTTCCGGTTTAAGTTCACCTGTTGAAACACCAGAACGGGAATGTGCCATACGTGTGGTGACACGCATCAATACAGGAATCTGATATTTTTCAGAGAATTCAAATGCATAACGGGTAATATCATACGCTTCTTGCTGATTTGAAGGCTCTAAAACGGGCAATAAAGCAAATTTTCCATAATAGCGGGAGTCCTGTTCATCTTGCGAGGAGTGCATCGACGGATCGTCTGCTACTACAATCACCAGACCGCCATTTGCTCCGGTAATGGCACTATTCATAAATGGATCTGCGGCTACATTTAGCCCGACATGTTTCATGCATACCAATGCACGTTTGCCGGCATACGACATTCCAATAGCACTTTCTAAGGCGGTCTTTTCATTTGAAGCCCAAGTGCGGTGTACATTACGCTCTGCAGCTAATTTTGAATGTTGAATGTATTCGGTAATTTCTGTGGATGGAGTTCCAGGATAGGCATAAACACCCGATATGCCTGCATCCAGTGCAGCCTGAGCGATAGCCTCGTCACCTAATAATAAGAGCTTTTGCATTTTTATTTTATTTTTATTGTTATCTTTTTTGAATTGACAAAACTAATCATATTTTTTATTTTTTTAGGCAAATTAGTCTCTTTTATCTGTTTATTATTGTTAAATATTACTTGAAGCAATCTCTTTATTGTTGGTGTTGGTAAGATCGAAAATATCATCCGTCTGCCGGTAATTTGTTTTAGAATGAGCGTCAGATACTGTTTTTGCCGGACTTGTAATATTTAAAAAATAAGTTTGCGCGAAATGTTTGAAAGATTAGATATTTTCTTAATTTTGTTGGGATAAAAATGTAATCATATAAAAAATAAATATATTATGGAATTTTTATCACAAAGGGTAATTACTATGGCTGAATCGGAAACTTTAGCCATGACACGGATTGCACGTGAAATGAAATCTCAGGGAATAGATGTAATTAGTCTCAGTATTGGAGAACCTGATTTTAATACACCCGAAATAGTAAAAGATGCAGGCAAAAAAGCAATCGACGAAAATTTTACACACTACCCTCCGGTTCCCGGTTATCTTGATTTGCGCCAGGCTATTTGCAAAAAGCTCAAACGCGACAATAATTTGGATTACACTCCGGAGCAAATTGTGGTTTCTACCGGAGCCAAGCAGTCTATTGCCAACTTAGCTCTTGCGGTGATCAATCCGGGTGACGAAGTTGTGATTCCAACACCATTTTGGGTTTCATATAAGGAAATAGTTAAATTAGCGGAAGGAGTACCTGTTTATGTGCGTTGCACCATCGAGAATGACTTTAAGGTTACCGCCCAGCAACTCGAAGACGCAATCACCCCCAAGACCAAGATGATCATGTTTAGCAGTCCTTCAAATCCTACAGGAATGCTATACTCACAAGAAGAGTTGAAAGCTATTGCGGCTGTCGTTGCAAAGCACCCTCACGTTCTGGTTATGGCAGATGAAATTTACGAACATATCAATTTTGAAGGTAAGCATCAAAGTATAGGGCAGTTTAAAGAAATTAAGGATCAGGTAATTACGATTAATGGGGTGGCCAAAGGATTTGCAATGACCGGTTGGAGAATCGGTTATATTGCAGCAGCCTTACCCATTGCAAAAGCTTGTGATAAAATTCAGGGACAAATTACTTCTGCCACTTGCTCAATTGCCCAGCGTGCTACAATTTGTGCGATGGAAATAGATCCGACTACAGACAAAGATATTATTAATATGCGCAATACGTTCCGTGAACGAAGAGACTTGATGTATAAACTACTTAAGGAGATTCCTGAGATCAATGTTACGTTACCTCAGGGTGCTTTTTATTTCTTTCCGGATGTAAAGAGTTATTTTGGAAAATCGTATGGCAAATATGTGATTAACAATAGTGTAGATTTGAGTATGTACTTGTTGAACGAAGGCCATGTTGCACTCGTTCCGGGAAATGCTTTTGGTGATCCCGATTGCATTCGCTTTTCTTATGCTACATCCAGCGATTTGCTGATTGAAGCGGTAAAACGGATTAAAGAAGCGTTGGCTTTGTTGAAATAATTGACACATTCGGCCATAATAAAAAAGAGCTGTTTCCGCAGCTCTTTTTTATTAGTTGTATGAATCTTTATACTTTCATCTTTATGACTTTTGCCTGTCTTACGCTTTGTCGAAACTTCCCAACACATTTTTAACTTTATGAATATATAAAGCTTTCAGCTGATCTCTGGCTGGTCCCAAATACTTACGGGGATCAAATTCAGCCGGATTTTCAGCCAGCACTTTTCTTACAGCGGCAGTCATCGCCAAGCGACCGTCGGAGTCGATGTTTATTTTGCAAACAGCTGATTTAGCAGCTTTTCTGAGTTGTTCTTCAGGGATACCCACAGCGTCTTTCATATTGCCACCATAAGTATTTATTGTTTTTACCAGGTCAATGGGTACGGATGATGAACCGTGGAGGACAATCGGGAAACCGGGTAATTGTTTTTCTATTTCTTCTAAAATATCGAAACGCAATGGAGGTGGAATTAATACGCCATCGGCATTTCTTGTGCATTGGCTCGGAGTGAATTTATTAGCGCCGTGCGAGGTACCGATTGAGATGGCTAATGAATCTACACCTGTTCTTCCAACAAAGTCAATGACTTCTTCGGGCTTGGTATAGTGAGACATTTCTGATGAAACTTCATCTTCTACTCCTGCCAATACTCCCAATTCGCCCTCTACGCTAACATCAAATTGATGAGCGTACTCCACTACTTTTTTAGTGAGTGCAATATTTTCTTCGTAAGGAAGATGTGAGCCGTCAATCATAACCGATGAAAATCCGGTGTCGATGCATGATTTGCATAACTCAAAAGTATCACCATGATCGAGGTGCAGAACTATAGGAATGTTGCAGCCTAATTCTTTAGCATATTCTACTGCCCCTTGTGCCATAAAGCGCAATAAAGTTTGGTTGGCATATTTGCGTGCTCCACTTGAAACTTGTAATATAACAGGGGATTTTGTTTCAACACAGGCTTGAATAATTGCCTGCATTTGTTCTAAGTTGTTGAAATTGAAGGCGGGTATTGCATATCCTCCAGTAACGGCTTTTGCAAAAATTTCTTTTGAATTCGAAAGCCCTAATTCTTTGTAATGTATCATCTCTTTATGTTTTTTTGTCAACGAAATATTATTCAAAGGTAATCAGAATTTTATTACGAACAGACCATTCCTTGAATTTGTTTATTACATTTGTACAATTATTCATGTTATAATATTTGAATGTATAATTATTTTATTGCAGACGAAAAAGAGGTATTGATCTTTGTTGATGCTGAAATTTATCATCGCGAACAATTTTTCGAAGTTTTTTCCGGTTATTTAAAAGCAATTTCCGGATTTGATGGGCATCTTGTTTTTGATGGTTCTTTTTCAGAATCTTTAATAGGAGACTACCGTCCCCGGACAACGCTGTTTATTTTTAAATGGCCGACCGCTGAATTATTTTATCGTTGGTGGAATTCTTCTCAAAACTATCGGTTAAAACAAGACTTAATGGAGTTTTCTGATTTAAAAATTACATTGGTAGCCCAAAACCCGAAGAACAATAAATATTTTCTTTAAATTTTAGTCCTAAAAAAAGGCGATTTTAAAAATCGCCTTTTTAATTTTTTTTCTTATCTTATTGCTTGCTAAATTTCATTGAGATTCGTTGTCCTTGTTTATCATTAAAATTAATCAAATAAAATCCTTTGGATAAGGTGGATACATCAACCAAATGGTTGAAAGTTCCGGCATCGGATTTTACATCGGAAGTATAAACCAATCTACCGCTAGCATCAAGAATATTTATGTTGCCGGCAAATTTGCGATCAAGTTTCATCTCAATGTTTAATAAGCTATTTGCAGGATTTGGATATAGTGAAATATTTTCAACTCCATTTATTTCATTTATTCCGGAAGCAGAGCTTGTCCAAGTTGCAGTAAATCCGTTCGCAATATTTTTATTGTCAGCTTGAAATACAAGCCCAAGTTTGCCGGATGGACAATAAACTACCGAAGGAAGAGTGCTTCCTGTTAGTGTTGTCATCAAACTCGGGTTAGTAGTGTTTGAACGGTTAAATATCAGCAATTGGTCGTCGGTGGCAAGATCAAAATCAGAGAAAGTAAGCGTAATATTTGCAGCTCCGGTGGGTTGGATAAACCATCTGCAATAAGTGTTGTTGTGGTATTTGTTTGCTGCACTTCCATCGGTTACAGTGCCGGTAGGAGTACTGTAAATATTTATATTACAGTAGTTGTTGTCAACACTGCTGGTGTAATTTAATAGCCATCCATCGCTTTGTACCGATCCGTTGGTGATAAAGCGAACCAAGACTTTGGAACTGTTTATGGTAAATTCAGCAGGTAAAGAGTTTCCCGAAAAAGAAGCAACTTGAGTATCGGCAGTAGTTTCTCCTGCATAAAACACAACACTATCGGCATTTGCTTCCGTGTTTATTCTTGAGAATGAGATGGTAATAGAAGTTGCTTCATCAGGAGCAATTAGCCATTGACAATCTAAGTTGTTTGCACACAGTGCCGACCTGCTTCCATCTTCTAACGAACCGTTACGAGCGGTTAGAGTTGTGTTTGCAACGCAGGCAACCGGAGTGTTTTGAGGATAAATGTTAATAATAACTTGTTGGTTATCGTTAAAAGTACTTCCTTCCGGATTTAAGTTGGTAAGCAAGTAATATCCGTTTCCAAACCCACCCCAACCAAAATTAAAGTGAAAATAATCCAAATCATCATATCCGTCACAATTAAAAGCGTGTCCACCGCTTGCAGCACTGTATCCCGAATTAACCATCGGATGTAATGCGTCTAGTTGTGCTTTGTATAGAGCTTTCCAGCTATCATCAGTATAATTGAGCTTTTGTTTGGCGGAAACGTTGTTACTATATCCAAAATATTGTTTCAAAGCTGTGGCTGCCGTGGCTGTTTGTGCACCGGAACCATCGACTCCGTAATCCATGTTTACAGAGACCCCTAAATGATAGGTTAGCTGGGCTACACTGTAATTGTAATTGGTTACATTATCCACCATCGAATTCCAGTCGTAAGTAGTGGTGGCAAAGTTCGCATAATGGTAGCCGTAATCACTTTCGGTATATCCGTGAGAGCCGGTTCCCGTTAAAGGATATCTGTTGTAATACATTACCTGTGATGTCGAAAGGGCTACACACCCGTTTGGAACACGATAATCGTAGCTGCCAACTATTGACGTTGAATCAAAGGGGCAAAGAGCATTGTAATATTGATTTTGATTCCATGTTGATGTCAGCAAAGGGCCAATCACAGGAGATCCTGATTTTGCATTGCGGATAACTGCATTCGGATTAGTAATGCGCAACCACTCGGCTTTTGCCTCGGGAGTAGCTTCTGCATTTGTCTTAATTACAGCCTTTAAAGATTCTTCATAAATAGTGAACCAATCTTTTAAAGCCGGTGACGAATTATTTTTGTCTAATTGCTGATCCAAAGAATATCCTAAAATAGGAGTGCTGGCATCACTAGCAGCAATAACTACAAATCCTTTTTGGTAATTGATGATGTAATAAAGCGTATTGCTATTGCTCGTTTCTGCATATACCGATGTTATTGTCGGTTCTGACGTTAGCTGTACTCCCATGTTGGCACATCGTTCTTTGTAGAAGAAAGTGGCTGCTTTAATAGCGGTTTCTCTCGGAACTTCTTTTGCAAATAGTAAAGAAATGCTAAAGAGAAGCAGAATTAAGGTGCTGATTTTTTTCATCTGTAATAATTTATTTGTTTTTTGCTTGATTTATTTCAATTTCTGTTTCAAAGATAACTTTTTTTTTTTTCGAATGATTGCTTTTATAGTTTATTATTTGTAAATAACAATATTATAACAATTTTAATCATTCTGCTTTGCTGGCGAAATTTTATTACTTTTGCTGAAAAATATATTTTGTATGGCGCTTTTAATTAAAAACATTAAAGCATTGGTTCAAACCGAGCAGAAAAGTGTGTTGCTGAGAGCGGGAAAAGCAATGCAGAATTTAGACTGTATTAACGATGCATGGCTATATATTGAAGGTGAAAAAATTCACTCGTTTGGAAATATGTCATCATTTAATATGCAACCTATTAAATCCTCAGCTACAGTTATTGATGCTACAGGAAGAATGGTTTTCCCTTCATTTTGCGATTCACATACCCATTTGGTATATGCAGGCAGTCGTGAAATTGAATATATCGACAAAATAAGAGGTCTTTCTTACGAAGAAATTGCCAAAAGAGGTGGTGGAATTATCAATTCGGCTAAACGTCTTCATGAATCGTCAGAGGAAGAACTTTTTGATCAAGCTTGGCAACGCTTGGAGACAATTATTGCTTATGGTACTGGGGCCGTTGAAATTAAAAGTGGATATGGATTGAGTGTAGAAGATGAACTTAAGATGCTTCGTGTAATCCGTAAACTTAAAGAGAAATCACCGCTTACAATTAAGGCGACATTTTTAGGCGCTCATGCAGTGCCATTGGAGTTTAAAGGGCACCAGACGGATTTTGTAGATGTTGTTGTAAATGAAATGTTACCGATGGTGGCTGCCGAAGAGTTGGCAGATTTTGTGGATGTTTTTTGTGATAAAGGATTTTTTACCGTTGAAGATACCGAACGAATTCTTATGAGTGCTATGAAACACGGTCTTCGTGCAAAAATTCATGCCAACGAGCTTGATTACTCAGGAGGCATCCAAGCCGCTGTTAAATATAATGCACTTTCGGTTGATCATTTGGAATATACAGGAAATGCTGAAATCGCAAGCCTTTTAAATTCGGAAACAATGCCTACGCTTTTGCCGGGCGCTGCATTTTTCTTAGGAATGGTTTATGCTCCCGCCCGCAAAATGATAGATGCCGGATTACCGATTGCCATGGCCAGCGATTTTAATCCGGGATCTGCACCTTCAGGAAACATGCAGCTCGTCCTTTCCATGGGATGTGTTAAATATAAAATGTTGCCGACAGAAGCAATTAATGCGGTAACCATAAATAGTGCTTATGCTATGGACTTGAGTAGAGAAATGGGATCTATTGCAGTAGGTAAAAAAGCGAATGTGTTTATTACAAAACCTATTCCTTCTGTTGAGTTTATGCCTTACTCTTTTGGGGATAATAAAGTGGCAACGGTTATTTTGAATGGTAAAATTGTATCGTAAATTATACACAAGGGCATAAAAAAAAGCTGTTTATTCGAAAAATAAACAGCTTTTTTTGTTTTTTATCTATTCGTTCTTTTTATAATATTTTAAGTTGCTGAATGACCCTTGTATATATATGGTGTCGCTGTTTGGCGGCAGAGCAACGCATCCAGCCGTGAAAGTCCCATTAATATATCTTTTTAAAGGGTTGCAATAGGTGATGTTCACACTGCCAGGCAAAGTGTTATTTGAATAATAGATATAGTCATCGGCTAATTTATACATTATGAATGGCTTATCGGTATAAGATGAATCTCCAATATTTACAACAACACCGGTTGTGTCGGCCAAATCATAAAAAATGTATGGTTTTACCATTATGCCATCAGGATGTCCACCGTTTACTTCCCAGTTGGTGAGGACTATTTGGAGTTGTTCCGCAGAATTTAACCGGGCATTTATCGTTAGCTTTCGTCCGTCGAGGAAAGTGCCGTTCAATGAGTCCCGTTTCAGTGGAACAATATAATTATCGTATAATATGGGAGAATAGATCGTATTTTTTATTGATACGGTAAGATTCATGCCATCTGTTATAGCCAAAGGATCGGTATGCTCATTATCATCTTTACAAGAAATGGTCAAAGAAATTATTCCAAGAACAATAAATGACAAAAAAGAGAATTTTCTTTTCATAATATGTTGATATTTATTTGTTTGCTACTGTATATGTTTGGTTTTTAAAATCACCGGAAATAATTAAAGAATCGTTGGTATTGCTTATCTCCTTAAGCATGAATTTAAAGGTACCACTCATTTTTTTTGTATTTGGGTCGCAAGATGAAATTTCAATGAATTCACTATTATTGGCCGCAGAAGAATATACATAAGTTTTAGTGTCTGTTTTCCACATTGCACCGCCTCCATCAGACAAAACAGAAGAGGGAGTCGTTAAAGATACACTGTAAGTGGGATTTGCAAAATATTTTTTTACTTTAAACCCGCCCATCGGTGGATTTTGAAAATCCCAGCACATGGCTACAAGAGTAAGTTGATTTACTCCGGATTTTGCAATAATATCAAGTTCTCGTCCGATATGACCGTCTTGAGCGAAGTATGTTAATGTATTTTGGCCAATTGTAGCGTTGACTGCCGAACCATTCGAAACAAAAGAGAAAGTAGCCGCGGTGTCAACCGGAGTTGTTGTTTCCGTATCATCTTTTTTGCACGATGGTAAAACAATTAACACCGTCAATAATGAAATAAATCCAATGCCAATAAGTCGTTTTCCTGTTTTCATATCCTTGTTTTTTGCTTTTTCAGTCATAAATTTATGCAAATTATTTTAAATCCTACACTTTTTTATTTTCTATTAAGTCATTTTTTTTACGAAAATTAAGACTAAAAAGTTCTCTGTTTTTTTATTTATTTGATAAACAGTGTGTTGTATATGAATGCCTGTTTTTTTATCAGGTAAAATAAAATAGATATTTTTCAGTTTTTTGGAAAATCGTCGCGGAAAAAACGTAAAGAGTATATTTTTTTCGCAAGCAAAAGCACTATGCCGCTCGAAAGAATTCCTGCAAAAACATCTACAACATAATGGGCTTTAATATATACAGTAGCAAATATTAATATTATGGCAACAGGTAGCATGAACCAAAAGGTCTTTTTTGAATAGGTTCGGGTAATGATTAAAAAAATAATAGTCAATCCTACGTGCGAACTCGGAAAGGCTCCGGTTGGTTGTTCACCGAGCAATTGAATAAGCAGGACTCCTTTTTGAAATAAATATCCTTCAGGAACATGGCGCAATGCTTCAGGCAGCCAAAATTGCGGACCTACCACGGGAAATAAAATGAAAATGAAATAGTAAATGAAAAATGAGGTAATTACAAGAAAGACAGTTTTCATTGCTTCATCTCGTTTTTTTATGTAAACTACAAGAAAAGTAGTCAGATTCATAAAAAAGTATGAGAAATATCCAAAGTTTAATAGTTCGCTTACCCAGCGTTGCGAAAAGCGTGCGCTGAACTCTATACTGGGCTGGCATCCGAAAATCCACTGATCGGCATATTTAAACCAATCGTCGAAAGGTGTGAAAAGGACACGGTTTAATGCGTATGTTTCTCCATACCAATATGATAGTAAAAGCAGTGGGTATATGTGATGAACGACATCTGAAAACATTGAAGGACGACGGTGGTGCCACAAATTAAAAAGTATTATACCTCCGATAATGCAAATTCTGTTTAAAAGAAGAATGATTTCGTTTTCAATGCGGGCAGAAAAGATTAAAATCCATAATGCCGTTATTAATGCATAGGAAATGACGATTTTATCTACCGGAGATAAAAAGGATATTATTTTAACCAGCCCTCTTTTTTGTACCATGTTGCAGTTTCTTGTACCCCCTTTTCAAGGTTGTACGACGGTTCGAAATTCAAATCTTTTTTTTAAAGGAGCTGTTTCACAAATCCAGTTTGTGGCTTTCAGAATCCCTAATTTGTCGCTATTAAGCGTTGGGTACTTTCCGGTTAGCTTTCCAATGGTGTCATTGATGCTTGCAATGATTTGCACTATCCACAGGGGGACGGTAATTTTAAACGACTTTTTATTTAATGACTTTTTTATCAATGAATAGAAGTCAGAAGTGTAATACCACTCACTTTCCGATAAAAAATAGCTGGTGTTTTTTACATCTGCTTCAATAGCCAAATAATAAGCACGTACCAAGTCTTTGACATATATAAAGGTCAAATACTGTTTATCGGAACCGATATAGCCTTCAAACCGATTGTTTATCATATTGAAAACGGTGAAGTAATCCTTTTCTCGAGGTCCATAAACTCCGGTAGGACGCATAATGATGCAGTTCAGTTCGGGAATACTACGAAGATATTGTTCCGCTTCCAGTTTGCTTTTGCCGTATAAATTAATAGGTTTTGGCGTTTGATTGAGCATTATAGGCTCGGTTGAATTTTCCTTTCCGGGGCCAAAAGCAGCTAGGCTGCTTGTGAAAATTAATTTTTCGGGATTATTTCCGGTTTCAAGGAGCACCTCAACAAAGTTTTTGGTGTTGATGAAATTAATATTCCGGTAGTCTTCGGTACGTGGAGCCTTGGTACATCCTGCATTGTGAATGATAATGTCAAATTTGCCCTGCTCATGGTTAAATGCAAGGATTTGCCCTTTTAGTTTTTCTTTATCTTCAAAAGTGAGTTCAATAAAGTTAAGCTTGGCATTTTGCAGGTATTTTTTGCTGCTCGATTTTCGAATGCCTGCCCATACTTCATATCCAAGCTCAATGCCCTTTTCACATAAAAAACTTCCAATAAATCCACTTGCCCCAGTTATTAATAATCGCTTTCCCATTACGCGGTTGTTTTATGAATAAAAACCGAAGAGGTTAACTTCGGCTTTTATGTTGATTTTAAATTAAATTGGTTTGGTGTAACACCTGCGTGTAATATGCTGGCGAGAATCAAAATGATGCCATAAATTTAATGCCTTATTATTATCTTCGAGTTGAGGATTAGATAAAGCCCATTTTACTTTGTACTTGATGAAATTTTGACACATGAAATTGAAATAAACGGAAGGAACACCCTTGTTTTGATATTCAGGATCTACCCCGTTAATATACATATCTACTATCTCGTTGGATTTTAGGGCTCTGTATAAATGAATAAATCCAAAGGGGAATAACTTTCCATTACATTTTTGCAATGCTTTAGTCAACGAAGGCAATGCAACTCCGAAACCGACCACTTCGTTTGCTTCGTTTAAAACAACTCCGACAAACTCTGGGCGAACAAAACTAAAATAGGCTTTTACCAGCATGTTTATTTGTTTCTCACTTAAAGGAACAAATCCGTAAAGATCTTTAAAACATTTATTTAATGTTTCAAAAATTCCTTTGGCATGAGGTAAAAAATCTTTCGATTTTTTTGCTTCCAGCACGTGTAGCTTATATTTTTGCTGTACTAGTTCCGAAAAGCGAGTAATCTTATCCGGAACAGTTTCAGGAATGGTGAAAAGGGATTGAACCCAATCGACATCTTTAGCGAATCCGATGGCTTCAATCCGATTTTGATAATATGCGTGATTGTAATATGATGCAACGGAACCTAATTCTTCAAATCCTTTAATCATCATTCCTTCTTTGTCCATATCGGTAAATCCGAGTGGGCCGTGAATGTGATCCATTCCTATCCCTTTTCCCCAATCAATTACACATTGCAATAGTTTTTCAGGAACTTCGGCATCATCGATGAAATCAAACCAGCCAAAACGAATGTTTTTTTCATTCCAAATAGCGTTTGCTTTAGTGTTAAGAATGCCGGCAATTCGACCAACAATTTTTTTATTACGATAAGCTATCCAATAACGAGCTTCACAATATTCAAACGCAGGATTTTTTATCCCAATGCAGAGTGTCCATTTCATCAAAGAATATCGGCGGACACCAATACTGATTATCTTTGTATAAATCGTAAACAAAATTGATAAATTGCTTTAGTTCGCCTTTTGTCTTTACTTCTTTGATTTCAATGCTCATATAAATGGATTAAATGATTTCTAACATTTTGGCATATTTAACGATTTTGCTACAAGCTTCATCAATTTGAGCATCTGTATGCGTTGCCATTAGTGAAAAACGAATCATGGTATCTTCATCGGGAACGGCCGGAGCAATTACAGGATTCACAAAGACACCGTTTTCAAAAAGCATTTGAGTAAATCTAAATGTTTTTTTCGTTATGCCGAATAAAAATAGGAATGATTGGAGTAATGGTTTCGCCCAGAATAAATCCGGATGCTTTTAAATAGTTATATGCCCGATGGGTGTTTGCCCATAGGCGTTCGATTCTTTCGGGTTCACTCTCAATAATGTCTAAAGCGGCCAATACGCTTGCGGTTGAAGCGGGAGTGATACTGGCACTGAAAAATTAATGACCGTGAATTGTGTTTCAGGTAATTTATGGTTGATGAATCTCCGGCAATGAATCCGCCTAATGAAGCTAATGATTTACTGAAAGTCCCCATAATAATGTCAACTTTATCGGTCAATCCAAAGTGAGAAGCTGTTCCAGCTCCCTGTTTCCCGATAACGCCTAATGTGTGGGCATCATCTACCATTACCGTTGCTTGATATTTTTCTGCTAATCTGCAAATTTCCGGAAGATTGCAGATATCTCCTTCCATGCTGAATATGCCATCTACAACAATGAGTTTTAGCTTGTTAATATCGCAAAATTGAAGCTTTTTCTCCAACGATTCCATATTATTGTGCTCAAATTTCAGAGTTTTGGCAAAAGACAAGCGACAGCCTTCGATGATGGATGCATGATCTAAGTTATCAATAAGAATATAATCGGTTCTGCCGGTAATTGTTGGGATTACTCCTTGATTTGCTTGAAAACCGGTGCTGTAAACAATTGCTTCTTCTTTTCCAACGAATTTAGCCAGTCGCTTTTCCAATTCAATATGAATATCCAAAGTGCCGTTTAAAAATCGCGATCCCGCACAACCGGATCCGTACTTTTCAATTGCTTTAATGCTGGCCTCTTTGATTTTAGGATGATTTGTCAGTCCTAAGTAGCTATTTGATCCGAACATAAGTACTTTTTTCCCATTCACAAGCACTTCTGTGTCCTGATCGGATTCGATTACTCTAAAGAATGGATAAGCCCCTAATTTCATTAATTCTTGCGGTTCGGTGTAGGTTGAGGTTAATTGGTTTAACAAATTCATATAATAATGTTTCCTAAATATAATATTGTTTTAAGGGTGCAAATTTACCAAAATTTGAGGTTATTTTCTTTATACTTATCTTTTTTTAAAGTTCAAAGCTTTTTTTGTCTTTAGAGAGAGATTGTAGAACCTTTTGTTTTTTCAGTTGATTGAAGTTGTTATGTTCCTTGTTTTATAAACTATATTTTTTTTTTGTTATCTTTATTTTAACTTCTTTTAACTCCCATGTTCTTTGTTAAACGCGATTAATTTACTTCTGTCTTATAAATCGGTTCTGTTTTTATTCTATTTTTGAAAAAAAATAGTGTCTTTGCCAAAATTGAAAGATTATGAAACCTGTTTTGCCGATTATTAATAGTGATCCGTTTATAAAACAATACGGAGCATTTATTCAAAATGTAGTTGAATATAGCGACTCTCTCGTGAATCGGCTGAAAGGCAATTTTGACAAACTTTCCGACTCAATGAACGGGTACTTGTATTTTGGATTGCATCGGCAGGAAAAAGGATGGATATTTAGAGAATGGGCTCCCAATGCTTCCGCTATATGGCTAATCGGAGATTTTAATAAATGGATGAAGACCGAAGAATACCGTTTTACACAAAATAAGCAGGGCGATTGGGAATTAAGGTTGCCTGCCGATGCTATTCGTCACGGCAGCTTGTATAAATACGTAGTAGCGTGGAACGGAGGCGAAGGAGAACGAATTCCGGCATGGGCCAATCGCGTGGTTCAGGATCCTGAAACCCTCATGTTTTCTGCAAAAGTATGGTACCCTCCAAAGCAATATGAATTTAAAAACCCAATTCCTCCAAAGCCGGTTTATTCCCTGATTTATGAAGCGCATGTGGGCATGTCGCTTGAAGAAGGAAAAGTGGCTTCTTTTGAAGAATTCAGGATTCAGGTGCTTCCCCGTATTGCCGAGTCAGGATATAATATAATTCAACTCATGGCTATTCAAGAGCACCCATACTACGGCTCTTTCGGCTATCATGTGTCGAGTTTTTTTTCTGCTTCTTCCCGTTTTGGAACTCCGGATGAATTAAAACAACTGATTGATGAAGCACATGGTCTGGGAATTTATGTTATTATGGATTTGGTTCATTCTCATGCCGTGAAGAATGAAGTGGAAGGCTTGGGAAAATATGATGGCACATCATACCAGTTTTTTCACGATGGCACACGAGGGAATCATCCGGCTTGGGATTCCCGCTGTTTCGATTATTCAAAGCCCGAAGTACTTCATTTTCTACTTTCCAATTGCAAGTATTGGCTCGATGAATATCATTTTGACGGCTTTCGCTTCGATGGAGTAACCAGCATGCTATATTTGGATCATGGGCTGGGGCGTAATTTTTTGAGTTATGCCGATTACTATAATCAGAATCTAGATATACATGCCGTGGCTTATTTGCGTGCAGCCAATCTGCTGATTCATCAGGTAAATTCTGATGCAATAACAATCGCCGAAGACATGAGCGGTTTTCCGGGTATGGCTTCTTCTATTGAATATGGCGGACTGGGCTTTGATTTCCGTTTGGCAATGGGAATTCCCGATTTTTGGATAAAAAACCATCAAAGAGGTAAAAGACGAAAATTGGCAGGTAGGGGATATATTCTATCGGCTTACCGATAAACGTGCAGATGAACAGGTAATCTCGTATGTAGAAAGTCACGATCAGGCCTTAGTAGGAGATAAGACCATTATTTTTAGACTGATTGATGCAGACATGTATTACAGTATGCGCGTGGATCAACCGAATATTGTAGTTGATCGTGGAATTGCTTTGCATAAAATGTTGAGATTGATTACGTTGGCAACCTCTCAGGGAGGATATCTAAATTTTATGGGTAATGAATTCGGACATCCTGAGTGGATTGATTTTCCTCGTGAAGGGAATAATTGGTCGTATCACCATGCTCGTCGTCAGTGGAGCCTTTCCGAAAATTCCGAATTGAAATATAAATATTTGTTGGCGTTTGATCAAGCAATGGTTGCTGATGCGAAAAAAACAAAAAGTTTAAATTTTCCTCCGGTTCCGCTAGTGCAAAATAATTCGGATCAAATCCTTGTTTTTCAGCGAGATGATTTACTATTCGTGTTTAATTTTAATCCTGAAAAATCATTCGATAATTTTGGCATTGAAGGGGTTAAGGGTTTGTGGAAAATAGTGTTGAACACTGACAGTCCTCAGTTTGGTGGTTTTAATAGAATTGATGAGTCGCTGGAATATCGGGTGCAAAACATTAACGGATTAAATTTGCTGAGACTATATATTCCGGCTCGTTGTGCTTTCGTTTTAAAGCAAATTTAAAATAGCGATTTAACAATGAATACATTTTTAAAAACAATAAAACCGGCAGTTCCTAAACGTTACCTGATGTTTGTGGCTGCTCTGGTGTGGCTCTTCGCAGGAGGAATGCTGCTATATAAAGGGTTTATATTTATGACAATGCCACAACCGTTTTTAATTATAAAAATAATAAGTTCCATAATATTGGGGCTCCTCTTTTTTGCAGTGTTGTTTTCAAGAATTGCAGCAAGACATATCTCAAGAATCCGAAACATTGAGCACGAAAGACCTTGTTTATTCTCATTTTTTAATTGGAAAAGCTATGCAATCATGGGGTCAATGATTTCGATCGGGATTTTCCTCAGAGCCTTTAAGATTGTGCCTGCAGAATACCTCTCTTTTTTTTATCTGATAATGGGAATTCCACTAATGCTTTCAGCTTTGCGCTTCTTGAGTGTTGAACACAATCGGGATTAACGTTTGCAGAGGATGGAAGCAATAATACATTTTAGTATCAAATTTTACCCTAAATACCTTCTTGGTTTCTTTTCTATAATTTAATGACTAGTATAATCTGAAATCTTAATCCATGGCCGACTTGTCAAAATATAAAGATATTGCTCCTGTTCACAATATGGCTGCCTTAGATCAATATGATTTGTTTGGGAATTCGAACAGCTTGTTGTTGAAGGCATTTTTAATATCATTTGAAGAAATAATCCTTACAGTTGGCGATGATGTAAAGATATCACCGGGAGAACTTGAGCTTTTCGAATGGGATTACATGCATTTTGATGCTTCTTCTCAAAAATATATTCTAACCAATAAAAAAGTTCCTGATTTTTCGCAACAGGGGAATAAAATCACCATTGTTTTAGAATCGAGGAATGTAGAAGCAAATTATGTTTTAAAATATTGCGATGAGTGGATCGGTGTCTTTTTGGATCCTTCAGTTGGGGGAATTATCGACAAAGAATTTAATGCTTATGCCGAAGAAAGTTTCGGAGTGAATATTGTTTCGCAAGGAGCTTCGTTTAAAGTATGGTCGCCACCTGCATCCAAAATAGAAGTATTGCTTTTTGATGAAAATCAACATCCGGTGTTTACAAAGTCTCCATTATGGATGAAAAAGTCTGAGAATGGTGTGTTTTCTTTGACGGTCACATCAGAAATGACTTTAAATATCAGCTCGTTTAACGGACTTTATTATCAATATCGGGTTTATGCTTATGGAAAAGCAACGTTGGCTCTTGATCCGTATGCTTTTTCTATGGCTTCATTTAGTCCTGATGGTATCGATAAAATAGGGAAAGGAGCGATTGTAAGCATGAGCGATAAACAGTCCTTGCCAAAAGGATTTTCGAAAAAGTACTCTAATGCCAAATTTATGGCAAACGAAACGGACTTGATCGCTTATGAAATTCATATTCGTGATTTTACCGCTCAACCCGGTGTGGTAAAACCCGAGCTTGCCGGAACTTTTATTGGAGCGATCTCAAAAATCGATTACCTGAAGCAATTGGGAATAACTCATGTTCAGCTGCTTCCTGTGGCAAATTTTTATACGGTAGATGAAACGGATCGTTCATTTTCAGCTTCCGATGCGACAATAAGTAATTATAACTGGGGTTACGATCCGCATAGCTATTTTTCTCTCGAAGGGTGGTTTTCTACAGATGCTGCAAACCCGTACGTGCGAATCAGAGAGTATCGGGAATTGATCCAATCGCTTCATAATAAAGGAATCGGCGTAATTATGGATATGGTTTTTAATCATACGTATTTGGTTGAAACGTTTGAAAATATTGCTCCCGGTTGCTATTATCGCATGACTTCCGATTCGAAAATTTCGGGATATTCGGGAGCCGGGCCATCATTGGAAAGTCGTCGGATAATGGTTCGCAAATTGATAGTGGAATCGCTGAAATTTTTTATTCGGCAATATCATATCGATGGTTTCAGGTTCGATTTAATGAGCTTTTTAGATCATGAAACTCTTCGTGCAATTCGTCGTGAAGCGGGAAAAGCATATAATGCTGAGAATCCGAATGAACTGATTTTGCAGGGAGAAGCTTGGATGTTTTCCGATCTGGATACAAATGCAAAAAGCACGGGAGAAAATGCGGCAACTACAAAAATAAATTATCCGCAAGAAGATCTAAATTTGGGACTTTTTAACGACTCTTCGAGGGATAGTTATGTCGGAAATGGAGAACAACGGGGATATGTACAGGGAAACTTTATCGAGGCCGATCGGGTTGCTTCCGGAATTGTGGGCGGGTTAAAAGGCGTTAATGCGGGGCCTGTTTCTTTTAATAACGATCGTTTTAGAAATAATTACAACCTTTTTGCTGAATTTCCGTCATCTTGTTTAAATTATCTTAGCGTTCACGACGGACTTACTCTTTGGGATAAAATTAATCTTTTGTATCCCGATTCTACAGGGCTTATTCGTGCCCGGCAAATGCGGATGGTTTCGGCAATGTTGTTTACTTCGCAAGGAAAAATCATACTACAGGCAGGCGATGAGTTTTTGCGCACAAAACCCCTCTCCAAAGTTGATCGGGAACGAAATAGGGCTTTAACCTCCCAATGGGCTAACGAAGAAGAAGGAACGTTGTATTTTCATGAAAATTCTTATTGCAGTAACGACTATACTAATATGATTCGTTGGGATCGGCTAAATAATCGGTACGCCCCTATTGCACGTCAGATGGTGGAATACTACAAAGGGCTTATTCTGATGCGTCGGTCGATACCCGCTTTACGTTTCCACAGTCCGGAAAGTATTAAGAGCGCATTTCGCTTTATTCCTTCATCGGATCGGCTTGCATCATTAATTCCTTCATTTTTCAACGATTTTAAGGATGCCAGATTAAAAACGCTCACCATTACATTTATCCACGGACCGGCAAATCAAACCTATTATCTTGCAGGAGAAATACACCGTAAAGGAGTAGATGCAAATCCGGTTGAAAACCCGTTTGCAGTAAATTTTGACAAACTAGGTGTGGCAAAAATTTCGTTTAATAGAAAGCAAATTGAAGAGTTTGATATAGGAAAATGGGGAGATGGAATTTCGTTGAATTTTAAACTAGTCGGCCAAATGGGCGGTTGGGAGACCATCCCGGCGGCATATTCAACTTCGGGCAATAATGTAATTATGATTCAAGGGGTTCACTCCGATGGCAGTGCAACCATCGATTTAGCAATAGAAAACCATTGGGTGGGAGTTGCTCCGCAGGTAAATGAACCTTGGATTACTTATATTATTGATAATACCGTTGAAAAAGAAGTTTCAGAACTAATTCCTAAAACTAAGTTTTTAAAAGTACTGGTTATTCATAATGCGGCTGATATCGCATCCGTAATCCCGGTTGAAGCGATTCAACGGCCTTCGGAGTGGAACGTGATCCTCGATGCCAACAGCGCCGGAATCACTCCTTTAAAATATGCGACCGTGCCCCAGCGAGGTTATACGGATGTCTTGATTTCTAAAGGGAAAGTGACCGTGTCGGCCAAAAGCTCCGCCGTGTTGGTGAAACATTAACGACAGTTGATAAGTTTTGCGAAATAATTATTTTGTAAATGCAATATAATCAGTATGTTATTTAATGTATTTACAATTTACTCAATATGCTGAGTAAAAATACTCAATGTATTAAGTAAAAACGGTCAACCTAATTTAGGAATCAACTTCCCAATGCTTTTAACCCGAATCCTGGACCAATTCAAAAAAATGTTATCTTTGTCTTGAACTAAAGCGTAGTCGGACAAAAAAAAACCGCTGGTTAAAATATGGATAAAACAAATGTTTTCAAGAGCAGGATTTGGAACAAGTTGATTCTGATTTTAGTTCTTTTGTTTGCCCAAAGTCTATTTGCCCAAAAACAGGATTTTTCGAAATTGACGCTTCGGGGACTGACGGAATGGGAAAACCTGATTATTGAAACCTCGTTAAGCACGAAAGCCGACCAAGAGTATAAAAATTCATTTGTGACTCATTTTAAAATCAAGAGCGTCGAAAAGACCAATGTCTGGTATAGGGATTCAGTTGCAGGTGATACGGACAAGATGTATCTGCTTGAATATGATGTCAGTGGGTTGTTGAAATTTGAACATGCTAAATATAATCGTTTTAGTTCTAAAGAAGGCTATTGTTATACAATGACCTATTTATATGATTCATTGGGTTCTTTTATAAGCAAACATTTATCTAGCTGTGCAATTATTGATGGAACAGCAGAAGTTGTTCCTCTTTATCTTAATGAAGTTTCAGAATACTCAAGCAACCGTCTATTAATAAAAAAAGCAGTATTTGTTTCGAAACAAATGAATCAAAACGAATTATCGACAACAGAAGTTTATAAGGCTAAAAATATTAATAACAAGGACGTTCCATACAAAACCTTCTATTACTTTTATAATGAAAGCGATTTGTTGATCAGAATCGAAGAATATTCTGAAAATTCACTTCAAAAGGTCTCTTTATTCAACTATACGTACTATTAAAAGTTGAAGGAAATCATTTTTCCAAACGTCTTACTCCAGTTGCGAACGATGACTTCGACTTCGCTCAGTCTTCGTTCTTCTTTTTCCCGAGGATGCACGAAAAATAACAAAATCGCAGATTTTTATTTTTCGGCACACGTTTCACGGAACATCGTTTCACGATTCTTTCTTCTTCCTCCTTTCTTTTCACTATTTTACTTACTTTTGTATCTCATTAATTACACGTATGATAGAATCCATTTTAAATAAAGCCTCATTTTCTAAAGAAGATCTGGTTTTGCTATTGAAAGCGGAAGGCGAAGATCGGACGATGCTATTCAAGAAGGCAGCAGAAATCAGAGATCTATATATTGGCAAAAAAGTCTATTTCAGGGGGCTGATTGAATTCTCGAACCGGTGCTCTAAAAACTGCCTCTATTGCGGGATTCGGTCTGGTAACACCAAGACGCACCGTTATATGGTGACCAAGGATGAGGTGCTTGAATGTGCGAAATACGCGTACGAAGAGCGCTACGGTTCCATCGTTATCCAGTCGGGGGAACGCTCCGATAAGGCGTTTGTAGAGGAAATCGAAGAGTTGTTGCATGAGATCAAGAAACTAAGCAACGGCGAACTTGGAGTTACCCTTTCGCTCGGCGAGCAAACCGAGGAGACCTATCGCCGCTGGTTCAATGCCGGAGGACACCGTTATTTACTACGAATAGAAGCTTCGAACGAAGATTTATATCATAAAATACATCCCAATGATAAAATTCATGATTATCATGCCCGGTTGGAATGTCTGAAAACATTGCGAAGAGTGGGCTATAATGTTGGCACGGGGGTGATGATTGGATTGCCTTTTCAGACGCTTGAAGATTTGGCCGATGATTTATTATTTTTCGAAAAATTGGATATCGATATGTGCGGAATGGGGCCTTTTATAGAACATGAAGACACTCCGCTCTTCCAATATAGGAATCAGTTGCTTCCCAAATCCGAACGGTTTGACTTGTCGCTGAAAATGGTGGCCATTTTGCGCATCATGATGAAGGATGTAAACATTGCCGCTACCACGGCCATGCAAACCCTCGATCCGGCGGGACGGGAAAAAGCCATCCGGGTGGGCGCAAATATCATCATGCCCAATCTTACTCCGGTTAAATATCGTGAAGATTACCTGCTTTACGAGGATAAGCCATGCATAGACGAGGAAGCGTGGGAATGTAGATCGTGCCTCGAAGCTCGGATAAAAATTGCCGGTGGCGAAATCGGCTATGGCGAATGGGGCGATTCAAAACATTTTCAAAAGCGAAATACATAAAAAATGGTATCTCAAGTTCAAATAAAGTTACCCGAATTATCCAGAGGAGCTCATTTAATTACAAAACTAATCGAAGAGAAGCTGCCGGATCTTCCTCAAACAGGACTGATTAATATATTTATCAAACATACTTCTGCGGCATTAACGATAAATGAAAATTTCGATCCTTCGGTTCGTGTTGATTTGAATTCATTTTTGAATAAATTAGTTCCAGAGGGAAAATTGTTGTATGTGCACGATGATGAAGGCTCGGATGACATGCCTGCCCATATTAAAGCATCACTGGTCGGAAATTCAATTAACATTCCGATTAGTGGACATAGAATGAATTTAGGAAATTGGCAGGGGATATATCTTCTTGAATTTCGCAATCATGGAGGAAATCGCAGCATTGTTGCAACTATACTGAGCTGATAAAACTCAGATGTCTATAAGAAAAATTCATACTGTTGCTTAAAAAAGAGTAACTTTGCCTTCTATCAATAAGTTACAACAAAAAATGCAAAACAATACACGGAAAGCTGGGATTCTTTTACATCCCAGTTCTTTGCCCGGAAAATTCGGAATTGGAACCTTCGGTTCTGAAGCTTATGAGTTTGTTGATTTTTTGGTGAAATCCCGAATTGGTGTTTGGCAGATTTTACCACTAGGCCCTACCGGATTCGGAAACTCTCCATATCAATGCTTTTCTGCTTTTGCAGGGAATCCGTTGCTGATCGATTTATCCCCGTTAAAAGAGATGGGGCTAATTACTCGTGAAGATTTAACGGAGCATAGCCGTCATTTTAATGAATCAGATTTTGTTGAGTTTGACCTTGTGGAAACTCATAAAATGGCTTTGTTGCGTAAGGCATATCAAAGTTTCAGAGTTAAGGCCGATCAGTATTCAGGATACCTGGATTTTTGTTATCACTATGCGGATTTGCTTAACGACTATTCGCTTTTTATGTCGATTAAGGCCTATTATGGTGGATCTCCCATGAGTGAATGGCCCATATCCATCCGAAAAAAGCAACAAGAGGCTATTGACGCAATTTATGGTAAGCTAATAGATGAGGTGGGTTTTCAGAAATTTATTCAATGGTTGTTTTTTAAACAGTGGATGCAGTTAAAAAGATATGCCAACGAGCGTGGAATTGATATAATGGGAGATGTCCCAATTTATGTTTCGTTGGATAGTGCTGACTTGTGGTCAAATCCGGAGTATTTTGATGTGGATGAAAATTTAACTCCACGGCATGTAGCAGGTGTCCCTCCCGATTATTTTTGTCACACAGGGCAGTTGTGGGGAAATCCCGTTTATAACTGGAAAGCGATGCAAGCCGATGATTTTGCATGGTGGAGACGACGAATTTATGCAACTTTTCAAATGTACAACAGTTTTCGTATCGATCATTTCAGAGGATTCTCCCAGTTCTGGGCAATTCCTTATGGAGCGGAAACTGCTGCAACCGGTTTTTGGGTGAGTGCACCGGGCCTTGAACTTTTTCAGTCGATAGAACGTCATTTAGGCAAGTTACCCATCGTTGCCGAAGACTTGGGGTTGATTACACCAGAGGTGGAAAATCTTAGAGACTCTTTGGGCTTCCCCGGTATGAAAATCTTGCAATTTGCGTTTGATTCGTCCGAAAATAATATCTATTTGCCTCATACCTACAATAAAAATTGTGTCGTTTACACCGGAACTCACGACAATAATACCACTCTGGGTTGGTATTATGATGCTTCGGATCAGGATGTTCGTAGGTCGGTTAAATATATGGATTGCGAAGGCAAATCGTTTGTGAAGTCAATGATTCGGCAGGCATTGTCGTCGGTAGCGGATACGGCTATTGTTCCGATGCAGGATTTATTGGAACTGGGAGCACATGCTCGTATGAATATTCCGGGAACCATTGATAACAACTGGCAATGGAAAATGATTTCAGGGCAAATGGACGGTTGTATGGCCGAGGAAATTGCCGCTTTGAATGCGTTGTACGGCAGAGGTTCGGTTCGATAAGCACCTTTCAAGAACTGACAGAATAGAGAAAACAGGATTAGGCATTAACGGTTAATTGTAAAATAATGCAATACGGTAAAATAAAATGGATGAAAAATAGTTAATAATCATGCAAAATTGCTTCATTATCGTTATTTTTGCAACAAAAACAAGAATCTGATTATGTCAATAATTACACTAATTAGCGACTGGGGACTTAACGATTATACTGTTGCAGCGGTAAAAGGTCATATTTTAACCAGAATGCCCGAAGCAACGATTGTGGATATATCGCATACAATAGAGCCGTTCAATCGTAAAACGGCAGCTTATATATTAAAAAACGCTTACCGGAATTTCCCGGAGGGGACTGTTCATTTAATTGGGGTTAGTACTACGGAATCTTCTGATTGCAAGCATATAGCATTTAAATTAAATAATCATTATTTTGTTTCGGCCGATAATGGCATTCCTGCATTGCTTATAGAGCAAACTCCACCGGATAAAATAATTGAATTATCGGTGCCTCAGGATTCTTATAAATTCACTTTTTCGGAACGCGACTTATTTGCCAAAGTTGCGGTGCATTTAGCAAAAGGATTGTCCATTGAAGAATTAGGGACTCCACTAAACGGTTTTTATCCGGGAGCATGGATTGTTCCACAAGAAGAATCGAATAAAATTATCGGCACTATTGTTTCCTCAGATAATTATGGAAATATTGTTACTAATATATCGGAAGAACTTTTCAGAAAATATAGCAAAGGAAAAACTTTTGAAATTATGCTGCACGTGGATTATAAGATATCGAAAATATCAAATTCATACGAAGATGTTTACAAAGATGATCCGGTGGCAATTTTCAATTCTTCAGGATTTTTGGAAGTCGGAATTAATCAGGGGAATTTGTTTGAATTATTAAGTTACGAAATAGATAATAGGCTTACTATATTATTTAAATAACGGAGAATCATTAACGTTCGGATATTAATCAAAAAAAAAATTAGACTTATGAAAAAAATATTGTTGTTTATTGCCGTTACATTACCATTTATTCATGGATGTACCGATAAAAGTGAAGTAAAACGTTTACAAGAAGAGAATAATAAGCTTCAAATGGAGATAACAAAGCGGGATTCTACCGTAAATGACATGTTTAAGTCGTTCGATAATATTGAAGCAAATTTGGCTGAAATCAGAGCAAAACAGATGATGGTCGGGAAGGCTACAAACAATGGAACTTCTGAAGTGGCTCCCGATTCTCGCGAACAAATTACGAATGACATTCAGGCGATAAACGATTTGCTCGACAAGAACAAAAAAACCATTTCTCGTTTACAAGCGCAGCTTAAAAAATCGAATATGAAAATTAAGCATTTTGAGGAGGTTATTGCTAAATTGCAAAAGCAAATTGAAGAGAAAGATGCCGAAATTGCTGAATTAAAAGATAAGCTCGAAAAACTTAATTTTACCGTAACCGAATTAAATGCAAAAGTAGAAACTGTAACTCAGGAAAGTAATCAAAAGTCGGAAGTAATCAGCCAGCAAACCGAAGAGTTAAACACAGCTTGGTATGTTTTGGGAACTGCAAAAGAACTGCAGGCGAAAAAAATCATCACAAGAGAAGGAGGGGTAATTGGAATTGGAAAATCCTCGAAACTGTCTAAAGAGATGACGGCTGATTATTTTACCAAAATCGACATTCGTAAAGTTACCGAAATTACTATTGCGGCTAAAAACGTGAAAGTGCTTTCCAGCCATCCTCAAAGTAGCTATGAGCTACATAAAAACGGTAAAGTTATTGATCGTATCATAATCAAAGATGCTAAACGTTTCTGGAATCTTTCGAAATATTTGGTGATAGAAATAGAATAAAAAAACTACATTGCAATTTTTTGACGTTTATTGTCCAATTAAATGTTTTCAAATCAAAAATCAAAGAAATGACTAAAAAAATTATCTTCGCCTTTCTCATTACCATTTTTGCAGTTGGAAGTTGGGCGCAAACGCCAGCTTATCAAGGAAAACCTACAAAAATACACTGGATTACATATAAAGAAGCAATACAACTCAATAAAGACGGAAAGAAGAGAAAAATAATCACGGATGTTTTTACCGAGTGGTGTGGTTGGTGCAAGCGGATGGATGCTTCTACATTTAATGATCAGGCGATTGCGGATTATGTAAATAAATATTTTTGGGCTGTAAAATTCGATGCTGAAACTAAAGATACAATTGTAATTGACGGAATTACATATTTGAATCAACGTCCTAATGCTAATCGTTCAGCTCATGACTTGGCGATGAAATTACTTCAGAATCAAATGTCGTATCCCAGTTACGTGTTTTTAAATGAAGAAAATCAGGTAATTACCATTGTTCCAGGATATTATAATGCTGAAAACTTTATGTTGGTGTTGCGTTTTTTTGCCGAAAACGTATATTTAAGCAAACCATTTGCTCAGTTTAAGGCGGAAAATACGCAGGGCGATTCGGGGCATAACTAAAATAATTATTGATGAGAGTTGTCTTTTTAGGTTCCGGAACCTCGCAGGGCGTTCCTGTAATCACTTGCAAATGCGAAGTGTGCACAAGCGATGACCCTAAAGACAATAGATTACGTTCCTCGGTATTGATAGAAGTGGGAAAAAAAACTTTTGTGATTGATGCCGGCCCTGATTTTCGTCAGCAGATGCTTCGCGAAAAGGTGATGAAACTCGACGCTATTTTACTCACGCATTCTCATAAAGATCATGTGGGCGGTTTGGATGATGTAAGGGCTTTTAATTTTACACAATTGCAGCCTATGGACATTTTTGCAGATGATTTAACCGCTACTGTGGTAAAATCGGACTTTGCTTATGCATTTACCGAAGAAAAGTATCCGGGAGTTCCCAAGATGAATATCCATATTTTTAAAAATGCACCGTTTAAGGTCTGTGGTATTGAAATTATTCCGATAAAAGCTACGCACATGAACACGCGGGTGTGGGGATTTCGGATTGGAAAATTTGCCTATCTTACCGATGTGAGTAAGATTGAAGACGAAGAGAAACAAAAACTTCTGGGTTTGGACGTGCTGATTGTGAACGCACTTAGGATTGAGAAACACTATTCTCATTTTAATCTGGAAGAGGCGATGGCTTTGGTAAAAGAAGTAAATCCAAAACGGGCATACTTTACTCATATCAGCCACAATATGGGGCTTTATTCAAAAGTCAATCCTACACTTCCTCCCAACATGGCACTGGGTTACGATGGATTGGTCATCGAGATTGAGGATTAACGGAAAATAAACTATAAATCAATATGTTATGAAAAAACAAGTTACTATTCTTGCATTATTTTTTGTATTAACATTGTGCAGTAATGCGCAAACAGAAACAATTGCAAACGGCGAGAAATCATACATTGAAGTAATTGGATCTAATAGTATTGATATTATCCCTGACATGCTTTATGTTTCAATAATATTTCGAGAAAAAAAGAGCATCAGTATTGATTCACAGGAAGACACATTGAAGAATATAATGCAACGTTGTGAAATTCCAATTTCAAAATTGACCATAAACAAGGCTCAATCAACTTATTCAAAAATAAGTTTTACATCTCGAACAGGAGTCACCCAAAAAGTATATTCACTCTTATTGCCAGATGCGTCTTCCATGGCTAGAGTTTTTGATGAATTTGAAAAATCAACAATCATTGATAATTATCGGCTCGAAAAAATTTCTCACTCAAAAATTGACAGTCTTGTGCGTGAGGTTAAAATAAAAGCAATAAAAGAGGCCAAAGCCCAAGCAGAATACCTTCTTAATGCAATTAATGAAAAAATAGGCAGGCCATTGGAAATAAAAGAGGTAAAAGGTGACAACATTGAAATATATGGTATTGTAGGTGGAGTTCCTGCCCGATATGGAAATTCAAGAGATTATAGCGAACCAATTAGTTCTCAGGATATTGTGATTAGTGTTCAAAATATCAAAATTCAGAAGTACATCTATATCAAATTTGCGATTCAATAACCTTATTTAATTCGGTCAAGAATCTTCTCGTTGGTTAGTTTCCGGTAAGCATTGGAGTCAATTTTTGGGAAGGCATAGCGCCTTTGGTCAGATGGTGGCGGTTTGGCATTTAAATTTCTAACGCATTGGGCGTGACTATTCCTGATCTGCTCCTTTCGAGTTTATAGAAGTTCTCCAAACAATGCAGGTTGTTGAGCTGAGATTCCTTACCCATAACAGATATTTTATTCAAAGATAGCATAATAGAATTAAAAAATGAGTACTTTTGAGAATCAAAAATATTTACTAATGAAGAAAATTGTCTTAGGTTTTGGACTCATAGCCCTCTGCTTTTGCGGAACTGCTCAAATCGATTCTTTAAAAGTTACTAGTAAACTGGAATATGAGTATCTGACTAATTTCAACGATGCTCCGCGTACAAACAGCGTCAGGATTGGCTTTTACAATATGGAAAACCTCTACGATACCGAAAACGACTCGTTGACTGCCGATGACGCTTTCACTCCCAACGGGGAAAACCATTGGACCAAGTTCAGATATTGGCACAAAATCAACAACATGGCGAAGGTGATTTCCACCATCGGCGGCTGGGATGCCCCCGATATCATGGGTATGTGTGAAGTGGAAAATATAACGGTAGTAAAGAATTTGATATTTAGCGAACCCTTGAAGAAGGCAAAATACAGTATTGTGCATTACGATTCACCGGACAACAGAGGAATAGACGTTGCCCTGATCTATCGCAGCTCAAAATTTAAAGTAATAGGCAGTCGGCCGATTCCTGTTACATTTATTGATGATCCCGATTCTAAGACCCGCGATATTCTCTATGTTACAGGGGTTGTTGTCGGAGCAAAAGACACATTGCACATTTTGGTAAATCATTGGCCATCGCGTTATGGTGGGTATGCCGCTACCATTGATAAGAGAAATCGGGCGGCAGATATCGTAAGGCATACGGTGGATTCGATTCATCAGGTTAATCCGCAGGCAAATGTTCTAATTATGGGAGACCTTAACGACTATCCCACTGATATTAGTTTGGTCGAACATTTGAAGGCAAAGCCAAGTGTCGAAAATACAACGGTTTCCGACGTGATCAATTTGATGTATCCATACCAAATTGCAGGGAAAATAGGAAGCCACAAATATCAGGCACATTGGGGGGTATTGGATCAGATTATTGTTTCCCAACCCATGTTAACCCGTAAGGAAGGTCTGAGGGTCGGAAAAGATGGAGCCGTGATCTATCGGGCTGATTTTTTGCTGGTTCCCGACGATACTTATCTAGGGGTGAAAAATAATCGTACATACATTGGTGTTCGCTACAATGGAGGTTACTCCGACCATTTACCGGTGTTTGTGGATTTGGAGTGGTAAGTGTTTGCAAAAAAAAACGTCAATTTACTTGTTATATTTGAACAAAAACCGGTTTATTTATCTTAATAAAATTACTTCTTTTTGTTCTTCGTAAGCCTTGGTATGTTCTTGGCTTAAAAACAATAAGAAATGAATAACGATTAAAAGAAATTACAATGAAACGAGTCCCGCTTTGCGAGGACGACTTCTATACGACCGCTAAATTATAAAATATAAACGTATGAAAAAAATAACATTAATTTTTGTCTTGCTCCTGATGATTTCGGGGGTCGGATTTGCTCAAAAAGTCAAGCAGGATACCATAAGGATTCAAACTTCCGGGCAGTGCGAAATGTGTAAAGAGCGCATAGAAAAAGCGTTGGCTTATGAAAAAGGGGTAAAAAGTGCTGATTATAATGAGGAAAATGCGGTGGTTACCGTGATCTATCATCCGGACAAGACCAATCCCGATAAATTACGCAAAGCAATTACTGCTTTAGGCCACGATGCCGACGATCAGCCAGGTGATCCGAAAGCTTACGCCAAACTTCCCAATTGTTGTAAGAAGCCGCAGGACAGGAAATAGCTTATTTTATCCTTTAATATATCCGGTTGAAGCCACTTTTGCAATGAGTTCACCGCCTTCGTCGAAAACATCAATGTTGTAGTGACACAATTTTTTACTGCTCGATACTTTGGTCGCTTTTGCAGTTATTATCTTCCCTTTGGCCGGCTTTAGAAACGAAATGGAAGCATTCACACTTACGGTGATGTTTCCGGTAGCATTAGAAGCGGCGGCAAAGGCAAAATCCGCCAGTGTGAATATTGCTCCGCCTTGTACTAAGTCCACACCGTTTAAATGGTGGTCGGTAACTTTCATCTGCGCTAGGGCATAGCCGGGTTCTGCCTCAAACAATGTAATTCCATTGCTGCTGGCAAAGCGGTCATTCGCTAAAAGTTTAAACACTTTTTCCCGTGCAGAAGTTTCCATGTTATTTGAATAAATGATAATTGGCCTGATACCATTCGTAGAGTATTTTTATTCCGTCGGGAAGTGAGGTCTTGTGTTTCCATCCGGAGGAATGCAATAGCGATACATCCAAAAGTTTGCGTGGAGTGCCGTCGGGTTTCGACAGATCGTGAACGATTTTTCCCTGATACCCGACAATCTCTTTAATCATTAACGCCAAATCTTTTATGGTGATGTCTTCGCCGGTACCCACATTTACATGTGACTCCTCGCTGTAGTGCAACATCAGATGAACCAACGCATCCGCCAAATCATCCACGTATAGGAATTCTCGTAATGGTGTTCCGCTTCCCCACATCACTACTTCAGCTTTGTTCTGGAGTTTTGCTTCGTGAAACTTGCGGATGAGCGCAGGCATCACATGCGACGTTTCGAGGTTGAAATTATCGTTGATGCCATACAAATTGGTCGGCATGGCCGAAATAAAGTTGGATCCGTATTGCCGACGGTAAAATTTGCATAACTCTATACCGGTGATTTTTGCAATGGCATAAGCTTCGTTGGTCGGTTCTAAATAACCGCTCAGCAAATACTCTTCTTTTATGGGTTGAGGTGCCAGTTTGGGATAAATACACGAGCTTCCCAAAAACAAGAGTTTGGTTACTCCATGTTTCCAGGCTGAGTGGATGATATTGGTCTCAATCATCAGATTGTCGTAGATGAATTCTGCAGGGTGTGTGTTGTTGGCTTGAATTCCGCCCACTTTTGCGGCAGCCAGAAATACATATTCAGGTTTCTCGGTTGTGAAGAATTCATCCACCAGTTGCTGGTTGCGTAAATCAAGTTCTCTTAGATCGCGGAAGATGATGTTCTTGAACCCATACCGATCTAAAGCTCTTATAATTGAGGAACCGACCAATCCATTATGTCCGGCTACATATATTTTACTGTCTTTATTCATTTTGTATTATTGTTAAAGCTACTAGTATCTCTTGTCTTTTAAGAGTTTAAGAGATTTTGTTATTTAGAGGTGAATTTGCGTTTGGTGCATGGCAATCACATATTTCATGTCGTGTTCCACCATTATTCGCACCAATTCTTCGAAAGAAGTTTGACGTGGGTTCCAGCCCAGCAAGGTCTGTGCTTTGGTCGGGTCTCCCAACAGTTGATCCACTTCGGCAGGCCGGAAGTATTTGGGATCGACTTCAACCAGCACTTTATTATCGGCAACGTTAACTCCTTTCTCATTCACGCCTTCTCCTTCCCAACGGAGTTTGATGCCGGCATTTTTAAAGGAGAGTTCGCAAAATTCACGAACGGTATGCATCTCTCCGGTGGCAATTACGAAATCTTCAGGTGTGTCGTGCTGCAAAATCAACCACATGCATTCTACGTAATCTCTGGCATAACCCCAATCGCGTAGTGAATTCAAGTTGCCTAGGTATAATTTCTTTTGCAGACCGTGAGCAATACGAGCTGCGGCTAATGTGATTTTACGAGTTACAAAGTTTTCTCCACGACGTTCACTTTCGTGGTTGAATAAAATTCCATTTACAGCGAACATCCCATACGATTCCCGATAGTTTTTGGTAATCCAAAAGCCATACATCTTAGCTACGCCATAAGGTGAACGAGGATAAAAAGGTGTGGTTTCCTTTTGGGGAATTTCTTGCACCTTTCCGAATAGTTCCGAAGTAGATGCCTGATAGATCTTGGTTTTCTTTTCGAGCCCCAAAATCCGGACGGCTTCAAGAATTCTTAGTGTGCCTACCGCATCCGATTCAGCTGTATATTCAGGAACTTCAAACGACACCTTTACGTGAGACTGGGCGGCCAGATTGTATATTTCGTCGGGCAACACGGTCTGGATAATGCGCAACAGCGACGAAGAGTCGGTCATATCACCATAATGGAGCGTAATTGCGCGCTGCAACTTCATGTCTTCCAGTACGCTGTCGAGATACAGATGTTCGATCCTACCTGTGTTAAACGAAGAGGCTCGTCGCATGATGCCGTGAACTTCGTATCCTTTTTTAAGCAGGAATTCGGCCAAAAATGATCCGTCCTGGCCTGTAATTCCGGTGATTAATGCAATTTTTTTAGTCATTTGAATACTATTTAATATTTTCGAAATACCACTGACAGGTATTATCTATTCCTTCGTTAAAAAACAGTTGGGGTTGGTAACCCAAGAGGTTTTTGGCCTTATCGATGGATGCCAGTGAATGAGGGATGTCACCCACCCGGTTAGGGCCGTGGATTACGGTGGCCTCTTTCACGTTTTCCTGAAATTGAGCGAGCGAAGAGATAAGTTTATCCACCAGTTGATTGAGGGTGGTCTGTTCGCCGCATGCGACATTGAAAATCTGGTTGATTGCTTCCGGATTGGTGGTAATTGCAGCCAAATTATTGGCCAAAATCACATTGCTTACATGCGTGAAATCGCGGGAAAACAGGCCATCGCCGTTGATGGTGATGGGAGTCCCGGAAAGCAGCGAAGCAACGAACAGCGGAATAACAGCGGCATAAGCACTGTCGGGATCCTGGCGCATGCCAAAGACATTGAAATATCTCAGTCCGATGAGTTCCATATTATAAGTGCGGGCAAAAACATCGGCATATAGCTCGTTCACATATTTTGTTACGGCATAGGGAGAAAGCGGTTTCCCTATTTTGCCCTCCACTTTTGGGAGTTGAGTGGAGTCGCCATAAGTAGAAGAACTGCATGCATACACAAAACGCTTGACATTGGCATCGCGGGCGGCAACCAACATGTTTAAAAAGCCGGAAATATTAACCTCGTTAGTATAAATAGGATTTACGATGGAGCGTGGAACAGAGCCGATTGCAGCTTCGTGAAATACAACATCCACTCCATTAACGGCTTGATGGCAGGCCTCTAAATTACAAATATCTCCTTCAATCAAGGTAAAATTGGGATGGTCGAGCAGATGTGCGATATTTTGACGTTTGCCGGTGGCAAAATTGTCTAGGCAAATTACCATATTCCCATGAGCAATTAGATCGTCGCACAAGTTTGAACCGATAAACCCGGCACCGCCGGTAACTAATACTTTTTTATTCGTAATCCGCTGTTGATTAGGCATATTTCTTTATTAAAAGACAAAGATACGAAAAGTTCAGAAAGTATTTAAGTGCCGAATTATAAAAATCTACGATTTTGTTATAATTCGTGCCCCGTAAACGAGGGGTAAAACATCCTCGTAAAACGATGAAATCGGAGATTTCTGGTTTTACGGGATCAGTAAAATGGAAAGGTTTATAAAGTTATTTAATTACATTTGTGAATTAATCAATTCAATCTGAATCGCATCATGAACAGACCTATTGTGAAATTGGCAAAATATTACGCATTTCTTATGAGTGTCGTATTTTTGGGATTAAGCATATTATTGCTGGTTGCCGGATTTCAGATGAATAATCAGGAGACGTATCAAGAGGGGCGGGGCTTTGCCGCGATAGGATTTATTTTCGGCGTTATCGGTATGTTGGTTTCATTGGTCTTTTTCTTGTTCGGAATATTATTGCATGCGGATTCGAGAAAAGTATATGTGTTTATCGTTATGATCCTCAATATCATAGCGACCTGTTTTTTTTTTGGTGGGCATTGTTGATTTGATATCCATTATTTTATTAATTTTGTCAGTACAACCTTAAATATCAATACAAAACCAGTTAATCAATTAAAATTTACATCGATGAAAATAATCATGAAAGTCTTAGCAATTATCGTATTTATCACAATCAGTCCGTTGGTTTTCGGACAAACCCCCAAGGAAATGGCTCGGGAGAAGCTCGAAAAGGCGGTTGACCTGATGGACAATGGTAAGCTTGATGAAAGCATTGCCCTTTTGGAAGAGGCTTTAAAACTGGATATTGATAATAAATACCCCTATTCGTATGAAATGGCCTATGCTTATTATTCAAAAGAAGATTACAAAAAGTCGATTAAAATCCTGAAATCCATTAAAAATGAAAAGGGGGTATCTGAACGGTATTACCAATTGTTGGGGAACAGCTATGATATGATGGGGAATTCCAAAAAGGCATTGAAAACATACGATAATGGGTTGAAAAAATTCCCGAATTCAGGGAAAATGTATCTCGAAAAAGGGAATGTCTATTTGGGAAAAAAGGAATATGAACAAGCCCTTGCTTTTTATGAGCAAGGAATACAGGCGGAACCGGAATTCCCTTCAAATTATTACCGGGCAACCCTCTTATATTGCAGTTCCTCCGAAAAGATTTGGGGGGTGATCTATGGGGAAATTTTTATGAACCTGGAAAGAAATTCAAAACGCACGGTTGAAATCAGCGAGCTGCTTTATAATACTTACAAGAAAGCGATACGCATTGATTCCGACACTTCGGGGAGCCTGAACTTAAGTCGCAATTTTATTTTGGCGGTTAACACCAAAAGCAAGAATGTCGTACCGTTTTCAATGGCGTACGAATTGACAATGTGTATAGGATTGCCTTTGGGAAAGATGACGAAAGACAAAACAGAACTCATCGCGTCGCTTACAGCCATGAGAACAACCTTTATAACAAACTGGTGGTTGAAGAACTCGAATGTTACTTATCCAAACGCCCTTATCGATTATCAAAAACTTCTCATGGACAAGGGGTGTTTTGAAGCGTACAATTACTGGTTGCTGATGAAAGGGGATGAAGATGAGTCGGATGCTTGGATTGGCAAGAACAAGGAAAAATGGGATGAATTTGTAAAATGGTACACCAATAATCCAATGAAAATCAATGAATCGAATAAGTTTTATAAAGATCGTTATTGATTGATAAATTCCATAAAATAAACCAGATTCGGTCAACATTAATTTAAATTTATAAAATGAAAAAAGTACTTTTCCTTAGTCTTATCCTGCTTATTATAGGTTGCAACAATAAGTTGAAAATCGATTCAGAAACGGTGTGGGTAAACTATCTGAAAAATTTTGGGGATTCGGCGAAAATTAATAATGTGAAAACCATCAGATACACTTGTGAATACGTCAATAATGGAAAAATTGATGGGACGAGTGAAGTGATATTGAAAGATGACAGCAAAATATTTATCACTTTTAAATCGCCTGAAATGGAAATAATTACAAAATTTGATGGACAAAATTTTGTCAGACACATCAATAACAAGATCGCTGAAGTGCCAATAAAAGATCAGATTAGTTTAAAAAGGATGTGTGATTTCTTCCATGAAGTGCATTATAAAAAGCATGGTTTTAAAGTTGAATTAATTGGGCTGGATACCATTAACAATATTGAGGTTTACAAAGTAAAATATTTTTTGAAAGACATGATCAGCTATTATTACATTAATACGACAAACTACAATGTTGTTAAAATTGAGAGCGAATATGGTGAATTTTGGCCGATCGAAATTAAAGAAATTGAGGGTATTCGATATTTTTCAAAATATAAAAGTGTAGATTCCTATGCAACGATATTTACCAACATTCTATCAATGGAAATAAACCCTGAAGTAAATGATTCAATATTTAAATAAGACTGGAAAAAATATTTTGTTTATTGTATTTTATCGACTAATCCAAAAGAAGTGATTGATTTTAATAATAAGTCTGATGTGAATTTCAATAAATATAAAAAATGATAACATGAAAAAGACAACCATTCTAATCGCTCTGTTTTTTAGTTTTTGCTGCTTAAAGGCACAAGTCAAAGCCCCGGGAGATATTGTTGGGATCTGGAATGTGATCAACTTTGACAGTGCCGTCAATTATATTCATATCGATGCTTCGGCCCAGAACATCTGGCAAATCGGTCGCCCGCAGAAGTTCCTCTTTGACTCGGCCTATTCCGCTCCAAATGCCATGATTACGGATTCTGTCAATGCGTATCCTGCAAATAATAACTCCTTTTTTGATTTGTATGTGGGGAGTTTCAATAGTCAAATGTATCCGTATGATCTGTTTTTTGATTTCTATCACAAATACGACACGGATACGCTGAGAGATGGCGGATATATCACGGTTTCGTGGGATAAGGGGCAAACTTGGGCTAACATCATTCATGATACCAACTATGCGTATTACATTCATCCACCGATGTCTTTTTATGGCCAAATACCAAATTTATACTCAGATACAGATACATTGACCGAAGGGAATGTCGGTTTTTCAGGAAGTTCCAATGGTTGGATTCATACAATCATGGCTTGGCATGCATTGCCGGTAAAAACAATTAATCCTGCAGACACGATGATCATCCGGTTTAATTTTGTCTCCGATGGTTTGGATAATCAGAAGGAAGGATGGATGATCGATCACATCAGGCTTCATTCGGTGGATTTGGGCGGGGGAGTTCAAGAACTTTTCAACTCCAACGAGATTGCAAAAGTCTCCCCAAATCCCTTTACTGATGAGACGGAGATCTCTTTTTCCGAATCATTTCGAACCATTCAGGTTGATGTATATGATTTGCAGGGAAAACTTGTCGGACAACAAAAATATCCATCCGGAAACAGTTTCCGGTTTAAGGGAAACGAACTTAAAAGCGGAGCGTATTATTTAAAAATGTTGTTGGATAACAAGAAAATGGTCACTAAAAAAGTAATTATAAATCATTAATATAAAATTAGGATATAAATTTTCATGGTCGGAAATCGACCTGTTGATGGATAACTGGCAAAAATTGGCCGAAGAAAATCAGGGGAAAAGCAAGAACATTGTAATCGGCGATGCTACGTACCGAAGGTTTGAACTCAAAATCCCGTTTTCCGATGGCGAAATCGTATTCATTACCGATGAGTGTAAACCGCTGAAAGTCAAATATGTCTTTAAGAAGCGCTTGGGTCTTGAGTTTCTGATTTATCCTGAAGACTTTATGGATCGGATTCCAAAACTCTTTGGGCATAAAGAGATTATAACCGGAGATCAATTGTTCGACGATAAATATTTCATCAAAGGGAGCGATGAATTGCTGGTGAAATCAATACTCACGTCATCACTTAGAAATTATTTGCTTGAGAATTCTGTGTCAAATTTCAAACTCGAAAAAATCGATGATTTTGAGGTGTTGGAACTTAACGTCATGATTAATGAACTCGAATATTCCTCAATGAATCGGGTGTTGGATTTGTTTAAAGAAACCATCCACATAATTCAGCCATCAACAACTCATAACTCATAACTTTCTTTCTATTCTTCCTTTTCTGCACCAAACAGGGCATCGATTTGCTTAGCGTGATGCGACATGATATATTTTCTACGAAGTTTTAGTGTGGGGGTAAGTTCTCCTGTTTGTACCGTCCATTCGTATCCGATAAGGCTGAAGTTACGGATTTGTTCGGTGTCCCCAAAGAGTTTATTGTATTGAGCCACTTCCTTTTTATACTTTTTAATTACTTCCGGATTTTTTACCATTTCTTCGTTCGTTGTATATTCAATGTTTTTGCGCTCACACCATCTTCTAAGTTCAATAAAGTCGGGAACAATCAGTGCTGCAGCAAACTTCTGATTTTCGCCCACGACCATGATTGCATCGATAAAGTGTGATTCCACAAATTTATTTTCGATGATAGTAGGTACAATATATTTTCCAAAAGCTGTTTTAAAAAGCTCTTTCTTACGTCCTGTAATTCTAAGTTGACCTTCGGGTTCAAAAGCTCCAAGGTCGCCAGTATGAAACCATCCATCGGAGTCTATTGCTTCAGCTGTTAGTGCAGGATCTTTATAATAACCCATCATAACCGTTGGCCCTTTGCATAAAATTTCGCCATCGGGAGCAATCTGTACTTGAATACCGGGTAATATTTGCCCTACGGTTCCAATTTTTACTCCATGTTTAAAAAAACTGCTTACAGCAATAACCGGAGATGTTTCGGTAAGGCCATAGCCTTCGAGTACAGGCATTTCACAAGCCCAGAATACTCGGATCAGACGAGATTGGATGGATGCCCCTCCGGATACAATAATTTTCAGGTTTCCGCCAAGAGCTGCTTTCCATTTGCTTAAAACCAGCTTACGGGCAATTTTTAATCTTAGCATGTACCACCACCCATTGGGTGTATCAATATTATATTGAACCGCTAGTGAATTAGCCCAGAAAAAAAGTTGGCGTTTGGGGAAAACCGAGTTTCTTGCCGTTTATAATTATTTTATCGTATATTTTTTCGAGTAGTCGAGGAACGGTGGACATTATGTCCGGTTTAATTTCTCTGATGTTTTCCGAAATGGTAGCCAAGCTTTCAGCATAGTAGGTAGAAACTCCTAGATATTGCCAGACATATATTAGTGCGCGTTCGTAAATGTGGCATAAAGGTAAAAAACTCATTGCACGGCTTTGGGGCCCAATGGGAGGAATTGGAGCAACTCCGGTTACAACGCTTAAAATATTTTTGTGCGATAACATTACTCCTTTTGGAGTTCCCGTGGTTCCCGAAGTGTAAATCATAGTAGCAACATCATCGGGAACTATGGATTTTTGTATTTCTTCGAGATAAGTGTGGCTGGGATTGGCTTTTCCCAATTCGATGATTTCGTTTAAGTGTTTGTATCCTCGTAAGTTTTTAAAGGTGTAAACCATTTCTTTTTCGTTTAGCGAGGGGATGGAGGGTAAAAGATGTTCAATCTTGCGAAGGAGTTCCCATCCTGCAACAAAAACCATTTTCACTTCGGCGTGATTCAATATGTATTGATAATCTGATTCGCTGATGGTTGGATAAATGGGTACATGAATAGCACCAATCTGCATAATTGCCATATCCAGAAAGTTCCATTCGGGACGGTTAAAGGTAATTGTAGCAATCCGGTCTCCTTTCTTAATTCCCAATTGCATCAATCCATAACTTATCGATGTTGCAATTTCTATATATTGATCGGTGCTGTATCCTTTCCATGCCCCATTTTCTTTTCCGGCTAATGCATCATTTTTTGGGAAAGTTTCCTTGAAATTATACATTAAATCAAACAATCTTGTGATTTCCATATTTTTTTGTTTTTTCGTAAATCAAAAGTAAAAAAAAGTATCAATTGTTTATTCGATGATCCGATAATTTATAAATCTTTTATTGTATTTTATGTTTAAAGGAATTGTTTTTTTTAGGGAGAAAGCGGATATGTCTTCATTCGTGCCATTCGGAACGTCAAATTAAGTCATTGTTTTCGTCTTGCCAGATTACCTGATTTATGTGTTTTTTTATTCGGGAGATAAGTGCGTTTATTTTTTTGCTTTTATAGTTAATATTGTAAATGGAATATCCTGAAACCAACATGATGAAAAAGAAAGGTAATCCGATTGATTTGTAACGAACTAGAGCGCCCATATTTGGAGTGATTAGTCCCACCAGGATAAAAAGCAAAATGCTGAAAAATAAAGCAAAAAGTGCAACATTTCGATGTTCGACCTTCGATATCCTAAACTTGAGCATCAGCACAAATGTAGCACATATTATAATGATATTTTCAATAGCAGCTAACGTTTGAGGCCATACTTTCGATTCCCATATCCATGGGCGCAAAAATGAGTTGAGTAAAGCTGTCGGGCTGTTTTTTATCAATGAGAAGAGGGAGTTATCTAATATTGGAATCTCAAATTTACTTCCTGAATTTGAGGTATTTACCATTGAAATAAAATCGAGCTGTTTTTGAGCGAGAATTTTGGCTGCGGAATAGTCGGGAAAATATGTGGACACAACAGCAACGAATAATCCGAAGATGGCAAATACGGCAAAGTAAATTAGGTATTCCCGCTTGATTTTACTCCGTTCAGCAATGAAAAATGAAATAGAACAAGGAATTATCAGCGCAAGAATATAGGGTTTAGTGTATAGCAACAGGTACGATGAAATAATCAATAAAAGCAAATATTTCCATTGCTTTTCTTTTGAAAAGCAGACTAATCCGTAAAAAAAACATCCAAGAAAAAGAACTAATACCGGTTCTTTTAAATCTCCGGCCGACCAAAAAACAGTCGAAGGGATGATGAAGATAACAAACAATAATGTTTGTTTAACCCCGGTGAGCAGTTTTGTTATGGCTTTATAAATCAGAAATAATCCGACAAATGAAAGAAATGCCATAAGCAGAAGATGGATTGGGTAAAAGCCTAAGCTGATAAACGAAAATAACGAATTTATACGAATTACAATTCGATTATCGTTGGGGACAACTGATGGGAACGACCGATTCCAGTATTCAAGGTTTGCCGTCTGTTTTTCTATTGTGGATGTGCCGGAATAGCATCCGGTGAGCAGTTGCACATATTCTACCGGACTTTCTTTAGCTATCGTGGATAGCTTTTTCCCATCTTCGAAATATATCAGTGAGTCGCACCCTGTAGAGTAGGGCTGATAAAATGAAAAGATGAGATAAAAAGCAACTCCGGCAACGAGTTTATATGCCCACAAAATAGGAATAAGCGATCTTTTTGCACCATCAATGTGAAAAAATGGAATCTTCATCAATGCAAAGGTGAATGCAGCGAAATAAAAAATAAAAGTAAGTATTTCGAGTATTTGCAATGTTATAATGATTAATTCAGGTTTTGAAAAATGTAAAACTTATATATCCGATTTTTAATTTGTTGCATGATGTTCTTTTGTCCCTCGTGTGTAATAGCTTTTTATTTATTCCATACTACAAGGAATACAAAGACGTTGCAAATATTTTAAATGAGTATATTATTTTTTCTTTTCTATCCATTTTCTTGCATTTACAAACGCTTCCATCCAAGGTGACACTTCGTCGTTTTGGCGTGTGGGTTCGTAATATGCCCAATGCCATGGGAATAAGGAGCGCTCGGGATGTGGCATAATGGCCAAATGACGTCCATCGTTGGAGCAAATGGCAGCAGTATTAAACTTTGAGCCGTTTGGATTGCCAGGATACGCACTATAACTGTATTTCACCGGGATGTTGTATTCCGATTCGTCGTAAGGAAGAATGAATTTTCCTTCACCATGCGAAATCCATACTCCTAATCGGTTGTAAGCTAGAGAGGAAAGCATTACCGAATTATTTTCCAGAATATCTACGTTAATAAATGCAGATTCATGTTTGTGAGAATCGTTATGCTCCATTTTTGGACGTTTCAATTGTTGCGGATAAATCAGCCCCAATTCAACCATCAGCTGGCAGCCGTTGCAGATTCCCAGACTCAGCGTGTCGTCCCGTTTGTAGAAATTATCGAGTGCTTCTTTTGCCTTGGGATTATATAGGAATGCTCCTGCCCAGCCTTTGGCAGAGCCCAGTACATCGGAATTGGAAAATCCGCCGACAAAGACAATCATATTCACATCCGACAGATCGGCCCGACCCGAAATCAGATCGGTGATATGCACGTCGATTACATCAAAACCGGCCAACCACAGCGTATATGCTGTTTCGCGATCGCAGTTGACGCCTTTTTCGCGGATAATTGCTGCCTTTATCCCGGTTTTTTCCGGACGGGTCCTGCTCAATCCCATTGAAGCTAAACTGCCCTCAAATTCGGGATTAAAGCGATAGCGCAACTCCTGGTTTTTGTAATTATCGTAACGGGCTGTGGCTAAAAGTTCCCCGCTTTGATGGATATCAAGCAGATAGGAAGATTCAAACCAGATGTCGCGGTATTCAAACAGATCAAAAGAGTGGATTTGCGGACCCTTGGTGATCAGTAATTTGGGCTGCTTGGTGATCGTTGCAATACGATAAGCATCAATCCCGGCTTTTGTCAACATCGACAATACGTTGATGTCTTTCACTTGAATAAGCACGGCCGGTTTCTCGCTGAATAGAATCTTTACAATGTCTCGCTCCTCAAATACCGAGAGATCCACGTTAAGACCGATGTAGTTGTTGGGGAACATCATTTCAAACAATGCGGTAATCAAACCACCGTCCGAAACATCGTGACCGGCTAAAATTAATTGCTTTTCAATTAGATCCTGAATAGTGTTAAATGCTTTTGCAAAGTAATTTGCATCCGAAACATCCGGGGCTTTTGTACCAATGGCATTTCGTATTTGGGCAAAACTACTGCCTCCGAGTTCAAAACCGCATTTTGAGAAATCCACATAAAGGAGTTCGGTGTCAGTGTCATCCGCCAAAGCCGGGGTGACGATTTTTTTGACATCGGTCACTTCACCTGCTGCTGATATGATTACGGTTCCTGGAGATAGCACTTTAGTGCCATCGGGATATTTTTGAGTCATCGACAGTGAATCCTTGCCGGTAGGAATGTTGATGCCCAGTTGGCAAGCAAATTCACTGGTTGCACTTACAGCATTGTATAAGCGGGCATCTTCGCCTTCGTTTTTACAAGGCCACATCCAGTTGGCGCTCAATGAGACTCCGGCAAGCTGTTGTTCAATTGGAGCCCAAACCAAGTTCGTCAACGATTCGGCAATGGAAAGACGCGAACCGGCTTCAGAATCGATCATGGCCGGAACAGACGCATGGCCGATGGACGTTGCAATTCCACGTTCGCCACGAAAATCAATGGCTACGGCTCCCAAGTCGCATAATGGCAACTGAACGGTGCCGCAGGTCTGTTGACGGGCAATTTTCCCGGTCACCGAACGGTCCACTTTGTTTGTGAGCCAATCCTTACAGGCAACGCCTTCGAGACGTAATACATTATTTAAATATGTTGAAATCTGTTTATCGTCATATTCGATTTCGGGGAATGATTGAGCGATAGTTGTATCGGTCATCACTGTTTTGGGTGAGTTTCCAAAAAAGTCTTTAATTTCAAGATCAATTACTTTTTGATTCTGATTGTCATGGAAATAGAATCGCTGATCGCCGGAGGTAGTTCCAACCACATACATTGGAGCCCGTTCACGCTGTGCAATGCGCTCAATCAACTCGAGGTGCTCTTTTCCGATCACCAGTCCCATGCGCTCTTGCGATTCGTTGCCGATAATCTCTTTAGCAGATAGGGTAGGGTCGCCGATAGGAAATTTTGAAATGTTGAAATTGCCGCCGGTGGCTTCTACCAGTTCGGACAAGCAGTTGAGGTGGCCGCCGGCACCGTGGTCGTGAATGGAAACGATCGGGTTGTTATCCATTTCGGCCAATGCGCGAACTACATTATATGCCCGTTTTTGCATTTCCGGATTGGAGCGTTGTACGGCATTTAATTCGATTTGGTTGGCGTACTCGCCGGTAGCGACTGAGGATACGGCACCACCACCCATTCCGATACGGTAGTTGTCGCCGCCAATTACCACGACCGGTTGATTCGGGACCGGTTTGTTCTTTAATGCATATTGGGCACGTGCATGGCCGATTCCACCGGCAAGCATGACCACCTTGTCGTATCCGAATCTTCGTTTGCTTTCAATCTGTTCGAAGGTGAATAAGCTTCCGCAAATGAGCGGTTGTCCGAATTTATTGCCGAAGTCGCTGGCACCGTTGGAGGCTTTGATTAAAATTTCCTCAGGAGTTTGATATAGCCAAGGGCGTTCGGGTAGTTTTTTCTCCCAGGAACGCCCCTCTTCCAAACGGGGATATGAGGTCATATATACAGCCGTTCCGGCCATGGGAATGCTTCCGGTTCCACCGGCCATACGATCGCGAATTTCTCCTCCGGCACCGGTTGCTGCACCATTAAAAGGCTCTACGGTAGTGGGAAAATTATGAGTTTCAGCTTTAAGCGAAATAACGGTGTCAATGGTTTGGGCCACAAAATAATCGGGTTTATCCTGAGTTTTCGGGCAGAATTGTTCTGCTTTCGGCCCCTTTACAAAAGCTACATTGTCGCTGTATGCCGATACCAAACGGTTCGGGTGTTCTTTGGATGTGCGTTTGATCATCTGAAATAGGGACACAGGTTTGGTTTCTCCATCGATGATGAATTGCCCGTTAAAGATTTTATGTCGGCAATGTTCCGAATTCACTTGTGAGAATCCAAAGACCTCACTGTCGGTGAGCTTGCGGCCTATTTTTTTACTCAATTGTTCCAAATATTCAATTTCTTCGGGACTTAATGCGAGCCCTTCCTGTTTGTTGTAAGCAACCATATCCTCAACATAGACAATGGGCTCTGGTTGTTTATCAATGGTGAAAATCTCCTGATTTAGACCATGATAAAGCACCTGCAACATCGGGTCGATTTTTACTTCGGCATTTTCGGCGATTAAAAACTCTTCAATACGGAGAATGTTCTGGATTCCCATGTTTTGAGCAATTTCAACGGCATTGGTGCTCCACGGAGTAATCATCTCTTTCCGTGGCCCTACGAAAAAGCCTTCGATTGTCTGGTTTGTACAAAGTTTAGCACCACTGAACATCCATTCCATTGCCTGAATATTTTTGCCGGATAACGACTGAGTGGCGAGTACTCCAAATACCCGATCATTTGTTTTAAAGAAAAGAATCATTGTATAAATAATTGATTGTTAATAACATATAAATAACAAATAATAGAAGAAACATTCCCCCTGATGAACGAAAAATAATTAATCCGGTGAACGCTATCATTTAGTTAAAGACACATAAAAAATAATGCAACTGTCTTTGATGGCAAAGGTATAAAAAATCGAAAAATCGGCAAGCGGTTCAATCGTTAATTTATTTGCTAATTATCAACAATCCAAAAAGAAGTTACTTTATGTTGTATCTGCTTACGGGAAAAGAGAGTAGGTATTGTTGTCGAACTTTCATTTTGTTGATTTCTGCAGGAGTCCACTTCGGAGATAATTTTATCACGCGAATCAGTTCCTCTTCAAGTCCGTATCCAAGGTTGGAAATTTTGGAGAAATTAATCAAATTCCCATCAAAATTTACATCAAAACTGATTTGAACTTCTCCTTGAACATTGTTTTGTTGGGCAGCAACCGGATACTTCAGGTTATTCCAGATAAAGTTCATCAACGAGTCCTGACCTCCCGGAAAGCATGCATCTATTTGTGAAGTGGATACATTTACATCGTATGGGTTGGTTTTAGGCTTATCTACTTGGGCTATAACGGAAAAAGAAAAAATAACTAAAAAAACAGCGATAAATTTTGCTTTCATAACTTTGGGCTTTTTAATATTAATGTTTTTCAAAAATACAACATAAAAATCAAAATAGGTTAAAAAATAACAAGGTTAACAGTTTATGGATGCTCGCAAGGTCGAAAATAAAACCATCCGATCCCAAATTAATGGAATCGGATGGCTTTTGTATTGGGGACAGATTATTTATGCCAAGATTTGATGTTATTTGGTCGCTCCAAGTGGCGATTCTACGACCGGTATATTTTTGGTCATTCCTTGTTTCTCTTTAACGATATCCAGTTCCTGAAACAGCAATCCTTCGGGGAGTATAAAACTTGCAGGAACTCCGGTTAGGTAGTATTGCCCGCCATAAAAATTTCCGGTAACCGGCAGTACCATGGTATTGTAAACCTGCATTTGTGAGGAAGTTGCCTTTATCCGCTTGAAAGCTTTGATGCTTAATCCCTGAACTTCTGCAAAACTAACCAGCTCTTCGTTTCCATCCGATACTTTAACCCGGTAAACCTGAATGGTTTTGGAAAGATCGGCTTTTGGCTTTTCAGAGCCGAAAAATGAAATACTGTTTTCGTTTTCAATATTTGCGGCACCGGAAATCACCTTGCGGACGATGTAAGCGTATTCCAGATCTTCTTCTTTGGCAGCAGCAATTAGTAAATCTTTGAGCTTTTTTTTGTCAACGGTGGTTGCAGGGTTATTATTCGTCATTTTTATTACACCCGGAGCAGTTGCTGTTTCTATGCCTCCACCGCTTAGTGCCGGACGGGCATGTCCGTTACTTTGTTTGATTTTTAGCGTTGGGACTCTTCCACAAAGTAAATTCCTAAGAACTCCGTTTTCTACCAAAACCAATCTTTCAGGAGCTTTTACACCTTCGGCATCAACGGCAAAGCTTCCGATTAAAGGAATATTCTGGAATGTGGTAAGTGTCGGAAGTGCTTCAATGGTCAGATCTCTGGATATAACTTTTTTGTTTAGCATGGCTTCAATCGAATTCTCTTTCACCAGACCGGGATATAAGCTGATAATCTGTTCGTTGCCCACTGTCGGTTTTCTAACGGTGACTAATCCGTTGGTTTTAGTAAAAAAGGTTTGCATAAAAACTTCCGCTACCGCTTCCCCTTCAAATAATATCGGGCCGCTATAGGGTTCGCTGATGGCTTTAGCTTTAGTTGATTCAGATAAATTATTTGCTATTTTTTCAATTTCTGAAATCATTGTTTTTTCGGCGGGGAACTGGGTGATATTATTAGAGAACCATAGCGCATGGTCGTTCAAGATTTCTCCGCTGGGGGCTTGAGTGGTTGCCACCACTTTTATAGCGGCAATTTGTATAGGGTATTGCACCGCTGTTCCCTCACTGTTTGCAAACGTTGCCAATGCGTCGTATGCGTATATGTTTACATCTGATTTCTGAATCAACGGAAATTTTTTGAAAATTGCAGACAGATTGCGGGCAATGCTTTCAAGTTGTGTTTTATTGATTTGAAAGCTCTGGTAAGGCACCGTCATTTCTAATTTTGCAGCGGGTGCGAAGTCCACTAGCTGTTTTTCCTCTTCGGTAAGACTTTGTTGGTTCAATGCCGATAATTTTGCCTCGTAGTTGGTGATTGCAGTTTTATAGTTGTTGTCGGTATAGAGCCATAATGCTCTCCGGATATCATTTTTGTCGTTGGAAAAAGGAACGTTGTTGCTGAAATCATTCCATGACCACATATTATTTTCGTCAATGTAATTTTCGTTGGTTTTTCCGTTTTCTCCAACCAATACACGATTTTCAAAAAGACGTATAGGCTGTTCATCGGAATCGATGATAGCTCCTAAACAGGCTCTGATATGGATGGATTTAGCGTCGGTAATCGTATAGCTAATAAAATTCGGAGAGCGCATCTTGTCAATTTTCAGGCTGTCCATACTTCGTTGAATCTCTTGTTTTATGGCATCCATAAAAACATTGGTCTGTGAGGTACTCAATTTCGTCGAAAGTATTAATATTCCAACGAGGATATATGTTTTGATCTTATTCATGTTTTTTTGATTTTTTGTTATTATTATGGGCGTGGTAGTATTGGTGGTTTCGATTGGTTCTTCGCTTTTCGTTGGGTCTCGATCTGCTTTACAAAAAGAGTGGGACAGACTGTGGAAACTGGCACTGAGCCCGATTCGGCCCCGCAAAAACCTGTAAAAATACCGAAATCATCACCGGCAGCTTCGATGTTTGAAAAAATGGATAACGGGGTTCCTACAAGATCAACACCGCGAACCAGTTCGTCGGGACGACCGTCCGTATATATTCTGTAAACTTCCGTGGGCGTGACGTTGAATGCATTCGGCATATATCTTCCGGTCGTGGTAAAGCCTCCAACCGTGCTTACAAAAAGGTATCCGTATTCTTTCCCCTGTTTTTTTGCTTCTGCAATAAGTGCTTGACGCAATTGCTTATTCGTCAATGGCTTTTTTGATTCTACAAACATGTTCGATTGACGGGTTACCGGTTGCATCCCTGCACTGGCTCTCCCGTGACCGTTTGAATTGTTGAATCCGGTGATTGGGGTTCTTGACATTAAAAAGTTGCGTAAAATTCCGTTTTCAACAATGATTACCCGCTTGCCTTGTTGTCCCTGATCATCATATTTATAGGCACCGTTCAAAAAGAAATTTTTGTATTTCGAGATGCTGGGATCAAAAATAATGGATAGATTTTCATTCAATACTTTTTCTCCTACTTTTTTCTTGAAGGTCTGGGCATCGGTTTCATTTTTCATTCGCTGTCCTTCGATGCGGTGACCAAAGATTTCGTGGAAGAAAACTCCAGCGGATGCCGATGCTAAAAGAGCTGGTCCTGTGTATGAATCAACAACTGGAGCGGATCTTAATTTTGTGAGCGTTTCGCTCATCTTTTTAGTGTCAGCTAAAATCACTTCGTCCGTGGGTAAATTGTCCGGAGTAAGCCCGAAATAGCTGAGATGTAAAGGAAGCTCCATGCCATCGTCTGCCTGAGTTTGCCCATTAACCATAACTCTGCATGTTACCCTGTTTTCGGTGATATTACTTCCATCGTTTGAAACAAAATATTTGCGCTCAATTGTAAATTGAAATGTGGAGGAACCTTCAATAACGTCTTTATTTTGAAGAAATAATGCCGAATATTTTTTGAGTTTTTCTTCCCATGATTTTATATCGAAAGCAATTTTTGTCTCATCAAGCGGGGGCTCGTTATATACAATTGGTTTCTCTGCGCTAAAATCATCCGTTTTATCTTCATCCGCCACCTTTATTGCCATATTTGCGACTACTTTGGCGTATAAATCGGCAGATTTGCGATATTGTTTATCTGTTTCTTTCCATAAAATTTGCTTAATTGCTTCGGAAATATTTTCGAGGGGTAATTCTATTCCGGAATTTCCACGAAAATTTCCATAATTTTCTCCTTTAATGGGGTGGCTATTGTCAACTTTTTGGTTTCCAACTCTCACGTCTGTGCATAAGCGGCGGTTGTGAGACCATCCCGAATGTATAATCTGACCAAAGGAAGTCTGAATGGTGTAGGTTTTTACATCATTTACGCGGTACGACAGGTAGTACGGAGCTGTTTTTTCATTCTTTAATGACTCCATGTTTCGGGTCAGCTCCTCTTTTAGGAAATCGGGCAATTTGTCCTGTGCTATCCCTAAAAATGGAAGCATAATCCCATAAATAATCAAATTAATGGTTTTTTTCATTTGTATTATCTTTTGTTTGTTGATTAATTAATTTCATGAGAAGTTTATTATAATAGGGTCTGTTAAAATTTATCACAAAAGAACGAAAATATTTTTAATAAATCATGTTTATTGATGATTTTTTGTGAAAATATTATAAAGTTCTGTTAAAGAGCCGTCTGCCCAATTACGTTATCGATTTTTCAAATTAGTGCATCTACAAATTGTAGTATTTGCCATTATAAATTAAATCAAGGTTCTATTTCTGCATTCGATAATTTTTGCTAATTTTGAATTCTAATTCAATGATTTCTAAAAACGATTAATGTCAGAAAAAAATATCATAATAGATCCGACTATTACATTAGAGATTTTGGGCGCTAACAATGCGAATATCAATAGGTTGATTAATGTGTTTCCAAAACTTAAAGTAATCACCCGTGGAAATGAAATTAAACTGTTTGGTACAAATACGGAACTTGCGGAATTTGAAGATAAGTTGCAGCTTATGCTTAACCATTTTGAAAAGTATGGAAAACTTACCCGTCAGGATGTGGAAATGTTGACAACGAATTCCGATGAAGAACGATTTTCGCGGGAAGCTGCCAAGGAGAGCGATGCTTCAATCATTGTGCATGGCAATCATGGCAAAGTAATCAAGGCGAAAAGCAAGAATCAGCAACGGTTGGTGGACAGTGTGCAGGATCATGATATGATTTTTGCCATTGGCCCTGCAGGAACGGGAAAAACATACACTGCCGTTGCATTAGCTGTGAGAGCACTGAAAAACAAGGAAGTCCGACGCATCATCCTTACTCGTCCGGCGGTAGAAGCCGGCGAAAATCTCGGGTTTCTCCCCGGTGATCTTCGCGACAAACTTGATCCCTATCTGCAACCTTTGTACGATGCGCTCCGCGATATGATTCCACCTCAAAAGTTGATGGCTTATCTTGAAGATAAAACCATCGAAATCGCTCCGCTGGCATTTATGCGCGGACGAACGCTCGATAACGCTTATGTAATTCTTGATGAAGCCCAGAATGCAACCGAAGGCCAAATTAAAATGTTCCTCACCCGTATGGGGATGAATGCCAAATTTTTTATCACCGGTGATGTTACGCAGGTTGACTTGCCCCGCAATCAAAATTCAGGTTTGATTCAGGCTTCTCATATTTTAAAGAACATCAAAAGCATAGATTTTATTTTTCTGGATACCAGCGATGTGGTTCGTCACCAATTGGTCACGAAAATCATTAATGCCTATCAGAAGTCCGACGATCAGAGGGCTGCAAAAGCCAAAGAAAAAAATATTTGAAAAGATGTTTGGAGCTCATGGATAACAATTGGAAAACAATAACAACATAAATCGAAATAATATGGCACAGGCTAAAGCCCTTACAAAGACAGATTTTAATTTTCCGGGACAAAAAAATGTATATCATGGAAAAGTTCGTGATGTTTATTCCATTAATAATGACCTTTTGGTGATGGTGGTCTCCGATCGAATTTCTGCGTTTGACGTGATTCTTCCCGAAGGAATTCCATATAAAGGTCAGGTGTTGAACCAGATTGCCGCTGAATTTCTGGATGCGACCACCGATATTTGTCCCAACTGGAAAATCGCAACTCCGGATCCGATGGTCACGATTGGCCACCAGTGCGAGCCCTATGCGATTGAAATGATTGTGAGAGGTTATCTTACGGGAAGTTCATGGCGGTCGTACAAAGCCGGTTCCAGAGAAATTTGCGGCGTGAAGATTCCGGACGGAATGAAGGAACATCAGCGTTTTGCAACTCCAATCATCACTCCAACCACGAAAGCGGCAGAAGGTCACGATGAAGATATCAGTCGAGAAGAAATTCTCGCTCAAGGAATTATTGCCAAAGAGGAATATGAAACGTTGGAAAAATATGCATTGGCAATCTTTCAAAGAGGAACGGAAATTGCTGCAAAACACGGCCTAATCCTCGTGGATACCAAATATGAATTTGGGAAAAAAGAGGGCGTAATTTATCTGATCGACGAAATTCATACTCCCGATTCATCCCGTTATTTCTATGCTGAGGGTTATCAGGAACGCTTTGATAAAGGTGAACAGCAACGCCAGCTCTCCAAAGAGTTTGTTAGGGAATGGCTTATGGACAATGGATTTCAGGGAAAAGAAGGGCAAACCTGTCCTAAAATGGATCCGGAATTCGTAAATCAGGTTTCGGAGCGTTATATTGAGTTATATGAAAATATCACCGGAAGAGTATTTCAGAAAGCCGATAGCGAAGATGTGCTTAAACGCGTGGAAGCCAATATTTTAAATTATCTAAAGAAATAAATTCAATTACTACTGAAGCACTAAGCGCACATAGATTCACTAAGACATGGTGTTCCTTCGTGACCTTCGTGTCTGAGTGGTAAAAAAACAAAAAATATGATACCATTTTCGCCTCCCCGCATCGACCAGAAAATTATTGATGAAGTTACCGCTGCCTTACATTCGGGATGGATTACCACCGGGCCACGTACCAAGGAATTCGAAAAGCGGATTAACAGCTATTGCGGTGCCGGAGCTACGCTTTGTCTTAATTCGAATTCGGCCGGATTGGAACTGATGCTTCGCTGGTTTGGCGTAACTGCCGGCGACGAGGTGATTTTGCCTGCATATACCTACACGGCTACAGCCAACGTAATCATGCACTGTGGAGCAACTCCTGTATTTGTAGATATTGGTGATGATTTTGATATTTCCGTGGATGCTATTAAAAAAGCCATTACTCCGAGAACAAAAGTAATTATGCCTGTCGATCTGGCTGGTTTCCCTTGTGATTACGACGAAATTAATGCGTTGGTTCGAGATGCTGAAGTGCGAAAAATGTTTGTGCCCAACCACGAAAATCAACAGAAGTTGGGACGCATCTTGGTGCTTTCCGATGCCGCTCATTCCGTGGGTGCAGAATATAAGGGGAAAAAAACCGGCTGTTTGACGGATGTTACCGTGTTCTCGTTTCATGCGGTTAAAAATCTGACAACAGCCGAAGGTGGAGCTGTTTGCCTTTGCCTGCCTGAACCGTTTGATAATGAGGATGAATACAAGTATTTGTGCATCAAATCATTGCATGGGCAGTCGAAAGATGCCTTGGCCAAAATGCAACCCGGAAATTGGCGTTACGACATTATTGAACCCGGTTATAAATGCAATATGACCGATATTATGGCAGCTATTGGACTCGTGGAACTTGAACGTTACGAAAATGACATGCTGGTTCGTCGAAAAGCCATCTTCGACAAATATACCAATCTGCTTTCCAAGCATGACTTTGCGATAATTCCAACCTATTACACGGCAGACAAAACAACGTCGTATCATGTATTCACATTGAGAATAAAAGGGGCTACTGAAGCGCAACGCGATGAAATTATTAAGCTGATTTTCGAACAGCAAGTATCTGTAAACGTTCATTTTATTCCTGTTCCGATGATGACCTGTTACAAGAAAATGGGATATAAGATAGAGGATTACCCTCAAACGTATGCCAACTATTGCTGCGAAATCAGTCTGCCGGTGTATTACGATTTAACGGATGAGAATGTGGAAACCGTGGTGAACGCAGTCGTTTTCGCCGTAAACAAAGTCATGAAACAGCATGGTTAAACGAAGTTTCGATATCATAATGGCATTGGTCGGACTGATTCTGCTCTTGCCCTTTTTTCTGCTGATTGCACTGGCAATCGTGGTGGACTCAAAGGGTGGTGTGTTTTACAAACAGGAGCGGATTGGAAAAGGCCGGAAGCCATTCAATTTGTTGAAATTTCGTTCCATGAGCGTGGGGGCCGATAAAAAAGGGTTGCTGACTGTGGGTTCTAATGATAGTCGAGTAACGAAAGTTGGTCTATTTATCCGAAAATACAAACTCGATGAATTGCCCCAACTGATTAATATTTTAACCGGAGATATGAGCTTTGTGGGACCGCGCCCTGAAGTTAAGAAATATGTGGATCAATATTCCGTTGAACAGCTGAAAGTGCTTCAGGTACGCCCCGGCCTAACCGATTATGCTTCGCTGGAGTATTTCAACGAAAACGAACTGCTCTCCAAATCGCCAAACCCTGAAGAAACCTATGTTAAAGAGGTGATGCCTGCTAAACTCAACCTGAACTTTAAATATATCGAAAATCAAGGTTTTTTCACCGACTTAAAGCTTATTTTCAGAACGATTGGGCGGGTGTTGGGATGCCGTTACTAAATCTATTTGAAATCAAGGATCAGATTGTTTTTTGAACCACAAAACCTGTCCGTCGTCAAAGAGAAGATTGTTTTATAAATGCGGCAGGCGGGGGCGCAAAAGAGACAAAAGGTTTCAAAAAAGAGAATACATTTGTGTGTGTTTTCTTATGTGAACTTATGTGGCTTATGTGGTTCAAATTTATTTTCAGCTTTTCACCACAAAATGCATTTATCTAGCAGCTTGCTAGGTAGATAAAAAATACAAAAGGGTGCTTTGTCGGTACAGATGCTTTGTGTCCTCAGCATGACAAAGCTGGTTTTTTAACCACAAAAGAGAAGCCTTTTATGTCGATTCTTGAACTATTTTTAACGTCTTCTTAGACTCGCTATACGCTCTTTTTCCCGAAAAACCAGAAATCTCTGATTTCCTTGTTTTTCGAGGATGTTCGAAAAATGACAATCCGCTAGTTGGCGGATTTATTTTTCGACACACGTTTCACGAACTATCTTTTCACTTCCCTTCCCATAAAAAACATCCAGTGCAACTACCAGTGCAATAGTTCCCCAGAATGGAACCGCCAGTTTGTCGGTGTCGAGGAAATTATTCATTCCGCCGTGAACGTAATAGGTGATCAAAGCGCAAATGGCAGAGAGTGCCCATACTCGAACCTCCTTGGATTTGGAATTGAGATATACTTTTATAGCCGTGTAAAAAGTAGCTATAGCTATTGCAATAAAGGTAAGCAGTCCAATCACTCCCGTTTCTGCTAAGGGGCCGATATATTCGCTGTGGGCGGTGCCTTTATCCCCGGCATTGGTACTGATGATCGTTTTTTCGAATGAATATTGAAATGGGGCATAAACAAATTGATAAGTACCTGGACCCCAACCAACCATAGGGCGGTGTTTAAACATCCGCATCGCTGCCGCCCATCGGTTAAGTCGTTCTAAATTCGACGCATCGGTGGAAATATTTGACATCGATTGAATGTGTTCGGTAAGATTATCTGAAGAGTCCTGTTTGTTTTTACTTAAATTGTGAATGATGTCGTTTTGAAAAATAAAAAATAATCCTATCAATATTAGTGTTGTAGCAGCAACCCATTGAAACTTGATTTTTAATTTCACAATGATGAATAAACCCAAAGTTATGACGATGCTTAACCAAGCTGCACGGCTGTACGAAAGGTAGAAACCCAATATGAGAATAGCAAACAGCACTAAAATAAAGAGTTTTTTTGTCCGACTGAAGCTGGGTTCAAAAGCGATGCCAATAATTGGAGGGAGAAAAAAGGCGATTGCCGCTCCATACGCAGTGTGGTCGTTATAAAATGGGCTCATCACCCAATGTCCGGTCATTTCGCTGAATCCATATTGTGAGTGGACAATTGTGGTATAGATTATTACAATTGCGAGCCCAAAGGCATACGCCAAATAAAAGTTTCGTATGGATGAGAACTCACGTTTGAAAATCAGAGCGATTGAAAAATAGAAGGGAATGATAAACCAGATTTTTGAAATAAAAAATTTGATAGAAACTAAAGAAATTTCACTGGTAATCGATGTAAATAAAATCCAACCCAAATATATAAAAATAGTAATAGATATCGGGTGTTTGGTTATTTTTATCGGATAGCTATTTTCGTATAACAGTTTAAACAGGAAAACACTCGTAAACAGAATCATTAAGGGTTCGGTGGGTAAAGCCAGTCCGACATTGAAATCTTTATTTGCACTAATGATGGATAACGGGGTTAGAAAAGTGATGATATAGAGTAATTTATCTGCTGAAAAAAAAGCAAGCACTAGCGAAAAAACGACTCCAATGATAACCGGAAACCAAAATTGTTCATAAACCAATAAAATGGAGTTAATTATAAGAAAAAACCCGACGATTGAATATATCCAAAATGAGATCGGCTTTTTTTTAAACAGACTCAAAAAAATATTCATGAGCTTAAGCAACAGGTTTGGTTTCTTCCGATACAACGGGTTTAATATCGTAATCGCGAATGGTTTGAATTATGATGATGCTCAGCACGGCTAGAATAAAAGCACTGAATGTAGTTACCAAAACGATAAGCCAGCGAACGGGATAAGATTTTTTCTCCGCTTTATACGCACGCTCTACCATGAACTTTTGGGGAAGGTTCTGCTGGGCATCTACTTTGGCTTCATTGTATTTTGCCTTTAGTTCTGCAAGCTGTTTCACCTGACTTTCATAAACTTGGCTAAGGGCAACATAACCACCTCCGTATTTGGCTAAAGTATCGATAAGCTGTTTAATCCGTTTTGCACCCTGCATATTCCCATTGGATAAAGCGATAGCATATTGCTGATTATATCGTTCGGCCTGAGCTTCATAATCGGTAATGCCTAACGATCTAAGTTTGTATAACGAGTCGTCTGTCGATTTCATCTCGTTAAGCAGTGAAAAATACTCCCGCTCGGTAATTTTGTAACCTTCGATTGCACGCTCTTTTTGAATTTCATTTTTTACGGTATCCACTAAATCTGAAATATCGTTGGCAATATCAGCGGCCATCTGAGGATCTTTGTCCAGAACTGTAACCTCCACAGCCATAAATTCAGTTCGTTTGAAGGTAATATTCGATTCAAATTCTTTATATAAGTCGGTTGTTTTAGTCGAAGAGTTCGGATTAATATCATAATGCTTAAAAAGATCAAACTTTTGTATTACCCGTTGCTTTATTTTTGAAGAGTAAAGAATTTGCAACATCTGTTCGGCTTGTTCTTCGGCTCCAAATTCCATGATATCTTGCTTCCCATTGGTATTTGAAGCAATAAGCGCTTTGGAAATGGAGTTTGTTGATACCGGAAACATAATTACCGACGATTTATATTTGGGCGTAATAAACCATGGGGATGAAAATAACGCACTTAGGACAATGGCAGATAGTACCACAATAATCAGAGTTTTGCGCCAATGCCATAAAAACAATAAAAGATTGGTTGAGTTAAAATCGAATGCGCTTTTTTTTGATTCCATCCGTGAACACTTTTTTTAATGAATATTAGTTTTCAGTGGGCAAATTTACAAAAATTGCATGGTTATTTACCCTACATCAGGTTCAAAAACGTTATTTTTTAAAAATTATTTCACAAAGAAGTGTTCTCGTAAAATTTTCCTTGCCACAGATCACGGGTTTCCAGTCGTTTTTGAATTTGGATGAGCACCTGATCATAACGTAACATGCCCCAGGGTTCGGAGACCAAAAAACGGGGAGGGACTTCGCCTGCAAAGCGCTCTATCACAAAATTCGGATTGAGGTGTGAAACATAATCCACAATAAAATCGAGATAGTCTTCGAGTGAAAATAGTGGATATTTTGCCGGATTTTGTTGATAATCCGTTGCCATTTGGGTCTCTTTTACAATCTGAAGCTGGTGGAACTTGATAGTGTTCAAGGGTAGTTTTGAAATTATCTTTGCCGATTTCATCATCATTTCACGAGTTTCTCCCGGGAGTCCGAAAATTAAATGGACTCCGGTGTGAAGACCGTATTGGTGGGTCAGCGTAATCATTTCTACCGCTTTTTGGTAAGTGTGCCCTCGATTGATTGTCAACAAGGTTTCCTCGTAAACGGACTCTACCCCATATTCAATAATAACATACTTGGTTTTGGCTATTTCTGCAAAATAGGCTAGTTTTTCTTCATCCATGCAGTCGGGGCGTGTGCCGATCACCAATCCGCAAATTTTCGGATGCTTAATGGCAGGGTCGTAAATCTTTTTAAGATATTCGAGAGGAGCATGCGTATTTGAAAATGCCTGAAAATATGCCAGATATTTGTTCGCCCGGCGATAGCGGTTTGCATGAAATTCAATGCCTTCTTCAATTTGCTGTTGTGTCGATTTTTCAGGAGTACAATACGAGGGATTAAACGCATTGTTGTTACAATATGTACATCCACCGGTACCCACGGTTCCATCACGATTTGGGCAGCTAAAGCCGGCATCAATGGTCACCTTTTGGACTCTTCCTCCGAAAAGTTCTTTAAAATAAGTTGAATAGCTGCGATATCGCTCGGCGTTTTTATTCACAGATTTTATGGTTAAATCTTAATTCTGTCGAAATTTTTTCCAAAAACACCGCTCACCTTGGCTATAGAGATAAATGCACTATCGTCAATTTCTTTAATTATTTTCATAATCGCTTGCCTGTCTTGTTTCTGGGCAATCACCATGAGCACGTTTTGATCATGTTTTGTGTACCATCCTGTGCCTTTAAGCAACGTTACCCCGCGTTGGATTTCATTTCCGATTCGGTCGGCAATCAGATCATTACTTTTGGAAAAAATCATAAATTGATACGACTGTTTATTTCCTTCAATTACCATATCCAGCGTATATCCAAAAACTCCCATCACTACATATCCGTAAACGATTTTCTCGACAGATCCGAATACAAAATACGAACTGGCAACAATTAAAATATCAATGTATATAATTACTCGTCCCGGGCTAATATTATAATAGTTAGTTATAATTAAAGCAACAATGTCGGTTCCACCGGAATTGCCGCCGTTAGAGAATGCAATGCCCACGCCTAAACCGGAAAGCATCGCTCCGATTAGTGCGCACATAAACGGATCGTCAACCAACGGTTGCTTGATAAAATGTTGTAAAACAACAAAGAAAAAAGAACTCATTAAAATGCCGAAAATGGTATTGATGCCAAATTTAGCTCCTAAAATTTTCATGGCGATTAATACCAAAATAATATTAACTACAAGACTGATAATTCCAACGGGCAAGCCTGTGGAAAAGAAAATCAGCGAGGATATTCCACTTACGCCACCTCCTACAATTCCCGATGGAATAAGAAATGCCGTCCACCCGAAAGCAAATAGCAGAAGTCCTAATGTGATCATAGCGTAGGACTTGATTTGTTGTAATATTTTTTTGGACATAACGATTGCAAATTAATGATTACTCGTTGATCTTTAAATTTTGATATAGTTTTGTTTTCAATGTTTTTTTTACTTCTTCGATATCAATTTCTTTCCCCAACTCCTTTTGCATCGAGGTTACGCCTTTGTCTATAAAACCGCATGGGTTGATGTAGTTGAAATAGGTCAAATTCGTATTCACATTAAATGCAAAACCGTGCATGGTTACATATCGACTGGCTTTAACCCCAATGGCGCAAATTTTCCGGGTTTTTCCGGCAATATCCACGTCGAGCCATACTCCGGTAGCTCCTTCCAACCGTGTAGCCGCGATATTGTAAAGAACCAATGTGTCGATTACGCTTTGTTCCAGTTGAAAAATATACTCCCGAATGGAAAGTTGCAGTAATTCCAGATCCACAATCGGGTAGCCTACAATTTGGCCGGGACCGTGATAGGTAATATCTCCGCCGCGGTCGATGTGGTAATAGGTGGCCTGAATCTGTTTCAACATTTCGTCGCTGATGAGCAGGTTGGTGTTGTTGCCGTGTTTTCCCAAAGTATATACGTGAGGATGCTCGCAAAAAATAATGGATTGTGGAGAGTTAGTCGATTTGCCGAGTTTGTAATCCATAACCCCGTTGAAAATAGCTTGTTGCCGATCCCATCCCTCTTTGTAATCGATGGTTTTCCAGTCGTGAAAAGTTACGTTGTTCATTTTTTCTAATATTGTTTAAGTCCGAACGGACTATTTTGTTTTCGTTTTTATGTTGCTTTTATTAATGTTGAAGTCCTACGGACTAGGTTTGATTTTTTTTTTCTTGCTTGCAAAACTTTTTACTCGTCAACTTCTTCCTTCTTCCTTCTGCATTCTCTTTTCACTTTTCACGGACCTCTTTTCACGATTCTTACTTCTCTCTTCTTCCTTCTTTATTCTTAAAAGCATCTTCCGCCATATAAGAAGACCTCACCAAAGGACCACACTCTGCTATGTTAAACCCGATTTCGTAAGCTTTGTTTTTGTAAAACTCAAAAATTTCAGGATGCACGTATTCGGCAACTTCAATGTTTTGTGATGTGGGTTGCAAATATTGACCAATGGTAATCATTCGGCATCCGACATTATATAGATCCAGAAGCGTTTCTAAAACCTCTTCCTGCGTTTCTCCCAATCCCACCATGATTCCGGATTTTGTCTCGATTCCGGATTTTGAAAACAGACGCAAGGTTTCCAGGCTGACATCGTATTTGGCTCTGCTTCTTACTTCGGGAGTCAATCGACGGACGGTTTCGATATTATGCGATAAAATATCAGGTTTGGATTTTACTACGATGTCGATGAGTTCCGCATTGGCATCAAAATCAGGGAGGAGCACTTCGATGATGGTGTTTGGATTTTCGTTGCGAATAGCATTAATCACATTTGCCCAGTGTTGTGCTCCCTTGTCTTCCAGTTCATCTCGATCGACGGAGGTGATCACGGCATGTTTCAGACGCATCAGTTTCACCGATTTGGCGACTTTAGCCGGTTCGTTTACATCTATCGGCAACGGTTTCCCGGTTTGGGTTGCGCAAAACTTGCACGAGCGGGTGCAAATGTCGCCCAAGATCATCAGCGTGGCGGCACCGCGGCTCCAGCATTCGCCCATGTTCGGGCAGCGACCGCTCGAACAGATGGTGTGCAGCTGGTTTTCTTCCACAATTTTTTTAAGTTCCGTGTAGTTTTCTCCTCCGGGAATCTTAATCTTAAGCCAAGATGGCTTGCGAACTATTTTCATTTCAAACTCTTTTTTTGCAAAATTACACTTATTCAACGTTTGTTCCTAAAAAAATAATTGAAGCCGTTTTTATTCATTGAAAGACTTTAATTATTACTTTTGAATAAATAAAGAATTGTGTTTGGCTTTATTGGAGTGAACATAACGAATCAAACAAGTAATTTGTGAAAAACATGGATGCTTTTGTCACGGTGTTAACGGTTTATTATCCACATGAGTTGGCGGTAATTCGGGGTCATCTCGAATCGGAGGGAATAGAATGTTTTGTGAAAGACGAGTTGATCGCTCAAATCAATCCTTTTTATTCCAATGCGGTGGGAGGGGTGAAGCTCCAGGTAAAGCAATCCGATGTATATCTTGCTCTGGAGATCATTAAAGAGGGAGGCTATGCTGCGGACGAAAAGCCGAAAGCTTCTTTGTTTTTTACCAAAGTTGACACGTTTTCGACTAAAATTCCGTTTCTCAACAAGTTTGATTATGAAATTCGTTTTTTGGTTATGTCCGGTGTGGTTATATCGATGGTAGTTTGCATGCTTTGGCTGTTAATATCGTTTACCCATGCGTAGTCAGTTGCCGGAGATATGTCCATTTTGCGGTTCCGGAGAGGTTTCGACGCCTCGCTTGTCTTCATTGGCCTTTGTGATCTCCTTTTTCCTGTTGGGATTCCCGCTACCCTTCAAGAGCAAGATTTGCCATTGTTTCGAGTGTGGCCGCGATTTCAAAAAGAAAAAACTGCCTAAAAATCCGGATTAATCTAAACGAATCATTCCCGAAAGTTCGGCTCGAATTTCATTCCTCATATTTGTCTTTGGTATAAATCATAATTACATTAACAAAAACCATATTCCACCCCTAAAATTCGTCATTTGCCGTTTTTTCATAATTATCGTCCATAAAATGTAGAACTTTGCAAAGTGAATAATTATTTATATATTATTGGTAAACAGATGTTTAAAATAATGTATTAAATTGTTATGAAAAAATTGAAACTTTGGAAACGAAAATTGACTAATTTTGTTTCCGAAGTTTCTGATTTAATGATAAAAAATGGAAGAATTAATAACTAAAATATCTGATTTATTTTTGAAATATGGTGTCAAGAGTGTCACCATGGATGATCTTGCCAAAGAACTCGGAATATCGAAAAAAACACTTTATTTGTCGTTTGCAGACAAGAAGGATGTGGTAATGAAGTTTGTAGAGTACTCAATTGCTCGTCATCAGTCGTGTTTGATTAAGGCAAAAGAGATCGTGGATGGCAGTAATGCGATTGATAATTTGCTTAAGGTAAGTCAGTTGTTAATCAACTCGCAAAATAAAATAAATACGATTTGCAAAAGTACTATCCCGAAGCTTGGGAGAAAGTTAAACGATTTAGACAAGAGCATGTTTTTACCCATATTCGACAGAATATCATTCAGGGGATATCCGAAGGGATATACCGAACCGATTTTAATATTGAAGTAATCTGTCATTTATATGTTTCACACATTGAAAATTCATATACCGAACTGCTTAATAATTCGGATATTCATTTTGAAGAATTGCTGAAAACACTTTTTATGTACCATATCCGGGATTGCTAGTAGGGCGGGTATAGAATATATAGAGCTTAAATTGGAAAACTTGAACACACAAAAAAATATATAATTAAAAAAATCAAATTGTTAAATGAGAAAAATAACATTATTTGCAATTGCGGCTCTGTTGCTTTCATCGTCTGATTTGAAAGCGCAGGTTCCGTTGTCGTTGTCGTTGGATAGTGCCGTAAACTATGCTATTAATCACAACAAAACCCTGATTAATTCAAAATATGGCATTGATAAGTCCACACAGAAGGTTAGGGAAACTATTGCACAGGGATTGCCTCAAATCAGTGCTACGCTCGATTATGCCAATTACTTGGGAGCAGAAGTCTCATTAAAATTAAGCGCACAAATGCCGGCTACCGTTATTGAGTTTAATCCGACGAGTAATTTTAAAGCGAGTGTGAGCCAGCTGGTGTTTAACGGCAGTTACTATGTGGGCATTCAACTTTCAAAACTGGCAAGAACCATTACGGAGCAAGCTTATCAAAAAGATGAGTTGAATGTAAAAGAACAAACCATTCAGGCGTATTACATGATATTAGCCAGTGAACGAATTTTGAAAATAGTAAAAGAAAACAAACAAAATGCTCAGGTGATTTTTGATAAAACAAATAATCTTTCCAAAGCCGGAGTAGTTGAATCAACGGATGCTAAAAAATTATCCATCATGTTGGCATCCATCGACAATGCAATTAAATCGACGGAACGACAGGTGGAGATGGGATATAATTTACTGCATTTGCAATTGGGGATAGATCCGAATCAGACGATTAGCCTTTCTTCCAGTTTCGACGAGCTTGCACAACGTATTATTATTCAAACCAAACCTAGCGACACCTTTAATATCCAAAACAATCTGGATTATAAAATGATTTCCATGCAGTCGGATATTGCTAAAAAACAGATATCGCTCAGAAAAACGAGCTATTTGCCTTCGTTGGTTGCTTTTTATTCGCATACCGAGAAAATTAAAACGGCAGCATTTGATATGAATCCCAAAGATGTGATCGGTTTAACTTTAAATGTTCCGATATTTTCCAGCGGTCAGCGATTATATCAGGTGAATCAGGCAAAAATTGATTATAAGATCAGTGAAAACACGAAAGAATTGATGTCTCAGCAATTGGCTATTCAGGAAGAACAATTACGGTTTACATACAACAATCTATTTGAACAGTATTTAACCCAAAAGGAAAATGTATCCATAGCCAAAGAGGTTTTAGATAAAATGAAGCTTAAATTTGACCAGGGAGTTATTTCCAGTTTGGAGCTCACGAGTGCCAATAACGATTACCTGAATGCAGAGTCCAGTTATACCAGCATTATACTTCAACTACTCAACGCCGAATTATCATTACGTAAAATAAATAGTAAACTTTAAAATTGAAAATATGAACACAAATAGATTTTTAACTTTAACCGTTGTTGCAGGCCTATTAACGCTAACGGTGTCCTGCACTTCCAAAAATAAAAGTACCGAAGCGGAAAAAACAGATAAAAAGCAGGTTGCCACTGTAAAAACCATGACGGTAAAGTCGGAAATAATTACACGTAAAATTGATTACACCGTGACTTTAACGCCATTTGAAGAAGTACATCTGGCTCCATCTACCCCGGGGAGAATTGAAAAAATCAATGTCGAAATCGGACAAAATGTCACAAAAGGTCAAGTGGTGGCTTTAATGGATAGAACCAATCTTGAACAGGCTCGAATCAACTTGATGAATCTGGAAGCGAACTACAAACGGTTCGATACCCTGAAAAAAACAAATAGCATCGCAGATCAGCAATATGACCAGTTTATGTCGAACTACAATATTGCCAAAAACAGCTATCAGTTTTTGCTCAATAACACCCAGTTAAAAGCTCCTTTCAGTGGAATTATTTCGGGTAAATATTTCGAAGATGGCGAGATTTATTCAGGTTCACCGATAGCGACCATTGGCAAACCTGCGATCGTCTCCATTGTTCAAATTAATCAGTTGAAAGCGCTGATTGGAATTTCGGCTAACTATTACCCATTGATAACCAAAGGGATGAAAGCTGAAATTACATCGGATATTTACCCGGAGATGACCTTTAACGGAGATGTTTATAAAATATATCCAACGATTGATAATGCGACCAAAACATTTACGGTTGAAGTTAAAGTGCAGAACAACAATTTGAAGTTACGCCCGGGGATGTTTTCTAAAGTTCAACTTAATCTGGGTAAAGGGAGCGCCATTCTGGTTCCAAATATTGCACTTATCAAACAAACGGGAACTAATGATATGTATGTGTTTGTAAACAAAAATAATGTTGCCGTAAAAACTCCTGTGAAAACAGGTCAGATGATTGACGATAAGATTGTGATTTTAGAAGGCCTTAACGATGGGGATGAATTGATTGTGGTGGGTCAGAATAAACTTGAAAACCAATCACCCATAACAATTGCAAAATAATAATAACTGAATATACTTGATTTTTAATTAATTAAAACATATAACATGAGTTTATATAGTACAGCAGTAAAAAAACCGATAAGTACCATTATGATATTTATTGCGGTAGTGCTTTTTGGGGGGTATTCCTATCTGCAGCTGCCTGTGGATTATTTTCCCAAAATAGATCCCCCGATTATTTCGATTTTTACATTCTATAATGGTGCAAATGCAGCTGATGTGGAGCAAAACATTACCCGAAAGCTGGAAGATGGCTTAGGGTCGATTACCAATTTGAAGAAAATTTCATCGAAATCGAAAGATGGAATTTCCGCAATCACAATGGAATTTCAGTGGGGAGCGAACTTAGATGAGGCTACCAACGAAATTCGGGATGCAGTCGGTTTGGTCGAAAATGATTTACCGGATGGTGTTGAAAGTCCGATGATTTTTAAAATCAGCACCAGCATGATTCCGGTAATAGTGTTTAGTGTCACTTCTGATGTGAGTTATGCCGGACTTAAGGATATCTTGGACAAAAAAATGATTCAGCCCCTGAACCGAATCGACGGCGTGGGAAACATCATGCAAATGGGGTCTCCCACAAGAGCCATCATGGTTGATGTAGATCCCCGGAAACTGGATGCTTATAACCTGACCGTGGAACAAATTGCGGGTGTTTTGGCTGCCAATAACTTGAATTTACCTTCGGGAAGCCTCGAAATGGGGAAATCTGATTTGTCTCTTCGCTTGCAGGGCGAATTTGAAAACAGCAATGCCATCAAAGAAATTATTGTCAGCAATTTCAATGGAAAAGCGGTTTATCTGAAAGATGTTGCTTTAGTTAGAGATTCACTTAGTAAAGACTTGAGTACTTTTGAGCATGCCAATGGTAAAACGAACGTCCGGGTCATGATTCAAAAGCAATCGGATGCAAATACGGTTACTGTTGCTAATAACATAAAGAAAAAAGTAGAAGAGATTAAAAAAACATTACCTCCTGATGTAAAAATTGATGTGTTGATGGACTCTTCGTTAAATACCATCTCGTCTATAAATAACCTTTCCGAAACATTGCTTTATGCGTTGTTGTTCGTGGTAATTGTTGTTTTTACATTTTTGGGTAGGGGGCGTTCCACGTTTATCATTGCCTTGTCTATTCCTATTTCGTTGATTGCCGGATTTGTATATATGTTTTTATCCGGTGGAACCATCAATATCATTACGCTTTCGTCACTGTCAATCGCGATAGGGATGGTGGTTGACGATTCTATTGTAGTGCTCGAAAACATTACCAAAAAAGTGGAGAAAGGAGGCTTTGCCCGAGAGGCGGCAATTTATGGAACCAGTGAGGTGAGTTTGGCTGTTATTGCTTCCACGCTTACCATTGTTGCCGTTTTCCTTCCTTTAACCATGTTGGGTGGCATGACGGGAATTCTTTTCAAACCGTTGGGATTTGTGGTAACTATTTCAGTTGTAGTATCTGTTATTGTTTCATTGACATTAGTGCCAATGATGTCTTCAAAAATATTGAAAAACAATAAGCTGGATAAAAATAAACTCTCCGGTAAAATTTATTGGTTTTCGCAAGGTCTTCTTGATAAACTGGATAAATTTTTTGAAAAAATCCTTTCATGGGCTGTTTCTCATCGATGGACAGTCGTCGGTATAGGTGTCCTTATATTTATATCATCGATGTTCTTGATGAAGTTTATTGGTTCGGAATTTATGCCGGCTTCCGATAACGACCGGATATCGGCACAGGTAAAACTCGCCCAAGGTACCAAACTCGATGAGACGAAATTAACGGTGAAATATCTGGATTCTGTTTTTATGAAAAAATTTCCGGAAATTGAAATTGTTTCATCTAGTGCCGGAGCAGGAGATGAAAGCAATCTTATCTCTCTCTTCTCCGAAAACGGAAACTATATTATAAATTACTCCTTTAAAATGAAGCCTCGTAAGGATCGTGAGAAAGATATTTTTCAGGTGGCAGATGAAATGAGACCGATTATTGAAGCATTACCTGAGGTTGAAAAATATTATGTGGATCCCGGTAGTTCACGTTCTTCGAGCGCTATGGGCATGGGTGGCGGAAGTAACTTGGAAGTAAAAGTATATGGTAACAGCTTTGATGAAACGAATGTTGTAGCTGAAAAAATTTCTCAAGCCCTCAAAAATATAAAAGGGACTAAAGATATTTTAATTAGTCGGGATAAGGAAAAAACCGAGTTGCAACTTGTTTTGGATAATGCGAAGATGACCTCTTTCGGCTTAAATACAGCGAGTGTTGCAACTGCAATTCGAAACCGGATTACAGGGATAAAAGCCACAAAATATAAAGAAGATGGAAATGAATATGATGTAATTGTTCGTTATGATGAAAAATTCAGGCAATCGACCGAGGATATTCAGAATATCTCTATCATGACACCCCAAGGTAAAATGGTAAAATTGAGTGAAATTACCCAATTAAAGAGGTTTTATTCACCCCCAAATATCGAAAGAGAAAATAAAGTACGTACGGTTACCGTTTCGTCGGCATTATCGGGTTCTGATATCGGGACGGTAAAAGCAGCACTTGAAAACGAAATTGCAAAAATGGATATTCCTAAGGATGTAACCATTGATTATGGCGGTAGTGCCGAAAACATGAAAGATTCATTTAGAGATTTGGCGATGTTGATAGTACTCTCATTAATATTGGTTTATATCGTAATGGCTTCGCAGTTTGAGTCTCTCACGGAGCCTTTCATTATCATGTTCTCTATTCCATTTGCTTTTACCGGTGTTTTTCTTGGTCTGTTTATCTTCCATTCCACTTTCAATGTAATTTCGTTAATCGGGATTGTAATGCTGATCGGGATTGTGGTTAAAAATGGGATTATTTTGGTCGATTACACGAATTTACTAATCGATCGGGGATATTCATTGAAAGATGCGGTTGTTTCTGCCGGTCGCTCCCGTTTAAGGCCTGTGCTTATGACTTCGTTAACCATGATTTTAGCTATGTTGCCCATGATTTTTACCTCGGGTAGCGGATCTGAAATGTGGAGGCCCATGGCCATCGCGATTTTCGGCGGGTTAACTGTTTCAACGTTGGTAACGCTCGTATTGATTCCAACTATTTATACCATTTTCGGGGTTGGAAAAATGAAAAAAGCACGTAAACTAGCTTTAAAAGAATCAAACAATTAAATTAGATCACATGAAAGCAGTATTTATATCATATAATCAATCCTTAACCGACGAGGTGCAGGATATATTAGACAAACTCTTTATCAAAGGCTATTCGCAATGGCTGGGGATAAAAGGCCGGGGAACGGTGTCGGGCGATCCTCATGAAGGTACACACGTATGGCCTGAGCTGAATAATGCCCATTTAACGATAGTGGAAGACGAAAAGGTAACTCCTTTGCTAAACAGGTTGGACGCTTTGAACAAGGAAGTGGAAGAGCAGGGGTTGAGGGCGTTTGTCTGGAATATTGAAAACTCAATATAGCGATTACACTGCTATTAAATAGAAATGTTTAGCTTTTTTGAAGTCAATTACATCTATTGAAAATGCAATATAAAAAAGCAGTCCCGAATATTTGGAACTGCTTTTTTGTTAAAATATCAAACATGTTGAAAAAATATATTAAATTTGTAGATTCAAAAAATATTATATGATGAAATCAAAAGCACTTCTCTTCGTTTTATTATCACTGTTTGTACTTTCCTCATGCACAAAAAGCAAGGAGACCAAGCTTGAAGGAAAATGGAAAAAAATTGAAGTTACCAATATCGGTATTCCTCAACCTACAACTATTTGGGAGTTTCATTCAGGAGAATTGATTGTGTCACAAATTCCGATCGGTGTTGACACAATTATAGAGCAATCAAGAGCAAAATATAATCTTGGATTTAGTGGCGAGCATTACACCCTCGAAATTTTAGAAACAACTTCGGGTGAAAACTTAAATTGGATTGTAGGTGACGGGAAAATAAAGCAATTGAATGACGACTATTTTAAATGGTTTAATAAAAATGGTTTTTATGGCGAGTTCGTTCGCTACAAGTAATAAATTGAACACAGGCTCTGTTCTTAACACAAGTAGCTGAGGACTTAGTGTTTATTTATTAAAGATCATTCAAGATCAATGTTTTTACATTATTACTTATACATATAAAAAGACATTACCAATTAATTAATCTGCGTTCCATCTATGAGTAAAACAAAAACAGCTTATTTTTGCAGTAATTGTGGTGCTCAATCGGCAAAATGGAATGGTCAGTGTACCTCATGCGGAGCATGGAATACCTTGGAAGAAGAAATTATACAGAAAGGCCCTCAAAAGGGCTTTTCTGGTTCAAGTTCCCATTCGGCTAAACCTCAGTTGTTAAGTTCGATTAGTTATGACAACAACTACCGCATAGATATGCATAATTCCGAACTCAACCGTGTGCTTGGCGGGGGATTGGTTCCAGGTTCCCTTATTTTACTTGGTGGTGAACCCGGAATTGGTAAATCTACATTGCTTTTACAGGTGGCACTTCAGTTGCCCGAGGTTACGATTCTTTATATTTCGGGTGAGGAGAGCAGCCAGCAGTTAAAGATTCGTGCCGATCGTATCGGGGTTCAAAATAATAACTTGTATATTTTAACAGAAACGATTATTCAAAACATTCTTCCGTTTATTGAAGATATTCAACCGGGAATTATTATTGTCGATTCTATTCAAACTATTACAACCCAGCTTGTCGAGTCTTCTGCAGGAAGTATTTCTCAAATCAGAGAAACAACCAATGAGTTGCAACAATTGGCTAAAAGTACTAACATCCCTGTTTTTTTAATCGGGCATATTACGAAGGATGGCTCTATTGCCGGTCCGAAAATTTTGGAACATATTGTGGATACCGTTTTGCAATTTGAAGGCGACCGCAATTATGGTTATCGTATTGTCCGTTCGGTAAAGAACCGCTTTGGTTCTACGTCCGAATTGGGAATTTTCGAGATGACTTCGGTCGGATTACGGGAAGTTTCGAATCCTTCGGAAATTCTTATTTCGCAGCGCGACGATTCTATTTCTGGAGTAGCTATTGCTGCCACTATCGAAGGTCTTCGCCCACTGCTTATCGAAACACAGGCTTTAGTCAGCACAGCCGTATATGGAACTCCGCAACGCTCTGCTACCGGATTCGATTTGAGAAGATTAAACATGTTGTTGGCGGTGCTCGAAAAACGATGTGGGTTTAAATTGGGAACGAAAGATGTCTTTTTAAATATTGCCGGAGGAATTCGCGTGGATGACCCGGCAAATGATCTTTCTATTGTAGCTTCAATTCTTTCATCGGGAGAAGATATTTTCATCGATTCCAAAGACTGTTTCGCGGCAGAGGTTGGCCTTTCAGGCGAAATTCGCCCTGTGGTTCGCATCGATCAACGCATTGCGGAAGCAGAAAAGATGGGATTTAAACGAATTTTTATTTCCCGTTATAATCTTAAAGGGTTGGAACAAAGCAAATTGAAAATAAAAATTATTCCGCTCGGAAAAATTGAAGATATGATTTCGTATTTGTTTCAGTAAAGATGATTTCAATGGTATGAAAAAATCAATTTTTTAGCCGTTAATATCGCTTTAACTCCGATAGTTGTCAGATGTGCTATATTTTTCTTCTAATATTTTTTTGTAATTCTTTGGGGTATTGCCATTCCTTTTTTTAAATGGCCCGCTAATTTCCAGCAATTGGTAATAAAAAAATGTAATTTTCGCTACGAGAAACGAACATTAAACAAAATAATTAGTGGAAATCGTTGGTTTAGTTTGAGCTTATGATTATGACATTGAATTGGGCTATAAAGAATAAATTTATATATTTGCAGTTATAACCGAATTTTAAGTAAATCAAGGTTGTTGCTCTATTCAGCCCGTTTGTCTTGGGCTTGTTATAAGTTCTTCGGGTGGATAATTCCTAATAAATACAATCAATATAAGTCTGATTGATGAATTTTTAAAATATGAAAAAACTGAATAACCTTTCTTTATTTGTATTAATTGGAATTTGTGCAGTAATTTCTGTTTATCGGATAAATGTTGTTTCTGAAAAAGAGATATCTTGGGATGTACTGGGATATTACCTGTACCTTCCGGCAACTTTTATTTATGACGATCCTATGTTGAAGGACATTAGTTGGTTGAAAAAGGTAAATTCCGAAAAAAAATTGGCGGACACGCTTTATATGGTCACGGAAAATAATAAAGGGGAACCAATGTATTTTTTTCTGATGGGATTGGCTCTGTTTTTTCTTCCATTCTTTTTAGTAGGGCATGCTTTTGCCGCTATTTTAGGATTCCCCACGGATGGGTTTAGTCCGCCATATCAATACTCGCTGGTGGTTGGTGCTATTCTATATACAATTATAGGTTTAATCTTTCTAAGAAAAATATTAAAATATTTCTTTTCGGAGAAAGTTACCGCCTTAATATTAATTATTCTGGTCTTTGGAACCAATTATATTCATCATCTTACAATCAAGGATTTAGAAACGGTTAATGTCCTTTTTATGTTAACCACAATTGTTGTTTGGTGCACCATTAAGTGGCACGAACACTATAAACAAAAGCATTTAATTATAATTGTAGTATCAATTACGTTGATGATTTTAATTAAACCGAGTGAACTATTTGTTCTGCTTATTCCGATACTTTGGAATGTGGCTTCATTCGGTGATTTAAAGCTAAAAATATCGAAGCTTTTTAACCATAAAAAAGCAATACTTATAGCAATGGGGATTAGCATTATCATCGTTTCTCCTCAAATGATTTATTGGTATTTGAAGACGGGATCGCTTATCTATGATAGCTATAAAAATCCGGGAGTTGGTTTGGATACCTTGTCCCCGCACATTATTAATGTGTTGATTAGTTATCGAAAAGGGTGGCTTTTATACACCCCCATTATGGCTTTTTCATTGATGGGGTTCTATTTTTTGTATAAAAAGAATTTTAAAATTTTCTATGCCTGTTTTTTTTATTTTGTTGTTTCTTTTTTTATTATTTCGAGTTGGACCGAGTGGTGGTATGGTGCAGGTTATTCGATTCGTCCTTTAATAACGACTTATCCCATACTGGCTATTTGCCTCGGCTATTTTATCGTGTTTATTCATCAAAATAAGCTTGCGTTGAAAATTATTTTTTGGATACTTGTTGTGTTTTTTATTTTTTTAAACCAATTTCAGTGGTGGCAGCTGAAGCATTATATTTTAAATCCATATCAAACGACAAAAGAGTATTATTGGGCCACTTTTTTGAAAAACAAGGTGTCGGAATCCGATAAGGATTTGTTGTTGGTTAACCGTAGTTTTTCATCAAGAAATGAATTTACGGATTCAACAAAATATCATAAAACTGTTTTTGTTAGTGAAAATTTTGAAAAGTCAATAAACGACAATATCATTTTAGAGGATAATAACAAGCTATACAGAATCGCAGCTAATCAGGATTATTATTCGTTTTTTGAGACCGAATACGGCAAGTTGACACCAAAAGATCACCTTTGGGTAAAAGTAAAATTTAATATGCGGGGGCAAAAAGATAAGGAGAATCCATTCCCATGTCTTGTCTTGACCATGGAACGAAAAAACGGAGCATACGGCTATTCGGCAAACGATTTGCATTTCGATTCAATTTCAAATAATTGGGAAAAGGTTGAAATCGTATATCTTACGCCGGAGATAAGGAGTAGCAAAGATCATCTGAAGTGCTACATTTGGAATAGGGGAAAAGGGGACATTGATATTGATAATCTTATAGTTGAAATATACCAAAAATGAGATCGGATAATATTGTTTTGCGTTGAAAATCAAAGAGGTGCTATATTTAATAGTTGTAATAAGCTAACAAACGAGGATGAAAATGATTAAAATTCAAAAATATGCGCCGATTATTCTGATTTTGAGTTCAATTGTATTTGTGATGTCGTTTTACGGTGATGTAGTCTTGTCTCCCAATAGCTACTTATTTACGGATACAGGAGATGGGATAAAGAATTATTTCACCTATGCCTCACATATCAAAAACGACTCTTCATATATTAATTCTCAAATTATGAATTATCCTTATGGAGAGAATTTTTTGTTTTTAGATTGCCAGCCATTATTTACGGGGATAATTAAAATATTATCCGTGCCATTTCCTTCCATACAAAATTATAGTATAGGAATCATTAATTTTTTGATGATTTTTTCTTTAGTACTTTCAACTTTTTTCCTTTATTTGATTCTTTTGGAATTTAATGTAAGCAGACTCTTTTCTGTTTTAGGTGCTTTTTCTATAGCCGTGCTTGCTCCCCAGCTGTTTAGGGTAACGGGTCATTTAGCACTTTCGTATAGTTTTTTTATTCCGCTGTCTTGGTATTTGTTTATCAAGTTTTCTAAGAGTCCGAATAAATTGAAATGGGCTTTTATGTTGTTTCTTAACAACTTATCATGGTATTTTGTGCATGCTTATTTAGGAATGATTGCTGTTTCCTTTATGCTGCTTTGCTTTATTTTTGATTTTATTTTGTTTGATGGAAAAAAATATAAAACGCTTAAACAATGGATTAATATCTCTTTAGTTGTTGTTTTGCCATTCGTTTTCTTTTGGATGTTTACAATTGTTACCGATCATCATGTTGGACGAACGGATAACCCTTACGGCTATTTAATTTATGCATCGAATTTTGAATCTGTTTTTTTACCCAATTATCCACCACTTAGACCTTTTTTGGATGAATTCTTGAAGATAGAGCAAAACTGGGAGGGGCTTGCTTATATTGGAATTGGGTCGATTCTTTCAATTTTTTTGTTTGTATTTTTTGAAACCGTAAAATTTATCAAAAGGAAAATAAAGAAGGAGTCGGTGAAGAGAATAGATCAACCGCTATTGGTTGTCGCATTGTGTTCTGCTTTAATATTACTGTTTTTATCTATGGGATATCCTTTTAAATACAAAATGGAGTTTTTGCTTGACGGGGTTCCGATTATAAAAAACTTTAGAGGAATTGGTCGGTTCTCTTGGGTGTTTTACTATGTAGTCACGGTAGTTAGTATCTATTATGTAGATATAATTTGTAATTCAAAAAAAAATAGAGTCGTTTATATGTTTTTAGGCATGTTAATTCCTCTGTCGTATGTGGTTGAAGGTATCCCGTATCACAGAGAAATCAGCAACACCATTGTTAACAGCTCAAATTTATTCGATAAAAATCAACTTCCCCAATCATTTTCAAATGGGTTAAAGTATATGGTTAAAGATAAATACCAGGCTATTATTCCCCTGCCGTTTTATCATGTCGGTTCTGAAAATTATGCGAGAAAAGCCATGGATAAAATATGTAAAATTTCAATGATTCTGTCCTATCATTCGGGGCTTCCTTTAATGGGAAATCACTCGGCAAGAGCGAGTTTAATGGAAAGTAGGAATCTTCTTCAGCTTTTTAGCCCGAATTTTTACCGAAAAGAGGTTGAAAAAAGTATTAAAAGCAAAAAAACGTTTTTGATAATTTATAGCAATGAAGAATTGGCAGAACAAGAAAATGAAATTTTGGAAAGGAGTAATCTGCTTTATTCCAATAAAGATTATTCATTATATTCTATTTCTTATGATTCGTTATTTAATAACACTTCTCGACAAGAGATATTGAATTTCGAAAGAATTAAAAATAAGTTGTATAATAACACGGTTTTTTTAGCATCAAGTTCTGATACATCATCTAAAATTATATACAATTCGTACGAAAATATGCCCGAAAAAAAATCTCACAGTGGAGTTGGTGCATATATCGGTATGATGTGCAATTATAACTTATTAGGAACAATAGCGCCGAATGTCCTGAAAGAAAATACTGAATATGTTGCAAGTTTTTGGATGTATAATGCCGGCAATAATTATGGACAGGATGCTTTGAGTTCTACGGCGCTTGTACAAACAAAAGATGAAAAGAACAGTGCTAAATGGATTGCCACAACGAATCCTGCCAATAGTTTTGTAATTGACGGAGCTTGGTCGTTGGTCGAATTAACATTTAAGGTAACTGATAAAAATGATAAAGTGGAAGTGCTGTTAAAAGGGGATGATTGTTCTTTAAAGACTGTTATTATCGATGATTTGCTAGTTAGGGAAAAGTATAACGATGTTTACAGGGTTGTAAAAGAAACTAATGGTCAGGTTGGGGAACTGTTTAAAAATAATCATAAAATTAAAAATAATTAAGATGTGTTGCTCTTAGTGCAGGGGGTAAGCACTCTTGTTCGATAAATTAACTATGCGAAAGCCATATTTATTTCGTGCAATGATGAGTTCATTACTGGAAATATCATTTTTGTTTTAAAAAAGTTCGATTGGTTTTCAGTAATTGGTCATAAAGAACAATGCGATTTTCACCAGTAGAAGCGAGTATTAATCCTGTAAACAAGGGTATTGTCAATTTAATTTATAAAACAGCTTGAAAAACATTACTGTCTTTTTTTGTTGTTGTTATAAATTTTAGTTAACTTGCGAAATAATTTAGGTTTGGGCCTGTTGATGTTATGGAAATAATAAGAAATCATTTTGTTTTCTTATAAAAAGGTTGGTGTTATTTGTTTAGTAGGTTGCTATATATTGATAATCAGATGGATATAAAATATTGGTAAAAGTTAAGCCGAATTATTTTAAATATTAACGTAAAAGGTTGGCAACAGAACATGATTTTCAATTGTCTATAATTCATAATATTGAGAGGATAGGGTTTCGGAAAATTATTTAAAATTGACTTAATAAATGCTCCTGCTTTATTGTTGAGTATTTGTTTTGATTGTATTTAAAGAGGTAAGTTTTTTGCATTATGGGAAAAAATAAAATTGTCAGTAATTTATTAGGGCGAAGTGTTTTAGTTCTTGGAATCATAGTTTTATCTTCAGTTTCGCTTATCGGCCAGAACACTAAACAGGAGAACGTTTCGGAAAAACGATATCAAAAAAGCTCCGAGAAACGTTTAACAACAAACTATCTAAATTCAACCACCATAGATATTAATAATACTTCAAACAATTCGGGAAATTCAGGATTCCCTTCTGAAAAAGAAGTAACCAACAAGTTGAGAATTGTTGACAGTTTAATGAAATTGACAAACACATCTCAGCCAAAAGTAAGCGGTCCCGAGCAAGATTGCAATGGAGCCATAGCTGTATGCCAGCAAACTTATGTTCAGCCCAATTCATACCAAGGTTATGGTTCGGTTCAGGAGGTTTATAATACCTGTTTGCTCATGCAGGAACGGCAAACGGTTTGGTACGTGTTTACGGTTCAAACTCCCGGTACTTTTACATTTATGTTAAATACCTTAAATGATTACGATTGGGCGTTGTATGATATTTCGACCATTGGTTGTTCCGGAGTTCCGAGTGCAACTCCAGTTCGGTGTAATTACTCTGCAACTTATGGTAATACAGGAATGCAGTTACCTGTTAGTGGAACAATCCCACTATCGTATGATGCAAGTAGTGCAGCGATGATGCCGGGGCTTAATGTAACTGCGGGTACGACCTATGCTCTTGTTATTGATAATTTTACTCAGGATTTGAACGGATATACTCTTACTTTTGGGGGAACCGCAACCATATTCGACAATACTCCACCCTCATTGATGTCGGTGAACGACAATTGTCATCAGGATTATATAACACTTACGATCTCCGAGGGAATACAATGTAGTTCAATTGCTTCAAACGGCTCCGACTTTACCATTAGTGGTCCCGGATCTCCTACTATTGTCTCTGCTATAGGAGTCGGATGTCCGGGAAACGGGCTTACAAATCAGGTGCGGATTTATTATTCCGGACTATTAACGGGAACCTATACGATTGGAGTTCAGAACGGTAGTGATGGGAACACGCTTCTCGACAAATGCGGAGGAGCAATGAGCACTTCGCAAGTGATCAGTTTTACTCATTTGGGTGATATTATTGCGAGTGCGAACTCCTCCTCAATCTGTTCGGGGCAAACAGCGATCCTTACAGGAAGCGGTGGCCCTGTTTCGGGAGGGACTTATACGTGGTCGCCGAGCACAGGATTGAGTTCAACAACCACTAATCCTACAAACGCAACTACAAACATTTCTACCACTTATACTGTGAGCGTTACTTATGGGGGATGTACAAAAACCGACACGGTAAGGGTTACTGTGATCACTTCACCTATTGTCTCGATATCTCCAATGAATCCTACTATTTGCGCAGGTACTATAGATCTAACAGCCACAGCTATAGTTAATGGACTTCCTTGTACAGATTGCAATTATTCATGGAATAGTGGGGCGTATAGTCAAAATGGGGTTTCTTCGTCAGTATGGACTAATCGCCCTGCCGGAACATATACGGTAGTTGCTTCAACACCAACAGGATGCGCCGGAAATACTGCTACTTCGATTGTGTCGTCGGCAGCTTCACCTCCTTCACCGACGTGTAATGTAGTTTATGCCTCGGTTAGTGGTGGGGGAACCGGATTAACGGCATCTTCGCCGACCACACTTGTTAATGCTGTTGCCATGACGCAATGTAGTAATGCTATTATTAAAATTCAACAGGGAACTTATTATATAACAAACAAGTTGCAAATTTATAGCTTTATTACCTTAGAAGGAGGCTATGATGCAAGTTATTTAAACAAAAGCAGTCAAGCCGGAGCTACTACTATTGTTAGAACTGCGGCAAATGTTGAAGGATTGCCCGATGCCGGTCGAATAGTTGCGTTTGAAGCAATAGGGTCTTCATATTTTCGATTTCAGGATTTAACTATAAAAACGGATAATGCGCCTGCTGCAACGGCTACTTACCCTAAAGGGGTATCAACTTATACATTATTTTTAAGTAGCTGTTCAAATTACGATATTGTGCGTTGCCAGTTATTGCCGGGCAATGCATCAGCAGGTTTAAACGGGACAAACGGCATTGCCGGAGCGAATGGTAATGCAGGCGGAAGTGGTAGCTATGGTGGAAATGGTTGTAGCGATGGAACTCAGGGAGATGGCGGTGCTGAAGGGAGAGGTGCGGGTTCTTCACATACGTCGGCTTATTGGGACTACCACTGCGGTTCACCTAATTCAACAACAATAACGGGAGAAAGTGCAAATGGCGGTGTCAGGAATGGTGGCGAAGGCGGAAGAGGTGGTACCGGTGGATATGAGGATGAAGATGGAGGTAGCGGGAGCAATGGAGGAGCCGGTGGTGGCGGTGCAGCCGGCGGCACTGGCGGCGGTGGCGGTGGCGACTATGGTTGTGGCGGTGATAATGGATCGGCTGGATCAGCTGGATCGGCAGGTACCGCAGGGACTATAGGAACGGTCGGGGCATCGGGGAGTGTGGTTGCAGGATATTGGAACCCCGGTTTGCAAGCCGGAACAGGAACTGACGGCGGCGGCGGCGGCGGCGGTAAAGGCGGCGGCGGCGGTGGCGGCGATAATGGAACTGTAGTTTGTTGGCATGATGATGGTACCGGTGGCGGCGGTGGCGGCGGCGGTGGCGGCGGCCAAGGGGGTACCGGCGGCACTGGCGGATATGGTGGCGGATCTTCGTATGCGGTACTTTTATTTAATAATGGTGTAAATGGAAAAATAGTAGATGGTAATGTGGTAGCAGGTGCTTTAGGTCTTGGGGGTACCGGCGGATCGGGAGGTACCGGCGGATCGGGAGGTGCCGGCGGATCGGGTGGTAACGCCTCTGATGGAGAAGGAGATGGTGGATCGGGTGGATCGGGTGGATCGGGTGGTGCTGGTGGAGCCGGCGGAGCCGGAAAACCGGGAGAATCGGCTGCTGTTAAGCTGGTCAGTGGTTCTGCTTTGTCTATAAATACAAGCCTTAATTTAGCTGCTCAGCCTGTTATTATTGTTCAGAACGTTTCATGTTCGGGGTTAAATATGGCTCACTCTACGGTTGCAGGATCTCCTAACTGGACAAATTTCGGTAGTGGTTCAAGTCCTGCCAGCGCGTCGGGTTCTCCTGCAATAACACAATATTCAACTACGGGGAGGAAAACGGTTGTTCTTCAAAGTTCAGGTTCTTGCCCCGGTATTTTTTCTTCTACGGCTTCACCAGGCTCTACGATTACCGATGCGGGGTGTAGCGCAAGCAATGGGGTCTCTAGTTCTATAAATGTTTCTGGATATGGTTCGTGTACAATTTCAACCAGCGGAATCTCGGTCAGCGTTAATATTACGCACACTTGGGATAGTGACTTGTATTTATATTTAGTAGCGCCCAATGGTCAAATTTTAGAATTAAGTTCGGCAAATGGAAGTTCTGGAGATAACTATACCAACACTGTGTTTTCCGATGCCGGAGCAACAAATATTACAGCCGGGACGGCTCCTTTTACCGGTACTTTTAAACCAGAGGGATCTTTGATAGCAGGATGTTCGCTAACACCTACGGTGGGAAGTTTTGGTGCAATTGGCGGTGGTTCTGTTGTTCCTGATGGAAATTGGACATTGCGTGTTTTTGATAATGCAGGTGGAGATGTGGGAATACTTACTAACTGGACTCTTAGTTTGCCGGCTGCTTCGGGTGGTACAGCTTCTAATACCTACACCGACTTCAATAACATCATTACCTCAATGCCCGCTTTGCCTACAATAGTTACATCTCAGGATTTTGTTTGCCCCGGAACATATAATTTTGCAAGCAGTAGTAACGGCTTGCCGGGTTATACTTACCTGTGGAGTGTGACTAATCCTCCTGGAGGATTTTCTACGATAACTTCACCAACAGCCGGATCAACTAATATTACGTTTACTAATACAACCGGTGGAAATCTTGTTTACACGGTAATTTTAACTGTTGGAACTGAATGTTGCGGTAATTTAGGAACGATAACTAAAACAATTACGGTTTACCCTGCTCCAACTATTACTACTCAACCGGTTAATGTGACTGTTTGTGAAGGTGGAAATGCAACGTTTACAGGTGCTGCCATCGGTCAGAATCTAACATACCAGTGGCAAGAGAGTACAGATAATGGTATAACTTGGACAGATATTGTTTCCGGGGGAATTTATAGTGGCGTTAATACTTCTTCATTAGCTATTAACGGAGTTACTATTGGAATGAACGGCTATCAATATCGGTTGGTGGTAAACAGCCTTTGCGGACCAGCCGTAACAAATGCGGCTATTCTATATATTAAGCCGCTACCAACGGCTGTGGTTTCATCACCGGACGCTCATATTTGTTTGGGTCAGAGTGCAAATATTGTAATTAATTTTACAGGTACTGCGCCATGGACAATAACTTATATTGAAAACAATGGAACAACCTCAACAACACATACGATTACAACTTCAAGTAATCCATATACAATAACGGTATCTCCGACAACAACAACGTCTTATACAATTACAAATGTATCTGACGGTAATTCTTGTTCAAACACTGCGGCTGGAGGAATTTCCGTGATTGTTGATCAGGCTGCACCTGTAATCGTTATTACCAATCCGGATCCGGTTTGTGCTCCCAATACCGTGAACATTAGCCTTCCATATATAACAGCCGGTTCAACAACCGATGGTCCATTACAATATTGGATCAGCTATCCTACTCCTGCTACACCATTGAGTAATCCGCTTACAGTGGGTACAGGAACTTATTATATAAGTAATACAAATGCATGTGGAACAGCTTATGGAGCCGTTGTCGTTACCGTTAACCCTGTTCTTACTCCGACATTTGGTAGTTTCGGACCTTATTGCATAGGCGATTCTCCATCAGCATTGCCGACTACATCTAACAATGGAGTGACCGGTACATGGAGTCCATCGGCAATAATCACTTCTAGTGAAGGGTCAATGGTTTACACATTTACTCCGACTGCAGGATCTTGTGCGGTGTCCACTACTATGACCGTTGTTACAAGTAATTGTTGCCCAACGATAGTATGTCCTGAAAATATCAATATTGCCGTCTGTAATCAGGCATTACCGATTGGTGCGACAGATACAGCAACTTTTAATGCGCTTGATGGAACAAGTAATACAAATGCTGCCACAATATCATTTTCTGATGCGACAAGTACTGTTGGTTGTCTTGAAACTACCACTAGAACATATACTGCAAATAATGCTAATGGAACATGTGCAGTAACTTGTCAGCAAATAATAACAAGGCATCTTGATGCTGTAAATCCAACAGCGAGTAATCTTACTCCAATTACTGTTCCATGTCCGAGCCTGGTTCCAGTTTCGGATATAGCAGTTGTTACCGATGAGGCAGATAATTGTGGTGTTCCTACAGTGACATTTGTGGGTGATGTTTCAAATGGATATGTATGCCCTGAAATTATTACCAGAACATACAAAGTTGCGGATGCGTGTAATAATTTTATTAATGTAACTCAAACCATTACAATAGCAGCTCCGAGCGTAACCATGCCGGCGAACGGCTCCTCTACGGTCTCGTGTGCCTCGCTGGCGGTGGCTCCGACCTCCTCCTTGCCTGTAGTAACGGATGCCTGCGGGCGGACGCTGATTCCGGTACTGATCGGTTCCATATCGACACCCAGTCCAATCACATGCAACGGCACAGTGGTTTGGACCTATAGATACACGGCTTGCGACGGGACGACGGCGGGACTGGACGCATACCTACACGGTGACGATGCCGGGCGGGCTGACACCCCCGGCGAGCACGACATCAACGGTATCCTGTCCTTCCAATGCGACCGACCCGGGAGCTCCTGCCAGCATTACCGATGCTTGCGGCAGAATGGTCATACCTGCTTTGGTGGGCTCAACGTACACTCCAGATCCGATCACGTGCAACGGCACTGTGGTTTGGATTTACCGGTACACAGCCTGCGACGGGACGGCGGCGGACTGGACGCACACGTACACGGTGACAATGCCGGGCGGACTGACACCCCCGACGAACACGACATCAACGGTATCCTGTCTTTCCAACGCGACCGATCCTGGGGCTCCTGCCAGCATCACGGATGCGTGCGGCAGGACATTGAATCCAGTTCTTGTGGGTTCCGTTTCCACTCCGGATCCGATCACGTGCAACGGCACGGTGGTGTGGACCTATAGATACACGGCCTGCGACGGGACTACGGCAGACTGGACGCACACGTACACGGTCACGATGCCGGGCGGACTGACTCCCCCTGCAAACACGACATCAACGGTATCCTGTCCTTCCAATGCGACCGATCCTGGGGCTCCTGCCAGCATCACCGATGCCTGCGGCAGAACTCTGACCCCGGTATTGGTCGGCTCCACGATCACTCCGGATCCGATCACGTGCAATGGCACGGTGGTCTGGACCTACCGGTACACGGCCTGCGACGGGACGACGGCGGACTGGACGCACACCTATACGGTCACGATGCCGGGCGGGCTGACACCCCCTGCGAACACGATGTCAACGGTATCCTGTCCTTCCAACGCGACCGATCCGGGGACTCCTGCCAGCATCACCGATGCTTGCGGGCGGACGCTGATTCCGGTACTGGTCGGTTCCATATCGACACCCAGTCCAATCATGTGCAACGGCACGGTGGTGTGGACGTACAGATACACGGCCTGCGACGGGACGACGGCGGACTGGGACGCATACCTATACGGTCACGATGCCGGGCGGGCTGACACCCCCCTGCGAACACGATGTCAACGGTATCCTGTCCTTCCAACGCGACCGATCCGGGCATCCCTGCCAGCATCACGGATGCTTGCGGGCGGACGCTGATTCCGGTACTGATCGGTTCCATATCGACACCCAGTCCAATCACATGCAACGGCACAGTGGTCTGGACCTATAAATACACGGCTTGCGACGGGACGACTGCGGACTGGACGCATACCTACACGGTGACGATGCCGGGCGGACTGACTCCCCCGGCGAGCACGACATCAACGGTATCCTGTCCTTCCAATGCGACCGACCCGGGAGCTCCTGCCAGCATTACCGATGCTTGCGGCAGAATGGTCATACCTGCTTTGGTGGGCTCAACGTACACTCCAGATCCGATCACGTGCAACGGCACTGTGGTTTGGATTTACCGGTACACGGCCTGCGACGGGACGACGGCGGACTGGACCCACACGTACACGGTCACGATGCCGGGCGGACTGACTCCCCCTGCAAACACGATGTCAACAGTATCCTGTCCTTCCAATGCGACCGATCCTGGGGCTCCTGCCAGCATCACGGATGCGTGCGGCAGGACATTGAATCCAGTTCTTGTGGGTTCCGTTTCCACTCCGGATCCGATCACGTGCAACGGCACGGTGGTGTGGACCTATAGATACACGGCCTGCGACGGGACTACGGCAGACTGGACGCACACGTACACGGTCACGATGCCGGGCGGACTGACTCCCCCTGCAAACACGACATCAACGGTATCCTGTCCTTCCAATGCGACCGATCCTGGGGCTCCTGCCAGCATCACCGATGCCTGCGGCAGAACTCTGACCCCGGTATTGGTCGGCTCCACGATCACTCCGGATCCGATCACGTGCAATGGCACGGTGGTCTGGACCTACCGGTACACGGCCTGCGACGGGACGACGGCGGACTGGACGCACACCTATACGGTCACGATGCCGGGCGGGCTGACACCCCCTGCGAACACGATGTCAACGGTATCCTGTCCTTCCAACGCGACCGATCCGGGGACTCCTGCCAGCATCACCGATGCTTGCGGGCGGACGCTGATTCCGGTACTGGTCGGTTCCATATCGACACCCAGTCCAATCATGTGCAACGGCACGGTGGTGTGGACGTACAGATACACGGCCTGCGACGGGACGACGGCGGACTGGACGCATACCTATACGGTCACGATGCCGGGCGGGCTGACACCCCCTGCGAACACGATGTCAACGGTATCCTGTCCTTCCAACGCGACCGATCCGGGCATCCCTGCCAGCATCACGGATGCTTGCGGGCGGACGCTGATTCCGGTACTGATCGGTTCCATATCGACACCCAGTCCAATCACATGCAACGGCACAGTGGTCTGGACCTATAAATACACGGCTTGCGACGGGACGACTGCGGACTGGACGCATACCTACACGGTCACGATGCCGGGCGGATTAACACCCCCGGCGAACACGACATCAACGGTATCCTGTCCTTCCAATGCGACTGATCCGGGCGCCCCTGCCAGCATCACGGATGCTTGCGGGCGGACGCTGACTCCTGTATTGGTCGGTTCCGTATCGACACCCAGTCCAATCACGTGCAACGGCACGGTGGTGTGGACCTACCGGTACACGGCCTGCGACGGGACGACGGCGGACTGGACCCACACGTACACGGTCACGATGCCGGGCGGACTGACTCCCCCTGCAAACACGATGTCAACAGTATCCTGTCCTTCCAATGCGACCGATCCGGGCGCTCCTGCCAGCATCACGGATGCTTGCGGCAGGACGTTGACTCCTGTATTAATCGGCTCAACCTCGACTCCAGATCCGATCACATGCAACGGCACTGTGGTCTGGACGTATAGATACACAGCTTGCGACGGGACGACTGCGGACTGGACGCATACCTACACGGTGACGATGTCGGGCGGACTGACACCCCCTGCGAACACGACGGCAACGGCAGCCTGTCCGGCCAATGCGACCGATCCGGGCGCTCCGGCAACCATCACCGATGCGTGTGGAAGGACTTTGACTCCAGTTCTCGTGGGTTCCGTCTCCACCCCGGATCCGATCACATGCAACGGCACAGTGGTGTGGACCTATAGATACACGGCTTGTGACGGGACGACAGTAGACTGGACGCACACGTATACGGTGACGATGCCGGGCGGGCTGACACCCCCGGCCAACACTGCGGCAACGGTAAGCTGTCCGGCAAACGCCACCGATCCGGGTGCTCCGGCAACCATCACCGATGCCTGCGGCAGAACGTTGACTGCTGTATTAATCGGCTCAACAGCTACTCCAGATCCGATCACGTGCAACGGCACGGTGGTCTGGACCTACCGGTACACGGCTTGCGACGGGACGACAGCAGACTGGACGCACACGTACACGGTCACGATGGCAGGCGGACTGACTCCCCCGGCCAACACGGCATCAACGGTAAGCTGTCCGGCCAACGCCACCGACCCGGGTGCTCCTGCCAGCATTACCGATGCTTGCGGCAGAACGCTGACTCCAGTTCTTGTGGGTTCCATCTCCACCCCAAGTCCGATCACATGCAACGGCACAGTGGTTTGGACTTACAGATATACGGCTTGCGATGGCACTACAGCGGACTGGACGCATACCTACACGGTCACGATGTCGGGCGGACTGACTCCCCCGGCGAGCACGACGGCAACGGTAAGCTGCCCTGCACTGGCGACCGATCCGGGCGCTCCGGCAACCATCACGGATGCTTGCGGCAGGACGCTGCCCCCTGTACTGGTCGGCTCGACAGCAACCCCAAGTCCGATCACGTGCAACGGCACTGTGGTGTGGACCTACAGATACACAGCCTGCGATGGCACTACAGCCGATTGGACACATACCTATACGGTCACGATGCCGGGCGGACTGACACCTCCGGCGAACACGACATCAACGGTATCCTGTCCTTCCAACGCGACCGACCCGGGAGCTCCTGCCAGCATCACCGATGCCTGTGGCAGGACATTGAATCCAGTTCTTGTGGGTTCCGTCTCCACCCCAAGTTCGATCACATGCAACGGTACGGTGGTCTGGATTTACAGATATACGGCCTGTGATGGCACTACGGCGGATTGGACCCATACTTATACGGTGAGTGACAACATTGCCCCCACAATCACGACATGTCCTGCAAATCAGACATTCTGTAGTATTCCGTCCGGGAACTATACAATACCTCAAATTGCTGCAACAGATAACTGTATTGGAGCTTTAACGTATTCTTATACAATCACAGGTGCAACCAACAGAACAGGAATAGGTGCTGATGCCAGCGGTTCATTTGGTATAGGATTATCAACAATTACATGGACTGTTACTGATATTTGTGGAAATGATTCTGCCAATTGCATTACAACAGTAACTGTAAATGAAACACCGACGATAACACTTGTTTCTACTACATGTGCTCCGAGTTTGCTTACTTATGATGTTTCCTTTACTTCAACAGCAGGAATTATTACAGCTACAGCAGGAACTGTATCGGGCAATATGATTACGGGTATTCCTGCAGGCACAAACATAACAATTACTTCAAATAATAATGGCTGTATCAGTTCATTACCGGTAGCAGCTCCTGTTTGCGCTTGTCCGACGATAGCTGCGGCAACAAATCCAAACAATCCAACTATTTGTTTTGGGGTTGCCACTCCTGCATTAACCGTAAATGAACCTGGCGCAGGATTAGAAGCAAATTGGTTTAGTTCAGCTGTTGGCGGAACAGCTATAGCAACGAATACAACCAGCTTTACTCCAACCAATACTGCAGTTGGTACATATACCTATTATGTAGAAATTGTACAAACAGTATCCGGATGTTTAAGTGCTAGAGTTCCTGTAACTTTAACCATAAATCCAACGCCAACGGCAGCACAAATGAATGTTCACAGTAACAGTCCTATTTGTGTAGGAACTACATTAAATCTATACGCTAGTGGCGGCACTGATTATGAATGGTCGGGACCGACTTATGCAGCAACTTTCCAAAATCCGGTTCGCACAAATGCTACAACACAAATGTCCGGAGATTACACCGTGACAGTTACTAATACTTTTGGGTGTAGTTCAACAGCAACAATAAATGTTGTGATTAACCCTCTTCCAGTGCCATCTGTGGGTAGTAATTCGCCTGTTTGTGCCGGAGATACAATTTCTTTGACATCGGGAGGAGGAACAGCCTACAATTGGGGCGGTCCCAGTTCGTTTGCCAGTCCAAATCAAAATCCATTTATTTTTGGAGCGACACTGTTAAACAGTGGAACATATACCGTAACGGTAACTGGAGTTGGCGGATGTACATCCACCGCTCAAACAGGGGTTACCGTAATTGCAAATCCAACAGTAAGTCCAACGAGCAATAGCCCTATTTGTGATGGAGCGACCTTAAATTTATCGGCAGGAGGCACGGGAACATCTTATTCTTGGACAGGGCCAAGCCTATTTACGAGTACGCTTCAAAATCCGGCAATAGTTGGGGCAACTTTATCAGCAACCGGTATTTATACTGTAACTATAACCGGAACAGGAGGTTGTACGGCCTCTGCCTCTGTATCAGTAACCGTTAACGGTAATCCCGTCCCGATAGTTTCGGGGGATACAGCTATTTGTCCAAATGAAAGCACTACATTAACGGTTTCCGGCGGAAATTCATATTTGTGGAGCACTAACCAAACTGATGTCTCAATAACCGTTTCTCCTGTTTCTACAACTACTTACACGGTTACCGCAACGGCTACGAACAGTTGTACTCAGACGGCAAGTGTTATTGTTGTAAGAAATACCAATCCTGTGATTGCTTCCGTAGATTCTATTGTTGAAGCTTGTTCTGCAGCCGACGGATCCATTACCGTTAATGTTACCGGTGGAACACAGCCTTATGGATATGTATGGAGTAACACAGCTCAGAATTCTTCAACAATTTCAAATCTTTCCGCAGGGGTATATAGCGTTACTGTTACCGATGCTACAAACTGTAGTGTTACACAAACCATTTCGTTGTCGAATTCACCGGCTCCGGAGTTATTACCGGGTAGTATTATCGACGATCACTGTGCAAAAGGAATTGGCGAAGCAACGGTAATTGCCACCGGAGGATTGGGGAACTATACTTACACGTGGGACGGTTTGCCACAAGGTTCCCGTGTTGTTAATCTTCTGGCAGGAACCTATCAGGTGGTTGTAAGTGACGGAAGATGCACCGATACGGTAAACATTGTTGTTGGTAACATCCCCGGACCTATAGCTGATTTTGAATCCGTTCCGGAAGTAGCTTCCAGCTCAAAGCCCGAATTCAGGTTCCAAAATGAATCCGTCAATGCAAATATATATTCATGGTCGTTTGGTGATGGAACTTTTAGCACTGCAGAAAGTCCAATACATTATTACTACGGCAATGAACGCGTGTTTACAGTTATTTTGGAAGTTACGGATCAATACGGATGCACGGATACAGCGTCACATGTCGTTAAAATTATTGAAGATATCAGCATTTTTATTCCAAATTGTTTCACTCCCGATGATGATGGTGTCAACGATGTGTTTAAGCCTTCGGGAGTGGGATACAGCTTGTCCGGGTACGAAATGGTAATTTACGATCGTTGGGGAAAGCAAGAGTTTTACTCTAATCAGTTCGATAAAGGTTGGGATGGTCGTGTCGAGGGTAAAAAATTAGATGTTAATGCTGTTTTTACCTACCTAATTAAAATTTACGATTTAAAGGGAAAAGAACATAAATACTTTGGACATGTTGTTATTTTAGGATCTGATTCAACAGACTATTAGATTTTTATTAATTTCAAAAATAATTAAAGGGAGGCTTATTTTTAGGCCTCCCTTTAATCTTAAGGGAGCTTGTGAATGGCTAAAATGAGTTGGATTTGGTTAAAAAACGGTTATTATTGTTAATCAATGAGTTTTGTCGATAAAAAAGTAGTAATTTTGCATCAGATTTAATAATAAACACCTAATATGCACGAAATCAGAAATATAGCTATTATTGCTCACGTTGACCATGGTAAAACCACGTTAGTAGATCGAATTTTACATCAAGTAAAAATGTTCCGTGAAAATCAAGAAGTTGGAGAACTAATTTTAGATAGTAATGATTTAGAGCGTGAACGAGGCATTACTATTTTGTCTAAAAATGTTTCGGTACGATATAAAGACGTAAAAATAAATATTATTGACACTCCCGGTCACTCCGATTTCGGTGGGGAAGTGGAACGTGTGCTTAATATGGCCGATGGCTGCTTATTGGTTGTTGATGCTTTTGAAGGTCCGATGCCACAAACCCGTTTTGTACTTCAAAAAGCCATCGAATTGAATCTGAAGCCGATTGTAGTGGTTAATAAAGTGGATAAACCCAATTGTAAGCCTGACGAAGTAGTAGAGCAAGTATTCGATTTAATGTACAGCCTTGATGCTACGGAAGACCAGTTGAATTTTCCGGTTGTTTACGGTTCTGCCAAACAGGGCTGGATGGGCGAAGATTGGAATACGCCGGCCGAAGATTTTACATATTTGCTCGATACTATCATTAAATCGATTCCTCCTTCAAAATTTAATGAAGGAACCCCGCAGATGATGATTACGTCTTTGGATTATTCTTCTTATGTAGGGCGTATTGCCGTAGGATTACTTTCGAGGGGACAACTACAGGTTGGAATGAATATTTCGTTGGTACGTCGTGATGGTCGTGTGCAAAAATCAAAAATCAAAGAACTTTATACTTTTGAAGGACTTGGAAAGCAACGTACTAAAGAAATTGTTTACTCTGGAGATATTTGCGCAATATTAGGGCCCGAAGATTTTGAAATTGGAGATACCATTGCAGATTTTGAAGCGCCGGAAGCATTGATTCCTATCGACGTTGACGAACCGACGATGAGCATGTTGTTTACCATTAATAATTCCCCGTTTTTTGGTCGTGAAGGAAAATTTCTAACATCTCGTCATTTACGTGACCGATTAATGCTTGAAACGGAAAAAAACCTTGCGTTGCGTGTAAAAGAAACAGATTCTGCAGATCAGTTTATGGTTTTTGGTCGAGGTATTCTTCATTTGTCGGTGCTCATTGAAACTATGCGACGTGAGGGATATGAACTTCAGGTAGGGCAGCCGCAGGTAATTATCAAAGTTATTGACGGTGTTAAATGTGAACCTGTGGAACAATTGACAATTCACGTCCCCGAACGTTTTTCGGGCAAAGTGATTGAAATAGTATCCCAACGCAAGGGTGAAATTATAGATATCGTTACCAAAGGCGATCGTTGCAATCTTGAATTTAAGATCCCTTCACGCGGAATTATCGGGATGCGTAACGTAATGTTGACTTCTACCGAAGGTGAAGCTGTAATTGCACATCGATTTTTAGCTTTCGAGCCTTGGAGAGGAGATATTTTGTCGCGCAGAAGCGGAGCGCTTATCGCTATGGAATCGGGAATGGCTACAGGCTATGCCATCAATAACCTTCAAGATCGCGGCCGTTTTATCATCGAACCGATGGATGACGTATATGCCGGACAGGTGGTTGGCGAACATATCCGTCAGGATGATTTGGTGCTTAATGTAACCAAAGCCAAACAGCTCACCAACATGCGTGCTTCGGGTTCGGATAATAAACTGCTGATTGCTCCGGCACTTAAATTTTCACTCGAAGAGTATATGGAGTATATCGAAAACGATGAATATCTGGAAATTACTCCGGCAAAGTTGCGTCTGAGAAAAATTATTCTCGATGAGTTGGAGCGTAAACGTAGAAAAAAAGCTAGTGGTCAATAATAAAAGACTTTATAAATATTAAAAGTGCGATTTCCTGAAAAGGTGGTCGCATTTTTTTTGTTGGGTTTCTTCGGGATGGGTTGAAAATCTTAATGGTTGATAAGTTTATAGGTTTATAAGTTGATGGGTTTATAAGTTTATCGCGTCCCGAATTTTAAATCCGCCTATTGGCGGATTGTAAAAATTCGTGGATCCTCGAAAAACGACGATCCGCAAGTTGGCGGACTGTTTTTCGGGAAAGCGTGATGGGTTTCCCTATCAACATATAAACCCATAAACTTATAAACGATAAGTCAAACAATGGTTGATAAGTTGATAAGTTTTCGCAATGCGTGGCTACACAAAGCGAATATTGTCTGTTTTTTTTTTTTTTTTACTTTTACCTTTATGACTTTCAACTTTTAACTGATTTCGGGTTTCCCTATCAACTTATCAACGAAATAAACCTATAAACAAAAAGTCATAGCTAAAACTCAATATAAAACCATCTCACATTCATAGATTTGCTACTGTAGAATAGATTTTAGATTAGGCAGATTCTGAAATTCAAGCAAATGGATGATCTTTAGTTTTTTTCTTAAAAAAAAGAAAAAAACATCGCTCATTCATCCGAAATATCTATATTTGTTAATTGATTTAGAAAATAAGAATTGTGATTGAGAAAATAAAAAATTATTATCGGCGTAAAGCATTAAAAAAAATCATTCAGACTATCAATAGGCCCATAAAAAGTGTAAGTTTAAACGCTGCAAAATATATCGGGATTTTATACAGGATAGAGGAGGAGAAAAGCTACGTAATATTAAGTAATTATGTAGATAAACTTTTGGCTACCGGTAAAATACTCCGCATTGTGGGGTATCACGATCACAAATATGTTCCGCATTATTGTATTCCAAAGCTTAAATATGATTTTTTTTGCCAGAAAGAACAGAACTGGGTTGGAATCCCCAATGCTCCGTTTGTAGATGAATTTGTTAATGAGCCTTTCGATATGTTGATTGATTTATCAATGGAGCCGATATTTCCGTTGCAATATATTTTGGCAAAATCGGTAGCCCGCTTTAAGGTGGGAAGCCGTGATGCCGGCAAGGAAAAATTTCTGGATATGATGATAGAACTGGATGAAAATCATTCGGTTAACGACTTAGTGTACTTTATAAACGATTATACAAATAAACTTAATGGAGAATAACATTCAACAACGTCTTCGAGGAACCGGAATAGCTTTAATAACACCATTTACCGAAGATTTTAAAATTGATGAACATGCACTACAGGTTTTGGTTGAAAAACTCATTACAGATGGTGTAAATTATTTGGTAGCATTGGGAACTACGAGCGAAGCTCCTGCGCTAACCGGCGATGAGCGCCGAATGGTTGTGGATATTGTCATTCGGCAGAACAGGGGTAGAGTTCCTTTGGTTGTAGGGATTGGGGGAAACAACACGCAGGAAGTTATCGATACCTTATCTACTTACGATTTTACCGGCATTGATGCGGTTTTATCCATCACGCCATACTATACCCGCCCTCAGCAAGAGGGATTGTATCAGCATTTTAAAGCCATATCGGAAGCTTCTCCGTTACCGGTTATTTTATACAATGTTCCGGCTCGGACTGCGGTGAATTTGAAACCTGAAACTACACTTAGGCTGGCGCACGACTTTAAGAATATTATAGGAATTAAAGAAGCTTCGGGGATCGAAAACCAAATTATGAAAATTATTCTTCATAAACCCGAAGGGTTCTTGGTGATTTCCGGCGACGATGCCATTACGCTACCCCTTATTGCAGCCGGTGCGGATGGTGTAATTTCAGTTGTGGGAAATGCATTTCCAAAACCTTTTTCAAAAATGGTTGAACTTTCACTTATAGGAGATTTTGAGTCGGCACGACCACTTCACTACCAACTGCTTGAATTTATTCAGGCTTGCTTCAAAGACGGTTCCCCTTCGGGAGTAAAATCGATTATGGCTGCACAAGGGAGAATAAAAAATGTTCTTCGACTTCCATTAGTTACTGTAAATGAAGAAGTTGAAAAGCAAATTGTGGACATGGTTAAGAAAGTAAAGCAATAACGAATAGATTCATAAATTGTTAATTTTAAGGGAATAATTGAAATAAAGGGGAATATGGAAAAAAAAATGTTTTTTGGACTGTTCATGTTATGTGTAAGCATGATGTCTGTGAAATCGCAAACGTATCACTCGCCAAGTTCGGCGGAAATTGCCACTTTGTTGCAAAATCAAAAATGCGAAGTTCAAGTTAGGTTCTATGTAGATGACAGAACCCAATTGAACTACTATAGTCGCAAATACTCTGTGGATAAGGTAAAAATGCAGGCCGATCAGAGCTATGAAGTTAGAGCATATTTGAATAATTCGGATTTGCATAAATTAATTAACGAAAATGTTCAATTTCAAATAAAAGACGCAGAGCTTACTCCTAAAGCTTTTAATATGGCAACAACCGTTGCTCAGATGTCAACATGGGATAAATATCCGACTTATTCGGTTTATTTGCAGATGATGGCTCAATTTCAGTCCACTTATCCTACGCTTTGTAAGATTGACACCATTTTAGCTTCAACTCCGGGATCTCATAAAATACTGGTAGCTAAAATTTCTAAAAATGTCAATATGAATGAGGATGAACCTGAATTCTTATATTCCAGTTCGATGCATGGCGATGAAACTACAGGTGCCATATATATGCTTCGGTTAATCGATTATTTATTGGCAAATTATACCACGAATACCCGAGTGGCAAATCTGCTCAATAATATGGAAATATATATATGTCCGTTTGCTAATCCTGATGGAACATACATTACAAACAATAATACCATAGGAAGTGTTCCCACATCCCAACGAGCCAACTACAACAACATCGACCTCAATAGGAATTATCCCGATCCGTGGACAGGAACGAATCCTGACGGGAATTCCACACAACCCGAGACCCAAGCTTTTATGAACTTTGCTGCAGCCCATAGTTTTGTAATGAGTGCCAATTTTCATGGGGGAGCGGAATTAACCAATTATCCTTGGGATTATTACACTACAGCCGAACGTGCTCAGCCCGATGCCAGTTGGTGGATTTCGGTGTGCAAGGAGTATGTAGATACTTGTAAATCGGCGGCTTCAAACAATGGATACATGACCGAACAGGCATATACCGGAGCATACCCGGGGGTGACCGAGGGCGCGGATTGGTATTCCGTTACCGGTGGCCGACAAGATTATATGGGATATTTCCACCATTGTAGAGAAACAACCATTGAAGTTTCTACAGACAAAACATTGGGAACGGAAAATTTGAATACTTATTGGAATTATAGTTATAAATCCTTGTTGCAATACATGGAACAGGCGCTTTATGGAATCAGGGGTGTTGTTACCGACGCAAATACCGGGTTGCCGCTCAAAGCACATGTTTTTGTAAACAGCCACGATGCCGATAGTACCGATGTTTATACTTCGATGCCGGTAGGTAATTATCATCGTCCAATAAAAGGCGGAACATACAGTGTGACTTATTCTGCCCCTTGTTATCAATCTAAAACTTATACAATTACAGTTGCCGATAAGCAATCAATCCGTCAGGATGTCCAACTGGTTCCCGGACTGGATGCTAAGTTTGTTGCTACCGATACACTGACATGCCAGACCACCATTTCGTTTTTAAATACAACGGATAGTGCGGCAACAGGAAATACTTGGAGTTGGAGTTTTGGCGACGGAGCTGTATCCGCTCTCAGCTCGCCCACGCATACGTATGCTTCGGGCGGAACTTATACAATACGGTTGATTGCTTCAAATGCATGTGGTCAGGATACAATGATACGGACAAATTATATTAAAATTCAAAATCCTGTAGCTCCATTAGTAACAAATGGCTCAAGCTGTACTACCGGCCCGGTTACGTTAACCGCCACCGCCTCGGGTACAATTCGTTGGTATGATCAGCTGACTGGTGGAACCCTACTTGCCACCGGAAATTCCTATACAACGCCATCCATCACTTCCACACAGACCTATTATGTAGAAAATTGGGTGGTAGCAGACAGCCTTACCGGTGGGGAATCACGCGTTAATACCGGTGGAAGTTTTTATAACAATTCTTCCGAATACGGTCTCTATTTTAATGCTTTAAAACCGTTTAAACTTTTATCTGTATTGGTTAATGCCAATAGTTCAGCTTCGCGTACGTTTAAATTATACAATTCTTCGGGTACTGTCATTCAGCAAAAGACCATAACATTGGCAACAGGACAAAGCAGGGTATATCTCAATTTTGATGTGCCTCAGGGAACTGGATATAAACTTACAGCAAATACAACTCCTAATTTGTACAGAAATAACACGGGTGTTTCATATCCTTATCAGATTGGAGATTTGGTGACTATTACTGGAAGTAATGCTTCATCCAATCCAACCACAATCTATTACTTCTTTTACGATTGGCATGTTCAGGAAGTTGGCTGTCTCAGCGAAAGAGTACCTATTACTGCAAGCATTGGAACCGGGGTGATGCCGGATAATGCAGGAACAATCAGTGGGGACGCAACCGTATGCGATAATGCAACCAACGTAGTATATACGGTTCCAACTATTGCCAATGCAGCCTCATATCTATGGACGTTGCCTGCAGGTTACATGGGCGTAAGCTCTACCAATTCAATTTCAGTTTCGTTTGATGCGGCGGCAGCTTCAGGCTCGATTTCGGTAGCAGGGGTAAATGGTTGCGGAAACGGATCTCCTTCTGCGATCAACGTTGTTGTAAATGATGCACCTATTGCTTCCTTTACTCAAAATACTACCGAAATGAATGTTTCATTTACCAATACATCATCTTATGGAACCGGTTATTTATGGAATTTTGATGATGGAACTACTTCCACAGAACAAAATCCGGTACATAATTACACTCAAAACGGAAATTATCATGTAAGTTTGGTTGTTACCAATCAGTGTGGTTCCGATTCAATTAATGTATTAGTTCCCATATCGGTAGTGTCAATTTCGGAAAATGTTGAAGCTTCATCAATTATCGCTTATCCATCGCCGGTTAAAAATTGGCTGTATTTTAACGTAGGGAATACACCCATTAAGAGCAATCCAACTTATACCATATATAATAATATGGGACAAGTAATTCAACAGGGAAAGTTATCTTTTAATGATGGGGATAACACTACGCATGTAAATATTGAAAATCTCTCAATTGGATATTATTTTATCAAGCTTTCTTTTGTAAATACACCGATAAAAGTGGTTAAGATATAAGGTGGTTTCTAAAAAATAATAGATGCTTAAAAGCTCAATCAAATATTTTTTAATTTTCTTGGCGATGTCCCATTTTGAAATGGGAATAGCCAAGGCGATTAAAGATAACTCATTGTGGTGTTTTACGCTGTCCGGTATCTCAAATGATTCCATTCAGAGAGACATTATTGATTTTAATGTAAAATATTTGGATCGAAAAGCGGGAAAGTGGAAAAGTGTAGTTGAATCATTGCATGGATGGGGCTACCAACCTGATTTTTTGCTTGAACGTTGCTTCCAGTTTTATGCACCTTCAGATATAAAAGCCTTTGAAATAACAATAATTCTGAACCGCCAAAATTATAAAATTTTGATAGATCAATTTCCGGATACCTTGCAAAAATATAAGTTGATTGGTTTTAGTCGCTTATTAGTGGCAGACAAAAATAATCAGTTTTTGTTTAAAGATATTAATAATGTGAAATTTAGCAATAATATTAATCCGGAGATGCGTTCGATGGATATTTTTAATACGTATCCCCGCATAGAAACAAACAGGGAAAGCTATCAGCAAAAATCGCCGATTAAGATATATATCGAATCCAAAGATACGCTTCAGTCCATTGTGTTGTCAGGATGCGGAACTCCGGGTACATTATATATAGTGCAGCAATGGTTGAACGGAGCCTGGACGGATTATCAAAACATGTGGGGAGAGAAGTGCGTGCATCAAAAATATAAAATAATTCGATATATCGTGGGGCTAACCATTGATCAAACCGGATTATTTCGAGTCGTTTTTGATGACAGATCCGATAATTCCTCGTCATATCCCGTATTAGTTTCTAATCCATTTGAAGTAAAATAGGTGAATTCTCCGCACAAATCAACGGAGTTTAAAAAAATGTGATAATTTTTTTAAATTGAAAATCACGTAGATATAGATTTTATTGATTATTTATAGTTTTAAAATTTGGAAAATGAAAAAAACTGTTTACCTTTGCACTCCCAAACGGCAGGTTTGGGAAAGTTCATTGAGAGGTTGCAACAAAAAAAATCAAAAAAAATAAAATTTTATTTGGTTATTAAAAATAAAGTTGTAATTTTGCACTCCCAAACGGTCGGAAACGATAAAATGGGAATCAATGAAAAAGTTCTTTGAATTAATGATGAGACAACAATAAATATCCTGAAAATTCATTTTTTAATGATTTCAATCGACGATAACAGCCAGAACAAAACTTAAGATTATATACAATGGAGAGTTTGATCCTGGCTCAGGATGAACGCTAGCGGCAGGCTTAATACATGCAAGTCGAACGGCAGCACGGGCAGCAATGCCTGGTGGCGAGTGGCGCACGGGTGCGTAACACGTATGCAACCTACCCTATACTGAGACATAACACATCGAAAGGTATGCTAATATCTCATAACATTATGTACCGGCATCGGTTTATAATTAAAGTTTTAATGGTATAGGATGGGCATGCGTCCCATTAGCTAGTTGGTAGGGTAACGGCTTACCAAGGCGACGATGGGTAGGGGTTCTGAGAGGAAAATCCCCCACACTGGTACTGAGACACGGACCAGACTCCTACGGGAGGCAGCAGTAAGGAATATTGGTCAATGGGCGAGAGCCTGAACCAGCCATGCCGCGTGAAGGAAGACGGCCTTATGGGTTGTAAACTTCTTTTAAGAGGGAAAAAACTGGGCTACGTGTAGTCCATTGCTTGTACCTTTTGAATAAGCATCGGCTAACTCCGTGCCAGCAGCCGCGGTAATACGGAGGATGCGAGCGTTATCCGGATTCATTGGGTTTAAAGGGTGCGCAGGCGGACCAATAAGTCAGTGGTGAAATCCCATAGCTCAACTATGGAACTGCCATTGATACTGTTGGACTAGAGTATGGATGACGTAGGCGGAATGCGACATGTAGCGGTGAAATGCTTAGATATGTCGCAGAACACCGATTGCGAAGGCAGCTTACGAAGCCAAAACTGACGCTCATGCACGAAAGCGTGGGGATCAAACAGGATTAGATACCCTGGTAGTCCACGCCCTAAACGATGATTACTCGTTGTTGGCCTGCACAGGTCAGTGGCTAAGGGAAACCGATAAGTAATCCACCTGGGGAGTACGATCGCAAGGTTGAAACTCAAAGGAATTGACGGGGGCCCGCACAAGCGGAGGAGCATGTGGTTTAATTCGATGATACGCGAGGAACCTTACCTGGGCTCGAACGTGGGAGTAATGAGGAGGAAACTTTTCAGCTAGCAATAGACTTCTACGAGGTGCTGCATGGTTGTCGTCAGCTCGTGCCGTGAGGTGTCAGGTTAAGTCCTATAACGAGCGCAACCCCTACTTCTAGTTGCCAGCACGTAAAGGTGGGGACTCTAGAGGAACTGCCGGCGCAAGCCGAGAGGAAGGTGGGGATGACGTCAAATCAGCACGGCCCTTATGTCCAGGGCGACACACGTGCTACAATGGCCGATACAGAGGGCAGCTACCTGGTGACAGGATGCGAATCTCGAAAGTCGGTCTCAGTTCGGATCGGAGTCTGAAACTCGACTCCGTGAAGTTGGATTCGCTAGTAATCGCGCATCAGCCATGGCGCGGTGAATACGTTCCCGGGCCTTGTACACACCGCCCGTCAAGCCATGGAAGTTGGGGGTACCTAAAGTCCGTAACCGCAAGGAGCGGCCTAGGGTAAAACCGATAACTAGGGCTAAGTCGTAACAAGGTAGCCGTACCGGAAGGTGTGGCTGGAATACCTCCTTTCTAGAGAGTTGTATTCGTTCCCTTTTTTAGGGAGGATATTTGTTGTTTTCTCATATTAATTATATAACTGGGGGATTAGCTCAGTTGGCTAGAGCACCTGCCTTGCACGCAGGGGGTCAAGGGTTCGAGTCCCTTATTCTCCACAATCTCGAAAGAGAAACGACGTTATTTGACATGGTGAAAGTATATCAAAATTAGCAAAGAAGAAGTTAATAAGAGCGTATGGGGAATGCCTAGGCTCTCAGAGGCGAAGAAGGACGTGATAAGCTGCGAAAAGCTACGGGGAGGAGCAAATATCCGCAAATCCGTAGATATCCGAATGGGGCAACCCACCACGAGCGATCGTGGTATCCATCCATGATGGAGGCAAACCCGGTGAACTGAAACATCTAAGTAGCCGGAGGAGGAGAAAATAACAATGATTTCCCAAGTAGTGGTGAGCGAACGGGAAAGAGCCCAAACCAATATTGTTACGGCAAGATTGGGGTTGTAGGACTGCAATAAGAGAAACCAGACGATAGAAGAAATACCTGGAAAGGTATTCCGCAGAGGGTGAAAGGCCCGTATTCGAAATGGTCGAAGTTTCCGAGCAGTATCCTGAGTAGCGCGGGACCGGAGAAATCCTGTGTGAAACTGCCAGCACCATCTGGTAAGGCTAAATACTCCTGAGAGACCGATAGTGGACCAGTACTGTGAAGGAAAGGTGAAAAGAACCCCGAACAGGGGAGTGAAATAGAACCTGAAACCGTACGCTTACAAGCGGTCGGAGCCTGTCAAAGGGTGACGGCGTGCCTTTTGCATAATGAGCCTACGAGTTACACCTCATTGGCAAGGTTAAATACCTAAGGTATGGAGCCGAAGCGAAAGCGAGTCTGAATAGGGCGCCAGAGTCAGTGGGGGTAGACGCGAAACTTAGTGATCTACCCATGATCAGGTTGAAGTTGCGGTAACACGCCATGGAGGACCGAACCAGTTTCTGTTGAAAAAGATTTGGATGAATTGTGGGTAGGGGTGAAAGGCTAATCAAACTGAGAGATAGCTCGTACTCCCCGAAATGCCTTTAGGGGCAGCCTCGAGGGAATTATCACGGAGGTAGAGCTACTGATTGGATGCGGGGGTTTCATCGCCTACCAAATCCTGACAAACTCCGAATGCCGTGATATATACTCGGGAGTGAGGCTATGGGTGCTAAGGTCCATGGCCGAGAGGGAAAGAACCCAGACTATCAGCTAAGGTCCCCAAATATGGTTAAGTTGAACTAACGAGGTCGAACTGCATAGACAGCTAGGATGTTGGCTTGGAAGCAGCCATTCATTTAAAGAGTGCGTAACAGCTCACTAGTCGAGCGGTTTGGCGTGGATAATAAACGGGCATGAAACCATATACCGAAGCTATAGACTCATAATTAGATTTATGATTGGTAGGGGAGCATTCCAACGCCGCAGAAGGTGGTCCGTAAGGGTTGCTGGAGGTTTTGGAAAAGCAAATGTAGGCATAAGTAACGATAATGCGGGTGGGAAACCCGCACACCGGAAGACTAAGGTTTCCTGATCAACGCTAATCGGATCAGGGTTAGTCGGGGCCTAAGGATAATCCATTGTAGTGATGGAGAAGCCGATGGACAATTGGTTAATATTCCAATACCCATGATATATTCGAAGTGGGGACGAAGGAGTGACACACACGCGTACTGACGGAATAGTACGTTGAAGGGCGTAGATTTATGGAGTCAAGGCAAATCCGGACTTCATGTCGAACCTGATAGTACCGAGAGTCTTCGGATGATCGGATAGTTGTGGTAATCAGACTTCCAAGAAAAGCCGCTAAGATTAGTATATTGTGGCCCGTACCGCAAACCGACACAGGTAGTCGAGGAGAGAATCCACAGGTGCTCGAGTGATCCATGGCTAAGGAACTCGGCAAAATAACCCCGTAACTTCGGGAGAAGGGGTCCCTACGCAAGTAGGGCGCAGAGAAATGGCCCAGGCGACTGTTTAACAAAAACACATGGCTTTGCAAAATCGCAAGATGAAGTATAAGGCCTGACACCTGCCCGGTGCTGGAAGGTTAAGAGGAGATGTCATTAGCAATAAGAAGCATTGAATTGAAGCCCCAGTAAACGGCGGCCGTAACTATAACGGTCCTAAGGTAGCGAAATTCCTTGTCGGGTAAGTTCCGACCTGCACGAATGGTGTAACGATCTGGGTACTGTCTCAGCCATGAGCTCGGTGAAATTGTAGTAGCGGTGAAGATGCCGCTTACCCGCCACGGGACGGAAAGACCCCGTGAACCTTCACTATAACTTTGCATTGACATTGGGTAAACGATGTGTAGGATAGGTGGGAGACAGCGAAGCAGTGCCGCCAGGTATTGTGGAGTCGCCGTTGAAATACCACCCTTTGTTTACTTGATGTCTAATCCGCCGGACGGCGGAGACATTGCATGGTGGGTAGTTTGACTGGGGTGGTCGCCTCCAAAAGAGTAACGGAGGCTTTCAAAGGTACCCTCAGCACGCTTGGTAACCGTGCGCAGAGTGCAATGGCATAAGGGTGCTTGACTGTGAGACCGACAAGTCGACCAGGTACGAAAGTAGGACATAGTGATCCGGTGGTTCCGCATGGAAGGGCCATCGCTCAAAGGATAAAAGGTACTCCGGGGATAACAGGCTGATCACTCCCAAGAGCTCATATCGACGGAGTGGTTTGGCACCTCGATGTCGGCTCGTCACATCCTGGGGCTGGAGAAGGTCCCAAGGGTTCGGCTGTTCGCCGATTAAAGTGGCACGCGAGCTGGGTTCAGAACGTCGCGAGACAGTTCGGTCCCTATCTGTGGTGGGCGTAGGAAATTTGAGAGGACCTGACTCTAGTACGAGAGGACCGAGTTGGACAAACCTCTAGTGTACCTGTTGTGGCGCCAGCTGCATCGCAGGGTAGCTACGTTTGGTTAGGATAAGTGCTGAAGGCATATAAGCACGAAACCTGCCTCAAGATGAGATTTCCATTGAGGGACGTTAAAGACTATGACGTTGATAGGTTGCAGGTGTAAAGCCAGTAATGGCATAGCCGAGCAATACTAATATCCCGACACTTCGTTTGCAAGGATTTTGATATGCTTCCCATATCATCTAAAGATGTTTTAAGAAATTAAAGGTCTTAGGGTGGTAATAGCGGTTAGGTCCACCTCTTCCCATTCCGAACAGAGAAGTTAAGCCAGCCTGCGCCGATGGTACTGCAAGAGATTGTGGGAGAGTAGGTCGCCGCCAACCCTTATTTTTAAGCCTTCACGAAAGTGAGGGCTTTTTTTTTACCCCCACAACACCACACACATTCCACAAAATCATACTCCATCCCCCCTGATTGATGTGAAGAGTATAGTCTTCTAATTATTTCCCCTAAAAATTTCTTTTTCCATTAAGCTAAATTATTGAAGTCATGGTCAAGGAAGTTCTTGCTGAAAGCAAATTAAGGCTTCGTAAAGTTAGATTTAAAAATTGCTAAAAATAGGCGTTTTCAAATTTAGTGTGTGTCTGCAAAACACATTTGTTCAATTATATTCATCTGTCGAGTTTTATAGAAAATCCAGACAAAGACTCGCAGAAAGTCCTGAAAAAAGAGCGGTAATATCCTCTGTTTTAGGGGGGCTTACTTGTATTAAACCCCCAATATCTAAAAAATAAATGCTGATATTCAGTTCTTTAAAAAGAAATCAAATTGTCCAATTCGAAACTTTATCCGACAATAGTAATTATTTATCATAAATATTTCAAAGAACTATTTTAGATTTTAATGGGACAGCAATGTTCCTTTATAGTTAATCATAGCGATGATTGTAAATTGTGGGCAAATATTGGCACGGTAAAAGCAAGTGGAAACAGCTCGGTTAATGTAGCATACTCTTTTACGCATCATTAACTATCACCGATTGGAGGAAAAAGATTATAATGGTAAAACCATATTTAGTAGTGTCGCTTCTATTTTAAATGAATCAGAGAATACAAGTGTCTTTATATTTCCTAATCCTGTTTATGATGGGTATTTAAATATTTTTTCTGATCAAAATTTAAAAGTACGTGTTTACAATTGTTATGGAAAAATAATTATAGCGAAGCCCCTGATAAAAGGATCTCAAATTATTGATTTAAGTAATTTTTCTAAAGGCTACTATTATTTAAAAGCCAACAATCAAACAGTGCCTTTTGTAATTATGTAGTATGTCCTTTTATACCATTCGAGACGGGTACAGTTGAAGAACATAAAAATATTTGGAAATAAGTCCGACGGATGATTATCTCCCCGATTCAGTTCCAGTTCTACTTACTCTTTTATGAATTTTTTTATTACAACACGATTGCCCGTCTTTATTTTAATTAAATAAAAACCCGTCGATAAATTTTCTATATCAATGGTTGTTTCTTTGCCTGTGCTAATGATCGTCTTTACAATTTGACCGTTGACCTTTGAAATTTCAATTGAGGATTTTTCAGGGACGACAATTGTTACTATCTGAGAGGAAGGATTTGGAAATAGTGAAACCTCCGAATTATCTTCAAAATTGTAAATTCCAACGGTTGATGTTGTAAATTGAAGTGTGTCTGACCATTCACTCCAGCGTACATTCTCGTCGCGGTAACGCATGCGCCACAAATAGGTTTGTCCTAAAGATAAAATTCCCTGATCGACAGTGTATGTTTTCAAATCAATACCGTTATTTAGATTGATCGGTTGAAAGTTTGGAGTGCCGGAATCGCCATAATAATCTTCTGCATCGCGCGTGATATCAATTAGCGGACTGTTGAAATCTCCGGAAGCGGGAATAAGTTGGAATTCAGAACTCATAAGCGTGTCCAATCCCGAAAAAGCACTTGCGGTCAGCGTTGGAGTAACTGTGGCAACACCGTTGGGGGAAATGGCCGATGGTTTATTGGGTGCAGCCTGATTAAGGAAACGATGCCATTTATCCATCAATTCAAGGTTCCGGGGTTTGTCTGTATTGCCCATACTGTACATATTCGTTTTCACCGTTTTTGCGCCCATATCAACATCCACAAGCATAAAACAATAATTATCAATGGCCTTTTGAATTTCCGGATAATCGGTTTGGTTGGTGTACATTCCCCAGCGGTCGAGATCGCCACCGGAACCTCCGCAAATAACCGTGCGAAAATCCCAGTTGCCTGAATGTGTTGTTTTTACAGTCCCGCGCTCGTAACAATGCGAATGTCCGTGGGTAGTCATGACCATTTTCGGATAACCGGCTTCAATGGGATAAAGATTATCTTTTACAAAAGATGAATTTCCATCGGGCCACATTTCACTATGCGCAGGCTGATGGTTATAAGTAAAAACAAAATCTATATTCGAATCGTTTGAGGAAGCATCCAGTTGTGCCTGAAGCCAGTTTGTTTGAGAAACATCATTATAAAGTCCGTTGGTATTCATTGCGATAAACTGGCAGCTTCCAAGATTGAATGTGTAATATTTTTCATTGAATCCCGTAAGATCTTCATATTTCATGAATTGGTAGAACTGATTGTTTTCAACTTCGTGGTTCCCGATAGATACCATAGATGGAATGTAGGCCGATAAATTTGAAAAGGAATTAAAATATTCATTCATGTAGCTGCCCAAATCGGCACCATTTCCGGTAATATCTCCAGAATTCATGATAAATGAAATTGAATCCGGCCAGTTAATCCCATATAATTGCTCCAATAGAACAATTGAAGAATCGACAATGCAAGTGCTTCTTAAAGCATTAGTCTGGTTGTCGCCGAATTTCAGAAAACGTATATGTCCGTTAGATATGCCTGAAACTGGGGGCGTGCGAAAATGAAATATTTCTGAAGTGTCGGTTCCGCTAATGCATCGATAATAATACCGGGTGCTCGGGGACAATCCGGTTGCTTTTACAGTGTGCCAACGATTGATGGTCGGACTGGTGCCAATATCCTCGAAGGCACCGGTTGTAGATGACCCCAAAGAAGGCGTTGTTCCGTATAGCACTATTGTAGATGTGTTTTCGTAAGAATTCCAGCTGATGTACATGGAATTTGGTGTGGGGGTCTGAAGATAAGGTTTGATATTTGAATCATGGAATCCGCTCAGATTCCGAACTTCAGCAGACGTAAGCGAAGCGTTGAAAATAGCGATCTGTGAAACATTGATCAGATTGTCTTCACCGTCTTCATCAGCAAAGAAAAGGAGTGTGGAATCGAGGGAGAATCTTCCGTCAATGGCCTGGCTGACTCCATCAAGGACAAGCTTTCCGTCAACATAATAACGAATATTACTGTCGAGATTTACCGAGATTACAATGCGATACCACTCATTTGCTTTTAATGAAAACCCTGAATATCCGGTAGCACCGATACCAATCTGATTGTTTGGATTTGCGAACATGTCCCCATCACTTGTATTTCCCGGATCTGTTTGAAAAAATGAATGATATATTTTGGGGTTTTCAACCATAACATCAAACATTATGGCATATTCATTTACTTTTGTACCGCTGCCATTCGCAGGAATTCCATGCTTGCAGGTATAATAGCTTCCTGTACCTATCGCAATAGCCCCATCGCCGGCAGAAGTGCCCGGAACAATGGTATGAGTTCCGGTAAGAACCAAATTGTTACCGATGGTTGCAACTAATAAATCGGAAGTGTTATCAAAAGTCCAACGCCCCGCTAGGCTCGAAGGCCAAGTTTGTGCAAAAACCTGCGAGTAAAAGATAAAAAATACAAAAATTAAAATACTTTTTTTTCTCATGTTACTTGTTTTTGTTTTCAAATGTAAACAAATATTTATGAAATAAAAAATTATATGTTCAATGCTTTATAAATATTTGCTCGCAGATATAGACAATAATGAGGAAGAACTAGCACTAGTTGAAAGACAAAAACAGATCACATTATACGAAATTCATCGAAGTGACTATTAACAATGCCCTGCATTAAATAGTCACTTCGATGTCCCATAAATGCTTTATTCAATGACCAATTTCTTCACAAGAGAACGATGATCAGACAGTTTTAAATAATAGATTCCTTTAGGTAGATTTAACTCTAAAGAATGGCTTTGCTTTTCACTTTCAATATTTTGCTGATAAATGAGCATTCCCAGAGCATTATAGATTTCTAATATCGCATCAGCTTTTTGATTTGTGAAAAATAGTTCGAAATGTCCGTTGTTCGGATTTGGTGCGATAGTAACCGTTTCTTCCCGATTGTATTCGGAAACACTTACATCATCCACAATAAATGGTGCCGATGTGGCCGTACATCCGAATTGATCCGTAACAATAACCGTATAGGAGCCATTTTGAGGATTTACCAACGTTGAATTTGTCTCACCCGGAATGATATTCCCGCCCAAATACCATTGGTTACCGTTTAAAGCACTCGAATTAAGCGTGTTTCCGGTTTGTGTAATTATCGGAACAGTTACACTCGGATGCTTGATAATCGTTAGTGAATCCGACCATTGACCGGATCCACAACCATTTAATCCCCTTACTGAAATATATGCTGTCCCCGACCAACCTGCAGTCCAGTTGATTTGCGCATCTGTAGTGCTGATGCCGGTGATAGATCCGGCTGCCGGAGGATTTAGCATCCATTCATACGAATTGGCATTTGACCCGACTGCTACGGTACAATTCGTAGATAAGACATTTTGACAAACATCGGTTAAGCCTGTGGGAGGCAACAATGAAGGGACATCATTAATAATTATGGTTAGGGTATCCGACGTTAAACCCGGTCCGCAATTGTTTTGTCCGGCAACTACTATTTTTGCAATCCCGGTAAAAGAATCAGACCAATTGACAGTTGCCGTAGTATCTGATGAAGATATTGTTCCTGCAGCGGATGGAATCAATTGCCATAAATAACTTTCTGCCGAGATTAATTTATGAGTGAAATATTCTGAATTTGAGCTGTTTACGCATAAAACACTATCTCCCATCGGTTTTATTGGCTTAAGAGGTGTTGGGGTGATATCAATACTCAAATCTGCCGACCAATCACCCGCACAACTGTTGTTAAGCCCACGAACATGCAGTGTTGCCGTTCCAGAATACGAGGCATTCCAATCTGCAACCACTGAAGTTCCGGTTCCCGATAGTGTAGCGGCGGTACTCGGAGTAATCGCCCATTCGTAGGAAGTTGCATTGGCGACGGGCGAAACTGTGTAGCTTGAATTAGCGGCATTCTGACAGAGCAAAATTGCTCCGGTCGGTTGTGCCGGAGCCACCGGCAATGCACGAACCGTAACGGAAAGAGCGGGGGAAGCAGAACTTGCGCAACTTCCATTGGAGGCGGAAACGTTAATCGTTGCAACACCGGTCCATGTGTCGTTCCAGTCCACAACAGCCGAAGTCCCCGATGGGGTAAGGGTTCCCGCTCCTGCAGGCAACAAGGTCCAGTTGTACGAGGTTGCATTGGCAACACTGACGATGGAATAGGTGGTGTTGGAAGGATTTACGCATAGGTCGATATTACCCGAAGGCGTGGCCGGAGCAACCGGATAAGGTAAAACGTTTACGCTCAGGCTTGGCGATGAAGCACTGCCGCAAATCTGATTTTGAGCCGAAACACTGATGGTTGCAACGCCCGAATAGGTAGCATTCCAGTTTACGGTTGCAATGGTATCCGTTCCCGAAATGGTTCCGGCAGCCGTTGGAGAAATGCTCCAACTATATGAAGTCGCATTAGTGACTTTATTTATTGTATATTGGGCATCTGCGGCATCCTGACAAACGGTGGTGGTTCCTGCGGGAATTGCGGGAGCATTCGGAGTAGCGAGAATCGTGACGGATCGGGCAGGAGAGGTAGCTCCTGCGCAACTGCCATTAGAAGCAAAAACATCAATGGAGGCTGATCCTGTATAAGCATTGTCCCAGTTCACCGTGGCGGAAGTTCCCGTTCCGGAAATGGAACCTGCCCCGGCTGGAGTCAGCGACCAGGTATAGGAAGTTGCATTGGCAACCGCTGGAATCGTATAAGTTGAATTTGCCGGATTGGTGCAGAGTAAAGTATCCCCGGCCGGTTTTATGGGAGCAACCGGGTAAGCACGGATTACAACGGCGAGACTGTCCGAAAAGCTACCGTCGCAGCTGCTGTTCTTCCCCATCACTTTGATATAGGCAGTATCGGAAAATGTGGAATTCCAATCCACCATTGCTGAAGTTGTGGTTCCAGTGATGGTTCCTGCCGTGGTTGGCCAGATATTCCATTGATACGAAGTCGCTCCCGAAGCAGCTGACGTTGTATAATTTTGATTTGCCGGATCCTGACATAAATCGGTGGAACCTGCCGGAAGTGCAGCTTGCGATGGAATCGGTAAAATATCAATACTCAAATCTGCCGACCAATCGCCTGCACAACTGTTGTTAAGCCCACGAACATGCAGCGTTGCCGTTCCTGAATACGAGGCATTCCAATCTGCAACCACCGAAGTTCCGGTTCCCGATAGTGTAGCGGCGGTACTCGGAGTAATCGCCCATTCGTAGGACGTTGCATTGGCGACGGGCGAAATCGTGTAGCTTGAATTAGCGGCATTCTGACAGAGCAAAATTGCTCCGGTCGGTTGTGCCGGAGCCACCGGCAATGCACGAACCGTAACGGAAAGAGCGGGGGAAGCAGAACTTGCGCAACTTCCATTGGATGCGGAAACGCCAATCGTTGCAACACCGATCCACGAGTCGTTCCAGTCCACAACAGCCGAAGTCCCCGATGGGGTGAGGGTTCCCGCTCCTGCAGGCAACAAGGTCCAGTTGTACGAGGTTGCATTGGCAACGCTTGCAATGGAATAAGTGGTACTTGCCGGATTTACGCATAAATTGATACTTCCCGAAGGAGTGGCCGGCGTGGCCGGATAAGGTAAAACGTTTACACTCAGACTTGGCGATGAAGCACTGCTGCAAATCTGATTTTGAGCCGAAACACTGATGGTTGCAATGCCCGAATAGGTAGCATTCCAATTTACTGTTCCAATCGTATCCGTTCCCGAAATGGTTCCGGCAGCCGTTGGAGAAATGCTCCAACTATATGAAGTTGCATTGGCGACCTTATTAATTTTATATTGGGCATCTGCGGCATCCTGACAAACGGTGGTGATTCCTGCGGGAATTGCGGGAGCATTCGGAGTAGCGAGAATCGTGACGGATCGGGCAGGAGAGGTCGCTCCCGCACAACTGCCATTAGAAGCAAAAACATCAATCGAGGCAGATCCTGTATAAGCATTGTCCCAGTTCACCGTGGCGGAAGTTCCCGTTCCGGAAATGGAACCTGCCCCGGCTGGAGTCAGCGACCAGGTATAGGAAGTTGCATTGGCAACCGCCGGGATCGTATAAGTTGAATTTGCCGGATTGGTGCAGAGTAAAGTATCCCCGGCCGGTTTTATGGGAGCAACCGGGTAAGCACGGATTACAACGGCGAGACTGTCCGAAAAGCTACCGTCGCAGCTGCTGTTCTTCCCCATCACTTTGATATATGCAGTGCCGGTAAATGTGGAGTTCCAATCCACCATTGCTGAAGTTGTGGTTCCAGTGATGGTTCCTGCCGTGGTTGGCCAGATATTCCATTGATACGAAGTCGCTCCCGAAGCAGCTGACGTTGTATAATTTTGATTTGCCGGATCCTGACATAAATCGGTGGAACCTGTTGGAAGTGCAGCTTGCGATGGAATCGGTAAAATATCAATACTCAAATCTGCCGACCAATCGCCCGCACAACTGTTGTTAATCCCTCGAACATGCAGCGTTGCCGTTCCTGAATACGAGGCATTCCAATCTGCAATCACCGAAGTTCCGGTTCCCGATAGTGTAGCGGCGGTACTCGGAGTAATCGCCCATTCGTAGGAAGTTGCATTGGCGACGGGCGAAACTGTGTAGCTTGAATTGGCGGCATTCTGACAGAGCAAAATTGCTCCGGTCGGTTGTGTCGGAGCCACCGGCAATGCATGAACCGTAACGGAAAGAGCAGGGGATGCAGAACTTGCGCAACTTCCATTGGATGCGGAAACACCAATCGTTGCAACACCGGTCCACGTGTCGTTCCAGTCCACAACAGCCGAAGTCCCCGATGGGGTGAGGGTTCCCGCTCCTGCAGGCAACAAGGTCCAATTGTACGAAGTTGCATTGGCAACACTGGTAATGGAATAAGTGGTATTTGCCGGATTTACGCATAAATTGATACTTCCCGAAGGCGTGGCCGGCGTGGCCGGATAAGGTAAAACGTTTACGCTCAGGCTTGGCGATGAAGCACTGCCGCAAATCTGATTTTGAGCCGAAACACTGATGGTTGCAATGCCCGAATAGGTAGCATTCCAGTTTACGGTTGCAATGGTATCTGTACCTGAAATAGTTCCGGCAGCCGTTGGAGAAATGCTCCAACTATATGAAGTTGCATTGGCGACCTTGTTAATTTTATATTGAGCATCTGCGGCATCCTGACAAACGGTGGTGATTCCTGCGGGAATTGCGGGAGCAGTTGGAGTGGCTAAAATTGTAACGGAACGGGCAGGAGAAATCGTTCCCGAACAACTTCCATTAGATGCAAAAACATCAATGGAGGCTGATCCTGTATAAGCATTGTCCCAGTTCACCGTGGCGGAAGTCCCCGTTCCGGAAATGGAACCTGCCCCGGCTGGAGTCAGCGACCAGGTATAGGAAGTTGCATTGGCAACCGCTGGAATCGTATAAGTTGAATTTGACGGATTGGTGCAAAGTAAAGTATCTCCAATCGGCTTGGCAGGGGCAAGTGGATTTATAAGTACGGATACCGCCAAACTGTCCGATATCAATCCTGTGCAAGAGTTATTCGTTCCGAGAACCTTGATATATGCAGTTCCTGAAAATGTGGAATTCCAATCAACGATGCCCGAAGTTGTGGTTCCGGTGATTGAACCGGCGGAAGCAGGCGATATAGACCAAATATATCCGGTAGCATTCGTGGCACCGGTGGTTGTAAAAGTAGTATTGGCTGCATCCTGACAGAGCGTGATACTCCCGGATGGTTTTGCCGCTTGTCTCGGAATTAAAGATATGGTGATGTCCAAGCTGTTTGAAGTTCCGATAATCACCGGATTTGTCGAAATCACCCTAAGTCTGTAATGGCTGCCGTTTGGAGTTAATGCAGGAATAGTTGTGTTGAATGTTCCTGAAACTGTCCCGTTAATTGTTGCGATGTTGACAGGGCTGGCAAAACTGCCGCTTGCATCCGAAAGTTGAAGTATGAAACTGTTCCCGCTATTGTATATCCCTGATTTGGTATAGCTTACCGAAATTGCATCCCCTGAGCAGTAGGATAAAATACTTGGGTTTTGTAAAGAAATGGAACTTGGTCCGGTAACTTCAACATTTCCGGAACGATAGTTTGCGACTAAGGTCGTATAACTGATATCGGTACATTCTAATGCAGTTGGGGTGCTGACAAAATCAATGGAAGAATAATCTCCGGAACTTCCAATTACATTAAAACGAACAGCAAATAAAACCGTTGAGTCGGCTACAGTTTGTCCAACGAGTGTTGCATCCGACCATGAATACATTAGTTTTCCGGAAGAGGTCTGGGATGTGCCGAAACTTCCGGCATCCATTCCGGATAAGCCGAATTGTTCAACACCGGCATACGTGACTACACTTGGGTTGAATTGAAGCGTTCCTTGTGCCGAAAGAATCTGGTTAAACTTCCATGCACGGATTGGAACTACCACTTGCGATCCGTTGGGTCCGGATGTGGAATCTGCCTTTATTGAAAATTGAGAACTTGTGGTTCCCGATATCCTGATCCGACCGGAAGTGAGTGTTGTGGACAAGGTGTTAAACAATGAATCGGTGATTTCAACAGTTGTTGGCGTATTCACAAAACTGATGCTGGTTTGACTTCCGTTGCTTCCCGAGAGCGAAAAGAGAATGGTAAAAAATGGATCTCCGTTCGATTTATCTATCCCTGAAAGCGTGGCGTCGTTCCACGAAAAAGTGATTTTCCCGCTTGCCACCTGAGTGATACCGAAATTGGAGGAATTCATTCCGGGTAATCCGAAATAGTTAATGCTTTGATATGTTACCACCGCTGGATCAAATTCAATGGTTCCTTGAATGGAATTAATGTTTGTAAAGTTAATTCCTCTCACCGAAATAGGTACCTGAGTGCCTGAATTTCCGGTGATTGTGTCGGCGTAAAGTGTAACTGTTCCTTGAGCAGCCGTATTGTTTACCAAAACAGATCCGTTTACCGGCGTGGTTGCAACGGTTTGATAATTTGTGTTTACAGTTTCTATGGGGGTGGGCGAGTTGATAAATCCAATGGTGGATTGTTGTCCGGCATTCCCGATTACATTAAAACGAATGCTGAAGATGATTGTTGAGTCGGTCAAAGAAACTCCACTCAGGGTATTATCGAACCACGAAAAGGTTAATTTTCCACTGGAGACCAGCGTGGTTCCAAAGTTCGCTGCAGTCATTCCCGCCAACCCGAAATCTTGAACCGAGGCAAAAGTTATCACACTGGGATCAAACTGAATAGTGCCTTGGGTGGAAATAATCGCGGCAAAGTCTTTCACACGAATAGGAACGGTAACTTGTGCGCCATTTTGCGCTTGATGTTGTTTGATAATTAACGAGACCGCCCCGAATGCCTTCCCGAAAATCATCGTGAATAATATTGCAATTATAAAAATCTTCTTGTTCATCAATCTGTTGTTTTTTTGAGGTCATGCTTTGCAAATCATGCTGAATTATCGAAATGTTTATGTATTTCTAACAGCGTGAAACGCGCTAAATTAATTTTGAAATAAACCATCACGGCTCCCTCAATCATTGATCAAGGGAACCGTAATGCTTGAAATTATCTCAATAAAGTCATTTTTACAACTTTTGTATATTTCCCCGATCTCATTCTGCAGAAATAAGTGCCGTCATTCAATTTTGTTCCATTACCATTAGAGCCATCCCAAATAACTGTGTGCTTTCCTGCGGAGTAGAACCCTTCGAAAATGGCTGCTTTGTTGCCCAACATATCATAAATAACAATTGAAACTTGTTCATTATTTGGAACTGTAAATGTGACTTGAGTGCTGTTGGAGAATGGATTTGGTGAATTTTGCAACAGTGAATAATCGGGATTACCTGAATTGTTCACAGCAGATACTTCATCAACGGCGATAGTCCCGGCACTAATTTCAAGTGCAAGTTCCTCGATGTTATTGTTATAAGCTTCGGCCGAAGTCATGGCCGAGGTTACTGCCACTTGCGTGGAACTGCCACTTGCTCCGATGACCCTGAATTTTACTTCAAAAATAACACTGCCATCGGCAAGAGTAAATCCATTCAAATTTTCGGTACTCCACAATGTAGTCAGCATTCCGTCTGCTGTTTTTGAAACTCCGAAGTTCATATCCAGAGCGCCATTATCAGCACTTACATATTCCAAAACTTCAGGATCCCACGAAAGAGTGTATTGGAAGCCACTGATATTTGAAAAACGATTTACCTTAATAGGTACAGAAATTAGATCGCCATTGGAAACATGTTGATTATCAACATTAAACCCTACGGAGGTAGAACTTATGTTTTTGGAAACATTCGGATCATAACTGTTGTTTACGTCACCATAGCGAATTCCAATAAAGTTCTGATCTACTGCTGCCGATGCACTGCTATACGACCGGGTGCTTTCGTATGGGAACGGGTTCTGGGCATTTGGAAAAACATAGCTCGAATTCACGAATGTCCATTGTTTGCCCGTTGGGAACGATGTGCTGTTTTGTAAAATCAACGATTTAATCAGCACGATATCCAAATTTGTCACGGTTCCCGAGTTGTTTACGTCGGCGGCGATAATTTTATACGGAGAATTCAATAGTTGCGTGTTCAAAATGTGTCGTTGCATTAAAACAATATCCAGTGTGGAGATTCCATTGCAAACATTTACATCATTGTTTTTCGACGGCGTAATGGTGTAGCTATTCCCTTGACTTAGCGAGAATTGGTATTGGCCGTTGGAAGATGTCGTTACCGAGTCCGATGCAAATCCACTGAGTTTTACTTTTGTGGTGTTGATGAAATTGCCCGACTCGGTGAGGATATTTCCGATCACAGCGACATTTGCAGGAGTAGCGGTTACTGTAACCGTGGTAGTTCCGGCAGGACTAGAACATCCGTTTACGGTAGCAATTACAGAATAGGTTCCGTTTAAAGCTGTGGTTGCATTGGTGATGGTTGGATTTTGCGCTGCCGATGTGTAACTGTTCGGACCGGTCCAACTATAACTTGCTCCGGCAATGGTTCCGGCATTTAAAATTACGGTTCCGTTGAGTGGAACGGGTGAGTTGCTTGTCGCTACGGGAGCTGGAGGTGCAGCGGTTGCCGTTACGGTAATCGTGTTTGAAGTGGCAGAGCATCCCGTATTGGTCACAACCACGTAATTTGGGCCCGACGAGCCGACTGTAATCGATTGGCTGGTTTGACCTCCCGGATACCAGACATTTCCGGTGGCACTCGATGATGTTAACACCACGGTTCCGCCGGTGCAGAACGAAGTGGCTCCGCTTGCGGTAATTGTAGCCGTAACCGATTGATTAATGGTGAACGGAACATTGCTGACATCCATGATCGTTGGATTGCTGAAATCCTTCACCCGAACCAGACAAGTTGAGGAGTTGATGTTTGGAACCGTCCAGGTATAGGATCCGCCTAATGTGCTGTAGTTTGAAATAATTGTGTTCCAAGTGGTTCCGTTATCGGTTGTGTATTCAATGGTATAATTGTTCGAAGTGTTCGATGCCGTCCATGTAATGACTTTGCTGTTGCATCCGCTTAAAATCTCTCCGGTATTGGGCGACGTAACCGTAATTACAGGAACGGGCATTCCGATAGAAAATGAAACATCGCTGATATCTGTTTTACAGGTGTTTATGTTGTCGGTGATTCGAACCAGACAGTTCGTCGATGATGCCGAAGGAACCGTCCATGCGTATGTCCCTGTAGTGATGTTTTGGTTGTAGGCAATTGTGGTCCAAGTGCTTCCTCCATTGATCGAATATTCAAAATTGTAATAGTTTGAGGCACCCGGCGCAACCCATGTGATATTTGCCACACTTCCTACGGCAAGGCTTTGACCGCCATTGGGCGAAGTAATGGTAATACTTGGTTTTATGCTGAATACCGCATCGCTGACATCGGTTTTAGCATTGTTGGAAACATCGGTGATTCGAATTAAACATTGGGTTGAAGGCGTGTTGGGAATGGTCCAGTCGTAGGAGTTGTTGGTTCCTGCATTTGCATAGTTGTTGGAAATTACATTCCACGAAGTCCCGTTGTTGATGGAATACTCCAATTTCCAGTTGCCCGAACATCCACCCGAAGTCCAGTGAATGGTCGTCTGCGTGCATACACGCCACTCTTCAACGCCATTGTCTCCATTCGGAGTATTTATCACTAAAGCCGGCCCTATGGTGAAAACGGCATCGCTGACATCATAAACGGCGGCATTGTTGTATTCGTTGACTTTTACCAGACATCGGCTTGAAACCACATTTGGAACCGACCAAATGTAACTACCGGTGTTATTGGTTACTGATGTGATGGGTTGCCATGTAGCACCACTGTCAAGCGAATAGCTAAGCGTTACATAAGTTCCATTGAAATATTGATTGGTCCAAGTGATATTATAGTTTTGTGCATAATACATCGTTTGATTTCCATTCGGAGTCAATAGTCTAGGTGCTCCAGGAGTGATTGCAAAAGTGGAGTTGCTCACATCTTCGATACAATTATTGTTATAGTCGATTACTCTGATCAGGCAGGTTGTGGATGGAGAATTTGGAATGGTCCAGCTATACGAGTGAGCGCTGGTATATGTGACAATTGTGTTCCAACTTACTCCATTGTCGATGCTGTAATACAAATTGAAATAAGAGGATGTAGGTGCCGAAACCCAGCTGATGGTTTGAACGCTGCCGGCTTGCCATTGCTCCCCTCCGTTTGGTGTAGTGATGATGATGTCGTCGTTTGGCGTTACCGTAAACACGGCATTGCTTGAGTCTTTAATCGTTGAGGATCCATTATCGTCGATTTTAATTAAGCAACTGGCTGATGGAGCTGCCGATACAGGACTCCATGTGTATGAAGTTGACGATGTGCTGGTGATGTAATTCCAAATTCCGCCATTGTTTGTGGAATAATAAATACGGTATGTACCGGAAGTCCCGCCCGCGGTCCATGTCAGGTTTTGCGAGGTGCATTTCTCCCAAACTTCTCCTCCGTTCGGATAGGTTAAGGTGATGAATGGCGATGCAATGATGAAATTTACATTGCTTTCGTCATAAACTACCGGATTATTGTACTCGGTAACCCGCACTCTGCATTGTGAGGAAATAGTACTCGGAATAGTCCACGAATAACTTCCGTCATTTTCGGTGATCGTTGCAATGGAATTCCACGTTGCTCCATTATCATAAGTATAGTCGATAGAAACAAAACTTGAAGTTAAGTACGCGCTTGACCATGTGATACTAGATGATTTCCCTACATAATAAGTTGTTGCTGAATTTGGACTTGAAACCGTGATAACCGGAGTTGGTGGAGATATCGTGAAGTTGGCATTGCTAATATCGTATATGCAGTTGGTGTAATAATCTTCCACTTTGATCAAACATTGGTTTGATGGAAAATTGGGAACGGTCCAGCTATAACTGTGTGCTGATGTGTTTGAGACCAATGTTGACCATAAAGTACCGTTGTTAGTGGAATAGTAAACATTGAACCGTGCGGATGTGGCTTCACTAACCCAGTCGATGGTCTTCACGGTTCCGACCTCCCAACTTTCCCCTCCGTTCGGATTGGTGACTACGATGTCGATGTTTTTATAGATTCCGAAAGCCGCATTGTTAGAGTCTTTAACGGCAGCGTTTGAATAATCTTCAACCTTAATGTAACATTGGTTTGAAGTTAAGCTGGGCACTGGCGACCAAGTGTAGCTGGTGGTACCGATGTTGGTGATTGTGTTCCAAGTACTTCCATTGTTTGTGGTGTAGCTTAGTCTGTATGTGCCCGAAGTCCCGCCGGCATTCCATGTGATAGCTTGTGTCGAGCATCCTTCCCACGATTCTCCTCCGTTGGGATAGGTTACTATAATATAAGGTAAAGCGATACTGAAATTCACATTGCTTTCGTCGTAAACGATCGGATTGTTGTATTCACTGATGCGAATACGGCAGTTCGAAGAAACCGTGTTTGGAGTGGTCCAAGCAAAGGAGCCGTCGTTTTCGGTGATGTTGGTAATGGCGTTCCAAGTGTTTCCATTGTCATAAGTATAGTCTATCGCTACGAAACTTGAAGTGAGATAAGCGCTGGTCCAGGTGATGTTGTTGGATTTTCCAACGTAGTATGTCGTTGCCGTATTAGGGTCTGTAACCGTGATGACGGGTGTGGGTGGTGAAATGGTGAAATTGACGTCGTTGATATCGAAAATGCAGTTGTTGTAATAATCTTCTACCTTGATCTGGCATTGGGTTGAAGGCGAGTTTGGAATGGTCCAACTGTATGTTTTTGCAGAGGTGTTTGAGGTCAACGTATTCCAAGTGCTGCCGTTATTGGTTGAATAATAAACGTTGTAGCGATACGATGATGTTTCGCTCACCCAGTTGATGGTCTTTACGGTTCCCACTTCCCAGCTTTCTCCGCCGTTTGGAGCCGTAACCACGATGTCAACGTTCTTGTAAATGGTGTATGCCGTGTTGTTGGAATCTTTTACGGATGGATAGCTGGCATCTTCAACCTTGAAATAACACTGGGTTGAATTTAAACTGGGTACCGGGCTCCATGTGTATGATGTGGATGTTGTTGTTGTTAGGTATGTCCAGTTAGCTGCATTGTTGGTTGAATAATATAATTTATAAGAATTTGTGGTGCCGAGCGCGGTCCAAGTGAATGCTTGTGAGCTACATCCTTTAAACGATTCTCCTCCGTTTGGATAAGTGACTGTGATGGAAGGCGGCGCAATGGTGAAGTTTACGTTACTTTCGTCATACAAGAGTGCATTGGTATAATCGCTGACCCGGATTCGGCATTGGTTAGAATATGTTGCGGGAATCACCCAGGCATAATTGCCGTCGTTCTCGGTAATCGCTGCGATCTCGATCCAAGAAGCACCATTGTCGGTAGTGTACTCCAATTTAACATACGTCGATGTTACATATTGGGAAGTCCAAGAGATGGTTGCCGATCGTGTTGAATAAAGGGTAGTGGCCGTATTCGGGTAGGTAACGGTGATTGTTGGAGTGGGTGGTGCAATGGTGAATGCTGCATTGCTGTTATCGTAGATACAATTGTTATAATAATCTTCCACCTTGATCAAACAATTGGCCGACGGGCTGTTGGGAACGGTCCAACTGTAGGATGTGGCCGACGTATACCCGACCAATGTATTCCATGAAGTTCCGTTGTTTGTGGAATAATAGACATTGAAACGGGTGCTGGTCGGCGCCGAAACCCACGTGATGGTTTTTACCGTTCCGGCTTCCCAACTTTCTCCTCCGTTTGGAGATGTAACCACGATATCTGTGTTCTGGTTCAACGTGAAAACGGCATCCGAAGAGTCCTTGGCGGTGTTGAGATTGTCCGAAACTTTGATCCGCATTTGGTTGGAATTAAGGCTGATGACCGGTGTCCATGTGTAACTGGTAGACGAAGTGTTGGCAATCGAAGTCCACGTGGTTCCGTTGTCGGTCGAATAATACAGGTTGTATGTTCCGGTGATGCCTCCCGAAGTCCAAGAAATGGCCTGGGATGAACATCCGAGCCACGATTCTCCGCCATTGGGGGATTGTATGGTGATAAATGGAGCCGCAATGGTGAAATTGACATTGCTGACATCAAAAACAACGGGATTGTTGTATTCGCTCACTTTCACAAGGCATTGGCTGGAGATGGTGTTTGGAACAACCCAAGCGTAGGTGCCGTCATTTTCGGTGATCGTCGTCACATCCGACCACGTGGAGCCGTTGTTGGTGCTGTATTGGATGGCCACAAAGCTGGAGGTCAGGTATTGGCTGGTCCATGTAATGCTTTTGCTGTTGCCGACATACCAAGTGGTGGCTGTATTTGGTGCAGTTACGGTAATAATAGGAGTCGGTGGAGCAATGGTGAATATTGCATCACTATTGTCGGTGATGCAAGTGTTATAATAATCTTCTACCTTGATTAGGCATGTTGTCGATGGAGAGTTTGGAACCGACCAACTGTATGAATGTGCAGTGGTATTGGTTGCTAATGCATTCCACGAGGCGCCGTTGTTTGTTGAATAATAGATTGAAAAATTGGTGGATGTTGCGGCTGAAACCCATGTGATGGTTTTTACGGTTCCTGCCTCCCAGCTTTCTCCTCCATTGGGGGCCGTTACTACGATATCGGTGTTTCGGACAATATTAAACCCGGCATTGCTCGAATCCTTTGTGGTTAAATTGGCTGCATCGCTGACACGAACAAGGCAATTCGTAGCATCGACACTCGGGACCGGGGTCCAAGTGAATGAACCTGATGTGGCCGTGTTTGTGAGACTGATCCAGCTGGTGCCATTATTGAGCGAATATTCAACTTTAAAGTTGCTGCCCGTGCCTGCGTAATTCCACGTAATAACTTTTGAGTTGCAACCCACAAACGACTCTCCTCCATTTGGGTAAGCAACGGTGATATAAGGCGGTGCAATTGTAAAAGTAGTATTGCTGATATCGTACGTGGCTGGATTTCCCAAGTCGGTAATTTTTATCAGGCATTGTGTCGATGGAGTGTTGGGGACAATCCACGGATAAGAGCCGGTATTGGCAGTGTTTGTGGTAATTGGAATCCATGTGAATCCGTTATCAATAGAGTAATCGATTTTCAATGCGTTGGATGTAATGTAGGCACTGGTCCAAGTAATGGTGGAATTGTTGCCGATATATCGGGTCAGGGCAGTATTGGGGCTTGTAACCGTAATTACAGGAGTTGCTGGAGTGATGGTGAAAAGGTTATCGCTGATATCAGTCATGCATGTGGTGTTGGTGTGATCGCTCACTTTAACCAAACAAGTTGTGGATGGTGAATTTGGAACCGACCAGTTGTATTGCCCAGTGGTGCTGTAGTAATTTGTAGTTATCGTTGTCCAAGTGGCTCCCGCGTTTGTAGAGTAATATAAATCGTAATAACTTGTGGTACCGGAAGCCACCCAAGTGATGGTCTTGGTAATACCGCCTTCCCATGATTCTCCCCCGTTGGCAGCAGTGATAATCAGTGGAGCCGTAATAGAAAAAGTATTGTTGCTAATATCAAATATGGATGGAGTGTTAGAATCCGTAATTCTTACCAAACAAGCAGTAGAATTGATGTTCGGAACAGTCCACGAATAAGTGCCATTGGTAACATAATAACTACTGGCAACCGAAACCCAGCTTGCCCCATTGTCGGTGGAGTAATCGATGTTAAAATAATTTGAAACGGCAGATGATGTCCATGTAATACTATGAGTGGTACATCCTGCCCACACTTCACTGCCATTTGGCGATGTAACGGTAATGCCTGCTTGCACATATTGCGCAAAAATAAAAAGACATAGAGAAAGTATGAGTTTCTTCATAATTCTTGGTATGTTTTGTTGTTAATATTAATATGCTTTTGTTATTGGGTGCAATTTACGAATATTCTATTGAAAAATTAAATGATTTTATTCACAATAGTTATATTTCTCGATGAAAATAAAATTGTTTAAAATGTTCTTGCTTTACGATGTTCGTAGAAAGGGAATTTACGATTGTTTGGGTTTTGAGCGGAATAATTCTTCGATTCTCTTAGGAAATGGGACTTTTTGTTAGAATGAAGTTATCGCAAAAAATCCTATTTAGACCCTAAATTAAACAGTTATTGTGCTGAGTTAATCCAAACAATATAGCATAAACTTTTCACACACTTCGATGAACTCAGTGCGATATGTAGCTTATAATAACTGTTTTGAAAAATACGGACTATTTCAGCAATTGCTTACTTATTTAACAATGAATTTGTAATTTAGCTCAGCCAGTTGACTATTGGCTTTAACCACTTTTTCTTTCAAATCATTCTTAAATGTAAGAAGTTTTGTATGTAAAACAGTATCGCCGGCCGCTAAAATCTGCATGGCCAATATGGCCGCGTTTCGAGCTCCATCTATAGCTACTGTTGCCACTGGAATACCCGAGGGCATTTGTACAATCGACAACAGCGAGTCAATGCCACTTATCGAGTTTGAGGAATTTATCGGAACACCAATTACGGGTATCGGAGTAAAAGCGGCTACAACTCCGGGAAGGTGTGCTGCACCACCAGCTGCGGCAATAATTACACGAACGCCTCTATCATAAGCCGTAGAAGCAAATTTTTCAACTAATTCGGGGGTTCTGTGAGCAGAAAACGCATTCACTTCGAATGGAATTTCCATTGCATCTAAAAAACTCATTGCATCTTCCATGATCTTTAAATCGGAAGTACTCCCCATTATAATACTCACTTTTGGATTCATCTCTTTAGTTTATGTTTTACATTTTTTACTCTTGGCAAAGTTAATAAAATCAGCGTTAAAAACCTCTTTTTTCATTGAATTCCCCCGCCTTTTTGATAAATGGTCTCAAATAATTGATTTTCAAAGCATATATAAGCAAGTTGTAGGATAACATCAATATGCCTTGAATAAAAAAAGAGGATTTATATCCTCTTTTTTTATTCAAAATCTATTTTTAAGTTAGTTAGTTTCCCGATGCTTTAGATCCTAAAAGTGTAACTTTCCCGACATATACAAAATCTTTCCCCCTTAAATCGTAAATTACAATTCGATAGGTAAAGGTTCCGTTTATATCCAACTTTTTCCCATCTACACGACCATCCCAGCCGTTATCGATCTGGTTTGTAGAAAACACTTGTTCTCCCCAACGGTCATAGATTACCATTTGATATCCCGATTCGATATACCCTACACCCAACGGTTTAAATACATCGTTTAATCCATCGCCGTTAGGAGTGAAAGAATTGGGAACAAAGAGTTCGAGATCCTGAATGATTTTAGCCAGATGTGAAACAGTATCCATGCATCCATAACGGTCTGTTACTTCTAAAACGACGGTAAATTCACGTTCATCTCCATAATAGTGATGTGTCGGATTATCTATTGTGCTAAAGGTTCCATCACCAAATGACCATGAATATGTATCTCCGTTTGTTGATTCATTTTGAAACCTGAATTCAGGCCTTGAGGTGGATGCTATTGCCGGAACGAGTTCAAACGCTGCAATAGGTCCGGGAATATTGGTAACGGTAACGGTTATGCTGCTTGTACATGGGCCATCGGCGACTTCTACCAGATATGTACCTGCAAACAGATTAGTAGCATGATTAACAGCACCCGATCCCTGTGGTAACTCTATACCGTCCCAGGTAAACGTATAAACGCCGCTACCTCCGGTAGCAGTTACGGTTGCCTCGCCAATGCCTTGTGCGCAATGATCCGGAACTGTGTTTGATAGTGAAAGCGCTACCTGAGCTTCTTGTGTAATCGTAATATCTGAAGTTGCGGTACATCCGTTTGCTGTAGTTACGGTTACGGTATATGTTCCCGGTTCGGTAAAACTATTGGCGGCAGTTGTTGGCGTGGCACCGCCACTCCATGCATAAGTGTCACCGGTACCTGCCACAACGGAGATCAAAGTAGTGGTACATGTTAGCACCGTGCTTCCCCCCGGATTGTTAATTACAGCTACCGGCCGTATAGTATCTTGAATTATTGTAATGCTGTCCGTGTTTGCACACAATCCGCCATTGGTTACGGTAACCACATAAGTACCGGGAGCGGTAAAAGTATTGGTTGCTGTTGTAGTTGTGGTACCTCCACTCCAGGCATAAGTATCTCCGGTTCCGGTTGTCGCGTTTATGGATGTTGTATTGCAGTTGAGAATATTTGTTCCTGAGTTGTTTGTAATGGTTGCTATTGGATTTTCATAAACAACTACCGTCGTAGTTGCAACATTGCTGGTGTCGTGCGCATCGTAAACTATTAATGAATAGATACCGGCATTCGCGGCCGTAACATTTGCAATTGAAATGGAATGATCTGCTGTAGTTAAGGCAAATCCATCGGGTCCCGTCCATGAATAAGTGGCTCCGGCAATAGAATCTGCAGTTAGCAGCAAAGTCTGTCCTACACATAGTGGCCCGTTATTGGTTACCGGAGGCGTAAGAATTGAACAATCCGTTCCGCCGGTTCCGCCTACTTGGTTGAATGTAATATTTCCCGAACAATTTGCATAATTTGTAATCATCACCAAATAATATTGACCGACCAATGCATTCGGAATATCCAATGTTTCCGTTGTAGAAGTGCTATATGAACAATCAACCATATTCCCAGCAGGAGCTGAATATGGAGTTGTAGTGCAAATGGCTCCAGTTGAGGTTAAATCCGCAGTATCGCATGTGAGTGCCGGAAAAGGTCCCCAAGCGGCATAGTCAACATCTCCGCAGGAACTTGCAATATTAATGGAGAGTGATCCGGGATTTGCAATTCGCAGATAATACCACACAGGGTTGGGCTGAGTACATAAGCATCCATAATTCGGTCCCGATTGACCGACACCTGCATTTACATTAGCCGGGAAATTATAAGTGGTACCAGTACAAAACGGATCCGATCCGGTGCAAAACGCATTCGGCTCAAGTACAATAGAACTCACACACAAATCGAAAGTAGAGGTTTGACCCGTTGTTGAAGTATAGGTAAAAACCCTTATATAATAGGTGTCTCCAATAACCAATCCATGTGCTTGTGCCGAATTATTGCTGCTGCACAAGATGTTGGTAGGGGAGGTGCAAGAACCGCTAAATACGGAAAAATACATATCCGTGGAAGAACCCGCTACATTTGATAAAGAAACGGTATGAGTGGTATCCGTAGCAACAAATTTATACCAAACATCATCATCTGCAGTCCCGGAACATGAGTTTGCCTGAGGCGAAGCAGAAGCACAAGTAACGCTTCCCGAAGTATAAGAAGTGCATGTGCTTGTAGGGTTTACCGTTAATAATACAGCGTTTTCACATTCATCATTTACCGGAGCGGAACTGGTGTATAAAATTGACGAAGAGTATTCGCTGCTACCGCTGCTTGTGCATATAATTACCCTGCGATAATAAATTCCAGGGGTTGTTGCCGTGTAAGTGTCTCCCGTGGCTCCGGCAATATCCGTCCACGGTGCGGATCCGGTTGGAGAAGACTGCCATTGATAAACAAGACCTGATGCAACAGTTGATCCGGTAATACTTAACACACCACCCGAACAATCGGCTGTTGGAACCGAAGCCGTGGTTCCACCGGTAGGCATCCCCGAACAAGGCGGCGCAAGCGTGATATTCACATAATAGTCTTCCGTTTCGCCCCATGTGTACGTGCCACATGGAGAAGAAGAAGAAGATTCCACACAAACCACCCGCATTAAAGTATTGCCGATGGTTGCAGAGAGTGGAATTGTAATATTAACAGTCGTTGTGTTTGGCAAAGTCGGATTGGCATAAGCAAAAATTGAATAGGACTCATTTGCATCCGTAAAATCGCCATCATGATTAAAATCGAAATAAACATCCACCCGATGACTGTATGCCGACCCACCAATGACACAAGAGAATGGAACGGACGACCCTTGCTGTATAGCAGGAAGAGGCACCGTAGAAGATCTCCAGTCGCTATACATACCAGCTGTACCAACAGCAATTCCCTGGGTCCCGGTTAAGGAAACCGTTGCCGAAGTATTATTTATGGTTCCAAAAGTAATATTTGAAATATCCATATCACTGGTGCTTGTGGCGCTCGAAGTACAATAACAACTTGTTGGAATATTCATCAATATATTTAATGATGTGGAATATTCCGTTAGATTGCCATTGGTACATGTTACAAAACAACGATAATAAGTTGCTGTTGTTTGTGTTACAGAACAAGTAGCCGAAGTAGCTCCGGAAATATTTGTCCAGGCCGTCCCATCAGGAGAAGACTGCCATTGATAGGTCATTCCCGAATAAGTAGATGTGTTTGATAAAGATAAAACAAAAATGGCATCCGAACATACCGGATTTGAAGAAGAAAGCGTGTTTCCGGGAGTCGGCATACCAGTGCAAGCTGGAGGTGGAGTCCATGTATAAGTTTGTCCGCTTGCAGGGTAAACACCGGATGACCAAGACATGGTAGCGGAGTTTGTAGTTCCGGCGGTTGTAGCAGACCAGCTTGTAGTTGATGTGCGGTTATTAAAATCGGTTACCGCATCTCCCGTAATACCTACTTGCCGGGTATAGGATGTGGACTGTGTAGAAGGTCCATATACAATTTGAACAATATTGCTTGTTTCGTATAACTTAATTTGAGCATTTAGTGTTTCTGTTGTTGCACTGTAATATATGTACCAATTGGGATATTGAATTGTCAACACCCTGTTTGGTGCAGTGCCCGACACTAGGTAGGTTACATCCGCATTTGTTTTTCCATCTCCTCCGGCAAAGGCGATAGCATTTGGAACGGAAGACAACGGAGATGTGGATGTTGTAGTTCCTCCAAGAATAATGTAGCCGTTTGATTCCGCAGCGAACTGAGTATATGCCACCCCATGATAAGTGAAAGTAAATCCGATGTTTGTCAGCGAAGACACATTGTCATCTATAGATCCTGCAAGAATTGTTGTTCCGGAGATAGCATTATATGTCTCCGATGTTTCAGCAAAAGAATAAGTGGAAACATTTTGTCCCTGTACATGCGTTTTTGCACTAATCAGCATTATGGCGATAAATGCAAAAAAAATCACAATTGTTTTTTCCGATAAACGGGTTGTTCCTTTAATTTTCATATTATAATTTTATGTGGCAAAGTTACATTAAAATATATTTACTTCAAAGACCTAAAATAACCAAACAATGAGACACGGGTAATTATTGTTTTGATGTCTGGTATTAATAAAAAAAAGCGGGTTTCTTCTTGTTGAAATAGCGTAATTTAATAATTTTTAGCCACTCAAAATCCGGTGTTTTTTATTTCTATTAATTAATTTAAGTAAATCTCTTTGTTATAGATTGTTTTCGTCTAAAATATAATTCTAAAATTGTCTAAATAATTGCTGTAAAATTTTAGATTTAGGCAATTGTTTTTTTATGTTTGAGCCTTTTACATTCCTTGGTATCCAGATCATGCATCGCTTTAATACTTAAAACTCACAAGAAAATGATCTGTTTATATGAATTTGCATGATAAGTAAAAAAATAGTAGTTTTGCAAAAAGAAACAAGAAAAATGGATAAGATTTCAATCAAGGACAAAACTTTTGTCAAATACATTACTGCACACGAAATAGACAAAGCTGTTACAGATCTTGCTCAAAAGATCAACAGTGATTATAAAGGCAAAACTCCAATCTTTTTGGTTGTTCTTAATGGAGCTATTCTTTTTGCTTCCGACTTACTTAAAAAGCTTACGATTCAGTGTGAAGTCAGTTGCATAAAAGTTTCTTCGTACGAAGGAGGGTTAACCTCTACAAATAAGGTGAAATCATTAATCGGGCTTAATACGGATATTAATAACCGTGATCTCATTATTATTGAAGACATCGTTGATACCGGGCTTACCATCTCATCTTTAATGAAACAATTAAACGAATCGAATCCATCAAGCATCAAAGTGGCAACCCTTACATTTAAAAAAGAGGCTTACAAATCAGATACTCCCATTGATTATATTGCAATGGAAATTCCCAATAAATTTATCGTCGGTTATGGCTTGGATTATGATGAGCTAGGCAGAAATTTACCCGACATTTATCAATTATTTGATCAGGAATAAACAAAATTATACTGCCGGCGTTAACTTTATCCGCAACTTAAAAATACGCACATGTTAAATATTGCATTATTTGGTGCACCCGGAGCAGGAAAAGGAACTCAATCGAAAAAAATTATTGACAAATACAATTTGGTATATCTGTCAACAGGTGAAATTTTACGTCGTGAAATTGAGCGTGATACTGAGATTGGAAACAAGGCAAAAAGCATTATTGCCCGAGGCGAACTTGTTCCCGACGATCTGATCGTTCAAATTATTGAAGATAACATAAAGACGAATCCCGATGCCAACGGATTTCTTTTCGACGGATTTCCACGAACAATGGTTCAAGCCTATATTTTAGAAGGATTACTCATGAAACTCAACACCGAGTTGTCCTGCATGATTAGTTTGGAAGTTCCACGTGATCAATTAAAAGAAAGACTCTTGTTACGAGCTGAATCTTCTAATAGAATGGACGACACCGAAGCGGTAATCGATTTCCGGCTTAAAGAGTATGACGAAAAGACCACTCCTGTTGCTAAATTTTATCAGGAAAAAAACATCTACTACGAGATTAATGGCGTTGGTGAACTTGATGCTGTTTTTGGACGCATTAATCACGCAATTGAAACGGCACTGAAAGAAACGCTTCTCAACGTTGTTCTTATCGGTCGCCCCGGAGGAGGAAAAGGCTCTCAAGGACATTTGTTAGCAAAAAAGTTCAACTTAGTTTATATATCCACCGGGCATCTGTTGCGCAATGAAATCAAAAACAAAACGGAACTTGGAGAAAAAGTAGCTCCGTACCTCGAAACGGGACTCAATGTTCCCGATGAGATTATTATTCACATGCTGGAGGATGAGATCAAACTTCATCCATCGGCAAAAGGTTTTATTTTTAAAGGATTTCCACGCACTATTGTTCAGGCCTATATCCTCGACGGGATGTTGCTACGAATGAAAACTTCGGTTTCCATTGCTATCAATTTGGATGTACCCATGCTTGAATGTTTTAAACGTCTTTCGGCTCGATCTAAAACAGACAAAAAAAGAGCATACGACTTTAATACCGATTTAATTATTCGACGGATGGAAGAATACGAAACTCAAACAAAGCCGGTAACCGAGTACTACAAAAAACAGCGCAAATTCACTACCGTTAGCGGTTTGGGAGAGAAATTAGAAATTAACGAATACTTATCGACCGTAATTGAAAAATGGTTTAAAAAAATAAGATAGTACTGAGGTACTGTTGATCATTTATTAGACTTCGGAAATTAAACGATTAATTTATGATAAATATAGTCATGTTAGGCCCTCCATGCAGTGGAAAAGGCACCCATTCTCATCTCATCAGCAATTATTTTCATCTTACCCATATTTCCACAGGAGAACTTTTTAGATCCGAAATTGAAAAAGAAAGTCCGATTGGAATTATGGCAAAGCAGCTTATTGATTGTGGGAATTTTATTCCCGACAGCATCACTATGAAAATTCTATACCAACACATAACGAAAATACCCTCCCCTGCAGGCTATCTTTTTGACGGTTTTCCCCGCACGCTGGCACAAGCCGAAATATTCACAAAATATCTCGAAAAACATAATCGGTCCATTGATATTGCCTTTTACCTATACGCTCCCGAAGAAGTGCTGATGGCCCGGATGTATAAGCGCGCAATTATTGACAATCGGGCTGATGACAACGACGAAGTCTTTAATACACGCATATTAAACTACTACAAGCACACGCATATACTTACCGAATTCTTTCTGGCTCAGGGAAAATTAGCTTCCATTAATACAAACAATGCAATAGAGGAAGTTTCCAAACAAATTTTCGGACTAATTGATGAGATAAAGCAGGGAAAAAAGTAGTACCTTTGTGCGGCAGTTAGAAAGTCGAAAGTCTATAAAGTCCATAAAGTTCGTAAAGTCTAAAGTTCGTAAAGTCTATAAAGTTGAAAGTAAATAAAGTCTATAAAGCTTCGAAAAATCAAAAATCTGCGATTTTTGTAATTTTTCGTGAGTCCTCGCAAAACTATGATCCGCCAGCTGGCGGACTGGTTTTGCGGGATTGAAAGTTAATAAAGTTAAAAGCTCACCTCGTAATAAACATAGCCGTATATTATTGATTTTCAGTTTAATATCATAAAAAAAGCAAGGTTAAAATGTCGAATTCAAATTTTATCGATTACGTAAAGATATTTCTTCGTTCGGGCAACGGTGGTGGCGGTTCCGCTCACTTATCACGTCTTTCGGGCAACCCGAAAGCAGGTCCCGATGGCGGTGATGGCGGCAGGGGCGGGCATATTATTCTGGTTGGCAACTCCCAGCTTTGGACGCTGTTACACTTAAAATACACGAAACATATTATGGCCACCGATGGAAGAAACGGCAGTAAAGATCAATGCTCGGGAGCCATGGGCGAAGATGTTTACGTACAAGTTCCCATCGGCACGGTGATTAAAGATGCCGAAACCGGTGAAATAGAAGGTGAAATTACCGAAGATAAGCAAGAACTATTGCTCATGAAAGGCGGACGCGGAGGACAAGGGAACCAGCACTTTAAAACAGCTACCCGCCAAACCCCTCGTTTTGCTCAACCCGGAGAAGAAGGCACCGAAGGCTGGAAAATCCTGGAACTGAAATTACTTGCAGATATCGGGCTGGTTGGATTTCCAAATGCCGGCAAATCAACTTTGATTTCGGTAATCTCCAATGCACGTCCCGAAATTGCCGATTACCCTTTTACCACGTTAGTTCCTAATTTGGGCATGGTAAAATATCGCGATTTCAGATCTTTTGTCATTGCCGATATCCCGGGAATTATTGAAGGTGCTGCCGAAGGCAAAGGCCTCGGAGTGAGATTTCTACGTCATATCGAGCGAAACTCCACCCTCCTCTTTATGATTCCGGCAAATTCGGAGTCGATAAAAAAAGAGTACAAGATTTTACTCAACGAACTCAAAAAATACAACCCGGAACTTCTTGACAAAAGAAGAATTGTTGCCATTTCCAAATGCGACATCCTGAGCGAATCCGAGCTTAAAGCAATTGCAAAAAAGCTCCCGACAGACGCTCCTACCATTATGATATCCTCGCATACGCAAAAGAATCTAATGGAACTCAAAGACTTAATTTGGGCTACGATAAATAAAGAGTAGATGTTTCAGCAAATTGAGTCATTAGATCAACAGTTATTTCTTCGGCTCAACGGATTTCACTGTCCGTGGGGTGACGAAATGATGTGGATTATTTCCTCTAAATGGCTTTGGATTCCACTTTATTTGTTTATTCTATATCAACTTTTTAAAACCTATAAAAAAGAGTTTTTGCGAATTCTCGCTTTAATTATCATCGTTATAGGTCTCAGCGACTGGGTAAGTTCCGGAATTATCAAAAATTCCGTTAAACGATATCGCCCAAGTCACAACACCGAACTGGCCGCTCAGGTGCATGTGTACCGATATGCCGATGGCAGCGAATATCGTGGGGGGAATGTATGGTTTTGTCTCGTCGCATGCCGCAAACTGTTTTGCCATTGCCACCCTTGCTTTTTTATTTCTTCGACGGAAATCAAAACATTGGGGCTGGCTGTTTTTATGGGCAACCGTAGTTGCATACAGTAGAATTTATCTGGGCGTACACTATCCTTTGGATATCCTTGGCGGAGCGATGGTGGGAATTGCGGTAACCCTGACGATTTATTTTGGAAGTCTGAAGATTGGTTTTATTAAAGCATCGAAAGATTGTTAATAGTTGATAGGCTGATAAGTTGATGGGTTGATAAGTTTATCGCGAAGCGAGTCTAACGCGTCCCGAATTTTAAAAAATCTATGATTTTTGTAAAAATTCGTGGATCCTCGAAAAACGACGATCCGCCAGGCCTGTACTGAGCCTGCCGAAGTATGGCGGACTGTTTTTCGGGAAAGCGTGATGGGTTTCCCTATCAACTGTATAAACTAATAAACCTATAAACAAAAAAATTAATGAGTTGATGGGCGGATTGCCAAGTGTGTGTTTTACTTTTCACTTTATGACTTTCACCTTTTTACTGATTTCCGGTTTTGCTATTAATGCTAGTCCATTCGTTAAGGGGGACTTGTGTTTTGACTAAAAGCGTAACCGTTGTCCGATTAATTTTCAATACAATTAGCTCTTTAATTTATTAACATAAATCATTGTCATTCTGAACGATAGTGAAGAATCTCATTGTTAAATTTAATTTTTATCAGATAGACAATATTGATTGAAAATTTATATCTGTCTTTAAAGGACAACAATGCAAAAAGAACAAACATTTGCAGGCCATTTCAACGCCCAGATTTTGGAGTAAGACACGTAATTTGTACTTTTAAATAAATAAATTCTAATTAATTTTTTTATTTATTGGCAATACGGATCGCCTGTAGCAAATATTAAATATTTAATATTCAATAATATATCAATTATTAACAAATTATATCCTAGAATTTAATAAATACATTTGATTTTGTAAAATAAAAAACAATACATTTGCTTCGTAAAATCAACTTTATATATTAACAAAAAACAAAAAAGTTATGAAAAAACACCCTCCGTGTGCATTTCAACACACAACCCCGCAACTCCGCCAAAAAGCGAAAAAGCCGCTATCGGCTTTAATTCTCGCCCTGCTTTTGCTCCCCTTTGCCGGAAAAAGTCAGAGTACATGTCAAACTGCAGCGGCTCATACTCCAAGCATAAATTTGCAGTGGACTACCATTACCCCCAATGCCAGCGAGTATTGGTTAACGTTTGTAGGCGATACTTCCACGATGTATTATGCCACAGTTAATGTTGCAGATACTGCAAGCACCAAGCCTGAGCTTATTAATGCAACCTTATATAGCGGTAGTTGTACCCAGTTGGTACAGCTTGTTCAGGATTCCGTTATTATTTACGATAGCATTATTCAAGGGCAACAGTACTTTTTAAAACTCTTATTTACGGCTAAACCCGATTCTTTCAACTTGCAATCACTGGTTTCGGAAGCAAAAGATGTAAGTTGGAACTGTCCGTCTAATACATGCGATAATATTGTTCAAAACAGCAATTTCTTATCCATGGCGAATCCGAATTTCCTTAATAGCTTCAATAGCCCGTTTACGTTTCCACATTTAATTTGCGCCTGGGGCTCTTATCACTTAACGCCTTTAGCAAATACGGGAGTAGCAACCCCTCCAGGCCCCGATGCCGGATATGCAAATATGTTTGCTCGAAGTAATGGAACAACCCAAGAAGGGGAAGGTATTTTCCAAAACATCACGTTGCCTGCCGGGACCTATGATGTTGGAATTTCGTACAAGCGGGGATCCATAGGAACAGGTTCATGCGATCATTTACTGGTGGATATAGCGCCACAGGGCTTTAATGCTTTGGATAATCAGCTGATAGGTGCAGATGTAAATGCACTTAACATTACCAACATCAACAATACCGGTAGCTGGACAACCGCAATCGGCTCTTTTACCAACAATACTACCGGTGCCTATAGATTAATCGTTATGCCGTATCAGGATCAGGTAAACCAAAATGACCCTTACGTTATGATTGACAATATCCACGTTACACGAATACCCACGGTTAGCATTCAAACCGGTGTTATCTGTGGAAACAATGCAACAATCACTTATAGTGCTCAAACATGCTATCAAACACTTACATCCATTGCATGGAACTATGGCGACGGACAAACATCGGGAAGTTTATCTCCAAGCCAGACAAGCACAACTCACACGTACGGTTCGTCCGGTGTCTATACTGTAACACTGACCCTAAATTACAACTACCTTTCGATGCCTCAAACCCGTACCTATACTAAACAAATACATGTTGGAGCCCTAACGGTCGATATTACAGGAAATCATAATACTTGCAGCGCCACTTCCACTTCCACCTATTCCATATCCAATCCCGATCCCAACCAAACGTACCAGTGGGCAATTTCTCCGGCAAACGGAGGAACGATAACTTACAACAACACGAGTGCAACCGTGGTATGGAACAACAGCAACCTTACAAACGCTACTCCTGCTTATGTTAATGTAACCGATGCCTGCGGAACCGTGACAAGTTTTAAAGTTTGGAAATGTTGTCAAAAACCAAACACGTACGATAATGTTTATGCAAACCAAACAATTACCTCAAATTTTCCGGATGGAGTGGTTTATATTAACGGAACGGTTACAATTGACAGCGACATCGCACAATCCAATACAAAATTCATCATGGGGCAAGAAGCAAAGATTATTGTAAATGCGCCCTATACATTTACCGTAAGTACTAGCAATTCGACCTTTACCGCCGGCTGCAATTATATGTGGGATGGCATATATACAGGCAGCACACAAAGCAAAGTAAGACTTTCAAGTGCAGGCGAAATTAGTGGTGCAATAAATGCGGTTAACTCTACAAACGGAGGCAATTTTGAAATAACAAACTCTACTTTTAAGGATAATTACATTGCCATTAAGGTAACCGGGTATCACCCGTTCTTGAATCCCACAAATCATCCGGGAATCGTGTATGGTTCCACCTTTAAAAATGTAAACGGCCTAATTGCGCCTTATGCCGGCCAAAAGTCGTACACCGGCATATATACCTACAATGTTTACGAGTTAACCATCGGTTCGAATGCACAAGCAGAAAATACTTTTGACAACTTGTTTTGCGGGGTACAATCGTACAACTCGTATATCACCCTTAATAAAAACACTTTCCAAAACATAAAAAGAACCTCCCTCATCTTATGCCCTATTTCCTATCCGGCCGATTATATTAGTTTGGTGTGCGAAACGGCCGTTCATGTGGCTCGAATACAACAAGTATTAACGTACTCTCCGGTAGTTCGGCTTACCAGCGACATCACAAACCAAAACAAGTTTACCAACTGCGATAAAGCCTACTATGGATACAAAGCATTGCAAACCGTTTCCTATAACACGATTAACACGACCACATGCGGAATTCTTTGCCGCGATATGGTAAACGGATCTACATTTGCCAACAACACGATAAACGGGGCCCAACAGGGAATTTACATCATAAACGCATTGCCGGAAGTTAAAAACACCACGATAAAGCAAAACGACATCACCGGTGTTCCTGCTGCAGGTTTTGGTATTAGTATTACAAACTGTAAATCGGATGCTACCAACAAAGTGGATATCCACGACAATACCATTGGGATAACCGGAAACAGTGCATGCAAGGGAATAGTGGCAACCGGCTGCGACTATATTTCAATTAACGGCAACAACCAAATTAGTTGTGCGGCTCTTAACACCTCGGCTACCCGAACCACAAACCGCGGTATAAGTGTTAGCGATTGCCCCAACAGCATGGTAAAGGGCAATGTCCTTACCCGGTTAGGCACCGGTATTTGGGCCGAAGGGCTGCAAACGGGTACACAGTTTCAATGCAACACCCTAACCCAGAACTATTACGGATTTTATTTGCCAAATTCGGGGACTGTGGCTACCGTTTACAACAACCAAGGCACTTCTGCCATGCCAAACGATAACCAATGGACCGACCACCCAAGCCCGGATAATGGAATTAATACATATAGGATTACTGGGGATGCAAACTCAACAATATATCCATCAAGAAATTGGTATTATAGAGCTGGAACAAACAGTTATTATCCAAATGTAGGTATTCCAAATCCAGCAACTTCTTTTGCTGCAATGTCTCAATTGCCATCTAACTATCCTTCTCCATGTGGAAGTAAAGGCGGAGATGATGAAAATACAGCAAATACTGATAGCACTTCTATTATGGAAACAATCATCCCCGATAGTGCAAATTTAGCCGTTCAAATGCGCTATTTGTACATGTCGATGCTATTTAGCAGCAATGCCGAACAATTTGCAACGGAAATTTCGCAAGACGGGCAAGGGTTATACCTGAATATTCCGTTGATTGCAAAAATTAACGAACTGGCGCAAAACGACACCACCATCGACAGTGCCATTGTATTGAACAACATGCTGGCACCTGTAAACGAGATGGAAACTTATCGTAAATTTGTCAATGCTGTTTATTTAAACAACGTGGTGAAAGAAATACAACCATCGACCGAATTGATTGATGAGCTTTACACCATTGCCGATATGGCTCCCAATATCGGTGGCGAAGCCGTTTATATTGCCCGCGCCATCCTTAATTACGACCCCGAACTGATGCATCGCGACAATATAATAATTCCGCTTAAAACCGCCCCGGATAAAGAGAATATTCAATATTATCCCAATCCGGCAAGCGATGTGCTAACCGTTGTTTCAACCGGTAATTTTGCACCGAACAGCAAAATTGAGCTTTACGACATTACCGGACGGTTGGTGTTTGGCGCTGCCATTAATTCGGAATCGAGCAATACTTCCATTAGCCTGAAAGATATTAAACAGGGTTTATATCTTTGTGTAATTAAAAACGGAGAGAAAATAATCTCTTCTTCTAAAATTTCTGTTATTAAACAATAACAATTCTTTTATCTTTGCATTACGGGAATATTCCCGTAATGCTTTTTTATATGAAGAAAACCATACTAATAATATTCTTTATTCTTACACAAGGTGTTTTTTATGCCCAAAACTTGGTTCCTAATCCAAGTTTTGAAGAATTTTCACAATGTCCTCAAAGTATGAATCAAATAAATTTAGCATTTTTTTGGTATTGTGAAGCAATTAACCACTCAGAAGGGGACTTTTTTAATATGTGTGACTCAACTTTGGGAGGAGTATGGCATTTTTATCAAACCCAAATCCCTCATACAGGAAATGGGATGGCCGGTTTTGCTATATATTCAAGTCCAAGTGCCAATTATGAATATCGAGAATATGACAAAGTTAAATTAACGCAATTGTTAAGTCCAAACACAACCTATTGTATTTCTTATTATGTTTCTCTAGTTGGATATTCTACTTATGCTATTGATGCACTTTGCGCCTGTATTTCAACAGACAGTTTACTTTGTCAGGATCCCAATATTATGTTGTTGCCCTGCCCAAATTTTGTTTGTAATATTGCCGGAAACATAATAAAAGATACGTCAAATTGGATTAAGGTAACCATGAGTTATATGGCTCAAGGCGGAGAACAATTTCTTACCCTTGGGAATTTTAAAACCACACCACAGGTGATTTCAGAAAATACTGGGCAAACTCTTGGTTGGCAAACCTATTATTTTATCGACGACGTAGCCGTATATGAGTGCGATACTCCGGAGTATCCGGCCAATGTTCCCGACCAAAAGCCATGCAAAGGCGAAACCGTTACCCTCGGTTCGCAAACCCGCCCGCAATACCTGTACGAGTGGAAAGATGCCGCAGGAAATATCATCGGCAACCAAGGCTCCATCACCATCGTGGCAGACACGTCCACATATTATGTACTTAAGCAAAAGGATTTCAAGTTCAACGAAACCGCCGACACCTGCTTTATCACCGTGGATCCTTTCTGCCTGCATATACCCAACGTCATCACCCCGAATGGCGATGGTTCCAACGATTTTTTTGTCATTCAGGGAGATCCTGAATTATCGTTAAATTTGCAACTGTTTAACCGCTGGGGAAAAATCGTTTATCAAAACAATCATTATCGTAATAACTGGCCTGCCAAAGACATTGCCGATGGGGTTTACTTTTATGTTGTAAAAGCAACCTCGGCTACCGGGGAATCGAAGGAGTACCAAGGGAGTGTAGGTGTGGTCAGGTAAGAGGGAAAAGTCCATAAAGGTGAAAGTCTATAAAGGGAAAAGGCGAAAGGGAAAAAGAAGGTTGTAAGGGAAACAATAATATTTTCCTCACGCTAATTGCTTTGTCATGCTGAGCGAAGCGAAGCATCTGTATTGACAAAGCCAATCTCTGCTACCGGGGAATCGAAGGAGTACCAAGGGAGTGTAAGTGTGGTCAGGTAAGAGGGAAAAGTCCATAAAGGTGAAAGGCTATAAAGGGAAAAGGCGAAAGGGAAAAAGAAGGTTGTAAAGGAAACAATAATATTTTCTTCACACTAATTGCTTTGTCATGCTGAGCGAAGCGAAGCATCTGTATTGACAAAGCCAATCTCTGCTACCGGGGAATCGAAGGAGTGCCAAGGAAGTATAAGTGTGGTCAGGTAAGAGGGAAAAGTCCATAAAGGTGAAAGTCTATAAAGGGAAAAGGCGAAAGGGAAAAAGAAGGTTGTAAGGGAAACAATAATATTTTCTTCACACTAATTGCTTTGTCATGCTGAGCGAAGCGGAGCATCTGTACCGACAAAGCCAATCCAAGTCATTATTTAAACTACGTTGAGAATCTCTGATTTTCATCACCCTTTAGGCTATGCAGTGCTATGCGTTGAGCCTGCCGAAACGAGCTTGCCGAACCGGTTGGGGCAATATGAAAATCGGTGGAACAATACAATATTAGGAATGATGTAAATAAAGAAAACCAATAAAGACTACTCCTATTCGATCCTTTAATTTTTTAGTGGATCCTCGAAAAACAACGAAAACTAGCGATTAGAGTAATCGGATGACTTCAAGTCATCCGATTACTACTACTGGTGTTTCCGGTTTTTCTATCAACTTATCAACAATAAACCAATCAACAAAAAAGCAGAACTGATCCATCCGAACAGCCCTGCTTTATAAATTTCATTTTTCAGCGATTATCGCACTGCAATCGATTCAATTTCTACTAAAACGCCTAATGGTAAACGACTTACGCCAAAAGCAGCGCGTGCCGGCGGATTTTCGGGAAAGCGGGTAGCATATACCGCATTCATTGCCTGAAAATTATCCATGTCGCTTAACAAGCAAGTAGTTTTTACGACATTAGAAAAATCGAGGCCTGCCTCTGCCAAAATAGCACCGATGTTTTTCATTACCTGTTCGGTTTGAGCTTCTATTCCTTCCGGAACCTGGCCCGATAGCGGATTAACCGGAATTTGTCCGGAGATAAACACCATGCCATTGGCTTCGATAGCTTGGCTGTATGGGCCGATAGCTTTAGGAGCGTTGTTTGTGTGGATTACTTTTTTCATTTTATAAGAATTAAGAATATTCAAGTAAGAATTGAGAAAGAACGTGAAAAGATTATTTGTGAAACGTGAAATTTAGCATTTTTCTTTCACCGTGAACTGTCCACTTTTCACCGTTCACCATTTATCATACAAACTTATAACAAAAAAATGAGACAAACAAATCGGTAAAAAAGCACGGTTTATTTAATTGTCAGTATAAAATAAGGTATAATCTATTGATTTTACGAATAAAAAAACGTTAAAGGGTTGTGTGATAAAAAGAAAAAGTGTAATTTTGCGGTCTTAAATACAAAACAAACAAATTAACCATTAAAAGTTAAACAATTATGTCAAATCAGTATGAAACCGTTTTCATTATGACTCCCGTTTTGTCTGACGATCAGATGAAGGAAGCGGTTAGCAAGTATGAGAAGTTTCTCACCGAAGCCGGTGCAGAGATTGTCCATCAGGAAAACTGGGGTTTGCGCAAATTAGCTTACCCAATTCAAAAAAAGAGTTCCGGCTTTTATCACTTAATCGAGTATAAAGCTGCAGGTGAAATTATCGCTAAAGTTGAAATTCAACTTAAACGAGACGAACGAATTTTACGATTCTTAACCGTAAAATTGGACAAACACGCTGTTATCTATAACGAAAAGAAGCGCGACAACAAAAAGAATGCTCAGGAGAGCAAACAAAACTAAACCTGATTGAACAATGGCAAATCAAACCGAAATTAAATATTTAACCCCGATAGCGGTAGATATTAGAAAGAAAAAGTATTGCAGATTCAAAAAAATGGGAATCAAATACATTGACTATAAAGATGCAAATTTCCTACTCAGATTCGTTAACGAACAGGGTAAAATTTTACCTCGCCGAGTTACCGGAACCTCTTTAAAATACCAACGCAAGGTGGCTCAGGCTGTAAAAAGAGCTCGTCACTTATCGTTAATGCCTTACGTAGCAGATTTGTTGAAATAATTTAAAACAAGGAACAATGGAAGTTATCTTAATACAAGACATTGCTAATCTCGGATTTACGGATGAGGTAGTAAATGTGAAAAACGGTTACGCTCGTAACTATTTATTCCCAAAAGGAATGGCTAAAGCAGCCACCGAAACCAATAGAAAAATTTTAGCCGAAAACCTTAAGCAAAAAGCATTTAAAGCTGAAAAAATACTTAAAGAAGCACAAGAGCTTTGTTCGAAAATTGAAGGTATTACTTTAAAAATAGGTACAAAAGCATCTGAAAAAGGTAAAATTTTCGGTTCGGTTACTACTGTTCAAGTTGCTGATGCGCTTAAAGAACAAACCAATTTGGAAATTGATCGTAGAAAGATCTCTATAGACGGCAATGCGATCAAAGAAGTAGGAACTTACACGGGAAAAGTTCATTTTCACAAAGAAGTTAAAGCTGCTTTTAATATTGAAGTGTTTGCAGAATAATTTTTTTCAAGCATAAAATAAAAAAAAATCTCCAATTTTTTTGGAGATTTTTTTTTATAAAGTATGGTGCCGTGTTTCTATGATTTAAAGAATCACGCATCTCAAAATTTGTTTATCCGTCGGATTTAATGTTTCTTAAAAAAACGGCTTTTATATCTTATTTTAATTTTTTTGAAAAAAATAATTCTTAAATTAGCACTCACAAAATCAAGTTCCACATAAACAAATCAGACATTCGCATGAAAAAGATTATAATTCCAACCGAATTCACCGAGAAATCGGAGCAAACGTTATCCGGCGCAATCATGATTGCAAATAAGATGAAATTATCCATCGAAGTCTTACATGTTATAGATAGTTTCGACTATGGAGTTAACTTTGTCATCAACGAATCGAACCCAATAATTCTTCCGCCGGATATGCTTGATGGTAAACGAGATGAAGCTATTGAGGCTTTTAATGAAATGATCGGTAAAATTAAACCGCAGTTTGAGGTTTTACCGGCAATTGATTTAATTATTAAAACCGGCTTTGTGTTTGATGTAATTTCAGAATCTATTCAGAATCCGGATGCATATATGGTTATTTTGAGCGATAAATCTCAAATTGATTACAACTATAGAGATATAAGCAAAGATAATTCGAAAATCATTCAAGAATCAAACTGTCCGGTATGCGTGTTTCCGAACGGTGCCCCTTTTAAAGAGCCTAAAAAAATTATTTACGCAACAAATTTTCAAGAGCAAGATATCCAAAATATCACCAATTTAGCCCACTTGGCTTCATGTTTTGATGCAACCATCCACGTAGTTCATGTCGCAGAAAATCCCGAGTTCGAGGAACATTTGAAAGTAGCCGGTTTGCGCAAACTGATATCGGACGAATCGGGATACGAAAACATTGTATATAACACGATTAAAAACGATAATTTTCTGGAGGGAATCGATCATTTTGCCAATGAAATTAATGCTGAGATGATTGCTTTAATGAGAGAAAATAAAACTATTTTTAAAGCATTTTTTGCCTCTAACAATGCAAAGAAAATGATTTATAAAACCAATCTTCCGGTAATTATCTATCAAGAATTGACAGACTAGTATTGCTAAACTAAATATTGCACTTGTCGAACCTCCTAATCTGAAGTTAAAAGTGGCATTTAGTTTGCCGAAATTCAAATCGGCATGACAAATATTTTGTTTAAAGGCTGTGGCAATACATTATTTTATATGCTTGGTTTTTTAATTTTGCTTTAGTCTTTTGTGAGTAAATATTTAGTCATAAAGCCACTATTTTTTTAAAAATTCAAGCAGGTGGCCGATTGTTGCAATGGTGATTTTGATAAATATGAAATCTTATGGTGTATTTTGTAAATATTATATAATTGAAAAGTTTTCTCGCATTTAGATTATGCGTAAAATGCTTTAAATACTATTAATTAATAAGTTGTGTATTTAGATTTATTCTATTAACATCCCGATTGTCTAAAATATAGTACCCGAATATTTTTTTTTATTACATTTGTAACCAAGTATTTGGGGAAATTTTTGAACGGATTTATTAAAAATACAAGGGAATATCGTGAATTTTAATAGTTTTATTTTGGATAATGCTTACAAACAAAAACAGAATGATTTTTTGTGGCAGTGGTGAAAAGTATAGTCATTACAGTTGCTAATTTGCAAAAAAAAAATATAAGATCGGTTGTTTGTGGGGAATTATGGGGGGAAGATTTAAAAGTATAGGAAAAAGTTTTTTATGTTTTAAAACAATAAGTAATAAATATTTGAAGAAGTAAAATGAAGCATCTTAATAATTTTAATACTGAAAAAATCAGTCTTCCGTAAGCATTAATGTTAAAGAGATGTTTATTGTTTTATGGTAAAAGTCAATAAAGAAAAAAAATATGAATAAAATTAAATTGAGTTTATTTCAAAAACAGCTTATTTCAGTCGTTCTGGCATTTTTTAGCATGTTAATTTCTTACACTTATGCTCAGGATTGCACAAATTATATTTTCTCAAATTCATCGGGTTCATATTCCTCCATTTCGGGGACGACTATTCACGGGGCCAATGTTGATGATGCCAGCGCATCTATTGCACTTCCGTTTTCTTTTAATTATTGTGGTACCGCTTATGCCTATTTAATAGTTTGTAGCAACGGATATGCATACCTGAGCAACTCGACAACGGCTACTTCCGCAACGCTTAATACTCTTAATTCCTCATCTTATCAGAACGTTCTAGCTCCTTTTTGGGATGATTTGAAAACAGGGACGAGTGGAAGTGTGGTGTGGACAACAACCGGAACCTCTCCAAACAGAGTAATTACAATTCAGTGGAGCAATTTACAATGGTATTATTCTAATACAACGAACTTCGCTAATTTTCAGCTAAATCTCTATGAAACATCAAATGCCATAGAATTTATATATGGTTCAATGGGTGGAAATCCGGGGACATCAGCATCGGCTTCAATAGGAATTAACGATTATGTTGGAAGTAGTACTCATTTTCAAAGTATCACCCCTGTATCTGTGCGGGCATCAATATTTACTGAGAACAATTCAATTAATACAAATATAGGATTAAGTAGTGGAACCACTTTTCGATTTGTTCCTCCCATGATGTACGTCCCCAAAAGTAATGCAAATGTTTATTATGCATGTAGCGGAACTTTATATGATAACGGTGGACTTTCGTTAAGTTATGATAACAATGATGATGGGCTAGCCATAATTTATCCGTCCGATTTTAGTAAATTAGTTCAGCTTAGCGGTTTTATAGTCAGCGAAGGTGGATACGACTTTGTGACAATTTATGATGGAGCAGGTACTTCGGGTTCTGTTTTGTTTGGAGGATCGGCTCATAGCTCTGGAACCACCTGTATAAGCACTTCCATTCCGTTGCTTACCTCAACTGTAGGGCCGTTAACCGTAAAATTTCATTCCGATGGGAGCAATGTTTGCACGGGATTAACCTTAAATGTTAGTTGTTCTACACCTTCGGCTGTTATTCCTGCTTACGACGGATGTGATGCGGTTTATGTTTCTGCCTCGTCGGGTAAAGATTATTATCCGGGAACTCCTGATTATCCTGTTTTTTCAATTAAAAGAGCGTTAAATTTAGTGACATCTTCACGAAAATATATAAAAATAGCACAGGGCTCTTATACGGAAGCTGAAAAAATTAATATGTCGGATGGACTTATCGTGGAGGGTGGTTATGTTGTGTCGGGAAATAACTGGACAAAAAGCAGCGATGCCGTAACAAATATAACCATATTGGCCAGCAACTCAACAATTGCGCAAATTAATGATGCCGTTCGGCATATAATCGGGGTGTCTTCGGATAGTCAAAGCAATTGGGTGTTACAGGATTTGAATATCACCACATCGGCTATAAGCGAAACTAGTGCTAACGGAAGTGGAAGTTCAAATTATGCGGTTTGGTTAAATAATTCGTCGAATTATAGCATCATTAGATGTAATATAACCAGTGGAAGTGCTAGTCCCGGAGCAAGTGGAAATTATGGAGCAACGGGTGCTTCCGGTACTTCCGGCGGTAATGGGCTAACAGATAATTGTAATGACGACGACTGGCTTGCCGGTGGAGCAGGCGGCAGTGGCGGTGTAAATTCTTGGGGAGCAGGCAATGGTGGAAGTGGTGGTAGAGGAGGTAATGCTGCAGGAAAAGACAAAAGAAGCCGAGGTTGCAACGGAACGGCCGGAACAGCAACTGCCGTTCCGGGCGGAACAGGTGGTACATCGTTAGGAACTCCCTGTCAAGATAATTATTCCTCTGGGGAAAACGATGGAGAGTTGGCAAATGATAATGCAACGGCAGGCTCAACCGGTTCTCCTAATTATGCATCAGGGAGTCCGGCTACTGCAAATCATTCATTCTCTTTGTACTTTACGCCGAGCACTCAAGCCTTGTCTGGCGGACACGGATCCGGTGGTGGTGGTGGTGCCGGCGGTGGCTCAAGTTCAGGAGAAGCATGTACTTTTTGTGATGATAATTATGGCAATTCCGGCGGCGGCGGTGGCGGTGGCGGAGCCGGCGGTCAAGGTGGATCCGGCGGTTTTGGCGGCGGTGGGTCTTTTGCCTTGTATGTTAACAGTTCTTCTTCGGGAGCAAATATTTCAAGTTCCGTGTTTAATTCCGGATCTGCAGGCGTGGGGGGATCCGGCGGTTCCGGCGGCTCTGGCGGCTCTTATGGTTATGGAGGTTCGGGTAATAGCGGTTGTTCAGGCGATAGAAGAACTAGTGCAGGCGGCCGGAGTGGAAGATATGGCGGCTCTGGCGGCAGAGGCCAGGATGGTGCTAGCGGTGTCTCTTATCAAGTGTACACTGTCGGCTCCGGGCCAAGCAACCCTTCTGCATCTGTTCCAACGGCTCCGGTTGTATCGGTATCGCATGCAACAAATAAAATTTGCAACAATTCTGAAATATCAATTACAAAGGCTTCAGGTTCGTGGCTATTACCTAGTGGACTAAGTTTTGTTAATGATGTAAATAGTTCAACTTCAAGTTATTCAAATTCTTCTGCAACAGCATTGATTTATACAACAGCAGCAAATGCTACATATAGCTTAACAACTCCTTTAGCCTTTGATGGATTTATACGAACTACAACAGATCGTTCGCTGCCGACAATAACTCTTTCATCGTCGCAATTTTGCTATGGAAGCGGATCACTGACTTTATCGGCTACATCATGGGGCACTCAGCAAGATTATGAATGGAGGATTTTTACAACGGATGCCAATTCTCCTATTTTAAGTTCTTCAGCAGCATCGCCTGTTTTTGACTTGTCTTCTCTTGCGGTTGGATCTTATAATATACGATATCGTGTAAAAGAAAGTTGTTGTGGCTGGAGTTGTCCGGTATATGCCAGTTTTCAGATTAATTCACTTTCTACTGCACCAACGGGGATAACTGGGACCACGACCATCTGCAACGGTGGAAGCACCACGCTCAGTGTCAGTGGCGGAAGCCTGGGCACGGGAGGAAGCTGGAAATGGTATTCCGGGAGCTGTGGCGGCACTTTGGTGGGCACCGGTTCATCGGTAACGGTAAGCCCGACATCAAATACCACCTACTACGTAAGAGCCGAAGGCACATGCAACACAACAACGTGTGCAAGCGCAACAGTCACGGTCAACAGCCTCTCTGCGGCTGCGACGGGCATAACGGGCACCACGACCATCTGCAACGGTGGAAGCACCACGCTCAGTGTCAGTGGAGGAAGCCTGGGAACCGGAGCAAGCTGGAAATGGTACTCCGGGAGCTGTGGCGGCACCCTGGTGGGTACCGGTTCATCAGTAACGGTAAGCCCGACATCAAATACCACCTACTACGTGAGAGCGGAAGGCACATGCAACACTACCACGTGTGCAAGCGCAACGGTCACGGTCAACAGCTTATCTACAGCGCCAACTGCCATAACGGGCACCACGACCATCTGCAACGGCGGCAGTACTATACTCACAGTCAGTGGAGGAAGCCTGGGCACCGGAGCAAGCTGGAAATGGTATTCAGGGAGCTGTGGCGGCACCCTGGTGGGTACCGGTTCATCAGTAACGGTAAGCCCGACATCAAATACCACCTACTACGTAAGAGCCGAAGGCACGTGCAACACCACCACGTGTGCAAGCGTGACGGTCACGGTCAACACGGCTCCAACGGCCCCGACAGGCATAACGGGGACTACAACCCTCTGCAGCGGAAGCAGCACGACGCTCACCGCCACTGGCGGTTTGGAAGGCTCGGGCTGCAGCTATGAATGGGGCACGGGTTCCACCGTCGGTTCAAACATGATATCCGGCGCCACAAGCGTAAGCTACACTACTGCTGCGCTAGGCTCAAGCACCACCTACTGGGTTCGCAGGGTAGGCACGTCACCGTGCTCCAACATCACCGGCGGCGTAGCACAAACAATTACGGTAAACACGGCTCCAACGGCTCCGACAGGCATAACGGGGACTACAACCCTCTGCAGCGGAAGCAGCACGACGCTCACCGCCAGTGGCGGTTTGGAAGGCTCGGGCTGCAGCTATGAATGGGGCACGGGTTCCACCGTCGGTTCAAACATAATATCGGGAGCCACAAGCGCAAGCTACACCACAGCGGCGCTAGGCTCAAGCACCACCTACTGGGTTCGCAGGGTAGGCACGTCACCATGCTCCAACACCACCGGTGGCACAAGCACAACAGTCACGGTCAACAGCCTCTCCACTGCCCCAACCGCCATAACGGGTACTACGACCATCTGCAACGGTGGAAGCACCACGCTCAGTGTCAGTGGAGGAAGCCTGGGCACCGGAGGAAGCTGGAAATGGTATTCCGGGAGCTGTGGCGGCACCCTGGTAGGTACCGGTTCATCAGTAACGGTAAGCCCGACATCAAATACCATCTATTACGTAAGAGCCGAAGGCACATGCAACACCACCACGTGTGCAAGCGCAACGGTTACGGTCAACAGCCTCTCCGCAGCTGCGACGGGAATAACGGGCACCACAACCATCTGCAACGGTGGAAGCACCACGCTCACAGTCAGTGGAGGAAGCCTGGGCACCGGAGCAAGCTGGAAATGGTATTCCGGAAGCTGTGGCGGCACCCTGGTGGGCACCGGTTCATCAGTAACGGTAAGCCCGGCATCAAATACCACCTACTACGTAAGAGCGGAAGGCACATGCAACACAACAACGTGTGCAAGCGCAACAGTCACGGTCAACACGGCTCCAACAGCCCCGACGGGCATAATGGGGACTACAACCCTCTGCAGCGGAAGCAGCACGACGCTCACCGCCAGTGGCGGCACCGAAGGCTCGGGCTGCAGCTATGAATGGGGCACGGGTTCCACCGTCGGTTCAAACATGATATCCGGAGCCACAAGCGCAAGCTACACCACAGCCGCGTTGAGCTCAAGCATTACCTATTGGGTACGCAGGGTAGGCACCGCACCATGCTCCAACACCACCGGCGGCACAAGCACAACAGTCACGGTCAACACGGCTCCAACAGCCCCGACAGGCATAACGGGGACTACGACCCTCTGCAGCGGAAGCAGCACAACGCTCACCGCCAGTGGCGGCACCGAAGGCTCGGGCTGCAGCTATGAATGGGGCACGGGTTCCACCGTCGGTTCAAACATGATATCCGGAGCCACAAGCGCAAGCTACACCACAGCGGCGCTGAGCTCAAGCACCACCTACTGGGTTCGCAGGGTAGGCACGTCACCATGCTCCAACACCACCGGTGGCACAAGCACAACAGTCACGGTCAACAGCCTCTCCGCAGCTGCGACGGGAATAACGGGCACCACAACCATCTGCAACGGTGGAAGCACCACGCTCAGTGTCAGTGGAGGAAGCCTGGGCACCGGAGCAAGCTGGAAATGGTATTCCGGAAGCTGTGGCGGCACCCTGGTGGGCACCGGTTCATCCGTAACGGTAAGCCCGGCATCAAATACCACCTACTACGTAAGAGCGGAAGGCACATGCAACACAACAACGTGTGCAAGCGCAACAGTCACGGTCAACAGCCTCTCCGCAGCTGCGACGGGCATAACGGGCACCACGACCATCTGCAACGGCGGAAGCACCACATTGTCGGTCAGTGGAGGAAGCCTGGGCACCGGAGCAGGCTGGAAATGGTATTCCGGAAGCTGTGGCGGCACCCTGGTGGGTACCGGTTCATCCGTAACATTAAGCCCGACATCAAATACCACCTACTACGTAAGAGCCGAAGGCACATGCAATACCACCACGTGTGCAAGCGTAACGGTTACGGTCAACACGGTTCCAACGGCCCCGACAGGCATAACAGGGACTACAACCCTCTGCAGCGGAAGCAGCACGACGCTCACCGCCAGTGGCGGCACCGAAGGCTCGGGCTGCAGCTATGAATGGGGCACGGGTTCCACCGTCGGTTCAAACATGATATCCGGAGCCACAAGCGCAAGCTACACCACAGCGGCGCTAAGTTCAAGCACCACCTACTGGGTGCGCAGGGTAGGCACCGCACCATGCTCCAACACCACCGGCGGCGCAAGCGCAACAGTCACGGTCAACAGCCTCTCTGCGGCTGCGACGGGTATAACGGGCACCACAACCATCTGCAACGGTGGAAGCACCACGCTCAGTGTCAGTGGAGGAAGCCCGGGCACCGGAGCAAGCTGGAAATGGTATTCCGGAAGCTGTGGCGGCACCCTGATGGGCACCGGTTCATCCGTAACGGTAAGCCCGGCATCAAATACCACCTACTACGTAAGAGCCGAAGGCACATGCAACACCACCACCTGTGCAAGCGTAACAGTCACGGTCAACACGGCTCCAACGGCCCCGACGGGCATAACGGGCACTACGACCCTTTGCAGCGGAAGCAGCACGACGCTCACTGCCAGTGGCGGTTCGGAAGGCTCGGGCTGCAGCTATGAATGGGGCACGGGTTCCACCGTCGGTTCAAACATGATATCCGGAGCCACAAGCGCAAGCTACACCACAGTGGCGCTGAGCTCAAGCATTACCTATTGGGTACGCAGGGTAGGCACCGCACCGTGCTCCAACACCACCGGCGGCGCAAGCGTGACGGTTACGGTCAACACGGCTCCAACGGCCCCGACGGGCATAACGGGTACTACAACCCTCTGCAGCGGAAGCAGCACGACGCTCACCGCTACTGGCGGTTCGGAAGGCTCGGGCTGCAGCTATGAATGGGGCACGGGTTCCACCGTCGGTTCAAACATGATATCCGGAGCCACAAGCGCAAGCTACACCACAGCCGCGTTGAGCTCAAGCACCACCTACTGGGTTCGCAGGGTAGGCACGTCACCATGCTCCAACACCACCGGCGGCGCAAGCGTAACAATTACAGTAAACAGTTTATCCACTGCTGCGACGGGCATAACCGTAACAAACAACGGCACATGCGGCAGCACCAACAAAACGCTCGGTATCACTGGCGGGAGCCTGGGCACAGGCGCAAACTGGCAATGGTATACCGGTTCCTGTGGCGGAACGCTAGCGGGCACCGGCAACTCGATAACCGTATCACCGGCTGCAACGGCGACCTACTATGTAAGAGCCGAAGGCACGTGCAACACCACAACGTGTGCAAGCGCAACGGTCATGGTAGTCCCAGTGCCTGCAAACGACATGTGTGCAAATGCCACGGCAGTACCCTCGCTCCCGTACAACAGCGGGATCCAATCCACAAGTTGCGCAACCAATGATGCTCCTGCGGCAGGAAGCAGCACCTGTGGAGCACACGACAACAACGTCTGGTACAAATTCACGGGCACCGGGAACCAGATGCAGGTAAGCACCTGCGACGGCTCAACCAGTTTCGACACGGAAATACATGTCTACACGGGAAATTGCGGAACCATGACCGAGGTCTTATGCAGCGACGATGGCATTGATGCGGGATGTTCAAACGGGCAGTCAAGCCTAACCCTGTGCACGACGAACGGTACGGTTTACTACATATCAATAGGCAGCTACCAGACCTCGGGAGCAACAGGGAACTATGTATTAACCGTAACCGAAAAAACGATAGGCCCGGCAACAATCACGGCGAACTCAACATGTGGAAACGGCCCGGTCACCCTCACCTCCAATGTCGGTGCCAACGCCGATGCGGTGGACTTCTCGATAGACGGAGGCAGTACGGTTTGCTCCACCGATGGAAGTACTCCGTACCAATACACCACCGGATCACTAACCGCACCACAAGCCATAACCGTTCATGTCCGTTCAAAAAACAGCAGTTCGGGATGCGTGGGCAGCTGGACGAACAGTGCCATTGCCAATGCTTACCCACTACCGTCGCTAACACTAAGCACGTTATGCAACAACGATGCGGCAAGAAAGGTGGAACTCACCGGCAGCGGCGGTTCCACCACATACACCAGCTACGAGCAGCAAAGCCCGTCTCTGGCACACGCATCGAACATCTTTGCGGTACCCTTCGGGGCAACGCGCAACTTCAGGGTCATCGACAGTCGGGGCTGTACCTCCGGCTGGCTATCCTACACCGCACCCTCAGGGCCCACGCAGATATCGGGGGCGGCGACCAATGGAAGCTGCATCGTAAGGGGTGAAAACAACTGGTGGCACGTAACGGACGCATCCAACCGGGTAATCGTGTCGATAAACGACAACTCGAACGATCTGGGAAACATCAGTGCCTGGGCATACATGGAGCCGTCCACGACATACTTCAACCAATCGTACTATCTGAAGCGCCACTTTAAAATCACCTCGGAACACACTCCTGCGTCAAACGTAACCCTGCGTCTCTACTTTAACGACTCGGAACTCAACGACCTGATCGTAAAATCGAAACTCAACGCGAACCATAGCGACGATGTGAACGGCCTGTCCGACCTGAAGGTTACCCGCTACTCCGGAGGGAACGAAGACAACAGCTACGCCAACAACAACTTCGGGTGCACCTCCTGCTTCACGGTCTATAGTCCTGCGACAGGTTCCGACATGGACTTCGGTGCGGATGTGAAATACGTGGAGATCAGCATTCCGGGGTTCAGCGAGGAATGGATCCACGGGGGTCAAAACACCACCTCCCTGCTGCCTGTAGAGCTTCTCTCATTCACACCCCAATGCATCGGGAAAAGCGGTCTCATCCGCTGGGTCACGGCAAGTGAAACCAACAACAGCCACTTCATCATCGAGCGGAGCGTCAATGGCGTTGACTTCACGGACATCTCGCACGTTCAGGGGAGCGGGAACAGTTCAGCGCTGACTGAATACAGCTATGTTGACCCGCAAAAGCCGGAGGGAACCGTTTACTACCGTTTAAAGCAGGTGGACTACAACGGAGAAGAGACAACCTACAGCCAGAAACCGCTGCAGTGCGGCAACAGGGAAGAAACGTTAAAAATAATACCCAACCCGTTCCGTGAAAAGATCTCGATAGTAGGCATTCAAAACGGCGATGTGTCACAGCTTGAAATCTACAACTCGGAAGGCGCCAAAGTCGTTTCGATGCGGATAGACCAGTCCACGAGCACCGATATCGACTTGAGCTTTTTGCAACCGGGAATATACCTTTTAAGGGCTACGGAAGCGAATGGCACAACATACCAGTTTAAACTGGTCAAAAATTAATATGAACTCAATTTCAAGGAAATTCGAATTAGCGAATTTCCTTGAAATTGAATTGTTTTTAATTTGAATTTTGTGAGAGTTCAAGTTTGTTCTTTTGTGTTATAATAATGTTATTTTTTGTGTTTATTTTGGTATATTGTGTTGGATATGAATTATCTAAACTATATGTGTAAATTTATTGTTAATATGAGTTAGTTATAATGTTATTTATTTATTTTAACAAATGAAATAAGTATATTTGCATATAGAATATGGATTTATTTATTAGGGATACTATAGGGAAAATTATGTGTTTATTTCACACTTGTTGGTTAGAGAACTCTAATTTAAATGTTATTAGACTGAAGTTTATGGATAAGGCTTTTGGTTTGGCAACCAAACTATTAAAAACACATTATCAAAAGACTTTGATTTTTAATAATTACATCTTTAAAAGTTTAGTAGTAAAAATGTGGGAAAAATTTTATTTTGTCCCTCAATTAATTATTTCGTTATGAAAAAAATAATTACGATTCTATGATTGGCTGTTGTGCTTGTGGCTTTAATTTAAAAATTTAAATAGAGTTTTAATCTAAGCAGATTGTTTGTTTTATATGACACGGAAAAATAAAAACTAAAAATGTTAGTAATCTTAATATATAATGAAAACTAGAAGAAAATATTTAAAAAGATTGGTTCATTCTTATTTGCTCCAGCGAGTGTTCGTATTTTTATTAGTAATAATTTCTACTTCAAATTTTGAAGCTTTGGGGCAAGTTACTATTTCAGAGTCATTTGATGGAGCAACATTTCCTCCAACAGGGTGGACAGCGACAACAAGTAATGCAACCTATCCATGGACTCGTTCCACTGGAAGTTCAAACCCTACGTGTACGCCTCACACAGGAGCAGGAATGGCTTATTATAATTCTTATAATGCTGCTAACGCTAGTTATGCCGATTTAAGAACACCTGCATTTTCAATGTTGAATAGAACTGGTAGTCCAACGGTTTCATTTTGGATGTATTGTGATAATGGTTATTCTACTTATACAAATGAAGGAGTTTCTGTTTATATTAATACTAGTGCCAGTACAAGTGGTGCAACATTATTAGGAACTGTTCAAAGATATAGTGCTACAAACGGTTGGTATCAATTTACATATAATATTCCTGCAGGATATTCTGGAGCAACAAATTATTTAATTTTTCATGCTTTAAGCCAGTATGGGAATAATATGACAATTGATGATATCAGTTATATGACTTATCCTACACCAGCTGCGGCTCTAAATTTTGACGGCTCTAACGACGTGGTGGTATTGGATAATAATTCTACGACCCTATCAGGAACATTTACTGTAGAATGTTGGGCAAAGCCTTCAAATACGGGAACATTGGCAATTATGGGCAGTCGAGCGGGGGGAAGTAATAACAATACATTTGATTTTAAATTTTCCGGTGGAACAACAATTCACGGCGATATAGGAACTGGCTCAAGTTGGCTTACCACGGCTGCAGATGCTAGCTTTTCTTATTCGGTAGGAACATGGTATCATATTGCCTATGTGGTTACTTCAAGCGGTTATACCATTTACGTAAATGGTATTCAACGAGGAACAGGAACATTTAGCGGAACACCAATTTTATATAATGCCACAAACAAATTAGCACTTGGAGCTTATGCCTCTTCAGGAGGAGAATATTTTAATGGCAATATTGATGAGGTTCGAATTTGGAGTACGGCTCGATCTCAAGCACAGATTCAAACATTTATGAATTGTGAAATTAATACAGCAATGACGGGCTTGGTAGCAAATTATCATTTTAATCAAGGATATGCCGGAGCGCTAAACACAAGTGTAACAGCACTTAATGATGCAAACTCCTCCGCATATAATGGCACGCTTACTAACTTTGCATTGACGGGGGCAACCTCAAATTGGACTGCTCCCGGTGCGGTTACTTCCGGTAGCACATGTGTCTTGCCCGGTGATAATTGCTCTAACGCTCAGGATCTTGCATCGCTTACGAGCCCTTATGAGGCATTCACAGTAGATTACACAGACGACATTTCTATATGCAGAACAGGATACCCCGATCGTATTTTTTATATAAATGTCCCTACCGGTTACACCATTGATATCTGGGAATCGACGAATAATTACGATGAGTATGAATATATGGGATGGGGTGGTAGTTGCCCCGGGGCGAATACAATTAATTGTTGGGACAATGATGCACTTGCTCGTAATGTCTGGGTTAATGCTACCGGTTCTACACAAACGGTATGGTATGTTCAGGATGGGTTTAGCGGTTCCGGTACTTTTACATTAAATTGGACTTTAACAGCTCCTCCAACATTAGGCTGTGGCAATTTATTGGCAGGATTAATAACTCCATCGAGTTGTTCTCCTCAGACCGCACCATATTCTGCAGGAACAATGCCCTATTGGCGTTTTGAAGCCACTGCAGGAACAACCTACAACTTTTCACTGGGAGTAAATTCCGAAGATAGCTATTTATATATTTATAATTCGAGTGCCACTTTGCAAACTTCAGGAGATGATAACGGGCCTTTTATTAATGGAGTTCCTTCATCGCTAAGCTGGACATGCACCACATCAGGAACATACTATATTGCTGCAGCTCATTTTTCTTGTAGTGCATTTACTAATTCCGGTTATCTAACGTATTGGACTACTTCTTCCCCTTATGGTAATGCCTCTCTTGCAACAATTACACCTACTACTTCATGGCAAAACCAAGCTTATAGCAGTGGAAGTTTAAATTTGTTCGAATTTTCCGCAACATCAGGAGTTACTTATGATTTTAGTTTGTGTGGCAATACTGAAGATTCGTATATACGAATTTATAATTCTACTTATGATTTACAATTTTCTATTGATGATAGCGGTCCTTGGTGTACAGGCCTTCCTTCTTCAACAAGTTGGACTGCACCCTCTACCGGAACATATATTATAGAAATCAGCCATCTAGGGTGCTCCGGATTTTCAAATGCAGGGAATCTTGCGTACAAATATACTTGTAATACTTCTCTTGCGGTATCGGGGCCTACTTCGGCTTGTTCTTCCACCGATATACAATTTACGGCAACGCCAACGAACTTTGCGGGAACACCGAGTTATCAATGGTATTACTGCTATTCTAGCAATTGTCCTACGGGCACAGCTCTTGGGGCTTCTAGTTCTACGGGAAGTGCTCCGGCATATACAAGCTATTCAGGAGGAACATCACAGACTTTGGATGTAAATACATTTGCAGGATCAATTAATCCTTTAAATTGGTGGTGCGTGGCTACTTATGCGGGATGTACCGCTACTTCAAATACTATTGCGTTGAATGTTTCCGGAACTCCATCAACAGCACCGACCGGTGTTACTGGAATATCTACAATTTGTAGTGGAACCGGAACTACACTCACCGTCAGTGGCGGAAGCTTGGGTACGGGAGCAAGTTGGACATGGTATTCCGGAAGTTGTGGAGGAACATTGGTCGGTACAGGATCATCGATCACGGTAAGCCCGACATCAGCTACATCCTATTATGTGAGAGCGGAAGGAACTTGTAATACTACAGCTTGCGCAAGCATTACGATTACGGTGGATCCGATACCGGTTGCTGCAACAGGCATTACATTAAGTGCAACAAGTTTATGTGATGGCGAGACCTTAAATGTGTCACGAACAGGATCTCCGGTTGGTGCTGATCATTGGTGGATGTCGCGTGATGGTGTTACCTGGGCGGAATTTAGTGATGGATATACCGGTTCTTCAAGTTGGTCACGTGTTTTAACTGCACCCGGTTCAAATGCATCCTATACGTATTCTATTCTTCATCATCCATACAGTGGCTCCTGTGGCTGGCACGACTGGGATCATGGAGTGTATTCTGCAACAATAACTTTGTACACAGCCACGATAGCAGGTACTATTACGGGTGGTAGTACCCCCATTTGCATAGGGTCTTCAACCGGAACTATGACGTTGAGTGGAAACAGAGGGTCAATAATAAGATGGGAAAAACAACATAACAGTGAAGGTTGGACAACAATATCCTCAACGGCTTCAACCTATTCGGAAACACCTTCATCGGCTGGTACATGGTACTATAGGGCTTATGTCCAAAATGGAACATGCACGGGAGCCTATTCAAATACGATAACAATACAGGTGTCTGCCACCAGTAATGCGGGAACCGTTACCCAAAGCCCTGTTTCAGGTTCGTCGGTTTGTAGCGGAACGAATGTTCAATATACTCAAAGCGGTGGAGTCGGTTCTTTCAACTATTTTGAGTATCAATGGGATGGAACAGGCGGATCATGGTCCGGCTCTTGGGGTACCACGAACCCATACACATGGACCTCCGGAAACCCGGGACACGTTCTTTATGTTAGGGCAGTTGCTACTAACGGTGCTTGCCCTGCATCCGTATCAAGTCCTGTTTCTGTTATCATAAAAACATCCTCGACAGCTCCGACAGGGATAATTGTTACCAATAATAATACATGTAACGGAATAAGCAAGACATTAACGGTTGACGGCGGAGCCTTGGGAGCAGGTGCAGTTTGGCAGTGGTTCACGGGAAGTTGTGGAGGCACATCAGCCGGAACAGGGTCAAGCATAAGCGTTGATCCTGCTGCAGGCACGACAACAACTTATTACGTAAGAGCATCAGGAGACTGCAACACCACCACGTGTGCAAGTGCAACAGTCACGGTAAACAGCTTATCCACTGCGCCAACTGCCATAACGGGCACCACGACCATTTGCAACGGTGGAAGTACCACGTTAACGACTTCAGGTGGAAGTTTGGGTACGGATGCTACCGATGTTTGGTATTCAGGAGCATGTGGCGTTGATGTTTATAACCAACCTTGGACAACTCAACCTTTCGGAACAGGAAGTACAACTGTAAATTCTGTTTCCGGAGGTATATTAAATGTTTCCTCTACTACGAATGATCCTATGATTTTTATGGGAGGTTTAGGCTCTTTCGATCCATCGATTTATAAATACATTCAAGTCCGCTATCGCGTTACAGCAGGAACGGCTGGAAACGTTGAAATCTTTTTCTACAATACTGTTCATAATTATGCGGTTGGAGGAGAAACAGGATATGGAACATTGATTAGCGATGGTGCATGGCATGTCGTAAATGTTGATATGTCGGCAGATCCTGATTATACTACAGGCGGAAATATTCAGGGTTGGCGTTTCGATTGGGCAACGGCTTCGGGGGTTACCATGGATATTGATTATATTAGTTTGTCCAATCAGCCAATTATAGGAGAAGGAGCATCAATTTCTGTATCTCCTACATCGAGTACAACATATTACACGGCTAAAAAAGGCGCATGCAACACCACGACTTGTGCAAGCACAACGGTTACGGTCAACAGCCTTTCTACTGCACCAACGGGGATAACTGGGACCACGACCATCTGCAACGGTGGAAGCACCACGCTCACAGTCAGTGGAGGAAGCCCGGGTACCGGAGCAAGCTGGAAATGGTATTCCGGAAGCTGTGGGGGCACCCTGGTGGGCACCGGTTCATCAGTAACGGTAAGCCCGACATCAAATACCACCTATTACGTGAGAGCCGAAGGCACATGCAACACTACAACGTGTGCAAGCGCAACAGTCACGGTCAACAGCCTCTCCGCAGCTGCGACGGGAATAACGGGTACCACGACCATCTGCAACGGTGGAAGCACCACGCTCAGTGTCAGTGGAGGAAGTTTGGGCGCCGGAGCAAGCTGGAAATGGTATTCCGGAAGCTGTGGTGGCACTTTGGTGGGCACCGGTTCATCGGTAACGGTAAGCCCGACATCAAATACCACCTACTACGTAAGAGCGGAAGGCACATGCAACACCACCACGTGTGCAAGCGCAACGGTTACGGTCAACACGGCTCCAACAGCCCCGACAGGCATAACGGGGACTACAACCCTCTGCAGCGGAAGCAGCACGACACTCACCGCCACTGGCGGCACCGAAGGCTCGGGCTGCAGCTATGAATGGGGCACGGGTTCCACCGTCGGTTCAAACATGATATCCGGCGCCACAAGCGCAAGCTACACTACTGCCGCGCTAGGCTCAAGCACCACCTACTGGGTGCGCAGGGTAGGCACGTCACCATGCTCCAACACCACCGGCGGCGTAGCACAAACAATTACGGTCAACACGGCTCCAACGGCCCCGACGGGCATAATGGGGACTACAACCCTCTGCAGCGGAAGCAGCACGACGCTCACCGCCAGTGGCGGCACCGAAGGCTCGGGCTGCAGCTATGAATGGGGCACGGGTTCCACCGTCGGTTCAAACATGATATCCGGAGCCACAAGCGCAAGCTACACCACAGCCGCGTTGAGCTCAAGCATTACCTACTGGGTACGCAGGGTAGGCACGTCACCGTGCTCCAACACCACCGGCGGCACAAGCGTGACGGTTACGGTCAACACGGCTCCAACGGCTCCGACGGGCATAACGGGTACTACAACCCTCTGCAGCGGGAGCAGCACGACGCTCACCGCCAGTGGCGGCACCGAAGGCTCGGGCTGCAGCTATGAATGGGGCACGGGTTCCACCGTCGGTTCAAACATGATATCCGGCGCCACAAGCGCAAGCTACACTACTGCCGCGCTAAGCTCAAGCACCACCTACTGGGTTCGCAGGGTAGGCACGTCACCGTGCTCCAACACCACCGGCGGCGTAGCACAAACAATTACGGTCAACACGGCTCCAACGGCTCCGACGGGCATAACGGGTACTACAACCCTCTGCAGCGGAAGCAGCACGACACTCACCGCCACTGGCGGCACCGAAGGCTCGGGCTGCAGCTATGAATGGGGCACGGGTTCCACCGTCGGTTCAAACATGATATCCGGAGCCACAAGCGCAAGCTACACTACTGCTGCGCTAGGCTCAAGCATCACCTATTGGGTCCGCAGGGTAGGAGCCGCACCATGCTCTAACACCACCGGCGGCGTAGCACAAACAATTACAGTAAACAGCTTATCTACAGCGCCAACTGCCATAACGGGCACCACGACCATCTGCAACGGTGGAAGCACCACGCTCAGTGTCAGTGGAGGAAGCCCGGGTACCGGAGCAAGCTGGAAATGGTATTCCGGAAGCTGTGGCGGCACCCTGGTGGGCACCGGTTCATCGGTAACGGTAAGCCCGACATCAAATACCACCTACTACGCAAGAGCGGAAGGCACATGCAACACCACGACCTGCGCAAGTGCAACAGTTACGGTCAACAGTCTCTCCGCGGCTGCGACGGGTATAACGGGCACCACGACCATCTGCAACGGTGGAAGCACCACGCTCAGTGTCAGTGGAGGAAGCCTGGGTACCGGAGCAAGCTGGAAATGGTATTCCGGAAGCTGTGGCGGCACCCTGGTGGGTACCGGTTCATCAGTAACGGTAAGCCCGACATCAAATACCACCTATTACGTGAGAGCCGAAGGCACATGCAACACTACAACGTGTGCAAGCGCAACAGTCACGGTCAACAGCCTCTCCGCAGCTGCGACGGGCATAACGGGCACCACGACCATCTGCAACGGCGGCAGTACTATACTCAGTGTCAGTGGAGGAAGCCCGGGTACCGGAGCAAGCTGGAAATGGTATTCCGGAAGCTGTGGCGGCACCCTGGTGGGCACCGGTTCATCAGTAACGGTAAGTCCGACATCAAATACCACCTACTACGTAAGAGCGGAAGGCACGTGCAATACCACCACGTGTGCAAGCGTGACGGTTACGGTCAACGCGGCTCCAACAGCCCCGACAGGCATAACAGGGACTACAACCCTCTGCAGCGGAAGCAGCACGACGCTCACCGCCAGTGGCGGCACCGAAGGCTCGGGCTGCAGCTATGAATGGGGCACGGGTTCCACCGTCGGTTCAAACATGATATCCGGAGCCACAAGCGCAAGCTACACCACAGCGGCGCTAAGTTCAAGCACCACCTACTGGGTGCGCAGGGTAGGCACCGCACCATGCTCCAACACCACCGGCGGCGCAAGCGCAACAGTCACGGTCAACAGCCTCTCTGCGGCTGCGACGGGTATAACGGGCACCACAACCATCTGCAACGGTGGAAGCACCACGCTCAGTGTCAGTGGAGGAAGCCCGGGCACCGGAGCAAGCTGGAAATGGTATTCCGGAAGCTGTGGCGGCACCCTGATGGGCACCGGTTCATCCGTAACGGTAAGCCCGGCATCAAATACCACCTACTACGTAAGAGCCGAAGGCACATGCAACACCACCACCTGTGCAAGCGTAACAGTCACGGTCAACACGGCTCCAACGGCCCCGACGGGCATAACGGGCACTACGACCCTTTGCAGCGGAAGCAGCACGACGCTCACTGCCAGTGGCGGTTCGGAAGGCTCGGGTTGCAGCTATGAATGGGGCACGGGTTCCACCGTCGGTTCAAACATGATATCCGGCGCCACAAGCGCAAGCTACACTACTGCTGCGCTAGGCTCAAGCACCACCTACTGGGTCCGCAGGGTAGGCACGTCACCGTGCTCCACCACCACCGGCGGCGTAGCACAAACAATTACGGTAAACACGGCTCCAACGGCTCCGACAGGCATAACGGGTACTACGACCCTCTGCAGCGGAAGCAGCACGACGCTCACCGCCAGTGGCGGTTCGGAAGGTTCGGGCTGCAGCTATGAATGGGGCACGGGTTCCACCGTCGGTTCAAACATGATATCCGGAGCCACAAGCGCAAGCTACACCACAGCCGCGTTGAGCTCAAGCACCACCTACTGGGTGCGCAGGGTAGGCACGTCACCGTGCTCCAACACCACCGGCGGCGCAAGCGTGACAATTACAGTAAACAGTTTATCCACTGCTGCGACGGGCATAACCGTAACAAACAACGGCACATGCGGCAGCACCGGCAAAACGCTCGGTATCACTGGCGGGAGCCTGGGCACAGGCGCAAGCTGGCAATGGTACACCGGTTCCTGTGGCGGAACGCTAGCGGGCACCGGCAACTCGATAACCGTATCACCGGCTGCAACGGCGACCTACTATGTAAGAGCCGAAGGCACGTGCAACACCACAACGTGTGCAAGCGCAACAGTCACGGTAGTCCCAGTGCCTGCAAACGACATGTGTGCAAATGCCACGGCAATACCCTCGTTCCCCTACAACAGCGGGGTCCAATCCACAAGTTGCGCAACCAATGATGCTCCTGCGGCAGGAAGCAGCACCTGTGGAGCACACGACAACAACGTCTGGTACAAATTCACGGGCACCGGGAACCAGATGCAGGTAAGCACTTGCGACGGCTTAACCGACTTCGACACGGAAGTGCACATATACACGGGCACCTGCGGAACCATGACCGAGGTCTTATGCAGCGACGATGGCATTGATGCGGGATGTTCAAACGGGCAGTCAAGCCTAACCCTGTGTACTACGAACGGTACGGTTTACTACATATCAATAGGCAGCTACCAGACCTCGGGAGCAACAGGAAACTACGTGTTAACCGTAACCGAAAAAACGATAGGCCCGGCAACAATCACGGCGAACTCAACATGTGGAAACGGCCCGGTCACCCTCACCTCCAATGTCGGTGCCAACGCCGATGCGGTGGACTTCTCGATAGACGGAGGCAGTACTGTTTGCTCCACCGATGGAAGTACTCCGTACCAATACGCCACCGGATTACTGACCGCACCACAAGCCATAACCGTTCATGTCCGTTCAAAAAACAGCAGTTCGGGATGCGTGGGCAGCTGGACGAACAGTGCCATTGCCAATGCTTACCCACTACCGTCGCTAACACTAGGCACGTTATGCAACAACGATGCGGCAAGAAAGGTGGAACTCACCGGCAGCGGCGGTTCCACCACATACACCAGCTACGAGCAGCAAAGCCCGTCTCTGGCACACGCATCGAATATCTTTGCGGTACCCTTCGGGGCAACGCGCAACTTCAGGGTCATCGACAGTCGGGGCTGTACCTCCGGCTGGCTGCCCTACACCGCACCCTCAGGGCCCACGCAGATATCGGGGGCTGCGACCAATGGCAGTTGCATCGTAAGGGGCGAAAACAACTGGTGGCACGTAACGGACGCATCCAACCAGGTCATCGTGTCGATAAACGACAACTCGAACGATCTGGGAAACATCAGTGCCTGGGCATACATGGAGCCGTCCACGACATACTTCAACCAATCGTACTATCTGAAGCGCCACTTTAAAATCACCTCGGAACACACTCCTGCATCGAACGTAACCCTGCGCCTCTACTTTAACGACTCGGAACTCAACGACCTGATCGTAAAATCGAAACTCAACGCGAACCATAGCGACGATGTGAACGGCCTGTCCGACCTGAAGGTCACCCGCTACTCCGGAGGGAACGAAGACAACAGCTACGCCAACAACAACTTCGGGTGTACCTCCTGCTTCACGGTCTATAGTCCTGCGACAGGTTCCGACATGGACTTCGGTGCGGATGTGAAATACGTGGAGATCAGCATTCCGGGGTTCAGCGAAGAATGGATCCACGGGGGTCAAAACACCACCTCCCTGCTGCCTGTAGAGCTTCTCTCATTCACACCCCAATGCATCGGGAAAAGCGGTCTCATCCGCTGGGTCACGGCAAGTGAAACCAACAACAGCCACTTCATCATCGAGCGGAGCGTCAATGGCGTTGACTTCACGGACATCTCACACGTTCAGGGGAGCGGGAACAGTTCAGAGCTGACTGAATACAGCTATGTTGACCCGCAAAAGCCGGAGGGAACCGTTTACTACCGATTAAAACAGGTGGACTACAACGGGGAAGAGACAACCTACGGCCAGAAACCGCTGCAGTGCGGCAACAGGGAAGAAACATTAAAAATAATACCCAACCCGTTCCGCGAAAAGATCTCGATAGTAGGCATGCTGAATGATGATGCGGCACAGCTTGAAATCTACAACTCGGAAGGCGCCAAAGTCGTTTCGATGCGGATAGACCAGTCCACGAGCACCGATATCGACTTGAGCTTTTTGCAACCGGGAATATACCTTTTAAGGGCTACGGAAGCGAATGGCACAACCTACCAGTTTAAGCTGGTCAAAAATTAGGTTTCTCATGTATTTGGTTTGTATATGAGAAGAGTTCCGGGAAACCGGAACTCTTTTTTTAAAATCTATAGGAGATGTTTTATTCGTGAGGATACTGTACAAAAGTTGTTCTGCTGTTATAAATTCTCTATGTGTATTTGTGTTTCAATACCCAAACTTTCAGTACAACAAAAACAGCAATCCTACGTCAGCCAATTAGCGCAATTAGCAAAATACCTGTCTTAATCTTCAAATCAGCCAATCTTCAAATAATAATTTCTCTTCCTTTCACCTTTTTACAGTTTTATCGCGCTTTGCGCAACGCCTCGAACAAAATCTCCACCGGATGATAAGCCGTTTTCTTCGCTCCGTCTTTGATCTGATGGCGACAGCTGGTTCCCGTGGCCGTAATAAGTGTTGAAGGATCCGCATTGCGAACGGTAGGCAACAATACCATCTCGCCGACTTTCATCGAAGTTTCGTAATGCTCTTTCTCGAACCCGAAAGCTCCGGCCATTCCGCAACATCCCGATTTAATCTCTTCAACACGATAATTCTTCGGAATCTGCATCATGATTTTGGTGGGAGTAGTCGATGACAATGCTTTTTGGTAGCAGTGGCCGTGGAAAAGAATGTTTTTTTCTTCCTCGGAAAACAAAGCGGCATCGATATTCCCTTTTTGAAATTCAGTGGCGATAAACTCGTCGACCAGGAAACTGTTGCGCCCGATATTCTTTGCTTCACCAACTAAAAAGCTCGGAACCAATTCCGGATATTCGTCCCTGAAGGTTAGAATTCCCGAAGGCTCGATGCCCAACAATGGTGTTTCGCCGGTGATTAAATCTTTAAAAATGGTCACATTCTTTACGGCAATCTTTTGGGCTTTGCGAACCATTCCTTTCGATAACCAGGTTCTCCCGCTGAAGGCATGATCGACGATTTTGACTTCATAATTCAGCGCAGTCAGCAACTTTACGGCTTTGATTCCAATCACGGTATCGTTGATGTCGGTAAACTCGTCCACAAAAAGATAGACTTGCTTGATTGGTTTTTCAACTGGTTTTAAATTCTTTTTGCACCAGCGTCGCAACGTGGTTTTATACACCGTTGGAATGCTTCGATTCGGGGCGAATCCGAGTGATATTTTAAGCAAGTATCCCGTGACTACATTGGTGGCAAAGAAATTAAAGAGATGCGGGATATAAGAGCCTAACGTGTTGAGATATGGGAAGTTGCCGATCATAAACGAACGCAGGGGAACATGGTGTGCATCGTAGTAATGTTGCAGGAATTCCGCCTTGAACTTGGTAATGTCCACATTCGATGGGCATTCCGCTTTGCAGGCTTTGCAACTCAGGCAAAGATCGAGAACTTCATAAATTTCCTTGTGGTTGAACGGGTTTTTCTTGGGCGAGTTGGTCAGGAATTCCCGCAGGATGTTTGCCCGTGCACGAGTTACGTTCTTTTCGTCGGATGTGGCTTGGTAAGAGGGGCACATGGCACCGCCGGCCAATCCTGTTTTGCGGCAATCGCCGGAGCCGTTGCATTTTTCAATGGCCCGTAGCAGTCCGCCGGTGGTGGAAAAATCGAAAATGGTGTCGATTTCTCGGGTGGGTTTGCCCGGTTCGTAACGCAAAAAGGCGTTCATGGAGGGTGTGTCGGTGATTTTACCCGGATTGAAAATTCCTTTCGGATCCCATTGCTTTTTGAGTGCTTTAAATGCCTGATAAACGGTATTGCCCAGCATTAGTGGGATAAATTCGCCACGCAAACGTCCGTCGCCATGTTCGCCACTCAGCGAACCGTGATATTTTTTTACCAACTTTGCCGTTTCGAGGGCTATCGTGTGGAACATCTCCACATCCGCAGGATTTTTAAGATTCAGAATTGGGCGCAGATGAATTTCGCCACTACCGATATGGGCATGATAGACACAACTCAGGTGATATCTTTTCAGAATTCGGTCGAACTCTTCAATGTATTGCGGCAACACTTGCGGATTTACGGCAGTGTCCTCGATCACGGGAACGGGTTTGGCATCGCCGGGCATATTCGAAAGAATTCCAAGACCGGCTTTACGTAATGCCCAAACCTTGCTCATGTCGTTGCCGGTAATCAGCGGGAAGTGAATTCCCAAGCCGGCTTTGCGGGCATCCGCTTCAATTTGGGCGCATTTCTCGGCAAGTGTGGCTTCCGATTCCTCGGCCAGATCAACAATTACAATGGCACCGGGATCGCCTTGAACAAAAAACCGGTTTTTGTTTTGCTCGATATTGTCGCGGGTGAGCTGTAAAATCTCGTTATCCATCAGCTCAACGGCTTGTGGGGCATATTTCAGCGCAATCAAGTTCACGTTGAGGGCATCCATCACGGTATTCGTGTGAATGCAAAGCAACCCCTTGTGTTTAGGCGGAAACGGAGATAAATTGACTTTAATTTCGGTGATAAAACAGAGCGTGCCTTCCGAACCGGCAATCAGTTTGCAGAAATTGAACTTGCGGTCGCTGTCCGAGAATACCGAACTGTCGAGCAATTCGTCTAGTGCGTAACCTGTGTTCCGGCGACGTAATCCGGGGTCGGGAAACTGACTTTTTATTTCGTATTGCAACTGCTCGTTTTCGAGCATGGTCTTTATATTTCTATAGAGTTCACCTTCGCTGTTTTGAAGTGAAAGTTTCTGCTCAAACTCCGCTTTGGTGAGTGCTCCGAATTCCACTTCGCTGTTGTCGTGCAATATGGCTTTGATGGAGAGGATATGGTCGCGGGTGCTGCCGTAAACCAGCGAGTTGGCACCGCACGAGTTGTTGCCCGTCATGCCGGCGATCATGCAGCGGTTGGAGGTGGAGGTTTCGGGGGCAAAAAAGAGTTCGTGTTTGGCCACCACCCGGTTCAGTTCGTCGCGGATCACACCCGGCTGCACGATGGCGTAGCGCTCTTCGGGATTGATTTCGATGATTTTGGTCAGATATTTCGACACATCCACAATCAGCCCTTTGCCCACCACCTGGCCTGCTAACGAAGTGCCCGCGGTACGGGGAATCAGCGGAATGTTTGTGGAGGAACAAAACCCGATGATGGTGTGGATATCCCGATTGTCCACCGGGAATGCCACTGCCAGCGGCTCCTCGCGGTACGCCGAAGCATCGGTGGCGTACATCAGCGTGTGTAGTGAATCGGTTTTGAGTTCCCCTTTCAATGCTTGTTGCAGGTCGAAAAATGTCTGTTCCATTTGTCCTTGATATTTGGTGTAAAGGTACGGATTATTTGGAAAAAAAATATCACTTAGGAGCTAAGGGCAAGGTTGGTTTTTATTCGTGTAAATAGTCTTCACTGTGTAGAGATAATTTAGCAAATAAATATTGTTTGTTAACAATGAATAGAACAAAATAACAGGTTTGTTTATTAAAATTTATTACTTTTACATGATGTTGTAAAAAAAATATTGTTATGCAGAAATTTTCACTTTTTGATTTTTTGGCATTTATTGTACCGGGGAGTACGATGCTGATTGTTGTTTATGCTTGGTTTTCATTGAACTTTCCAAATACCTATTTTGTTGCTGAAGTAGATCCTTCACTCTGGATTATTCCAATGTTATTTTTTTCATTTATTTTAGGGCACATTATGAGTTGGATAGGTACTACAATTGATAGGCGGTGTGAAACCAAAAGGCTAGCCTATTTGAGAGTAATAACAAAATATTTGGAAAATAAGAATTATAAACAATATATATTGGATGTTTTTAATGAGAATGAGAGTAAATCATTTGAATTGCTGAGTGATTGCATAACACCAGAAAATTATACTTGCAACTTGCATTGCCGGCATTCTGTTGACGAGCTTAAATTGGCAAATAAATTTGCACAAGTTATTTATAATAGAGCTGAAGCATTGCTTGAGATTCAAGAAAAAAACAAGTTGCCGTTGATTTTGCAGTCGCAATATGCTTTTTTTCGCAATTCAATGGTTACTTGTATAATGCTGGCTTTGTTTTTTTCTGTAGTAATAATTATTACGCTCTTTCATATAGGTTTATTAAAATGGAATTTTTGTATTCCGGTAGCTTTACTACTATCCATAGGCTTTTCGTATTTATGCTTTTTAAGAATGCTTAAGCGAAAATTATTGATGGTGGATTACACTTTTCAAAATTTCATTGCATTTATGACATTGAAAAAAAAACTAAATGATTGATTTTTTTTTAATGAATGTAGAACCATCATTTAGCACTGAAAAGTAAAGAATAGGCTTTTAACATAAATAAATTACAAATTAGCAAATAAAATTTACCATGAGAGTATCAAAAGTAAAAGTAGATAATAAAGAAATGGTTCTGATGCATCGTACATCATCAAAAGGAATATTGGTTTATGAAAGCAAACCAACAGAAGATAAAACAACCGAAATACTTCCTGAAGAAAAGTTAGATAACTTTGCATTAAGTATTTTAAACAAAACCATAATTAAAAAGCCTACCGGAAGAAATCGGTTAAGTGAAGAAAAAGAAAAGATTTATAAATTTATTGAAAGGTTGATTCGTTCTCTGATTAAAGGAGAATCTGTTAATCTGAATTTTCACGTTCAGAATCTTACAAAAGAAACAATTCAAGAGTTTTTAAGCCATCGGTTCAGGGTTGAAATGAAGTATGTGGATAATGGACAAGAGATTAAATTCGATTTAGCAGACCTGATTTGCCATGATGTGAAACTTCGAAAAGTTGACCAACTCAAGAAATATGTTGATTGGAAAAACTGGTATATCCAAAATAAAAGCAGCATTTTGATAAAATCAATCGAAAACAATCGCATAGATTTCGACCAACATGTGAGCAAACGCAAGAAAACGCTTGAATTATGGGGGGCTGAATATTCTGCAAATGGAACTATTGATTTATCCGCATATCATAAAATATTTAAAATTGAAGAGCTTGCAAAATCTCTAAACCAAGTGGGTAAAGGTGAATTGGATATCGAAAAAGGAGTACCTAAACACACCAATAACTTTCACCGTGCCCTTAAAAAAGCTTTGCAAACACATCAAAAAGAGATTTTCGGAACTCGTGAAATTCCTTTAAAGGATAACCGAGATAATAAACAACTTGCCATATACAATCTCGAAGTGGTAAAATATCTTGAACATTATTTTTCGGTAAAATCTTCGCAAAGAAGAAACACGAAGGAAGATGTTAGCTATTATTTGAAAGAGGAAACCATTAAAAAAACAGTTACAAACCAGCTGCTGAATGCGGTAAGAAATAACTTACTGCAACAAGGAAAAGCACAATTACATGGATTTGATAGCACCACAAGCAGCTCTACTCTTTCTGCGATAAAACGAAATGAAGCTTTTGTACTCAATATGATTGATACATGTGCTTTTACGGCCAATAACATTCGAAATATTGTTGACCCATCACAAATGAATGATATAATTGTTAAACGTTATTTTGAGGAAAGTTTTACCAAACAAACAGTAAATGATTCATTGTTCGAATTGTATTTTAATTGCAAATTGCCTGAATTTGAAGTAGAAAAAACAACTACATTATGGGCAATGCGGGGAGCAGTGCAACAGATTAGAAACAATGTTGTACACTACAAACAAAATGCACTAAACGACATTTTCAATATTACAGGTTTTGAAAACCCATTGGATAAATCTGCTTGCTATATCAACACCATTTACAAAAATGCCTTAAAAAATGAAATTGAAAAAGTGCCCGAAGCCTTTGCAAAACAACTTAGTACGGGAGGTGTGCTTTCGTTTTTTCAATTTGAACAAATTAAAACGCTTTTAAATACATTTACGTTCAGTTTGTGTCGCTCTGTCGTTCCTTTTGCTCCGGGGTTTAAGAAAATACACAAACAAGGACAAAATTATCAGAATGCAAGCAGCGATAATTTTTACGAATTAGAACTAACATGCTATCTGAAAACCGAGGATTTTGGACAAGAGGAATACAATGCCCGTTACTTTTTATTGAAATTGATTTATAATAACTTGTTTTTGCCTCAATTTACCGATGATATTGAGAAATTCACTTCGATAGTTCAATTTATCCAGCTTAAAAACAAGAAGTATGCAGAAAATTCCAATAAACCGAAAGCGTTTGCTTTTGAGGGGATTAGAGCAATTGATAAGAAAGAGACAATTGCATCGTATATGGCTTACATACAAGGTCAATTGATGTTGGAGCAAAATAAAAAAGAAGACGGAATTCAGGAGGATACTCGAATTAATTTCGAAAAGTTTGTTTTACAGGTCTTTATTAAAGGATTTGATGAATTTTTGAAAGCAAAAGAGTTTGATTTTTTAAAGAAACCACATTTTCAATTTTCACAATTTGATAGCGATCAACAAAAGGCGGAAAAGATAAATGACTTGGAGGCTAAAATTGCCACGGAATGTCGGTTGAAACCTCATGCCATAAGTATTAATGAGTCATCGCATATCGCTTTTTATACATTTTGTAAACTTTTAGATGCCAATCATTTGAGTAATTTGCGCAACGAATTGATCAAATTCAAGCAGTCAACAAATAACTTTGATAAAAAGCAGATGTTTCTGTTCGAGATAATTGAACTTTGTATGTTTTCTGCCGACACGCTACCAAAGGATTACAACAAATTATTGGACTATAATTACCAAGCCAGTTTAGAGCTGACAAAAAGGTTTATTGAGCCAAAACCCTTAGAAACATGGGGCGATTTGTATTTGCAAAGCGATAAAACCACTCCGGTAGTTCATGCCAATATCGAACTATGTCGCAAATACGGCACGGTGTCGTTACTGGAGAAACTGATCAATAAAGCGACAGTCTTTAAAATTACGGAGGATGAATATAAAAATTGGCAAAAGCTACAGAAAACAATTGAAAGCAACCTAAAGCAAAGAGAGGAATTGCACCAGCAATGGGTGGATAATAAAAATAAAGATGATGCGGAACGAAAAACAGAACTAGCCAACAAGCGTAAATTCGGTAAGGATTATAGAAAAAAGCAAAGTGATTTTGCAAAAAAGTTTATTGCAAAAAATCGTGAAGAATACTTGAAAGTTTGTAACGAAATAGAACAATACAACTGGCTCGATAATAAGCTCCATTTTGTTCATCTTAATCGCTTGCATTTGCTTACAATAGATATTGTTGGGAGGATGGCTGGATTTGTAGCTTTGTTTGATAGAGATTTTCAAATGATGGACGCTACTAGAAATAACGATTTGTTTCAATTGAAATCTTTTGTGAATTTGAGAAAAATAGATAAATTTCTATCAAAAGAGCAAAAGAGAAAGGACAAGTTAAATAATTATCAAGATATAAAAAATGGTAATATTATAAAGAGTAATTCTTACGAAAACATCACTGTAGATGATTGGGAACAATTGACTTTATGTATGAAAGAAAAAAGAAAAAACATAAATTCGATTTTCTTAAATTTAAAGGATATTGAAGATGACGAAAAAATTTATACGGTTAGAAACTTTATTGCCCATTTCAATTATATAACTACTTCAGCATCTGAATATTCGTTGTTGGATTTGATAAATGAGCTTCGGGAACTGTTGCAGTACGATAGAAAATTGAAAAATGCGGTTTCAAAGGCATTTATCGATTTGTTCGACAAACATGGAATGATGTTGAAACTTCAACTAAACTTATCAAACCACAAGCTCGAAATTCAAAATTTGGAACCCAAAAAAACTAACCCATTTGGGAACCAAAGATATTAAGACCGACCAATTGAATAAAGATTATGCAAATATGTGTAAGGCTCTTTTAGAAATTAAAAATTAGCGATGATTTGATCCGCGTTCATTGATTTATTGTAATTTTGTAGTTGATTATTTATCGCGATACCCTTAATTATCGAGTATTTGTGATAGTACGCTGTGGATTATCCCAAAAATGAAGGGAACTACAACGAACGGCAATAATATTGTCGCCTTTTAGATGCTGTGGATTATCCCAAAAATGAAGGGAACTACAACTTCAGGGCATTGGAATATTTTTTTCAAAAGCGCTGTGGATTATCCCAAAAATGAAGGGAACTACAACTTGCTGTAATTTCTCATACGGTAAAGTCCTGCTGTGGATTATCCCAAAAATGAAGGGAACTACAACTCTGAAAACCTACCATTATTGCAGACCGACGCTGTGGATTATCCCAAAAATGAAGGGAACTACAACGTTTCCACGTGAATTGATTTCTCTGTTTTTGCTGTGGATTATCCCAAAAATGAAGGGAACTACAACATTTTCCGCCACAGTATCGGCAATAGTGTTGCTGTGGATTATCCCAAAAATGAAGGGGAACTACAACGCATCACGTTGGCCGATAAATTTATCGACAGCTGTGGATTATCCCAAAAATGAAGGGAACTACAACCCCGGAATTAAAATCATTGATAACCGCTGTGCTGTGGATTATCCCAAAAATGAAGGGAACTACAACATTACCCCCATTGTTTTAACGCAAAATCCAGCTGTGGATTATCCCAAAAATGAAGGGAACTACAACTGTCAGCGTGCATATCTGTCTCAAGTCTAAGCTGTGGATTATCCCAAAAATGAAGGGAACTACAACTACAGCCGTCTTTTCCCGTCCGCCAGTCGGGCTGTGGATTATCCCAAAAATGAAGGGAACTACAACTACATTTGCAACTGTAGTTTCATAATCTGTGCTGTGGGATTATCCCAAAAATGAAGGGAACTACAACCATTTTCCCACGCTCAAAGTCCACATGTCGGCTGTGGATTATCCCAAAAATGAAGGGAACTACAACTGGATGCAATTAATGCAGCAACTCCTCCCAGCTGTGGATTATCCCAAAAATGAAGGGAACTACAACTAACTGATAATATCTAGCACCACCGTCAGGCTGTGGATTATCCCAAAAATGAAGGGAACTACAACACTGTCGTTGTTTGTTTATTGCCAGCTTTGCTGTGGATTATCCCAAAAATGAAGGGAACTACAACTCGCATGCAGTGCGTATCTTGCGCCAAATAGCTGTGGATTATCCCAAAAATGAAGGGAACTACAACCAATTAATGAGGATATTACGCTAGAATAAGCTGTGGATTATCCCAAAAATGAAGGGAACTACAACGCATCGTAAATATTTGTAATTTTAGAAAGCGCTGTGGGATTATCCCAAAAATGAAGGGAACTACAACAAAGTTTTATTTCTTTTAATTTCGGGTATAGCTGTGGATTATCCCAAAAATGAAGGGAACTACAACCGCTGCGGTTCAAGTATGACGACTGCCGAAGCTGTGGATTATCCCAAAAATGAAGGGAACTACAACAAAAAATAGTTGATTATGACAACAGCATATGCTGTGGATTATCCCAAAAATGAAGGGAACTACAACGCAAACGCAGTTCATTGAGGGAATGGATCTGCTGTGGATTATCCCAAAAATGAAGGGAACTACAACCGTTCAGTGATTGAATCGCTGTTGCTATCCGCTGTGGATTATCCCAAAAATGAAGGGAACTACAACTAATTAATGCAGTTCCAATACCTTGACCTTGCTGTGGATTATCCCAAAAATGAAGGGAACTACAACAAGATCTAAAACTAAAGCCATTAGGTTTAAGCTGTGGATTATCCCAAAAATGAAGGGAACTACAACGTCGAATAAGAACATCGCGCTCACCGACACGCTGTGGATTATCCCAAAAAATGAAGGGAACTACAACTCATAGTCAATTGCCGTGTAAGTAGTTCCGGCTGTGGATTATCCCAAAAATGAAGGGAACTACAACTTCAGTCGCTTGTTTACTGTTTTCCCGTATGCTGTGGATTATCCCAAAAATGAAGGGAACTACAACATAGTTTAGTTTTCATATTATTTAGTTTTAGCTGTGGATTATCCCAAAAATGAAGGGAACTACAACACCTCCAAACTCTAACATTGCAAAATGACCGCTGTGGATTATCCCAAATATGAAGGGAACTACAACTGAATGAATACGATATTGGAAGCATCTGTAGCTGTGGATTATCCCAAAAATGAAGGGAACTACAACTTTCAGTGATTCAAGCGTACTGTTTATAGGCTGTGGATTATCCCAAAAATGAAGGGAACTACAACATGGGCGGCGAATAGAATCTGGTTTCATTAACTGTGGATTATCCCAAAAATGAAGGGATAAATGAATAAAGATCGGGTCTCAATGTGTGTAAATAAAAAACCACAACCATTTGCTGGTTGTGGTTTTTTGTGCCTTCTATTTTGGATGCAAGCGATTAGATGACTCCAAGTCATCTAATCACTATTTGGCAAACTAAGGTTTTATTTCTTAGTGCGTCTTAGCGCTTTAAGTGAAGATTCTCCTCGCTCAAAAATAATCCGAGTATTTGATAAAGGACAAATAAAACTCGGCTGCATCTATTGTCTCGATTTAGTGTATAGATTTAATACCGGAAGATCCACGCAGAGAGAAATGCTAAATCGGGAGTATTTTGAGCTGTAGGTATTCGAAACGGCGGTTACTTTTTCTTAGCAGCGGACCTATCTGGTAGCCTACATTTATGGAAATCGGACACTTTGGAATTCCGATGGAATAAAAAATACCGGGAGAGAGAATGTTGGCCAGCTCAATTTTGGGTACCGACTCGGTACTGTCGTTGGTAAAGCGGAAAGCGGTGAGTGCTCCGATATCAATTACCGAGACAAATATCGACGACGACATCCTGCATTTCGTAAACGGGAAAAAATGTCCCCAACTGGCTGCAAACCCAATCGGAGCGGTTACACCGTAGCTGTTCCAATTACTAAAGTCGAAATTAATTTCTTTATGGCCGAAATCAACGCCTTCAATTTTTTCATATCCGGCAAACATTCCGCAATATGCGTTTAGCGACACGTTAAATGTCGATTCCCGCTTAATCCGGGCCGAGCCGGTGGGTAACGCAATGGCTTCAATAGCGGCTTCCACATCGTCGGATGATTCGGCCTGAGCTATGGTTGCCATAAAGGAGCCGTATTTAAAGAAATCGGAGGCTATTTTTGCAAATTTTTCCCGTGTTTTTTCATCCTTGACGTTTGGTAGTATCGAAAATCGAACTGATAACGAAAGATCCGTTTACAACGGCCGAGGCATAATCTCTTCTGTTCACGTCAATCGTCATATCTGCGGTTGCCTGCATCAGGTCGAAGTATTTTTTAGTTTTCGAAGATAAGTTAAGGCTATCGTTTTTCAAAAAAGGCAGGTTTTCTATCGTAACTGCATATCTCATCAGATCGACGGATGATGAAACGATACGGTAATAATTTTCGAGCAGCAACGAGTCGTTTGCCCGTTTTGTTCAGGCTTGCTATTTGCTCGTCCAGCACTTGAGCTTTCTGCGCAAAGCCTCTGAAATAAGACATGTACGATGCAATAACCAGATGAGTAGTGTTCATCAGACTGTCGAGTCGTATTTCTTTATTGTTTTTGCAATATAGAACAATGTTCTCGTTTTGGGCTTCTATAAAAACCAGGCCTAAATATATTTTGAACAGCGTAGTGTCCGATGTCATTTTTCTTACGTCTTGCATCGAAGCCCAGTATGAATTTCCACTCGGAGCCTGTAGCGATGTGGAAATCAGTTGCACGATTTGAAAAGCAGTTTTTTACCATCGTATCATTGTTCAGATATTCTATTGGAAAATCACCGATGATTTTGCCGATATGTTGTTTGTTTTGAACTTGTTGGGCAAAATAAAAGCTCGACAGCAATATTGCTTTGAGTTCAGGCTCCTGAGCAAAGTAGTCGGGATGATTTTTCGATAATGCTTGGGAAATTGGAAGGCAACGATGCCAGATCTTTATTAAACGATTCCCGTAACGCTTGAATATAGCTGTCAAACAGATAGATGTCTTCTCCCATCATCGACAGGGTTCGATAGGTTTGAGGAAAGAGCGTTTGCAGGTCTTTTATGGAGTTGAGTTCTTTGTTGAATTTCTCAAAAAAAGCGATGCTGAGCTCCTGCTTGGTGCGTTTTACAATAAATTTGGCAAATCCGTCGGCAATAGCAGTGATATCGGAACTTCCCGAGGGCAGAAAGCTTTTCGACTTGTTATCGCCATAAGTTAATGCTGTTCCGGACTGAGCTTTTGATACGGGAATGTAATCTCTGAAAAACGAGTTTTTCCTTAGCTCTTCATTTGATGGAGCGCCGTTTGGATAATAGTTCTTTAACACAGCATAAAAATTTGTATCTTTAATAAAAACGCCATCGGTTTTGCTGAAGCAGTTTTCGTAAAGAAATAGTGCATCGCTGTAAGCCGGGTTTTGACTGAATAAATTTTTACTCCAGAGAGCGAGCAAGAGAACAATAAAGTATTTTAGTTGTGATTTCATAATATGGTCTGTTTAAATGTTGTTGAAAATTTTAATAGGGGAAATTAGCTTTTGGTTTTCGGATATAAAGTCCGCATTTTGGATGATTAAGTTTCGAATTGAATTAACGGTGTAGCTTTTGCCAAGCTTTTTATGCCTCGAAACAATTAAAGTGCAAATCCCCGACATGATGGCTGCTGCTTGCGACGTTCCGTTTTTTACTTCGGGCGTATTTCCGAGCCAGTATCCCATAATGTTTTCTCCGGGGGCATAGATTTCGGTTTTATCATTTACGATCGAAATCGTTGATATTTCATTCTTTTCGTTGGTTGCTCCCACTGCCAGGCAATTGCTGTATAAGGCAGGATAGCAGGGAAGGTTTGATGTTTGGGTATCGCCAATAGAAGCGATAACTAAAATATTGTGTTCGTTAACGGCCGAGTTGATCATGCGTTCCAAATCTTCATCCGGATCTTCGCCCCCATAGCTTATGGAGATAATGTCTGCACGATTGTCGATGGCCCATTGTATTGCCGTTACAAGAGAGGTATAACTTTTTACGGAACCTTGGGAACAGATTTTAGCAATATATAATTCGGACAACGGAGCGCATCCGGTAATATTTTTTATATTTCTTCCGCCAATCAACGAAGCGCAGTGCGAACCATGTCCGTAAGAGTCGTTAATGGCAACCGGAGTTCCGTTTGCAGATTTAAAAAATATGCCGGAACATTTTACCCCTCCGGCAACATCGGAGTTGTTTACATTGTAGCCCGAATCGAGTATTGCAACAGCTGCTTTTTCTCCATATTCATTGTAGTTTCTCCATATTTCAGGAATGCAAAGCGCATCAATCCACCAGCTATAAGAATTTATAGAATCTTGTGAGCATACCATTGATATTCCGCCACTCCAAACATAATACCCGTCGGTTGTTTTATACCACAACGCATTTCCTTCAACTGTTTCTCCCTCAACGGAATCGGTAATTTCGATAACGTCCCCGGCTTTTAACGGAGCGCCTGCCGTTGGGGCGTTTGTGGAAGAGGCGATTCTTCTGTTTAATATGCATGTAACAATAGCTTTCATCTTTTTCGGGCAAGAATTGATTCCTATTTATTTTGAATTAGTAGATCAACAATCTCGTCGAGTGTTTCTGCATTGTTGGAGACAAATGTTTTTCCTGCTTCCTGTAGGGCTCTCATGTTCTCTTGTGTGGCCAGGTCCATTTCGCTGCTTGCGGTGCCTACAGACGGTTCCAGTCTGTAATAAGTGGATTTGGCAACTTCAAAGATGTGTTTGAGTTGATAGTTAACGGTTTCGGAGTTTCCCGACATTAGAATGTTGATGAGTGGTTGCAGCCATCCGATAACACCCCAGTTTTTTGCTTTGCAATATGGATATGGATCTCCGTGCGAACCGGTGCCGATAGATACTAGCAACATGTCTTTTGCGGTTGGATAGTTCGGTTTGTCTTCTCGCTTTAAAATTTTTCCCAGTTCGGAAGTATTCGCTTCGGAGTATGCACACATCGACGGGTTATTTGCAAAGGTGCCGCCGTCAATCAAATAGTAGGGTGCTCCATAGACCGATTTAATCGATGCGGGCTTAAAATAAGTGGGTGCGGCTGATGTTGCACGAGCAATGTCGCGAAGCTTGAAGTCTCGTATATGCTCTTCTTTAAGTGTATCAACCTTATTGAAAAACATGGTTTTTCGTTGAAAAATTTCGTACGAGGTTACCAAGCATGGCTTTAATGCCTGACTTAGTTTAAGATCGCCAAGATAGGTTTTAAGAATATTTTCTATGTTTTTAGCAGGGTATTTGGCTTCGAAGATTCCAAAAGGATTGAGTATTTTCCGGAAAAAAGGAAGATTGAAAATTTTACCTCCGTTTTTAAAGTATAAGTCAACGGCTTCCGCAGCGGTAAACTTAGGCCGTTTTCCCTCTTTATCGGGTGCCACGTACATGCAGGTGAGAATACCGCCGGTGCTGGTGCCGGCCAATAAATCAAAATAGTCGCTTATTCTCACATTTTCGCCCTCCTTGGCTTGAAGTCGTTCTTCAAGATAGGCGATAATGACTCCGGGAAGTATTCCTCGGATACCTCCTCCGTCGATAGATAAAATGCAGACTTTTTTTTCCATGTTTTTAAATTGTTTGATATTGTTGAATGGTTTATTAGTTATTTGTAATGCGCCAAATGCGGTTTTAGTATTAAATTAAGCACGATGTTTTTAAGAATATTACCGATATTCATATTGTTCGTATAATATATTCGTGAGTCCTTGTGGTTAGCCTTTGTTATTTTTGCATTAAAAGTAATCATTTATTAAATTAATTTCTAATAATTACTGAATTTTTTTTACTTAAAACAAATATAGCGAACTTAAAGAATTGAATATGAATGTTCAGTCTTCTTCAAAATTCGCTATATTAGTTGCCTATTGCAACAGGCAAACGGCTATTAGTCGGTCTGCAAGTATCTACTCGGCTTTTACCGGGACATTTTCAACGTCGTTGTTTCCATAGGTAAATCCGCCGCTGCCATTCCATTTATCGTCAATAGCCATGTGGGCGGAGAATTTTCCTAAATACATTCCGATTAGTGGGGGAGTGGCTGCTTGAAGATATTCGCCTTCCAATGCCACTACTTTTGTAACGCCGCCAAATCCTGTTGAACGAATAACTCCGGATACGTTCTTAATGACAATGCTGTTGTGAGGAGGAGCAATTGCTTGAGTAATCTCTACCGAACCGGCAACGTTGTTTGTGCTTGGGACAACTACTAATGAGAAGTGCATAAGTGGAGCTCCGGGCATTTTTTGATTGCCGGCAATTCCGTTTGCTAAATACGCTCCGATTAAAGCGCTAGCTTTTTTTTTGTCTTTTTCCATTTTTTTATTTTTTTTGTTTTCCCTACTCGTATGGCTTTTCGGTTTCCGCCTCTATGCAAGATTTAATTGTATAGAATTATTATTTTAATGATTATTCTGTGTGTAGCTTTTAAATTTCTGAATTATAGGCTGCAAAAATGTATTTTTTATTAAATATATTTTGTGATTATAATTAAAACTTGTCAAATATAATATAATATTTTGATAAATATGTAAAAATAATAAAAAATAATACAAATTAAAATAAGTAATTGTTTTTTGATGAATCTGTTAATTGATAATGAGGGTGTTATGTTGTTTGTTATAAAATGTTGCGGCTTTGGGGGAAAATTGTAAACGGGTTATTTGCTTTCCAAAAAGCTTTACTCCATAGTGAGATAAGATAATAATGACATTAAAAACAGTAAAATCAATGAATAAAAGTTTAATATGGTCGCTAAAAATGTGTGAATTATGTAACTTTTAATTGTTGTTGTGTAACTTTTGTATGGATTAAAGAACGATCTTTGTAGTAGTCTGTTTTTTGTCAAAACTCATAATTTGTTATTTCTGCAGAAGATGTCAATTTTTGGTTTGATTATACACGAAATGAAAGGATAATCATTGAAGCTTTATATCAAATACATGGTCAGTAACCGCTGCAAGATGATGGTTAAGGAGGTCTTGAAAGAGTTGGGGCTTCACTATGTTGTTGTGGATTTGGGTGAAGTTGATGTAATGGAAAATATTTTGCCCGAGCAACGCGAACAGTTAAAAGCGGCTTTATTGGAATCTGGGCTGGAATTAATGGATGATAAACGGGCGATGCTGATAGAAAAAATCAAAAACACCATCATCGAGATGGTTCATCATTCCGATGAGGTGATTAAGGTGAATTTTTCCAACTATTTGAGCGAAAAGCTTAACCACGATTATACGTATTTGGCAAACCTTTTTTCGGAAGTTCAGGGAACGACGATCGAGCAATTCATTATTTCACATAAGGTGGAGCGAATAAAGGAACTGATTATTTATGATGAATTAAGCATCTCCGAAATTGCCTGGAAGATGAATTACAGTAGTGTGGCACATTTGTCCAATCAGTTTAAAAAAGTCACAGGGCTTTCTCCATCTCATTTCAAACAGTTAAAGACTAAGCGGCGAAGTCCAATAGAAGACATTTAAGATGCCACGTAAGCGGAATCAATAAATTTATAACAAATGTGCCTGTTTTGCAGGCAAAGAAGATGGAAAGAACAAAAACACACGAGTCTCAATATGCCAGCAGTTTGATAGAAGCGAGCCTGGATCCGCTGATCACGATTAGTCCCGAAGGTATAATCACGGATATGAATGAGGCGAAAGTGAAAATTACGGGAGTGCCTCGTGAAAAGTTGATCGGTACGAATTTCTATGATTATTTTACAGAACCAGAAAAGGCGCGTGAAGTATATCAAGAAGTGTTCGCAAAAGGTTCTGTGACCGATTGTCCCCTCACTTTCCGTCATGTTGATGGTACCCTGACCGATGTGCTGTTTAATGGTTCGGTGTATAAAGATGAAAAAGGGAATGTGGTTGGTGCTGTGGTTGTTGCCCGAGATTATACTGCGCAGAAGTTGCTTTCACAATATTCGCTAAGCCTTATCGAAGCGAGCCTCGATCCATTGGTAACCATTAGTGCCGAAGGGAAGATTACCGATATGAATGAAGCCATGGCCAATATCACCGGAATTACCAGGGAAGAACTCACGGGAACCGATTTCTTCGATTACTTTACGGAGCCTAAAATGGCTCGGGATATTTACCAAGATGTTTTTGCCAATGGATCTGTGGCTGATTTTCCGCTTACTCTCCGTCATAAAGATGGTAAACTCACCGAAGTTTTATTCAATGGCTCGGTTTATAAGGATGTTCGGGGTAATGTGCTGGGAGCTGTTGTGGTGGCCAGAGACATTGCCGAGCAAAAATGGGCCATCGACTTACGAATTGCAAATAAAGAACTTGCGTATCAGAATGTTGAAAAAGAAAAGAGAGCCGCCGAATTAATCATAGCAAATAAAGAACTTGCTTATCAAAACGAGGAGAAAGAAAAACGTGCGGCAGAATTAATTATTGCCGACAAGGAATTGGTGATTCAAAACGATGAAAAAGTAAAACGGGAAACGGCAAATAAGGAACTCGAAGCACTCAGCTATTCATTACGATTGGCTTCCCAGTATTCACTAAGTTTGATAGAAGCCAGCCGCGACCCGCTATTTACCGTAAGTCCGGATGGAAAAATTACCGATATGAATCAGGCTACCGTGAGAGTTACGGGCGTGTCGCGCGAGGAATTGCTAGGGTCGGACTTTATCAACTATTTTACCGATCCGGATAAGGCACTTCATGGGTATAAGGATGCTTTTGCAAAAGGATTTGTGGCCGATTACCCGTTAACGATCAGAGATGGGAAACTGATGGATGTATTGTGCAACGGATCCGTGTATAAGGACGATCATGGGAATGTTCTGGGTGTCGTGATTGTGGCAAGGGATATTACCGAACAAAAGAGAATTGAAAAAGAGATGATAGAGGCGAAAGTTTTTGCCGAATTGGCCACAATGATTGCCGAAGAGGCGAAAATAAAAGCGGAGAGTGCCACCATTACCGCTGAAAATGCAGTAAAAGCAAAGCAACAGTTTCTGTCGAACATGAGTCATGAAATTCGCACTCCGATGAATGCCATTATCGGCTTCACGAAAGTGATCTTAAAGACTGACTTAACGGACAAACAGCGGGAATATTTAACGGCTATAAAATTGAGCGGCGATTCGTTAATCGTGCTTATCAACGATATTTTGGATTTGGCAAAAGTAGATGCCGGAAAAATGACCTTTGAGCACATCCCATTTAAGCTTTCACTGTCGATATCGGCGATGCTCAATCTTTTCGAGATTAAAATTCAGGAGAAAAATCTGAAACTGGTTAAAGAATACGATCAAAGGATTCCCGAAGTTCTTCTGGGAGATCCGGTGCGACTGCATCAGATTATTTTGAACTTGGTAAGCAATGCCGTTAAATTTACGTCGAAAGGTAAAATTACCGTTGGTGTTAAAATGTTGAATGAAGACGACGGAAAGGTTACTGTGGAATTTTCCGTTACCGATACCGGAATTGGAATTGCAGCGTCGAAAATTGATAAAATTTTCGACAATTTTCAGCAGGCTTCCAGTGGTACTTCTCGTTTATATGGCGGAACAGGACTAGGGCTTGCCATTGTAAAGCAGTTGGTGGAGTCGCAAGGTGGAACCAACAAGGTGGAAAGTGTGGTTAATGAAGGTTCAACGTTTAGTTTTGTGTTGGATTTTCTAAAGACCACGGAAGTTCCCGAAGCCGATTTGGAAATAGAGGAATTTGATAGCGAAATTAAAAACATAAAAGTGCTGGTGGTCGAGGATATTGCACTCAACCAGTTGCTTATGAAAACGTTATTGGATGATTTCGGCTTTGAACGAGAAATTGCTTCAAATGGGAAAATTGCTATAGAGAAGTTGCAGAATTCTCAGTTTGATATCGTTTTGATGGATTTACAGATGCCGGAAATGAATGGATTTGAGGCTACGGGTTTTATCCGCAACCAAATGAAATCAAATATTCCGATTATTGCACTAACGGCGGATGTAACCACGGTAGATTTGGCAAAATGCAAAGCGGTAGGCATGAACGACTACATAGCAAAACCGGTGGACGAACGATTGTTGTATCGAAAAATGATAAGCCTGATTAAGAAGCCGTTGATTATTAAGGCAAACGATCAAATCGGGTTGATTGGCAATGGGTCTGAAAATAAAAAATATACGGATTTGAATTACTTGATGCAGCGTACAAAAAATAATCCGGAACTTATGATGGAGATGATTTCCCTTTATTTGGAACAAACCCCGCCTCTTGTTTCCACAATGAAATCGAGCCTTGAAAAAAGAGACTGGAAATCGTTGCATGCTGCGGTTCATAAAATGATTCCTTCATTTGTAATAGTGGGAATCAGTCCTGATTACGAAGAAATTGCAAAAAAAATCAAGGAGTTTGCCTCTACTCAGCAACAAGAAGAGGAAATTGCAGGTTTGGTTTTGCAAATCGAAAAAGTTTGTGCACAAGCCTGTATCGAATTAAAAGAAGATTTTAACTCATATAAAAACACTCATTAATGAAAAACGAAAAAATCAAACTGTTCCTTGTGGATGATGATGCCGTATTTTTAAAGTTGCTCGCAATCGAACTGCTCGATCATGCGGATTTTGCAATTGAAACTTTTGCCACCGGAGAACTATGTATTGCAAATATTGCAAATATTGCAAAGACACCCGATGTTATTATTCTGGATTACTTTTTAGATGGAATTGATAAAAAGGCGATGAATGGGATTGAAACACTTAAGAAAATAAAATCCATAAATTCCAAAATTCCGGTAATCATGCTTTCTTCGCAGGATAAAATTGAAGTGGCCGTAGATTGTATGCTCAGTGGAGCCGCCGACTATGTGGTGAAAAGTGAAACAGCATTTGTCCGACTTCAAAAGATCGTAACCACCATTTTTAAATTAAAGAAAATGGAAAAGGAACTGAACTGGTATATGTCTCGAATGTAAGTTCCTGTTTTATGACTGTAAACTCATTGAATGTGTGAATTATACAATTGTTATCAGTAATTGTATAACAGTTTTGCTTGCTAATAGTGAGAAATTTGTATAGTTTAAAAACGTATAAATTGACAAGATGAAAACTTTAAGATTATTAGGAATAGCGATGGCACTTTTTCTCGCATCGAATTCATCTGGGCAGGTTTCGGTAAATGTGAATGTTGGAACGCCACCACTTTGGGCACCTGTGGGTTATTCAGATGTCCGCTACTACTATTTGCCGGATATAGAAACATATTACGATATTCAATCTTCGATGTTTATCTATTATGAGGGTGGGCTCTGGGTTCACCGGTCATATCTCCCCGGTCGATATCGGAATTATGATTTGTACAATGGGTATAAGGTGGTTGTGCCGCAATACCGGGGAGCCTATCCAAACTATTTTTTCAATTATCACCGGTCGAAATATGGAAAAGGGTACCGTGGTGGCCCACAAAAAACCTATGGTGAAAATCCGAGAAATAATAAGTATAAAGGGAAAAATGTTCCCGGCGGAAATCATAATTACAATAGAGGAAATAATCCTAGGGGGAATCATAACTTCAAATCAAGAACCGCTCCTGGCGGAAACCATGCTCCAAAGATGAATAACAATCCGGGTGGAAACAAAAACGCTCAGGGAAGAAACAACAACCAAGGAAAAGGTAAACGGTAGAAGGTGAACGGTGCAGGGTTGACTTTACCATGAACTCTTCATCTTTCGCTTTAAATCCGGAATCTATGAATTTTACAAATTATTGAATTTTTTATGTAACACTTATGCCTCAAGATCTACATACCTTTACGTCATAACAATAATGTTATAAATTAAAAAACAAACTGATGTCAACTACAGAAAAACCAATTACAGCGGAGAAAACTTCAATCTCTCAAGCAGAGAACCAAAAAGGAATTGAAAATCACAAACAAGCAGCAAAACACCACGAAGAGGCTGCGAAAATGCATCATGCAGCAGCAAAGCATCACGAAGAAGGAAATCACGAGAAAGCTTCTGAATGCACAGTTAAAGCACATGGCCATCATGCTCTTGCCAGTGAACATCAGCGTGAAGACACCAAACACCATTCATTGGACAAATAAAGTTTGATGTAATTCTTACTGTGAACAAATCAGACAGCATTGTTTTTCAAGAGTGCTGTCTTTTTGTTGAAAATCTCTCCATTAACTGAAAATATGTGAATCATGTAACTAATTTGGATAGTTGTGTAACACTTTGGGTGACAAATGAATGCATCTTTGCAATGTGAAAACGATTTCACACCTAAAAACATATTTTATGAAAAAGAAACTATTCAATACGCTGATATTCTTAGTGTTGTTTGGATTTACAGTTTCAGCACAAAAGACCACCTATTCCGAAAATTACGGAAAAGCGTTAAACATAGGCTTGGGTATTGGCGGTTATTCCGGATATTATGGATACGTGGGCCACACTTTGCCGGTTTTCAATATCAACTACGAATTAAGTGTTGCCAACAGCTTTACTTTAGCTCCGTTTGTTAGTTTTTATTCATACAAAAACGGCTACTATTGGGGAGACAATAATCATGTTTACAAATATTACTACTATCACGAAACGGTAATTCCCATTGGATTGAAAGGTACTTATTACTTTGACAAATTACTCAAGGCAAATTCAAATTGGGATTTCTATCTGGCCGGTTCGCTGGGACTTTCCATTGTGAATTCATCGTGGGATAGCGATTATTATGGAAATCAAAACTATTATCATAATGCAAGCTCCTTATTCCTTGATTTACACATCGGTACAGAATATCATTTCAACAGTCGCATCGGTGCTTTTCTGGATCTTTCCACCGGTGTTTCCACCATTGGGTTAGCAATTCATTAGAAAGACAGAATTAAGAAGAAAGAATTAGGAATATAGAATTCTTTTTAGTGGGGAGTTTATTTTCTACTTCTTACTTCTTACTTCTCATTTATCATAAAATTTAATTTAAAGCATAATATCATGTCAAAAGAAAAAGAAGGCAAAGAAAAATCATCTAAAAAAGCACCGGCAAAGACTTTAAAAGAGAAAAGGATTGCGAAAGAGGCTAAGCGCGAAAGCAAAAACAGGGAAAGTATCTTGTAAATCAATCGATTTAACGAGGAGAATCTCCTAACTATTAATATTAAAACACAAACAATGAAGACTTTAAAACTTAATAAAGTATTAATTGCTCTGGATTATGACCCAAGTGCTATAAAAGTAGCTGAAACCGGCTATAAATTGGCAAAGTCGATGGGCGCAAAAGTGATATTGCTCCATGTAATCGCAGATTCGATTTATTATTCATCCATGAACTTTTCTCCGATTATGGGATTTACGGGCTATAATAACATTCCAACAGTTCCCACGGATAATTCGGTAGTGCTTAAAGAGGCATCGCTGCACTTTCTGGATAAGACACGGAACCATCTGGAGGACACTACCATTCAAACCATGGTGGCTGATGGCGATTTTGCAGATTCAATTATTAAAACGGCGAAGAAAGAACATGCAGATGTTATCGTAATGGGCTCCCATAGCCGAAGATGGTTAGACGCTATCCTGCTGGGAAGCGTTACCGAGAAAGTGATAAAAGAGACGGCGATTCCGCTTTTTATTGTGCCCATAAAAAGGCAAGACTGAAAACTTTTTACTCATTTCTTTGTTAGAACAATAAATAACCAATTAATTTTACAAAGATGAAAGATTATAAATTATTTACTCCGATAACGGTAGGTTCTACAGAAATAAAAAATCGCATTGTAATGTCACCGATGACTCGATGCAGAGCTATTGGAAATATTCCAAACGAATTAATGGCTGAATATTACGGGCAGCGTGCCGATGCCGGGCTTATAATAACTGAAGGTACGTCTCCGTTGCCTAATGGACTTGGATATGCCCGCATGCCCGGAGTTTTTAGCGAATCGCAGGTTAAAGGGTGGAAAAAATCAACGGTAGCCGTTCATGGACATGGGGGTAAAATATTTGTCCAACTTATGCATAGTGGAAGAATTAGTCATCCGTTGAATATGGCAGAAGGAACTAAAGTTCTTGCACCATCTGCGGTTAAGCCTGCCGGTCAGATGTGGACGGATGCTAAACAGATGCAGGATTTTCCAATTCCAAAAGAAATGACGGCTGAAGATATTATTCTTACTAAAGCAGAATTTGTAAACGCAGCAAAAAAGGCTATGGATGCTGGTTTTGACGGAGTGGAACTGCATGCCGCAAACGGCTACTTGCTTGAACAATTTCTGTCTCCGGTGAGCAACATTCGTAAGGATAGTTATGGTGGAAATATTGAAAACAGATGTCGATTTGCGCTGGAAGTGGTGGACGCAGTGGCTGGAGCTATAGGAAAAGACAAAACAGGGATTCGTATATCTCCTTATGGGGTAGCAGGCGACATGCCGAATTATCCCGAAATTGATTCCACCTATGCTTATCTTTCTGAACAGTTGAATAAGCGGGGAATTGCTTACATTCATATTGTAGATCATTCTTCGATGGGGGCTCCTGTGGTGCCAATGGAACTTAAAAAGCGTATTCGGGAAAATTTCAAGAACACAATAATTTTATCCGGTGGCTACGATTTGGAAAGAGCTGAAACAGATATCCAAAGTGGCTTAGGTGATTTGGTTGCATTTGGTCGTCCGTTTATCAATAACCCCGATTTGGTGGAGCGTTTTAAAAACAATTGGTCCTTGTCAAAAGATCTCAAAATGGACATGTTTTACACGGCCGACGAAAAAGGATATACCGATTATCCGTATTATGAAGGATGATTTGAGAATTTAAATAGCTTGCACAAAAATTAGTTTTTAGAAGATACGTAAACATCATTGTCCGATAAAAAGTTGAGATTCTTCTCCGCCAGATGGCGGTGAAGCCGCCAGCAACCCCCTCTCTTTCCAGTCGGAAATTTGTAAAAGCCGGTCATTTTGAACGAAACATAGTGGAGGGTAAAATTTCAACTGCCTATGGAGGTCTCACTATTGAAAATTATTTTTTATCGGACAACAGTGATTTTATTAATAGAATTGGTTCCTGTTTTAATGAAAATAGGATTTCAATCGTTAATCCATAAAGAAATTAAGACAATACAAGGTTTTATTTGTCTTTTTGCCCCTAAATTGTGTTGGCATTACCGTACTTATGTCCTGATTTATAATGTGTGAAAGATGTAACATAAAAGGATAATTGTGTAATGCTTTAGGGGCTTAAATCGATGATCTTTGTTCTATCAATTTAATGCGGAATCAATGAAAAATAAAACTGCAAATTTACATTTTCCAATCTATATTTTGGGATATCCAACATGCCCAAAAAGTAATAGTGTCCCTGATAAAATTTATCAAAAGAAGAGCGCATCAACAAAAAACATCTCAGAAATTCATCACTCCACGGATACTGAATGGGAGAACAAACCAGAGGGTATCTTAAGATTGGTAAAATCAGCGGATTAAAGCCGGTTTTTTATTGATGCTCCCCCCGAAACAGAGCAGGTATCTAAAAATCAGATGGTTACATTTCTAATACGATAGGCAAAATGACAAAAGCACGTTCAATTTTAAAAAAGATATTGAAGGGGTTCCTATGGGTGATTGTCGGCTATGTCTTTTTGTTTTTGATTGTGGCGTTGCTTATTCAGATTCCGGCGATTCAGAACAAACTGACTCACTATGCGACGACTTACATCAGTGAGAAAACTCATACCAAAGTCGAAATTGAAGCAATCAACATATCCTTTCCCAAATCGGTGGTTATTGAAGGACTTTACTTGGAGGATCTGAATAAGGACACCTTGTGCTATGCGGGCGAAATTAAAGTGAATCTGGCTTTTTGGCAACTGTTTCGAAGTAAAATTCTGGTGAATTCATTGGTTCTGGAAGATCTCAACTTGAATGTCAGTCGTCCGCAAAATGATTCGCTTTTCAATTACAATTTTTTGCTCACGGCATTTAGCGATACCACCAAGCCAAAAATCGTAGAGCCAAAAACGAAATCCAAATGGACTTTTGGGGTCGATTATGTAAAACTTAAAAATATCAAGATCCACTATTTTGATGATTATGGTGGAATGAGAATGGCTGCAAATCTGAAACAGCTGAATGTGAAAATGGATCAGATTGATTTGGAGAACTTGGATTTTAAAGTGGATGTGTTTATACTTGAGGGCCTCTCGGCGAGCGTTTTGATGAAGGAATCCAAAGTGGTTAAAGCGGATAAGCCGGCCTCCAAGTTGCCGAAAATCAGTGCACATAAAATCACCATCAATAATTCGATCATAAGCTACGCCGATTCAATCAATCACCAATCCCTTTTCGCCCAGATTCAAGCGTTGAAATTAAAAGATGCCGCTGTCGATTTGCACAAAGAAATGGTGACATTGGGTCGCCTGGACCTGTCGAAAAGCACGGTTCGTTATGCCGTTTTTGGAACGGATTCAACGAGTGTTGCAATAGCGGAGCCCAAAATGCCATCAAAACAAAGCGACTGGAACGTGACGGTAAAAGGCATTTATTTAGAGGATAATTCAATCGCTTACTATGTGCTGAATTTGCCGCAAACCAAAAACGCCTTTGATGCTTCCCATTTAAGTTTTAGTCATCTCACGCTTTCTGCGGAGAATTTATATTATTCGGCTGCAAAGACAGACGTATCCATTAAGAAATTCGAAGCCGTGGATCAGAATATGTTTTCAATATCAAAATTTGAAACGGATTTCAGCATGGATGCCCATTCCATCATGGCAAAAAAATTGAAAGTCAAGACCACTTTTTCCACCATAGATGCCGATTTGAAAATCACTTATTCCTCATTGAAGGGGCTTAAAGATTCCATTCAGAATTTGCGATTAACCGCCGACCTGAGAAAAGTGAATCTTAAAAATTCCGATATTACCTACTTTAACCGGACGTTGCTCAAGCAAGCCTTTTTTAAGAATCCATCGAACATTACGACTGTTTCGGGAGTAATCCAGGGGCCGATAAACCATCTTAACGGGAAGAACCTGATTGTGAAAACCGGACTAAATACGGTCTTGAAAACGGATTTCACGATTGTAGGTTTGCCAAATATTAAAACGGCGACCCTCGATTTTCCAAACCTTAGGATAAATTCAGGAAAGCAAGATCTGGAAATGATGGCGGGAAATGCCATTCCCAAGACGATAGCGCTCCCCGATGAAATCAGTTTGCGAATGATGCTTAAAGGACAATTGAAGTCGTTTAAGACGGTCGTGGGCATGAATACGAGTTTTGGGAACGCTCATCTGGTTGCAACCATTGATAAAAAAGAAAATTTCGACGCAAAATTGAGCATTACCCGATTTGATTTGGGGCGTTTGATGATGAATCGGAAAATGTATGGTCCGGTCTCCCTTACCGCCGAAACCAACGGTCGTGGGCTGGATAAAAAGACGATTGTTGCTTCTGTAAAAGCGGAAGTTTCGGAAATCTATCTGAACCAATACACCTATCATCGGCTGAATATTGATGGAAACATTGCGGGACAGCAGTTTACCGGAAAAATCAACCTCAGGGATGAAAATGCCATGTTAGACTTCAACGGGCTGGTGGACATAACACCAAACCTGGAGCGCTATAAATTCCGTTTAGATGTACAGGGAGCCGATTTGAAAAAATTGAATATCTCCAAAGAAAATATCAAGATCGGGTTGGTCGCGGAATCCGATTTAAAAGGCGGATCGATAAACAAGATCAACGGGAATTTCGGCATCACCGCATTTACCATTGTCCGTGACGATAAAACATATCAACTCGATTCCCTCTTGTTGGCTTCCATTAACGAGCCGAACAGAAGCGAGCTGAACATCCGCAGTGCAATTCTCGGTGTGAAATATTCGGGTGTATTTTCCCCGGCTTCCCTTCCGGATGAGCTTACTCGGTATGTGAATAACTATTTCCCAATTTCCGATCGGTCAAAAAAAGGGAACGAATTGCCGAATTTTAGCTTTGAAATACAACTGAAAAATCACCCCATCCTTTCGGAAGTGTTGCTGCCCCAACTGGAAGAATTTGAGCCGGGAATCATCCAAGGAAGTTACGATGGGCGTAAGAACGACTTTAGATTCATTGCAAACGTGAAAAAATTGGTTTATGGAACCACCGAAATCAAAGACCTGGTCGTTACGATGAATTCGGATACCAATGCCCTGAATTATAAAATTTCGTGCGCCCAAATTTCCAGCGCTCAGGTTAAATTAGACCGCTTGTTGATTGATGGTAAATTAGCGAATGATATAATTACGGCAAACCTCTCCTCCCGGGACGAAAATCAGAATTATAAACTGTTGGTTTGTTCCGAGATCAGTAAGAATAAAGAGAATTTCAGAATCACACTCAATCCCAAAGAATTTTATCTGATGAATAAGCGATGGGATATTGCGGCGGATAATTACACGGAATTCGGGAAGCAGGGGCTTCTAATTCACCATCTGTTTTTGAATAACACGGAAAGTCAAATCAATATCACCTCGGTAAACGATAAATTCAATGATGATTTAACTATTGGAATCAAAAACTTCAAACTGGATGACATTTCCCGAATTATAGAAAAAGACACCAGTTTGGTAAAGGGCGTTTTGGATGGAAACGTCTTGCTGAAAAGAGTGGATAAAACTTATGGAATCATCGCCGATGCCCAAATCAGCAATTTAATTGTTCGTGAAGTGCCCATTGGGAATTTAACCGTAAAGGCGGATAATCCGACCGCAAAGCGATTTGATATTGTGGTAAAACTGTCGGGTGCCGGAAACGATTTGACGGCAAAGGGTTATTATATCCCCAACGGAAGCGATCAATCACTCGAAATGAACGTCAACATTCAATCCCTGTCGATGAAAACGGCGGAAGCCTTTTCGATGGGGGCAATCACGGAGGCTTCGGGAAATGTGAGCGGGGATATTTTTGTAAAAGGGAAAATGGCCGCCCCGGACATTACCGGAGATCTGGTTTTTAACGACGTCCTGATTACACCGAAGGCATTGAACAACCAGTTGCAATTAAAGCATGAAACCCTTCAACTGAAAAAAGATGGAATTTATCTCAACGCATTTACTGTTTTAGACATCAATCAGCACAAAGCGGTAATTAACGGCACCGTAAAAATGGCACATTTCAAAAATTTCATTTTTGACCTGACCGTTCGGACGAAAGAGTTCCTGCTCTTTAACACCACTGCAAAAGACAATAAAGAGTTCTATGGTCGAATGATCATTGACAGTAAAATTGAGGTGAATGGCCCAATGACCCTCCCCGTGGTGAATGCTCGATTGAAGCTGAAAAAGGGTTCAAATTTCACCTTTGCCGTTCCCGAAGACCGGCTCACCATCGATCGCGGTGAAGATGTGCTGGAATTTGAGGACACCTTGGCGTTTAACCGGATTTTAAGCAGAGGAGAGAAGAAACACAATCAAAAAACCAGTGTAACGGGATATGAAATATTTTCCATTATTGAAATTGACAAAGAGGCCACGCTTAAATTGTTAATGGATCCCACCTCTTCCGATTCGTTGGTGGTAAGGGGAGATGCCGCTTTAAATTTTACCATCGATCGAAGTGGAAAGATGAGTCTTACCGGAACCTACAATTTAAACGAAGGCAGTTACCTGATCACGCTGGGCGCTGTGATAAAAAGAAAATTTGAGATAGAATCGGGGAGCACCATTATCTGGAATGGAGACCCCATGGATGCGGTGGTCTCCATCAATGCCATCTATTCGGTTCGTGCCGCACCCATCGACCTGGTTGCCGATCAGATGACCGGGCTGAGCGAAAGTGACAAAAGCGGTTTCAAGCAACGGTATCCATTTTTGGTTTATCTAAAGTTGCGCGGAGCGATCTTGCAACCGGAAATCAGCTTCGAAATCCGGTTGTCCCCCGAAGATAAAGGAATTTTGGGTGGAGCGGTAAATGCAAAATTGAATCTGTTGAATGAAGATCCATCGGCATTGAATAAACAAGTTTTTGCCTTGTTGATCTTGGGCCGATTTGTTCAGGAAAACCCGTTGCAAACGGAAACCAATGGAGTTACATCGGCTGTTCGCACCACGGTTGGCAAATTCTTATCGGCACAATTAAACCAGTGGAGCTCTAAAGTGATTCCCGGGGTGGAACTAAACTTTGATATCCAATCGTACGACGATTATCAAACCGGAGAAGCGGAAGGACGCACACAAGTGGATATTGGCGTCAAAAAGCAACTTTTCAACGATCGCTTTTCGGTCCAAATTGGAGGAACGGTGGATGTGGAAGGAGAGAAAGCGAAACAAAACTCGGCAAGTGAAATTACCAGCGATGTGACCGTGGAATATAAATTAACCGAAGATGGACGATACCGGCTGAAGGGATTCAGACATAATCAGTATGAAGGGGCGATTGAAGGTCCGTTGGTAGAAACCGGGATTGGAATTTTATATGTGCGCGATTACGACCAGTGGATCGAATTCTTTAAATCGCCAAAAAGGTACTTCAAAAAAAACAATGCGCAATGACACGATTAATGCTAAATAGGTATTTTCTGATACTTGCTTGTCTTTTTATGGCAGCATGTAGTGGTACAAAGCATTTGCCCCCGGGTGAAAAGCTTTACACCGGTGCGGAAATCGCTTTGCAATCGAGCGGTAAAATGGATAAAAAGAAGAAACGGGTGATTAAAAAAACCGCGGAGAAGACACTACGTCCGGCTCCCAACAAAACCTTTTTGGGAATGCGCCCGAAATTGTGGAGATACATGGTCGCAGGCGAAAATCCTAAAAGCAAGTTTAAAAAATGGCTCAAAAAGACTGGGGAAGCCCCCGTTTTGATGAGCAGTCTTGCGCCGCTTGCAACCACCCAACTCATCGATGCGAAGTTGTTCAACATCGGAATTTTTAAAAGCCACACGGAATATGCAATCGTGGAAAAAGAACATACGGCAAAAGTGATTTACACAAGTTCCGTTCATGCTCCATTTACCATTAAAGAGCTGATTTATTCGATTTCCGATGACAGTTTAAGTCGCATAATCCAATCGGATAAACAAAATTCATTGATTAAACCCGGGGAAGAATACAGTCTCGAGAAATTGAAAAATGAGCGGTTGCGCATGGACGGTTTACTGAAGAACAAGGGCTATTTTTACTTTAATCCGGATTACTTTATTTTCAAAGCCGATACTTCTGAAATCAACCATACGATCGCTTTAAAACTCGTGTTAAAAGACAGTATTCCAAAAAACACATTGACGATTTATCGAATAAATAAGGTGTTTATCGATCAGGATTTTTCGTTGACCAGAAGAGCTAGTGACGAGGCCAGAGACACTTTTCGGATTGAAAACAATATTTTCATCGGAAAAGAATCGGAGCTGAAAATCAGACCGGAAGTCATAATGAACTCGGTTTATTTAAAAAAAGATGAAATATACTCACGAGAGAATCATAATATTACCCTGAACCGGTTGATGTCGATGGGCAATTTTAAATTTGTCCGGGTAAAATTCGAAGACAGCGACACCACGGCTGGTGGGTATTTAGACGTAACTATTTTAATGACGCCAATGCCCAAACGAACCTTTAGGACTGAAATCGACCTGATCTCAAAATCGAATAATTACACTGGGCCCCGGATGAATTTCAGTTTCCTGAATCGGAATGCATTTGGCGGAGCGGAGTTTCTTTATCTCAATATGGCAGGATCGTACGAAGCGCAACTCAGTGGAAGCAATAAAAGCTTAAATTCCTATTCGTTGAATCCACAGGTGGAATTATATTTCCCCAAATTTCTAACTCCATTTAAAATCAGGATAAACAGCATGTATGTCCCCAAAACCCGTTTTTCGCTGTCGTATAACTATATAAAAAAGGTGAGCTATTTCGATATGCGCACGCTACAGTTTACATACGGCTTTAAATGGAAAAAAGATCTGAGAAAAGCACACGAATTAAATCCAATAAATATTAGTTACACCTCTCTGGCGAACAAATCTCTTGAATTCACGGAATTGCTGGAATCCAACCCGTTTCTGAAAAAAAGCTATGAGGAACAGTTCGTGGCGGGAGGGAGCTACTCTTTTACGTATAACGAGCAGGTAATCCCGGAAAAAAAGGTCCAATACTTTTTTCAATTCATGACTGAGGTTGCAGGGAATGCTTTTACATTGACAAAATTAATTGCCGGAGAACAAGCATCAACGGAAACCCCCTTAAAGGTCGCTGGATCTATCTATTCCCAATTTGTACGAGTAAGCATAGATGGTCGAAGCTATACTAATTTTAAAAGCAAAAACAGATTGGTATTCCGGTTTTTTGCGGGCGTTGCCACAGCTTATGGAAACTCTTCTACGTTGCCCTATTCCAAACAGTTTTTCAGTGGCGGACCTAATAGCCTCCGGGCATTTCATATTAATTCGGTCGGTCCGGGAACAGACCATCAAAATGAAAACAATATCGGATTTTTACAACTGGGAGGCGATGTGAAGCTCGAAACGAATGCAGAGTATCGTTTTGGTATTTATAAATATTTCAAGGGGGCTTTGTTTGCGGATGCAGGGAATATTTGGCTGTTAAAGTCAAATCCAATTAATTCTGAAAGTCCTTTTCTATTCTCGAAATTTTATCAGGAAATTGCGGTTGGAGCCGGCATTGGGTTACGTGTGGATGTGTCTTTTTTTATCTTGCGATTCGATTTGGCCATGCCTTTAAGAAAACCCTGGTTGGAGGAAAACCACCGCTGGGTGATTAAAGAAATTGATTTTGGTAGCCCTGATTGGAGAAGCAACAACCTGATCTTCAATGTCGCCATCGGATATCCATTCTAACTTGCTTTGCATCATGTGTGAATAGTGTAATTTTTAGCCATAATTACATAACACCATCGCTGATTTACCGGGTTATATTTGTGCTTGATTCCGAATAGGGGTGTATGAAAACAAATAGCCTTAACGGGACTTCTAAAAATCAATTCCGTATGAAAAATTTAAAATCGACGATTCGAATTATGCCCAGAGTTCAGGCGGTGAAGATTCGTGCGCTCAAAATCAGCGATAAAACCATCGCGACCACCCAAAAGACAAACAATTTTTTATTGGATATTGCTGATATTTTTCTGTTTACGGCTCGGATTGTCAAAGAAACATTCTCTCGCAATTTTGAGCTGAAAGAGTTCTTGCATCAATGTTATAATATCGGATACAAAACATTGCCACTCATCTCGATTACCGGGACAATCATGGGATTGGTGCTCACCATTCAATCCCGACCGGTGCTCGTCGACTTTGGGGCAGTAACCATGCTGCCTGGGATGGTGGCCGTATCGCTTATCCGAGAAATGGGACCCGTGATTACGGCGTTGATTTGTGTCGGAAAAATTGGTTCGGGGATGGGAGCGGAGCTGGGATCGATGAAAGTAACCGAACAAATTGAAGCCATGGAGGTCTCTTCCACCAATCCGATGCGGTTTTTGGTGGTCACCAGAGTGTTGGCCGCAACGCTGATGGTTCCGCTCTTGGTATTATATGCCGATGGACTAGGCCTTTTAGGAAGTTGGGTTGGCGCAAACATCAAAGGGGATGTGACATTTACGTTATTTTTCTCACAGGCGTTCAGCCACGTGGAATTTCTTGATTTTATTCCGGCCATCATTAAAACATTCTTTTTCGGAGCCGTTATCGGGATTGTTGGATGTTACAAAGGTTATAACGCCGGCAGAGGAACCGAAAGTGTCGGTATTGCCGCGAACTCGGCGGTTGTTTTAGCGTCGCTGATGGTTATTGTTGTAGATATGATTGCCGTTCAATTCACAGATATGTTGGTATAATGAACAAAACAAATACATTGTCGTATGATTCTGATTCAACTGAAATAATTACAGCTGACCCGGTAATCGAAATACATAATCTCAAAAAATCATTTGGGGAGCAACACGTATTGGAAGACGTTTCCTTAAAACTTTTTAGAGGAGAACAGCTGGTGGTGCTTGGCAAATCGGGATGTGGCAAATCGGTGTTGATTAAATGCATTGTTGGCTTGCTAAATTCCGAAGGCGGATCCATTAAGGTATTCGATCGGGATGTTGCCACGTTAAAGAGCAATGAGTGGAATGAGATGAGGCAAAAAATCGGGTTTCTTTTCCAGAGTGGCGCGTTATACGATTCCATGACGGTAAAGCAGAATATGGAATTCCCATTGCGGAGATTGAAAAAGGAGCTAACGGAAAAAGAGATTAAGGCAAAAGTTCACGAAGTTCTCGAAAATGTCGGCTTGGCTGATGCCTTGAATAAAATGCCCTCTCAACTTTCCGGCGGGATGCGAAAACGGATCAGTTTAGCCCGTACCGTTATCGTGGATCCATTGATTATGTTGTATGATGAACCCACCACAGGGCTCGATCCGGTGACTTCCGACGAAATCAGTACGCTGATTAATGATATTCAGAAAAAATACAAAACATCTTCAATCATCATAACCCATGATATTGAGTGTGCCAGAACCACGGCAAATAGAATCGTGATGCTGCATAAAGGGACGATTTATATGGAGGGGAAATTAGAGGAATTCGAAAAATCAAAGGATGGTTTAATCACGTCATTTTTTAAATAACAGACACATGAAAACATATACAGAAAATTTTAAAATTCGCTTAGGCCTTTTTATTATAGGGGGATTGGCTCTTTTTGTCTTTGCCATATTTATCATCGGGAAACAACGGAATCTGTTTAATCCCGTATTTTATCTTACCACAACATTTAGTAATGTCAGTGGATTGCAAGTGGGGAATAATATTCGGTTTTCCGGAGTAAATGTCGGTACCGTCGATAATATCAGCATCATCAACGATTCAACGGTTGAGGTTGAGATGTCGATAAAAAAAGAGGTTCAGCAGTTTATCAAAACCGATAGTGAAGTGGGCATAGGATCCGAAGGTTTTATCGGTGATCGACTGTTGATTATTTCTAAAGGAAGCACGGCTTCTCCTGTGGTAAAGGAAGGGCAACAGCTCTCCTCTTCGGAACCCGTGGAGACCGATGCGATTATGGCGAGTATCGAGGTGACCGCCGGAAATGCGGAAATTGTAACCGAACAATTGGCTGAGATCATGATCAAAATAAACAGTGGAAACGGAACGCTGGGGCGATTGCTTCAGGATTCAACCATCGCTCAAAATTTGAATCAGACCATCGTTAATCTCAAAAAAAGTTCTAAAGGATTGGATGAAAATATGCAAGCGGCGAAACACAATTTCCTGTTCAGAGGCTATTTTAATAAAAAAGAAAAAGCGGCTCAAAAAAAGAGGGAAGAAAAGAGAGAAGAGACATTGAGAAAGAAGTAGTGGTGTGCATCGTAAGAACGGGATAAGATTTTCCGAATCCTAAAACAAGGGTTAATTGTTTATCAATCTTATATTAAATCAAAAAGTATTAAATAAGGGGGAGCACTCCTTCAATCTGTTGGTTTTGTTTTTTTGGGCTAAGTTCTAATAACAACAGCTTTTTGTTTTATCTGGTTTATTGAGATTCCTCATTTCACTTCGTTTCATTCGGAATGACCTTCAATCTCATTATTGAGCTATGGGGGATAGATAGAGCAGAGGCGGCGAAGCCGCCTCTGCTCTATCTATCCCCCTCCTTGCTTTAGATCATTTTAGTCATTCCGAACCGCAGGTTACTGAGCTTTGTCTGTCACGACTTGGCGTGATCGAAGTATTGCGGTGAGGAATCTTTCGATTATTCTTTAAATCCATTCTTTTCAAGTATATCCAGAGTTTTTCTTGGTCCTGAACAGCCTACCATGTCTGATTTCAGACAGATGGATTATTAAACCAATTGCTGTAATAAATGGAACTTAGCCTTTTTTTTGTTAGTTGTACCCAATATGCATATAGTCATGTGTGAATGTTGCAACTCTTTCCTTAAATTGTGTAATGCTTTAGCCTTCAAATAGGGTGAACTTTGTATTGTTAAAGCCAGTTACCAATTTAATAAACAAAAAAATGAAAACAATACTACGTTACGTCCTGTCAGCAACAATTTTGTTGATTGCGACTTTTACAAGTTTTGCACAAGCTCCAACACTAGGGACTGCTGCAGACTTTATCCTTTTTTCCACCGATGGCGCTGTGAGTAATACCGGAATTTCCCATTACACGGGCAATGTCGGGACAAATAATGGTTCCAGCACGGGCTTCGGAAATGTAAACGGGGTGATGCATGATAATGATGGCGCAAGTGCGCAATGTGCCGCCGATTTACTGATTGCCTACAACCTATTGAGCAGCACCGTGCCAACCTTCTTTCCGGCTTCATTGCTAGGGAACGGACAAACGCTGAATGCCGGGGTGTATTCAATATCCAGCGCGACATCGTTGAACTTAGAACTTAATTTGGATGCACAAGGCAATCCGAATGCAATTTTTATTTTTCAAATACAAGGACCGCTATCTGCAAATGCCGATTCAAAAGTGAATTTGATAAACGGTGCTTTGGCCTGTAATGTTTTCTGGAAAGTGGAAGGATTGGTCAGTATGGCTTCCGGAACTTCGATGAAGGGAACTGTAATTGCAAATAATGCGGCAATAATCATGAATACCGGGGCCACCCTCGAGGGGAGAGCCCTGAGTACTGCCGGAGCAATTACAGCCGATGGCATGTTGGCCTATACTCCGATTGGTTGCGGAAGCCCTGTTCTTTCAGGACCTACAGCTCCTTCACTGGGCGCTGCCGCTTGCTATGCGATATTTTCTACAAACGGAGCGGTATATAATTCAGGAGATACCTATTTAACTGGGGATGTCGGAAGTAACAACGGTTCTGCCACAGGATATAACCCATTATTTGTAACTGGAACCATTCATCCCATTCCTGATGGCTCTACCGCACAATGTGCTGCCGATTTGTTAGAGGCCTATAATTATGTAAACACACTCCCCGCTGATATTGAATTATTGTATCCGGAACAGTTTGGAAGAAGTCTGGTGCTAACCCCCCATACTTACCTCATGAATGCTGCTGCAACATTTACGGATACGGTTTTCCTGAATGCACTTGGAAATGCCAATGCTGTATTTGTGATTCAGATAAATGGAGCGCTTACAACCAGCACCTATTCTCAGGTTGTTTTGATTAACGGAGCACAAGCCAAAAATGTATATTGGAAAATTGAAGGGGCGGTGAATATCAATAACTACTCTGTATTTAGAGGTACAATAATCTGCAATAACGGGGCGTTGGGCGCTTTTAATACGGGGGTTACCCTCGAGGGCAGATCCCTTACCACAACGGGGGCTGTAACCACAACGGCGATGAATGCGGTTGCACCGATGATTCCTGCCAATTGTGGAGTTGTAGGTGTTTCAGACCTCGCACCCTCAAATGCAGACCAAGCCATCACGATTTGTCCCAATCCATTCCGCACCTCCACTACGATTACTCTCACCGATGTTGCTCAAAACAGTAATGTTGAATTAAAGATCTATAACGCAATCGGTGTTTTGGTGATGCAAACAAATTTGACTAAAACCACAACTTCGATAACCGTTCGCGATTTTCCATCTGGGATTTATTTCTATTCCGTAAGCGATCGCAACAAAACCATTCAAACGGGGAAAATGATTTCCCAATAGTAAATAATCTTGCAAAAGCTTATAAGACTATGATTATAGGCTTTTGTTTATAGTAGACACAAATATTCATCTTTCAACGTGTGAATTTTACAACAGATTCATGATTTTGTGTAACATCCATGGCGCTAAAGCCAACTATCTTTACCATGTTGAATGAAAACAAATTCACAACTTAAATCTAATTAAAATGAAAAGCAAATTACTTCTAGTTATTGTAACAGCCATTGCTTTATTCGCTTTCCCTAAGGTGAATAATGGACAAGTGATTAACTTAGGCTCAGACGCCTCCAAATTTGTTCTCTACACTTCTTCTGGAGCCGTGGGGGATAACGCGAGTGCGCATTCACATATTACAGGCGATGTGGGAACGCTCACACCAGGTCCGATAAACGGATTTGGCAATGTCGATGGCTTGATGCATCCCGGGACTGATCCCGCAGCTGCGGCATGCGAAATCGACCTGCAAGCTACGATCGCCCAAATAAACAGCAATCCAGCAACTTTGGTTGGCCCACTATCGTTGGGCAGTGGGGCCGTTTTAACCCCGGGGATATACTCTATTCCTGGTAATGCAACCCTAACCTTAGATCTAATTTTAGATGGACAGGGAGATCCCAACGCAGAGTTCGTTTTGAAAATTGCGGGAACTTTCGCCACCAATACGAATTCAAAGGTGAAATTGATCAATGGAGCATTGGCTTGCCATGTTTATTGGAAAATAGATGGAGCGGTAACGATGGCTTCTCTTTCCACCATGAGAGGAAACATTATTAGCGGTGGTGCAATTAATATGGGCTCCGGCGATTCACTGGAAGGAAGGGCGTTTTCAACGGTCGGCCTTATCAATATTGACGGAATCACAGCATATCTCCCAATTGGATGCGGAAGCCCGGTCCTCACCGGACCACTCGCTCCTGATCTTGCCTCCGCCGCTTGTTATACCATATTTACAAGCAATGGCGCCCTTGATGGCAGCGCTTCATCGACCTCAATTGGTGATGTTGGAAGTAATGGAGGTGGCTCGGTTACCGGTTGGACCGCAGGAAATGTTACGGGAACTCTTCACGTTACACAGGATCCGTCTACGATCCAATGTGCAATTGATGTATCCAATCTTTATGACACGCTTAATGCGATGATCCCCGATATTGAATTGCTATATCCCGTTGAGTTTGGGAACGACTTGGTGTTAACCCCTCACGTTTATCTTCTAAACTCGGGCGGCGCTTTTGGACCCGCAACCTTTACGAATTCAATTTATCTCAATGCGCAAGGAAATCCAAATGCTGTTTTTGTCATCAAGGTAATTGGTGGCGCCCTCACCACAAGTACCTATGCAAAAGTGAATTTAATAAATGGCGCACAAGCGAAAAATGTGTTTTGGATGGTTGATGGTGTTGTGAGCATAAACAATTATTCTGAATTTGTCGGAACAATCGTTGTCTCTGTAGGTGCGGTAAACTTAGTTAATACAGGGGTTATACTTGATGGTAGAATCCTTACAATGAATGGACTTGTAACAACCGCGGGATTAGCGGCATCCATGCCTCCCGGTTGCGGATCAGTTGCTCCTCCGGTAATAACGACAGAACCAACGAATCAAACCGCTTGCTCGGGAAGTTCGGTTAGCTTTACAGTTACGGCTACAGGGGCGGATCTTGCATATCAATGGAGAATTGGAAACGTTAACTTAGCGGATGGCGGAAATATTTCCGGAGCAAATACAGCTACCTTAACCATTAATCCTGCAAGCATCGCAGATGTTGCAAGTAATTATAATGTAATAGTGAGTGGCTCTGTTGCCCCTAACGATACTTCAATAGATGTTTCTTTGACGCTTAACGCGTCTACTGTGGTTACCTTAGAGCCCGTCAATCAAACTGCTTGTATTGGAGGTTCGGTTAACTTCTCAGTTGTTGCATCCGGAACGGGTCTATCTTACCAATGGAGAAAAGGAAACGTAAACTTAATCGACGGCCTGAATATCGACGGTGCAACCAACGATACTTTGACCATTGACCCGATCAGTCTTTCGGACACCTCTTCGTTCTATAATGTAATCGTTACAGGTGGCTGTGGTGGCGATACGTCCATCAATGTTTCGCTGATGCTCAATGTCGCGCCTATCATTACGATGGAGCCGATCAATCAAACCGTATGTGCTGGAAGTGCTGTAGATTTTTCAGTTGCTGCAACCGGTAACGGTTTGACATACCAATGGAGAAAAGGAACTGTAAACCTAATCGACGGACTGAATATCGACGGCGTAACCAACGATACCTTGACCATTGACCCAACCAGTCTTTCGGATACCTCTTCGTTCTATAATGTCATCGTTTTCGATGGTTGTGGATTAAGCGATACGTCCATCAATGTTTCGCTGATGCTCAATGTAGCTCCGATCATTACAATAGAACCGATCAATCAAACCGTATGTATTGGGAGTGCTGCAGGTTTTTCAGTTGCTGCAACCGGTAACGGGTTGACCTACCAATGGAGAAAAGGGAACATAAACCTAATCGACGGCCTAAATATCGACGGTGCAACCAACGATACTTTGACCATTGACCCGACCAGTCTTTCGGACACCTCTTCGTTCTACAATGTAATCGTTACAGGTGGCTGTGGTGGCGATACGTCCATCAATGTTTCGCTGATGCTCAATGTAGCTCCGATCATTACAATAGAACCGATCAATCAAACCGTATGTATTGGGAGTGCTGCAGGTTTTTCAGTTGCTGCAACCGGTAACGGGTTGACCTACCAATGGAGAAAAGGGAACATAAACCTAATCGACGGCCTAAATATCGACGGTGCAACCAACGATACCTTGATCATTGACCCGACCAGTCTTTCGGATACCTCTTCATTCTATAATGTCATCGTTTTCGATGGTTGTGGATTAAGCGATACGTCCATCAATGTTTCGCTGATGCTCAATGTAGCTCCTGTCATTCCAATGGAACCGATCAGTCAAACCGTATGCATTGGAAGTGCTGCAGGTTTTTCAGTAGCTGCAACCGGTAACGGGTTGACCTACCAATGGAGAAAAGGGAACATAAACCTAATCGACGGACTGAATATCGACGGTGCAACCAACGATACCTTGACCATTGACCCAACCAGTCTTTCGGATACCTCTTCGTTTTATAATGTAATCGTTGTTGATGGTTGTGGATTCAGTGATACTTCAATCTTTGTTTCGCTTATGATCACTCAACTACCGGTTGCAGTTGCAAGCAGTAATTCACCTGTATGCATAGGAAGTGCAATAAACTTAATGGCACAGCCTGTGTTGGGCGCAACTTATTCATGGACCGGGGTTAATGGCTTTATATCTGCAGTTCAAAACCCAACTATTCCTGCTGCAACCGCTTTGGATGCCGGAAATTATTTATTAACAGTCATTGCAAATGGTTGTACTTCGGTGCCTTCAACGGTTAGTGTGATTGTTAACAATTGTGCAGCCAATATCAGCGTGGTTAAAACAGTAAATAATGCTCAACCACTTATTGGACGCAACGTGATATTTACCATTGTGGCCACCAATAATGGGCCATCCAACGCAACGGGAGTTGTGGTAACCGACCTCTTGCAAACTGGGTATACGTTCATCTCATCAACGACAACGGAAGGAACTTATAATGCTTTAACTGGCATTTGGAACATTGGCTCCCTGAATAATGGGGCTTCCGAAGTCTTAACGATTACGGCATTGGTAAATGCAACTGGGGTTTATACAAACACTGCGTCAATCACTGCAAATGAGATTGATATAGATATTGTTGATAATGTTTCAACGATTGAAACGTTCCCTACTGATTTCAATATTCCCGAAGGTTTCTCGCCAAATGTGGATGGAATAAATGATCTTTTTGTGATTCGTGGAATTTTATATTATCCAAATAACACGATTGTAATCTATAATCGCTGGGGAGATAAAGTTTTTGAAGCAAGTCCATACCAAAATACCTGGGATGGGAAAACCAGCATGGGATTACAAGTGGGCGGAGATAAATTACCTGTGGGTACCTACTTCTACATCCTCGATTTGGGTGATGGCTCAGATGTTATCAAAGGTACCATCTACTTAAACTGGTAATACAACACAAGAACATATAAACTTTGCAAAATAAAAAAAAATCCAATGAAAACACATAAAATTATATTATCAGTTTTGGCATTAACCTTTGGAAGCTGCACTATAATGGCTCAGCAAATCCCAATGTACACTCACTATATGAATAATACATTAATGGTTAATCCAGCCTACGCCGGAAGCAGAGATGCGTTAACGGTTACGGCATTGCATCGGTCGCAATGGGTGGACTTTAAGGGAGCGCCCATGACTCAGACCCTGACCTTGCATTCTCCTCTAAAAAATGAGCACATAGGTCTAGGACTCTCCGTGATGAACGACAAAATTGGTCCGACCAATAATACGTCCGTATTGGCTGATTTTGCATACATCCTTCAACTCACCGAGAAATCCAAACTATCATTTGGGTTAAGCGGGGGAATCAACATCTTTCAGGCAAACCTGAACTCTTTAAATTTGGATGTGGAAGGAGACCCGGTATTTAGTAATAATATCAGCAATAAAATAACGCCCAACTTCGGATTTGGGGCCTATTATTACAGAGAGCGTTTTTACGCGGGACTATCCGTTCCATATCTATTGCAAAACAGCTATTCCGAAATCAGCCAAATCAACGGAAACACCTTGATTGCAAAGGAACAGCGACATTACTTCTTTATCGCCGGAGCGTTGTTTGATATCACAAAGAATCTTGCTTTCAAACCGACAACATTGGTTAAAGTTACCGCTGCGGCACCACTTCAGGCTGACGTTACCGCCTCGTTCGTTATTATGAAAAAACTAACGCTTGGCGCGATGTATCGCACCGGCGACGCTTTCGGCGGATTAATCGGGCTGGATATCACAGAACAATTGCACGTAGGGTATTCATTCGATTGGTCGTATGGTTTACAAACCGCAAAATATAATCAAGGCAGTCATGAAATTATGCTTAGATATGATTTCTTATCGCTAAACAAGAAACAGATCCATTCTCCTCGTAATTTTTAATCTCATAAAACATAAAAATATGAAAACATTATTTATTCCCATTTTCTTGTTCTTTGGGATTAGCACAACCCTGATTGCACAAAACCAAGTACCCCAAGAATCGAGTGATTTAAAAAGGACAAACCTAGTAGCGCAAGAGAAATCGAACAAAGAGATTGCGGCCGACAAGTATTATTTCAGATACGCTTTTGATGATGCCATTGATAAATATGCTGATGCGAAAGTGTTAACGATTGAGGGTCAACGTAATTTGGCAAAGAGTTACCAAAAGATGAATTTAAACGCTGAAGCCGAAGTCGTATATTCCAAATTAGTAAATTCTGTAGGGGTTGTTCCCGAAGATTACTACAACTATGCAATGGTGCTGAAATCCTTAGGAACCTATGACCAGGCAATGCTCTGGATGGACAAATTTGCAACTCAAAAACCGAACGATTTACGTGCAAAAAGCTATATGAATTATAAAAGCCAATTTCCCAATATGATTGAGGGTAATGGCAAATTCAAAGTGAATCATTTGAATATCAACAGCGATGCCGATGATTTTGGTCCCAGCTACTATAAAGACAAAATCGTCTTCTCTTCAACAAACACGACCAAAAAGTTTTTTGTGAAAAAATATAATTGGAGCGGAAAGCCATTTTGGAACATGTATGTCGCCGATGTCGATGGATCCCAATTAAAGACCGCTTCCGTTTTCAACAAAAAATTTAATGGAAAAATGCACGAAGGTCCTGCCAGTTTTAGCAACGACGGTAATTTTATGGCTTATACCAGAAATTATTACGACATGAAACGAAAAGATAAAGTAGTCGAATTGCAAATTTGCTTTAGCAGTTATGCGGATGGCAAATGGTCGAAACCCGAATCCTTTATCCACAATAACAAAGAATACTCCGTAGGGCAGCCTTGTTTAAGCGCAGACGGGAATACCATGTATTTCACCAGCGATATGCCGGGTGGCATAGGCGGTGCCGATTTGTATAAAGTAACAAGAACCGGTAATGGTCAATGGTCCAGTCCTGAAAATCTGGGAAACAAAATAAATACGGAAGGCGACGAAATGTTCCCTTATTATGAAGAAAAAAGCAAAACCTTGTTTTTCTCATCCAACGGACATTTTGGACTTGGAGGATTGGATATTTTCATGGTCCCTTTAGATGGCTCCGGAATTGGAACTGTTAAAAATGCTGGTGCCCCTTTAAATACTCAATACGATGATTTTGCAGCAATTGTAAACGACCAGATGAGTAAAGGATTCTTTTCCTCGAATAGAACCGGGGGTAGTGGGGGCGACGACCTTTATTCTTTTGATGCCGTAAAAGAAGCAGAAAAAACGGCTCCAAATGTGGTATTTAATGTAACCACGCCTGTGGTTAATCCATCAGAACTGAGAATTAGAGAAACATTCCCGTTACGTAACTATATTTTCTTTGATCTTGAGTCCACGGAAATCCCAGATCGATACGTCTTGATTACCAAAGATCAGGTGAAAGATTTTAAAGAAAACCAACTGGAAGTATTTACTCCTAAAAAATTATCGGGACGTTCGTCACGACAAATGATCGCCTATTATAATGTAATAAACATTTTGGGTGATCGTATGCAGAAAAATCCACAGTCAACCATAAAATTAGTAGGCTCCTCCGAAAAAGGGCCTCAAGATGGTCAAAAAATGGCAATTTCGGTAAAAGAATATCTCGTTGGAATATTTGGAATCGAATCTTCGAGAATAGTTATCGAAGGGCGTAACAAGCCAAAAATCCCTTCAGAACAACTAGGAGGCACACTCGAATTGGATCTTCTTCGTCAAGGCGACCGCCGGGTATCTATTGAAAGTGCATCTCCAGCTTTGCTAATGGAATTTCAAAGTGGTAAAAATGTTCCTTTAAAACCTGTCGAAATAAGCCCGGATCCTATCGATAGCATGGTTTCCTTTGGCGTGGTTGATACAAGTTCAGCGTTATCCTCATGGACTTTGCAAATGACCGATGAAAAAGGGGGGACGCAATCTTTTGGTCCTTTCACAGAAACCAAGGTGAAAATCTCTGGGAAAACAATTTTAGGAACCCGTTCCAACGGTATATATAAAGCGACGATGACGGGTAAATCCTCTAATGGCACTGCAATCACGAAAGATACGACTGTGAATATTGCAATCTGGAATCCTGCAAAAGAAGAAGAGGGGATGAGATTCAGTATAATTTATGAATTCAACAATTCAAAAGCCATCTTGATCTATACAAAATATCTGACTGAAATTGTAACTCCGAAAATTCCGATTGGAGGAAAAGTGATCATCAGCGGATATACCGATATTATTGGAGATGCTGCCAATAATCAAAAACTATCCCTAGCCCGTGCTAATGATGTTAAAAAAATCTTTGAAAAGGCATTGTTGAAAGCTGGTAGAAAAGATGTGGTATTTGAAGTTTCCGGTTTTGGGGAAGATCAAAATGTAGCTCATTTCGAAAATAAGTTTCCGGAAGAACGTTTCTACAACAGAACGGTAGTGATTGATATCATTCCGGCTATAAAGAAATAGGATTTAATTACCCATTAATCCTATATTCCCACCAACTAAAATTCAGGTTGTCTAATTAAGATAACCTGAATTTTTATGTTTAGCATGGAGAGATTGATTGTCCGGATCAGTCAAGTAACCGATTAGGCCTCTTTGTGTCATGCTATGATAACGAAGCATCTCTCTTCTTTTTACTTTATCGGTACAGATGCTTCCAAGAGTTTATCCCGTAAAGCGGGATCAGCATGGCAAAGCAAGGCTATCTTTGCTATCTCCATCATCAAATTTTCAAATTGATTCATTTTCAAATCGGCTATCTATTCGACTGTTCCCTTTACAGACTTTATGAACTCTTTTCGGCAATCTTAATTTACAAATCATCAAATTATCTCATCTTCAAATCGGCTATCAAATTGGCTCTTGGTGCTTTTTCTGTACAGATGCTTCCCGAAGGTCCACATGATAAAACGCGGCTATCTCAATTAGCACACTTGTAGTGAGCGTAGTCGAACTATTAGCACATTATTTTCATTAGCAAATTGGTAAGTGTGAAATTTGCAACTTTTTACCATTGTTTTGTAACACATAAGGGACTCTGATTCACGATCTTTGTAATACTCTAAATATATACAAATAAGATTATTTGTTATGAAAACTTTTATCTCTAATCTCTTCGTGGTCCTTTCCCTGATTTCTTTACCAAACCCAATTTTTGGACAGGCTCCTGCTTTAGGTACTGCGTCCGATTTTGCCGTTTTTACAGCAATTGGAGCTTTCGGAAATTCCGGGACATCTTCAATAACCGGAGATGTTGGAACTCAGGCAGGCGAATTTAGCGGGTTTCCTCCGGGAACGTTGGTTGGTAATATACATGTAGCTGATACCGTTTCATATCAAGTGTCATTAGATGTAAACACGGCCTACAATAATATGGCTGAAATTACATGTGGTATTGTTTTAGGAACAACACTGGGAAACAATCAAACACTTACACCCGATGTATATTGTTTGGGAGCAGCGTCAGTATTAAACGGAAATCTTACTTTAGATGGGAATGGCGATTCAAATGCATTGTTTATTTTAAAAATTAATGGCGCATTAACGACAAACAGTTTGTCGAAGGTGATTTTAATCAACTCGGTTTTGGCAAGCAATGTCTATTGGTCGATTAATGGCGAGTTTGTGGCTGGAGATAGTTCTCTGTTCAAAGGAACATTACTAGTAAATGGAGCAATCAGTTTCCTTGATTATTCTTCGCTGGAAGGAAGGGCTCTTTCTCGTCAAGGAGCTATTACTTTGTCCAACAATCTGATTGAAATAAAAACACCGCTTGTAAACGTCCTTCCGGTTACCCTTATCTCTTTTGAAGCTCAAACAAATAAGGCAAATACAGGCACTGTTTTAACGTGGAAAACAGCTTCGGAACTCAACAGTGCGTACTTTTTGATAGAAAGATCTTTCAATGGTGTTGATTATCAGTCGATTGGTAAAATGCAAGCTGCTGGTTCAAGCAATCAACTGAATATCTATTCTTTCGCAGACAATGCACCGAATGAGGGCGTCAATTACTATCGCTTAAATCAATTTGATTTTAATGGAGTGCATAATTACTCAATGATAAAAGCCGTTTATTTTGAAAAATCAACTGCTTCTGCAACAATAGTACCGGTCCCTTTTAGCTCTTCAATCAATGTTATAATGATTGATGCAGTGGAAAATAATACATTAAAGTTGCAAATTTTCGATGTTACCGGTAAAGAGGTGCTTTCAGCAACCATTAACAAAGTACAAACCGATATTAACACAGATTACCTTCCATCAGGAATATATTTCTACACGATAATCGGAAATAATAGAATCATAAAATCAGGTAAATTGGTTGCCCGATAATCAATACGATAACCATTAAACGCCAATAGTCCACAATATAACCATTGGCGTTTTTAAACTTCAGGATGAAGTGTGAAAGATGTAACTTTTTCCAAGAACTGTGTAATACTTTTGGCTTTGAATTGAATCAACTTTGTATGATGAAATACTGATTTTAATCAAGCATACAAAATGTCCAAATTTCAATCAGTTAAATAAGGAAAACAGCCTATAAACACAAATTAAAAACCAAAATTATGAAATCAAAAATCATGTCAGCCATCGTAATCGTATTATTAATGGCCATTACATTTACCGGTTCTGCACAAAAAGCAAAACGGGCACAAAAAGCACCGGCTAAAAAAATTGAAAAAGCATTGGTCGTCTCAGGTCAATTAGTTGGCTGGGTCTCTAACGACGATTTTGTTTATAACGGTTTCAACCTTCAAACGACCAACGGGATATTTCTGGTGAAATTCCCATCAAACAAAGGGACTCAGCTAACATCAGCGGTTCAAATTGGCAATACGATCACCGTAAACGGGTTTGAAATTATTTCAAAACAAGGAGAAAAAGGAATTAAGCCAATTGAAGTTACATTCAATGGGAAAAATGTTTTTGATTCCATACCACTGCCCCCAACGGTTGCACAAGTGAAAGAGAATATTTCCAGCAATGGTAAGATTGTCGAATTGCAAAAAGACAAACAAGGCAAGCTAAAAGGATTGATCCTGGACAACAAAATCATACTTCGTGTGCCTAAAAACTTTCCGGAACAATTTATCAAAGAAGCAGTTGTGGGTAAAACCGTATCCTTTAGTGGCGTTAAACAAATTTTACGAAATGGAGAAGTAGCAGCCGTCAGCTATACCATCATCCGTTGTAGAGCAATCACCATCAACGGAAAACAATACTTGACCAAATAGCCTAGGCTCGTATCCCGTCATTGGCAAATTAGCAAATTAGCAAATTTTCAATGTGTGAAAAATGTAACTAAAACCAAGAATTGTGTAATGCTTTCGCCTCCAAAAAGTCCCACCTTTGTAGTGTGGGAATTCACTCACAACTTATTAGATATAAACATGAACTCAACAAAATTAAAAGGCAACTGGAACGAGCAAAAAGGCAAGCTTAAGAAAAAATTCGCCGAATTAACCGATAACGACCTATTGTTTGAAGAAGGTAAAAAAGAGGAGATGCTTGGAAAGCTTCAAATCAAACTGGGTAAAACAAAAGAAGAAATTGACAAAATTATTGATTCACTTTAAGTCTGAAAGATTAAATAACAATTTTACCTCTTAATCATATTAATCATAATAAATTCTAAAACAATGAAGAAACACATATTATCTCTTGCGATAATAACAATTGTAGCAGGAACAGCATTTACCGCTTGCAAATCATCGGGAGAAAAAGTAGAAAATGCACAGGAAAACGTGGAAAAAGCAGAAAATAAAGCTGCAGATGCGCGACAGGATCTTAATGAAGCAACGAGTGACTCAATTGCCGAATACAAAAGAGATACTCGGGAAAAGATTGCCGCTCACGAAAAAAGTATAGCGGAATTTAAAGCCAGAATCGCGAAAGACAAGAAAGAAAACAAATCAAAATACGATAAAAAAATAGCCGATTTGGAACAAAAAGACACGGATTTAAAAAAGAAGCTTGACGATTTTAAGGCAGATGGAAAAGATCAATGGGAAAAATTTAAAACAGAATTCAATCATGATCTGGATGAATTCGAGAAATCGGTTAAAAATTTATAGGCTAAAAGTGTCAGATAGATTTCATGGCTACTCTGATACACATTAATTAATCAACGGTACACAGACAATTAATCATTATTCAAAAATTAAAAATAATAACAATGAAAAAATCAATTTTAATACTGCTGGCTATTGCCGGGATGGCAACAATTAGCAAAGCGCAAAATTCAGAAACAGACTTCCGCGAAAAGGTTCATTTTGGGGTTAAGGCAGGGCTAAACTATGCAAACGTTTACGATTCCAAAGGCGAAAAATTTAATGCAGATGGACTATTTGGTTTCGCTGGAGGCGCATTTCTAACAATTCCTATCGGAAAGTTTATGGGGGTTCAACCGGAAATTTTATTCTCTCAAAAAGGATTTCAGGCTACCGGAAGCATTCTGGGTTTTGACTACAAATATACCCATACTGCAAATTATATTGATATCCCATTAATGTTCTCTTTAAAGCCGATTGAGTATTTAAGTATCGTAGCTGGGCCTCAATATTCCTATCTGATTAGCTACAAAAATGATTTTACAAGTTCAATCTATAGCGATTCACAAGAACAAGAATTTAACAATGACAACATCCGTAAAAATACTTTTTGTTTCATCGGAGGGCTGGATGTTAATATTAAAAATATTGTAGTTGGAGCTAGAGTCGGTTGGGATTTTTTCAATAATAATGGAGACGGAACATCTACAACACCGAGATACAAAAATACTTGGTATCAAGCAACTATTGGATTCAGGTTGTAATAACACAAAATAGGCATCGATAAGTCCATTTACTTGAACCGTGCTAATATTATAAATCACTTTAAAATCAAGGGTAAATGAAAAAAAAATTATTAATACTAATCGCATTGGCTGGGATGGCTGGCATTAGCAAAGCGCAAAAATCCGAAACGGACTTCAGTGTAAAACCACAATTTGGAATAAAGGCCGGTGTAAACTATGCAAACGTTTACGACACTGAAGGAGAACAATTTAATGCAGATGGCAGATTTGGTTTTGCTGGAGGTGGATTCTTGTCAATTCCTATTAGTAAATTATTTGGAATTCAACCCGAAGTGTTATTCTCGCAAAAAGGATTTCAAGCCACTGGAAGTCTCTTGGGATATGAATACAAATATACGCATACGGCAAACTATTTGGATATCCCGCTGATGTTTTCCTTTAAACCAATCGAGTTTGTTAGCATAATGGCCGGACCGCAATATTCTTACCTGATCAGTCAAAAGAATGAATTTACAAGTACAATTTATAGTGGTTCACAAGAACAGGAATTCAATAATGACAATATCCGTAAAAACACATTCTGTTTCCTTGGCGGTCTTGACCTTAATTTGAAAAATATCGTGATCAGCGGTAGAGTAGGATGGGATTTATTCAAAAACAATGGAGATGGAACTTCTACCACTCCTCGTTATAAAAACACCTGGTATCAAGCAACTATTGCGTATAGGTTTTAACACAAGCAATGAAATGGGCATTTCATTCTATATTTGAAATGTTCATTTTATTCACAACGTAAGTTCATTAATCAACACATATTAAAAGCAAATGATCATGAGCAATTTATTATATTTAGTCGCAGTAATATTTGTTATTGCATGGGCTGTAGGGTTTTTTGCGTACAGTGCCGGAGGCTTAATCCATCTTCTTCTTATTATTGCAATTATTGCCATAATTCTTAGAATTATTCAAGGGAAAAAAGTTCTTTAATAAAAAAATAAAACACAACAAAAATAAAACACAACAAAATTATGAACACAGGAAAAATTGTATTGGGCGTATTAGCAGGCGTAGCCGCTGGCGCAGTTTTAGGAATTTTATTTGCTCCTGACAAAGGATCGGATACCAGAAAAAAAATCGTTAGAAAAAAAAACGATTATGCTGATGCAGTAAAAGATAAGTTTAACGAATTTATCGAAAGTGTAACCGACAAATATGAAAAAACGAAAGAAGGTATTTCCGAATTTGTTGAACATGGTAAAGAAAGATCCGAAGACGTTAAAAAAGAGATGAAAGCGGTTACAAAATAACCGAATTCCCTAAACCCTCCCGAATTCCCCTCGGGGTAGTGCCGATGCTATAATCCCTTTTAGTACTCGGCACTACATCTGGTAAATTTAAAACCAAATATTAATTCAATCAATTAAAAGAGATGGAAGACCAAACAAATACAATGGAGTCGCTTTTCGAAAAAGCTACCGATTATGGGAAGACTAGTTTTGAGCTGGTGAAACTGAAAGCTGTAAACAAAACTTCTGAGATTGTCTCCGAGGTAATTCCGCACACGCTTATTGTGGCAATACTAACGCTTTTTATGGTGTTTTTGAATTTGGGAATCGCCTTTTGGATTGGAGAAATCCTTGGTAAAATATTTTACGGATTCTTTGCTATTGCCGGCTTTTATGGCATTGTTGGGATTGTGATCCATGTTTTTATGCATAAATGGATTAAAAGCAAACTGCAAAATTATTTCATTAAACAAGTGCTTAAATAAAATCAAATGGAAAAAATAAACACCGCATCCGAATTAAGGATTGCAATTCAACAATTAGAACTCAAGCAGCACGAGGATATTGTAAACATCAAAGAACAAATCAACCGGACTTACGAGAGTTTGAATCCGGTAAATATTTTGAAAAATACGTTGAATGAGATTACTTCATCTTCCTGCCTGCTCGAAAATATATTAAGCTCGAGCATGGCTTTGGTGTCGGGTTATTTCTCGAAAAAAATTGTAGTTGGCTCATCTGAGAGTCCAGTTCGAAAGATGCTTGGAGCCATTGTTCAATATGGGATAACCAATTTAGTAGTAAAACATACCGAAGATATTAAGTCATTTGGACAATTTATGGTTCAATATTTTTTGCAAAAATCGAAACCAGAATCCGAAGAAGAGTAACCCAACAACTTTTTTCTTTTCACAAATTATCTTTTTTCTCATAATTCATAACTCATAACTCATAATTCATAACTCATAATTCATAACTCATATCTCATAACTCTTCACTTGTCTGTCTCATACTACTTGCTCAACTCATTCAACCTCTTTTCACGTTTCACGAACCGGGAAGAAGTGGAGCTCAGCGAAGCTAAAAATCTTTTCACTATAAAGAAACTTTCAACTTTATGAACCGTACAAATTCACTTCCTTTTTATGCCAAGATCACCATCTTTTTAGTGGGGTTTATTGCCTTGATTGGAATATTGTATGTTGCACAGGATATTATCATTCCTATTGTTTTTGCCATTCTTATTGCCATTTTATTAAGCCCCGTCGTGCGCTTTTTTACCCAAAAGAAAATAAACAGAATTGTTGCAATTTCAATCACCTTATTGCTTGCTTTTTTGATAATTGCCGCCATCGGAACACTCATGATTTCTCAAGCGAGTCAGTTTGGCGACTCATGGCCTATTTTGGTAGATAAATTCACCGAAATAATCAATAATTCAATTTTATGGTTCTCCGGCTATTTCGATATTCATGTGGATAAGATTCATGCTTGGATTTTACAAACCAAGGGAGATATTCTCAGCAATAGCAGTGATGTAATTGGGCAAACGATCATGACTCTAGGGAATGGATTGGTGATTCTTTTTTTAGTGCCTGTTTATGTATTTGTCATATTGTTTTACCAACCGCTTTTAATTGACTTTATTCATAAGCTTTTCGGTTCAGGAAATCAACTTCAGGTAAATGAAATCATTGCTCAGATTAAGACGGTGATTCAGCGATATTTGCTGGGACTTGTTATTGAGGCTGTCTTGGTTGCGGCACTTGATGCCGGTGCATTGTTAATATTAGGAATTGATTTTGCAATATTGTTGGGGATCCTTGGTGCCTTACTTAACCTTATTCCATACATTGGCGGATTGGTAGCAGTGGCTTTGCCCATGATGATTGCAGTAACCACAAAATCTCCAATTTATGCAATTTATGTTTTGGTCCTTTATTATATTATCCAACTCATTGATAACAACTACATAGTTCCCATTATTGTTTCCTCAAAAGTAAAGATAAATGCCCTCTTTTCAATCATTGTTGTAATTGCCGGGAATGCTCTTTGGGGAATATCCGGGATGTTTTTGTCCATCCCTTTGCTCGCGATTGTAAAACTCATTTTCGACCATATAGAACCGTTAAAGCCATGGGGCTTTTTATTGGGTGATACTATGCCCTCATTGTCAAAAATAAAACCAATTTTCAAAAAATCAAAAAAGAAATCTGTATGATAAAGGTTAAAAAACTGGGGATTATCTTGTCAAAGACCCATTTGGACTTTGAAAACGAAGGAGTTTTAAACCCTGCTGTGATTCGCGTGGGCGATAGTGTCCATATTTTCTATCGGGCCGTACAAAAAGGGAATCATTCTACTATTGGCTATTGCCGATTAGATGGCCCGTTAACGGTCGCCGAACGATGGGATAGACCTATTATGACACCCGAATTTGAATACGAAACACAAGGAGTAGAAGATGCTCGAATCGTTAAAATAGGAGAGGAGTTTTTTCTTTCATATACAGGTTACGATGGAACCAATGCACGTGGAGCATTAGCTATTTCCAACGATTTAAAAAAGTTTAAAAAACTGGGACTTGTTGTCCCTCCAATTACCTATTCCGATTTTCTTCAATTGGCAGAATCCGCTATAAATGTAAACGAAAACTATTATAACAACCATAATTTTTACTTTAGAGATGCAAATCCGGAAAAAGAGATGATGCTTTGGGATAAAAATGTCATTTTTTTCCCACGAAGAATCAATGGCAATTTGGTCTTTCTTCATCGCATCCGACCGGGGATTCAGATGGTATCTATAAACAATATTGAGGGACTTACTTCCGATTTTTGGAAAAATTATTTTATGAATTTTCAAGACAATATTGTACTCGATCCATTCTATCCTCATGAAGCTTCTTACATTGGAAGTGGCTGTCCTCCTATCGAGACGGAATATGGATGGCTGTTGATCTATCATGGAGTGGAAAAAACCGAACACGGACTGGTTTATTCAGCATGTGCAGCTTTGCTCGATTTAAATGATCCTTCAAAAGAACTGGCTCGGCTCCCTTACGCGCTTTTTAAACCCGAATATGAATGGGAAATTCATGGAGAGGTGAATTTCGTGGTATTCCCTACCGGTACAGCCCTGTTTGGAGGTACGCTGTTTATTTATTATGGAGCTGCCGATACCCACATTGCTGTTGCAAGTATAAATATCAATGAGTTGTTGGTAGAGCTTTTACTTCATAAGAAAAATGAAAACTAATTAAAAAAGCGATTGGTAAAAAAAGAGCAAACTCGGCTGACACCAGTAAAAACAAATCGATGTGACAGTTTTTGATATGCTGCCATGATTTAAAACCAGGAAGTGGAGACCAGTGACCACTTGAAAAACGGGGCGAAACCGAAAAGCCAAAAGAGTAGGTAAATAGACTTAAAATTTAAAAAAATGAAAAAAAATAAAATTTTCGCAATTATTGGAGTTCTGGCACTAATGACATCTTGCGCCAGTATAGCCAAGTTTCCTGTTTCAGTTGTTGTGCCTGCTGCCGACATTACCGCCACAAAGAAACAAGACAAGAACAAAAATTATGTAATTACATTAACTGCAGTAAATTTAGCGGAGCCGAGCAGGTTAGACCCACCAAAAAAGATTTACAGCGTATGGATTGTAGTAGATAATGGGATGATAAAAAATGTAGGTCAGTTAATTAATAAAAATGCTAAAACAACTGTACTCAAAACCATAACCCCTTTTAATGTAAAAGAAATTATTATTACAGCAGAAGATCAAGGAGACTTAGATTATTCAGCGGGTGTTGAAATTTCTCGAACTACATTCAGTAATTAATATTATGAAATTTTTGAAACCAGTTTTACTGCTATTCGAAAAGGAATAGCAGTAAAATTCAATATTTAAAATGGAAATAGTGAAACTGATTTTTCTGAATAAAGATGAAATTTATGAGCACAAAAGAAAAAAATAATTTGGTAGAAACCAATGACCGGGAACCAATTAAAAATCAAAGTAAATTCAAAGCTAAAATTGTTGCTTTCTTCAAAAACAATAAAGCTGCAACAGCTTTAACAGTAATATTGCTAGTTGTTTTTATTTGGTTTTCTATTAAAATTCGTATAGACGAAAAAAAATTCAATAACGAGAAAACCCAACTAATCACTCAATATGAAAGCAAAATTGATAGCTTGCAAATAAATCACCTTACGTTTGCAACTGAAGTTTTTTCATGGTCGGTAAGAAGTGAACTGTTGAGAAAAAACACCGAAAATCTCAATCAACTTTTAACCATATTTGTAAAAGAATCTGGTTCGGATTTGGTGCAAATAGTAAATGTTGAGGATAAAATAGTTTTATTATCTTCCAACAAAAAGTTTGAAGGTGTAAAGTATTCTGGTTTTTTAAATTTTGAAATTAAAAAGACGGTTGTTTTAGAAGAAGCAGGTGTTGTAAAAATAATCACACCAGTAATGGGCTTTAATAAAATGATTGGAATTTTAATTGTAGAATTAAGAAAAAAATAGCCACAGGTTCTAATAACACACAGTATAAAAATTGGAATCCCCACATCAGGTTGGGTGTAACTGGACCGCAAAGTAGCCCGCAATTCCAAACATTTCATACCACCAACCATAAGTGGTATCGCTTTTACAACACAAGAAAAAAGAAAATTACATCAAAATGATAAAAGTAAAAAAAGAGGGAATTCTATTATCTAAAACAGAGTTAGAATTTGAAAACGAAGCGGTGCTCAATCCGGCAGCTATACGTGAAGGCGATAATGTCCACATTTTTTATCGAGCTGTCCGCAATGGGAATTTTTCCACAGTTGGTTATTGCCGATTAGATGGTCCACTTACGATTGCCGAACGCTGGGAGAAACCATTTATGGTTCCCGAATTTGATTACGAATCGCAAGGAATCGAAGATGCTCGAATTGTAAAAATTGACGATGTCTATTATATGACCTACACTGCTTACGATGGCATAAATGCCCGAGGGGCTTATGCAACATCCAAGAATCTAATGCACCTGAAAAAACAAGGGATTCTGGTTCCACATATCACCTATGCACAGTTTGTTTCGTTGGTTGAAAAAGCAGGGAAAGTAAACGAAAACTATTACCATAATCATAAATTCTACTATCAAGAAGCCGATCCGGAAGAAAAAATATTGCTTTGGGACAAAAATGTGGTTTTTTTCCCTCGTAGGATTAATGGAAATTTAGCTTTTCTACATCGTATCCGACCAGGAATACAACTTGTTTCTGTAAAAAATTTAAAGGAACTTACTAAAGAATTTTGGGAAGACTACTTTCTTAATTTTCAAGAACATATTGTGATTGATCCACTTTTTCAACACGAATCGGATTACATTGGAAGTGGCTGTCCTCCGATAGAAACCGAACATGGTTGGTTGCTAATTTATCATGGCGTGCAAGATACCAATAAAGGACTTATCTATTCTGCTTGTGCAGCTGCTTTACTCGATATTAACGATCCCCGAAAAGAGATTGCCCGCTTGCCTTTTCCACTATTTTCTCCCGAATTTGAGTGGGAATTAAAAGGCGATGTAAACAATGTGGTTTTTCCTACGGGAACTGCAATTTTTGGCGATACACTATTCATTTATTATGGAGCAGCAGATTCGCATGTTGCTGTTGCTTCTTTAAATTTATGCATGCTTATGAAAAAAATGTTAACTTATACGAAGAAAGATGAAAAATAAAACCAATGTAAACTCATTTGATATTGAACCCAATCGCTTCAGTCAAATATTAGATCTGGATAACAAGATACATCCGGAAATGACTTCCATAAAATGGACTCGCGACATTTTGAAGATACACCCCAAACTCAAGTCCGAAATCCTTTTTGTTACTTCGTACCCTCCTCGTGAATGTGGGATTGCAACTTATTCTCAAGACTTGATTAAAGCACTGAATAATAAATTCAGCAATTCATTGTCTATCAACGTTTGTGCTTTGGAATCCGATGGCGAAAATTACAATTATCCCGAGGAGGTAAAATATATTCTCGACACTTCTTTACCCACAGGATATCAAAAGCTTGCCCAGTCGATAAATCAAGACGAACATATTAAAATTGTGTTTATTCAACACGAATTTGGCTTTTTTAAAGCACAGGAAGATGCTTTTTTGCAGTTTATTTACGAGTTGGCAAAGCCGATTGTTCTTGTCTTTCATACGGTGCTTCCGCATCCTGATGCAATTCTTAAAATTAAAGTAAAAGCAATTGCTTCTATTTGCAAGTCGGTTATTGTAATGACCAAAACTTCCTCTGAAATCTTAACAAAAGACTATGAAGTCCCTCAGGATAAAATATCGGTAATTGCCCATGGGACTCACTTGGTTCGGCATTTGAGTGTGAAAGGATTAAAGAAAAAATATGGTCTTTCCGATCGTAAAGTGCTTTCTACTTTTGGATTGCTTAGTTCCGGAAAAAGTATTGAAACCACAATTGATGCACTTCCTGCAATTATAGAAAAATGTCCCGATGTTACCTTCCTGATTCTTGGTAAAACACACCCCGAAGTAAAAAAACATGAGGGTGAAAGGTACAGGAAAAGCCTCGAGAAAAAAGTAAAAGAACTTAAACTAGAGGATCATGTGGTATTTGTCAACAAGTATTTGGCCCTGTCCGAACTTCTCGAGTATTTGCAACTTACCGATATTTACCTGTTTACCACGAACGATCCAAACCAGGCCGTGAGCGGTACTTTTGCTTACGCCATGAGTTGTGCCTGCCCGATTATTTCCACTCCAATTCCTCATGCAAAAGAGGTGCTGAATAAAGACACCGGAATTATTATTGATTTTAAAAACTCAAAACAATTGGCAGATGGTGTGATTAAATTGCTTAATGATAATCCGTTACGTAATAGCGTGGTCTCGAATACCTTACAGTATATTATTTCCACTGCATGGGAAAATTCTGCTGTTGCACATGCGATTCTTTTCGAGCAAACTTCGGGGGACAGCATAACAATTAAATATAATCTTCCCGATGTAAGTCTCGAACATTTAAAAAAAATGACAACAGGGATGGGAATGATTCAATTTTCAAAAATCAATCAACCAGATATTAACACGGGATTCACGCTGGATGATAATGCAAGAGCCATGGTGGCGATGAGTATGTATTTTGATTTAACTGGAAATAAACAGTACTTGAAAGATATTCGGAAATATCTGAAATTTATCAAGTTTTGTCAGCAACCCGAGGGCGATTTCTTAAACTATGTAGATAAAGATAATAATTTTACAGAGCAAAACCAAGCTGTTAACTTAGAAGATTCGAATGGAAGAGCTGTTTGGGCATTGGGTTTTTTGGTGTCGTTATCGGACAAACTGCCGGATGATATTGTTTTGGAAGCCAAAGATATTCTCGGAAAATCGTTGTTTCGCATCATCAAGGTGCGTTCTCCGAGAGCGATGGCTTTTGCGATTAAAGGGTTGTATTACTATCAGAAAGGGACTCATTCTCAAGAAAACGTCGATCTGGTTCAAGTATTTGCAAATCGTTTGGTAAAACTCTATAAAAAAGAAGCGAGCGATAAATGGGAATGGTTTGAAGATTCTCTTACCTATGCCAATAGTGTATTGCCCGAGGCAATGTTATGTGCTTGGCTGATGACCGACGAGCCGGTATATAAAGACATTGCGGTTGCCTCGTTTAATTTCCTGATTAATCAAACGTTTAATGAAAATGGCATTGAAGTGATTTCAAATAAAAACTGGCTGAAAAAAGGTCAGGAAGCCCAACATAACGGGGAACAACCGATTGATGTAGCCTATACGATTATGGCTTTAAATCAATTTCATGAAGTATTTGGCGACCACGATTATCGTTTAAAAATGGATATAGCATTTAATTGGTTCTTGGGGAAAAACAGGCTGAATCAAATCGTTTACAATCCCTGTACCGGTGGTTGCTACGATGGATTGGAAGAAACACATGTAAACCTTAATCAAGGAGCAGAATCAACGATAAGTTACTTAATGGCTCGTTTAACCATGGAGAAACATAAATTTATGGAGTAAAATAATCCATGTATATATTTAAACCACTAAGAAAAACTAGGCTTAATTTTTCTTAGTGGTTTATGTTATCTCGTCGTATTCTTGTAAATTATTGAAAATAAGTGAGATGTGTGTTTTTGGATTTATTTATCCCAATTGAAACCTTAGAATTGTGCGCAACTTGTCAGGGGCAGTTTTTCGGGCATCCGAAATATAGATCTCTCGATGGATTTTGCTTTTACGGTTCAGCCCTTTGCTATTTGCAAAATCTTCCATGATCGTAAAACTTTGGGGCTCGCTGTCGTAGCTTCCTAAATGTAACATTTGAATACATGCACCCTCTTCGATGGTTGTAAAGATAACTTTGTCCAATAAAGGATGAGGTTTTTTCTTCTTTGTATATTCAATGATTTTTGCTGCAAACTCAGGGGTGACAAAGTCGGGTTGGCGAATCATTAGATTAAAAACCAACGCATCCTTATCTAATTTTTCCATGGGTTTTAGCTTGGCATCCTCCTTTAAATCCCAGACACCTTCGAGGGGATAGACGCAATATTCAACATGGTTTTCGGGAGCTAATCCTTGTTTTGGGCTCATTTTAATAGCATACGACAAGGAATATAAAACGCCAATATATTCTGCAAAAAAATCATCGTTTGGATTTCCTTCTCCATAAATTGAAAAGAAATTCATGGCAGGTATAATCACTTGCTCTGGGCTGTTTTTAGGAGCATAAAATGCTTTCTCTGACTTTTTCCAATCGTGTTTCATACCTGTTTTATTTTTGTCTTTGTGATTTTACAATACTTCGATAATGTTTTGTAACATGCTAATTTTCAGTGCTTTGTTGTTTTGAGCTATAGCGAGAAATCTTACTGATAATTAATTGGTTACAATTTTTCAAGTTTGCGAAATGAAAAATTTATCGAAGTAATGATTTTTATAAGATTTAAAAAATTAAATAATTTTCACAGGAATACAGATGTCTAAAATAAATTTGTGCTCTGGATTATCGTTGCAATCACTGTAATAAAGTTCATAAGGGTTTCCTTCTCCGGGTTCATAGCCGCTTTCGGTAAACCATACGCACATCGTGTTCCAGGCTTGTTCAAATTGATTAACCGAAATTTCGAAATGCCCAACGGCATATTTTCCTCCGGGAATGGTCATCTTTCCGATTTCGCCTTCTACTTTCACCTCTCGATTAACTATTAGGCAAGCGCTTTGGCGTACTTTCTCGATTTCTGTCACAGACGGATCGTCGTGATAAACGGTCAGTGTTTTAGCGTCGGGAGTGTTGAGCAACCCCCTGGGGCCGGCAAATTGCATTAATTTTCCGTAAGCTTGCCCGATTTGGTCGAATTTGCCTTGATGGCGGCAGTAAATCACGTTCATTTCGGGCATCTCTTTAACAATTACTTTTGTTTCCATAATAATAAGTTGTTTAAAATTTATGGGACAAAGTTCTTCTTTTGTGGAAACAAAAACTTTACTCTTCTTGCTCATCGGTTGACCTATCTTGCTATAATACACTCCGTCTTTTACCAATAGCGGTTTTTCGAGCCGCCGATATTCGCCGGCACTTGTACTAAAATGTTTTTTAAAGGTACGGCTAAATAATGCTATGCTACTGTATCCGCAATCGAAAGCTATATCGCCGATGCTTTTTCGGGGGTAGTCTTTCAGCTGTTGTGCCGCTTTTTCGATTCGGATACGCTGAACAAAAGTTGCAGGAGTTTCGCCAACTAATACACTGAAAATCCGGTGAAAATGAAATGGGGAAAAATGTGCAATTTCCGCCATTGAATTGAGATTAATCGGCTCGTTGAAATGCTTTTCAATATATTCCATCACATGGTTTATGCGTGCAATGTATTCTTCTTTGCTGATTTCCTGAGGTGTCATTTGTTTAACATATTTGGTGCGAATCGATTATTATTGGGGAGAAATTTTTACCACCCAGATATTTATCGTGTTTTAATTTCTTATTAATCCCGTGCTTTAAGTGTTTTCACCTGCTTTATGATTGCTGCTTTGTGCGCTGCTTCATCCATCTCCGGATCACGGGTTTCAATGTAGATGTTGCACGGTAAATCATCGCATTTTCCGCAATGCGCTAAATGTTTTTCGTCCTTGCAACAATGATACATCGGGCAAGTATCCAGTCCCAGATATTGCGACCAGAAAACTTTTCCTTCAATGGAGTTACATCCTTGGCAGCTAGCGCCGAATTCCCTACATTCGGTGCAATCGATTCCACAAATTGTTAAATGCATAATGTTATTATTTGATTGATAGATTCGCAATAATTTGCAACAAAAATACGACGAAAAATGAAATAAGCAATCCGGCGACAATTGCGGTATAAAAATGTTTTTTCACGAAGTACAATCGTCTAAGCTTAGGAAGCATCCAAAAAGAGTAGGGGAGGTATAAAACGACAGATGTAACCGCTGCAGGAAAGTATTGCCTTAACAACACGGCTCCGGCGATATGTGGAAATATCGCGTTGATAAGAAATACCCCAACGAAAGCCGTGAGCATATTCTTCTTTGTAATTTCGCTTTTCCGATTTAACGTCCAAAGAATCGTAAGCCATGCAATTAAGGTAATCAATATAATTGATAGGATCATTGGCTTAGCGGCGGATGGTTTTAAGAAAATATGAAAGTTCTCGGGATAGGTGAACCTTGCAAATCCGACGGACTCTTCAATATTATGAACGGTAAACAGACTTCCCGCAATTAAAAGCTGTTTGTTGTAGTTTATCGGTTTCATTCCGTAATAAAGGTTTATGTCGCTAAATTACAATATATACACATCCCGAATCCTTTGAAATAAGAATTCGGGATGAAAATTTCAGTGGAAAAAAGATTATTGATTTTCAAATGATCCGATAAACACGCCGTTGGTTAAAGTCTTAACCGTGCTTCCATTGGTGAGTTTGCAGTTAAAAGTGGCTTTAAATCGTGCATAATGCGAGCCCATCACATCTGTGTAATTTACAATGGCAAACGAAAAACTGCTGCCGGCCTGATTTGTTCCTGTTGTCGTCCAAACATTTGTGGGGCTGCTTTTCCATTTTATTTCGATTCCATTGGCGGCATTATCTGAAAAACTGCAAGTGCTGGTGGTGATGAAACTATTGAATAATGTGGTTGAAGCCACACTTCCACTGTGAGATACCAATGTTCCTTTCGTAATTCCTGCAGATGAGTTGTTTGCGTTGTTCCAGATCTCGTAACTGTATATGATTGTAGCAGAATCCCCGACGTTTTTGTCGGTGCCGCAAATACCTTCAAAATCAGTTCCTTCGATATACGAATAGTTCGTGCCATCGATGGTGGCTGTGAATTTTGAGACGCTGAGATCGTTTTCATTCGTAGTTGGGGTTGTAGTAGGGGTTGTGGTGTCATCGGTGTCGTCTTTTTTACAACTAGAGATTGTAATTGATGCAATTATCGTTAAACTTAATAAAATCAGAGAAAGTTTGGTCTTTTTCATGATGCTAATTTTATATATTTTTCCTTACTCTTTACTGGATTTTCAGGACACTCCAATTGATGCTTTAATTCATTGGCAAATTTATAAATAATATTTAGTGTTGACAAACAAAAAAAAGAGAGAAAATTTTTACTCTTTCTCTCTTGGTTGATTATGAATTTTCTAATCAAAATAAAATATTGGGGGATGTTTTGCTTAAAAAATCTTCTTTCTCGAATGGCAATAAGGGATTCCGCCTTTCTTCTGATAATAGTTCTGATGATATGATTCCGCTTTCCAAAAGACCGGAGCTTTGGTTATCTTTGTGGCGGGTGCATATCCCTTTAATTTTAGCCCGTTCAAAATTTCTTCGGCTGTTTTCCGCTGATTTTCATTGGTGTAAAAAATTTCGGAGCGATATTGGTCGCCGACATCCGGCCCCTGACGATCGATCTGGGTAAAGTCGTGGATCTCGAAAAAAAGTTTTGCCAATGCTTCAAAAGAGGTCTTTTGGGTGTCGAATATTACCCGCACGACTTCTGCATGCCCCGTGGTGTGGCTGCATACGTCCTCGTAGGAAGGATTTGATGTAATTCCGCCCATGTAGCCTACATCGGTGCTGACTACTCCGTTTGCTTTGCCCAGGTAATGCTGAACACCCCAAAAACATCCGGCTGCAAAGTATGCCGTATCCTGGTTTTCGGGAAGAATTTTCGGACTGAATTCAAGGGAAATTGAGTTTACACAATGCCGGCGGTTCTTTGGAGTGAATCCTTCTCCGTCGAAGACGTGACCGAGATGTGCCCCACAGTTGGCACAAACAATTTCTGTGCGCTTTCCGTCGGCATCTGGAATCTCTTTTACGGCTCCTTTAACTGCATCATCAAAGCTTGGCCATCCGCAGTGTGAATCAAATTTATTGTCGGACGAAAAGAGTACCGATCCACACCGCTTACAAGTATATGATCCATCCTCTTTTGTGTTTACGAATTCCCCGGTAAATGGGTGTTCAGTGCCTTTATTCACGATTACTTGTTCCTCTTCGGGTGTTAATTTTTTATATTCCATCGTTGTATTGTTTTGACATGAGCCGCTCATGGACATGATTAAAAGGAGCATAAATGATAAAGATTTCATCCTTGTTTAATTAGATAAATTCTAAACAATCAAGTTCATGATTTGTTTAGTAATTGCCTCAATTTTGAATAAAATCTTATATCTGCGATTCCTTTGTACAATTTGACGGTTTATGCCTAAAGTTATGACTGCAAATCTGCTAATCCTGAAATCCCGTTTAATTTTCTTGATCAGATTCGTAAAAAGCGATACCGTCTTTTTTTAGACAGGATAAACTTGGCTTGCCGGATAATACAATACTAAATTTCAGGAATTTGTCTCATTTGATATTGTGTAATTCATTGTTAAACATAGCGCTTCTTTGAGCTTTCTTCGTGTTTTTTTGTGTAACCGACTGGCTTACTTTACAAACGGTTCAAATTCGGAAGCGTATTTCACGGGTTCAAATTCTACAATGCTGTATTCAGCCAATTTATTGAGGTAAAAAGGGTCTTCGGTGATCATTTTTTCGACAGATGTCCGGTTTGAAGCGTTACTCACGATAATTCCCCCGGTGCGAGGATTTTGGGGTCCTGAGCAGATCAGCATCTTGTTTTTATAGTACTTGTCTAAAAATGCTCGGTGGGCGGCCAAGTGTTTCTCAATTTGTTCTATCGAACAAAGATATTTTACAGTAATGATAAACATGCGTATTTGATTTTAAAATGATAATTAGTTCCAATCTACCGCAGCAAAAGTTCTGTTGATGGTCTTTGTATATTTTACTGCGGAATAGCCCATGATCACAAACACTCCTTCACGACTTTTGTACCTGATTCCATGTTTTTCGCGGAAGCGTTTTGCCGCTTTCCCGTTTTGGATTAATGGATGGATAGCTCCAAGCATGCAAGTGCCTAGCCCCAGCGATTCAGCGGCGGTCATGGCATAAGTGGCGGCAATTAATGGGTCGGCGGGATCGGTATAGGGCGATCCGTAGAAATAAAGGGCAACAGGAGCATCATAGTTGACAACGTTGATGCCTTTTTTCATGAAGCCGGTGTAACAATTTATGCAGGGGCGGACAAATTTACGGAACATGCGGTCGTTTTCTTTTCCCCAGAAAGGACGCATTAATGATAGAAACCAGTTGGATACCAGCCATTTCATTCCTTCGAGGTAGGTGCAGAAATCTTCGGCAAATGTCCGGACTTTTTCTTTGCTGTCGAATACCAAAACATGTACGTCAGAGGGGGGAAGCCCCATAGGAGCCGTTTGAGCTGCCTGAATTACTTTCTCAATAAGTTCTTTTGCGATGGGTAAGTCTTTGAATTCACGCACACTACGGCGGCTATAATAGAGGTTTATCAGTTCAGTGTAATTTGCGGAATTTTCTTTGAATGGCATATCTCGTAAATCAGTTTCCGAGGTGCATCTTCCTTGAATTTTGATCGCACTTTGCGGACAAATCATCATGCAATGCCCGCATCCGATACAGCCAAAAATGGCATCTTTAGAAAGTTTTACTTTTTTATGCTCAATTTCCAACCCGTAATCCTTGCACACGGTTGCACATAAACCGCATCCGGTACAAAGCTCCGTATTTATTATTATCGTTGCTTTTTCTTGTGCTCTTGATGTTGGTATTGCCATAATGAAAATATTTAATTCGACAATCGATTTCAAATTTACATAAATTCTGATAAAAATGATGGTTTTCGGTTTAAATGGAAAACGTTAATCCTTTTAGGTGTAGTATTCATCTAGCAATTGTCGAATTATTGTCGCATTTTCGCTATCAAAACAGACAAAAATAACTTTTTCTATGGAAGAGGAGTTCTTTAAAAATTCATTTACCGTGTCAACTGCAATTTTTGCGGCTTCTCTTTTGGGGTAATGATATACTCCTGTGCTGATATTTGGAAACGCAATGGTTTTGCAACAATTCTCAACGGCAAGCTGCATGGAGTTTCGATAACAATCGGCAAGTTTTTGGGCTTCATTCTTCAGGCCTCCATGCCAAATTGGGCCTACCGTGTGAATTACAAATTTTGCAGGCATATTTCCGGCTGTGGTAATAACGGCTTGCCCCGTTGGACATTCTCCTTGTTGAGAAACAATTTCCCGGCATTCTTCCAAAATGGCTTTTCCGCCGGCTCGGTGAATGGCTCCATCTACACCACCACCGCCCATCAATGAAGAGTTGGCCGCATTTACGATGGCATCTGCTTCTACTTTTGTAATGTCTCCGAGAATCAACATCGTGTTTTGTCGAGTAATCATAATGGATGTGAATTTTTTAACCGATTCAAAATTACAATATTTAAAGGAAATCCTATGGTTGATTTAGAAATATTAGTTCCAAAACCATTGTCTAAATTAAAGCTTATAACATTTTTTTCAATTAAACATCTGTACTTTGAGAGATCTCTATTGAAATTTGAAGGAAGCAAATAGGGACATTCCGCAAAAAATAAAGCTGTTATTTTTTTGAGTAGTTTCCAATACTCTTTTCCACAAATTCCAAGGGCATCATCATTGTTTTGCTGATTTCTTCTGCAGAAAGACCTTCGTTGAATAGCCGATAAGAGAGATATTCGAGCGATTCTCCGATTTCGATGATATGATTGTCGGGATCGTAAAAGCGAACCACCCGCTGGCGCCATGGTTGCTCCCGCATTTCATGGACAAATACTGTATGGGCATCTTTCAATTGTTGATTTAGTTCTTCCATCTCGTCATACTCAAAATATAGTTCGAAGTTGTGGCTACCGAACTCTATTCTTTTATTATCAATCAGTTTCTGATAATGGGATTGCAAGTGTATGGCAAAATTGCCTTCAAAAGTGACATTTTCACCAAAATCCATAATGACTTTTTGTCCGAGAATGTTTTCGTAGAAATTTCGGGACCTTGCCATATCTGCCACTACGAGCAGAGGACAAACGTATTTAATTTTACTAGTCATGATTTTTTTAATATTCTATTCAAAAAAAGATTCCCGTTTGTTTTAACGGAAATCTTTTTTATAAGTCTCATATTTCATTAATTTATAATGATTTTCGTGATTTTTATCACTTCTTTATTTTTGCTGCTGATCTTGCAGAAATAAATGCCTTTACCCTGGTTTGTCATTTGGATGTCGGTTTGCAAACCGTTTATTTGTGCTTTATAAATGCAATTTCCAAGGATGTCGATGATTTCAACAAATAAATTCTGAGCATCGGATGTAATTGTAAAATGCCCATTGTTCGGGTTGGGAAATATTTCAATGGTTTTTGATGTGTATTTTTCCGAAATACCTGCTGTACATGTAAATTGACAATAAGTGATGCTGCCGGCTACCGAACCGGTGTTTAAATCGAAGGCTCCTCCTGTTTGGTCGCAAAAATCAAGCGTGCCGGTGATTGAGCCGGAATTATTGGTGTTGTGAGCTACACAAAATTTTCCGGAACCATTGATCTGGCTTCTGTTTTGCCAATCGTTGCCGACATTGATGCTGCCATTATTAGTGAAAATTGCTGTAGTGGAAAGAGAATCAGCGTTCAAAAAATCATTTGTGGTATTTATTACCCCCGAAGTGGAGTTTATAAACCTGTTTGTGTTGAAAAAATCATTCGAATTGATGGTTCCGTTGTTTGTAACGGTGTCAGTGTTCAGAAAATTTGTAGAAACTACAGCTCCGCCGTTAATAAAAACACCTCCAGAACCAATCATAAATTGAGTAGCATTGATTGTTCCTCCGCTCGCATTTTGAAAAACGGTTTGGTTTAGTAAACTGTCGCTCTGGAAAGTACCGCTATTGTTTACAGTGCCCGAGAACAAACCAACTCTCCCAATATTGAACGTTCCGTTTACCGTGAGTGCTCCACCCGAAAGAGCGAATCCTCTCATGTTGCTATTGCCGGTTAATGACCCCGATGCATTTATTGTTATTGATCCGGAAGTGTATCCATAATCTATATCCATTGTAACCGCATGGTTTATAATTACCGTTGACCCCGGAGTTGGAGGTGTTCCGCCCCAAGTGGTCGGACTGGTCCAGTTTCCATTAGCGACGGAGGTCGTTTGTGATTGGGAATAGAAGAAACAAAAAAGAATCAGCAGGGTTAAAAAAGTAGATTTTACACTCATGATATTTTTTTTGATTTGTAAATAAATGACTTATTATTGTTACAAAGAAAACTAAAATAAACGATTAATGCAAAAAAAAATAAACAAAGATAGGTTGTTTAAAAAATGCAAGCAAAATACCTCCGATGATTTATGTTGAGAAATTTGGTTTGTAATTCTGCTTTTTGATCAACACTTCAGTCGCCTTCCAACATAAAATTGGTAGCACTTATTTCGCAATATTTCAGGGAAAATAAGAGAGGAAAAGGAGTTAACAAAATCAATTTTAAATTTTTCATCAAAAGAAGATCCGCACTTATTGCTTTGCAATATATTGATTGATTGAATGTTTCCATCTTTGTTTATGTAAAATTGAATTTTAGCAGTAACTCCTTCGCAACCTTCGCAGTCAATTTTGCCTACTTTATGTTTTTTAAGTAGCAAAATAAAGTCTTTGCTCTCCCAGTGATTAAAGGTCTCACTTAGCAAACTGTCTGTTTTCCAACCTGCATCTGTAGTCAAGGTGTCGCAATTGATATAACGTATCGGATTGGCATTTTGCATTGAAAAAAGCAAGCATGAATAAAGTTAAGATTGCTATTCCTTTCATTACATGGATTTTATGATTAAATATCCGATTAGAAATTGATGTATTCTTTTGGTTTAAAGTTGTTTTCCATCGTCCAGAAATGGGCTACGCCATGGGCAATGCGAAAAATGATCAAACCGGGACTGTCCGCCGTTAGTCCGAAATCTTTTAGAAACGGGCGGTCGATGAGCGCTTTTTCTTTAAGGGACCGGTCGTTTATAAATTCAATTTCGCCGGCAACTCGCAACATTGTTCCGATTGCCCCTTCGTGCTTGTAAAAACAAGCTTCTGCTTTCGGATTTTGCTGTAATTGGCCATACATATCCTTATTGGCTCCGATTTGAAAGTAAAATCCGGTTTCGTCTGCAAACCAAAATCCTAATGCTCTTACATGAGGTTGGTTTTTTTCAGTAGTTGCCAAATAACAGACAGGGCTCGTTTTGGTAAATTCGATACAGTTTTGAAAATTCATATTTATTCTTTTTTAATGATTTATGACTGCAATTTATGAAAAAAAATGGAACTGCTTTTATTGCTTTCATATTTGATGAATCCGGTTTTTAGAAGTGTGTTGATCGATGCAATATTGTCATTATCCGTTTCGGCGATTACCGAGTTGAGGTCCGATTGCTCGGACATCCACTGTAACAGTCCGTTTAGTGCTTCGGCCATAAAACCCTGCTTGCGGAATGCCTTGTTAACACCATATCCGATTTCTGCAATTCCGTTTTCGGGTTCGCCATGAAAGCAAAGGGAACCTACAATCGCTTGACTTTTTTTCTCAACCATTAGCCAGAGCGTGTAGTAAATGTATTTTTTTCGGGGATCGTTTACAAAAGGTAAAAAACTATTGTTGATGGCATCAATTAGCTCAAGGCCGAGCTCGGCTTCTGTTGAATATATGCAGTGCTCTTTTGCAAACTCGACAGGATTTGTGGCATACGATTTTAATTCATGTCCGTTTAAAATCCGAATGGACAGACGTTCAGTCTCAAACATGGTTAGTAAATTTTTAGTTGATACAAATGTAGTAATTTTCTGGATAGAAAAAAAGTAGTACCGAAAACCGACACTACTTTTGTATGAATTGAAATGAGCTCTTATTTTTTCAGATTTGCCAGTTGTTGTTGCAAAATAGCGATTTTAGATTCGGCATCGGACTGCTTCTTGCGTTCAATGGCCACGACTTGTTCGGGAGCTCCTGCAACAAATTTTTCGTTGGAGAGCTTTTTTAGGACTGAATTTAAAAATCCTTGAAGATAGTTGAGTTCATCTTCCACTTTCTTAATTTCAGCTTCAATATCCAGCAAATTTCCCAAACGAACAAAATATTCCACTTTGTTGACAACAAACCCAACGGTGTCGGATGCCTTTTCGGGTGTATATTCTATGGTCTCCAGATTGCAGAGTTTTTCAATCAACGATTCAAAAGTGTGGTCGCAATTTGCATAATCGGCAATGATTTGCATCGACAGTTTCTCTTTATTTGCTATGTTTTTCTCCTGGCGAATAGTGCGGATATTCATGATAATTTCCATCGCCAGTTCAAAAGAGGTCAGAATTTTGGCATCGTAAGATGTCGGTTCCGGCATTTGGGAAACCATGATGCAATCTTTTTCGTCACATTCTCTGATGATATGCCAGATTTCTTCGGTGATAAAAGGCATAAACGGATGAACTACCTGCATTAGTCGTTCAAAAATGTTGATGGTTTGCTGATGTGTTTTAGCATCAATAGGTTGTTGGTATGCCGGTTTGATAGCTTCCAGATACCATGAGCAGAAATCGTCCCAAACTAGTTTGTAAACACTCATCAGCGCATCGGAGAGGCGGAACTTAGAGAAGTGATCGTTGATGGTTTCCAAGGTTTGGTTGAATTTGGCTTCAAACCATTTAATTGTATTTGTGGCATAATCGGGTTGCGGAATTTCGGCATTTACTTCCCATCCTTTTACCAATCGAAGGGCATTCCATATTTTATTGCTGAAATTACGTCCCTGTTCACACATCGATTCATCGAAAAGCAAATCGTTGCCGGCTGGAGAACTAAGCAACATGCCCACGCGAACTCCATCGGCTCCAAATGTTTTCATCAATTCAATCGGATCGGGTGAATTACCAAGCGATTTCGACATTTTACGATGTAGCTTGTCGCGAACGATTCCTGTGAAATAAACATCTTTAAATGGAATTTCGTGGTTGTATTCCAAACCGGCCATAACCATACGGGCAACCCAGAAAAATAAAATTTCCGGAGCAGTAATCAATGCATCGGTTGGGTAGTAGTATTTAATGTCTTCGTTATCGGGATTGCAAATACCGTCGAAAACGGAAATCGGCCACAGCCAAGATGAAAACCACGTGTCCAACACATCTTCGTCCTGATGCAGCTGATCTGCCGTAATATTTGGATAAAGCACTTTTGCTTTTTCGAGGGCTTCTTCCGCATTTTTGGCCACTACAAATTCACTACTGGAAATATGCCAGGCAGGAATTCGATGTCCCCACCATAGTTGGCGTGAAATACACCAGTCTTTGATGTTGTTCATCCAATATGCATAAGTGTTTTTGTATTTATCGGGGTGAAACTTAATAGTATCGTTCATTACTACTTCGAGTGCAGGTGCGGCGATGTCATGCATTTTGCAGAACCATTGCAATGATAATTTAGGTTCAATTACGCTTCCGGTGCGCTCGCTGGTGCCGACTTTATTGGTGTAATCTTCAATTTTTACCAGGTTGCCCGATTTTTCCAAGTCAACTATAATTTCATTTCTTACATCAAAACGATCTTTACCGACATAAAGCTGTGCTTTTTCGTTTAATGTACCGTTATCATTGAAAATATCAATGCTTTCGAGCTTGTATTTAATGCCTAAGTTGTAGTCGTTGATATCGTGAGCCGGTGTAATTTTCAACGCTCCCGTACCAAATTCACGATCTACATATTCATCAAAAATAATGGGAATACTACGATTGACCAGCGGAACAATTACTCGTTTGCCTTTAAGGTGTGTAAAGCGGTCGTCTTCGGGATGAACACAAACGGCCGTGTCGCCAAGAATGGTTTCGGGGCGGGTAGTGGCAATGGTTACCCATTCGTCATCCGTACCTTCAATTTTATATCGTAAATAGTAAAGCTTCGACTGAAGCTCTTTATAAATGACTTCTTCGTCGGAAAGTGCGGTAAGTGCGCTCGGATCCCAGTTTACCATGCGTACGCCGCGATAAATATATCCTTTGTTGTAAAGATCAACAAATACACTAATTACAGAATCGGATAAAGTCTGATTCATGGTGAATGCGGTACGATCCCAGTCGCAAGAAGCGCCAAGTTTTTTCAACTGTTCCAGAATAATTCCGCCATGCTTTTCTTTCCATTCCCAGGCATGTTTTAGAAATTCTTCACGGGTTATAGATGCTTTTTCGATGCCAGCATCTTTAAGTTTGGCCACCACCTTAGCTTCTGTAGCAATTGAAGCATGGTCGGTGCCGGGAACCCAGCAAGCATTGAATCCCTGCATACGGGCACGACGAATCAAAATATCCTGAATGGTGTTGTTTAGCATGTGTCCCATGTGCAGGACTCCGGTGACATTGGGCGGAGGGATAACGATAGTATATGGTTTGCGTTGATCGGGAGTCGATTTAAACAGTTTGTGGTTCATCCATACCGAATACCATTTGTCTTCGGTTAACGTAGGTTCGTACTTTGAAGCGATTTCCATATTCTTCTTTTCGTTTGTTCATTTAAAAGAGCAAAGTTAACAAAAAAAATCTTTACACATTAGTCATACAACCTTTTTATATTTGAATAGGTCTATTACACTAGGGTTTTATTATAATTTAGCTTAATTATATTTCTTTGGTATTAATCTTTTGTATATTTTATTACTATAATTTTTTGCTTTGATTCTTTTTTTGCTAATTTTACATGAATAATTGTTTTTTAACTTATGAATAAATTTCAATACCATTTGCTCTTTTTACTATTTTTTTTGGTTAAGAGTTCTTTTTCGCAAACACCGGTTGCTAATTTTTCGCAGAACTCGACTCAGGGTTGTGGAATGTTAGTGGTTACTTTTCATGATTTGTCAACCAATACTCCGACTTCATGGCTATGGAATTTTGGGGACGGATTTACTTCCGCACTTCAAAATCCGACTCATGCATATACTGCTCCCGGGGTTTACACCGTTAAACTTACGGCAACTAATAGTCATGGATCCAATATGAAAACAGTGACGAATCTAATCACTGTTTTTGAACGTCCAAGCGTTACTTTTCATGCGACATCCGATACCATAGGCTGCCAACCGTTTACAGCTACTTTTGCTCCGCAGGTTACCGGGCCGGCAGCAATCACACAATATACTTGGGATTACGGAGATGGTCAGACTTCTAATCTTAACCCGGGCAATCATACCTATAACACTCCGGGCGTGTTTTCCGTTACACTTACCGTTCGTGATGCGAACCAGTGCACAGGGGCTAAAACACATACCAGTTACATTACGGTAAAGCCAAAACCTGTTGCTCAATATAGTGCTGCTCCTGTTCAGGCTTGTGCCCCTCCATTAGCGGTGGGCTTTGCAAACAGTTCTACCGGTAACGGGTTGACTTATCTTTGGAATTTTGGAGATGGAACGCCAACATCAACGGATCAATCTCCTACACATACATATACTACGGCAGGACAGTTTTCTCCCACACTCATCGTTCGGAATGACGTAGGGTGCTATGATACGCTGAATATAAATAATTATATCAACCTCGTTGGTTTTAATGTCGGATTTTCAGCTTCTGCAACACAGGGGTGCATCCCGTTTCAAACTTTGTTTTCGGGAAATAGCGGTTCTAACGTCATTTATAACTGGACATTCGGAGATGGAAATACCGGAACAGGGGAGCAGGTGTGGCACCAGTATGCAGCAACGGGCTATTATGATGTGACATTGGTAGCTACCAATGGAAACGGATGCACGGACACGGTAACCGTTCACAACTATATACACACTTCAAGTGGATCTAATATTACTTTTTCGGCAAACGATACGGTAGCTTGTAACGTTCCTTTTACTGTGAACTTTACAAATACTACCATAAATTCACAATTATGTACGTGGTCGTTTGGAGATGGAAATACGTCCACCGCAAATAATCCGTCTCATACCTATACTGCGGCTGGAGCATACAGCGTTACGCTCACCGTAGTAGATAGTCTGGGGTGTTCTAATTGGCTTACAAAGACCAATTATATCAATGTCAATGTGCCGGTTGCCGGTATTTCTGCAGATGTTAAAAAAGGGTGCATTCCGCTTACCGTTAACTTTTCCGATTCAAGTACAATTTCTCCGCCGGCTACTTCATGGCACTGGGATTTTGGTGATGGTCAGACGGGTACCGGACAAAATCCGACGCATGTTTATTCCGATACCGGACATTATAATGTTTCACTTATTATTGTTAACAGCGAGGGGTGTTCCGATACCATCACGTATCCCAGTTATATCAAGGCCGGAATTCATCCTACGGCAGCATTTGTCGGAGACTCCCTTTTCGGATGCCATCCGCTTAAAACGCAGTTTACCGATCAATCGAGTGATTTTGTCAATGAATGGCACTGGTACTTTGTCGATGATGGAGAATCTACAGAGCAAAATCCGATGCATACGTTTCAGGATACATTGTTTGGCGATGTTGCTCTTGTGGTTTCCCACAACGGCTGTTCCGATTCTATAATGAAGGAGCATTACGTTTATGTTAGATATCCCAAGCCTAATTTCACGACATTAACTCCAATTTCATGCTCTGCTCCGTTTTCCGTTAATTTTACCAACAATTCTATTGGGGCCACTGATAACCTGTGGAATTTTGGCGATGGAGGCACCTCTACTGTAACGAACCCTTCGCATACTTACACCAATCCCGGTCGTTATACGGTTCAATTAAGGGTTTACAACGATACTAACGGATGCGCCGATTCAACAGTCAATACGTTTTACATAAAAATATCCGATTTGCAGGGGAGTTTTTCTTATGCTCCCAGTACCGTATGCCAAAACGATTCTATTTGGGTTTATGATCATTCCACTTCAATTTTCTCGATAAGCCAATGGAAATGGTACTTCGGCGACGGCTATGCCGATTTTACATCAGGAGATACTGCGGTTCATCAATACACGACACCCGGAACGTACAATTTACGGCTTTGGGTAGCGGATTCGCTGGGATGCAGTAAAAATGTGATTATAAACAATGCGGTTACGATAAACACGCTTCCTTCTCCTCGTTTCTCGGTGAATAATACGCATGGATGCCCGCCATTTACGGCCAATTTTACTGATTTGTCCTTCAATCAACAACCTTCAACTATGGTGGGATGGCTTTGGGATTTTGGCGATGGGGCTACAAGTTCTTTGCAAAACCCCACCCATATATATGCAGATACGGGAAGCTATACGGTGTCTCTTACGGTAACCGATGCAAGAGGTTGCGACAGCACTTTTTCTATTCAGGACTACATTCATCTCTCTTTTCCGGTGCCAATGTTTGTTTCGGATACGATTGTGTGTAGTGGCGATACGCTTTGTTTGACCAATCATTCGTCGGGAGATAATATTTCATCCTCGTGGAATTTTGGAGATGGAACTCCGAATTCTACTTTAGCCGATGTAACCCATGTTTTTAATGTCGATTCCACCAGGGTTATACCCGTTACGCTCACGGTTACCGACCAATGGGGATGCTTTAAATCATATATTAAAAATATTACGGTTTCCAAGCCCGTTGCCCGTTTTGGAGCACTGTCCCAAACTTCTGATTGCCCACCGTTTACAGCCCAGTTTGTAGATTCGTCAAGTACGGATGTAATTAGTTGGGAGTGGATTTTTGGAGACACCATAAGCGGGAATAATAATACATCATATTTTCAAATGGCTCAGCATTTTTATGCAAATTCGGGCGTTTTTGATGTCTCTTTGTCTGTGATCAACACTATCGGATGTAAGGACACGACCGTTATTCCCAATTATATTTTTGTCGATGGCCCTCGAGGCACTTTCGATTTTACGCCCAAGGTGGGGTGCGCTCCATTAACCGTTACATTTGCTTCGAATGCTCAAAATACGGCGGATTATCTGTGGGTGTTTGGTGATGGAGGAAGCGCAACAGGCAGTTCCGTTACATGGACTTATTCCGACGGAGGGTTTTATTTACCGGTATTGGTGCTTAAAGATTCGCTCAATACTGCCGTTGGCGATACGGCAATTTGCTCGGTTACCATAGTATCTAGCGATACGATCCGCGTGGTGTCGGGAATTGCTGAATTCTCTGTTGCAGATTCTCTTTACTGTATTGATGAGCAGGTTTCGTTTTCCGATATTTCAACGGGAAATGGTTTAATCGAACAATGGCTATGGGATTTTGGAGACGGATCTACCTCCACGCAGCAAAATCCATCCCATGGCTACACCGGTCCGGGTGACTATGTTGTGAATTTTACGATATGGGTAGATTCTTGTGCCCGTACTGTTTCTCATTGGGTACATGTTTTTTCTTTCCCGGATGTGCTGGTAAATATCACCGATACGATCGGATGCAATCCGTTTGAAACAGATTTTTATGTACTCCCCGAAACCGTTGTTCCCAATGGGGTATCCTGGTCGTGGAACTTTGATGATGGTTCGGCTGCAGTGCTCAGCCAAAATACGGATCACCAGTTTCAACAGTCGGGATATTATACCCCGGCACTTTCCATAACGTTTTCAAATGGATGCACAAACACTTATACTTACCCGGTTAACATTATTGTGCATCCTACGCCTCAGGCAGAATTTTCTTTTGACGGAAACTATGTGCATCCGGGTGTGCCGATTAATTTTACAGATCAAAGCACAGGAGATGTATATTCCAGACTATGGAACTTTGGAGACGGAGAAACGGAAACAATTCCTAATCCGTCGCATAGCTATCCCAATTCGGGATACCATCGTGTATCTTTAGTCGTTACATCTTCTTATGGCTGTCAGGATTCCGTCACATATACCCTGGTTACTACGGAAGGAGTTCGTATTCCCAATGTGTTTACTCCGAATAACGATGGAGTTAATGATAACTTTTTTGTTGAAACTTATGGCGAGTTTGAGGTGGCCAATATGCGGATTTATAATCGCTGGGGAATATTAATCTGGGAAACGAGTAATCCGGTTGAATATTGGGATGGTAAAGACAGAAATGGGGGTGAGTTTCCATCCGGTACCTATTTTTATATTTATAACGCAAAATCGAGCAGCGGCAAAGCTTACGATTCTTCGGGGGAGCGTTACGTTGTTAAGATAAGCACAAAATTTTAGCAATATGGTAACAAAAGTGATATATTGAATAATATGGTAGTGTACCATAGTGTGCTTTTTTGTGTTTTATATTTTTAAGTAATTGAAAATATGTTTATTATAAAATTTTGAGGTACGAAAAATAGCGGTATAAATCATAGGGAAGAGCAGCGATCGTTTGTTAGAAGGCTTTAAAATCGATTTTTGTTTACGTGGTGTACCATAGTGTGCTTTTTCACATTTTTCATTTATTAAGTGATTGAAAATATGTGTATTATAAAATTTTAAGATGTAAAAATCAGCGATATAAATTATTGGAAATAACCATTTTTTTCGCTTTTCTCCCAACTGAACCAAAAATTCCCTATTTTAGCACAGTGAAAAACAAACGGAACCCATGAGGACAAGCCAAGTCAATTCCTGCAAGCTTATCGAGCGCCCGATTTACGGCTCCTCACGTGTAGGAATCGACAACACCCAACTGGAACTTATCGGCTACACCGCCCCAACCGGTGGAATAACCACCTATGAATTAGGATTAAAACAATATGAACTTACAAACCACTTGGGCAATGTGCTGAGCACGGTTTCCGACAAGAAGATACCGCACACCACCAACGGGACGGATATTGACTACTACTTGGCCGATATCACCAGCGCCACCGACTACTACCCGTTCGGCAGCCCAATGGATGGGCGTACCTTTAGCAGCGAGAAGTACCGGTTTGGATTCAATGGAAAAGAAAAGGATGATGAGGTTAAAGGAGCCGGAAATAGTATTGATTTTGGTGATAGAATTTACGATTCTAGACTTGGGAGATGGTTAAGCATGGATCCCTTACAGGCGAAATATCCAAATGAAAGTCCTTATGTGTATGCTGGAAATAGCCCTGTCTATTTGGTTGATATTGAAGGAAAAGTTAAAAAAATATATGTAATTTATACGGATAATAATGGAAAAAGTATAAAGATTCCTGTTTCAAACGACAAAGATTTTACTCATAAAGTTTACACACATCATTCTTATAATATTTCTCCTGCTAGAGGAGAAGGAGAGTATATTCATTGGAATACTAAAGATGAGTATGATGTAGAAATTACATATAATATTTCTCCATTGAATGATGGTGGTTACAAAGTTATGAAAACAACAATATATACTTATAAACCAAAACTACTTGATGGAGGAAAGAGGAAAGAAAGCACGGTTGAAAGTGGTCTTTGGGAGGTTAGTAAAGATGGAGGAATAGAACCCACAAATATTCAAGCAAAGCATGATGCAGAAAAGATTAACATTGATCCAATATTAGATGCTATGTCTTGGGCTTTAAAAGTTTTGCCTGGAGAAAAGACCCCTCTTGGTGATTTCAATAGTCAAGTTAATCTGTTAAAGAAAATTTTAAAGGTTGCGGGAATAAAGGGAGAGGGCACTAAGAATAAGAGCTTACCAATTGAAGAATCTTCTTATGTAATAAAACCTTTTACAATTAAACAAGATGCTCCTGATGGAACTAGTGCTACATTTCAAGTATCCGGTAAAAAAAATGCTGTTGACTCTGCAAAAGTCGTAAATGCGGCTAAAAAAAATGCAAAAGGAGCACCAGTAAGTGTATATAGATAAAAAAACAACTATATGAAGAAAATGACATTTATATCTGCAATTTGTATTTTGATTATATCTTGCTCAAATTCTAATAATCAACAAGAAGTTAATATTAATAGTTTAAAACAAACAAACAAACAATTAAAAAATATAATCGATATTTACAGTAAAGATTATTATAATACTGAAAATATTTTTGGTGTTGATGAATCTTACTTTCATTGGCAAGATGAACTAAATGTATTCATAAATCAACTGAGTTCTGAAGAAAACTTTAAAGGATATGATTCTTTAATTGAAACTTTGAAAAAATGGAAACTAGATAAAATAACAATGGATATTGATGAAAAACTAATTTCTACAAAAATTGGAAAAAGAAATTCTTATAAATAGGATTTTAACAGCAAATTTAGAAATATTATTGGACTGTTTAGATTCCCAAAAAAGATCTAATTTTCAAATTAATGCAATTAAGCTTTCACCTATTAATTATGATGTGCAATATGAAAAAAACATAAATCTTGATGTTGAGCTAATCTTCAGAAATTGGATTCCAAAAGAAAAAATTATTTACAATCATGATACTATTCGGATTGACACTACTAGTCGGAATAAGAATATTTTTAGGTTGAAAGTGTCGAATCCGAAAAAAGGCTTAAATAAAGTAGTTGTACCCTTTTATTGTTCTCGTTGGGGTAAAGAATTTATTGATAGTATTCCCGTAATTTTCAATGTAAAGTAAAAAAACGTAGTGGGTAGTGTATCATAGTGTGCTTTTTATTATCTTGAAGTTTTATGCAACTGAATTCCTGTTGATTATAAAAACACAAGGTGCGAAAAATAGCGGTGTAAACCATTGGGAATAACCATTTTTTTCGCTTTTTTCCCAATCAAACCAAAAATTCCCTATTTTAGCACAGTGAAAAACAAACGGAACCCATGAGGACAAACCAAGCCACTTCCTTCAAGCTTATCGAGCGCCCGATTTACGGAAGCAGCCGTCTGGGTATCGACAACACCCAATTGGAACTTATCGGCTACACCGCCCCAACTAGCGGAATAACCACCTATGAACTGGGGTTAAAGCAGTATGAGCTTACAAACCACTTGGGCAACGTGCTGAGCACGGTATCCGACAAAAAGATTCCGCACACCACCAATGGGACGGATATAGACTACTATCTGGCCGACATTACCAGCGCCACCGACTACTACCCGTTTGGCAGCCCGATGGATGGGCGTACTTTTAGCAGTGAGAAGTACCGGTTTGGCTTTAATGGACAGGAGAAGGATGATGAAGTGGCTGGGGCTGGGAATACTAATACAGCGATGTTTTGGGAGTATGATACAAGGCTGGGCAGACGGTGGAATTTAGATCCAGAAGGTTCCCCTGATTTAAGCGCATATAGCTGTTATAGTGGAAATCCAATACTAAGAATCGACCCATTCGGAAATACAGATTTTATCAATTCAAAAGGTGAATGTGTTGCAACAGATGGGAATACGGGTAATGGTCGAGTAGTTTTAGTGATTGACGAAGGAATAAAAGCTATGACTGGAGCAATGGTTTGTGATATATCGGATTTGCCGAAAGACTCATATTTTGAGTTACCATCCTATGAAGATAGACAAAATGTTTGTAATCAGATTAATACAGCGAAAGAAGCTAACAAGAACTGGGGATTCTACGAAATTGGCGCCATAATAAGTAATGTTGATATTTATTGCCCTGAAAAAGATGACAATAGTGGTGATGAATTTAAATCAACACTCTATACTCCTTGCATAGATGGGGAACCTTCATTTGATATAAATGTTGATCCAGTGATATCTATGGATCCAACTGTTGAACCAAGAACAGCTCTTAATGAGAAATATACTGATCTAGCTGTAACGTCACCTGTAATACTTTTTTCATGGCATTTGCATGCTGATTTTGGAGGAAAAGCTGGAAAGGTAGACCCTTCTGAAAATCCGAGTTCTTGTTCTGTTGGAACAACTAAACAGTGGTCAGATGAACCCTCTTCTAAGGTTAATGGGGATTGGGATAAAGTTAATAGTGGAGGTGTCAAATTTATAATGGGAATGAATGAAAAACAAACAATATTTTTATAAAAAAGACGAAAATGGGAATAAAGTGACAAATAGTATTAGTTTTGATACATTTTTTAATTATAAAGAAAGCGGAACTGTAACCAAAACTGAAGAATAATAATTTATATTATGAATAAATATTTAATAATGCATATTGTATTTGTAATACTATTAGCGGGGAATGATAGATGCTTATGTCAAAATTTCAAGTATAAATCAAATGATTCTATCGCTCACTTTGTTGATTATAGCAAACTTATTAGTAGTTATGATTCAATTCGAAATTATAAGTATATAAAAACAGTTCAATTAGGTTGGACTCCATGGGATACAGTGAGCTTAAATTGGGATACAGTTGCTTTTAATTTATTAAGGATTGAGAAGATAAAAGCATTAGAAATTTATTATCGCAAACTAAATACTTTTCCACAAGCATTAACAATGTTAAGCAGTATAGAAGAGCTTGATTTGCGTCTTAATAATATAAAAAGATTTCCCAAGGAAGTCAGTAAAATGTATAATGTAAAGACTATTAACATAGGAGATAATAATTTAGGTCAATTATCATTTGAGGAATTAGATAGTTTTTTTGTTAGTTTGTCTTATTTTCCAAATTTAGAAAGTCTTTGGATTACAGAAAATGATTTAGATACGATTCCGAATTCAATATTGCTATTAAAAAATCTAAAAACACTGGGAATAGCGAAAAATAAAATCAACCAATTCCCTGAAGTATTAGTTCATATGAGTAAATTAGTTGATATCAGGGTAGATTGCTATCCATCATTATTTAAAACAGATTATTTAAGAGCATTGGATAAAAAGATTTCTATTTTTTTATTGAAAGTAAACACTGACAAGTTTCATAGTTTTAGTGAACAAGATTATATTATACTTCAAAAGCTTTATCCAAATGTATATTTTTGGTAATATTCTGCAATGTTTGTGTGCACTGTTTACGGTAGTGTACCATAGTGTGCTTTTTTGTGTTTTATGTTTTTAAGTAATTGAAAACATGTTTATTATAAAATTTTGAGGTACGAAAAATAGCGGTATAAATCATAGGGAAGAGCAGCGATCGTTTGTTAGAAGGCTTTAAAATCGATTTTTGTTTACGTGGTGTACCATAGTGTGCTTTTTGATGTTTTTCATTTATTAAGTGATTGAAAATATGTGTATTATAAAATTTTAAGATGTAAAAATCAGCGATATAAATTATTGGAAATAACCATTTTTTTTTGCTTTTTTCCCAATCAAGCCAAAAATTCCCTATTTTAGCACAGTGAAAAACAAACGGAACCCATGAGGACAAGCCAAGTCACTTCCTGCAAGCTTATCGGCTACACTGCTCCAACCGGCGGAATAACCACTTATGAACTGGGATTAAAGCAGTATGAACTTACAAATCACTTGGGCAATGTGCTGAGCACGGTATCCGACAAAAAGATACCGCACACCACCAACGGAATGGATATAGACTACTATTTGCCAAATTTTAATTATAGTGCAGTAGTAAGTAAATATGGGACCGATCCTAATAACTAGAAGCCGATGAATCTAAGCGACGCTGTTAACCGTATTTATTAGTGGTTAATAATATAAAATGACTTAAATTCAAGTAATAAAAATTAATTATGAATGAATTTCCGATAATAATTTAAACCGAAAAAATAATGAATGTAAATATTTTTCAAAAAAGATTAAGTGTCATCGTGTTATTTGTTGTAATTTTATTTGTATCATTATCATTTAGCAGTGAAATTATAAGAATAAATAAAACTACAATCAGCAGATATTTTAGCTGTGAAATTACAAATCTTTCTTCGAAGCTTGAACCTGTTGTAAGATTGAATAGGGAAGGGCTGTTCTTATATTATAATAACTTTGAAAAGTATGAATCTAAATATTATTTCATTGATTTTTCTAAACTTAATTATGATAATTTTGAAAAATTTTATGATTTTATAATAAGGAATGATCTAATAAATTATCAACTGAATGGATCTGAAGTGATAGATGACACTCGAATAAAAATATTATTGTTGGACAATGATAAATGTAATGCCATTTATTATGATTATGCATGCTATGATGAAAAGTTGGACAGTTTAATAGTATTTATGAATTCATTTATTCCTGGGAAACATCAAAAAGACTTTAAATTTAGGACACATGAAAAAGGTTTAAAACACAAATGTAGATAGTGGATAGTGGATAGTGTCCCAGGTAGTGGTAGTGTGCCATAGTGTGCTTTTTGAGGTGTTACTGCTTTAAAACATTGAAAACAGGGAAAAAACCAATAAAAAAGAGAACCTCCAAAATAAACATTTTGGAGGTTCTCTTTTTTTATATCTGCAACCGTAGGGTTGCAGATTGATCTTGATTATGCTTCAGCTTTAGGAATTATGTGCATTGGATAATTTTCGTAATTGTCAGTGTCTTTAATAACACCATGAATCGACTCAAATTTTGAAATGTTTTCCTGTAAAGCCCTCAATAAGCGCTTTGCGTGATGTGGCGTAAGGATAATGCGTGATTTTACATTCCCTTTCGGAACACCGGGCATTAGTTTCACGAAATCAACAATAAACTCAGCATTAGAGTGAGTGATAATAGCCAAATTTGAATAAATGCCTTCGGCAATTTCTTCACTCAACTGAATGTTTATTTCGTTATTTTCGGGTTCGTTGTTCATAATCAATTGTGTTTTTTTGATGCGATTAGTCTTTCGTGCTCTTCGATAGACGAAACAATGATATTTTCGTAATCTCTAATTCCGGTTCCGGCAGGAATTAAATGTCCTACCAGTACGTTTTCTTTCAATCCCTGAAGCTTATCCGATTTACCGGCAATTGCTGCATTCGTAAGTACTTTTGTAGTTTCCTGGAACGAGGCTGCAGATAAGAAACTATTGGTTTGCAGCGAAGCACGCGTGATTCCTTGCAGCACCTGAATAGCAGTTGCCGGTTTGGCATCACGATATTCAATAACTTTCTTATCCTTACGTTTCAATATCGAATTTTCGTCACGTAATTTTCTGAGGCTGATAATCTGGCCTGCAACAAAGTTGGTTGAATCTCCGGAGTCAAGAATAATCTTTTTGTCAAAAATCCAGTCGTTTTCGCGTTGGAATTCGAGTTTGCTTGCCAATTCTCCTTCAAGGAATTTCGTATCACCCGGATCTTCAATCAAGACTCTGAGCATCATTTGTCTGACGATAACTTCAAAGTGTTTGTCGTTGATTTTCACTCCTTGCAGACGATAAACTTCCTGAACTTCATTTACGATATATTCCTGAACTTTCATAGGTCCCTTTATCGCAAGAATTGCAGCCGGAGAAATTGCTCCCTCCGACAGGGAAGTACCTGCTTTTACAAAGTCGTTTTCTTGTGCTAAAATTTGTTTTGAAGTCGAGATAAGATATTTTTTCTCTTCCCCGGTTTTTGAGGTGATGATAATTTCACGATTTCCTCGTTTGAGTTTTTTATTGAAAGATACCACACCGTCGATTTCCGAAACAACGGCCGGATCGCTTGGATTACGGGCTTCAAACAGTTCGGTAACCCGAGGCAAACCTCCGGTGATGTCGCCGGATTTTCCAAAAGATCTGGGTATTTTTACCAAGATATCTCCTGCATTGATTTTGTTGTTGTTTTCCACAACAATGTGAGCACTTACTGGAATGTCGTACGATTTAACCGCTTCCCCATCCGAAGTAAGTATTCTAATGGATGGATTTTTGGTCTTTTGACGGCTTTCAATAATTACTTTTTCATGATATCCTGTTTGTTCGTCGGTTTCAATTCTGTAAGTGATCCCTTCAATAATGTCTTCAAAACTTACTTTACCTGAAACTTCCGATAGAATTACAGCATTAAATGGATCCCATTCTGCAATCAGATCACCTTTTTTAACGATGTCGCCATGCGAAAAGTAAAGGTTCGATCCATAAGGTATAAACGCCGAAGCTAAAGATGTTTTGGTGTTGGCATCAATAATTCTCATTTCAGCCGAACGGCCGATAACGACTTGATAGCTTTTTCCTTCTTTATTTTTGAAATTAACCGAACGGAGTTCATCAATCTCAATAATTCCATCATATTTTGCTTTTATCGAAGAGGAAACCCCAACGTTTCCGGCAACCCCTCCCACGTGGAATGTACGCAAGGTAAGCTGTGTACCCGGCTCACCAATAGATTGTGCAGCTACAACTCCTACAGCTTCACCTTTTTGAACCATTTTTGCGGTGGCCAAGTTTCGTCCGTAACATTTAGCACAAACACCATGTTTGGACTCGCAGGTTAACACCGAGCGGATTTCAACCTCTTCTATTGGTGAATCTTCAATAATCTGGGCTATATCTTCGTTTATTTCTTCTCCTGATTTTGCAATTAAGGCACCTGTTTGAGGATGGTAAATATCATGCAACGATACACGGCCTAAAATCCGGTCGAATAACGATTCCACGATATCTTCGTTTTTCTTTAATGCGCTTACGGTAAGTCCGCGGAGTGTACCGCAGTCTTCTTCGTTTACAATTACATCCTGAGAAACGTCAACCAACCTACGGGTTAAATATCCGGCATCGGCAGTTTTTAATGCAGTATCAGCAAGACCCTTACGGGCACCGTGAGTTGAAATAAAGTATTCAAGCACCGATAATCCTTCTTTAAAGTTGGATAAAATCGGGTTTTCAATAATTTCGCCGCCGGTGGAACCTGCTTTGGATGGTTTTGCCATCAAACCACGCATACCGGAAAGCTGACGAATTTGTTCTTTGGAACCACGAGCTCCGGAATCCAACATCATATAAACAGGGTTAAATCCTTGACGATCTTGAGCTAGTTTATCCAATAATATCTTACTTAATTTAGTATTGGTATGTGTCCAGATGTCGATAATCTGATTGTATCGTTCGGTATTGGTAATGAACCCCATGTTGTAGTTATTCATTACTTCATCCACTTCGGTATTTGCATCCGAAACCATTTCTGCTTTTTCTGCAGGAATAAGAACGTCGCCCAAATTAAACGATAGTCCACCTCTGAATGCCATCATGTAGCCCATTTCCTTGATGTCGTCGAGAAATTTTGCAGTTGCGGCGGTTCCTGTTTTTTTCAGTACGGAGCTGATAATATCACGAAGTGATTTTTTAGTAAGCAGTTCATTGATATAACCGTAAGATTTTGGAACCACCTGGTTGAATAACACCCGCCCTACAGTGGTGTCGATAAGCTGAACATTATCAGTGCCATCAACATCTATTCTACATTTAATAAATGCATGTAAATCAACTTTTTTCTCGTTGTATGCAATAATTACCTCTTCGGGAGAGTAAAATACTTGTCCTTCTCCAATAATTGGATTTGAGTCGATGTGCTTACGGCCTTTAGTAATATAATACAGACCCAGAACCATATCCTGAGAAGGAACGGTAATAGGAGCTCCGTTTGCCGGATTTAAAATGTTATGAGAAGCAAGCATTAAAAGTTGTGCCTCTAATATTGCAGCATTTCCAAGGGGAACATGAACCGCCATTTGGTCACCATCGAAATCGGCATTAAAAGCCGTACAAGCCAATGGGTGAAGACGAATGGCCTTGCCTTCAACCAGTTTGGGTTGAAAAGCCTGAATACCTAGACGGTGTAGGGTAGGAGCACGGTTAAGAAGAACAGGATGTCCTTTTAATACGTTTTCTAAAATATCCCAAACCACAGGATCTTTCCGGTCAACGATCTTTTTTGCTGATTTTACGGTTTTAACAATCCCGCGTTCAAGAAGTTTCCGAATAATAAAAGGCTTAAACAACTCGGAAGCCATCTCTTTTGGAAGACCGCATTCGTTAAGTTTTAGTTCAGGCCCGACCACGATAACCGAACGGCCCGAATAATCGACACGTTTACCTAATAGGTTTTGACGGAAACGTCCTTGTTTCCCTTTCAAGCTATCGGATAGTGATTTTAAGGCTCTGTTCGATTCTGTCTTTACCGAACTCGCTTTTCTTGAATTGTCGAATAATGAATCCACGGCTTCCTGTAGCATACGTTTTTCGTTACGCATTATAACATCGGGAGCTTTGATTTCAATTAATCGTTTCAATCGGTTATTACGAATAATAACTCTACGATACAAATCATTCAAATCGGAAGTAGCAAACCTTCCTCCATCCAGAGGAACCAACGGACGTAGTTCGGGTGGAATAACCGGGACTACATTTACAATCATCCATTCCGGACGATTTATTCCATGTTTGTTTGCTTCACGGAACGATTCGAATACATTGAGTCGTTTGAGTAAATCTTGTTTTCTTTGTTGTGAAGTTTCTTTACTTGCTTTATCGCGTAAATCGAATGATTCTTTATCCAAATCAATTCTTGATAGCATCATCTGAAGAGCTTCAGCTCCCATTTTTGCTATAAATTTATTTGGATCTTCATCATCGAGCATTTGGTTTTCTTTAGGCAAGCGATCGAGTAAGTCAAAATATTCTTCCTCGCTCAGCAAGTCGGTTCTTTTGATATCGTCCGATGCTAAAATGCCGGGTTGCACAACGACATATTTCTCGTAGTAGATGATTGCGTCAATTGCTTTGGAATTTACCCCGATTAAGGCTCCAATTTTATTGGGAAGCGATCGGAAAAACCAAATGTGAGCAACCGGGACTACCAGTTGAATATGTCCTACACGTTCTCTACGGACTTTTCTTTCAGTAACTTCAACGCCGCAACGGTCGCAAACGATCCCTTTATATCTGATTCGTTTGTATTTACCGCAGTGACATTCCCAGTCTTTCACTGGACCAAAAATACGTTCGCAAAATAAACCGTCTCTTTCAGGTTTGTATGTGCGGTAGTTAATGGTTTCTGGTTTTAATACTTCGCCTCTCGACTGTTCAAGAATAGATTCCGGGGAAGCTAGACTGATAGTGATTGTCGAAAACTCTTTTTTGACGTTTAGGTCTCTTCTGAATGCCATATTAAATAATATGATGTATATGTTAATATCAAAAAATCCATCACAACTTGCCAAAGCAAGTTGTGATGAAAAATAATTTTAGTCAAGGGTTACATTTAAGCACAAGCCTTTTAATTCGTGCAGTAACACATTAAAGGATTCCGGAATTCCTGGAATCGGCATGTTGTCACCTTTTACGATTGCTTCGTATGCTTTTGCGCGCCCTATTACATCGTCTGATTTAACAGTTAAGATTTCTTGCAAAATATTCGATGCTCCGAATGCTTCGAGTGCCCATACTTCCATTTCTCCAAAACGCTGTCCCCCAAATTGAGCTTTACCGCCTAATGGTTGCTGTGTAATTAAAGAGTATGGTCCTATCGAACGTGCATGCATTTTATCGTCAACCATGTGGTGCAGTTTAATCATATAGATGTACCCTACCGTTACCGGTTGATCGAATTGTTCTCCGGTTTCACCATTGTGCAAATAAACGCGTCCGTTTTCAGGTAAATTGGCTTTGATAAGCAATTCGTTTATCTCTTCAATGCTGGCACCGTCGAAAATAGGAGTGGCGAATTTCATGTTTAATTTTTTGCCTGCCCAACCTAAAATGGTTTCATAAATTTGACCCAAGTTCATACGTGAAGGCACTCCAAGCGGATTCAACACGATATCAACGGGAGTTCCGTCTTCAAGAAACGGCATATCTTCTTCACGAACGATTTTTGCAACAATACCTTTGTTCCCATGTCGTCCGGCCATTTTATCACCGACTTTCAACTTACGTTTCTGTGCAATGTAAACTTTAGCCATTTGAACAATGCCGTCGGGCAATTCATCTCCGACAGTTGCAACAAAACTTTCGCGCATAAAACGCCCTTGAAGTTCTCTTGCTTTTACACTATAATTGTTTAAAATAGTCGCAACCAACTTGTTGGTGTGTTCATCGGAAGTCCAATCGGTTGGATTTACCATCTGAAATTCAATAGAGGAAATTAGTTTCTGGGTAAATTTCACTCCTTTTGCAATGACGACATCATTATAGACATTGGTTATATTGTTCGCTACTTTGCCATCTAATGTTTTAAATAGCTTAGCCAATAACACTTCTTTCAGATTGCCAAGTTCTTTATTGTAAAAACCTTCAATCTCTTTAACCATGTCTTTGTCTTTAGACTTTGACTTTTTGTCTTTGATATTTCTAGAGAAAAGCTTTTTATCAATAACAACGCCTCTCATTGATGGAGGTGCTTTTAACGAAGCATCTTTAACGTCACCTGCTTTGTCGCCGAAAATAGCTCTCAAAAGCTTTTCTTCAGGAGTTGGATATGACTCTCCTTTAGGAGTGATTTTTCCAATTAAGATATCACCTTCGGTTACTTCTGCTCCAATTCGGATCAGTCCGTTTTCATCTAAGTCTTTAGTTGCTTCGGCACTTACATTGGGAATATCATTTGTTAATTCTTCTATTCCTCGTTTCGTGTCTCTAACTTCCAACGTGAATTCTTCGATATATATTGAAGTGAAAATATCTTCTTTTACGATTTTTTCGGAGATTACAATAGCATCTTCAAAATTATAACCTTTCCAAGGCATGAACGCAACCATAAGGTTTCGTCCTAAAGCGAGTTCTCCGCCTTCGGTACCATATCCTTCACACAACACTTGACCCTTAACGACTTTATCGCCTTTTCTTACGATAGGTCTCAGATTGATACAAGTACTTTGATTTGTGCGTTGAAATTTCGTTAGATAATAAGTTTTGTCCGATTGTTCGAATTCTACTAAAGCTTCATCCGGACTTCTATCGTATCTGACGGTTATTTTTTCTCCATCTACATAAAGTACTTCCCCGTTTCCTTCGGCATTGAATAAAACACGTGAATCCTGAGCAATTCTTGATTCCAGTCCTGTTCCTACAATCGGAGCTTCCGGATTCAAGATTGGAACTGCTTGGCGCATCATATTTGACCCCATTAATGCACGGTTTGCATCGTCGTGTTCCAAAAATGGAATCAACGAAGCTGCAATAGATGCAATCTGGTTAGGGGAGATGTCGATTAAATCAACTTTATTGGGAGCAACAATTGGAAAATCGGCTAAATTTCTTGCTTTTACATGCTCTTCAGTGATTTTTCCATCTTTGTTGTAGATTGTTTTTGCTTGAGCAATAATCTTTCCTTCCTCTTCTTCCGCTGACAAATATATCGGATCGGAGCTGAGAATGATTTTGCCATTTTCAACTTTGCGGTATGGTGTTTCAATAAATCCTAAATGGTTAATTTTCGCATAAACGGATAATGATGAAATTAGTCCGATATTTGGGCCTTCAGGAGTTTCAATGGTGCACAACCGTCCATAATGGGTATAGTGAACGTCACGTACTTCAAAACCGGCACGTTCTCTCGATAAACCACCGGGTCCCAATGCGGAAATCCTACGTTTGTGAGTAATTTCCGACAACGGGTTGGTTTGATCCATGAACTGTGAAAGCTGGTTGGTACCAAAGAATGAATTAATTACCGAAGACAAGGTTTTAGCGTTAATTAAATCAATCGGTTTGAACACTTCATTATCACGAACATTCATACGCTCTCTGATTGTACGGGCCATACGGGCTAAACCTACTCCAAATTGCGCATAAAGTTGTTCACCCACGGTTCTTACTCTACGATTGCTCAAGTGGTCAATATCATCCACTTCGGTTTTCGCATTGATAAGTTCTATTAAATAGCGAATAATCGATACGATATCTTCTTTGGTTAAGACTTTGATATCCATCGAAATGTTTAAATTCAGTTTTTTATTGATACGATATCTACCGACATCTCCAAGGTCGTATCGTTTATCCGAGAAGAATAAGCGATCGAGAACTCCTCTTGCGGTTTCTTCATCTGGTGGTGCTGCATTACGAAGTTGGAAATAGATGTATTCAATAGCTTGACGCTCGGTATTAGTGGGATCTTTTTGTAAAGTATTAAAGATGATTGAATAATCAATTACAGTTTCGGTTTCTTTGTGGATAAGAATGCTGTCGATTCCTGCATTGATAATTAAATCTATATGTTCTGCTTCAATAATTCGGTCGCGTTCGATAAGTTCTTCTGTACGTTCAATTGAAACAACTTCACCGGTTTCTTCATCAACAAAGTCTTCAAGCCAAGTTCTAACTACACGTGAAGCTAACCTGCTTCCGAGAACTTTTTTCAGATTAGCCTTGGTTGCTTTAATTTCAGTAGCCATGTCGAAAATCTGAAGGATATCCTTGTCTGTTTCGTATCCGATGGCTCTGAGTAGGGTTGTAACGGGTAATTTCTTTTTACGATCGATGTAAGCATACATCACATTATTAATGTCGGTGGTGAACTCAATCCACGAGCCTTTGAAAGGAATAATTCGTGCGGAATAAAGTTGAGAACCGTTTGCATGATTTGTCGTGCCGAAAAACACGCCGGGGGATCGATGTAATTGAGATACGACAACACGTTCCGCTCCATTTACTACAAATGAACCGCGTGGTGTCATATATGGAATCATTCCAAGATAAACATCTTGTACAATTGTTTCAAAATCTTCATGATCATCGTCGGTGCAATAGAGTTTTAATTTCGCTTTTAAAGGCACACTGTACGTTAAGCCTCTTTCCAAGCACTCATCGATATTGTATCGTGGTGGGTCAACAAAATAGTCTAAAAATTCTAATACAAAACTATTTCTTGCATCAGTAATAGGGAAGTTTTCTGCAAAAACTTTATATAACCCTTCATTTTCTCTGTTTTCAGAAGTGGTATCTAACTGAAAAAATTCTTGAAATGACTTTAATTGTATTTCAAGAAAATCAGGATATTCCAATTTTTGAATTGATGCGAAATTGTGACGGATATTTTTTGTTATAGCCAAGGTGTTATGTTTTTTGGTTAGTAAGAAAGCAAATGATGAAAAAAAATAAACCAATAAATACAGACCATCATTCTCAATCGAAAATGAGGTCTGTATTTTATTTTGGAAAAACTATCCTTACTTAACTTCTACTTCAGCTCCGGCTTCTTCAAGCGATTTTTTAAGAGCTTCTGCTTCGTCTTTTGATACACCTTCTTTTATTGCTTTAGGTGCAGCATCAACTAATTCTTTTGCTTCTTTAAGACCTAAACTAGTAAGTTCTTTTACTAATTTTACTACTGCTAATTTTCCTGCTCCTGCATTTTTTAAGATAACATCAAAAGAAGTTTTTTCTTCTACTTCTGCTGCTGCAGCGCCACCACCGGCTACTGCTACTGCAACTGGAGCTGCAGCGGGTTCAATCCCATATTCGTCTTTTAAGATTTTAGCTAATTCGTTAACGTCTTTTACAGTTAGGTTAACTAATTCTTCTGCTAAAGTTTTCAAATCTGCCATTTTATTTTGGTTTTATTTGTTTACTATTATTATTATTTACTTTTTTTATCTTTCGGATAACGTTTTTACGATTCCGCCAATTTTGTTACCACTCGATTGTAATGCTGAAATAACATTGCGTGCAGGTGATTGTAACAATCCAATAATGTCTCCGATAAGTTCTTCTTTGGACTTAATGGATATTAATGCTTCTATTTGGTCATCTCCAATGTAAATATTGTCTTCTACAAATGCTCCTTTAATTGCAGGAATTGTTTTTTTAGCTCTGAATTCCTTGATTAATTTTGCAGGAGAATTGTTGTTATTCGACAACATGATTGAAGTGTTCCCTTTTAGAATTGGATATAATTCTGAATAATCGGTTGAACTTGCATCCATTGCTCTTTTGAGCATGGTGTTTTTTACTACTTTAAGCTTAACATCTCTGTTGAAGCAAAGACGGCGTAAAGCATTAGAAGTTTCCACTGTTAAATCAGAGATGTCAGTTACATACACATGCTTGTATTCAGCTAAATCTTCGATTAGTGAATCAATAATTTGACTCTTTTCTTCTCTTTTCATTTTTTGCTTCTACGTTTTATGTTATAATGTAACTGATTTAGGATCAACTTGCACTCCAAGGCTCATGGTACTGGATAAGTAAATACTTTTCACATAAGTTCCTTTAGCGGCTGTCGGTTTTAGCTTAATAATTGTTGAAATTAATTCTTTTGCATTGTCACTTATTTTTCCGCTTTCAAAGCTTACTTTTGCAACAGAAGCATGAATAATTCCGAACTTATCGACTTTAAAGTCAATTTTACCAGCTTTTACATCAGCTACAGCTTTACCTATTTCCATAGACACTGTACCTGCTTTTGGGTTAGGCATTAAACCTCTAGGACCTAAAACCTTACCAAGCGCACCGATTTTTGGCATAACACTCGGCATAGTAATGATAACATCAATATCGGTCCATCCTTCTTTAATTTTTTGGATATATTCATCCAAACCTACATAGTCAGCACCTGCTGCTTTTGCTTCTTCCTCTTTATCGGGAGTACACAATGCTAATACACGTACTGTTTTTCCTGTTCCATGAGGCAACGTAACCACTCCACGTACCATTTGATTTGCTTTACGGGGGTCAACGCCTAAACGAACGTCAACATCCATAGAAGAGTCAAACTTGGTGTATGTGATTTTCTTTACAATTTCAATTGCATCAGCTAGGGAATAAACAGCAGTTTTGTCGTATTTAGCTAAAGCTTCTTTTCGCTTTTTTGATAATTTAGCCATTTCGATCTTTTTGTTTGATTAATTTAAAGGTTTTTCACCCTTAACGGTTATTCCCATACTTCTGGCTGTTCCTGCTACCATATTCATTGCTGAATCGACAGTAAAACAGTTTAAGTCTTTCATTTTGCTTTCTGCAATCGCTTGTACTTGTTCCCACGTAACTGAAGCAACTTTTTTCAAATTCGGTTCTGGTGAACCTTTTTGTAATTTTGCCACTTCCATTAGCTGTACAGCTACAGGAGGAGTTTTTAAGATAAAATCAAATGATTTATCTTTATAAACAGTTATGATTACAGGAATTACTTTTCCTGCTGAATCCTGCGTACGAGCATTAAACTGTTTACAAAACTCCATGATGTTCACCCCTTTAGAACCCAATGCGGGTCCAACTGGTGGTGATGGATTTGCTGCACCGCCTTTAATCTGCAATTTGATTAATCCTGCGATTTCCTTTGCCATGGTTTTTTGCGATTATTAGATTTATGTTAGAAAATAAGCCCTACGATTCCTTTTCAACTTGCATGAAACCAAGTTCTAACGGTGTTTTGCGACCAAAGATTTTAACCATCACTTTTAATTTTTTCTTCTCTTCGTTGATCTCTTCAATCACACCACTAAAACTGTTGAAAGGTCCGTCGATTACTTTAACCGTCTCACCTATAATAAATGGAGTCGTTAATTCTTCTCCCATTTCGGAAAGCTCATCAACTTTCCCGAGGATCCGGTTAACTTCAGAAGGGCGAATAGGAACAGGTTCGTCTTTTGAGCCCAGGAAGCCCAATACATCAGGAATCTGACGTAACAGGTGAGCCACTTCACCGGTAAGTTCTGCTTCCACTAATACGTAACCTGGAAAGTAGTTGCGTTCCTTACTGATTTTTTTCCCGTTTCTAATTTGATACACCTTTTCTGTTGGAATGAGAACACGCGTAATAAAATCTTCAAACTTCAACCGCGAGACTTCGCTCTCGATATACATTTTAACTTTTTTCTCTTTGCCGGTTATTGCTCTAAGAACATACCATTTGTGTGTGTTTTCGCTCATTTCAATTCCAAATATAAGTAACTAACGATTAATGCAATACATAAAAATGAATTACTAGGCACTAAAAAATTCGATAGAGTTGTTCTATCACATTCTTTAATATAATATCAATACCAAAAACTACCACTGCGATAATTAATGATGCTATTGATACGACTACTGCACTATTTTGTAACTCACTCCATGAAGGCCAAGAAACTTTATTCATTAATTCGTCGTAACTTTCCTTTACGTAGTTTACTATTTTATTAGCCATTTTTTTTAAAAAAATATTTGCACGGGAAGAAGGAGTCGAACCCTCAACCTACGGTTTTGGAGACCGCCACTCTACCAATTGAGCTATTCCCGTAAATTAAGGAGATGTGTGAGCATCTCCTTAATATTTAATTATTTCAAAGATCTGATTAGTCGCAAAGTTCAGTTACCTGACCTGCACCAACGGTACGTCCACCTTCACGAATTGCAAAACGTAAGTTCATGTTTATTGCAATTTCTGAAATCAACATAACATCGAATGTCAAGTTATCACCAGGCATACACATTTCAACTCCTTCTGGTAAAGTAATCTCTCCGGTAACATCAGTGGTACGGAAGTAGAATTGAGGACGGTATTTGTTATGGAATGGCGTGTGACGACCACCTTCTTCTTTTTTCAAAATATAAACTTCAGCTTTGAAGTGTTTGTGAGGATGAATAGAACCCGGTTTTGCGATTACCATACCACGACGAATTTCGTCTTTGTCGATACCGCGTAATAATAAACCAACGTTATCACCTGCTTCACCACGGTCAAGAATTTTACGGAACATTTCAACACCAGTTACTACTGAGGTTAATTTTTCTGCACCCATACCAATGATGTCAACTTTGTCTGCTGAGTTGATAACACCAGTTTCAATACGACCGGTAGCTACCGTTCCACGACCTGTAATTGAGAATACATCTTCAACCGGCATTAGGAATGGTTTATCAATATCGCGCGGAGGCAATGGAATCCAGCTATCAACAGCTTCCATTAATTCCATGATTTTAGGAACCCATTTAGCATCACCATTTAATCCACCTAATGCAGATCCTTGAATAACAGGAGTGTTTTCACCGTCAAATCCGTAGAATGTTAAAAGATCACGGATTTCCATTTCAACTAATTCTAATAATTCAGGGTCGTCAACTAAATCGACTTTGTTCATGAAAACAACAAGTTTTGGAACACCAACTTGGCGAGCTAATAAAATATGCTCTCTTGTTTGTGGCATTGGACCATCAGTTGCTGCAACAACGATAATTGCACCGTCCATTTGGGCAGCACCTGTTACCATGTTCTTGATGTAGTCAGCGTGACCCGGACAGTCAACGTGAGCATAGTGACGATTTGCTGTCGAATATTCAACGTGAGCTGTATTAATAGTAATACCACGTTCTTTTTCTTCTGGAGCGTTGTCAATTGAATCAAATGATCTGAATTCTGATAAACCAGCTTCAGCCAATACTTTTGTGATAGCAGCAGTCAAGGTAGTTTTACCATGATCAACGTGCCCAATTGTTCCAATATTTACGTGTGGTTTGGAACGGTCGAATTTTTCTTTTGCCATATCAAATATACGATTAAAAAGTGTTTACTATATTCTGTATTCTATTGTTTAAGAATTTCTTCTTCTATTTTCTTAGTTTTAGTAGAGCCATTGACGAGAGTTGAACTCGTGACCCCTTCCTTACCAAGGAAGTGCTCTACCACTGAGCTACAACGGCAGTTTTATTGAGCGGAAGACGGGGCTCGAACCCGCCACCTATAGCTTGGAAGGCTATCGCTCTACCAAATGAGCTACTTCCGCAATTGTGGGGAGAGAAGGATTCGAACCTCCGAAGGTCGCCCAACAGATTTACAGTCTGCCCCATTTAGCCACTCTGGAATCTCCCCAACTTTAATTATTTTTCTAAATGAGCCGATGGAGGGATTCGAACCCCCGACCAGCTGATTACAAATCAGCTGCTCTGGCCAACTGAGCTACATCGGCATTTAGTATTTATCTTTCAAAAAACGCAGTCCCTATCTAACGGGACTGCAAATTTAGGAATTTAATTTTAATCGACAAACTTTTTTTTGCTTTTTTTTCAATAAAAAGCAATTTATTTTATTCGCGCATCTTTTCTTTGTTCTTGTTCAGTTGCTTACGTATTGCTTCTAATGCTTGGTCAAATGCCCCTTCAAAGCTACTATATCTCTTTTCGGCGTGTAAATCGTTCCCTTTTATCTTTAATTTTATTTCTGCAGTTTTATTTTCAGGCTTATCGCTATTTTCTAATTTTAGTATTGCTTCTGCCCCCAGAATGCCGTCACTCAGCTTTTCCAGTTTCAAAAAACGTTCTTGAATGAAGTCTTCTAACTTTTTGTCAGCTTTAAAATGTAGTGCTGTGATTTTTGTGTTCATAGTTCCTCCTTCTTTTATTGATTATGCCCGTGGATGGGCCTGTTTATATATGTTCTTAAGTCTGGTTATGCTATTGTGTGAATATATTTGAGTAGAAGCCAAACTTGAATGCCCTAACATTTCCTTTATTGCATTTAATGGCGCATCTTCATTTAATAAATGAGTCGCAAAAGTGTGTCGCAAAATGTGAGGACTTCGTTTTCCTATTGTTGTTATTTGATCTGTATATTTTCTGACTATAATGTAAATGGTTTTTGGATCTAATTCATTTCCTGACTGACTAACAAACAAGAAATCGTTTTGTTTGGCATTATCGAAAGATTCTTCTTTTATTGACAGGTATTCCATAATCGATTTTTTCATGGAATTTCCAAACGGAATTATTCGTTCTTTATTACGTTTACCAATTACTTTTAATGTATTCTGATCCAAATCGAGATGGTTTAAGGTGAGTGTTCGCAGTTCATTTAGCCGCATGCCGGTGCCGTAAAATGTTTCTAGTATCGCTTTATTCCGGTATCCGATAAAACTATCCTCAAATTTGACTTCCGAAAATAGTTTTTCCATTCCTTCTCGCTCAATATAATAGGGAAGTCGTTTTGAATTACGGGGTGATACTACTTTGTTCATTGGTGTGCTGATAATAAAATCCTGACGAAGGCAAAATCGATAAAATGATCTAAGACAAGTGAGTTTTCTATTTACGCTTTTGGTGCTGATTTTATGATCGATTAACCAAGCTACAAACGATCGGATTTGTGTGGATTTAACTAAGGTGAGGTCTGATGTCTCATAATCTGTAATCAGATATGTTCTGAATTGTTCGATGTCCGACTGGTATGCTCTGATTGTATGAGCGGAATAACGCTTTTCGTTAGAGAGATATTGTATGAATTCCTGAGTATGCATAGATTGACAACAAATAAAAAAACGATAATATTTTTTGTAAATATACAATAAATATTACCGTTTTAGACACTTTGATCCGAAAAAAATTAATTTTCTTCTTGGTCTTGTAAGTGTTGAATGTAAATTGCCTTGAGTCGTTGTTCTCTATTAGTTATAGAAGGTTTGGTGAATTTTTGACGCTCACGCAGTTCTTTAACTACACCTGTTTTTTCGAATTTTCTCTTAAATTTCTTTAAGGCTCTATCGATGTTTTCTCCTTCTTTTACTGGAACAATAATCATAACAAATACCTCTTTCTTCTTTAAATGAATACTTTATTTTATTAACGGGTGCAAAAATACACTTTTTTTTTATATAAACAAATTTCCTTCGACAGTTTGAGGCTATAAGTTCTTTAAAATGTAATCGGTAAGCATTGTATAGAGATGGAATCTTGTATATCCTCCGGTAATATTGTGATTTCGATTAGGATAAATAAATTGATGAAATTGTTTGTTTTCTTTAATAAGCTGGTTGATGAACTCCATCGAGTTTTGGTAATGGACGTTGTCATCTGCACTGCCATGAATGATGAAAAAGTTACCCTTGAGTTTCTTTGCAAAGTTTATCGGAGAATTATTATCATAACCGTCTGCGTTTTCTTGAGGAGTTCTCATAAACCGCTCGGTGTAGATGTTGTCGTAATATCTCCAGTTGGTTACCGGTGCTACGGCAATAGCAGTTTTAAAAGTTTCGGACCCTTTGGTTATACAGAGAGACGACATGTAACCGCCGTAACTCCAACCCCATATCCCAATTCTATTGGCATCAACGTAAGGCAGTGCTCCAAAATATTTGGCAGCAGCAATTTGATCTTCGGTCTCAAATTTTCCCAATTGTTGATAAACGCATTTTTCAAATTCTTCTCCTTTACCTCCGGTTCCTCTATTATCAACACAAACTATAATGTATCCCTGTTGAGCCAACATTTGGTACCATGCCAAATCGTAATACCCCCATTGATTGAGCACCGACTGTGATCCGGGGCCCCCGTAAACATACATCAGCACCGGGTATTTTTTTGTAGAATCGAAATCTTCCGGTTTGATAATCCATGTATTTAATGTTATATCTCCGGGCAACGTGATTGTGCTTAAAACTTTTGGCTGAAAATGACATTCTTTGGCTAATTTGTTGACCCTGTCATTATTATTTAAAGTGCGCACATGCAGACCGGTCATGTCGTAAATGCTGTAATTCGGAGCGAGGTTTGCATTACTGTATGATCCCATATAATAGGTGTAATCACTGTTGAAATCGGCATCCCAACTTCCTGCCGAATCGGATATTTTGATTTTGTTTTTACCGGATAGATTAATTTTATATAAATCGCTGTTTGTTGAGGAACTTTCGGTAGAGAGATAATATATAATACCTTTTTTAGTATCAATTCCCTTGATTTCTTTGACGATCCATTTCCCTTTTGAAATCTGGGTGATTTCCGGTTTAATAAAATTATTCTTTTTATCTCTAAATGTAATTTGATAAATGTGATTATATCCATCGCGTTCCGAGGTGGTTACCAATTGGCGCGGATTGATAAAAACCATCTTTTCGGGAACTTCCACCCAGTATTTGCTACTGTCGGCAAAGATTTCATGGGAACTTTGATCGTTTACCGAATATAAATTCAGGGAATATTTATTCTGAAGCCGGTTTAGTCGCATAAAGACCAGCTCATTTTTATCAGGAATCCATTGAAAACGGGGAAGATATTGATCTGTTTCGGAACCCGTATTTAGCTTAGTCGATTTTTTATCGTTGATATTAAAGACATATAAATCAACAATCGAATTCGATTCTCCTGCTTTGGGATACTTATATTTGTGCTCTTCAGGATATAATTTTCCCCATTTGGTCATCCAGTATTCTTTTACGTTGCTTTCGTCGAAGCGCATGTACGCAACCATGGTTCCATCGTCCGACCACGAAAACCCCTTGGTGATATCCAACTCTTCTTCGTAAACCCAGTCGGTTGTTCCATTAATGATTTCCCTATCTTTGCCATCGGACGTGACAGTTATGATTTCACCGGTTTCAATATTTTTAATGTAAAGGTTGTTTTGAACTACAAAAGCGACTTTACTGCCGTCGGGAGAAAATTCTGCCAGTCGTTGTTTTCCCTTCGTATATAAAGGCTCTATTTTTTCTTTTTTTATGTCGTAAATCCAGAACCAGGCCTCTTTTGAGCGTCGGTAAATACTTTTGCTTTCGGTAGCAAAGAGAATCTTCTTTTCATCTTTGTTGAAAGTATAGAGATCAATTATTCCAATGGGTTTTTCGGTTAATGGATTTATTAATGTATTGGTGTTGAGTATGTTTGCTATTTTTTTACCGGTTTTATATTCATATTGGTTGATTAGAGTTTGATCGTCGAGCAGTGTAAAATATTTTCCATTGTTCATTGATTTCATTTCATCCGGTGATTCGGGATAATAGAGATACTTTTGCCAGATATCTTCAACGCTGATTCTATTATTGACTTGAGCGATGGCGGTTGCACCTGCCCAAATTATGAGAACGGCAAGTGTTAATGTGATTTTATATATTTTCTTCATCTCAATTTTTTTGCAAAGTTACTTTTTTTTATGAATAGGCATTCTATTTTGCTAAATATGAATATTTATTTATTCAATTCATTATAAGTTTTGTATTTTTTCTCAGGCCTGGTAGAAGAGAACCCAATGCCATTCTACAGGCTTAATGCTAGATTTTTGATTATTTTTTGGCGATTGCGAAAATATTAATATCTTTGCATTTCGGTTTTGCGTCGTTAGCTCAGTCGGTTTAGAGTGCTACCTTCACACGGTAGAAGTCACTGGTTCGAGTCCAGTACGACGCACAGAATATAAAGCGTTCATTGTTATTAAATATGCGCTGTTAACTCAGTCGGTTTAGAGTGTTACCTTGACAGGGTAGAAGTCACTGGTTCGAGTCCAGTACAGCGCACAAAAAAAGTCACAAGTCTTTCAGTATTTTCTGAAGGACTTTTTTTATGCTCAGTGTAAAGGAAAGGTAGAAGTCACTGGTCCCGAAAATCAGAACCGAAGCGGTTCGTGAATTTTCGAGGATCCACGCTAATGTAGGAAAATGCGATTGTGATTTTGAAAATGATTCTATTTTATTGCATTTTCAACATTGGCGGGATTCGAGTCCAGTACAGCGCACAAAAAAAAGTCACAAGTCTTTCAGTATTTTCTGAAGGACTTTTTTTATGCTCAGTGTAAAGGAAAGGTAGAAGTCACTGGTTCCGAAAATTAGAACCGAAGCGGTTCGTGAATTTTCGAGCCCCGTAAACGAGGGTTAAAAGATCCACGCTAATGTAGGAAAATGCGATTGTGATTTTGAAAATGATTCTATTTTATTGCATTTTCAACATTGGCGGGATTCGAGTCCAGTACAGCGCACAAAAAAAGTCACAAGTCTTTCAGTATTTTCTGAAGGACTTTTTTTATGCTCAGTGTAAAGGAAAGGTAGAAGTCACTGGTCCCGAAAATTAGAACCGAAGCGGTTCGTGAATTTTCGAGCCCCGTAAACGAGGGTTAAAAGATCCACGTCAATGTAAGAAAATGATATCCAGGGATTCATGTTTAAAGTAAGTTTTTATTTTCAACATTGACGGGATTCGAGTCCAGTACAGCGCACAAAAAAAGTCACAAGTCTTTCAGTATTTTCTGAAGGACTTTTTTTGTACTCGGTGTAAAGGAAAGGTAGAAGTCACTGGTTCCGAAAATTAGAACCGAAACGGTTCGTGAATTTTCGAGCCCCGTAAACGAGGGTTAAAAGATCCACGCCAATGTAAGAAACCGCACGGTTGTCTCGATAAATTGAGTTTTTTATCAAGTGTGTGCTTTCAACATTGGCGGAATCGAGTCCAGTACAGTGCACAATGTCAAACAAGCCTTTCGAAATTTTTCGAAAGGCTTGTTTCGTTTAAGCTAATTCAATATGATTTTCGGCCGGCTTATTTTATCAGATATTCGTTGTTGTTTCGGTTTGCATCGGGTATGATATCGCTACCTAATGTAATTTTTGTGATTGTTTCGGGGGCATCAACAGCTACTTCAATTTTGCTTTGCCCCTGCCACATACTTGCAGATTTTGTAACTGTTTTAACCAGTTTTTCATTGTTGTATAACGAAATAACGGCCGGAATCGGCAAATCTCCTTTGTTCTCAATCGAGATGTTATAATGATTTCCTGTTTTTACTACATTGGTAATCGCCAAATCGGGGATTCCTCCATATTGAAAGTACCATGCTTGCCAATACCAATTCAGATTTTGTTTAGAAACATCATTAAAGGTATTGAAAAAATCGAATGGAGTAGGGTGTTTGTATTTCCAACGATCCATAAATGTAAGCAAACATTTTTTAAATAAATCGTTGCCAAGTTCGAGTTCCAACATTCTTAGTGCTTGTTCCGATTTGGCGTAATTCAGGTAAAAATAGATTTTCGCATCCAAATAATGAGTCGGAGTGATAAGGGTTGGTTCATCTTCAATTCCCGAATAGTATGAGAAAGCGTCCGTATTGTGTTTGGCAATATTCAGTTCGGGAGCCAGTTTATTTTGCATTTTTTCGGGCATAAAAACCACAAGTCCTTCGTCCATCCATCCGTTTTTTGTTTCATTTGTGACTACATAAAAAGGAAAATATGCGTGTGTAATCTCGTGAGAGTTGGCGTAAACAGTCATTCCGTAATCCTCATCTGCACCTACGTTCGTAATCATGGGGTATTCCATGCCGAAATCGCCGTTGTAAACGGTAAGATAAGGGAACGGATAGGGGATTCCGGGCATTTCTTCGGATAACGACCGAACCGTTTCCCTTGATATTTCAACCACTTTGTCAAAATATTTAGCGTTTTTGTTATAGGCTACTCCAACTACGGTTCTCCTTTTGGTAGTCTTGTCAACCTCCACGCTGGTAACGTCCCAAAGGTAGTGATCGCTGATTCCGAATGCAAAATCGGGAACATTTGCGGCTTTGTATTTCCACGCATGGTTCTGGGTTGTAATATTCCCTTTTTTTAGGTCTTCATCTTTAATTACATGCGATATTTCATTCGATGTAGATGCTTTTTTATAGAGTTCGTAGTATTTAGGCTGTAAAACTTCGTTCATGTTCTGAGATTCGCCGGTTGCCCACACCATGAAATTTTCGGGAACCGTAATCTCGACTTCAAAATTAGCAATATCGCTATAGAATTCAGCCATTCCATTGTATGAGCGGGTATCCCAACCGTTAATATCGTCGTAAACTGCAATTTGAGGGTACCACTGCCCCACAAATAGGCTAGTGCTGTCGATGGTTCCCATGCGGATTAATGTATGTACGGGAAAATTAAAATCCCAGTTCATTTGGATTTCAATTTTATTGTGCGGAGCTAGTTTCTCCTTTAATCTAACAAACATAAGCGTACCTTCTCTTTTTACAAGAGCATTGTCAACCGGGGAATTATTAACGGTCAGATTTTTTATGTTTACCCCGTCATGGATATCGAGTGGGTTTACCGGAACAATTGAATTGCGGTTAGCTCCTTTTTTGAAGAGGTCCTGATATAGCCGTACAACTATTGTGGACAAAGAATCGGGACTGTTGTTGTAGTACACGATTTTTTCCCGGCCGCTCAATATTTTGTTTTTAACGTCCACCGAAGCCTTGATGGAATAATCGGATGTGTTTTGCCAATAGTTTTTTCCCGGGTTTCCGTCTTTTTGGCGGGTTTGCTTATCGAATGCAGTGGCGTTTCCTTTGGGAACGATCAGTTTTACTTGAGCCATGCTCGACAAAGGTAGAGCTAAGGCTAAAAGTATGCTAAATAATAGGGCTCTTGTTTTCATCTATAATGTTTTTTTATTTCGATTGTTTTATGTCGTTTTCAGGAATTAATCTTTGCTTCAACATCGAAACAAAAATAATATTAATATTCCGATAATCGTTGTGTAAATATAATTTAGCCGACACTATGCTTTATTTCTTCTCTGCATTCGGATTATTGAATTGCCCTTGGCAATTACCTTTGTTTTTGCAATTTGTATCATCATGCATTTTAATTGTACAGGAACAATAACTGTGTTTAATCATACAGAAGCCACCGAAAATTGTAAAAAATCCCCAAAAAAGCGGTAAATCCAAAACTTCAATCATTGAAGGCGGGTTTTTTATGAATGGAATCTGATATATGGCGTAAGCACACACGAGGCAACCTATAAATACCGTAATATGGCCGAGCAGGGCGGTGAATTTTTTATTTCTTGTCCAGCCGATCTTCCAACCGAACACAATAAAAAAGAGCCCTACCGCAACTCCGATTAATCGAAACGATGAAAAATCCTGAAAAAACTGAATAATGCTCAAGATTGTAACCGCCAGTCCGATATAAAATGTTTTTGCCGCTTTCATTTTTGTATAGCCTCCTTATGTTTGTTTTGATTTTTGCGCTAATTGTTTTGAGATGCTCACTTTCAAGTAAAAGCTTTAAGCAATAATATTATACTTTGTTACAACTTCAACATTTCCCTTTAGCATCGACCAAACAGGGCAATAGGTTTCTTCCGAAAGCTTAATTACTTTTTCCATGTCATCGGCCATTGTATCCGTCGATTTTAAATTAATTTCCAAGATAATGGTTTTAAATCCGGTTGGGTGATCTTCTTTTCTAATCCCTTTTGCATGAATTTCAAGACCGGTTATGGTTTTTTTCATTTTGCGCAAAAAAGTAAGCATCGAGCTTCCTACGCAAGAAGACAAACTTAATAGTAACAATTCTAGAGAAGTATAGCCTAAGTTATCACCCAGCGGTGGAGTGTAATCGATAGATACAGGACTGTTTTTTTCGACAATTCCTGTAAAGTTAAGCTTCTCGTTGATAAGAATAATCGATGTGTTTAATTCTTTTGATTTGTCAATCACTTTTTCCATGTCTTTTTTGTTTTAAGATAGTTAAGATGTTTTTTTTACATTGTTGAAAGTAGCGGTTGAGACTTTGCTTTAGCACATAAGTCGATTGAAGTTTCAATTGTTATTAGTGCCAGATCGGTTTTTGTCAGCCCCATTTGATAAAGTCCTTGTTAACGGGCATCTTGCTCGTCTTTTCGTTTATACGCTATTGCTTCGTGCCACGCTTTTTTAGGCCTGCTTGCCGGGTAGCCATTTTCAAGGCGATACTTTTTCCGTTCTTGGGTAAAGTTCCACCACGTTTTAGTCGTATCGTGGGTTTTGGCAAAATTCACCACCAACCTGAACTGGTCTTCAACGCAAGGGTCTATCCAATAGCCGATTTTTTGCTCGTAATTATCCGTCAAATTTGCTCCGTTTTTATTTTTAAGTTCATCAAGTGAATAATAGCCCAAAAATACCAAATCTTCTGCAAATTTTATCCCGATGGACGGAATTGTTTGAAATTCTGCCAAAGCATGTATCCTTTTTGCTCTTTCGGATGTTGTCTTTAGCAAAACCTCCAACTCGTCAGGCGCATAGTCAAGAATGTTTGCTATCTTGACTTTATTTTTTTTCAAGGTTGCTTTCTCAATATCCGTGAGTGGCAGCTTAATGCTTGATTTATTCTTCATTTTCGGTAATGTGATTAATATCGTTAGAGGATTGTCCCCAAATGCTCTTTGTTTTTATTTCTTCAACGCTTTCCTGTATTTTTTCATTCCCATGGCATGTATAAAACGCACCTCAGTTTTCGGAAGGTCGCTGCGTTCTCCGCCAAAAGTTTTCTTGTCCGAGTTAAGATTTTCCCAGTCGGTATGCATAATGTCAATGGATAAATTGGAATCTGCAATAATACGATAGGGAAGGAATTTTTCCAAAGCAATCGAATCGTTTACCATTAATGATTCCGCCACCGCCACATCCATTGAATCCGGTTCTCTGTCCGATTCAAAGGAATAATTTTGTAGAAAAAGAGATGATTTTCGCGGTACCAGAAAAGCGTGAAATGAGTGGTTGTATTTTCCGAGATAATGAATTTCGGCCATTTTGCCATACTTTCCGTTTTTCGTTTTTCCCGAATAGCCTTTGCCAACGAGGTATCCGATTTTCCATGATTTTTCCGCTTCAAAAATTCCGCTCTTCATTATGGTATCTTCCACATAACCGGGAAACACGATCCAGCAGGGCTTATCCAGCGTATTTTTTATCGTGACATCTGAAATATAAAATTTAAGCGGAGGTTTGCCTCCCCTGATGTCCTTTAGTTTTACATTAATATCTACTTGTGCGAAAAGATATACGGAAATAATACAGAAAAAAGTACAGAAAATAGTTTTTTTCATAATGCCTCCCTAGTTATTTGCTTATACATGAGTTGTTATACCCTGTTTTTTGTTTTTGTTGGCGGTTGTTTTTTTATGAAAGTATATGTTTTTAACGATTTTTTGTTCGGGAGTATGTTCTCTTCAAAGTCAATTTTTTGAAATCCGAATTTATCCGCTGTTGAAATCAAGTCACTCTCGGAAATTAATTTAAATATTTGTCCTACCGGTTTAATTGTTTCTATTCCTGTTTGACTGACAGAACTTACTCCATTGTTTTCTTGGATTGTTACAATCAGGTATCCGTTTTTCTTGAATATTATTGTTGATAAATTCAAAGCAAATGTCTATTTCAACATATTCAAAAATTAATGCAGCCCAAATTAAATTTGCCTTGGTTAATTTTTCGGTATTTCTTGAAGAAATGTCGATATTAAGAAGATTTAGATTCGGAATTTGGTCTTTGAATCGCTTTTCCGTTTCGTCGAGATAGTTTTTGATTTATATCGATGCCAAACACTTGACTGGTAATATTGTTATCTATATGCTCCAACCCGTTTCCACCTGAAATTCCCAAAAACATTACTATTTCGGGGCTTAGTTTTTTCAAATATTTTTTAGTCAAGTTATTGAGCAATTGCAATTGTCCTACTGATTCATGTTGCATGTGACGTTCATAATCTTCAAGTGGTATTGTATTCCAAATATTATCCATTACTATGTGCTTTTTTGTTCAAGTATTACTGAATATCATTTTGCAATAACTGCGAGGTATCGTTAGTTGGCGATTGCGGAGAATTTTCCTGTCGAACTGCACCGCCACTACCGTGGGCTACGGATTTTGTTGTCCGCACCCAACCCTCAATTGATGGCATGTATTTAGGGTTGCTTACCGGCATTAATCTTTGGAAAAATAAGGTAATAATATGTCTTCAAAATTGTATAAACCATTTTTTTTGTCCGCTAAATTCTCTGCTACAAATAGGACTCCATTTCCAAAAGCCTCTCTCGAAATAGATTCATGAATAAGACGCACTGTTTGATAAGGGAATCCAAAAATCACTTCATGCTTGCCAACAATTCCTCCTGCTCTGACAGAGTTTATGTCTGACTTTTCTAAATCTAATGCTTCTGCAATTTTTATTGCCGTACCAGAAACGCCTTTTTTTTCTTTAAAATGTTCTTCTATTATTTCAATATCAACCCATGGAGCAATCTTTTTGAGAAAACTTTGCAGCAAAGAGCAGATAATTAACTCCTAATGTAATGTTGGGGCTCCAAAATACAACGGTATTATCTGAAAGTTTTTTCAGTAATTTTTGTTCAGCTTCGTTATAATGAGAGACCGCAGTTATGATTTTAATTTTACGTTCCCCTGCAATTTCTCCATAAGTATAGATACCTGTTTCTGAGGAAAAATCGATAATAACATCTACGGGGTGTTTGTCGAGAAGTTCCGGCATTTTTATTTTAGAGCTTGAATAAATCAGCCCAGGTTCGTTCGTCTCTATGCCTAAGAATTCAGGTACACTTCTACTTTCTAATAGAGTACTTCGTCTAAGAACCCATTCAAGGCAAAATTCTTTATTTTGCAGTATCACATTAGCAACAGCTTTTCCTGTTTTTCCAAATCCTATTAAGCCTATTTTCATATTTATGTCTGATTTATTTTTAATTTATGCAGTGGCATCGTTTTTTTTTATGCTTGTAGGTAGCTAGTTTAGAACAACAATGAATCCGCTTTTATACAACCGATTCGGCTTTATAAGAACGGAGATGGAGCGTGCTTTATTTCCCACAAATATAAGACATTAATTATCAGAAATTTCACTTTGATAATAAAAATTTATGTGTCAAAAGCACGTCCCGAAACAAGCCATTTGTGAAGTTTTGAAGCTTTTTTCACAAAAACTGTGGATTGAGAAGGAGTCTGCTGAGCTTAGCCGAATGGCTTTTTTGCAGGCTAACGTTCCCGTGCTTGGTTTTCGGGCAGCCGCCGAAGGCGGCTTTCTGAAAAACCAATCAGGGGAAAAGTGTTATTTTATTCAATTACCCCATTTATTCATGTTTATAACTGCCTGAAATTAAGCCCGTGTTAGTGTTTCGTTGGTTTTTGTCATGCTGCTTTTCTTATTCTTTGTCTAAAATAAACCGACAAGGATATTATTCCCTGTCAGGTTTAAAAATTCGACCGCTACCGGCGGTATTTATTAAATAGTTAAAAAGCCCTGACGGCACGAACACAGAGTGCCCCTCCCTTAGGGTTGCTGGCCACGTTGCCGTCGGGAAAGGAGAAGTACCATGCGATGCTACAGGTAAGGTCCGATGATGACCAGTAATAAGAATTTAACAACGTGGTTGATGCATTTCCATCGTTGGTAAGGGCTTTTTGTACTTCGTAAAAATTATTCCATACATGGTTTAATTCTGCAATGCTCGGCAAATACCAATCGCTGTATATCCCGGTACCATAATCGGCGTTTGTGTAATCTTCGCATAATTTTGCTGCACTCGAAGTGTGCCCGCTTTGTCCGGTTATTGTAGTTGTATTGCTTGCTCCGTCCCAATCGCTTGTTGTTAAGGCTGCCCCACTTGAAACATTGCTCCAGACCTGACTTATACTAGCGTTAATCATGCTAACAATTAGTCCGTGTTGCCCGGTATGATCAACCCAAAACACTACGCCACCGCCGTAAAGTTCACCTATGTAGTGACTGCTTGTACTGCTTGTTGTACCGGCTGTTTTTGCATATAATGCATAAGGCACACTCAATAGCTGGCTTACTCCTGTAATGGTGTAAGTTGTTAGAGGTGCAACAACTGCTGTTTTTGTTTCAATGTAATAAGTACTGCTTCCCCAGTTTATTGTGTCAAAACCTGCACCACCACCTATTTCAATACTTACCAAGCCGTTGGTATTGGTGTTTGGTGTTTGTGTTTCGGTGTAAACAATAGTCCCTGATGGCGAACCCTGGCGAATGTTTATTTCCATTCCAACCTGAGTATTTGTTACTAAGGCATTGCTACTATTGCGGATTACTGCCTGATAACTCATTTTTTGTGGTGCTTGAGCACTTGCCTGCCGTGGCAGGAAAACGCTTGCCGTTAACATAATGGATACTAATAGTGTAATTAATTTTCTCATAGTTTTAATTTTTAATAATTTTAAATGTTTTGACTTCTCTGTTTTCTTGAATCACCTTTACAAAATAGTTAGCAGGAACAAGATTGCTCATAACAATACTTGTTTGATTGCCTGTGATTTTTTTGTTTTGCAAAAGTTTCCCATTCATATCATACAATTGGTAAGATAAATTTGAGATGTCAAATTCTTCAATACTCAATATAATATAATCGGTTGTTGGGTTTGGATAGGCCTTAACCGAAAGATTTATGCCTTTGGCTTCTTCAATTCCTGCAACTACTGAAATTTCATACGGTTGCTGTATGCCTTGTGCTACTGTTCCGTTTGAGCCAGTGTTGGTGGTGTAAACCACCTGTCCAACCGAATAGCTCGCCGAGCCTCCACTGCCCGACGCATTGCTGCCTGTGGCTGGTAATGCCGTTTGTGCTTGTAGTCCTGTTAGCCCGAGACCGAACAAGAGCAAGGCACTTAATTTCAACTTTTTATCCTTCATCTTTATTCTCCTTTTTTAATTGTTTAATATTTTCTACCAATGATCGCTAGCTCGTTTATAAGAACGGTAAAACCGTTCTTATACATCTAAATTCAATTGTATTTGTACAGTTTAACCCCATTTTAATTTTTCACAAATATAAAACATTAATTATCAGTATTTTTAGTTTGACAATAAAAAATTATCTGTCAAAAGTACGTTCCGAAACAAGCCATTTGTGAAGTTTTGAAAGTTTTTTTCCCAAAAAACCGTGGATTTAGAAAAGGTTATTGAGCTTAGCCGAATGGCTTTTTGCAGGCTAACTGGCAGGGCAGGCTACTCGATTACCGGCTGGGCTTTGTCATTTCAACTCGGTTTCTTTTATTTTTTTAATCACTAATTGTAATGTTGTCATTAAATTATCAATCTCAATCTTGTTGATTGGTTTGTCAATAATCCATTTTAGATTTGATTTTGCCGAAATAAAATTGCCTGATTTTTCTAATTCATTTCTGAAAAATGAAATTATTGATTCATGGTCAATTACTTTCTTGCGAATTTCCTCAAATCCTGTGTATAGGCTTTGTTTGAATACTGAAACAGGCGGATAACCAAAAAGCAAACCAACAAAACCATCGTTAAACGGTAAGTTCAAAGAAAATCCTTTTGAACCCCAGCGAAAAAATAAACCATTTGATTTAGCAAACTCAGATATTGACTCAAACAAAAACTTCCCATTCTTGTCTAAAGCATCAATAAACTTTTTCTCATCGACTTTTGGTAACTGGCTTATTGATTTAATCTCACTGCGAATAAAAGTATCATCACCAACTACAAAGTCAATTGTAATCATTCTCTCAGACGCATAGTTTAGGAAATACTTGAATTCCATGCAATAGATGTCAATTCCCTTTTTTCTCAAATAGAGAGCAGTTTGCTTAATTGGTTGGGTAATATCTTGAGCAACAATTACAAGTTTTGAGGCTTTATTGAAAGATACATTCTCAGCATTTTTTAATTCAAAGTGCTCTTGGTGATAAATATCTAGTTAAGACTCCTCTCCAATATAGTTTTGGAAAATTCCATTTAGTTGCTCATAATCCAAATTGTCTACAAAAGATGCATATTCAAGAAGTTGTGCAACTGTCTCACGAGGAGATTTTCCACGTTTGAGTTCAATAACAACTGTGTTACCAAAACTGTCAAGCCCGAGCAAATCAATCCAAGAACCTAAATTTGTCAATACCAGTCGACCAATTATTAAAATCTTACCATCGTCGAAAAAATTCTCTGGATTATTCTCCAAAATCATTTCGAGGTCAGATTCTTTGTTGTCGTCGCTGAAAGTATGCTCTTTATAGTGAATCAGTTTTCCGTTATTGTCAATTGTAAATAGTTTCATAGTTGTCGTGTTGTGTCTGTGTTAGCCTTACCGATAACTCGTTTATGAGAACGGTTTTACCGTTCTTATAAATCTAAATTCGATTGTATTTGCACGGTTTAACCCCATTTTAATTTTCCACAAATATAAAAAATTAATTAACCCAATTTTCACCTTGATAATAAAAATTTATCTGTCAAAAGTACGTTCCGAAACAAGTCATTTTTGAAGTCTTGAAGGTTTTTCAAAACTAAGGTGTGGAAGGAGCCTGCAGAACTAAGCCGAAGCGCTTTTCCAACCAGTCTGTTTAGCGGGGTAGTCTTACTCGATTAGCAACCGGGCAGTTTATCGGTGGTTTCAATGTTTGCAAACTTTTCAATAAAAGAAATGTCCTATCAATGTTGCAATTATTTTTAAGTCTGGTTGTGTGTTACTAGCGATTTAGTGGCTTTTGCATTACTAGAATATCACTTTGCAGATTTTTGAACTGGAACCTTTAATCCAGCTTCTTTTGCTTCACTTATTCCAATGGCAATAGCTTGTTTTCTACTTTTCACCTTGCCATTTTTACCCGATTTTAAGGTTCCTTCCTTAAATTCGTGCATTACTTCCTCAATTTTTTCTTGAGCCTTTTTTGAATATTTGGCCATACCGTTTTTGTTTAAAAAAATAAAATCATATAACCTCGCCCAAATGCTTATAATTTGAGGAGATAATTTTGAACACTTCATCCATACGCCCGCTTAACATCATTTTACCCATGTATAAAGCAAAGCCTTTCACCTGGTCAAATTCCAATTTTGGGGGCATGGCGAGTGCATTCGGGTCAGTCTGAATCGAGACCAATACAGGCCCTTCATGCATAAAGGCTTTTTCTAATCCTGATTTTACATCATCCGGATCATCAATGCCAATACCTAGCATTCCCATTGCTTCCGCTATCTTTATGAAGTCAGGGTTTAACATATCCGTTTCCAGATCGGGGATCCCGGCTACTTCCATTTCCAGCTTTACCATTCCCAATGAACGGTTGTTAAAAACAATGATCTTCACGGGCAATTGATATTGAACAATCGTCATGAGATCACCCAACATCATAGAAATACCTCCGTCGCCGCAGAAGGCAATAACCTGTTGGTGAGGGTGGGCAAGCGCAGCACCTATTGCCTGTGGCATTGCATTTGCCATTGAACCATGATTGAACGAACCCAACATTTCTCGTTCGCTTGTTCCATCAATGTAGCGTGCAGCCCATACACAACACATCCCGGTATCAACCGTGAAAATGGCATCTTTGGCAGCCAATTCATTAATCATAGAAGCAACAAATTCAGGATGAATTTCATTGGGCTTTCCAGTATCCTTTACATAAGACTGTAAATTCTTTTTAACTTCCTGATAAAATTCCAATTGCTGATCAAGAAAAGTTGAATCTTCCTTTATTCCTAACAGAGGCAAGAGCTCCTGCAAGGTGTCTTTCACATTTCCGCAAAGTCCAAGGTTAAGCTTGGCCCTTCGTCCGAGGTTTTCGGGTTTAATGTCAATTTGAACAATCTTATTTTCAACAGGCATGAAAGGTGTGTATGGAAAATCGGTGCCCAACAATACCAGCAATTCACATTCGTGCATTGCGTGATAGGCCGATAGAAACCCCAGCAATCCGGTGAGTCCTACTTCATAAGGGTTATCATGCTGGATTGCCATCTTGGCTTTATAGGAATAAGCCACCGGGGCTTTTAGCTTTTCTGCCAATTGAATAACTTCTTTGTGTGCCTGAGCAGCACCTAGTCCACAAAAAATAGTGATCTTTTTGTGCGAGTTTAACAGTTCGGCCAGTTGCAACAACTCATCTTCCGATGGCCTGACAACAGGCCGGTTCCGGAAAAGTAAAGTAGTAGTTTCAGCTGCTACTGCGGGAAGATCGGTAATATCACCCGGCAAACCAAGAACAGCTACACCTTTTTTATGAACAGCATTCTGAAGGGCAGCCTGTAACATTCGTGGCAATTGTATTGGTGTTGTTGCTATCTGATTGTAGCAACTGCAATCGTCAAAAAGTTTAATGGTGTTCGTTTCCTGAAAGAAACCTGTTCCAAACTCTTTGGTTGGGATGGTAGAAGCAATGGCTAATACCGATGCCGACGAACGATGCGCATCATACAATCCGTTTATCAGGTGGACATGTCCAGGGCCACTACTGCCAGCGCAACATGCCAGACCGTTTAGCTGAGCCTCAGCACCGGCAGCATAAGCAGCAGTCTCTTCGTGCCGAACGTGGATCCATTTGATTTTGCCGTTACGATGAACTGCAGCATTTACATGATTGAGACTATCTCCTGTTACGGCATATATCCTTTGGATACCCGCTTCAACCAATGCTTCCACCAGTTGGTCTGATACATTTTTGCTCATAGTAGATTTTTAAAATTCATGCTTTAAAACAGTCAAACTATTTACTTACTAAAAAACATACCCACTGTAGCTAATTGCAATAAAGCGTTAGTGCGTATCTCCAAAAATATTCTCTGAATTCATAAGTAAATCAACATATTGGCTTCTTCTATAAACTAAAGAATCATTATTGAGTTTGTTTTTTGAAAGCTTGCCTCTAAACTCATCGATACTCTTGTAGTTTTTGATTTCCATCCAATCCACCAATTCTTTCTTGATACTTGTTATTTGTTTTAGGCCATTTTTATAAAATGTACTTACACCCTGCACACAAGTTGCCCCTGATAGAATCAGCTTAATTACATCTGTGCCGGTAAATATCCCATGGCTAGCACAAACGTCGGCTTTTATATTTTCGAATAGCAATCCCGAATATCTCAAGGATTGCTTGTAATCTCCTTCGTTGCTAAGATTAAAAGATTTAAGATGCTTTTCATTGGTTGTATCGATATCGGGCTGAAAAAAGGAATTAAACAGAACAAATGCATCGATTCCGGTTTGATCGAGCCGATTTATAAAATTCAAAATATTAGAGTAGTTGGGACTTAATTTTACGCTAATGGGAATAGCGATGTCTTTTTTAATGGCATTCACTATTTTAATTTGCTCATCCTCAATCTCCTTCGCATCTTTAGTGAAGTCGGAGGGCGTATGATAAAAATTCAGTTCAATTCCATCAACTCCGGTTTCGCTTATTAGCTTCGCGTATTTGATCCATGTATCATAATTTACTGCATTTAAACTTGCAAATACAGGAATGGATAAACTTTCCTTGGCTTTCTTGAGATTTAAAAGATGTCCATCGGGTCCGGCATATTCAGCTTTCGGATGCATTGTAAGCATTTCAGCATACATATCGTTGAATTTGGTCAGTTTCTCATCCAGTTGTAATTCTTCGAGTTGTATTTGCTCTTCGAATAATGATTTAAAAACAATGGCTCCAGCGCCAAACTCTTCGGCCTTTTTAAGCTTGTCCAAATCGTTGGAAATGTTAGAGGATCCCAAAATTATGGGGTTATCTAACTCGATTCCCATGTACTTTGTTTTAAGATTTGCCATAATTGTATGTTTCTTAATTGGATAAATAATGTTTATTTCTCTATATACTTAATAATTTCGACAGGGTAACTTTCTGCTGCCTCATTAATTTACTAAAATGTTTCTTTGATTATTCGTTTTTTATCAACATGCAAATCGGATAAGAACTTCTCCACTGCATCCATCATGGGCGGAGGGCCGCATACATAAATATTTTCAGGAGAGTCCTTAATGTAATCCTTAAGAAAATCTTCGGTGATTTGTCCGTGGGCATACCCATTGACTTTTTCATCAGATAAAATGTTGATAAAATTCTTGCCTAACAACGCTTTAAATTCCTCGGCAATGATTATATCGTCTTGTGTTTTATTGGCAAAGATGAGCTTGTTATTGCCAATCTTATTTTTGGACTGAAGGTCTCTGAAAATGCAAATAAAAGGGGTGACCCCAGCACCACCTGCAATAAATACACCTTCTCCTTTATAGGCGATAGTCCCAAAAACATCGTGCAAAATCAACTCATCATCCTTTTTTAGTTTCAAAAGTTCGTTCGTTACACCATTATGTGAAGGATAAGTTTTGATCGTAAATTCTATAGAATCACTATCCGGAAGACTTGTGAATGTGAAAGATTTTTTTTTATCCATCCATCCGCTTTTGTTTATGGAAACTTTGGTGGCCTGCCCGGGGGTAAAGGTGAACTTTTGAGGCTTTTCAGTAACAATTCGCAATACATCATGTGTGATGTGCTGAATCGAATTTATTTTTACGATATGTTGAGTCATGGTATATGATTTTTAAATCCGTTGCATGTTGAAATTTTCTTTTATTTACTTTAAATTCAATGATTTTAAAGCAGTTTCATATCTCCTTGTTACCTCTTCCCAGTTCACAACGTTCCAGAAGGCATTTATATAATCCGGTCGTTTGTTCTGATATTTTAAATAATAAGCATGTTCCCATACATCCAGAGCAAGAAGTGGAATTCCCTTTTTTTCAGAAATATCCATCAACGGATTATCCTGATTTGGAGTTGAATAAATAAACAGGTTGCCTTTTTCATTGATACATAGCCATGCCCAGCCACTGCCAAATCTGGTTTTACCTGCTTCGGAAAATTGTTTTTTAAACTCTTCAAAGGAACCAAAGGTTTTGGTTATCAATTCCGATAATTTGCCTTTGGGTAAAATTCCACCATTGGGTTTCATTCCTTCCCAATAAAACGTATGATTATAATAACCACCACCATTGTTCCTGACGGCTACCGGAGACTTGCTTATATTTTTGAAGATATCTGTTATTTCCATCGTTTCCATTTCTGTGCCTTTAACGGCATTCAGAAAGTTGTCGTAATAAGCCTTATGGTGTTTGCTATAATGAATTTCCACTGTTTGCTTATCGATAAAAGGTTCAAGTGCATCATAACCATAAGGTAAGGATTTGAGCTCAAATTTGTTTATTGTGCTCATGTTGTTTTGATTTTTAGTGTCGTTTATCGCGAGATATTTTGTTGTATTCTGAGCTTTTGCAATAAAACCATATTGCAATGCCAGAAATCCGAATACAATTATTTTTAAGGTTAATTTATTTTTATTCATCTATTTATCTTTTTATTGTTTACTTTAACATCTTTTGTTTTATCTTCTTGATTTCTGTTTCAACTTCTTTTGCTCCTTCCGCATGCAACTTTTTCTCATCCGGAGAAAGTTCGTAGAGCAACCGCAAAAACTCTCCGGCATGCACAACCTCTTCATCGGCGATATCCTTAAGAACCGCTATCGCGAGTTTGTTGTCGGTTGACTCGGCAAGCTGCATGTACAACTGGGTTGCTTCATACTCCGCCGCTACCATAAAACGTATTGCTCTGATAAGCTCTGCATCCGTGAGCTTCCTGTCTTTTGCTAACCCCGAAAAGGGTGATCCAAATGTTGGCATAATTATTCTCCTTTGATTTTTTTCAGGCTTCCACCCATTAATACGCTATTGTTTAATCCGTATATAATACTTTAACAATAAATACATTAGTTTGTTTAATGATTTATTGGCTTACAAAGATGAGAATAGAAATTACGGAAAGTGTTACATAATTTCAGGAGTAAGTTACATGATTCACACGTTATTTTTGTGCAAACTAACGGATACCCTTGCAATAAAGCCAGTTTTGGATGCATTGCGACGAGAGGGATCGCACTTAAAACATTCATTATCCCAATTTTTACTTTTACAATAAAAATGCAGGTGTCAAAAAAATGCGAATATACATTAAAACCACTAACTACTTGAAGATGATTTTAGTTGGAATTATGGCTTGCTTACTTGTTCAACTGAATGAAAGTTAGAGCCGTGGTACACGCTTGAATACTCTTTGAGTTTTAGATTCGTGAAGCGAATCTATGATTGTATTAGGTATTAAGACCAGGTTAATTGTTTCTATTTATCAAGCTTACAATCACTTTTGTCATTATTTCTTTTTCTTCAGGTTTGCTTACAGCGATCATTAAAGTTAATGCAACCAAGGTATTATCCGCAATTCTTTTATTACTGTTCTCATCGTATAAAATACCATTTTTTTCTAAAAAGTAAAGAAAAAGAAATGCAGCAATTCTTTTATTACCATCCGAAAAAGAGTGGTTCTTTGTTATAAAGTACAATAAATTTGCAGCTTTTTCCTCTATACTTGGATATAAATCCTTTCCTCCAAAAGTCTGATAAATTGTTGAAACAGAACTTTTAAATGAGCCATCCTTTTCATGCCCAAACAATTCGCTATTTGCATGTGTCTGCTTTGCTAATTTTATTTGAGCCATGGCTTCCTCGTATGTCAATTGATAAGTCTCTTTACCGGAAGTATCTTTAATTTCAAGATTTTGATAATCATACCGGTCTAATATGTCTAAAGCATAAGCATAATCGGATATTATTCTTAGTAATCCTACACTTTCATCATTTGTTAGAGCTTTAAATTCTAATACTTTCCCTAAAATTTTTACAGATTCTTGTAGCTTTTTTAATGATTCGTTTTGTTCTTTAAGTTTTCGTTCATTTAAGGCATACCCTTTTACAAGATAATTGCCCAGAATTTTATTCGCCCAAACTCTAAACTGCCTTCCTCTTTCGGAATGAACTTTATAACCAATAGAAAGTATGACGTCTAAATTATATATTCCAATTTGTCTTTCAACGGTTCTATTACCTTCAGTACGAACTTGTGCAATTTTTGCACTAGTTGAATCTTCATTAAGTTCATTAGTTTTATATATTTTAGATATATGACGGCCGATAGAAGTCCTATCAGTTAGAAATAGTTCAGATATTTGGTATTGATCAAGCCAAACAGTGTCTCTTTCTATTTGAACTTCAATTTCAGTAGTGCCATCATCACTTTTAAATATTTCAATTGCTTTTGTATTCATTTTTCAAAGTTAATATAAAATGTATGTGGTCGGTTTTAAAGCATGGCAGCTGGCTTGCAGTTCTATCCCTTGGATATTTATCAACAATTAGCATCGTTCTTTATTCCCCACAAATATAGAACATTAATTATCAGTATTTTTACTTTGACAATAAAAATTTATGTATTAAAAGTACGTTCCGAAACGAACCATTTGTGGAGTTTTGAAGGTCTTTTATTTCCAAAATCTTGATTTGAGAAGAGGTCGCTGAGCTTTGCCGAATGACTTTTTGCAGTTTAGTGGGGGGCAGGCTAATATTATATCAGCTCGCTGTTTACTCCAAATATTCTTTAATTACAATTTTCTTCTGTCCCATTATTACCTTAAAAGAGTTTGGCTTACTCATCAGCTCCTCTAGATTTTTTGGTAGTACTTGCCAGCGAAGGCCATATTTATCGACACACCAACCGCATTGAGATTCTTTACCTTCCTGAGTAAAATAGTTCCAATATTTATCTATTTCACTTTGGTCTTCACAATAAATCATAAACGAGACTGCGTCATTTAAGGGTTGATGTTCGATAGCGGTACTCATAAGGACATATTTCTGCCCAAAAATGTTCACATTGCATATTTCGGTTTTCCCGCTTGGCGTTTCTCCTAGACGGATGATTGATCCATATTCAAAGTCTTTGACAAAAATGCTTTTGTAATATTCAATAATTTTTGAAAGACTACCTCCATCAGCATTAAACCATAGGTTTGGAACTATCTTGTTGTTATTCATATTGCTTCTTGTTTAAGTTGTTGAAATGTAAATGTATTTGTCAATGAGTATTAGAGGATGACAAACTTGATAAACCTGTGAAAAATTGGTTTGAAAAGTTCATTCCGGTTGATCTATTGGTTCACTCAACTGGCAGAAGCTTAAATTTAGTGAAAAAATAGAAATCAAAATGTTCTTTTTTGCATCATCAATGGCATTTGGCCATTCATCCCAGATAATATTTCCAGTAGCGCTATGATTAAACTTTACACGCACTTGAATGCCCGAAAAAGGTCCGCTTATTTGTCAAAATTAAATAACCTTCGGTTAATTTAGCTAATTGGTTATGAGCTACAATGGTATTGAATAGACTTTTTTAATCTATTGACAATTGGAATGAGTGAATAAATTAAGATGGAATTAATATTTTACCGGATAAAAATAAAAATACTTAACCCAACTAATATTATGCCCCAAACAATTACAGGAATAAAAAAGAACGTATCATGATTAATTACGCTAAATAACGTTCTTTTCACTCCATTGTTGTCCCTTTTAGGCATACTTGCATAGCCAATAAGCAAGAGTAATAACCCTGAGATAAGGCAAGCCCATTCCATTAAAGTTGCGTTTCCGAATATCGTTCTGCCTGTAACAAATAGAGAAACTATGTATGCTACAGCGAAAAAAATTATTGGGACTAATATTCCCATTCTTTTCCAAATTATCGTCATTTCTTAAAAAATTTGAACAAAGATAATTCGTTTTAAATCAAAGAACAAATAATTTGAAATTTTTTTGTTTCAAATTATTGTCAGTGAAATTCATCTTGTATGCTTTCCCTTAAATCATATAAGAGCCATTTCTTTTTCATAACCGAGACTTTTTCTGTTTGCAGTAATTTTATAAAATCTCGTATTCCTATCGGTTCGTTTCCGTTGCCATGAATTAATACAATACTTCCGGCATGTATTGGCTGTCCTTTAGCTAACCATGCGTCGGTTCCAATCGGTATCAGTCCGTATTCCAATACCTTGTCAACTATGGAAGGATTGGATACCAAACCGGGGAAACGAAAAAAGACGGAAGGTTGAAGCCCATGGTTGAGCAACGCTATTTCGGTTTCGAGAATTTCAAAATTAAGATCGGTGTTGGGTTCTAATAGAAAATTTTCAGTTAATGGAGCCTTGGGATTATAATGATGGTTATATGTGTGGTTAATCCATGTTACGGTAATTTTACCGGAGTCCACTAGCCTTTTTAACCAGATTAAGTCTTTAGAATGAGTTTGCATAAATTTCCCGGTAATTGATATTGCAACCGGGACCGGTCGTTCTGCTCTTTTGAATTCAGTAATCAATGATGTAAGAATAATTCGTTTTAAGGGCTTATGTGAAGGGCACAAATCGATGGTTAAAGTTACTCCGTTTTCTTTTGGAAAGCCATGAGTAATTCCTGAATTTTGTATTGAAAACGATTGACTTTTTGCAGCCAGAATAGCTTTTATATAGGTTGAATTTTTATAGTCAATAAGAATTTGTTGCCAACTTAGGGGGTGTATGGAAACTTCTTCGGAAGGGATGATTTGAGTTTCAAGGCTATTGGGATTTACCCCCATGTAGAACTGTTTTCCTGTATTCTCGAATTTCCGTATGATCAGAATAGCTTTACTTTTAAAGTCGCCAACAGCAAAATAGACTTTGTAATTGCGGATGTCATTCCGGGCAATAAGAGTACAATTGCTGAAAACCAGGATTATAAATATTGTATTTAGCAGCTTCTTTAAAATATTGCATTTGCGATTTGATAAAATATGCATTTCAATTTTTTTAATTAAACTATATTTTACTTCTCACGATAATACCGGTTTTTCAACCCGAAATGTATGTTGCTTATAACCCCGCCTTTGGGCGGATTTTATTTTTTACAAAAATAGAATATAAATAGTGAATATCTTCACCTTAATAATAAAAAATTAGGGGCGAAAAGTGTTGTTATACGAATAAAAATCCTCAACTTTTGGAAAAAAATGAGTAAAGCCCTGAAAAAACAGGGCTTTACTCATTTTTCCTACTCAATTAAAACGCCTTTTCGAGGATTATTTGGCTTATTTCCAATGACAAATCCCTCGTTTCCGAAAGTTTATTCAACCCATGAGCCTTCAGTTGACCCACGATGGCCGGAATTTTATCGGCGGTAACGCCATATTCCGAAAGATGCGTCTTTACGCCGAGGCTTTCGAAGAAGTTCCGGGTCTTTTGGATAGCCAAATCGATCTTTTCGTCATCGCTGCCGGTTTCAATATTCCACACGCGTTCGGCATACTGAAGGATTTTTGCCCGCTTTTGCTCACGTCTCACGTCCAGAATGGCGGGTAAAACAATGGCCAGCGTTTGGCCGTGATCGATTCCAAACATTGCGGTAAGTTCATGCCCGATCATGTGCGTGGCCCAATCCTGAGGAACCCCAACGGCGATGATTCCGTTCAGCGCCATGGTTGCACTCCAGACCAAGTTGGCGCGGGCGTCGTAATTTTCGGGTTCGGACAAGGTGGTTGGGCCAATTTCGATCAGGGTCTGCAAAATGCCTTCAGCCATGCGATCCTGAACCCTGGCATCCACTGGGAAGGTGATGTATTGCTCTGCAACATGGACAAAAGCGTCGATCACACCGTTGGCCACTTGGATTTTGGGAAGCGTATATGTGATTGTCGGATCCAAGATGGAAAACTTGGGATAAGTCATCTCGCTTGAGACTACAAATTTACCGTGGTCGTAGCTGATCACCGCCCCGGAATTCATTTCGGAACCGGTGGCCGGCAAGGTGAGAACCGTCCCGAACGAAACCACTTTCTCCACCATCTCAGCCGTGATCGGTTTGCCATATTTTAGCAAATCAACCCCATCGCCTTTGTAATGGGAGGCCAAGCAGATAAACTTGGTGCCGTCGATGACCGAACCACCGCCTACCGCCAAGATGAAATCGATGTTTTCGTTGCGCACCACTGCTGCCGCTTTCATCAAGGTTTCGTAGTGCGGATTGGGCTCAATGCCTCCAAATTCAACCACTTTCCGGTTGCCGAGATTGGCTTTCACCTTGTCGATCAAACCGCTCTTTTGGGCACTTCCGCCTCCAAAGGTGATTAATACGCGGGCATCGGCCGGAACATTTTTGTCTAAGGTGTCAAGTCGGCCTTTTCCAAAGAAAATCCGCGTAGGATTATAAAAATCAAAATTATACATAATGTTTTATTTTTAAATGTGTTTTAGAACCTGGTCATATTAATAACAGTGTTATCTATTGAATTTTTTTGTCACACTGAGTTTATCGAAGTGTGTATTTTATTAGCCTCTTACTATAATCCTTCGATTAACTCAGGATGACATTTGTGATATGATTTTAATTACGATTTTGCCCTTTATCGCTCTGCGTCCTTTGCGGTAATTACTTGTTGATCGAAAAACAAATCTTAGCGGATAAAGTTCGTAAACACTCGCTTTTCTTTTTCAGGAAAGGAAATTCCGGCTTTGATTCCGGCTTCCTTGCATTTTAAGAACCAGGCCATGTTCCTGCCCAACGTGCGCATGATCTGCAACCCTTCGAGATCTTTTCTTACGTCGTCGGGGGTGCTGCCGTGAACCATGTTCCAGTAACTTGAAGAGATCACCGGCATCTCCGAAATGGTGAAATACTTGTTCAGTTGATCCAAAGCAGCGGTGGTACCTGCTCTTCTGGCGGAGACAATTGCGGCTGCCGGTTTCAGGTAAAACGATTGTTTCCCGGAAAGAAGATTTGCATAAAACACCCGATCCATAAACGAGGTGATTGCTCCGCCTGCAGAGGCATAATGTACAGGGGAACCGAACACGAACCCATCGGCATCTTTTGCTAGTTCCAGAAAATCATTGACACTGTCGTGAAATACACAACGACCCAACTCCATGCATTTTCGGCAGGCGATGCATCCTGAAATCGGTTTCTTGCCGATGTGGAATATCTCCGTTTCTATCCCTTCGGCGTTCAATGTCGCAGCCACCTCTTCCAAGGCCGTATAGGTGCATCCCTTCTCGTGGGGACTTCCGTTTACTAATAATACTTTCATTTGCTTTATTGTATTTTATTGTGTGTTAAGTGTAAATTGCTTAAGTTTCGCATATTATAAAATGTTACTTTAATTTGTTGACATCTAAGCATATCTGTTATTTTCTTCGTGTCTTTAATTTCTTCTTCGTGTCTTTTGTGAAATAGTATTCAGTTTAATTTGAAGAGTTATTTTTGCCGTGTCACAAAGTATCACAAAGAAGCACGAAGTTTCACAAAGCGATGCAGTGAGCCTGCCGAACTGGATAAAAATGAACAAAGAACTGTAAGTAATTGAATTTAAATGTATTAATATTGATGTTGCTTCCTAATCGAATGGTTGTCAATATTGTAAATATCATGCGAAACGTGAGTAAATTTCTTGGTATCAATGAGCTTGCTAGTTCAGATTTTTCCACCAATGAGAAAATACCTGGGTGGTGTCTTTCAGGTTTATCGGCTCGCCGATCATCGGGGTTATAATCTGGATTGGGAACACTTTGCTATTTTCGACCAATTTTTTCAACGGTTCATCCCAAGGGTGGACACTCAACGCAAATTTGGAATTATGCACCGGCATCAATCGTTTTGCCTTTAGATCGTGAGCGGCTTTAAAAACCTCGTCGGGCATCATGTGGATGTATCTCCATCGGGTGTTGAACTGACCTTGTTCCAATATGGTCAGGTCGAACGGCCCGTATTTTTCACCGATTTCCGCAAAGTGTTTGCCGTATCCGCCATCGCCTCCAATGAAAATTTTCATCGTTGGGGTTTGTAACACGAATGAAACCCACAGCGTTTGGTTCCTTTTTAGGCCACGTCCCGAAAAATGACGGGCAGGAGTTGCATCAACTGCCCAACCGTGGTCTAAAGTGGAGTGCTCGTCCCAATCCAGCTCAATGATTGAATTCGGGTCGAATCCCCAATATTCGAGATGAGATCCCACGCCAAGCCCGCAAACCACTTTCTTGATTTTGGGTTTTAACTCGAGCATCGTATTGTAATCCAAATGATCCCAATGGTCGTGCGTGATAAAGAGGTAATCGATATCGGGCATATCGGCCGCACAGTACGAGTTTGCTCCCTTAAAAGCATTCACCATCCATGAAAATGGAGCAACATAGCCACTGAATACCGGATCGACCAGAATTCTTTTCCCATCAATTTGCATAAAGTATGAGGAATGGCCAAACCAAACCATGATGTCTTGGTCGGGATCCAAATTTTTTAGGTCGGTTTTTACGGATGGAATGGAATCAATGGGAGTAAACCCGAGTTTTTTCTCCAAAGAGAAAGCCGAAGAAAATCTTAAACTTGTTGGTCTCGTCGGAAAATACCGGGGTGGGTGATTGATTTTGGAATTCCCCGTTCTTATAGTTGGGAGAATGTTTGATCCGTTCCAATCTTGCTCCGTTGGGAAGCTTTCCAAATCGCGACAGGTTTAAAATAACCATTGCGGAGAGCAATACAATCGCTAAATGCTGAATACTATAACCATAAATCGTTTAATAATTTGTTTTACTGAACTTATCTCCAATCCAAACAACGCTTTTTGTTATCAATTCGGAGGTTTTTGATTCCGGTAATTATCTTCGGCTGTGTTGAAAATCAGCTGATGTTACTTAATAATTGTCCATAATTTTTACCTAAAATAATCATTGATTTTCTTCATTTGCCCCATCCCTAAAGGGAGTGAAGAAAATCAATTTGCTCCCTTCAGGGACGGGGTAAACAAATTGATTTTCAAGTATAATCGTAAATATTTGGCACCAGATCGAAAAGTTAATTTATCACCTTGATCTGTTGCAACCACTTCAGGATCTCGTTTTGTGAATCTTTGATGGAACGGTCGCTGATGGCAATTCCCTCCAAAAAGGTCGAGTTTGGGCAAAGTTTCTTAAGGTCGGCGATGCTGTGACCTAAACCGCCGCCCCCATGCGTCATAAACGGAACAATGGTTTTCCCCGACAAGTCGTACTTCGACAAAAAAGAGTTTACGGGAGGGGCTACGGTGCTACACCAGTTGGGAGATCCGATGAAAATCACATCGTACTGCCCGATATTTTCAACTTTGGTTTTCAGCTCCGGTTTATAGTTCGAGTTGATCTCCTTTTTGGCCTGATCCACCACGGCTCTGTAATCCTTGGGATAGTCGTTTATCGGCTGAATCTCAAAAATATCGGCACCGGTGGCATTCTTGATTTGCTCCGCGATCGCTCTGGTATTGCCGCTGTGGGAAAAATATACCACCAAGATTTTCTTGCCATTGGTGGGGGTTTGTATCTGTGATTTAGCGTATGAAGTGATCATAATCAATACGTTAAGTAAAATTAATTTTGTTTTCATTTGTTTCCTATTTTATCAATGTCAATCAGGATGTATTTGATATTTCCCATTCCCAATTGATGGGCATAATCAATCTGATGTTTTCCGCTGACGGAATTGGCTTTTAAAAATGCGTCGCCGCAATGGTCGGCTTTGTCCACCATGTCGTGAGCCGCGGCTTCAATGGCCACGATGTCTGTGGAAACCAGAATCCCGATATTCGGAACAAAGGGTTTCTTCGGGTTTCCGGAACAATCGCAACTGGGCGAAACATTGATGATGATGTTGAAATAAATGGAGTTTTTCAGTTCCGTGACTGGTTTTGCATATTCCACCAATCCTTCGAGAAAGCGTTTGGTCTTATCGGCATCATCGGGCTTGTTGATGGCTCCGGCATGACACGAAGAGATGCATTTGCCGCAACCGATGCATTTTTCCTTGTTGATGGTCAGCGGATTCAGCGTGATGGCATTGGCCGGACAGTCGCGAACGCACGCCCCGCAGCCGATGCATTTGGAGCTGTCGGGTTTCGGAAAATTGTTGAAGTGCATGGCCCGTTTCCCATCCGGAGTGGCCATCCCCATCGATACATTCTTGATACATCCGCCAAAACCGGCGCTTCCATGCCCCTTAAAATGGGTGAAATAGATTATGGTTTCGTATTTTTCGAGGTTTTTGCCGATCAGCGCGGTCTTAAAATGGGTGCCATCTTTGATGGGCAGACGCAAGGTGCCGCCCGAATCCAAAATGTCGATCGGGGCAAACGTAAAGCCGTGATCGTGCGCCAGCTGGATATGCGTGTCGGTTTTGCTGCGACGCCCTTTATAGGCCACGTTTGTTTCAATCAGGGTGGCGTTCAGCTTTTTGCACAGCGGTTCCACCATCTTTGCCGGCACAAAATATTCGTTTCCGTCTTCGCCAAAATGCACCTTGATCCCCACGTTGCCTTTTACGTTGCTTTTTACATATTCAAAGATTCTCATCACCCCTTCCGGCGAAATATCTTTGGTGAAATATACCACGGACGAGTCTTTACCGGTTTGGGCAAAGGAGAGATTCCCCACAAACAGAAGCCCAAGGAGAAGGAACGCTATTCGTTTCGCTTTTTTGATCATCATAGAATTGGTTTTTAGATTTTTTGTTAATGCAAATGTACCAATAATACCAATACTTATTTTAAATTAGTCCAAAGGACAATTTGAAATTTAGTATGGTTTAATGCTCGATGCTAATATGAATTACTTATTTTTTTTAGTTATTGGACTATATCATATTAGCATACGGTATAAAATGATTCCCTTGGTTATACGGATTACGGATAAATATACCATTATTCCTGATTTCGAGAAAGAAGCAATGTACTTTCCAAAACGGATCACATTCTTTACCCGCAGCACTTCAGTCGGCTGTTTAAGAAAAGCACCGGGTTTTCGCCCAATGAGTATCGGGGGAGAAATTAGGGGAGGGATTTGTATTTTAGGTCAATTTCAATCCTCATTCAAAACTACATCCAATGCATTTATGTATATTGGGATTTCTTCGATATCAATACCGAACTTCTTTTCAATCATAATATCAACGATCATAGAACCATCAATTAGAATAATTGGAACCGCTCCTTTTTTAGTTGTAGCACCAAGTGCTTCTTTTGAAAATTAATGAAATTGAAGGATTATATAAATCGGAATCTTCTCATGTGATGTCGTAAAGATTCTATAGATGGATGATAATTTGAATTATTAGGGAGGTGAATTTGCTTATTGTTAAATTGCCTAATACTATATGGAGAATGCGATTGTTCAGTAAAATTTGTATTTACAATTACCTGAAAGCGCTCATTTATTGTAATGAGACCACGATCATAAGCCCTATGTAAATTTGGACACAACGCAAGACCATTTGTGATATTATCATTGTAACTTTCAGAAAAAGGAATTATGTGGCAAGCATCAATCACAGATATATTATCTATAGCGTCAATTCTTAATCCTGAAATACAACACGTATAATTGTAAATTTTTGGTATTTCTTTCTTGAAAATATTACTTCGAATGAAAATTTCTTCTTGAAATTCTTCTGATTCAACTTTAGTTTTAATTGATAAAATTTTTTGTTGGTATTCTGATAAAGATTCTTCTAGAATTTGAGACTTTATTTCATGAAAATAGTTACTGTTATTGTAGTTGTTTTTTGATTCAGGAAAGTATTTTTCAAGCAGAAATTCAATAAGTAAAACTGAATCTACATGATTTGCCATTAAATCTTTAAGCTCTTCATCTATTTCAACATATTTTATAGCGGTACTTAAATTTGCAAAACTTCGCATTGAAGATTTCGACATCACCCAAATTTCACATCCGATATTTGGTATTAATTTCCAAAAAGGTTCTGAACTCATGTGATAAAATGGGAGGGTAAAGAGGCACTGATGATTTGTAGTTACTAGATTGTTCCAATTTGACTTGAATAAACCAACCAACTCTGGAGTAATTTGTATTTTATTTGTTTGGAAAAGGTTTTGTTGGAATGCTTGAATTAAACTAATTAGTAAAATTGGTTTATGTGGAGCTCCGCCATTTTTTGAATCTCTTCTTAATCTATTAAATAGTGAATAATAATATGTAAGATCTTTAGCTGGCTGCATATAGATGTTTTTCAATAATTCTTTCCATATCATCTTTTAAACCTCGTTTGCGATTTAAAAGTGCTTTGTTTTTTGCATAATTAATAATTCTTGAATAAGTTCAAAATCTGAGCTTTTATTCGTTGAGACATGATTAATTATCAATTAAATTCTAATTAGTAAATTGGCTTATTTTCATCAAAGTCAACTTTTCACTGCAAAAATACACAATACCTTTTACATTCCCTATCAATTATTTAAGATAATGAAAGTTATAACTTTTCCCGAAATTTCTGCTGATCTGTTGTTTGCTATCTGTTTCATTTAGAATATGTTTCATAATAACACCCACAAATTTAGTAAATTGTTGTTTAATAATCAAATAAAAAACAGAAACAAGTTTTTATAGATTCTTTCAATTATATCACATTCCCGATTATTTTTTAATAATCTTTCGCGTAATATATTTCTGGTGATCTTCGGACATAATCCTTAAAAAGTACATTCCGGCTGAAAGTGACGACAAGTCTAGTTTTGGGGAATCAATTTCTCCAGACCTGACCAGACCGCCTTGCAAGCTTAAAATTGAAAATGACGAATGACTCTCATCGGGCAAATTCAGGTATATGATTCCCGTTGTTGGGTTTGGATAGAACAAGATTTCATTATTCGCACTTGAATTTTCTATACCGGTAAATTCGTAAAACCGTTTTGAAAACTCTTCAAGATACTGGTTCGCAATAATTTCGCTATGAATAATCAAAATATTTTCATCGTAGTCGTTTTCGGCAGAATTTGTCCAGTTGTGCGATCCGGTTACCACCAAAGGGTCTGAACCACTGTTTAGTGCATCAACGATGCAATATTTGTGATGAAAATCGTAGGGAATGTTTTCGTGAGACCGTACTATAATTCCATTATTGATTAAATTATTGTATTCCGAACCGATATAACTAATGTTTTCGATAACACATCTTACCGTTACTCCTCTGTTTTTAGCCGCAACTACCGCATCACCGATGTCGTTATTTATAAATGTAAACATGGCGATATCCAACGTGTAGTCGGCACTGTTAATTGCGGCAATAATCTGTTCTGTAGTGTGGTCGGTGGGGGAAAAATAATTTTGTATGGGGATTCCGTTTACGTTAAAACCGTGAATGGTGTTATCTGTTTTTGCCGGTCCGAATTTACTATGGTCAAGGTCGGGCAATGCTCCTGACGATCTCCATATTTCATTAAATTCCGTGATGTAATTTTGCGCAAGATCCGTGTTTTTTATAATAATCATATTGTTATAGTCGTTAACCATGCTTCCTAATCCAAAATTCATAGAACCGGTGAGCAATGTAAGGCTGTCGAAAATAACAAACTTATTGTGCATTACATTACTGGTTAATCCGGAAGTTCTCATTAAAACAGGGATGCTCGAATTTAAACCCGATAATGCGGAATTTAAACTATTTGTTGATGAAATATAGCGAACTCTTACGCCTCGGACATAAGCATTATTTAAGGCTGCAACGATATTGGTGCTTCCATTGTCCCAAACGGCTACGTCAATCGATTTGTTTGCAAGATTAATGAGCGCACAGATCGTATCTTCCAAATGTGAAGACGATTTAGCATCTGTGATCCCGGAAACAGAATTATCAACCGGTTGGTTAAAATAAACACGGATATCTTGACCTTTTGCGTTCACAACGATAGATGAGGTTAGGACTATTAAAAGGAGTATTTTTTTCATACGGATGTTTTTACGGAAAAAAATCGATTGAAGAATAGGGAATAAAAAACTGAAGTTGCATAGGCATCGCTTATTTATGAAGTTGTAAAATGTGGAAGACAGAATTTTTTTCGAAAAAAGTCTGCTTATCAGATTCATTGATTTTATATTAGCGTTTGTTTTACAAAATTAAAATTAAATCTGCACATTTTCATTTTTGCAAAATAAAACTTACGTCGAAAAAAAGCGGGGGCAAAATCCTTGGTTAGATAAAATCCTTTATAGTTTAGGTTTTATCGGAATCCATATTTCTTCTTCAGAATTCGGGTCGTTGTTTTTGTATTTTTCTCCCAGTATTTCAAAATGCGGACGGTCGTCTAAAGCGTAATTTGAACCCGGGAGCCATGTGCCGTAAATGTATTGAAATATTTTCGGGTCGCTGCTTAATCCTCGATAGTGAAAAACGGCGTAGAGTCCACCGGCTAAAATATAGGGCTCCATTTCGGCAGGAACGGAGTCGAAATCTGCAACTTCGACCGCAGCCCATTTCTCGAATTCTGCGTTGAGGTTTGTAAACATAAAGTCGAAGGATGGAGGATAGACTTGCAACGAGATCAATTCGGAATTCAGGTTGTTCGTGATTTTCTGTCGCTCGGGCATAAACGATTTCCAGAGTGCAAAGGTTCGGTTGTCGGCAAGAGTCATTTTCTGCCGTTTCCCCACTAATTTCTTTTCAGCGATAATTTCAATTCTCGGTTGCATTTATCTCGGTTTTTTGTTGCAAAATTGTAGTCTTTTTATAACGGTACCTTCAAATTACATGAGGCATAATATTTTAGCTGTACAAACTTATCGGCTCGGGAACAACAGAGAAAGGGTTGGTTTCGCTGTTGTTATAGCTCACCCTTCTCGAATTTATCAATCAACTCTCCGGCAATGCTAATTGTTGGAGGATGGTTCGGGAGATTTCCTCTGGTAAACCACTTCGCTTCCGTTATTTCTATGTTATCGGGACAAATGGGTTGCCTGTCGTCTGCTTCGGCAAAAAAACCGATCATCATTGACCCCGAAAACGGCCAGGGCTGGCTTTTGTAATAACGGATATTTTTAATATCCAAACCTACTTCTTCTCTTACTTCACGCACAACGGTCTCTTCGAGCGATTCGCCAATATCAACATATCCTGCTACAAGCGAGTATCGGTTTTCGTCAAAATTTGAATTGTGCGCCAGAAGTATTTTATTGTTGCACGTAATAGCCACAATAATTGCCGGTGAGATTTTAGGAAAGACGACCGTATTGCATTTAGGGCATATCATCGCTCGTTCATCCGGTTTTTCTTTTGTTTTTGAGCCGCACTGTCCACAGAATTTGTTTTGTAAATACCAGTTCATTAGTTGAAAACCAACAATTCCTGCCCATGCAATTTCTTGCGGTTGTAAAGTGCGAAAAAAACCGATTTCTTTGTAAACAAAGGAATCGGCTATAACTTTTGAATTCTCCCGGATAAGAAAACAATTCACATTGTTCAGCGAAAATAGAAAAGTACTTTCTGTGGTGTTTATGTTTAATATATCGGAAACCTCTTTTTTTCTGGGTAATTCAAATTTATCGCCATTTGTTTTTAATAATAATGAATTCTCGTTGTAGTGGAGGATGTAATCGTTTTCTGCAATACTGTCTGTTCTGATAAACTGATTATTGAACCGATGCGGAAATATTTCATTAATCATGCTAAGATGTTTATAAAAATGGGATATGTACTTTCTAGGCCTTTAACACTATTTTGAACGCTTTGTTATGTGAATAAAAATCGAACAACCGAGTTTTTAATTGCATTTTGTTTTTTTGCAAATGTAGGATTTAATTTTATATTGTTTTTACTTTGGCAATAAAAAAGCTCCCGAAAAGGAGCTTTTTGTAAGTGCAGCTGTTTTCTGAAGATCTTTACATTTCATCACCAGAATCATCGTTGTTCATGTTTCTTTTTTCCCGTTTGGCTTTATAGTCGTTAAATTTGTACGATAATCCGAACCAAATTGACCTGCTTTCGCGGGTTCGGGTAGAGTGTGAGTAGAATCCTTCACCGGTTGTAGTGGCATCCATTTTCCACCAGTTGAAGATGTCGGAAACTCTGAGTGTTGCCGATAATTTATCTTTGATGATATTGATTTTTCCACCTAAGTCGATGTTATAATTCTCTTTCATCTGCCCTTGGCCGATGCCTTGGCTTCCAAAGCCCATGGTGCCGATTGTTAGCGAGGGCGAGCGATAGTTGAATGTAATTTGTAAATCGGCGATTTTTCCGAAGGTCATTTGTGAGTTTAGTTGCATGTTCCAGCTGTAGTCTTTGGTTAAACTGTTATCGAGTGTGGTATCGCTGTATTCGGTTCTGTAGTAGCTTCCTGTTCCGGTAATCTTCCACCATTTTGTGATCGCTTGACCGACTAAGAATTCGGCACCGAATGATTTGCTTTGGCTGATATTTGCATAAGAAGTCATCGTGGTTACACTGTCAATAAGTGTGGTATAGCGCGAAATAATGTCGTTGCGTTGACGGAAAAATAAAGTTGTAGTGATCGTTGTTCCTTTATGAATCCAATAATGGCTTAACTCATACGAATCCACAAATTCCGGGTTTAATTTCGGATTCCCCTGCGATAGATTCAACGAGTCGCTGTAATCGATAAACGGATTTAGATTCCGGCCCCTCGGACGGTTTACTCTTCGGCTATAGCTTACCTGAATTGCGTTGTTTTCGGTAAATTCATATCGAATATGTGCGGAAGGGAAAGGGTTGCTGTAAAATTTGTTTTTGTCGTAGGGGAGAATTTGCGACTTTAGATCGAAGGTGTTATTGGCAATTTCGTAGCGTAATCCTACCTGGTATTTTAATTTGGTCCATAATGAATTGGAATAGATGGCATATCCTGCATAAAGGTATTCGTTGTACAAAAAGTCGTTAATTTGAGAGGAATCAAGAAGTAGGTTCTCGATGTTATATCCACTGTATAAAGAATAATTGCTGTTTGTAGATTTGTACGAAAACTTAACTCCTGTTTCCAGTCTTCCGCCATTGCCGATAGGAGTGGTAAAGTCGGTTTGTGCTGTAAAGGTTTGGCGCTCATCATCAGTAAAATTGTTTTGAAATATCGATAGAACATTCGGGTAACTGTTTGTTTTAGCGTTAAAGGAGCTGTCGATTCCGTTATCCTTTGAATAGAAGGCATCAATGGTCCATTCTTTTCCTTTAGTGTCGAATGTTTTTTTGTAATTGCCCGAGAATTCGTAACTGTGGTCTATGTCGTTGTTTTCTGAATTTTGAATATAGTCTTGAATTAAGGCATCATTTATGGTACTTTTATTGGTGGTTAAAGAAGTCCTTCCATGAGATCGGCTACCGTAAGTGCCGCCAAAGGAGATGGAATTTTTTTTGTTGAAGGTATAATCTGCACTTAATTTAATATTCTGAAATCTGCCGCTGAAGTTGCCATTTGAATTTTGATCCAGCGTTGAATTGTATTGTCCAAGGTCAACCGTTCTTGTCATTGTTCCTCCGAAATGGCTTTCCATGTTCCTATTGCTGACACTAAGGTTCAGATTAAGCTTATTGTAACGGTAGTTAAGATTGGCATTCAGGCTGTTTTTACCAAAATACCAGTAAGGATCCATATTGCCGGCACCGACATTTGCGCTGATCATTCCATTAAATCCGTGCTCTTTTTTCTTTTTCAAAATCACGTTTAAAATTCCTGACATTCCGTCGGGATCATATCTTGCAGATGGATTTGTGACCACTTCGATGCTCTCGATTGAGGCTGCCGGTATTTGCTCTAAAGTCATGTTTGAGGGGCGTCCGTCAATAAGTATTGTGATGTTGCTGCTTCCTCTAATGCTTACATTTCCATCAAAATCCACTTGAACCGAAGGAATGTTTTGCAAAGCGTCAACGGCGGATCCTCCCGAAGAGGTGATCGATTGCTCAACGTTAAATACTTTTTTATCCAAATTGGTTTGAATCATCTCTTTTTTTGCAGTAACTTCCACTTCGTCCAAAGTTTTAGTCCCTGTTGTCAATTTTATTTTACCAACAAACTTTACAGGTTTTTCTTTAGAAACTTCAACGTTATTGATCCATTGGGGCTTGTACCCGATAAAATTGATTTTTAAATTGTAGGTTCCCCATGGAATATCCTTGATCTGAAAACGTCCGGCAGCATTGGTTATTCCACCACCAACGCTCGAACTGTCTTTTGTTTTTAATATCAGTATTGTGCAATACTCTAAAGGACTACCGGAATTTTCGTCAGAAACCATTCCGGTCATCACTCCGGTTGTGGGTGTGACAAGTTTCCTTAATTCTTCGCCCATTCCGGAACCTTTACCTCCGGCAGGGCGTTCTTGAGTATATCCGAAATTAATTATGGATAAGAGTGCGCACAAGAGTGCCAGTGTTTTTGTTTTCATTTATTTAAACTCGGTTCGTTTTTATTGATTTTGCATGCAAATTAAATTAGACTCACTTTGCAAATAAAACTTGCATAAAAAAACTCATAATTTATAGTTGTAAAATTATGAGTTTTAAATAGGAGTCTTTAGTTAATATTTGATTGGGCTCTATTTTTGAAGTATTTTAATTTTCTCCTCAATATTTTTCATCTCATCTTTTGCAAGTTCGATTTTCTTTTTAAACTCTTGAATTAAAATTTGAGCATTTTTTGAGTTGGAGAAAAATCCCAGGTTATTTTCCCAAATTGCAATATCTTCGCGCAGTTTTGTCAGTTTGTTTTGCAAGAATCTTCGTTCTTTATCCAGTGCTTGTCCGCCATCGGAATGTTCGAGCATGTCGTTTACATAGTTTTTGTAGTTGTTTGAGCGATGTTCCGAAGACGAGGCTTTTAAAACTTCCCAATGTTTGTTGATGATGTCTTTAAATGCTTTGTACAGACGATCTTTTTCCTGAGCTGGAACATGCCCGATTTCCATCCATTGGCGTTGGAATTCCTTAAGTGTATTAAGGTTGGCGTTTCGGTCTTCGCTCATTTCAAATGAATTAATTTTTTCCAGCAGTTCTTCTTTTGCTTTTAGGTTTTCGTCTTCGTGTTCGTGTTGATTCGAAAAATGGCTGGATTTAGCATCAAAGAAGCTATCGCAGGCAGCTCTGAAGCGCTTCCAAATTTGATCCGAATATTTTTTGGGTACCGATCCGATTTCTTTCCACTCTTTTTGGAGAGCAAGGAGATCTTCCGTCGCTTTTTTCCAGTCGGTTCTCAGTTTGATGGCTTCGGCTTGAAGGCAAAGGTCTATTTTTAAGTTGTAGTTATTGAGCTGGCTCTCTTTTACTTTTTGAAGAAAGGCTTTTTTGTTGGCGAAAAAGAAATCCAGTTTTGATTTGAATTTTTCCCCACACTTCGTCGTTTAGCTTTTTGGGTGCAGGTCCTAGCGTTTTCCATACTTTAAGAAGTTCTGTTACCTCTTCACTTGCATCGTTCCATTCTTTAATGGTATTCCATTCTTTGGTTGTAATATCTTCCGCTTTTTCGCAAAGGGCAAGTTTTGCATTATAATTATTTTGCAGTTCCCCCTGGATTTCTTCGTAGTGCTCCTTGCGTCGTTGATTGATGGTATCGGAAGCATTTTTAAATCGTTCCCAGATTTCCTCTTTTTTGTCGTCGGAAATAGGTCCGATGCTTTTCCACTCTTCGTGATATTGTTGGAGCAATTTAAACGATTTGTTTACAGAAGTTTCCAACAGAAGTTCTTCAACTTTTTCACAAAGTTGGATTTTCTGCTCTAAATTCTTTTTGAAATCCAAATCACGCAATTCTTTGTTGATTTTTACTTTATCGAAAAATTTTTCAACATAAAAATGATAGTTTTGCCATAAATTGTTTATTTCCGATTGCGGCACCGGACCAATTCTTTTCCACGTATCCTGAATCTCTTTAAAGCTATCGTAGGTTTTTTTCAGCGGTTCATCCGAATCAATAAGTTCTTTGAGTTTTGTAAGTAATTCGTTTTTGAGAGCAACATTTTCGATTTTTTGTTTCTCCAGCAGCTCATTTAAACGATTCTTTTGTGCTTTATATATTTTGAAGGCTTCATCGTATCTGTTTTCTAATGCGGTAGGCTCTTCTTTATAATCTTCAATATTTCCGCCGTTGTCGATAAATGCTTGTTTTTTTGCGGTTTTTTCTACACGAATTTTTGCAGAGTAGCTGTTTCTGATGGCTGAAACTTTGGCTTTTATCTTCTCTACTTTATGTGTAACAGTTTCTTCTAGGAGTTCCACTAATTGTTCAATAGACATGTTGTCGATTTCTTCAAGGCTAAATTGAAGCTGATTTTCATCTTCTTCGTTTTCGTCTTCTTCTTCGAGAACCGTTTCTTCTATTTCTTCTATGTGTTTAGATGCTTCAATATCAAGAGGATGAACAATTTTAAGTTCTTTTTCTATAGTTACCGGCTCGGTAATGATCGGATTTTCTTGTAATTCGTTATTGACCGGTTCTGCCATTGATAATTCGGTTTCATTTGTTGCATCGGTCTCTTTGGTGTCGGCATTAACTTCCATTTGGAGATTGTTTTCCTCTTCGGGAGCCGGATTAAGGGTGTTGTTGTTTTCCATTTTAATTGATAGAATTTGATTTAACAATAGCTGATTTTCATTGATTATTTTAAGCAAAATTAGTAATTTTTTGTTTGGAAATATAATGGTTGGACATTTTATGGCAATTATTTATTGCTATAATCATTATTTTTAGTGTTCGAAAGGGGTTGTGAAAAGAAATGAAGCTTAATCGTTTGCTCTGCGGTTAAAAATAATATATCCAAAGTTTAGCGTAACCGACAGTGGGGGTTGAGACTCTTGCTGATAGTTCAGCGATAGGCTTAACGGACCAAAACGGGTGTTATAAACTGCAATTGCTGCTAAAATAAAATATTGGCTTTCGAAATAATCACTGAACTTCGGTTTTTCGGTTTCGCTCTTCTTAATATTCTGAATGGCTTGGTAGAGATATCCCTCTATTCTGAAGTCAACTTTTGAGGTGAGATTATAAATGCCTTTTAATCCAATCGAGATAAAATTATAATCTCTGAATGTGGGTAAGAACTGAGTTCCTATTTCCGGAATAGGGATGAATTGCGGAGCCCTAAACTTACTGGCGGTATAAGTGGCAAAAAGTTCTTGTGATGATAAACACAAATCGGAATAATATCCCAGCGTTATTTTTTTTGAATAGGGGATAAAATTGATATATTTCATTCGAAGTCCCACCCAATTATGCGATTTGGATTCTTCCGTATGGTAGATTCCGGTGGTGCCGGGTTTGTTCCGTTCTTTTCCGTTAATTAGATAGAGTTTTGTACTGAAAAATACACCTTGATTGGAGTAATATTGATTTTTTTGAGTGTTTAGTTCGTAGCTGATATATGGCTTTATCATATCAAATGAATTTTCATCATATTGATCCTCGCGGGTATAGGTATTCGTTTGGTAGTAGTCATCGGTTAATCCGGCAACAGTAATTCCAACTTCCCATTTTGCTTTGTTGGTTGCGGGAAAACCAACATTAAAATTGATGTAGTTCTCATTTTGCTTTAAATAGGAAGGAGCTTCGTCGCCAAAGAAACTTCGTGAGGTGTTGAAGTAGTTAAACTGATTAAACCCAATGTTGATCTCTTGATAAAAAGGACGCTTTTGTGGGTATTCCATGCGAATGGATGCCAGTGCCGAATTGTAAAATTTTCCCAAATAGGCATTTCCCAGAATGTTTAATCCTTGTATTCCCAATTGTTTGTATCTGAGCTCGGTAAAAATAGTGTTAATTGCATTTGAAGAGATGTTGCCTCCAAAAAGAAATTCAAAATTTTTGTCTTTTTCCACATCTAGCTGTAAGTCGAATTTTTCGGTGGCCTTATTGTAAAACAAACGGGGGGATATATGTGCAAATTTGTCGTCGGAAATAAGTTTAAAGTATTCGGCTTTTAAATCGTCTAAAGCAGTAGAGTCCCTGTTGTTTGTCAGCAATTTGTTGAGGTAATTGCTTTGCGCTTCACTTGCACCGTTTACTTTAATGGAACTCACGACTAAAGGAGGAAGCTTCTTTCGATACGAATGCCTGCGGAGCGTTGTACTCCAATAGGGAACGCTGTCGGTTACCAGAAGTCTTATTTGAGGAATTTTCTCTTTAGTGGCGATGTATCCGTTATGTATAAATTTTGAAGATTGGGAGAAGTCAATAACATTAACATCTTCTACTTTCGGCTCGATGAGGATTCCGCTTTCACATCCAATGGTATATCCGTTGTTTACCATCAGCATATTTTCTATGATGCTCATGATGTCGCCGGTGCGTGGTGTTTTGTTTTCGATGGCGACCTTTGATCCGATAATAATATCGGGATTGAAATCTTGATCTGCCACGTCGGAGGGAAAGTTGTTTTTCATTCCGCCATCGTACATGATGTCGCCGTGAATTGTAATGGGTCGAAAGAAAAAAGGAAAAGTCATCGATGCCCGAATAGCGTCACCCAGATTTCCACTTCGCTGGGGCTCTCCCTGGTTGGTTCTTAGGTTCGTGGCAATACATCTGAAAGGGACGAAAAGACTATCGAAATTGCCGTTAGCATGAGCATTTGCGCCCGCAAACAGTTCTAAAAAGGCAAAATCCATTTGATAGGGAGATACAATGTTGATGGGAATTGACGGGCTGAGGATCGAACCCCAGTCGAATTTTAGTTTGAGCCATGCCGGATTGGGATTTTTTACTTTAAAATAGTATAAGTACTTGTCTTCAATTTCGCCTACCGACCAATTTTTAAACTCAGGGCTCAAAAATAGCGCTTCAATTTCATCGGGGCTGTATCCTGCTGCATATAACCCGCCCACAATAGCTCCGGCGGATGTTCCTGCAATGTAATCGATGGGGATGCCTTCTTCTTCAAGCGCTCTAATTACTCCAATGTGAGCGGCTCCTTTAGCGCCGCCGCCGCTTAATACCAATGCCACTTTTTGCGATGTTCCGAAAAGTGATGTTAGAATAAGAGCAAGTGCGATAATTATTTTATTTATAACAGGCATTTTGTACTGTTTTTACTCCAAATATCTAATGTCTTAAAATCTTAATGTCGAAGAGGATTTCCGAAGTGAGGTGTCTTTTTACCAAGCAAAGTGCCGCACTGTTGATAATGGCCTGATCGTATTTTTCGGGAAAGCTATTGGGGATAAAAATTGTAATTATAATTTTATTTATTTGTTTAATTTCCCGGTTGAAGTCAATTTCTTGTTCTAAATAAACATTTTCGGTGGGCAACGACCTGCTATCACAAAATTCTTTGACGAATATTCCGGCACAAGTAGCCATTGAACTTAAAAACAGCTCAAATGGAGTAGGTGCAAGTCCTTCGCCGCCGACGGCAACCGGTTGGTCTGTCGCTATTTCAAAATTTTTAAAATGTGCGGTTACCTGCTTCTTTCCACTAAAATCTACTTTTATTTTCATAGTTTTTGTTGTTTCTGCAAATTTCACACTTTTATTTTAGATTAACAAAATAAAGTAGAAATTGTTTTTTTGAATTTGTTTTAAAAAAAATGTTATAAAAACCACTAATCTATTTGGAAAACTCAAATATTAATTTTAATTTTGAAAATCTAAAAATTTAGAATAGGGGTTTGCTTGAATAGGGGAAAAAATTATGAAAAAAGATAAGTTGTTGTTACTGTTTTTTTTGTTGTTAACGACTTTTGCTGTAGCACAAAGCCCGTTTTCAGCTCAGGGTTTTATTCAGAATCAAGAGGCGTTTAAAAAGATAGACTCCTTAATTTATGATGGAAAAACTACTGCCTTTATTGATACATTCGGGATTTCGATTGTGCCGCCTCAGTACTCAATGAAAGTTGACAATAGAACTTTTATAAGTCCCGGCACAACTTCTTCAATTCAGATTTCCGAAATTAAGCGAGTTGTATATCTTATGGCGGTTCAGAACATCAAAGAAGAGGTGCTTGCTCCTCAGGGCGTTCATCTTATCAGCAAAGAGCCGGTTGTAACTTCCAACAATAAAGAAGGGATTTTGGTTTTGGTATCAATGAAAGTAGATACTATTGATTTTTACCGAATGATGTTGTTTACCGGCGACTATATGCGTACAATTTGGGTTACGGCAAATTATCCCGTTCTACTTAAGGATAAAGTAGAAGCAATCTTAAGAAAAAGTATTCTTTCAATTAAATTCTAATGAAATGAAACACATTTACACTTTCCTTTCTTTAGCTTTGCTTTCGATATGGATGCTGATCCCTCATCAGGGATGGTCGCAACAAACCATAATAACCCCAATTGATTATAGAACCACACATCAGGATATGTGGGACGAAGGCCCCGGATTCAATTTTAATTTCGACTTTGACTTGTTTCATATAGATCAATCCGGACACGACCAGATGGGAAATATTACCAATATTCTAGGGGGGCAGTTTGGTGCTATTGTTGCTATCGACTGGCACCTGCTTTTGGGCTCATATATTCGCTATAACGGGTTTAACGGAGGTGAAATTGATGTGCATTATCCGGTTGAGGTAACCCTTACTTTTCCTGACGATCAAACCTTTAATCAGGGAGATAACGTTACTATTCAATCCTCTTATGAGGTGATGCCCGATTGGGATTTAACCTCACGCTTTCCGGTAGAGGGAGTGTTTGAATTTGGAATCGACTTCGGTTTTAGTGTCGATGCTACCGCCCAGCTTTGCTTTATCGGCTGCACCGATATTAATATTCTTGACGTTGGAGTGCCCGACAGTTCATTTAATATTATTGATATTAATACGTTTACCGGTATTGCTCATTACCCTTGCATGGTAAATAATCAAATTCAAATATGCGAATCACAGGTGCTACCGATTGTATATGACGATTTGGGAGGAATAGGCCTTAGTGGAACCATCTCTATTCCGTATGTGGAAACAACCGACTATCTCGATCTTCCGTCGAAAACGCTCTATGCTCATGGAGATAGTGCTTATATGACCACCCAACTTGATATTATTCGTTTTATTATGGCGCTTTCAGGACCTAGTTCCAGTGTCTATCAGGCGTTGAGTTTGTTGCAAGATACAATTGATTTGGGAAGTGGGTTTTCACTTTCGTATGATTTGCTCGATTTAGCTCTTCGAGTACAAAATTTTATGGTGCAAGATTTGAAATTTGATCCTACCTTGTGGACCAAAATTGATTTTCCTACGGCAATAGAATACTCCGAAGTCGAACCTTCTACCGGAACAGTTGTAAACACGGGGGTGGCAAGTTCGGTATTGTTTCAGGTGGATAACAATCTCGTGTTTAAATATCCATGCACGGGTTGGCCGAGTATGGATCTTGGACTTACGCACTCAATGACCAATGAATTTACAAATCATACTTGGGATAGCATTACTTTTAATTTAATTGTTCAGGCCTTTACTTTTACACTCAACCTGCCTTCATCTCCGTTCCTTTCTCCAGTCACGCTACCCCGAATTCTGCTTACCGGTCGATACAACTTCTCAGCATTTCGCTAATGCATGTGTGCCTCCTTTGGTAATGGCTCCGATGAATGTTCCGGATATCGATTTAAGTTACACCATCGGCCCGCTTGTCGATTTAACCATTCCCTTGGGATATATCCCGCTTACATGGTATCAGCATACTTGGCAAATGGGCGGTTTTTCGCCGAATATTCCGGGGGACATTATCCCTCAATTAGCTGCAAATTACGATACGATTATTTCTCCGACATCCATGACTCCACGCTCTCCGTTTAACGGTCAGCTTTCGGGAACTACCGTTTTTTGCTACGGCGACAGTACCGGACAGTTAATTATTACGGTCGAAAACGGAGCAGCCCCCTATACGTACACTTGGACAAACGGGCAGATACATACATCCGATTCTACTTCAGATACACTGAATCTGGCTTCTGCAGGATTTTACGGAGTAACGGTTGTAGATGCTAACGGATGTGTGGTTTATCGCGAAATATCCATTCCTCAAAACACGGAAATGTTTATCACTCTTACCAAAACAGATGTTTGGTGTGAGGGCGACAGCAGTGGACAGATTATTGCGATGGTTTGGGGTGGAACCCCCGGTTATAGCTATTCATGGACACCCTACGGAGAAGACAATCCGGTACTTTCAAATATGTATGCAGGCCATTACACCTTGGTGGTTACCGACTTTTTAGGGTGCACCAAACAAGACACGATTTCCTTATTTGAGATAAATCCGAAAGCACCTGTCGATATTACCTATTCCCCTGTTGAAGGTTGCCAGCCTCTTGCGGTAGATTTTTCAGAGACAAACCCTGAAAACGGGAATTCTTACTTTTGGACTTTTGGTGATGGTGGAACATCCGAATTAAAATCGCTTCAATATGTATATCAGAACAGCGGCACACAAACAGTAAGCATTCGGGTTAGAACTCCTCAAGGATGCGATAGTTTACGAATTTATCCCAATATTATTACCGTTTTCCCATTACCGGTTGCCGATTTTACGCCCAATCCTTCGGTCGTCAAAAAGAGCGATGATCCTACATGGACGATTCTGTTTACAGATGAGTCGCAAGGCGCATCTTCAATACTATGGGATTTTGGTGATCCACAATCGGGTGCGGAAAACGCTTCCGTATTGAGCCCTGTTAATCATTCATACAGTGCCGAAAATCAGTATCAGGTGGTACTTATTGTTGCTACGGATCATGGGTGTTTAGATACGGCAACAAAAACAGTTACCATTATTGATGATATTCTGCAGTTTGCAAATGTTTTTACGCCCAATGGTGACGGGGTAAATGATGTTTTTGAAATTAAAAACATTGAAAAATATCCCGAAAGCGAACTGAAAATTTTTAATCGTTGGGGTGAGGAAGTTTATAAGAACATTGGGTACAAAAACGATTGGGATGGGTTGGGTACTCCGGATGGAACGTATTTCTATCTACTGACTTACACCTTTAAAGGCGTAAATAAAGTGTATAGAGGAACGGTTTCTGTTGTAAGATGACACCTTGTTTTTTAATAAACTTTTATGGGCTTTTCCCGGTTTGTTTTGACAAAAAAATAGATTATCTTTGCACTTTAAAATCGAAGATTTTGTTATGACTTATATCCCTGATGTTGCTGAAGAACGAACAGAAATACTTGCCCGTTATCGAAATCTCATTACCATTGTAAAAGATAGAACCAATCAAGAGCAGAAGCGAAAAATAAGAAAAGCCTTCAAGTTAGCGGTTATTGCTCATAAAGACATGCGCCGTAAAAGCGGCGAACCCTATATTTATCATCCTCTTGAAGTGGCCCGTATTGCAGCTGCCGATATTGGGTTGGGTGCAACCGGCATAATATGCGCACTTTTACACGACGTAGTGGAAGATACCGATTACACGCTTGATGATATTAACGATTTGTTTGGCGAAAGCGTGATGAAAATCACCGATGGTCTTACAAAGATAGATGGAGTAATGGATATGCAAACCCCATCTATGCAAGCAGAAAATTTTCGGAAAATATTGCTTACATTATCCGAAGATGTTCGTGTAATTTTGATAAAATTGGCGGACCGGCTTCATAATATGCGTACGCTGGATTCGATGCCAAACGAAAAACAGCTTAAAATCGCATCCGAAACGCACTTCTTTTATGCCCCCCTTGCTCATCGATTGGGGCTTTATAACATTAAAACAGAGTTGGAAGATTTGGTTATTAAATATACGGAACCTGACGTATATAACTCTATAAATAAACAAATTGCAGCTACTTCTGAAGAACGAAACCGCTTTATAGAGCAGTTTATACATCCGATTAAAGAACATTTGGTAAAAGAAGGTTTCTCTTTTGAAATTGAAAGTCGAGTAAAATCCATTTATTCGATCTGGCAAAAAATGAAGAAGAAAGAGATATCTTTTGAGGAAGTTTATGATTTGTTTGCTATTAGAATTATTTTAAATTCACCCTTTGAGACCGAAAAAATTGATTGCTGGAAAGTATATTCTATAATTACATCTTTATATCGTCCCAATTCGGATCGGCTTCGCGATTGGATATCCATTCCCAAAGCAAACGGGTATGAATCGTTGCATACGACTGTAATGAGCAGCCAGGGAAAATGGGTCGAAATTCAAATTCGTTCTACCCGAATGAATGAAATTGCAGAAAAAGGATATGCTGCACATTGGAAATATAAAGGAATTTCGACAAATGAGACAAATTTTGAGCAGGGACTTGATGAATGGTTGTCGAAAATTAGGAAAATTTTAAAGAGCAACGAGGCGAGTGCTTTAGAATTTTTGAGTGACATAAAACTTGATTTGTTTTCGGACGAAATGTTTGTGTTTACCCCTAAGGGAGAGATGAAAACACTTCCGAAGAATGCAACCATCCTTGATTTTGCATACGCTGTTCACTCTCAACTGGGAAATAGTTGCATCGGGGCTAAAGTAAATCATGTATTAGAACCGTTAAATCATCAGCTTAAAAGTGGAGACCAAATAGAAATTATTACTTCAAAGAAACAGGAACCTCAGGAAAGTTGGCTGGAATTTGTGGTTACCTCTAAAGCTCGTGATAATATCAAAGAGGCACTGAAAGAAGAACTCAACAAAAAGATTTCGATTGGCAAAGACATTTTTGAAAAATTGTTTCCCGATTACGACCCGATTAAGTTGAATACCGTTGTTCAACAGCTTAAAAATAAAATATCGTTTAAAAATACACAGGATTTATATGTAAAAATTGCAGAAGAGACCATTTCCGTTGACGATATCCATAAAGCTTTATCCAAGCGGAACAGGCGATTTTTAGATTACATCACATTACGTCCGTTAATTCATCCCAAGGATACTCAAAAAAGTTTGGATCAGGTAATAACCGATCAGTTAAAGCAAAATCCGGTATCACTGCTTTTGGACGAGGATATTGAAAAAATCCATTATTCAATCTCCAAATGCTGCAATCCGATTCCCGGCGATCAGGTGATAGGTTTTATCTCCTCCAATAATAATATTCAAATACATCGAACAAACTGTCCGACAGCGATTCAGTTGATGTCTCAATTCGGAAATCGTATTGTTAAGGCAAAATGGAGAAGCGAAGAAGCGGTTTCATTACTTGCCGGCCTTAAAGTTCAGGGTGTTGATAAAAAAGGGCTTATGCGGGAGATTACAAATGTGATTTCGGAACAATTGGATTTGAATATGAGGTCGCTTAACTTCGAAAGTTCCGAGGGGGTTTTTGTCGGTACAATAATGTTGTATATTCAAGATTTGAATAGTTTTAATGTTTTATTGGATAATTTGAAAAAAATTGATGGAATAGAAAAAGTTTTCAGAATAAATTCTTATGAAAACTAAATTTATATCATTGATAATAAATCATTTATGTTTTTATTGGTAGTTTTTATTTAAACCAATACTAAATTATTCGTATTTTTGACTATATTTATATCAAAAAAATAAAAAGTATGGATTTGGAAAACAAAATGGTGCCTTCGGGTTATGATGAAGTAAAGCAATTTTTTACTCAATATCTCGAATCGCATGCTCAGCGAAAAACCCCCGAACGTTATGCGATTTTGAAGGAAGTATATCGGCTCGAAGAACATTTTGATATAGAATCGTTATACATTCACATGAAAAATGCAAAGTATATTGTCAGCCGGGCAACTCTTTACAATACAATAGAATTACTACAGAAGTGCGGACTGGTTAAGAAACACATGTTTGGAGGCACTTGTGCAAAATACGAAAAAGCATTCAATTATACTCAGCATGACCATCTCGTTTGCCTTGATTCCGGTGAGGTTTTTGAATTTTGTGATCCGAGGATCGAAGAAATTAAAAAATCGGTAGAAGCTTCGTTTAATGTAAAGATAAAAAGTCATTCACTGATTTTTTATGCCAATATTAAAAACGAAGAGTGATTTTTTAGAGGAATTAGGTTTCCTTCCATCGTGTTTTTATGGGTGTTAATGTTTATATTAGAGCTTGATTAGGGAATATGAACCCGTTGCAAAACACCAAATTATTTGTTATACTGCTCATTTACAAGAGTAAACTTTGTGTCTAAATATTACAAAAGCCTTGATATTGATATTTTTGCAACAATCTCAATATTCGTAATATCGGAAATAATCTATTTTAGTGTCAATAGAATTTCGTGTTCGGAAATTGAATAACGTTTATTGGTATTAATAAAAATATTATGAGAATTGACGCTTAACAGATTTAACAAAGTTGTTATTTGTTGTAATATATTGTTAAATAGGATATTAATGCGTTATCTTTAATCGGGGGTGGTGAAATACATGTATAAATAATAGGAAATCGAGAAATATTTTTTTACCTTTGAACCAAATAATAAAAGCATAAAATAATGAAAGTAGATGTGATTTTAGGATTACAATGGGGTGATGAAGGGAAAGGGAAAATTGTAGATGTAATTACGCCGAATTATGATATTGTAGCTCGTTTTCAAGGTGGGCCAAATGCCGGACACACGTTAAAATTTGATGGAAAAAAGTTTGTTTTGCATACAATTCCTTCAGGAATTTTTCGTCCGCAAACCATGAATGTTATCGGTAATGGAGTGATTATTGACCCCGTGATCATTCTTCATCAGGAAATTATTCCTATTTCGGAATATGTGGATGTGAAGTCAAAATTACTTTTTGCAGATAAAGCACATTTAATTTTACCATCTCATCGATTGTTGGATTTTGCAAATGAAAAAGTGCTTGGGAATTCAAAAATCGGATCCACGCTTAAAGGAATTGGTCCCACATATACTGATAAAACAGCACGAAACGGAATTAGAATGGGGGATATTCTGCTCCCTAATTTTAAACAAAAATACAACACGCTTACAGCTCGTCATTTTCAACTTATTTCGTCGATGGGTATATCCCTCAACGAGATTACAATTGAAGGGGATTCTTTCGAAATATATGAACAAAAGTGGTTCGATGCAATAGAAGTACTTAAAGAATATCAAACGATTAATTGCGAGTATTATATCAACAATGCACTTAAGGCGGGCAAACGGGTTTTGGCCGAAGGTGCCCAGGGTTCGTTGCTCGATATAGACTACGGTTCATACCCGTTTGTAACCTCTTCCAATACTATTGCAGCCGGTGTTTGTAGCGGATTGGGCGTAGCTCCATCGGCAGTAGGAGAAGTCTATGGAATATTTAAAGCGTATTGCACCAGGGTAGGAGCAGGTCCGTTCCCAACAGAACTGAATAATGAAATTGGTGATAAATTACGCGAAATTGGTGACGAATTCGGCTCTACCACAGGTCGCCCGCGTCGTTGTGGCTGGCTCGATTTACCTATGTTAAAATATTCATGTATGCTCAATGGTGTTACTCAGTTAATTATGATGAAGGCAGATGTGCTAAACGATTTTTCAAAAATTGATGTATGCACCGATTATTCAATTAATGGTGCCCTTGATGCTCCGATCCCTTTTCAGATTGATGAAAGTATTAATTTGAAATACACTACGATCGAAGGATGGAAAAATGAGATTAATCCTTCGGAAATACCCAAACAACTTACCGATTATGTGCAACTTGTTTCATCTTATGTAGATGTGCCTATTACCATTGTTTCGGTGGGTCCGGATAGAACTCAAACTATTTTTTTAAATCAATAATCATTGAATTATGAAACGTAATTATAGTTATTATTTATGCGGCTTTAAGCAAATTCTTGTTGTAGTAATGTTTTTCTGCAGTTTTTCTGTTGTTGCTCAACAAAAAGTAAAATCCGATGATGTACCTCAAGCGGTTAAAACTACTTTTCAACAAGAGTTTCCAAATGCGAAAGTGAAAGAGTGGCAAGTAAAAGATGATCAATATTCGGTGTCTTATAAAGATGACGGAACTCAACAAACATCTGTCTTTTTGGCCACAGGCAGCTTAATAGAAACACGAACACCGATATCGAAAAAAGAATTACCGGACTTTATCATGCAATATATGGCTGGCGAATATCCTGGTTTTGATGTAAATAGTTGTTTTTTGGTTCAAAAACCAAAGACAAAGGATTCTTATTTTGTTGAAGTTAAAAAATCGGGAATGGGCACAGGTGGAAACTCCGAACTCACCTTTACGAGTGATGGGAAGCTACTCTTGAGAAAAGACCCGGATGGTTTTGTTGCGGTTAAAAAAGAGGAACCTCAAAAGAAAGAAGTTGTCAAAAATGAAAAAGCGCCTCGAAAAGCAGCTGTTAATGACTCCGATGAGGAAAAAACGGTAAAAAAATCAAACCAGAGTTCAAAAGTTAAAGAAAAAGCTGCGAAAAATCCGAATGCTGAGCCAGAAGAAACTAAAACAAAATCTAAGAATAAAAAAGATCATTATCCCGAGAACATAATCAGCGAAAATAATGTGCCTGCAATAGTAAAGAAAAACTTTGCCAAAAAGTTCCCTAAGGCCGAAGAAGTTAAGTGGTTTAATAAACAAGGAGATACCGTTTACACCATAAAGTGCTTTTTCAGAGAGCAAGAAAATGAAATAAAATATACCGCTTCGGGAAAGTGGATTTCACAAAAAACAGAACTTGATGAAAAATCGGTTTTTCCGGCCGTTCAAAAATATTTGGATAAAACATATCGTAAATATCAGTTGGTTACTTGTGTAAAAACAGTTACCTCCGATAAAAAAGACGGCGGATTTGAAGTGAAGATTATTGAACTGAAATATAAAAAGAAGAAAATTGAAACCACAATTCTTTTTGATAAAATGGGAAAACTTGTGAAAACGATAGATCCCGATGTTGCTTATGAAGAAGAAGATGCGGAAAATGAATCTTCTACCGACCGAAAATTTGATAGTGAATATAACAAAGCGTCTGCGAATAATGACCGTGAGGTGCAAAGCGGAACAAAAGTCTCTAAAAAAGAACTGCCTAGTGATATAACAGCTTATGTGTCTGCAAATTATCCGGGTATGATTATTAAATCCGCTTACCTCCGCGAAATTGATGACTTGGGAATGTGCTATGACTTATCTATTACTCGCGATGGAATAAATCAGGAGACGATTGAATTGGTCTTTGATAAATCGGGGAAATTTTTAAAAAACATGAATACAGAAGGAGATGGGGCTTCCGGTAACGGTGCCAAAAAGAATATAGCTGTTGCTTATACTCCAGCCGAAGCTGTAGTCAATGGATTTAAAACCAAACATCCCAAAGTAGTAAAAGTTACTTGGGAAGAAGGAACCGAAAATGATTTTGTAGCATCTTTCAGCGATGGAACCGGGGCTCATAAATCGTATTTTAATGCAGATGGGACATGGATAAAAATTTCTACCGTAATGAATGTTGAATCCGTGTCTTCCAGTATTAGAACTTATGTGGATAAAAATTATAAAGGATATAAAATTATGGCTGCCAGAAATATTAAAAAGGCAGATAAAAAAACCTACTATGAAGTGGATATTCAACATAAAAAGACTTCAGATACTCAAACTTTAGAATTTACTCAAGCGGGAAAACCAACGAATTCTGGAAATAAAGAATAATGTTAATATTATAAAAAACGTTCTGGTGTTAAAACGAGAACGTTTTTTTGTTAACCGGATTAAAAAAACGAGAGAAAATTTCTATTAACAGTATGATTCAAGAATTAATAATTGCGACTCAAAACAAGCATAAAATCGGAGAAATTAGACCATTACTTCCTTCAAATATAAAACTTATATCATTAAAAGATTTGAATTTCAGTGAAGATATTCCCGAAACAGGAGCTACATTGGTCGAAAATGCACTTCAAAAAGCCCGCTTTGTGTATAAAAAATTCGGGAGAAACTGTTTTGCCGATGATACCGGACTTGAAATTTCAGCCTTGCATGGTCGCCCGGGAGTTTATTCAGCCCGATATGCAGGCGAAGGATGTACTCCTAAAGATAATGTACGCAAAGTGCTACTCGAAATGAAAGATGAAAGTCAACGCCAAGCTCGTTTTTGTACTGTGATTGCACTGATTTTTGATGGAATTGAATATGTATTTGAAGGTGAAGTCCTTGGTGAAATTCTTTGTGCCGAAACAGGGGGCGAGGGGTTCGGATACGACCCTATTTTTAAACCGGCACATTCAAATTTGTCTTTTGCGCAAATGCCGCTTAATGAGAAAAACAAAATAAGTCATAGGGCACGTGCACTCGAAAAAATGTTGGAATTTTTAAAAACCAGATAAATAAAGATGAAGAGATCCTTAATTATAATTGCTGCTTTTAGCTTAATCATCTCTCTTTCTTGTTCTAAAGAATCCCTTATAGAGCCAGTATCGCGTGAAACACCCGTTTATCTGCCTTTTACTGCGGAAGAGACGCAGTTGATTATGAGTGGGGATACGAATGAACCAATGCGTGTTTTGCTTACGACAAATTTGGAAGATTCGATTTTCTTGCGACAAAAAAGCATAGATGTAAATCCAAACCCAAACGATCCGGTGCTGGTTCGCCTGATTAGAAGAATGTTATACACGATGAATGCTCAGGGAGGCGTGGGGATTGCAGCACCGCAAGTGGGAATTCATCGAAATATATTTTTGTTTAAACGATTTGATGTACTTCCGGATAAGCCTTTTCAGGTGGCTATTAATCCGAAGATAAACTTTTACTCGCAACGCAAAGTTAATTTTGTTGGAGATGGTTGCTTGTCGGTGCCCAATATTTCAGGGAAGACGGAACGTTTTTCTTCAATATATGTAGAATATTATTTGGAAAGCGGGAATAAAGAGACAAACATATTGGAAGGAACATCCCCGGCAAGTTTCACTTCTGTTTGTTTTCAACATGAATTTGACCATCTTAACGGAATTTTATTCGTTGATAGGATTGTGGCTAAATAATTTAATCTGTAAAAATTGAATAAAACCGAATCTAAGTAATTACCCAAATTTAATGTCGTATTTGGTGCCAAAATCATTCAATACTGCAAATAGTCTTTCTTCTAGATTTTGAAAACAGAGGTAAGCATCAAATGGCATCCAATAATATTTGATTCTTTTCCATAGAATTTCGATTAAGTTTAGCTCTGGAGAATATGGTGGCAAGAAAAAGATCAACAAATCTTTTTTCTCCCACTCTTTTATTTTAAGAAGAAACTTTTTTGATTTATGAATTGGCGAATTATCAAGTATCACCACCGTTTTCTTAGTAGTTTGTTCAACAAAACGATCCACAAAGTCAATTAGTTTTTCCGAATTGAATGTTGTTTCAAGTACTTCAAAGAACAAGCTGTTTTTTCGATTCATGAATCCTACAACATTTAGAAACTTCCCTTTAGCAGCGGGTAATAGTATTTGGTTTCCATTTGTTTGCCATGCATATGGAACATTAGGAGTCAGTCCAAAATGACTTTCATCGCCAAAATACAAATCAATATATCCACTCTCTTCTAATTCCTTAAGGCTTTCTATTTGTTGTTGTTTCAGTTCAAATTCTTCCTTGTTGCGTTTGTGTTTTAATGACAATCGAGCTCTTTTCCATCTATAGCCCAGTTTCTTTTAAAAAATTCTGCAAAGTCTTTTTGCAGATTTTAATATTATGTTGCTTTTCAAAATAGAGCAGTACATTTTTTAAATTTCTACTATGAAGTTCTAGCTGTTCAGATATTTCCTGATTGTACCCTTTAAGTCGAGTTTTAACACCTCTACCTGCAATAATTGGAAGTGAATCCAGTCCTCTTTTCTCCCATGATTCGAACCAACGTTCTATGGTTCTCCGATTCACGTTGAAAATAATAGATAAATCAGTTATCGTTCGTCTATTATGGCTTAAAAGAAGACATTGACTACGTTTTCTGATTGTGTTATTAGCACTACTCTTGTGAATATGCTCTAGTTCCTCAATCTCCTCTGTTTTTAGTGTTATATATCTCATTATGAAGCAAATATACGAATAAAAACCCATATAGACAACATAATACGACATTATATTATTCTAATTACTTATTTTAAGCGAATTCGCTGTTTAGGGTTGATTTTGTCACCTTTTATCTTGTTGATTTTTTTTAGCTTCTGAACCGTTGTTCCGTATTTTTTTGCTATATGAGAAAGTGTTTCCCCCTTTTTTACGGTGTGAACTTTTGCCCCTCTTAGCCTTTTTTTGTATAAATGTATTTTATTCATGTATTCGAAGGTGTGCTTCGAAATAGCAAGGGTGTCTTTTTTTATGGTTTTGCTTGTAAGATCATATATGTCGTTGGGATTAATTGCAGCACCTAGGTATCGGGTCTCCCAGTGTAAATGGCTTCCGCGCGACCACCCCGTGTTTCCTCCTAATCCGATAGGATCTCCGGCATCTACTTTTTCATTAGGCTGGACTAAAATTTTCGATAAATGGGCATATAGCGTTTCTAATCCGTTGTAATGCCTAACAACAACTACATAGCCATAAGAACGGCTTCGCTTGGTTAATCGAACAACGCCATCAAAAGCAGAAGCAACGGTATCCCCGGTATTAAGCTTTAAGTCAATACCATAATGAAACATTCGCCGCCTCATGCCAAAATTAGAGGTTACATTACCCGGAACCGGCTGTATGTATTTGGCATTGTCCTCAATCAATGCGAGTTCGGTGGTGTCTGTTTTGGTGGCAAAGTCAAATTTGGGATAATGCACCCTTAAGGAATCCCAGTCGGAATAAATGTCGGATGCAGGTAAGTCATCATCGGATAAATTTATGGGACTGTCGATTTCCAAACTATCCGATCCTTCCGAAAACATATAGTATCCCAGCGAATCTACAAAATAATTTATACTGTTAATTAAATCAATGCTGTCGTTAAGGCTTTCGAATAGCTCTGTCGTATCTTGATTCTCATTTATCTGTGCTTGTGAATTTAAAGAACAAAGGGTAAAAGCCGCGATCAATAAAATAATTATCAGTTGAATTCTCTTCATTGTATTAAGTAAAATTATTCGGTTTCTAAAGCTGACTTTGTGAATTTTATAATTACCAACTTGTTGTTAACGTGAAATATTTTAGGTAATAGAAAATACTTTTAACAAAGCCTATATACAAAAATAGTTATTCTTGCCGAGGGACAAAATTTTTTTGCTTGTTTTTTCTCAGATTTATGACTTGTTAACGTATTAAAAATGTTGATAATATTTTTAATGCTTTGAAAAACAGTAAAATACATTGTTGGTGTAATTTTTTTTTCAATTATTGAAACCATTTAGGTTATTTTCTCGTAATAATTATTACATTTGTTGAATAAAAAAGGAATTAATAATTTTGGTAAGTTGAATTTTTTAATTATTTTTGGCAAAGCAATACGGAATATATAACATTATTATAGATATTATGAAACACTATAAAAAGTGGTTAGTTTACTTACTTATCTTTCTGTTCGCAGTTCCTGCAGTATCAGTGATGCAGTCTTGTAATCCTTCATATCGAAATTATAGAAAGATTGTTAAACATAAGCGGATTAAGTCGGCTAAACGATATAAGGGTAGGTATCAAAGAAAACTTCGTAGATCTACTGTGCCAATTCATAATAGTTATATCATGAAAAGGTCTAAAGGAACGCGTTTACACTACTAATCGAGTTATGCTTAAATCATACAAAAAAGGAGATTTTAATCTCCTTTTTTTATACATTATATTCTGTTTAAAAATAAATACCTCCTTTATTCGTCCTCTTCCGCATAAAAATTCTCACATCCCGGAAAGTGATACTTAATACGTGCAACCTGATCGGGAAATGTAGCATAGCAAACGGTGGCAGAGGATCTAATATCTCCATTTATGTCTAAAATCTCAGCAAGAATTGTAGCTTCGTTTTTTTGAGTGTGAGCTACTTTTGCCCTGATTGTGAGCTCACCTTTGTGAATATAGACCGATTTTGAATAATTAACGGAGAGATTTTTTGTGACACCTGTTTGCTGGAGCTTATTGATGATTACCCAATTGGCGATTTCGTCCATCAAAGTAGCTTGAATTCCACCATGTAAAACATTGTGATATCCTTCATAATTAGGGGTCGGAGTCCATTTCGAAATCACATACTCGCCATCTTCATAAAAATTAAGGCACAAACCGATCGGATTATCGGGCGAGCACCCGAAACAATTATAATCTTTCAAAATTGAGTAACCATTGTGAATTTTTTTCATACGAATTCTATTTAGATGTTTCCCCAAATAAAGCTTTCTGTACCTTCCACTCCATTTGGTGTGCTCGTTAATTTGCAGCATTCATTTACAGCATCGTGTTGAAACATAATTGTAATATTGCAGTCTGCCGTTTTATCGAAAAATCTTTCTTTCTCATTCATGGAAATTAATGGTTGAATATCTTGACTGGGAATATAGGGAATCGGGATATGCGCTTTTGAAGGGATAAAATCTCCGGAGAAGACCATTCGGCCTTTATCTGTTGCGATTGTTGGAATGAGCTGACCAATTGTATGCCCATTAAGAATGGAAAATTCAATGTTAAAAGGACCAGAATGTTCAATAAATTTCAGTTTTCCGGAATTAAAAATAGGAATAAGGTCCTCTTTAAAGAAGGCTTTCTTTTCTCTTGGACTTGGATTTATAGCCCATTCCCAACCTGTTTTTGTGCACCAATGTGTAGCTTTTGGAAAATAGAGTTCGGCGTTTCCATGTTCATTGATGAATGTGGCTCCACCAACATGATCCCAATGAAGATGTGTAAAAATCACATCGGTAATTTCTTCGGGGGCAAAGCCCAGATCTTGAATGCACGTCGAAATGGACCTGATTTTTGATCTGAAAAAATAAGAGTAGAATTTGGAACCAAATTTATTTCCAATACCGGTATCAATGAGTATTTTTTTTTGATTGCTTTCTATTAGTAAGCATCTTGAAGCTATATTTATTAGGTTAAATTCGTCGGGAGGGCTAATTTTGCTCCATATAGTTTTGGGAATTACCCCAAAGCAACTCCCGCCATCTAATTTCCAGTATTCGGTAATAAAAGGATGAATTTTTGCCTTCATAGAATTTTTTCTACAAAAATAACCTTTTTTGAGTCTGTAAAGTCGAAAGTCCATAAAGTAAAAAGTCTAAAGGAACCTTGTGCCTTTGTGCCCTTTCACCCTTTCACCTTTTCACCTTTTACCCTTTACCCTTTACCCTTTACCCTTTCACCCTTTACCCTTTCACCTTTTACCCTTTACCCTTTCACCATTTCCCCTCCAACTACTTTTCAACTTTTATGATTTTATAACTTTATGAATTTTCAAATTTCAACCGATTATTATTATGTAAGTTTGTAGTTATTAAAAAAATTAAGACGAATGAATATACATTTTATTGCGATTGGTGGAAGTGCTATGCATAATTTGGCTATTGCCCTTAGTCGTAAAGGAGATTCTGTTACGGGTTCCGACGATGAAATCTTTGAACCTTCACGAACACGTCTTGAAAAAGAGGGTATTCTTCCTGCTGAGTTGGGTTGGGATGCTTCAAAAATAACAATTGGGCTGGATGCTGTGATTTTGGGAATGCATGCTCATGAGGATAATCCGGAGTTAGTTAGAGCAAAAGAATTAGGTGTAAAGATTTATTCTTATCCCGAGTTTTTATATCAACAATCTAAAAATAAAAAAAGGGTAGTAATAGGTGGAAGCCATGGAAAAACAACAATAACCTCAATGATTCTGCATGTGCTTCAAAATTTGAAAATAGATGCTGATTATATGGTTGGTGCACAACTTCAGGGATTTGATGTGATGGTAAAGCTTTCCGATTCGGCTCCGGTAATGGTTATTGAAGGAGATGAATATTTGACCTCACCCATTGACCGTCGTCCGAAATTTCATCTCTACATGCCCGATATAGCCTTGATCAGTGGAATTGCGTGGGATCATTTTAATGTATTTCCTACATTTGAAAACTATATCCAACAATTTGAGATTTTTGCCTCGTTGTTGCCTGAAGATGGTGCTTTAATTTACTGTAATGAAGATGATGAAGTGCGTAAAATCGCACAGAAATCTCCAGTGAAAAATAAATATCCATATTCCGTTCCCGATTATTTGATAGAAAACAGCAAAACGATACTTTTACACAATAATCAACAGTATGCTTTGCAGGTGTTCGGAAAACATAATTTGATGAATATTGAGGGTGCGCGATCGGTTTGCAACCAATTAGGTATATCTGATGAAGAATTTTATACTCAAATGCAATCATTTAAAGGAGCTTCAAAGCGGTTGGAATGTATTGCAAAGAGCGATAGTACCAATATTTATAAGGATTTTGCACACTCTCCATCAAAACTTAAAGCTACAATTGATGCGGTAAAGGAGCAATATCCCAATCGGAAATTAGTCGCTTGTATGGAATTGCATACTTACAGTAGCCTAAATGCATCTTTTTTATCTCAGTATAAGAATAGTATGAATGGGGCAGATGTTGCTGTTGTTTTTTACAGCGAACATGCACTTCAACTCAAGAGATTACCATTGTTAACGGCAGAAGATGTTTTTCGTAATTTTAATCGGAAAGATATTCTTGTTTTTAATCATTCGGATGATCTTAAACAATGGCTTTCCTCTCTTGAGTTGAATCAAACCAATTTATTGTTAATGAGTTCCGGCAATTTTGATGGGATTGTGCTTGATGATTTTGCTAAAGCACTTATTGCCGATAAATAGATATACTTTAAAAAAAATATATTATTCCTAGCAACTAAAAATTGATTATTTTTGTCATAAGAATAATTAAAAAACTAAAAGTATTCCGAAAAAACGGAATTATAATTTAAAACAAAAAAAGGTAAAGCAATGAAAAAGATTTCATTAACACTGTTATCAATGGCTTTTATTGGATTCACAATGGGGCAGAATGGAGCATCTAAAAAATCATTTTCCACAACAGCAAATCAGGCAAATGATAATAAAAAAACAGAAGGCTCAATTGTTTCAAGCAAACCTGCCAGCATTAAATTTGAAACGTTAACTTATGATTTTAAGACCATTAAAGAGGAAAAAGGTCCGCAAACCTGTGTGTTCAAGTTTACAAATGTTGGAAAAGAAGATATTCAGATTTTAAATGTTCGCCCTGGATGTGGTTGTACTACTTCCGAATATACAAAAGAACCGGTAAAGCCGGGTGGCTCGGGTGTTGTTAAAGCGACTTACGATCCGACTCGTCGTCCTGGAGTCTTTAATAAGTCGATTGCCGTTACAACGAATGACCCGGCTTCTCCAAATATTACATTGATAATCAAGGGAAATGTTTTGGAACACCCGAAAACCCGTGATGAGTTGTACCCTATGCAACAAGGATCTCTTCGCTTTTTTACCAATCATTTAAGTTTTAACCTTACAAATACCGAAACAAAAATTGATACATTAAAGGTTGTGAATGCAGGTGCGAAAAGAATAGAGTTTAATTATGATAAATTACCGTCATACGTAACTATTCTTAACCCGATTCTTACAAAATTAGATACGGGTAAAACAGGCAAAATTATTGTAAAATATGATGCAGCCAAGCGAAATGAAATAGGCTTTGCTTATGATAAATTTTCGATTACCACGAATGATACGGCTCAGGTTGACAAGCTTGTTTATTTGAGTGCAAATATTAGTGAGGATTTTTCAAAGCTGACTCCCGAACAAATGGCAAATGCACCGGCGATCACCGTCGAAAAAGAAGCTTACGATTTTGGAAAAGTGAAAGTAGGGGATATGGTTGAGTATAATTTTGTGATAACGAATACAGGAAAATCGAAATTAATTTTCCGAAAAGTTAAGGCAAGTTGCGGATGTACGGCAACTCAACCTGAAAAAATGGAGGTAGAGCCCGGAGAAACCACTCACATTAAAGCCACGTTTAATACTACAGGAAAAGTAGGCCAACAGCACAAGACAATTACTGTAATTACAAATGATCCGAAAAAATCGAATATAACACTAACCTTACAGGGAGAAGTTCTCAAAGACGGTGCAATTGAAATCAAAGGGGACCCTCAAAAAGGCGAGGGTGGCGGAACCATTTATAAAGTAAATTAACAAAATCTTAGGGCATCCTGACGATGCCCTTTTTTTATGGTATATTATTTAATTGGTTTTATGGGCTCGGGGAAGAGCACTGTAGGCAGAAAATTAGCTAAAAGGTTAAACTGCCCTTTTTTCGATACCGATCGAATGATAGAAGAACGTTTTAACTTGTCCGAGTACGAGATTATTCAAAAATATGGGTTTTCGCTTTACCAGCAGACAGAAGTTGAGGTTATTCGTGAACTTCAATCGCTAAACGATGGGGTGGTCTCTTGTGGTGGCGATTTGCCATGCAACAGTGATAATATGAAGCGCATAAATATGCATGGGGTTTCCATTTACATCCAAATGTCCCCCAAATCATTGTCAATTCGACTTTTTAATGCAAGAAAGAAGAGAGCTCAAATTGAACATTATATTCAAAACTTGGAAACATTGGAGCAGTTTGTTGAAAATCAGCTTCAAAGCCATGAACGGTATTTTCTACAAGCACACCTTCAGATTAAAGGAGAAAACTTACAAATAGAGAATTTGGTAAAGGTGATTTTGGGCTATAATCAAAACTGATAATAATTTGTGTTATCTTTGAGAAAAAAAGAAGTTTAAACTAAAAAAAATATGCAATGAAAACAAAATTAACCTTAATGCCGATTATATTATTCTGCCTTTTATTGACATCATGCAAATCAAACGAAACTTCCGATTCCAATAAAGTGGCTCAATCGGAGATTTACCAAAGCTATTTTGTGGAATACGATGCTTCGCAAAATGAATTTGAAGCTACGGCTAGCTTCCGGTTTGGGGGAGAAAACGGGACCACTCTACGGTTGGTGGATAAAAGTAATGTTTTGTATAACAATAATACAATGAGTGCGCAAACGAGTGCATGGACCGGTACCTCGTACATATATAAAAAAAATGGAGCGGTAGGTGTTGAACATACCTTTTTTATATGTAAACAATGACAATGAGTCGTTTAAAAACATGATCCCATTGATGACTGCAGAACCGATTCTGAAAAATACAACCATCTCCAAATCAAAAGGGGGGGGTGATCTCTTGGACGGGAGTACCTCTCTCATCTAAAGACGAGATTGAAATATTACTTAGCGATTCTACTCAAACCCATTATTTTTCGCCTAAAATTGTAGGAGCAACTTCGCTTACTTTGGGAAGCAACGATTTGTTACCTATAAAAGTCGGTAATGGAGAGCTTTCTATTGTACGAAAAGTTACGCTTTCGCTGCAAAATGGCAAGCCTATCGGTGGGGTAATCGGTTCTGAATATAAATCGAAAAGAATATCGGTGAAAATAGTTCAGTGAATAATTCGTTTTATGCAATTTTTTTGTTAAATAATTTTCCTGAATCGGTTTTATTTGGTAATATTTGCACTGAAAACGGAAATCTTATAAATTAAAAACAGATAAACAATGAAAAAAATTACAATTTTAGTCGCTTTAATGTTTATAAGCGCAATTACTTTTGCTCAAATAAAGCAGGGTAAGTCAAATTTTAGTGCTGTAAGGACAAGTAAGATAATTAACAATCTTCTTCCCAGTGCCAAAAGCTATAGTAGATTCACTTCATTACGACGTTACTGATAATTATGATGGGATAGGCACTAATGCAGCTGCTACTCATGGTGTTTATTGCTATTATCCAGCTTCATTAACTTCAGCTCATAATGCCGCAGGCAATACCATTACTTCTGTTAAACTATATATTTCAAACGCAACCGTTGTTACCTCAGCTGCACTTAAGATTTTTTCGGATCAAGGTGTTACTTCGTTGTTGTCTCAACCATTTACTGCTGTTGAAGGATGGAACGAAGTGGTTTTAACTACTCCTCTTGCAATTCCAACTACTCCGTTGTACATCGGTTATGAAGTTGTTGTTACTGGCGGATATCCATTGGGTTGTGATTCTTCAACTGTTAGTGTCCCTAATGGGAAACTGGATTATTTATAATGGTACATGGCAACACTTAACAGATTTAAATGCTGATTTAACCGGGTCTTGGAATATTCGTGCAATGGTTGATGGAACGGGCTCTTACCACTCCTGTTGCTCTTTGTTCTCCTGAGACATGGAATGCTGGTCAGGTGATTGTTGGTAATTCAGTAACATCTCCAACTATTTCTTTACAAAATATTGGGTGCAGGTACTCTTACCGTTTCGGGAATCACAGGATTAAGTGCTCCTTATACCACAACTCTAGTCCCTGCTTCTGTTAGTTTAACTGCTGGACAGTCAGCTACGTTTGCTTTTACATTTACACCAACAGTTGCTGGTGCTGCAGATCAAACGGTAACTATTGCAACAAATGCAGGGAATGTTACTGTTGCTCTTTCAGGAAGTGGCCTTGTTTGTACTCCTGCAACTTCATTGCCATGGACCGAAGGTTTTGAAGCGACTACTTTTCCTCCTACCTGCTGGAGCATTGTAGATGCAAATGCGGATGCTACCACGTGGGATTTGGATGATTCACATCCACATGGAGGAACAAATCACGCATCATATTATTATACAGCTAGCAATGCTGGTGATGATTGGCTAATTACTAGTCCTACAACTTTAGCTCCTGGAAATTATCAATTATCGTATTATTACAGAGCAAGATCAGCTACTTATCCTGAAGCTTTTACTGTGGCTTACGGTTCTACTTCTACTGTTGCAGCTATGACAAACACAATTGGAACTCATGCTAGTATTACAGATACTGTTTATGTTCAGGGACGTGATAATTTCACTATTGCTACTGCTGGTACTTATTATTTTGGATTCCATGCAACAAGTGACGCAGATATGTGGGCTTTATATTTAGATGATATTACACTTGCAGTTAATACTGGAATCTCAGAAAGTGCAGCTGAAGTTGTTTCTGTATTTCCAAATCCGGCAAATGACAAATTGTTTATCTCTTCTAATCACATCCAAACTGTTGAAATCTTCAACTTAACCGGTGCTAAAGTTGCAAGTTATGGCAATCAAAATATGATTGGTATTTCCAATTTAGCTCAAGGTACTTATTTGGTTAAAGTTATAACCGACAATAAAGTTACTACTCAAAAAATTAACATTGTTAGATAATTGTTTTTGAAATACAATAAAAAAAGTCCTGCATTTGCAGGACTTTTTTTATTGTATCAAACATCTCACTGTTGCTAATTTTTTGTACTTTTGCAAAAAATAAAATAACGAAATACGTATGGGAAAAGTTTTGATTATTGGTGCCGGTGGAGTAGGAGCAGTAGTAGCTCACAAATGTGCCTCGGTTCCTGAAGTGTTTAGCGAAATATTGCTAGCTAGTCGCACAAAAGCAAAATGTGATAAAATTGCAGCTGCGATTGGGGGTAACAGAGTTAAAACTGCACAAGTTGATGCCGACAATGTAGAAGAAACTATTGCACTTATCCGTAGTTTTAACCCTGAGCTGGTCATTAATGTGGCATTGCCATATCAGGATTTACACATTATGGATGCTTGTTTGGCAACCAAAACAAATTATCTCGATACGGCAAACTATGAGCCCATTGATGTGGCAAAATTTGAATACAGCTGGCAATGGGCATATCATGAACGTTTTAAAGAAGCCGGATTGACGGCTATTTTGGGGTGCGGGTTCGATCCTGGTGTTACCAGTGTTTTCACGGCTTATGCCGCCAAACATTATTTTGATGAAATACACACCCTCGATATCGTCGATTGCAATGCCGGTGATCATGGTAAAGCGTTTGCCACCAACTTTAATCCGGAAATCAATATTCGTGAAATTACCCAAAACGGTCGCTACTGGGAAAATGGGAAATGGATTGAAACACAACCGCTAGAAATTCATAAACCCATCGAATATCCGGGTATCGGCGATAGAGAATCTTATTTGCTCTACCACGAGGAACTGGAATCACTGACTAAGAACTTTCCGACGCTTAAACGTGCGCGTTTCTGGATGACTTTCGGTCAGAAATATATCAGCGCATTGACCCTTCTTCAAGAAATCGGAATGACCAGTATTGTTCCCATCAAGTATGAAGGCAAGGAAATTGTTCCGTTACAATTTTTGAAAGCGGTGCTTCCCGAACCGGCGAGTCTGGGTGAAAATTACCACGGGCAAACATCAATCGGTTGCCAGATAAAAGGAATAAAAGATGGAAAAGAAACCAGCTATTTTATCTGGAACAATTGTAATCATGCAGAGACTTTTAAAGAAATTGGAGCACAAGCAGTCTCTTATACTACAGGCGTTCCTGCCATGGTGGGGGCAATGATGTTTTTAACCGGAAAGTGGAGTGGAAAAGGTGTTTTTAATGTTGAAGAATTTAATCCCGATCCGTTTTTGGATGTATTGGGAAAATACGGATTACCATGGAACGAAGAGGTTGGAAAAATACTTCCCGTTGATCGGTAGCCATATAAATAACAAAAGCCGTCTTGTTTTGCAAGGCGGCTTTTGTTATTTATGTTTACCACTTAATTTAGAATAATCTCCTTGATGATTTTTTCGTGGGTAAATGAAGCTTTAGGAGAAATTACAATATCCATTTTAATATCTAAAGCATCATGCGGTACTTGTTCGAAAAGTTGAACATTAAAACATACTCCAACTTTAAAAGCTCTAGCATGGGCTAAAAACTTATCGTAGTAAGCTTTTCCTCTACCCATTCGGTTGTTGTTAATATCATAAGCAACTCCCGGAATAATTGCTAAATCAATGGTGTCAATAGCTTTAAACAATTCGCCGGTGGGTTCGGGAATGCCAAACGATGGCCCTTGTTTGAGGGCATCGAACCCGGTAAATTGCCTAAATTCAAGTATGTCGTTTGTTACGCAAGGCAATAATATGGTTTTATGCTTATACCATTTCTCGATAAGTTTAAAAAGATTAACTTCATCATTCATTGCCCAGTAAAGAAGAATAATATTTGAATTTTTAAATTCATCCATTTGCTCTACTAAATTGCAAATTTCAGTAGATTGTTGTTCCATATCCTCCTTTGAGAGGCTGCTTTTGAGCTGTTTAATGTATTTTCTTAATACGGTTTTTTGCTCTTGAATTGTCATATCAATTATTCTCTGCATGTTCCATTATTTTAGTACAGATAAAGCTTGCTGCTTTTCCATTGCCAAATATAGGATTAAAAACTAATTCTGCATTGTTAAAAAGTGTTTTGAATGAAAAAATAATTTTTTTCATATCAGCATCGGCCAAAATTGCAGTTCCGTTTTTTACTAGTTCAACCCATTCGGTTTCCGGTCTGAGAATAACGCAAGGTTTCCGAAAAAAGTATGCCTCTTTTTGCACGCCCCCTGAATCGGTGATGATTAAAGAGGAGTTCGCTTCAAGTTGAATCATGTCTAAAAAGGATACTGGTTCTGTGATGATAATATTCGGATTAAAACGTATCTTTTCAAAAAGGTCTCCCGAAGAGGCAAGTATTTTTTTTGTTCGAGGGTGCATGGGAAGGATTATCCTTTGCTTACTAAGCTCAGCAATGGTTTCTAGCGCATTGAAAATAGAATTTAATCGCTCAGGGCAATCCGTATTATTGTCTCGATGAATGGTGCATAAAATAAATTGATTTGCTTGTACGGAAAATTGAGTTAATACAGATGCGTTTTTTTTAGCAAATTCAGCAAAGTACAGGCTGTTATCATACATGATATCGCCACTGTGATACACTTTTGGATTATCAATTGTATATGGAGGCTGATTGTCGATACAAAAACCTTCTTTTTTCAGGTTTTCAACTCCTGTGATTGTGGGTGAAAAGAGTAATGTGGAGACATGATCGCACATAATTCGGTTAATTTCTTCGGGCATGCTTTTGTTGTACGATCGTAGTCCCGCTTCCACGTGGATTACAGGAAGATGTAGTTTAGATGCAGCAATTGCCCCGGCGAGAGTAGAGTTGGTGTCACCATAAACCAGTAAGTAATCGGGATGGAGGTCAATAGCAATTTTTTCGATGCCTTCAATCATTTTTGCAGTTTGCATGCCATGCATACCAGAGCCTACTTGCAAGTTAAAGTCGGGATGTGGAATGTTTAGTTCATCGAAAAACACTTTCGACATCTTTTCGTCGTAATGTTGACCTGTATGGAGAATATATTCTTTTATTCGATGTGAAAAATCAGCGGATATAGCTCTACTGATAGCTGCCGCTTTAATAATTTGAGGGCGAGCCCCGATAATTGTAAGAATTTTTATCATTTTGCTTAATTTCCTGCCGATAATAATTAAAGATTGCCTTCGTCTGCATAACTGTAATAGCTATTTGCAGAAATGATAAGATGATCTAGAATATTAATTTCCATGAGTTTTGCAGCTTCTGATATTTTGCGTGTGAGAAGATTGTCCTGATCACTTGGATTGATATTTCCCGAAGGATGATTATGGGTTAAGATTACACCTGAAGCTTGATAATTGAATACTTGCTTGAAAATTTTTTTTAAATCGACGGCAGTGGAAGAAATTCCTCCTTGTCCAATCATTTGCTGTGCTATTACTTGATTTGCCCTGTTTAGAAGTAATATCCAAAATTCTTCGTGATTCAAATCGCTGAGATACAGAGACATGTATTCAAACGCATCGTGAGATGAGGTTATTTTTTTTCGTTCGACTACTTCGCTTTGCCTGCGACGCTGCCCTAGTTCCAAAGCAGCAATAATTGCCATCGCTTTGGCTTCGCCGATACCGGTATATCTAGTGAGGTCTGTAATTGATTTTCGTGAAAGTTCGAGCAGATTGTTTTGGTTTTCATTTAAAATGCGCTTGGCTAAATCTACAGCGTTTTCTTTTTTATTGCCCGATCTCATTAAAATTGCAATCAATTCGGCATCAGATAGGGCATTTTTCCCTTTAAGCATCATTTTTTCACGGGGCTTGTCGGAATCGTCCCACGCTGTAATCGGAATTTTTTCAGGTGTTTTCATTAGTGTAATTTTTCTCTTTTTAGCAAATAGGGGAGTAAAATCTGATGGAGCCCTTGCTCAATATCAGCTTCAATATAATCAATTTGAAATTGGTTGCATTTTAATTTTAGTTCTTGATGCTTTTTTGCCATTGCTTGGACGTACCGAGTTCGAATCTCATTCGGATGAAGCTTGAGTTCGTTTCCGCTTTCCATGTCGATAAAGCGATAAGGACGATTTTCAAATTCAAAATCAAGTTCCAACTTTTTATCATAGACATGAAAAAGAATGACTTCGTGTTTGTTATACTTAAGATGTTGGATTGCACTAAATAGGTCGTTTTCATGTTCTGAATTTTCGAACATATCGCTGAAAATTACTACTAGTGAGCGGCGGTGAATACGCTCTGCAATTTCATTTAAAGCCGAAGCTACTTGTGTGGTTTTTTGCTGCAAATTGTTGTAGGGAAGGAGTAGATTTTCAAGCTCGTTAAAAATAACGCGTTGGTGCACAGGGGTCGAACGAGCCGGAGTATTTAGCTGAATAGTTTCCGAAAATAGGGTGAGACCAAATGCATCGCGTTGCTTTCGAAAGAGTTGTATTAATGTTGCCGATGCATATACGGAAAACCACAATTTATTCAGATGGTTGAAGTCTAATTTTGGGCGAATTGGAAAATACATTGAGGACGAAGTGTCTATTAATATTCGGCAGCGCAGGTTTGTTTCCTCTTCGTATCGTTTTACAAATAGTTTATCGCTACGTGCGTATAGTTTCCAGTCAATGTTGCGCGTAGATTCTCCGGGGTTATATAATCTGTGCTCCGAAAATTCCACCGAAAACCCATGAAACGGGCTTTTGTGCAGTCCCGTGATGAATCCTTCCACTGCTTGTTTGCTGATGAGTTCCAGATTGCTGTATCTTCGAAGATTTTGTTCGTTTATCTGTGGCACTATTTATTTTCTAAATTTAATGATCGTACAAATATACAAAACATCATTGAATGTGTTCTTTGTTAGATAAAAATTTGTTATTACACAACGCAGTGTTTGATAAAAAACTATTCAGATTAATTTATATCATTTGAAGGCAGCAATACAAGAAATATGACTATGGTTTTATTATTCTGATTTTCGAAGAAATGCGCTGCACATTGTTTTTTTGTTCAATAATGTAAATGCCATTAGCAAACATTGATGTAGAAAAATAATAGGGTGTTTCACGTTTTGAAATTTTTTCGGTATATAATTTTCTCCCAGTGATGTCAAATATAGTAATGGTTTGTGTGTCAATGTTGTTCCCATCAATAATAATGGCATCTAAAACAGAATTGTAATAGGCTGATGATGCTTCAAGTGTGTTTTCGTTAATTCTGTTTCCAATACCAAATTTTAATACCAGGTTTCGAGTCCCTTCAGCAGAAAAAACATAAACGTATGAATTGCTGACTTTTACACCATTCTCGAACCATCCTAAAAAAGTGTATCCACTCAATGTATAAGTGCGCGTGATAACTTGTTCGCCGATATTGTATTGGCCGTCACCAATATAGGTGGCTCCACAATCAACAGGATCTACAGTTATATTAATGGTGCATTTTGGAGCAACTGTGTTTGATTTGTATGCTACTATGCTCCCAAGTGTATTCGTTTTGCAAGTAAACTCCGATATTTTTAACTTTACTTTGCCTGTGAACGGAGAAGTCCATATTAGCTTTGAATTTCCATAAATGCCACAGCCGTCGTCATTATAAGCTAACAAAGAATCATTATCAAACTTAAATAAGGTTAATTCTGAGTCAAAATTGGCAGTTCCTCCATCGGTTGGACAGAGCGACCCATGTGTACGTGGCACCTTCTGTTACATAAAAGGTAAGGTTGTTTCCGGCGTTTATGTTTGATGATTTTTTCCAGAATATTGTAGGGACTAAAGAAGAGTTTGATTGTGTTCCTCCAAGGCATACCGAATCGAGGGGGGCAAACATGGCAGTGAGAGTTGCATTGTGGTCGGCCGAAAATGAGTAAGTTGCATTTGATGAGCGCCAAGATGGAATTTCACTCCACTTTACAAAACGATAACCGGCAGCAGGTATGGCATGAACGGTTACAATGCTGTTTGGTGCAAAACTTCCTCCTCCGCTTACGGTTCCCATGTCAGTATTGTTAGAGGCTGCCGTAATTTGATATTGTGAAGCAACCCCCACGTTTACCCAAAAAGACATGCTGTCACCCACTTCCGAGATATTGTATAGATCTAAACTACCATTAGAGTCATCGGTAAGTAATGAAGCAGGATTAGTGTAATTACTCATGTAAGTGCGATTATAATTTTGCCCGAATGCAGCATTATTGATGTACCCGTCGTTATCGCTGTTGCCGTAAGGGCGATAGATATATACTTCATCGGGTGGGCCATCGGCATTCCCGTTATAATTGGTGTTGATGCGATAGACTAAAAGCCCGCTTCCGGGAATATTATTCTCATAAGTTCCGACAATTTTCTTACGAAATTCAACAATGAAAAATTCTGTAGATGAATTTGGAGATGCAATTTTATAACAATTTTTTGTAGTACTAGTGAGAGGATGTATCCAATATTGCCCGTTGGCCGTAATTTCAGGAATGTTGTTGATCCATTCCTGGTTTGCATATTTCCATTTCATGTAAGCACCCATGTGACCCGAACCTGATTCCATGATGTCCCAGTTGCCTACAGGAGTGAGTACCCCTTGATTATTATAGTGATAGAGATCCGGAGCCCCAAGAGCATGAAACATCTCGTGTGATAAGGTTGTCCAACTTACTTGATTTTCGGGTTGAAATGTATAGTCATAAACCTGTTTCCCGTTAATATAGACATTTTGGCTAAACAACATCCAACGGTGAGCCCATAATAGTTCAGCCCAGTCTCCCGAACTACCTTTAATCATAAAACAAACGTTGTCAACATAACCGTCGTTGTCATTATCGATGTTGAGCGAGGAAGGAACCGGACTATTTGTATTTATCCATGCAATTGCATCTGCAAGCAATTGCTGTTCGCGTTCTGTCCTGTCGTTGGTATAGCCGTCGGGATTGTTAGTTTCGTTATACGGTTGAAAATATCCTCTCGGATGTGAGTCTTCGTATGATACGTTGGTTGTGGTAGGGAAGCTGCAAGCGGGATAATGCGTGCTATTAATCGTTAAGTTTCCATACGATACTTCGGTATAATACGACTTCAAAGAGTTTGGGCTGGGATTGTTCATCACATTGTCGTATGTGCTACGAGTAGTTGTTATTTCAGTTTCTCCGGCAAAGCGGATGTAAATTACAACATTGTTGATCATTCCAGTAGGATTTACTTTTGGTGGACTATTTTTAACCGGAGCAAAAAATGCATCTTTCCTTTTTTTATATTCCTTTTCCGATATCTTAACCCATGGAGTTAGTGTTTCAATTTCTTTGGGGTTTACTTCTCCTACACGATAGGTGGAAGCTACTATTTTTTCATCCACTTTAATCGCGTAATAGTACCATGCATCTTTTTGTCCCTGTATAATGGAATAACCATCGGCATCGTGAATCCAGTTGAAAAATTCATCCCCGGAAACAAAGCAGGAAATAGTCTTTCCGTTGGGTTGTTTGATTTCGTATGGAAGGTTTAAAAGATAAGCTGCATAGGTGTTGCCAGCAATAAGTAGAACTAAAATTGCAATTAAAATCTTCTTCATTTTGTTATTTCCCCTGATTAAAAGGATACAAAGATAATCGATTTAGGAATATCTTCTTAAATTAATGGTTTCTAATTTGTTGATTTTTTAAGTACGGGATGAAAACCCAGCTTCGCTTATTGGGATAATGAGTTGAAAAGTTGATAGGTTTATAAGTTTATTGCAAAGCGGATATTGTCTGGCTCGATTTTTTTTACTTTTCACTTTTTACTGATTTCGGGTTCCCTTATCAATCCATAAAAACAGTCCGCCAATTCGCGGATCGTTGTTTTTCGAGGATTCCCGAAAAATAGAAATCTTTGATTTTTTTATTTTTCGGGACATATAAACTAATAAACCGATCAACAAAATAGACCGTAGTACGAAGTCAAATACTGCACACAACATTAGCGGTTTTAATCTTTTATTTCATCATAAAATATTTTATCAAATCAGAAAAATAGCCATGGTTTGTTCGAAAAAAATCATTACAAGATATTATAATTGGCGCAACTTAACATAAAAAAATATTTATAAAAGGGTAAAAAAGGTGGGATAAGTCGATAAAAATGATTACTTTTGCAGGCTAAATTAAAAAATAATTTTCGATGATTAATATAACACTTCCGGATGGTTCGGTAAAGCAATTTGAAAAAGGAGTTTCGGGTTATGAAATAGCACGCAATATCAGTGAAGGATTGGCTCGTAACGCTATATCTATCGTTGCTAATGGTAAAACTATTGAATTGATGCGCCCTATTGAAGAGGATGCAAATATTAAAATATGTACATGGAACGATCCCGAGGGGAAAAGCTACATTTTGGCATTCTTCCGCTCACTTAATGGCCGAAGCTATAGAAATTCTTTATCCGGGCGCAAAATTTGGAATAGGTCCTGATATCGAAAACGGTTTTTATTACGATATCGATTTTATGGATTATACCATAACTCCTGAAGATTTTGAAAAAATCGAACAGAAATTTATGGAATTGGCTTCACAAAAACAAACGTTTGTCCGTATTGATAAGACTAAAGCCGAAGCATTGGCTTATTTTCAAGCTAAAGGAGACGAATATAAACTGGAGCTGATCAACGATTTGGAAGACGGTACTATCACTTTTTACGAAACCGGTAAGTTTACCGACTTATGCCGTGGTCCGCATCTTACAGACACTTCAGTAATCAAGGCATTTAAAGTGTTGAGCCTTGCCGGTGCGTATTGGCGTGGCGACGAAAAGCGCAAACAGCTTACCCGTGTTTATGGGATTACTTTTCCGAAGAAAAAGGAATTGGATGAATATCTAGTATTACTTGAAGAAGCAAAAAAAACGCGATCATCGCAAGCTGGGAAAAGAGTTGGAACTATTTATGTTTTCACAACGTGTGGGTTCGGGCCTTCCGATTTGGTTGCCCAAAGGAGCGGCACTTCGTGAACGTCTGGAAAATTTTCTAAAAAAAGTTCAGAGAGCTTATGGTTACGAACAAGTGATTACGCCTCATATCGGAAATGTGGAACTTTATAAAACTTCGGGTCATTATCAGAAATACGGTGCGGATTCATTCCGTCCGATTACTACTCCGACCGAAGGGGAAGAATTCTTTCTGAAACCGATGAATTGCCCACATCACTGCGAGATTTATGCTTCAAAGCCTCGCTCTTACAAAGACTTGCCCTTGCGCTTTGCTGAATTCGGTACTGTTTACCGCTATGAGCAGAGTGGTGAATTACATGGCTTAACCAGAGTAAGAGGATTTACGCAGGATGATGCACATCTATTTGTGCGCCCTGATCAATTGCTCGAAGAATTTGAAAAAGTTATAGATATTGTATTATACATTTTCAAAACATTAAAATTTGAAAATTTCACTGCTCAAATTTCTCTTCGCGATCCAAATAATAAAGAAAAATATATCGGCACGGATGAAAATTGGGATAGAGCCGAAAGTGAAATCATGCAGGCTGCCAAGGAAAGAGGATTGAACACGGTAGTTGAAATAGGTGAAGCTGCATTTTATGGGCCGAAACTTGATTTTATGGTAAAAGATGCCATTGGCCGTAAGTGGCAGTTGGGAACCATTCAAGTGGATTATAACCTGCCCGAACGTTTCGATTTGGAATATACCGGAAGCGATAATCAAAAACATCGCCCGATTATGATTCATAGAGCTCCTTTTGGATCGATGGAACGTTTTGTGGCTGTGTTGATTGAGCATACCGCCGGAAATTTCCCGTTGTGGCTAACTCCTGAGCAAGCCATCGTTCTGCCGATCAGCGAGAAATATTTGGATTATGCAGAAAAGGTGAAAAAAACAACTTGGATTGCTGGATGTCCGTTGTGTTGTTGACGACAGAAATGAAAAAGCAGGGAAAAAAATCCGCGATGCAGAAATTAAAAAAATCCCCTTTATGCTTATTGTAGGCGAAAAAGAAGAAGCCGAAAATACCATTTCCGTCAGAAAACATGGAGAAGGTGATAAAGGTATGATGAAAATTGATACATTTGCAAAAATAATCAACGATGAAATTGAATTGTTGATGTCAGATAATTAATCAGAGTATTCACAAAAAGAAAGGAATTGAGCTATAGCAGCAATGATCCAAAAGTCGGGCAATAATAGAAGATATACTCCTAGAGTTAAGGAGCAGCCCCACAGAATTAACGAGTTAATTACCGCACCGGTAGTGCGTTTGGTAACAGATGAAGGTCCAACCATTATGAACTTACGGGATGCCTTGGACTTGGCAAGTAAAAGTGAATTGGATTTGGTAGAGATTTCTCCTACAGCAAATCCTCCGGTTTGTAAAATCTTGGATTACCAAAAGTTTCTTTACGAATTAAGAAAGAAACAAAAAGAAATTAAAGCGAAAACAGCCAAAATTGTGGTTAAAGAAATTCGTCTCGGACCGAATACCGATGATCACGATTTTAATTTTAAAGTCACGCATGCCATTAATTTTCTGAAAGATGGAAATAAAGTAAAGGTGGATGTGTTCTTTAAAGGGCGAATGATCATATACAAGGAAAAAGGTGAGATCAAATTACTCGAATTTGCTCAGGCATGTAGCGAATTTGGCAAACCCGAACAGTTACCAAAACTCGAAGGCAAGCGAATGATCATGATTCTCACTCCAAAGAAATAAAGAAATTGATTTACAACTACAATTATTAACCTTTTAAACAGATTAAAATGCCAAAAGTAAAAACCAAATCTGCTGCAAAGAAACGTTTTTCTTTCACAGGTACCGGTAAAATAAAACGTAAACACGCTTACAAAAGCCACATCTTAACCAAAAAATCAACAAAACGTAAACGTAACTTAGGTTACTCAGCAATCGTTGATCCAACGGATTTAAGAAAAGTAAAACTTATGTTAGTCTGTTAGTTCGCTAACGGAGTCATTAACCCTTGCATACAGCAGTCAAGAGTTGCTATAATTTGCAACCGCTGTAGCAAAAATTAAATGGAGATAAAATTATGCCAAGATCAGTAAATCATGTAGCTTCAAGAGCTAGAAGAAAAAAAATACTAAAACTTACTCGCGGTTATTTCGGAAAACGTAAAAATGTCTGGACAGTAGCCAAAAACACCTGGGAAAAAGGTCAACAGTATGCTTATCGCGACAGAAAAGCAAAAAAACGTAACTTCAGAGGATTGTGGATTATTCGTATCAATGCCGGCGTTCGCCAATATGGTATGACGTATTCCCAATTTATGGGTAAATTGTCAAAGCAAAATATCGGGCTAAATCGTAAGGTATTAGCCGATTTAGCAATGAATCAACCCGAAGCGTTCAAAGCCATCGTTGATAAAGTGAAATAGATCACTGTAAAATATTAGTAGTTTGTAAATCATACAAAAAAGCCATTTTTTAAGTGGCTTTTTTGTATTTTAAGGTTGAGTCCACTCCGAAAAATGTAAAATATTGATGTTCAATGTTTTTTACCCCAACCCTAAAGGGTGAAACATTGAATATCAGCGCCTTAAACAAGTCCCCCTTTAGGGGATTTAGGGGCAGAATGGCTTTTCGGAGTGGACTCTAATTTAGGAAAGCTTGTTTTTATAATCTTCGTAAGTAAATTGTTTAATCATTACAAACTCATCCTCTAAAGTCCATATTCCGATAGAAGGGTGGTTTACCTCCGTTGAAGAACGTCGTCTTCACCATTGTGTAATGAATCATATCGTCAAAGATAATTTGATCGCCGGGCTCTAAAGGTTCGTTAAAAGAATAATCCCCCATGCCCATGTAATCTCCAGCCAGGCACGAATTTCCTCCCATTCTATAGGTCGGTTTACCATCTATGGAATCGGTGGCGTTGAGAATTTTCGGTTTATAGGGCATTTCTAAGCAATCGGGCATGTGGCAAGCAAACGATACGTCGAGCATAGCTACATTGATCCCTTTTGAGTTGATTATATCTTGCACGGTAGAGACCAAAAATCCGGTTTGCCAACCCACTGCTTCTCCTGGTTCTAAAATAACCTCTTCCAGATTTGGGTAGCGGGATTTGAAACCTTTTAAAAGCTCAATCAGATGCTCTACATTATAATCCTCGCGGGTAATGTGGTGTCCTCCTCCCATATTAATCCATTTACATTGCTTGATAAGGTGCGAAAAACGTTTTTCTACTTCTGCAAGAGTGCGTTCCAATACATAAGAGTCGTTTTCGCAGAGTACATGGAAATGAAGACCCTCAATACCTTCGGGAAGCGTTTCTTCGAACAAGTCGGCGGTGATACCCAGACGCGAACCGGGGATTGCAGGGTTGTAGAGATCGGTTTCGACTTCGGAGTATTCCGGGTTGATGCGCAATCCGAAAGATACTTTTTTGGGGAAAGCCTGAGCCCGCTCTTTGTAGCGGATCCATTCGCTCAACGAATTGAAGGTAAAGTGACTGCTGTACAATAAGAGGTCTTCAAAATTGGAATTTGAAACCACAGGGCAATAAGTATGAGCCTCTTTTCCCCATTTCCTCATAAATAAGCTTCGCTTCGTTTAGAGAACTTGCTGTGGCTCCGGATAAGTACGATCCTACAAGTGGAAAAGTGCTCCACATAGAATAGCCTTTTAATGCACAAATTATTTTTACGCCCGCTTCCTTTTGGACCAGATCAAGGATTTGTAAATTGACTTGTAGTGATTGTTCATCCAAAACAAAGCATGGGGAGGGAATTTCAGTAAAGTTTATGCTCATTCTGTTTTTTTTGCAAAGATAATTATTCCATTTTTAATACAATAATTTATTCTTGTTGCAGTTTTTTTATCATACAATCAAAAAAAATGTTAAATTTGCATTATGAATAGAATAAAGGAATACAATTGCAATAAATCATTTTTGCTTATTTCAAGCATTGGTTTGTTATTGTTTTTATTTTCATGTTCGAACAGGGATGACAAAAACAGCTTACGTGAACAAACGATAAAGGAACTTAATTTGCCTGCAACCATCAATTTTTCAGAAACGGATACGGCCTTGAGCGAATCGTTGAGTGAAGATCTTGCCAAACAATTATATGAGCTTAATAAAAATCAACTTAAAGACCATTCTAAAATCAAATTCAATTATCAGGATAAATGGAATATTGGTTACCGGATTAAATCCGACAAAGATTTTGATATTATGGTAGTGCAACAGGAAAAGGATGCAAAAATCAAATGTTTGATTACCATTAATAAGAAGAAGCCTATTCGCATTATATCTTCAATTATTGTTGCATTAGATAATTATAAAGAGACAAAAGGAATTTTGGAATCTGAAAATTGGACTTCTGAAATTTCGCCTGATCTAACGGTGAAGGTAAATAAACATTATGAAAAAATACTGAATGAAGATACAAAAACCGCTTCATCAGGGTCTAACATAGAAAACAATCATGATCTTTACAAGATTTTGCCGGATGGAAAAATTGAATTTGTTTCGAAAAATGAACCAAGCAAACAGGATTCTTCGGTTCTGAGAAAATATGATGCGGTAATTATTTTTATGAATAAACCGGCAGATGAAGCGCCTCAATTGAGTGAGGATTGGCTGCTCTATAATACGGAAGTTGAGAATTATTGCGGTACCGTTGGAATCCAGGTGCAGTATTGCTATGATAACTTTAATAATGTCAACATTTTTAATTCGAAAAAGAAGTCTTTAGCGAAATTTAATATTCAGAAGTATGTAGATCAATATGGTTCTGGATATCTTTTTGTTAGCGATGATACACCGTTAATCTATGTTCCATTCGGCCCTTCGGAAGAGACTATTCGATTTATTAAGCAATACTTTAAAATTGCTTCTGAATAGCAAAATATCCCTTAATTCTCCCCTTCTTTGAAGCTAAATTAGACTTGTGTTTATTCTCCGCAACTCTGGCAGATTTTAATGGATTTTTTTTGATTAAAGACTTGCTTTCGGAAGTTCTTCGCTTCTGCAGATCGGAATGCCACACTCAGTGAAATCTTATTCAACGATCCAAAAACATGAGTGGCATCTTTGTCATAGCAGCAGGGCAGTACATCTCCGTTCCAGGTAACCACAAGCGAAGACCAGAGTCGTTTGCACCCTTTTGAGCATTTTTGTTTAAGGTGCCAGCCTTTTTCGCGACTATAACTATATTTTGAATATTCGGGGTTTTGTGGTAGCAGGCTTCCTTCCCGATTGGGATTGTAAAATTGGGCCTTTTTAAATTCTACCTCATCGACTCCTTGGGCAAATGCCATTTTGCTGATTGCATCGAGATTGCTTTCAGTGGTTTTTAGCAATAATACTTGGGCTATGATAATGGGATGCGATGAATTCGCTTTTTTGCGCTGTAGTGTCAGTTTATTCATTCCCTCGATTACGGTGCTGAGGTTCCCACCTACGCGATAGTGCTCAAAATCTTCCTGAGTGGCTCCGTCTAAAGAAATAATTATTTTGTTCAACTTTGATTCAATGAGTGTGGTTATCATTTTTTGAGACAAAAAATGGCCGTTGGTGGAAATAAACACAAACATTCTTTTTGATTTTGCATACGCGATCATCGTTCCTATTTCGGGATGCAGCAAAGGTTCTCCCTGAAAATAGAGGGTGAGGTAAAAGGCATGACGACTTGCTTCATCAATGATATTTTTGTAAAGTTCCATCGATATTAAGCCTTGGGGGCGTGTTAGCAATCCACTTCCAGAGGGACATTCTTGGCAATGCAGATTGCAATAAGATGTTGGTTCTATGGAGATGGCATAAGGAAGTCCCCAAATAACCGGGTCTGATCGCAACTTCGACCACCATCGACTTGCTTCCAGCCTGATCAGGTTGTGAAATCTTGCAAAAGTGAAGCAAGTCATAAGCATTCGAAGCTCTCGAAATGTGATTTTATTCATGATTAATTGGGGACTCAGTCTTTACCGATCGAGTTGGTGAATTTTTGAACAATTGGATATTTGTAGAAAAATTCGCGGGCTACAATTCGGATGAATGAATAGGATGGAATTGCCAGAATCATACCGGGAACTCCAGCAACAGTTCCGGCAATGATAATAACAAAGAATATTTCGAGAGGATGAGCATTCACACTTTTTGCATATATGTTTGGCTGCATTAGTATTGCGTCAAGGAGATTTACGAAAACAAATGTGGATAAGATTTTAATGACGAGTGGAACAACTTCAGCGTTAAAATCCATGGGCAATCCGCTCACTACGCCGATAAATAAGCCAATGGTTGCCCCAATAAACGGTCCGATATATGGAATTACATTCACAATACCTCCCAAAAAGCCAATTAACAAAGCATTGTGTACCCCCAGTATGGAAAGAATAATTGCATAAAGGCTGCTTACGATGGTAATATCGAGTATTAAGCCGAGGAAATACCTGGTAAGTAGCCGCTTGGTTGAATTTACAATATGATCGACTTCATCATGATAACTTTCCGGAACCAGTGCCATTAACAGTCGGTAAAAAATCCGGTTATCACGCAGGGTGAAAAAGCTGACAAATACGATGATAAATATTGCTTTTAAAAAGCCGGTGGCAAAACTAAAAGCATCTGAAAAAAAATCTGAGAACTTGAATTTTCCTATAATATTTTGCGATTCCTGCTTGACCACCTCATTTAAGTTTTCGGTTTGATCGATTAATCCATAGCTTTTCAGGGAGTATTCCAGCGATGAAATCGGCGCTTTTAAAGCACTGTCTAAAGATGTAGTGTTAAGCTCCGAGAGTGTGTTTACCTGCCGGGCTAAAACGGGAATCATTATCATGAAAAATCCAACCGTAATCCCCATCATCAGGAAAAGTGTAATTCCTGCATTTAGGGTGTGAGGAAGCTTTATTTTTCCAATTTTTATCTTGTCGAGCAGCTCTACAATGGGCGCACTGAGTAAAGAAAACACCAATGCAATGAGAATGTAAATAAAAATACTGGAAAAGTACCAGATAAATATTCCAGCCAGAATTAATGGAATAAAGGTATAAATTTTTTTAGAAAACTTCATTTTATTTTAATTTTGGATTATTAATATGCCGATTTGCATCACGTTCTGTTTTTTTATTGAGATTGTTTTGCAATGCTTCCGTAAGGTCAATTCCGGTTTGGTTTGCCAAACAAATCACCACCCAAAGCACATCAGCCAATTCATCCGCTAAGTTATACTTTTTATCCGAATCCTTGCACGATTGCTCCCCATATTCGCGGGCAATAATTCGTGCAACTTCTCCGACTTCTTCGGTAAGCATTGCCATGTTGGTTAATTCGTTGAAATATCGTACTCCGTGGGTTTTAATCCATTCATCCACGGTTGCTTGTGCTTCTGATAAGGTCATTATTCTCTATTTTTTGAATCAATAATTATGGTTACCGGGCCATCGTTTATTAATGCCACATCCATGTGAGCCCCAAATTCTCCTGTGACGAGTTTCCGCTGAATTTCAGCCTCAAGTTTAGAAATAAATGCTTCGTAAAGAGGAATGGCTGTTTCGGGTCGTGAGGCTCGAATGTAGGAGGGGCGATTTCCTTTTTTTGTGCTCGCATGTAGCGTAAATTGGCTGATCAACATCACATCTCCATGTATGTCTGTAATAGAAAAATTCATAATTCCTTGTGTGTCATCAAAAATTCGGAGATGTGAAATTTTACCGCACAACCAATCGATGTCTTCTAAAGAGTCTTCGTTTTCAATTCCCAATAATATAACAAGCCCCGCTTTTATTTTCCGCGTTTCCTGTTTATTAATGGTTACAGATGCTTCTGAAACCCGTTGAATGACTGTTCTCATTTTGTGTTTATTAGTTGATAAGTTTATTAGTTTATAAGTTGATTTGTTTATAGGTTTGTGAGCTTATAAGTTTATAACTTTTAGAATGGCTTCAATTTCTACCTTTTTGAGTGGCCTTTAGCTCTTCACTCCTTCACCTTTCACTCTCGTAAAACCAGAAATTTTCAATTTCATTGTTTTACGAGGATCCACGAAAAATTAATAAAATCCGAGATTTTATATTTTTCGGGACTTTTTCCTTTTTTCTTTCTACTCAAGTTCCCAAGATTGAATGTCCATGTTATCATCATTTAAAATAGACAGATAATTTTTGTATCTTATTTCCGATATTTTCCCGTTTTCAACGGCTTCTTTCACAGCACAGCCTGGTTCGTGATTGTGAGTGCAGTTGTTAAAGCGGCATTGGTTCATTTGTTCCCTGATTTCAATAAAATAGTGGCCAATTTCATTTTTATCATAGTCAATCAACCCAAATTCCTTGATGCCGGGAGAATCGATAATAAAGCCGCCAAATGAAAGCGGGTGCATTTGAGCAAAAGTAGTGGTGTGTTTTCCCTTGAGATGCGCATCTGAGATTTCGTTGACTTTTAAATTCAAATTGGGCTCCAGTACATTGATAAGCGTTGATTTTCCCACTCCTGAATGTCCCGAAATAAGCGAAGTGCAATCTTTCATGCGGTTGCGAATCGTCTCCAGACCGATCCCTTTTATTGTAGAAGTGCGGAAACATGGATAACCGATGGAGGAATACAGCTCCTCATACTTTTGGAGTAATGTTTTATCTTTTTTATTGTATAAGTCTATTTTATTAAAGATAATTTCTACAGGAATCCGATAAGCTTCGGCAGCTGTAAGAAAGCGGTCGATAAATCCGGTAGAAGTCCGTGGAGATGAGATGGTAACTACTAAAAATGCCTTATCAATATTCGCAGCAATAATATGTGAAATTTTTGAAAGACGAATTGATTTGCGGATAATATAATTTTTGCGGGGCTCAATGCTCACGATGGAGGAGAAGGAATCGTTGGTTTCTGCGCTTACATTTACAATATCTCCAACAACAACCGGATTTGTGGTTTTAATCCCTTTAATACGGAATTTTCCACGCAAACGCGATACACAGATTTCTCCCGACTCGAGCATGACTTCGTATTCACTTCGGTAGATTTAAGTATAACTCCTTTTTTATTCATTGTTTGGATTTATCGTATGGAAAATTCTTTATTCTTGTTGATTTTTGTAAAAACGATTATTCTTATTACTTTTGATCCCAATGTCATTTTGTACAAATTTATAAAAAAAAATCATGAATCCATACATGTTGATTGGTTTAGCATTTGCTCCGGTCTTGGTTATTATTGCATTTGTTTGGTTTAAAGATAAATACGATAAGGAACCGATAAAACTTCTTTTGCTGGGATTTATACTGGGAGGGGGAGCTATTGTTCCGGCAGTTATTCTTGAACTTTTAGGGAACAGCCTCTTTCCTAGAATGACTATGCTGAATATCTTTTTTTATGCATTTTTTGTAGTCGCACTCAGTGAAGAAGGGGTAAAGTATATTGTTTTGCGAAGATTTTTTTACAATAAACCTGCATTTAATGAGCCATTTGATGGTATTGTGTATGCAGTTATGATATCAATGGGATTTGCAGCAATTGAAAATCTTATGTATGTATTTAACCACGGAACGTCGGTTGCGATACTGAGAATGTTTACCGCAGTACCTGCACATGCTGGATTTGCAATTTTGATGGGTTATTTTGTGGGAAAAGCAAAATTCTTAACAAGGTACAAATTTTTTTACAGGTTTATGGGACTTTTTGTAGCCATTGTCTTTCATGGATTGTACGATTTCTTTTTATTGCAAAATGACTATGAATCCATGAAAATATTAGCATTTGTGGTGCTTCTGGTTTGTGTTATTCTTTCGTATAGGATGTTGAATAAAAAAAGGAAATTCATTTTGGATAATAAGGCAGATAGCAGCATTAAAGAGGATTGATAGAACTTGGTTTTTAGTCAAGCCGAAAATGTATAATTTTTACTCAATAAATTATGGATTATTAACAATATTTATTGTACTTTAGCAAGCAAATCTAAAAATCAAAAAATTATGGGTTTATTCGACAAAATTCGCAACGAGTTTATCGACATCATTGAATGGGTCGATCAGACAAATGACACGATTATATGGAAATTTCCACGTTATCAAAACGAAATAAAAAATGGTGCTAAGCTGACCGTTCGGGAATCTCAGGTAGCAATATTTATGAATGAAGGTCAGATTGCCGATATTTATCAACCCGGGATGTACACGCTGACCACTGAAAATATGCCCATTCTTTCGACCTTGAAAGGATGGAAATATGGTTTCAACAGTCCGTTTAAAGTAGATATTTTCTTTGTGAGCACCAAGCAGTTTACCAATAAAAAATGGGGCACCAAAAATCCGATCATGTTGCGTGATGCTGAGTTTGGACCACTACGCCTGAGAGCCTTTGGAAGCTATTGTTTTAAAATTAATTCAGATCTCACTAATTTCTTCAAGAATATTGCAGGAACGCAAACTGAATTTACCACCGAAGAAATTGAAGATCAATTACGCAACCTTATTGTTACTCGTTTTACCGATTTTTTGGCCGAATCAAAAATTCCTGCGCTGGATTTAGCGGCAAATTACAATGAGCTATCTGCCGGCATCGGTGATAAAATTGCGCCTGAATTTGACGAGTATGGAATTGTGGTGACAAAATTCCTGATAGAAAATATTTCGCTGCCCGAAGAAGTCGAAAAGATGCTCGATAAACGCACGAGTATGGGCGTTGTGGGTGATATGAATAAGTTTACTCAGTTCCAGTTTGCAAATTCCATGGAAACTGCTGCCGAAAACGGTGGCCACAGTATGGCTACAGATGCTATGGGCATGGGCATGGGACTGAATATGGCTAACCAAATGATGAACCAAAATCAGCAGCAACAAGCGCCACAACAGGGAGCAGGATCACCTCCTCCAATTCCAGGACAGGAACCGTTGTTTATTGCCGTTAACGGTCAGCAACAGGGACCTTATCCAATCGGTAATATCGGGCTGATGATTCAGCAGGGTCAGGTGAGTCGTGACACCTTGGTTTGGAAACAGGGTATGGCTGCATGGACTGCAGCGGGTCAGGTGGCTGAATTGAGCAGTTTCTTTGGTGCAGTTCCTCCTCCGGTACCTAATTTATAGTAAGTTTTAAGATGGAAAATAACGAAAATATGATGCAGGAAGGTGTTGAAAACAAGCAATATCCTTGCAGTAAATGCGGAGCGTTTTTAGTTTTTGCTCCCGGAACACATAGCTTAACATGCCCGTATTGTGGCGAAAAAAATGAGTTGAATGTTGAATCGGTTGAGGTTGTTGAGGAAGACTTTGAATCGATAATTAACGATGTAATCGGAAATGATGACATGAATGAAGAGGTCCCTCAGGTAAAATGTGCTACTTGCGGCGCAATCAGTTCATTGCCACCGAATACTATTTCTGCCGATTGCGCTTTTTGCGGTACGCCGCTTGTGGTTTCGCAAAGTACTGTGAAACGGATGATCAAGCCTAAATATGTATTGCCATTTCAGATAGCAAAGAATAAGTGCAATGAGTTATTTAAAGGATGGATAAAAGGTCGGTTTTGGGCTCCGAATTCAGTGAAAACGAAATCGGAACAGGGAAAAATTCAGGGTCTTTATATTCCGTATTGGACTTACGATTGTAGTACAGAAACCGATTATACCGGCGAGCAAGGTGAATACTATACCGTTACGGTTGAACGGGATGGAAAAACCGTAACGGAAACCCGGACTCGTTGGTATAGCAAAAGTGGTCATGTGTCAAGATTTTTTGATGATATTTTGATCTGTGCTTCAAATTCGTTGCCCAAAAAGTTGAAAAACAAATTGAATAACTGGAATTTTGAAGAATTGATGCCGTATAACGAACAGTATTTGAGCGGATTTACAACCGAAATTTATCAGTTGGGGCTCAAAGATGGATTTGATCAGGCCAAAACGGTGATGGAACCAACGATTGATGAGGATGTCCGCACAGATATCGGTGGCGATGAACAACGGGTTCACTCCAAAAATACTCAATATTCAAACATCACGTTTAAGCATATCCTGCTTCCAATTTGGCTCACGTCATATAAGTACAACAATAAAAGCTACTCAATCCTGATCAACGGGCAAACCGGCGAACTTGAAGGCAACTATCCGGTAAGTGTCTGGAAAGTGATTATTGCCATTGTTCTCGGATTAGGACTGATTGCAGTCATCTATTTTGTGTCCAAAGGATCGTGATCTTAACTTAAAAAGTTAATTTATGAATAATATATTAATTGCACTTTGCATTGGTGTGGTTGCCGGAATAATAGACGTGACTCCGATGATTATTCAAAAACTGGATAAAACGGCCAATTGGTCGGCATTTATTCATTGGGTCGTGCTTGGGCTGATAATCCCGTTTGTCCACTGGGATATTGATCCTTGGCTCAAAGGGTTGATTATCGGTGTGCTGACCACGGTGCCCGTGATGATCATCGTTGCACAAAACGACAAGAAAGCTATAATTCCAATGACCCTGTTTTCTGCCATTCTTGGAATTGGCGTTGGAGTAGCCGGGAGCTATATTGTATAGAAATTTTATTACCATACCTAGAAAAAAATAATTTTTTTGATTTTTTGAATAATTTATTTATAAATTTGCATAAATTTATAAATACCTGATATTGGGTTCTAGGGTTTTTATGAGTAAATAAAATCGAGCCCATTTTAATATTTTAAAAAAAATATTCATGAAAAAGCTTTTTACATCATTAATTGTAGTGTTTTTTACCTACTTCTGTGGTTCTTCTCAAAACATAGTAAATTGGGATTGGACGAATGTTTTTACCGGAACAGGCAATACTTTTGCGAAAAATATTGCTGTAGATAGTTTGGATAATGTGTATGTAATCGGAACATTTTCCGATACTCTATTTATTGGCTCTGATACTTTAGTGAGTTATGGTTCTGATGATTTATATATTGCAAAATTTAATTCAGGAGGAGCACTATTGTGGCATAAACAATTAGGTAGCGTGGGCGGTGACGTGGCAGGTCCTATCACCACTGATAGACAGGGCGATATGTACTTATTTGCTATGGGATCGACAGGAAATTATTTTATTGGAGATCAGGATACAATTACCAATTGTGTTTCTTATATTTTAAAATTATCGCCATCAGGAACTGTTTTGGCAAAAACAATTATAAATGGTAATATTAGAAGACTAATTAATATTCAAGCAGACGATTTCAATAATATTTATGGTGCAGTTGATATCTATGATAACTTGACAATTGGTGACAGTATTCTTCAACTAACGGGTTCTATGATGACTTATTACAGTGCATTTTTTAAGCTGAATGAAACAGGAACTTGTACTTGGATAAAGGAATCATTTCCGTTTATGTCAACTGGTGCTATGAGTAATTTTAAAACGGATGGAGATGGAAACATTTACACTGCCCTTACGTTAAGTGGCTACAATAATTTGGGAGATGGCGTTGAAATTACGGTGCCATCAACCACGATGTATGCATTTGTTTTAGCAAAATATAACACAAATAAACAATGTTTGTGGGCAAGGCAAGTTGTAAATAATCCCGGTGGAATTTCAGAATCATATAATATTAGTTTAGATAAATACAATGGATTGTATTTGTCTGGAATGTCAATGGGAACATCATATATTGGAGATAGTATATTTGTTGATGATAGTTTTGCTCAAAAAGAAAATGGCTTTTTTGTTCGATATGATACTTCGGGAAGCTTTAAATGGGCTAGATTGATTCATAGTAATATGAATGGAGCAGATATTTGTTTAAATTATGCTTTTGGAAAAAATAACTGGGGATATATGTTAGGCGTATTTAATGATACTTTGTACATTGGTAACGATACCCTTTATGGAAGTCATACTGATATAAGTACGAGTACGTATCTTGCGAATAGTGCATTTGTTTCAAAGATTGACACTTCCGGAAATGTTATTAAAAGTTATTATGCAGGAGAGATTGGTCCGGCTAATATATGCACAAATAGCCTGGGCGACTTATTTGTAGCCGGATATAATACGCCGACGGGCGCAAAAACAACGCAAGATACTTATCGTTCATTCTCTGCCGGATTATTAGCACCTCGTCTTCCATTTATTCAATTAACAGGAAATGATACAATCTGTTTAGGCTCACCAACTGGGAACTTAAGCTTGCCTTCATCTGGTTTGACCGTTTTAAAATGGCAAAAATCATTTAATAATCAAGCGTGGGTTGATATTAGCAGTACATCTAATATTTATACAGAAACACCTTTAGTCTCCGGTTTATGGAGCTATAGGGCAGAGGCTCAATTAATTGGAGATTTTCCAAGTTTTACGATCCCGGTAAACATAGAAGTTGTAACAAAACCTGAAGCATCATTTACTCATAGTTTAACTGGGTTAAGTGTATCTTGCACTTCTACTTCGGTTAGATCCGATTCATTGGTTTGGATGTGGGGGGATGGCAGCAGAACCGAAACCACTCAAAATACAGTTAATCACACGTATGTTGAAAATAATCAATATTCCATAACGTTGATCAGCTATAATGAATGTGGAAGTGACTCTATTACCGAGACTATTAGCATGTCTCAGGGAATTGGCAACAATTCAAACAATTTTGGTATAACATGTTATCCAAACCCTACTTCAGGCCTTATAAAGGTAACTATAAATAAAGGTGGTTTGGATTCGAGCCTTAAACTCAGCGTTTTTTCAATTTTAGGACAAAAAATATATGAAAGCAATCTACCCGCAGAATCATTTATGATTGATTTGAAGTCACAGCCTAAAGGGATATATTATCTCGTTGTTCAAGGGCATCAATTTAAACATACCGAAAAAATCATAAAACAATAGGTGTGGCCTGTTTACAATACCGTTTTTTTATGTTTGAGTTTTAAACTCATTAAAATTAAGAAAAAACGAGGTTGTTGAGCGACCTCGTTTTTTCTTTTTTAAGCTTAAGGAACCGTTTTTTATAGAACTATGTTTATTAGATGACAAAGTAGAGAATTTTATTATGCCGCTACTTTGTTTTTCGATTTTTGAAAATATCGTTTGTTACCTGAATCATTGAAAAACCGTAATCTTTCATTTTTTGAACCACTGCAGAGTATCGGCTCAAAATATTTTCGGTGCTTTTGGTTTTATAATGGTATGCGGACTCTATGGCATCTCTTTTCCAAATGTAGTATAGACTGCTGTCAACAATCCCGATCGTGTTTTCGGAACAGAAATATGCATAAGGGCGGGGTTTGTTTTTTCGTAAATCAATGCCAAGGGTTTTGTTTGTGTATGGGAGGTTAAGAATACCCATGATTGTGGGGAAAACATCCATTTGAAGTGCAAATCGAGTGTCGATTTGTGGTGTAAGATGCTTGGGTGAATAAATAATCAATGGAATATGGTGATAACTCAAAGGTAAATCGTAAGTTCGGTCGAAGGCTTGTCCATGATCGGCAACCAGCACAAAAACGGTGTTATCAAACCATGGTTGTATTTTTGCCATTTCAAAAAACTTACGCAACGACCAATCGGCATATTGGTAAATCCGGTCTTCCTTTTTCTCTGCTGTGAGTTTAACGGGCAGTCCGTCGGGAATAATAAAAGGGGAGTGGGTGCTTATTGATAGGAATGTAGCAAAAAATGGCGTTTGTTTTTGGGATAGCCGGTTTATTTTTTTGATTCCGGCTTCGTAAAGATAATCGTCTGCTATTCCCCATCCGCTTACAATTCGTTCTTTCGGGTAGTTTTCTTCGCTTACTATTTCTTGAATGCCGTTGCTTGTAAGGAAACTTCCAAGGTTGTCAAAATCTTTGTTGTTGGTACACATAAACAACGTGGAATATCCATTTTGCTGAAGTGTTACCGGCAATCCGGTGAACTTTTGGTTGGCGGTAAGCACATTAATCATCGGGTTTTTGTCGAGTTGTGCTGGAAAAGCATATAATGTTGAGAATATGCCATTGAATGTATGTTCTCCAGCCGAAAAGGTATTGGGATAAAAGAGCGATTGCTGGCAAAGAGAGTCCAAAAACGGAGTAAGATTGTTCGGGTTACCGTAAATTCCCATTTGGTTTGCGCTCATGCTTTCCATCAGGATCAGCACTACATTCATCTTTTTAGTGGAATCGGTATTACAGGCAGCACGTCTTGCAATATCATGATTTTCGTTGGACGGGATATCAAGGGCTTTAGAGACTTCGGAGTAAGCTTTGTTGATTTCGATTAAATCAATTTCTTTTTGGTTTATACTTTCAACAAATGTAAAAACGGGATTTAATCCCAGTTGGTTTAAAAAAGAGTTGTCGCAAAAGTAAGCGTTTTTGATTCCGATAGGCATGTAGTCAAAACGAATTTGTCCCCGAATTCCGAAGAACAGGATAGTCAACGAAATTAAAGTGGTGACGCTTTTATGAATCCAGTTGAATCCGGTTTCTATTTGTTCTTCCTGATTACGGTATTTTTTTGTGAAACGACGAATTAACCGACACCATAAAAATAGAACTAAACAACCTAGAATAATATATGGCAAATAGTAAATATTTGAAAACATCTCCTTGAACATCAGGGATGGAGTTTCAATCCAGTTTAATGCAGATATGTTGAGATGTGCGTTGTAATAATGGAAAAAAGGGATGTCTGAAGCAAAAACGATAAACGTGGAACTGTAGGCTATGAAAAAGAAAAATCCGACAACTGGATACAGTTTCTGCTGATTTAGCCCGAATAGCTGCCAAAAAATGAATAATAGCACCGGCAGGGTTATGATATATGCGCTTACTACAGCATCGTATCTTAACCCAACCATAAACGATTCAAAAATATTGTTCGGTGTTGATCCTGAGACTAAATCATAATTGAGGACAAAAAAGATGATTCTGAAAATAAGTTGAATGCTCAATGCAGTTGTCAGGATGGCAAAAATATATTTGATATATGGCTGAATTCTTATTTTTATTCGGGTTTTCATACGAGTGTTTTAAGCTGTAAAATTACCATTTTTATTGTAATTATCGGAAATTAGGCTCTTTTTTCGTAAGTTTGTAAGCAAATCATAAAATAACTAAAAATGAAGCAAATCATTTCTATTTCTATCGTTTCCCTATTATTGTCGGGCACTTTGTTTGCCCAGCAATTTAAGGGTCTCACGACTGCCGATCTGGCAAAAATCAAGTCATCGGTAACCAAGGATGGCTCCTTTAAAGTACGTCAAAATGCCGTGGTCGCCAATGGAATTACAAAGTTAGCGGTGAACCGCGAGAATGCAGGGAAAATAGATACCTATTTCAGCAACAAGGTGAAAACCAAAGGCATTACCGATCAAAAATCTTCGGGGCGCTGCTGGCTGTTCACCGGGTTGAACTTTATTCGCCCTAAAGTGATTGATAAGCTGAACCTTTCGGAGTTCGAATTTTCTCAAAACTACTCCTTTTTTTGGGATCAACTGGAAAAATCAAATCTTTTCCTCGAAATTATTACGGCAACTGCTTCAAAGCCGATGGATGATAAAACCGTGGAGTGGGCTTTTAAAAATCCAATTGGTGATGGTGGGGAGTGGACTACTTTTGCAGATATTGTAACCAAATACGGTGTAGTGCCCAAGCAAGTGATGCCCGAAACCGAACAAAGCGATAATACAGGAAAGATTTCCTCCTTGCTGACTTCAAAACTTCGTGAGTTTGGTCTGGAAATCAGGGATATGGCGACTGCTGGTAAAAAGGCGGAAGCGCTGAATACTCGTAAAATTGAGATGTTGGGTGAAGTCTATAAAATGTTATCCATTGGATTGGGAACACCTCCCGAAACATTTGTTTGGCGTTATAAAGACAAAGATGACAAAATTTCCGAAACAAAAACTTACACACCGCTCAGTTTCTACAAAGAGATGTTGGGCGTTGATATGAGCGAGTATATCATGTTTATGAACGATCCCACCCGAGAATACAATAAAGTATATGAAATTGAATATGATCGAAATATGGCTGACGGAAAAAACTGGAAATACATCAATCTTCCGGCAGACATATTAAAAAAGATGGCGATAGCTTCCATTAAGGCCAATAATGCACTCTATTTTTCATCGGATGTGGGTAAATTTTTATTGAAAGACAATGGAACGTTAGATGTAAACAATTACAATTACAGCGATTTGTTCCAGACTAAATTTCCGATGAATAAGGCACAGCGGATCAAGACTTTCGATAGTGGTTCTTCGCATGCCATGACCTTGATAGGAGTGGATCTCGATACTTCGGGGAATCCAACCAAGTGGTTGATTGAAAACTCTTGGGGACCGACCTATGGCTTCAACGGCCAGTTGATTATGACCGATGAATGGTTTAACGAGTATCTTTTCCGCCTGGTGGTTCATAAATCGTTTGTACCGGAAGATATTCAGAAGTTACTTTTACAACCAGCTATCAAGCTTCCCCCTTGGGATCCGATGTTCTCGACAGAGTTCTAAAATATTGATGTCGCTTTGAGAGATTGCTGGATATATAATCTGTGTGATCTTAGGGGGTGAAAAAGGCAAAGGCTAGATTAATGTTTTAATACATAAGAATTACTAGACCAAATTTTGAAACTGTTCTTATTAAAGTCGATAAGATACTTGATTCGAGGTTATGCTGCATTAAAACACACAAACGGTTAAATATAATGCATTTTATTGTTCGTGTGTTTTATCTTTATATATAGGTGTCCTATTGTATTTAGACATGGGCTTTTATGAATAATAAGTAAGATAGCCCTAAAATAATTATCATTCAACACTGTTAAAGCGAAATCAAATTCGGTGTGCTGGCCCACCAACGGAATGGATTAGAATCGAAGTTAATCCAACACTCCTAGTTTTAGCATAACTAATGTTGTATATAAGTCCAATAATACTTATAGTATAAATCCTTTTGATTATAATTTAAGGTGAAGTAGAGTATTGCAAGGTTATGCAGATAGGCTATTTTATAATTACAATTAGTGAGACCGAAATGATACCGAACTCGGAAGATTTATGTTCATTAAAATCGCTGAAATATTAAAAAATCAGATATAAATCCATTTGTTAATATTTTTTTTCATTAAAAACGATTATAATGAACAATCGTAAAAAAAATTTACTACTTTTGAACCTGGTTAGTTACTTTGATTATTAAGGGTTGTCATTGTAACATAGTATGGGTGATATTTAATTAACAGGTTGAAAGGCTTAACGAAAAACAATCAAACATTGATTGAAAGGTGAGTTTTTGAACATTGTTTTTTGGATTGAATTCGCAATAGAGAAAAACGCATATTATGAAACGCATTTTATTTTAAAATAAATACAATACTATGAAACGAATACTTTTTTATTTTAGTTTAATTCTTTTAATTATCGAATCTTTATCTTTGAATGCTCAAGACATGCGCTTTGAAAATACTTCAAAGGGGTTTGTTGAAGAAAATAAGGGTCAGGTATTTGATGAGGCGGGTAATTATAGAAATGATGTATTTTTTGTAGCAAATTTTTCAGGTGCTGATGTTTTCTTCACGAACGAGGGAGTAGTATTTTATTTTAAAAAAATAGAAGCCTCTGAATACGATAAAATCCGTTCAGGAAAGATTCCTAACCCATACTCAAATAAGGAATGGGAAGAGATTATGAAAAAAATATCCAACGGAGAATTTCAGGGTGACTTGATTAAACCGAAAGGAGAGTTTTATCGAATTGATATCAACTTCCCGGGGGCAAAACTGGACAACGCAGTTGGTGAAAATATGCAATTAGAAAAACGTCACTATTACAATTCGCAACATCCGGATGGGTTGAGAAACGTGTCCCTGTATGAAAAAATCAGATATCATAATGTATATGAGGGGATTGATCTTGTTTTTTATATTGAAAATGGCAAATTAAAATATGACTTTGAGCTATCTGCAAACGCCAATCCTTCACTGATAAAAATACTTTATAAAGGTCAGGAAAATATAAGTATTGATGCAGACGGTAATGCCATTGTGAAAATATTACCGGGAGTAATCAGTGAAAACAAACCAATGAGTTTTCAAAATGGTAAAAATATTGAATCAAATTTTTATGTATCCAACGATACCATCATGTTCCAGCTAGGGAACTATGACAAATCGCAACCATTAACGATTGACCCGAGTTTAGCATGGTCAACATATTTTTATGATGGAGCCGCTACCAGCGCATCATTTACTTATACGAACCCATCCTGGGACTCTAACGGCAACATGTTTGTGGTTTTAAACACCTATGCTACCACGTTCCCGATAATTAATCCTGGTGGCGCATACACGCAGACAGTGGGTTCCACAGGTACGCAGTTATGTATTATGAAGTTCAATACCAGCAGGCAGGTGGTGTGGTCCACTTATTATGCAAGCAGCGCGGCTTCACAGGCAAAATTTACGAATCAATCACTTGCCATAGATCAAAATAATAACCTGTATATCATCGGCAGTGTATTCTATGTTTACGGATGTCCCTGTACTTTACCTTTACAGGATATGGGCGGCGGTGCATATTATGAAACAGAGCAGGGTAACAACCGTAATTTTATATTGAAATTTACTTCAGCCGGAGTGAGGCTTTGGGCAACCATGTTTAATAAAACTTCTGGTGCCGGTACATTTAGTTCCGGATTGGAATTGTCGGGTATTACTATTGATAAGAACAATAAACCCGTTGTCACAGGTTGGACTTATACACCCGATGGAACCTGGACATTAATACCATTGGTCAACCCCGGAGGAAGTTATTACTATAAAGGCACTTCAACCGAAGAAAGTGTTCCCACCTTGCACAGGTTTTCAACCACAGGGGTTTTGGAATGGGGGACCTATATAGGCCAGGGTGTAGCCGGTGCCTATAATGGAAACAACACATCCATTGCAGTGGATGGCAATAACAACATCTTTTTGGCGGGTTCTGCCAGTGGAGCGTATACCACCGTGAACCCCGGCGGTGCTTATGTGGATGGTGTTGCCTGCAGCAATGGCCGGAAATATTCTATTTTCAAATTTGCCAGTACCGGAGCACTTAACTGGTGTACCCTATACGGAGGTTCAACAAATCCATATGGAAGTATGTTATGGCAGGATCCCCGGGATCTGAAGGTGGCCTCCAATGGAGATGTTGTTATTGTGGGGAGAGCAAATGCAAATAATTTTCCGTTTTGCAATCCGGGTAGTGGCGCCTATATGAAGACAACATTGTCCAGCGGAAGCTCTTCAGTGTGTGATGGCGTGATCATGCAGTTTTCCAACGTTGGCGCAAGAAAATGGGTTACATATTATGGCGGAGATGGAACCAGTGACGGGACAGATTTTTGGGGGCTGGGTATTGATGCCAGCAATAATATTTTTGTATCCGGTATTAGCCGAAGCCCATCTTTTCCAACGCAAAGCCTTGCAGGAAGTTATAATCAGTCCACAATTACCGGCGATTATGCGGTGGTGTTTGCCCAATTTAATATCAGTGGAGTCAGGCAATGGGCGTCGTACTTTGGCGATAAAACCTATTATTCCAGTGGCGGATTCGGATTGACAAATGATGTTTGTGGGGCTAAATTTGTTCAAATGGCATATACAGATAACGCATATTCCATTACCACTGTTGATCCGGGTGGCGGAGCTTATTATCACTTAACAAAGGAGGGAGTAACCGGACAAACGGATTTTATAGCTGAATTCAGTAGTAGCATTACCCCCGTAACGCCGACCTTTACGGCACTGGGACCATATTGTGTGGGCGCTACTCCGGGAACCTTGCCAACCACATCAACCAATGGGATAACTGGCACATGGAGTCCTTCAACAATCAGTACAGCTACAGCCGGAACGACTACATATACGTTTACACCAGCAGCCGGGTCATGTGCGACAAGCACAACGATGTCTGTAACGGTTAGTGCAAATGTAACACCGACCTTTACGGCACTGGACCCTTATTGTGTGGGTGCCACACCGGGAACCTTGCCAACCACATCAACCAATGGAATAACCGGAACATGGAGTCCTTCAGTTATCAGTACGGCTACAGCCGGAACAACTACATATACGTTTACTCCTACAACTGGGGAATGTGCGACAAGTGCAACGATGTCTGTAACGGTTAGTGCAAATGTAACACCGACCTTTACGGCATTGGGCCCTTATTGTGTGGGTGCCACACCGGGAATCTTGCCAACCACATCAATCAATGGAATAACCGGAACATGGAGTCCGTCAGTTATCAGTACGGCTACAGCCGGAACAAATACGTATACGTTTACACCAGCAGCCGGGTCCTGTGCGACAAGCACAACGATGTCGATAACGATTAATACGAATGTAACACCGACCTTTACGGCATTGGGCCCTTATTGTGTGGGTGCCACACCGGGAACTTTACCAACCACATCAACCAATGGAATAACCGGTACATGGAGTCCGTCAGCAATCAGTACAGCTACAGCCGGAACCACCATATACACATTTACTCCAGCAACTGGGGAATGTGCGACAAGTGCAACGATGTCTGTAACGGTTAGTACAAATGTAGCACCGACCTTTACGGCATTGGGCTCTTATTGTGTGGGTGCCACACCGGGAACCTTGCCAACCACATCAACCAATGGAATAACCGGCACATGGAGTCTGGCAACAATCAGTACAGCTACAGCCGGGACAACAACATACACATTTACCCCTGCGGCCGGTCAATGTGCGACAAGTGCAACGATGTCTGTAACGGTTAATACGAATGTAACACCGGCCTTTACGGCGCTGGGTTCTTACTGTGTAGGAACTGTACCTGATGCTTTACCAACCACATCAACCAATGGGATAACCGGTACCTGGAGCCCGTCAACAATCAGCACAGCTGCCGCCGGAACCACCATATACACATTTACACCAGCAGCCGGGTCATGTGCGACAAGTACAACGATGTCGATAACGGTTAATACGAATGCAACACCGACTTTTACGGCACTGGGACCTTATTGTGTAGGCGCAATGCCGGATGCTCTGCAAAGTGGTTCAACCAATGGGATAACAGGTACTTGGAGTCCGTCAGCAATCAGTACAGCTACAGCCGGAACCACCATATACACATTTACTCCCACAGCTGGGGGATGTGCATCAAGTACAACGATGTCGGTAATGATAAATGCACTACCAACAACACCGACGATTAGTAACAATGGACCGATTTGCCCAGGCGACAATGCGGTGTTCACCATCACAGGAGCATCAGGGGCAACGGTAGCCTATTCAGGGGTAACCGGTACGCCAGTGAGCCCTGTAACTATAGGTGCCGGCGGAACAGCAACGGTTACCGTAAATGGAGCAACGATAAGTCAAACGATAACAATCGGTACCGTTTCAAATGGTTCTTGTAGCATAACACCATCAAACGTAACCTCTACCGTTACAGTCAATTCAGCTACTGTTCTCACCTCAGCTACAGCAACCCCATCGACAATTTGTCCCGGAGGTTCAAGCAATCTAAGCGCAATATCAACAGGCAATACTATTAATTGGTGGAGCGATGCAACAGGGGGAACATTGCTTGGTTCGGCGGCCAGTGGTGGTGATTTTACAGTCAGCCCTACAGTGACCACCACATATTATGCAGAAGTACAAGCACAATCAGGCGCAGGCGGGTCTCAAAGCTTTAACTATACGGGGGCACAGCAAACATGGACCGTTCCGGCCGGAGTAACCAGTGTTAATTTGGAATTGTGGGGAGCTCAGGGTGGCAATGGATATTGGGCTAACGACGTAGCCACAGGTAATGGCGGAAAAGGTGGCTATTCCACGGGAAGCCTTGCGGTTACTCCCGGACAGACACTATATATTTATGTCGGTCAGCAAGGACCTGTTGTAACAGGCACCGGAGTGTACACCGGAGCATATAATGGAGGTGGACAGGCTTTTGGTGGCACTAATGGAAATAGGGGAGCCGGCGGCGGAGCTTCAGACATTCGTGTAGGAGGAACAGCCTTGACAAACAGAGTTATTGTAGCTGGCGGTGGCGGTGGGGCCTATTCAGTTGATGGCGGAGCCGGCGGTGGACTATCAGGAGTCTCAGGAACAGGAGATTTTCCGGGAAGTGCAGGCTCTCAGACAGCAGGAGGAGCTCCTTACACTCCAACCAATTGTTCGTCCGATGCCATGCAGTATGGATCTCTGGGTCAGGGAGGCGGAATTCCCAATGGTTGTAGTATTACCGAAGCCGGAGGTGGAGGCGGATATTATGGAGGCGCATGCGGTAATAGTGCTGGTGGTGGCTCAAGTTATATTGGAGGTGTAACATCTGGAAGTACGACAGCCGGAGTTAGAGAAGGCAACGGCCTTGTTACAATAACATGGACAAGTGCTTCGAATTGTCCGACCGCAAGCCGTACACCTGTTACCGTGACTGTAGCTAACAATGCCACACCGACCTTTACGGCGCTGGGGCCTTACTGCGTAGGAACTGTACCTGATGCTTTACCAACGACATCAACCAATGGGATAACCGGCACATGGAGTCCGTCAACTATCAGCACAGCTGCCGCCGGAACCACCATATACACATTTACTCCAGCAGCTGGGGTATGTGCGACAAGTGCAACGATGTCGGTAACGGTTAATCCTTTACCAACAATTTCGACGCTCACGGATATTAGTGTTTGTGTGGGTACGGCAGTACCAATTGGAGCAATAACCAGCGTGCCAGCGGGAGCGACATACACATGGACCAATAACAATACATCCATTGGATTGGCGGCCAGCGGAATAGGTCAAGTGCCTGCATTTACGGCAATCAATGCTACAAGTTCTCCTATTGTTGGAATTGTTACCGTTACACCAACGCTTGGAACTTGTGTCGGAATGCCTGTGTCTTATGAAATTACGGTTAATCCGATGGATAGTCCTGCATTTAATTACACCCCCTCTACGATGTGCCAAACCGGAACCGACCAGTCCGCTATTATTACCGGTGGTTCAACAGGGACATTTACAGCCGTCCCCACAGGCCTCGTATTTTTAAATACTACAACAGGACTAATCGATGTAAGTGCAAGTACATTAAATTCATACACCATAACATTTACCACGAATGGAACTTGCCCTTCATCCGGTAATTTTAATATATCAATTACATCTGCACCTAATGCTACATTTAGTTATGCGGGTCCGTATTGTTCGAATGGTGCAGATCCGTATCCTGTGTTTTCTGCAGGGGCAAGTGCGGGGGTATTTAGTGCAACTCCTACAGGTTTGGTTTTTGTTAACACAGCCACCGGGCAAATAGATCTATCTGCAAGTGCAGCCGGAACCTATATTATAACTAACACGATTGCTGCTTCCGGAGGATGTGCTGCAACTGTTGCCAAAGATACTGTAATAATCACCGCATTACCCACTGCGGATATTTCATACACGGGATCCCCATGGTGTACTTCAGCCGGAGTTCAGCCCGTAAGCTTAACGGGAACGAATGCATACACCGGGGGTACTTATTCATCAACGGCAGGATTAACCATTGATGCGGCAACGGGTCAAATCACTCCGGGTACAAGTACTGCCGGCACCTATACGGTAACATACACCGTAGCTGCATCGGGCGGCTGCTCAATAGTCACAGACACTACTTCCGTTACAATCATCGCGTTGCCCATCGCGGGGATTAATGCAACTACAACCTTATTAACCTGCACTACAACCGCCATTAATGTAACTGCTAATGGCGGCGTAAACTACTCATGGGACGGAGGCCTTACTCCTACAACTGCAACGAATAGTTTTACAACACCCGGCACCTATACGGTAACGGTTTCAACAACTGATGGTTGCAGTGCAACAACAAGCATTACCATTACTCAGGATACGGCAGCACCGTTGGCGGGTATTACAAATAACACAAATACAACGGCTTTAACCTGCAATATTTCATTTATCAGTGTAATTGCTATCGGTGGAAGCTCATATCAATGGAGCGGAGGTGCAACCACGACTACTGATGCCAATAGTTTTGCAGTACCGGGAACATACACCGTAACCGTAACCGGAGCAAACGGATGTACTGCAACCTCCGAGATTACAATTACGCAAGACCCTCAAATGGAGATCTCGTTGCTAAATACTGCTCCTGACCATTGTGCAAAAGGTATTGGGGAAGCTACGGTAACAGCTACCGGAGGTAGCGGAACTTATACTTTTACCTGGGATGGGGTTGACTTGCCGGGATCGAATGCCGTCAGTCATGCTGCAAACTTATTCGCAGGGTCCTATGAGGTAACGATAAGCGATGGAAACTGTTTGGCAACAATCACTGTGGTTATTAATAATATTCCCGGTCCAACCGCTGCATTTGAGCCTATTCCAACAGAAGTCTTCAAATCGAAACCGGAATTCCAGTTTCATAACGAATCAATCGGCGGAAGCACCTATTCATGGTCGTTTGGAGATGGAACATTCAGCACGGAGGAAAGTCCGGCTCATCATTATTTAGAATATGGAGCGTCGGATGAGTATGTTATTCTGTTGGAGGTAACCGATAACTTCGGCTGTAAGGATACGGTTTCGCACAAGGTTATTATTCTGGATGATCTTAACATCTTTATTCCGAATACTTTCACCCCCAATGGTGATGGGATAAATGACGAATTCAAACCTAGAGGTATCGGCTATAGCTTGGAAGGTTACGAAATGAATATTTATGATCGTTGGGGAAAACTTCTTTTTATCTCTAATGATTTCTATAAAGGGTGGAATGGTAAAGTAGATGGCACAGCCCTGAACATAAATGCGGTCTTCGTATATAAAATCATTATTTATGATTTAAAAGGTAAAAAGTTCATTTATACAGGACATGTAACTTTGCTCGGGTCAAAAATATCAGAATATTAGATGTTGTTCTATTGAAAAGTTGGAAGATTGTTTTAATATATTGAAAAAAAATCAGGTGAAATTTGAGGTATAGCGCAATTTTGTGCATAGTACAAATAATAGCATGGTCAAGATTTGAGTAGCAACTGCAACTTAGAATTCATATTATTTATTTTCCTACTTTTGCAACACTTTTATTTTAATAAAAATTTATGCCCGAACCCTTAACAATATGGAATAGGAAGTTTACGCTCATGGTGGTGAGTAATTTTATGACTTCGATCGCTTTTTATTTTATGATTATGGCATTGCCAATCCATCTTACTACGGATTTGATGTTTGGGAAAGATCAAACAGGGATAATTATTGCGGCATACATCTTTACTGCAGTAATAATTCGCCCGTTTGTTGGACTTTTTATTGATAAATATGGTCGAAGGACAATTTATTTGGGAGCACTTTTGTTCTTTTCTGTGCTTTTTATTTTTTATGGATTAGTAAGTAGCCAGGTCGCTTTTATTACAGTTCGAATTGCTCATGGCTTTTTATGGGGAATATTAACTACGGCCGGAAACACGCTGATTCTGGATTTTATACCGGCCTCAAAACGAGGGCAGGGAATTGGATATTATGGACTTGCTTTTACTCTAGCCATGGCTGTTGGACCGCTTCTAGCTTCGCTTATTATTCAGCAAACCGGTTATTTGGTTTTGTTTGGATTAGCTTCTTCAGTAGCATTTATCGGAACAAGTTTGCTGTTAAGCCTTAAATTTCCCAAGCACATTGCTTCTCAAATGACAGTTAAGGAGAGTTTGAAAGGTTTTTTTTCTCCAAGTGCCATGCCTATTGCAATTCTTATATTGATTATAGTAATGCCTTACGGGGCTGTTCTTAACTTTATTACCATTTATTGTGAAAATGTAAATACCGGAACTTCATCCTTATTCTTCCTCTCGTTAGCATTAGGTTTGGCAATCTCACGATTCTTTGCCGGAAAAGAGTTCGATAAAAAGGGGCCTTACCGTTTACTTATGATCTCTTATATTTTAGTCGTCTGCGCTTTCCCAATATTAATTGCATTTGACAGTTCAATTACACTGTCATTTTCAGCACTATTGATTGGGTTGGCTTTTGGAATAAGTTTTCCTGTATATCAACTGATGATGAATAATGTCCTTTCAATTTCGATGAGGGTTACTGCCAACTCGCTGTATTTAACGGCAATTGATGTTGGAATAGGAATAGGAGTTGTTTTTATGGGCTATTTAACTGAATACATGAATATTAAACTGGCTTTTGGGCTATGGAGCATATTGGGAGCTATCGGATTGCTTTATTACCTGTTTTATGTCGATAAGCATTACCGAAAGTCGGTGGTGAAGTGATGCAATAAAAGACGACCGGCGATATTCGTTGATCGCCTTTTATGTTTATTTTTTACTTTTTAATGTTCCCAGAATCTTATTTTGTTCTTCAATGTTTGCTTTTAACATTTTTTGTTCTTCGGAATTTTCATCGATTTTTTTGATAATATTTTCTTTGTCTTTTACTAAGTCTTTGCCTTTCTCGACGGACTTGTTGTACTTTTTTTCAGCATCCTTAATTACCTCCTCTTGTTTCGAAATCTCCCTGTTTAAATGCTCTTCTATAGCATTAACATTGAATTCCTTGCAAAGTTTTTTTACGTTTTTAATCGTACTTGGGTCGGAAGATTCAGAAATGAAGTTGTTATATCCTTTTGATATTAAAATGATTACTTTTGATGAGGTTTTATTTCCGTCAACTTTAATATAAAAGTCGATCTTGTCGGAGCAAAGTTCCCCCCAAACAATACCTTCGTAAAAGCTATATCCTTTGGTGTTTTTTGTCTTTTTTATGCTTTTCTTTTCCAAAACATTTTTTACAACGGTTTCCATAATGTCTTCCGAAAAGTTGTATTTTGCTTCAATGGCATTTTGTTTTCCGTCCATGAAGGAGATGTTTGTTTCGCTTATATCTTGCGAAAAGCCAGTGGCGCAAAATATAATAATAAGTAAAAGTGAACAGAAGATGGTCTTTTTCATAATTGATAATTTTTTTATTATCGCAAAGATATTTAAAAAGTATTGTAAATCAATGTGAATTTCCAATTTTTATTGATGTTTAAATTTATACACCAATCCCCATTCAATATAATCGGCACGGGCAAAGTGGGACTTTATGGAGATATTTGCTTGTATTCCATTTGTGATTTTGTATCGAAAGGCAACCCTGCTGTAAATCGGGTCTGTTTTTCGTTTCGAAAAATAAGAGTACTGATAAAGGTAAATTCCCGTTTGAAACACAGCCGAAAAACGGTTCATGCCCCATTCATGACCACCATAAAGCCCCCATTTGAAAAGTTGAAAATTATTGGGAAATTCTTGCTTGTTGTTAAACTCAATTTTGTCGGTATAATCCCAAAAAACATCAATTCCGGTCATCCACTCTTTACCATATCGATAATTTCTCGAAATCCCGAAGCCAAAACTAGTTGCATTATATAATTTCGGATCACTCTGCGAATTTTGCTTTGTGCCCCATGCTCCCCATATATACGGAATCCATTTCTTATTAAAGATATTAGCCGGGGGATCTACAAACGGTATCAATTTCTGATTAAGTTTCACATGAAGCCCGACTGAAAACGACCACACATTTATTCCCCAATTGGGATACCTTGTGGCTCCATTAGAAAAATGGCCAAATGAAGTCCCTACAGATAATCCGATGGTCGGCTTAATCCGGTATAGGAAGCTGTATTGGAATTTAGCTGCAAAATTAAAATGACTTCCAATGGCTATGTTTTCCGGATTCGTGAGCGAGTCGTACGGATGGGAGAGATAACCCAGCCCGGCAGCAATCATCAGTCGTTGCTCGTGTCGTAGATGGCGAAAAAAGGTAAACGATTGAAATGGTAAAATAGAAAAAGCTTCCCCGTAAACTTTTTTATTACTTAGTCCGTTGTAATACAGCGAAATTCCGCTTTGAGGATAATTCCAACGTTTTTCCCATTCCGCATCTCCGGTAGTTTGTCGATAAATATTTAGTTCCAAATTCGGAAAATTATACAGCGAAAGTGATTTTAGCTCTTTATGATGAGCTACCAATGTAGCATACTCTGGTTGGAAAGTAAAATAAAGTTTATCATAGAATGATTGACATTTAACGGAATAGCCAAAAAAACATAAGATTGAAATAAACAAAGCGACTATCTTTTTTTTAATACTCAATCTTTTCATTATTAATATGTTATCGTTAGCTGCTATTGTTATTTACCGTTTATCTTACCTCATCTATTTTCTTCGACTCCGATCAGTTTTTATATTTACTTCGCTAGTTTATTATTCGTAATTCGATCTTCACCTTTTCCCTTTCGCTTCCGAAAAATCACAAGAATCTAAAATGATTCTCACCTTTTACCTCCTTATGGAATAATTCGTTTGTGTTTCCACCTACGATGAGACCAAAGCCAGTATGCCGGCTCTTTTTTAATTACCGTTTCCAGTTTTTTCATATAGAGTTCGGTTATTTTTCCGGATGGCTGGTCTAAAGGTTCTTCCACTAGTACGGAAAAAGTAAGCTCATAATATCCTCGTTTTATCACTTGCATATCAAGATAAACTATGGGATAATTGTATTTCTTAGCATATTTTTCAGGTCCGTGCAGTGTAGGTGTGTCTTGATTTAGAAAGTCGATCCAGTAGCAATCTCTCAGATTTGTGGGACTTTGATCCGCAAACATGAGGAAGAGTGATGGTTGGTCTTTTAGCTTATTGTATGTTTCGTATGTTTCGGTTGTTGGGGCTAAATAACATTTATTCCGCGATCTGCGTTTGTGCATGTAACTTTCAATATACGGATTATTGATCGCTTTATAAATACCTACAACCAGATGCTTAATTTGAATATTCCCTGAAAACACCAGCCACTCCCAATTTCCATAGTGGCCGCTTACACAAATCAGGCTTTTCCCTTGCTCGAAAAAATGATTCGGAACTTCAGGGTTCATGATTTTATGTCGCTTTAAAATCTCCTCATCGGTCATCGAAAGTCCTTTAAGTCCTTCCAAAATGAGATCGGACATATAATGATAATATTTTTTTTCAATAATAATAATTTCATCTATACTTTTTTCGGGAAAAGAATTTTGGAGGTTTTCTCTGGTGACTTTCCTTCGATAGCGAAGGATATAAAAAATAATTCCATATACAATATCCGAGATAAAGTACAGAAAACGAAAAGGTAAAATTGAAATAAATGAAAGAAAGGCTCTAAATAATAAATATGAAATGTAGTCCATTATTTTATTTAATAATCTTATTTTAGTTTATAAAAAGCAAAAAAGGCTGCAAAAACAGCCCCTTTGCATATTTACTTCTTTTTTTAAACGGTCATAATATCTTTCTCTTTCGCCTCAAGAATTTTATCAATTTTAACGATAAAGTCTTCGGTTACTTTTTGAATGTCGGTTTCAGATTTTTTAATATCATCCTCAGGAACCTCTTTCTTTTCAAGTCCCTTAAGTTCTTCATTCGCTTTACGGCGGATATTTCTTACGTTAATGCGTGCTTGTTCTGCTTCTTGTTTGGCTTTCTTAACAAGTTCTTTGCGTCGTTCCTCCGTAAGTGGGGGAACCATGATTCTTAAAAAATCGACATTTACTTGCGGATTAAAGCCTAAGTTTGCTGCCTGAATCGCTTTATCTATTGTGGAGAGCATATTCTTTTCCCAAGGTTGTACAACAATTTGACGAGGATCGGGTGTGGAAATATTTGCAATTTGAGCAATTGGGGTAGGAGTGCCATAGTAATCCACCTTAACACTGTCGAGCATTTGAGGATTGGCTTTGCCTACTCTAAGTTTATGTAGCTCTTTTTCGAAAAATTGAAGCGTAGTATTCATGTGATCTTTCGCTTCTTCAATACATAGTGTACAATTGTCGTTCATAAAAATCGGTTATTTGTTCTGATTTATCTCTTTTTTTATCAATTTTTCATATTCTTTTTCCACTAAATTCGCGTTCCATTTGAAGGCATATAGATAATGGAAAATGACTCCAATACCCCAACCCATTGTAGGCAGTACCGGCCATGGCAAGGGAAAATTGTCGTTTGTGTTATACGAAACAAACAGCCATAACAGCCATAGTAAAATATTCACAAGAATGTAAATCGTCAGGTGTGTTTTAAAAGCAACCCGCTTTTTTGCTTTTTTATAAATAACAGGGTCTTGTTCCATAGTCCATCTTATTTAAGTTTAACTAATGTGCCTATTTTTTCACCGGAAACTACCTTCTGAAGATTTCCCGGAGTATTCATGTTAAACACTAAAATCGGCAAATTGTTTTCTTTACAAAGCGTAAATGCAGTGAGATCCATAATGTTGAGGTTAAGGCTATAGGCTTGATCGAAAGTTATTTCGTCAAACTTTTTAGCTGTTGGATCTTTTTCAGGATCAGCCGTATAAATACCATCTACGCGAGTACCTTTTAAGATTACATCGGCATTGATTTCAATTCCTCTTAAAGCAGCTCCGCTGTCGGTAGTGAAGTAAGGATTTCCGGTGCCCCCGCTAATGATTACAACATTTCCTTTTTCAATAGAGGATATGGCTCTTTTACGGCTCATTTTTTCACATATCGGATCGATTGCGATTCCTGAAAAGTGTTGAGTGCTGATGCCTAAACCTTCTAAGGCTGTTTGTAAAGCCATACTGTTAATTGAAGTGGCAAGCATTCCCATATAATCTCCTTGTACTCTGTCGAATCCTTTGCCGACACCTTGAATACCCCTGAATATATTGCCTCCGCCAATTACGATTCCTATTTCAAAACCCTGTTTGGACACAACGGCTATTTCTTGTGCAAAATAATTCAGGGTTTTGGGGTCAATGCCGTATTGCTGATCACCCATTAGCGACTCGCCACTGAGCTTTAGTAATATTCGTTTGTATGTCATCCTCTATTTATATTTCATGGGTAAAGATAAAAAAAAAAGGAATTCATTTTATGAATTCCTTTTTTTATAGTGAAAAAAATTATGCGCCTAACTGTAAGCGTTTAAATCCAACGCAGACTAAAGAAGCATCTGTTTCTTTCATATATTGTCCGACAGTTTTTTTATTGTCGCGGATAAACTCTTGATTTACTAAAGTATTTTCTTTCAGAAATTTATTTAACTTACCTTGAGCTATTTTTTCAACCATTTCTTCAGGTTTTCCTTCTTGACGAGTGGTTTCGCGGGCAATTTCCATTTCATGTTCTATCGTGCTTTGGCTAACGCTTTCCTGATCAACAGCAATAGGAGACATGGCAGCAACTTGCATTGCAATTTCGTGACCTACGGTTTCCAGATTGGTTACATTTTTATTGAAACCCACAAGTGTTGCCAAACGGTTTCCATTATGATTGTATGAGGAAACAAATCCGTTTTCGATAAATTCGTAGTGATTAATCCCTACTTTTTCACCTGTTTTTCCTGTTAATTCAACAGCAGCAGCTTCCACAGTAACACCGTTAATGGTTAATGCAAGAAGTTCTTCAGTGGTTTTCACTTTCTTAGAAATTGCTAATTCGGTAATTGCTTTTCCGAAATTCACAAAATCATCGGTTTTTGCTACGAAATCGGTTTCACAGTTTAACATGATTACAGCACCGAAAGAATGATCGGCAGTTGTCATTGAAAATACAAAACCTTCGTTTGCATCACGATCTGAGCGTTTTGCAGCAATTTTTTGACCTTTTTTACGAAGAATATCAATTGCAGCTTCGATATTTCCGTCTGCTTCAACTAAAGCATTTTTGCAGTCCATCATGCCTGCACCGGTCATTTGTCGTAATTTATTTACATCAGCAGCGGTAATTGCCATTGTGTTTGATTTTTTATTGTTTATAATAAAAGGTTATTTCTTAGGAGCAACTTTTTTAGCAACCGGCTTTTTAGCAACCGCTTTTTTAGGAGCAGCTTTTTCTTCTTTTTCGTCGTCTTCGTCAGCTACTTTTACTTTACTCTTAAGTTTCGGATCAATAACTTTGTTTATAAGTTTCGGATCGATAGCAACAGAAATACCTTCTGCAGTATCGTCGTCTTCTTCTACAATTACGGTTTTTGATTCTAATGCTTCTTCTTCAGCTTCCTCTTCGGTAAGCTTACGATCCTTATCCATTTTCCGTTCGTTAATGCCTTCTTCAATTGCATCGCATAATACGCGTAGAATTACTTGAATTGATTTTGAAGCATCGTCGTTTGCAGGAATTGGATAATCGATAAGTTGAGGGTTTGAGTTGGTGTCAACTATTGCAAATGTAGGAATACCTAATTTTCTGGATTCGGCAATAGCAATATGTTCTTTTAAAATATCAACAACAAATACAGCTGAAGGCAAACGATTAAGATCGCTGATAGAACCCAAGTTCTTTTCTAATTTTGCACGTTCACGTTGAATCTGTAAACGTTCGCGTTTAGAAATGCTTGAAAACGATGAACCGGTCATCAGTTTGTCGAGAGAAATCATTTTACGGACAGCTTTGCGGATTGTAGCAAAGTTTGTTAGCATACCACCAGGCCAGCGTTCGGTAACGTAAGGCATGTTTACCCTTTTTACTTCGGTTGCCACGATCTCTTTGGCTTGTTTTTTTGTAGCTACAAAAAGAATTTTTTTTACCTGATTTTGCAATTTGTTTCATTGCAGCGGCAGCTTCATCAATTTTTACAACAGTTTTGTGTAGATCAATGATGTGAATGCCGTTCTTCTCCATGAAGATGTATGGAGCCATGTTTGGATTCCATTTTCTGCGAAGGTGACCAAAATGTGCACCTGCTTCTAATAAATCGTTGAAATTGGTTTTTGCCATTTCTTTGTTTTTTGTTTGTTTACCTTCCATGAATTACAATTAGCGAGTAGTGCTTAGGCAGCAGTCTCGCTAATTTGGATACTAAACTCTTGCTTCGGAAGTTTAAAGCAGAATTGAATATTAACGTTTGCTAAATTGAAATCTTTTACGTGCTTTTGGACGACCCGGTTTTTTACGTTCTACCATACGCGGATCACGACGCATTAAACCAAGTGGTTTTAATAAAAGACGATATTCAGGGTTGATTTCACATAACGCTTTGGAAATCCCTAAACGTAACGCTTCTGCTTGTCCTGTGATGCCACCGCCGTCAATATTGGCTTTTACGTCATATTTGTTTTCATTACCGGTTACAATAAAGGGTTGGATTACCTTATAATGTAATGGAGCTGTACAAAAATAAGCTTTGTAATCACGACCATTAACGATTACTTGACCACTACCTTCTTTTAAATAAACACGTGCAACAGCGGTTTTTCTTCTTCCTGAAGTATTTAATATTTCCATGATTACAAAATTGAATTAATGTCTAATAATTTAGGTTGTTGTGCTTGGTGTGGATGTTCTGTTCCTGCATACACATGCAAGTTCGAAAAAAGCTTGCTCCCAAGTTTGTTTTTTGGTAACATCCCTTTAATTGCATGTTCTAATACGAAAAACGGTTTGCGTGCTAACATCTCTTTTGGAGAAGCAAAACGTTGCCCACCAGGATAACCTGTATGTCTTACGTATGTTTTGTCGGTTAATTTACTACCCGTAAAACGAATTTTTTCTGCATTGATGATAACTACAAAGTCTCCACAGTCTGCATGTGGCGTAAAGTTTACTTTGTTTTTACCTCTTAATATGTTGGCGACGGCTACTGAAAGGCGTCCTACAACCTGATTCTCGGCATCGATTAATATCCACTGCTTATTTGCAGTTGCAGCGTTGCCTGAGATTGTTTTGTAACTTAACGTGTCCATTTTTTTTTCTTTGCGTTTGTGCACTATTTTTGTAAAAGGAGTGCAAAGTTAATTTCTTTTTTCGTTCTTACCAAATTTTGTAACAAATTTGTGGATAATTTAGTCTCATCTTTTATTTTAACGGGCAGGCAAAATTAATATTTTTTTTTGGATAATCGATGCTTTTTTCTCAATAATTGCTTTTTTTTATTCAAAATCGATTTTTAATACCATTTTTTCTGCCTTTTTTCTGAATTCTTCGATTCCATTGCAACGTAATAGGGCATGTTTTTCTTCCATGGAAATTCCTTGATTCTGTGAAAAGTAAGTCCAGTATTCCTTGAGCTTATTTAATGCACTTTGCTCTTGGGTTACCTCGGATGACAGATGTTGCGTCAGAGCTTCGTGGAACGCTAAAAAGCGAGTTCTTTTTACTGTTTTGTTTTCCTTTTTATTTAATTTAATTTCTTCCGGTAAAAACGGGTTCACAATCAGTTGCCGCCCGATCATCCAGTCGTTTATCATTGGAAAAATGATGCTTAATCGCTCTAAATCTTGATTCTTTTTAATATCTCCGCTGTAGATTACTCGATGATGTAAAATGGAAACACATTCCTGCATCATTTCGAGATTTACCGTGCCTTCATACATCTGGCTTCCCAAGCGTGGGTGAATACAAACAAATTCCAGTGGATATCTGTTTAAAATATCTAAAATTGGATAGATTTCTTTGGTGTTTTTTAACCCGATGCGAATTTTTACCGACAGTCCACGTTCAAACCGGTTAAAAAACGACCAAAGCAGTGTCTCAACTATTTCAGGGTGAACAATCAAACCGGCTCCGCGCTTGTGTTTTACTACCTGACTGGCCGGGCACCCCAGATTCAGATTGATTTGGCTATATCCCAGACTGAAAATAGATTCGGCCATAGTGACCAACTGATCTGGCTTATTGCCGATTACCTGCGGAATTACAGGATGTGGGTTGTGTTCCGGGTAAAAATCGACTAATCGGCTGGTATTTACCTTGCGTTGTTCCATCAAAGAAATAAATGGAGTAATGATTTCATCAATGCCCTCAAAATGTTCCATCCATAAATTGCGAAACGAATAATTATTGAGCCCGTGCAAAGGCGCCATCCAAAGTTTCATTTTTTCGTGCAAAGGTAAGGAGAAATCGTGAAAAGATTTTCCGTGAAAAGTGAAGAGAGTGAAAAGCTAATTCGTGAGACGTGAAAAGGGCGCGAAGCGAGACGAAAAGAAGATAGTGAAAAGATTTTCCGTCAAACGTGAAAAGAATGACGTGGAGGGAGATTGGAAGATAGCAGTCGCGCTTGCGTTTTCCTCTTCACGAGATATCTTTTCACGTTTCCCGCTTCTTGCTTCTTGCTTCTTACTTCTGTATTCTCTTTTCACGAGATGTCTTTTCACTTTCCCCCGGTAATAACTGGTAATAACTTTTTGTTAAGGTTGTTAGGTTCTTTATTATTTTTGTTGCTTCAAATTTTTTTAAACAAATAAAGATGAATAAGAAAGTTTCGGTAGCCCGTTTATCGGTTGCATCTAACACGTTGTTGATCGTATTAAAACTGATTGCTGGCCTTATGAGCGGTTCGGTGAGCATCATTTCAGAAGCCATTCACTCCATGATGGATTTATTGGCTGCGGTGATTGCTTTTTTCGCGGTTCGAATTTCTGATAATCCAGCGGATGAAAGACATCCTTATGGCCATGGTAAATTTGAGAATGTTTCCGGGGTGATTGAGGCCTTTTTAATTTTTGTTGCTGCCGTCTGGATCATCATCGAAGCAGTGCAAAAACTCATGTCCAAAGAGGATTCAGAGTTTCTAGGCGTGGGTATTGCGGTAATGTTTATCTCTGCAATGGTCAATATATTTGTCTCCCGCCGATTGTATAAAGTGGCAAAAGAAACAGATTCGATGGCTCTGGAAGCCGATGCCCTACACCTGAAAACAGATGTACTCACTTCGTTAGGTGTAGCCATAGGTTTATCGCTAATCTATATTACAGGAATTCAAATTCTTGATCCGATTATTGCCATTTTGGTGGCTTTAATGATTATGCGAGAATCCTATTTTTTGCTGATACGTGCCTACAGACCTCTTCTCGACACGGCGTTAGATAAAGAAGACCTTGAGATAATAGAGACCTTGTTTAAGAAAAACAATGTTGAATACCATGATTTGAAAACTCGAAAATCGGGAAATTATAAATTTGTAGAGTTCCATCTTGAATTGAATCCGGAAGCAAAAATTGTAGATGCACATAATCGTTGTGATGAAATTGAAGATTTACTGAAAAGCAAACTGGATCATCTAACGGTTACCATTCATGTAGAGCCAATCATGAACTGATCAACAGAAATCAATGGTATTGCTTGGTGCGTTGAAGAATTTATTAAGCGAGGCAGTTCGACAGGCTCAACGCATCGCACTACATCGCCTTCATTCCGAATATTCTGCAAATTGGGAATAGTCAAAATACTAGATATTGCAAATGCTTAAATGTGCGTTTCCCCCTTAGAGTGGATTTGTCAGTACAGATGCTTCCTAAGCGTCAGCATGACAAAGCAAGGCTATCTCTGCTATCTCACTTTATAGACTTTATAAACTTTCGACTTTATGGACTCTATTGGCTATCTCAATTAGCAAAAATGTGCATTATTCCCTTAGAGTGGCTTTGTCAGTATAGATGCTTCCATAGGCGTCAGCATGACAAAGTAAGACTATCTAATTGGCTATTTTCATTAGCACATTAGCACATTAGCATATTAGCATATTGTCAAATTAGCACATTGTTCCATTAGCACATTGCCACATTAGCAAATTAATTAAACTTCGTCGTAGTTTCCCGCTATCTTTTCGGCAACCAATGCAAAATAAAGTTCTCTGCCCAGCCATGCATCAGTGGTGGCATAAACTTGCTGCGCCTCTGATAGTTCTTCATTTTCCCAGTTACTGGTTTGTTGTGCTTTGCTGATGCGTCCACCCAAAACTCTTGCTGCCAAATTTCTCAATCCGTTTTCTTTATATCCGCACTCCGCACTTAAAGTTGAAATGTCGAAAAGTCCTCTAGGCAAAAAACCGAAATCATGGTTTATTTTTTTGCCGTCATCAGCAGTAGCTAACCCGACTTTTAAGATTTCTTCGTGAGTGAGAATTTGCTGCAATCTTTTTGAAATTCCTGTTTTATGAACTCGATAGAGCCATGCCTTGGATCCGTTGCATAATTGAATTAAAGCCAGTCGTTGAACAATTCCCTTTTTGAAAACCGGTTTCGATTCGGTATCAAATCCGAGTACATTATCACCATCCATCATTTCTCGGTAGGCTTCTTCTTCTTGTTCGGGGGTCTCTACAATGACAATTTCTCCTTCAAAAAAAATTAAAGGAAGGGCATTTATTTCGTCCGGATGTATTCGTTCGTACATAATTATATTTCGGTAATTTCTTTAAAAACTTGCTTTTTGTAACTGCCGGATGTGGCTATTTGTCTGAGCTTTAATAGTGTGTAATACGGTGTATCGGTAATTGTCTTATTAATTACGATGGTGGGAACATTTCCGGCAGGGTCGTTGTGACTTTGGTAAATGACCTTGGTTTTGTTTTTAGCTAGAGGAATCAGTTCATAGCTACTTATCATGTATGTCATTCTTACTCTACCACGGTCTGGAACAACCCCTTTAATACCCTTTAATCCTAGTGTGACGGATTTTGTGGTTTTGTTTTGCGTAACATAATATTGAAACACAACATCTCGATCCGATATGGGCCAAGGTGCTTTTATTGCGGTATATCTAATGCCCCTGGTAGTGCTTTCTTTTTTTACCTGTTGAGCATCAATACAATTGTAAATCCATGTTGTATAAGTGCTTATATCGTCAAAAACAGATAAAATGTTATTTAAATTCTCATTTATGATTACTTCACCTTTAAATTCCTTATACTTCGACCAGCTGATTTTCCTTGTCCACACGGTAACACCATCTTTCGAAAACTCTTGCTCCCAGCTTTGAGCAAAAATCGATGAAACTGTTGCCAATAAAAATAATAATGTAAATCGTATTTTCATCTCAGTACTTTTAATCCATCAAAGTTAAGAAAAAAAACGGTTGTTTCATCAATTAAAAATTCGATATCCTTCGGTTAGTTGCTTGATGAAGAATTAAACTTAACGGATCGAATGCCAATAGATGAAAATCATTTATCGGACGTAACTTAAATGTATTGTTAAACAAATAACAATGGTGTTTTTTAACGTTGAATGGCCGATTTGAAGTTGCTTTTTGTATTTGTTTGATTATCAATATTGATTTTTATCCATTTATTGTTTTTGCTTGGTTTTAGAATTTAATATTATTGTTAAATATCTAGTTTACAATACATTAACAATTGAATTTGAGCCTTTGATGATGTAATAATAGGTAATTTTGCAAAAGTATATTTAAGAAGTAAAAAAAAGTGAAAATATAAAATAATAGAAACCAATAATTATGGATTTTAGCTTAACTAAAAGAGAAGAACTCTTTTTACAGATGGTCAGGGAATTTGCGGAAAATGAAGTTAAACCATTGGCAGCCGAAATAGATGAGGAGGAAAGATTTCCTGTTGAAACGGTCGAAAAGATGGGCAAAATCGGGTTGATGGGCATTCCAGTTCCGATTCAGTACGGAGGACAAGGGGGAACAAATCAAATATACAGCATGGCTGTAGAAGAGTTATCCCGAGTATGTGGAACCACTGGCGTAATTCTTTCGGCTCATACCTCGCTGTGTATTGCACCGATTTTGGAAAATGGAACCGAAGAGCAAAAAATGAAGTATCTGCCCAAATTATCTAGTGGCGAGTGGATTGGAGCTTTTGGTCTTACCGAACCGAATGCAGGAACCGATGCGGCCATGCAACAGACATTTGCAGTTGATGCAGGCGATAAATGGATATTAAACGGTTCAAAAATTTTTATCACCAATGCGGGCTATGCACATGTATATATTGTAATGGCGATGACGGATAAATCGTTGGGAACAAAAGGAATTTCCGCATTTATTGTGGAGAATGGAATGCCGGGGTTCAGCATTGGCAAGAAGGAGAAGAAGTTAGGTATCCGTGGATCGTCAACTTGTGAGCTGATTTTTGAAAACTGCGAAGTGCCTAAAGAAAACTTACTGGGTGCGATAGGCAAAGGCTTCGGCATTGCAATGAAAACCCTTGACGGCGGACGTATCGGAATTGCCGCGCAGGCGTTAGGCATCGCTCAGGGTGCAATGGATGAAACCGTGAAATATACCAAAGAACGGAAACAATTTGGGAGGCCGATTTCTGCTTTTCAAAATACCCAGTTCCAAATGGCCGATTTGGAAACCAAAGTCCAGGCTGCACGTTTGCTGGTAAGGGCGGCTGCTTATAAAAAAGACGAAAAACTTCCTTATTCGGTAGATGCGGCAATGTGTAAACTTTTTGCAGCTGAAACGGCCATGGAAGTGACCACCAAAGCAGTTCAATTTCATGGCGGATATGGTTATACCCGCGAATATCCAATCGAACGGATGATGCGCGATGCCAAGATTACCGAAATTTATGAAGGAACTTCTGAAGTGCAACGCATGGTTATTTCAGGAAAACTTTTCAGATAAATATGTTGAATTCTGATGAAATTAATCGGGAAACAACGATTTTGAAATAAGAAAAATAAGAAAAAATGAAAATAATAGTTTGTATCAAACAAGTTCCGGACACCACAGAGATAAAAATCAATCCGGTTACCGGAACAATGATTCGTGACGGTGTTCCAAGCATCATGAATCCGGATGACAAAGGCGGTCTGGAAATGGCGCTACGCCTTAAAGACAAATACAATGCACATGTTACCGTAATCACGATGGGGCCGCCTCAGGCCGAAACCATTCTTCGCGAAGCGTTTGCGCTGGGTGCTGACCGTGCCATATTATTAACCGATCGTAAATTTGCAGGTGCCGACACGCTGGCCACTTCAAATGCGCTGGCAGGAGCCTTGAGATGCCTCGATTACGACTTGATTATTGCCGGCCGTCAGGCAATTGACGGAGATACGGCACAAGTGGGGCCTCAAATGGCGGAACATTTACAATTGCCGCAAGTCTCTTATGTCACCGATTTGCAATATGATGGAAAACAATTGCTGACGATCAAAAAAGAAATCGAAGAGGGCTACCAGATGCTTGAAGCGGAAATGCCATGCGTGCTCACGGTTTTAGCATCGGCAAATAAAGCCCGCTATATGACGGTTTCGGGCATAATGAACGCTTTCGACAAAGAAGTGGAAGTTTGGGGTGCCGATAAAATCGAAGTGGATGAGGCAAAACTCGGACTTAAGGGATCCCCGACAAGAGTGAAAAAATCCTTCACCAAAGGCAGTAAAGGTGCCGGTGAAGTCTTTGAAGTAGAAGCCGAAGAAGCCGTAGGAATCATCATCAGCAAATTGAAAGAAAAATTTATTATTTAACTTATCTAATATTGTAAAACATGGATAAATCAGTCTATAAAAATGTATTTGTTTTTATCGAACAACGTGATGGAAACATTCAGCCTGTGGCTTTAGAATTATTAGGTAAGGCAAAACAGCTGGCCGAGACATTAAACGAAAAAGTTGTTGCACTGTTTCTGGGACACCAAATCAGTAGCCAAAATCAAATGCTGATTGAATATGGTGCCGATGAAGTTATTTGTGTCGATGAGCCCGAATTGAAAGATTATTTAACCGAACAATATGCACAGGCAATATTTCAGATTATTTGTGAGTATCATCCGGGCATCGTTCTTTTTGGGGCAACTACCATCGGCCGCGATTTAGGCCCAAGATTGTCTGCAAGAGTGGGTACCGGGTTAACCGCCGATTGTACCCGTTTGGAAATTTCGGAAGAGGGTGAATTGATGATGACTCGTCCCGCCTTTGGCGGTAATTTGATGGCAACTATTATGTGTGCCGATCATCGTCCTCAAATGTCCACAGTTCGTCCCGGCGTGATGCAAAAAGCAGATCGGGAAATTGGAAGAAAAGGAACTGTGATCAACTTTAAACCGGTTTTCGATAAATCGAAGTTTAAAGTACGGATTATAGAAACAATAAAAGAGGAGAAAGGTAAAATAGACATCACCGAAGCTAAAATCTTAATTTCAGGAGGTAGAGGTGTTGCCAACCAAGAAGGATTCAATAAACTCGAATCGCTGGCAAAAGTGTTGAATGCTCAGGTTTCGGCTTCACGTGCCATTGTGGATGCCGGAATTGTAACTCACGAACGCCAGGTTGGACAAACCGGAAAAACCGTCCGTCCGGATCTCTATTTCGCATTAGGAATTTCGGGAGCCATTCAGCATCTGGCGGGGATGGAGGAATCCGAATTTATTATTGCGGTAAACAAAGACAAGTTTGCACCGATATTTGATGTTGCGGACATTGGCATTGTAGGCGATGTAAATAAAGTGATTCCACTGCTTACCGAGAGGCTTGCAAAGGAATTGGCATAACAATGATTTGACTTCCGACTTGAAGATCAATTAACTATGTAATGTTGTTTAAAGCACATTATTGCATGTTGTCGCTTTGCGATGATCGGTTTTGCTGTATATGCTAACACAAAAGAAAAAAAATAATAGATGATTTTATGAAATAGCGACCGTTTAAATTTAGAAAAAACAAAAACAAAATATAAAATGAAAGTACAATCAAAAATTCGATTGAGAATGAGTGCACACGATGCTCATTATGGAGGAAATCTGGTGGATGGAGCCAGAATGCTGGGGCTTTTTGGCGATGTAGCCACCGAGTTGCTTATTATTCAGGATGGAGACGAAGGCCTTTTCTGTGCCTACGACAACGTGGAATTTTTAGCACCGGTTCATGCCGGTGATTTTATCGAAGCGGTGGGCGAAATTACATACGTAGGAAATTCTTCCCGTAAAATGGTTTTTGAAGCCCGAAAAGTAATAGAACCACGGGTAGATATCTCCGATTCTGCGGCTGATGTGCTTCCCGAGCCGGTAGTGGTTTGCCGTGCAACAGGAACTTGTGTAGTTCCGGCAAAATGTCAACGGAATAAACAGGCAGAGTTGCACGAACTTTGCAGTTAAAGTTTTCTTCCGGTCAAGTTTAGATGTTGTTCGAAACATCAAATGGGCTTACAAAAAGTGCTTGTGCCCTTTTTGTAAGCCTTTTTTATTGGCCGATCAGGTGACTTTTGTTCTGAATGGAGTTTGCTCTTCTAAATGAGCAGTTTTTAGGTGCTTTGTAACGGATTCAAATTTCGCTGGAAAGCTTTATTGATTTATAAATTTCCAAGTGTTTGTTTGGGCTGAAATCTAAAACAAACAGTATTTTTTTCCGAACTTCTCGGGCGAAAATATAAAAAAGTTTGGATGGGTTTATTCGGAAGGAGAATAAGAACTGCCCCGTTTTTTAGACGGGTTTTTTATTTTGTCAAAAAAGAGTGTGGAAATGATTTAAGTTTTATATTTGTGAAATAAAGTACGATGCAACCTGTGTTTATACACCCAAAATTGAATGTATAAGGATGGTTTTATTATTCTTGTAAACTAGTTGTCAACAAGTGTAAAAGACAGACGAACATACAACTGAAAGGATAATTGATTTAGCTCTTTGACAAAATAGTGTGAATCTGGATGAATTTATTTTATTTTGTTTTTCTTTCCACCCAGAAAAAAGAAAGAAAAATCCACCCACATTGCACACATCCCGCAAAAAACGCACAAATCCACCCACATACTTTTTTGAGGGAAGAGTGCAATTCAATACCCCACGGGTGTGTGTTGAAAACTTTTTTACAAATTTGATTGAGAAGTGATTGAAATTCTATATTTTTGACACAAATTGTCAATAGAGAATATGTCAACAGAAACAATAGGAGAAAAACTAAGACAAATTAGAGAAAGCATAGGATTTCCTTTACGGAAAGTATCTGCTTTAATAGATATTGATGTCGCTATATTGAGTAAAATGGAACGTGGAGAACGTAAATTGACCAAAGAGATTATTTTAAAACTCGCGGACATTTACAAACAAAATTCTGACGAATTATTAGTTCTATTTCTCAGCGACAAAATAATGTACGAAATTCAAGACGAGGCATTAGGTGAAAAAGCACTGAAAGTAGCAGAACAAAGAGTAAAATATTTAAAAGCAAACCCCAAACAATGACCATAGCACAACTCATAGAAAAATATCAGTCAGACAGAGATTATTATCTGACCACTAAATATAATGAAACACTCCTTCGCAGTGATTTCTTAGACCCTTTTTTCGAGTTGCTTGGTTGGGACATTAAAAATAACGAAGGAAAACCAACCAACGAGAGAGAGGTAATTTTGGAAGAAGCATTGAAAGCTAATGCTTCCGAACATTCCAAAAAACCGGATTACACTTTCCGTCTTTTTTCTGAAAGAAAATTCTTTTTAGAAGCAAAGAAACCTTGTGTTTCGATTGAATCAAACAATGATACAGCAAAGCAAGTCAGACGATATGGATTTACAGCAAAATTAAAAATCTCAGTTCTTTCGAACTTTGAATACTTAATGATTTATGATACTTCTGTAAAAGTTGATAAAGACGATATTTTCTCAAAAGCACTTGTAAAGAAATATCATTACACTGAATATGAAAGTAAGTTTGATGAAATAAGACAACTTCTGGGAAAGGAGTCGGTATATTCAGGAGTATTTGAAACAGAATGGAAAGAAATTGAAAGTAAAATCAATCAATACTCGATTGACAATTTATTCCTAAACCAAATTAACGATTGGAGAAAAGCTCTTGGTGTTGAAATTTATAAAAATGAACCTAAAATTGACGAGCAACAATTAAACGATGTTGTTCAAAGCTACATCAATAGAATTATTTTCCTTCGTGTTTGTGAAGATAGGAATTTAGAGGATTACCAAACTCTTCTAAAGTTTGCCAATGCAAATGACTTCAAAGCACTTATTAAGAAATTTGAAGATGCTGACAAACGCTATAATTCGGGTTTGTTTGACCAGTTGTTGAAGGACAAGATAGTTGAAAATGTTAGTTCAGTATTTTGGACTATCATCAAACAACTTTATTACCCTGAAAGCCCTTATTCTTTCAGCGTTTTTTCATCAGATGTGTTAGGAAGCATTTATGAAATTTTTCTTTCAGAAAAATTATCAGTTCAAAGTGGTTCCGTTGTTTTAGTAAAGCAACCTGAAAATATTGACCGTGATATTATTACAACTCCGACATTTATAATTAGCGATATTTTACGAAATACCGTTTTGAAAAAATGCGAAGGAAAAACGGACAAGGAAATTCTAAAATTGAAATTCTCTGATATTTCTTGCGGTTCAGGTGCTTTTTTATTGGAATTGTTCCAGTTGCTCAATGATATTCTGGTTGACTTTTATCTAATAAACGATAAATCAAAACTCATTCAAACGAATATCAATACCTACAAACTACCGTTTGAAATTAAACGACAAATTATACTGAACTGCATCTATGGAGTTGATAAAGATTTTAATGCAGTTGAAGCCACTAAATTTGGTTTGCTTTTAAAATTGTTAGAAGACGAAGATACTAATTCAACCAGCAAAACAAAACCTGTTTTGCCTGACCTTTCTGAAAGTGTCTTTTTTGGAAACAGTTTGTTGAATCCAAAACAAGTAACCGAAAAGAAAGACCAGGTAATAATCAACCCATTTGATTTCTCAAAACTTCGTTTTGATGTCATTGTAGGCAATCCGCCCTATATGAAGTCGGAGGATATGAAAAACATTACTCCGCTTGAATTACCGCTTTACAAAACCAATTATGATTCGGCATACAAGCAGTTTGATAAATACTTCCTTTTCCTTGAACAAGGAATCAATTTGTTAGCTGATGATGGAATTTTAGGTTATATCGTTCCGAGCAAGTTTACCAAAGTTGGAGCAGGTTTAAAACTTCGTGAATTACTCGCAGACAAAGAGTATTTGCATTCAATTGTTTCATTTGGTGCAAACCAAGTTTTCGCAGACAAAACGACTTATACTTGTTTGCTAATCTTAAGCAAGAAGCCCCAAAAGACTTTCAAATATGCCGAAGTTAAAAACCTGAAAGGTTGGAAAGTAAGAGAACCAGATGCTGTGAAATATGATGTTCAAGAAACAAAAACCTTGAATAGTGAAGTTTGGGTGTTAATTCCTAGTGAACTGAAACCTGTATTTAAGAAAATCATTTCACAATCTTCCACACTTGAAAATTTACTTGGAGAAAAAAATATTACTAATGGAATCCAAACCAGTAAAAACCCACTTTACATAATAACGCCAGATAAAATAGATAATTCATTTGTGTATTTTGAAATTAAGGGTAAAAAATGGAAGATTGAAAAGGAACTTGTTCGCCCATATTACAAAACGCCTTCTAGTAAAAAACTTAAAGAGAAATTTAACACATATAATTTTTTAAGTTCAAATTCTTATGTCGTTTTCCCTTATAAAAAGCAACATGGAAAGGTTGAAGTAATCCTTGAAACAGAGCTTTGCAATAAATATCCATTAGTACATAACTATTTCAAATACTATGAAAAAGAAATAAAAACAAGAGATGTTAGTCCTCCTATCAATAAAGATGATTGGTTTAAGTTTGGAAGAAGTCAACATTTAGATAGCTGGGAAGCCGAAGAAAAAATAGTTGTCGGTGTGTTATCAACAGGAGAAAAGTATCCTATTGATAAGAACAAGACAATAGTATCGTCAGGTGGTACAGCAGGATATTGTATAATAGCTATACCCGATAGCTGTAAATATTCCATTTATTACATTCAAGCTATTCTCAACTCCAAATATTTAGAGTGGTTCAGTGCTTTGTATGGTGAAGTTTTTAGAGGTGGTTATATTGCAAGAGGAACAAAAGTCTTGAAAAACCTACCAATCAGAAATATTGATTTTTCTGATGCCAAGCAAAAAGCACTTCACGACAAAATTGTAGAAACTCAAAAAGAATTAATCAGCATTTACGACCAAATAGATTCAAATGCAGGAAATAAAAGAGTTTTAACTCCACTTCAAGGGCTGTTTGAAAGAGAAAAAGTCAATTTAGATACGCTTTTAGCCGAATTATACAATTTAGGCGATGATGATTCATTAATTCCATTAATCAAAGAATTGTATGAAGCTAATTAAAAACGCAACTGCCGAAAAATTGCGTGGTGGTTTTTATACACCAGAGCCAATCGCCGCATTTATTCTAAAGTGGGGCGTCAATGGAAGTTCTGATTATGAAATATTAGAGCCAAGTTGCGGTGATGGCGTTTTTCTTGAACAACTAAAAGAGAACAAGCATAAATTCAATTCAGTTACAGCAATTGAATTTGATGAAATTGAAGCAGAAAAAGCCGATAAAATTAATCTCAATAAAAAAACTGTAATCAATACCGACTTTCATTTGTATTGCAATGAAACTACTTCAAGATTTGATTTGGTAGTCGGGAATCCGCCATACATACGTTACCAATATTTTCAAGAAGAACAGCAAAATGAAGCAATCAAAGTTTTCAACCGGGCTAAACTCAGATACTCAAAACTTACTAATGCTTGGGTTTCCTTTGTAGTTGGAGCAAGTTTGTTGCTCAAAGAAAAAGGGAAAATTGGTTTTGTTATTCCTGCGGAATTGTTGCAGGTTTCGTATGCTCAACAACTCCGTGAATTTTTGGCTCATTTCTACAATAAAATCAATATCATTTCTTTTGAGAAGTTGGTTTTCCCTGACATCCAACAAGAAGTTGTTTTGTTGCTTTGTGAAAAGAATGGAAGTGATTCACATTTAATTGAACATCTTGAATTACGGGATGCTTCAGACCTCGAAAAACTTGATGTTAATATCCTGAAAAGCCCATCGAAAAAGATAGATTTTAAGTCAAATAAATGGACTTACTACTTTTTAGACCAAGAGGAAATAGATTTTCTTGAAAATATTGCCACGAAACGAAAAGTTCAAACAATTGTCAAATATGCCAATGTTGAAGTAGGTATCACAACTGGTGCAAATGACTATTTTACCGTTCCTTTGCCTGTTGTAGAAGCATACGACCTGAATGAATATGCAAAACCAATGGTTGGCAGAAGCGTTCAGGTAAACAGTGTGATTTTTACAGAAAACGATTGGAAATTAAACAGGCAAACCAAAGCTAAAGCTCATTTACTGGTTTTTCCACCAAAACAAATTCTAAACGGACACAAAGGAGCGAATTCATACATTAAATTGGGCGAATCGCAAGGAATCAATAAAGGTTACAAAACAGGCATTCGTGATGATTGGTTTGTAATACCGTCAATTAAATTATCTGACGCTTTGTTTATCCGCCGAAACAATCTCTATCCTCGTTTAATCTTAAACGAAGCCCACGCATACACTACAGATACAATGCACAGGGTTTTTATTAAAGAAACAACAAACAAAAATGCGTTTATTGCAAGTTTTTACAATTCGCTTTCGTTGGCATTTTCCGAAATTGTTGGGCGTAGTTATGGCGGTGGGGTTTTAGAACTTATGCCAAGCGAAGCAGAACAGATATTATTACCGTATCGAACTGAAAATGCAGAACTGCTTGAGGCAATAGACAAAATGATGCGAAGTAAAAAGAGCATTGACGATATTTTAAAAATCACAAACCAACAAATCCTGAAAGAAGGCTACGGATTTTCAGAAAAAGAAATAAAATTAGCTGACAGTATTTGGAAAAAATTGTCGGCAAGGAGATTAAATAGGAACAAATAATATTTAACAATGAAAAGACAACCAACAACACAACAAATAACGTGGTTTTTAGATTTATATCGTAACAGCCAACTTGATTTAGAACCACCTTATCAAAGAAAAAGTGTTTGGAGTTCAAAGGATAGAAAATTCTTTTTAGACACAATTTTTCGGAATTATCCAGCACCTCCAATTTTTATTCATAGAACTGTAAACGACCAAGGATATACTAAATATCACGTAGTAGATGGAAAACAGAGACTGGAAACAATATTATTATTCTTTGAAAGCAAGATTTCAATTGCACCTGACTTTGGGGATGTAAACCTAAACGGCAAGAAATTCAAAGACCTAACTCCTGAATATAAAAGAAGGTTTTGGGATTACACTTTAGTTGTTGATTTCATTGACTCTATTGATGGAAATAATATTGAAGAAGTATTTGACAGAGTTAATAGAAATGCGAGAAATCTGTTGCCTCAGGAACTGAGACACGCACGATATAACGGTTGGTTTATAAATTTTGTAGAAGAAGAATCAGATACTGATTTTTGGTGGGATTATAAAATTAGTACGAGAGGACGTGACAAGAGAATGAAAAATGTTCAATTTGTTTCAGAGTTGATAATGATTGTGCTTGAAAATAAAATTGTAGGTTTTGACCAAGGATATATTGATGAAATTTATGCAAAATATGATGAAATAGAAGAACTTCAGGAATCTGGAGATTTTAGTCTTGAAGATTTCACAAAAAGGCTTAGTGTAATAAAACAATTCATTATTGATGTGGATATGCATAATGAATCAATTTCAAAATTTGCTTCTGGTTCTAATAACAACTATTATACGTTGTGGGCTTACATTCATCTAAATAATCCACAAAACCCTGCCGATTTTGCAATCGCTTATGAAGCTTTTATGGAAAAAGTTTCTAAAGTAAAGGAAATGCAGGATGCAGGGGAAGTAATTGAAGAAGATGTATTAAATTATTCAAACAATTCAAAAGGAGCTGTGACTGATTTACCACAAAGAAGAGAACGTTTGTTAGCTCTGACTAATTCAATTTAAATATGAAAATAGTTCAATCAGTTCAAGAGCTTTACAATACAAATTTACCGTACTTCAATATTATAAAAGGTAAGGTGGATGAAGTTGTAAAGTCCAATAAAAATGAACGTTGGCATTATGAAAGTAGGCTAAAGCAAATTGAGAGCTTTGCAATGAAAATAGAGATGGGTCGATTTAAGAAAACTGAAATATTTGAAGATTTTTTTGCTTCTACAATTGTTGTGAAGAATTTAAGTGAAATTTCATTAGCCGAGAAATTTGTAGCAAAACATTTTAATATTCAATTTAAAAGACCAACATCGAATAATTTTACACATAAAGATTCATTCTCCTTTCCATTTGACGACTTAAGACTTTATGTCTCATTAAAAGATTTTGAAACAGGAGAATTTGCTCCAGATTTATATGATTTAATTTTTGAAATTCAAATAAAAACTTTCTTGCAACATGCATGGTCAATTGCTACACACGACCTAATTTATAAATCTGATAAAATAAACTGGGCAAAGGAACGTATTGCTTATCAAGTTAAAGCTACCTTAGAACATGCAGAAGTAACAATTAGTGGTGTAGAAGAACTTAGTAAATTAACAGAATTGGCTAAAGAAAATAAAGATGTAAAAAAAGTGAATCAATTAATTTCCTTAATTCTAAACCATTGGAAGCCCGAAGATTTACCTTCAGATAGAAGGAGATTAGCTCAAAATATAATTGGTTTTATCGAAGCAATTGGGATAACCCTATCAGAATTAGATAGTGTTTTAAAAAGTGAAACAAAAAAAGGTCGAGGTACCTTAACTAGAAATCTTTCTCCTTTCCTCATTGTTGTTCAATCAATTTTTAATATTTACCCTGAAAGAATAATATATTATCTTCAGGATGTTAATAATCGAAATAAGCAAAAAGTATTAATTACTCCTGAAATGGCTATTCCTAATTTAGGTGAAATAATAGAAGAAAAACTTGTAAGAATATGAACCATCTCACCATCTTAAGCACATTTACAAGCCCACACGAGCCAACGCTAAAACCAAAACCTGCCAAAGAGTTTGCCTACCCAAACGCACGGCAGACAGAAAAGATGCAGCAAAAATGAAAGAAAATAACGATAGAAATGAACAGTGAAACACCAACACATGATATAGTGCATGCGAGTTTCAGCAGTCTGCGAAGATTTGTGGCTCATAAAAAAAGTCGGTACAAACTAATGGGGAATCGCTTCAAACTCTCGCATGGCACCATGTTATCAACCGTTAGGGCTTATGCTATGGAGTAGCATTTGGGGAAAACATTGAAACCGGAATATGGAGATTTATAAGTATTAGAAACTGTATGAAAAAATTAATAGTGATTTTTAATAGTATTATACTGATTTTTAATTGTATCGGTTTACAGGCTCAAAAGCTTGAAACGAAACCTTGGAATTATCATATCAATATTGATTTGAAAGATTCTGTTCTTTCGATTAACCTCAATATTAAAGCAACAAAAGTAAATAAGCAAAACAATTTCTTGTTATTTAACCGGTACATCCCGATAAAAGAAGCCTTACTTGATGGTGCCCCGTTAAAATACACGCGTAGCAACGACTCCTTGTTTTTTGAACCTTTTCAGAAAAATGAAATAACCCTTTCGATGCAATATGAAATTCCTTGTTCAGTGTCTGAATATTCAAAAATCATGGCATCGTATGGGGATAGCACTTATGCGTATCCTGTTCAATTTGATACCAGCCAAATCTTTTTTGAACGTTTTAATAAATGGTACCCTGTTTTATATGATAACTTTTCTAATTATAATGTATCTGTTTCTGTTCCCCAGACACATAAGGTATTTGCGTATAGCACGGAAACGAGTTGTAAAAGTATTAATGGAAAAAATGTTTATTCTTTTAATAGTTTCGAAGAAGACTTTCCGTTTTTAATAACACAATCCGATATTTTTCAAGAAAAAGAAACAATCCAACACAATAAAACCTGTTTTAAATTCAGTTTTTTACCACGGAATCATCGACTATTGGCCATTGTAGATAAAAAACCGGTTTACATAAGCGATTCAAAACAGATAGATTCATTATTGAATGTGATAATAAAACGTTCAATTTGTGCATTGGATTGGTACAATGCTAATTTGTGGCAACAACAAATAGACACACTCGGTTTGGTTGAAACAGGGATTTTTGGGTTGGGAGTTTGCATGAAAAGCTTTATAATAATAGATAGAAGCCTGATGAATATGGAAGTGTTGGATAATTACGCATTTTCTCACGAAATCGGACATCTTTGGCTCGGCTTTCATACGGAATATTTAGCAAAAGGAAAGTATTTTCTGGGAGAATCTATTAATGAGTATGTCAATCTTTTGTACTACGAGAGTTGGGCGGGAGAGAATGCATTTGAGAATGCAATACAAGATAAAATAAACATGAAATATAGCGATGCTCCATTTTTTACAGTTTCTTTTGAGCAAGTTTTAAATCAAAGAAATGGGAACTTACAATCTGAAGTAATTTACAATAAGGGTGTTGTTTTTGTTCATGAATTTCGTAAAATGATTGGCAAGGATAAGCTGCTTAAAATTATTCGAGAAACTTATTCTATTCCTAATCATTTTGTTACGCTCAAGGATTTTGAAAATAGCATTAAAGCAAACGGTTGTTGGAATGAGTATTTAAAATTATATGGAATGAAACTGTAATACATGGTAATTGTTAGAATATGCAGAAATGAAAAGTTGTAAATTACCTAGAAAAAAGCACGAAACCCTAACATTGTACATGCAAGGTGGCTTGCAATGGACTGCTTCGCATATCCTTAACATTAGCAATCAATTAATTAAAGACGAAACAATGAAATATTTTATGAGAAGTATTCGCATTTTGGCTCTGGTAACTATTTTGTTCTCATGCAAAGAGACGAATAGGCCGGATAAAATAATTCTTGACAGGATTGAATATATCTACAATCTTAAATCACTGATAGATAAAAACACGTGGCCCGATTTCTCTAATCCAAAATACGATGTGCCGTTGGTTTATTACACCGATTCGTGTTGCTATGTAGCTAATCCGACCGATAATTTCAGGCACTTGTTCAATCCTGCACTTGTTTATAAAAATCAAACACTTTCAATCTATAAAACAGGCCTTTTGGATAGTATTCCATTCCACATGGCAACAGGAATAACATTCGGCGATAGCACTTCCGATTATAATTACAAAGTCCCTTTTATGAATTGCAGTAGCCCCGAGTTGACAAATAAATTTGTGCCGGATGTCCATTCTACGGAAATGTGGGCTACGATGGTAATGCACGAGTATTTTCATGGATTCCAATTTAAACATCCTCAATTTCTTGATTTGTATAAAAAAAATGTAACGGTATCAGCGGATAGCCTAAAAGCATTGTACAATAATAATGACTGGTTTAAGAAAAGTGTCGACAGAGAAAACGAGTTATTATTGGAAGCTCTTAATTCTGATACACAGACTGAAATTCAACAAACGATTGTTCTGTCTTTTAAGTTAAGAGACCAACGGCTGAAGCAAACCAAAGAATTGCTGAATTTGGATATTAAAACAAGCGAGGAAAATCAAGAAACGATGGAAGGCACTGCCCGATACATTGAGTACAATTTATATAGTAAATTTGCAACGATGCAACCGGATATGAACCTCGAAAAATCGGACTCTTTATACCACTCATATAAATATTTTAAAAATTACACCATAACAAAAGATAAATGGCTTTATACGGCAGGTGCTAAGTATTATTATGCAACCGGATTTAATATCGCACGATTATTAGACAAACTAAAAGTGGATTACAAATCAAGACTATTCAGCAATAGAATATTTCTTGATGAAATACTTAGAGAACAAATAGCAAAACAGTAAATGTATATATAAATAGACGCAATAACCGTATTTTGATGCCGGCAATCGCCCGTTTTGCATATACTTACTGTTGGTGAAAAAAACGCAGAAACAACAATTGAGACAATACAATGATTGATAAAAAGAATTTGCATACTGAATATACATTCCGAATCAATCGGACATTCGATTACATTGAATCAAATATAGAGAAACCAATGACACTTGAAGAATTGGCAGCAGTAGCAAATTTTTCCAAGTTTCATTTCAATAGAATATTCCGGTCAATGGTCGGAGAAACACCTTTCCAATTTATTTTAAGAGTTAGGCTTGAAAAAGCAGCGATGCTAATTCTAAATAATAAAAAAGAGAGTATCTCCGAGATAGCCTATAAGTGTGGATTTTCTGATATTTCAATATTTTCTCGGAATTTTAAGAGCTATTTTCGAATTTCTGCTTCTCAATACAGAGTAAAAAAATCAAACAATAGCAATTTAAGTCAACAAGATAGCAATAGTCATCAAGGCGATGAGATGCCAACTCGATATTTTTGTCCTGAATTAAAAACCGTTAAATGGAGGGCAAATATGAAATTAAACAAAAGTGTGGAAGTAAAAGAACTTCCCAAAATGACAGTGGCCTATATCAGGCACATTGGCCCATATAAAGGGAACGATAAACTATTCGAAAGCATTTGGAATAGATTGTTTTCATGGGCGGGCCCAAGAGATTTAATAGGCGGCGAAGACTTCAAATCGTTGGTTGTCTATCACGACGGGCCGAATGTAACCGTCGAGGATAAACTTAGAATGAGCGTTTGTATCACTGTTCCTGCTGATACTAAGGTTGAAGGAGAAGTTGGAAAAATGGAAATTGAGGCGGCAAAATATGTAATTGCCCGTTTTGAGCTTTCTGCCCAGGATTTTCAACAAGCATGGGATTGGGTTTATGGGCAGTGGCTTCCGACCAGCGGCTACCAGCCCGACGATAAACCTTGTTTTGAGATGTATCCCGAGGAGCCCAAAGATGGTAAATTTATCGTTGATATCTGTGTTCCTGTAAAACCAATGTAAAACGAATTAAGAGAGCCTGTTTCATTGCAGGTTCTCGTTTTTAATTATTTCATTATGGGGTATTATATAGATTTAGAGAAGATCACAATTAAGGATTATAAGAAGAGATTAGAATCTGCATACTTGCCACCAAGCAGAATGATCCTTAAAGAGAGATTGGATGAACGGTTTGGGTATTTTGAGAATATCGGAATTAAAACGGTAAAAGAATTGATGCTGATACTCAAAAAGAAAGATAAGTTTGCCGAGTTGTCAAAGGTCGGCTGTTTTTCAGGTGATTATTTAACTATTTTGCTTCGAGAATTAAACAGTATTCTTCCAAAACCAAACAAGATTTCTGATTTTATCGGAATATCAAAAGTTACGATTGGCAGCTTGGAGAAAATAGGTGTTACAAATACGGAAAAATTATACGATAAGGCCATAAAAAAGTCGGATAGACAGAAACTTGCAGCCTCAATAGGAATAAAATACCAAGACATTTTGGAATTAACCAAATTAGCCGATTTATCAAGAATTAAATGGGTTGGGGCTACTTATGCACGGATGCTTTACGATTTGGGTGTCGATACTGTTGAGAAAGTATCGGAATCTGATCCGATTGATTTACATGCAAGAATTAATCAAATGATAAAGGAAAAAAATATTTTCAAAGGGGCAATAGGATTAAATGACGTTAAAATATTAATAGAATCAGCGGGAGAGCTGCCTTTTGAAATTGAATATTGAGAGATGAAAGAATTCCGCCAATAAGGGACTCAGTGGTTTGCGATATTTCCGTTCAGTGGAGTTAAGTTGGAAATTTGGAACAAATCCAAAAATATTTAACTTTGCGGGGAAATGACGGCAAAACTTAAAGCCTGCTCCAATTCAAACAGCATTCCCTGAGCAAACAGTTCTTAGAAGAAAAAACATAAACCATTAAAATAAGCCGAAAATGAAAACAAACAAACTTACTACGGTCTTTCTAAGCTTGATTGCCATGGGGCTCGTTAGTTCATGTGCAACGCCCAAAAAAAGCTCGAAGTATAACGTGATTGCCAGAATGGAAGTGAAAGAGCCGATAGAAGGTGTCTGCGATAATGCAAATGTAGTTGTGATCATACCATTTTTGAGCACAGGACAAGTTAAAGCAAAAGCGCCAAAAACAGATGCCGAGCTTACCCTGCAACTCAATTCTCAAGTGACTTATCTGAAAGATAAACCCGATTATGAAGACAAGGGGGTGGTAAGCATGATTGTGAACTGCAAAGGTGAATTGGTAAGGTGCCAGATTGACAATAAAACGAAAAGTTCGGAATTGGACAACCAGATCGTGGCGGTGTTTGCAGAAATGAAAAAATGGACAGCCGGAAAAGTGGGCAATGTTTCTGTTGATACGGCCGTACTGTACAGCATTACAATTAAAAACGGGAAAATCACGGTTTCGTAGTGGCGGTGAATAACGTTTCTGATAAAATACTAAATTGGCGCATAGCGACGTTTTATGTGGCTATTCACACACAAAATAAATGAAAAAGTACGTCTGCATATTCCTGATATTTTTAGCTTCTTGTTCAACCCAGAGTGATAAAAAGCCTGTGGATGTGATTTTGGCTCTTAATACAAACGATGTCGGACTTCAAGCGCCTCAATCGGGTGATTGGTTGGCTGTTCATCAAGAGGATGGTCAGACTGCGGCACAATATAAACGGTGTAGTCCAACCCGTCCAACGGGGCTGGTGAATGTGATTTATCTGCAACCGATCGGGACTTTTGATTCGGTGAAGATGAAATTGATAAATTACACTGCTGAGTATCTGGGAATATGCTTCGGGTTGAAAGTTAAGGTTTTGGAGAGTCTTGGTAATAAGGTGGTGGCGAATAGTAATATACGAATTGGGGCGGAGAAAAACGTGCAGATTTATGCTCCCGCCATCCTGCAGATTTTGAAAAGAAGGAAACCGGCGGATGCTGTGGTCTATATGGCAATTACCGAAAGAGACCTTTATCCGGATCCCGAGTGGAACTTCGCATTTGGGGTGGCTTCGTACAAGGAGCGAATCGGGGCGACCTCCATATATCGATTGTTGAGTTTTCGTGCTGGAAAGTTGGATTTTGAGCAGAGTCTGTCACGATTGATCAAAGTATCGTCGCATGAAATCGGGCACATGTTCACGTTGCATCATTGTACCCATGCCGTTTGCACCATGAATGGCTCCAATTCGTTAAGCGAAGCGGATCGCAAACCAAACCGGTTCTGCTCCGAGTGTATGGAGAAATTGGTCTGGAATCTACATCTGGATGTTTTGGACAGACTCCATCGCCTGCAGGAATACTTCAAAAAACATAAGCTGGATAAAGATCTGAAGTTGATAGAAGCGGATTTAAAAGTATTAAAGAGGGAAAAAGTTCCTAAAAACGCAATTGTTCTGTAAATCATGCCTATCCTGCCAAAATAAAAGACAGCGTAGCATTTTGAGAATTGGGGCAATAAGAAAATAGACAGGATTTCAGGATTAACAGGATTCTGTATTTGTATTATCCTGTAAATCCTGTAAATCTTGTCTAAAAAAAAGCCTGCGTAGCAAGCCCCGCTATGCGCAATCCTCTCATTGTCAAATCTTCAAATTATTTCATCATTAAATCAGGTAAACTCTGTCAGGAGAAAATTTTGCGTAGCTTTTTAAAAGCCCAGTCAAAAGAAAGAATTAGATAGGATTTCCGGATTAACAGGATTCTGTATTTGTATTATCCTGTAAATCCTGTAAATCTTGTCTAAAAAAAGCCTGCGTAGCAATCATCTTATCTTCAAATTATCACATCATCAAATCCAGTCAGAAAAAAAGACAGTGTAGATTTTTACAAGCCCAATCAAAAGAAAGAATTAGACAGGATTTTGGGATTAACAGGATTTCTTTTGTTTTGAGTCCTGTCGAATGAAAAGAAAAAACAGGCTTTCGTATTGTATTCTCCTGTAAATCATGTTCATCCTGTCAAAAAAAATACTGCGTAGCAATCATCTTATCGTCAAATTTTCAAATTATCACATCATTACATCATCGAACCCCGTAAATCCTGTCTGAAAAAACTGCATAGCTGCTTAAAAGGATCGGAACAGGATTAACAGATACTATTGTACTATCTCAAACGGTAATTAAAATCGCTGCTTAATTCAGGGTTTATATGCTATTCTTTAGAATATGAAAACTTGCATCTTATTTTGGCAGATGAAATTTAGTCCCTATAATATTTGAATTTTAAATAAAATGATAAATATGTTTTTAAAAATATAATATTTATAAAAAAATATATTTATATTTGCATTAGTTATTAATAAATTTGAAATCATATCCGCTTTATAGTTTTCTGAACTTTAAAAACTTAAAAAACAACAATCATGTTATTCGAAAAAAAATTAGTTTATGCTTTTGGAGGCGATGCCCTTACCGCTCCGGAACATACGGAAACATCTTTTTTTGCTGCCGTTGGGGGTGGTGCCGATGGCATTGTGTCGGGAGTAAGATTATCTAAGGATGGAGTTGTAATTTGCTCCGGTTACGACACTTTTGAGCAATGTTGCGGCGATAAACGTGCTGTTAAAGAGATGGCATGGAATGAAATCAGCCGCCTTGATGCCGGTTTTACATTCCGTTCGTCCGTGTTGGATCAAAATAACCAGCCTACCGGCGTTCGAGGCAAAGATAAACCGTGGGAAGGAAATCTGCCCAAAAAGGCTGCCATTCGTGTTTTGCGCCTCGATCGTGCATTAATTCTTTTTGCCCGGAGATTTCCGGTGCTTCTTTTACTGCCTCCCGATCAAAACGATTTGGTGGATGCGGTTATCGATGAGCTGAGAAAACTTGGTTTGGTTAAGCGGGTAAGATTGTGCGGAAACCAGTCGGTATGCAGATATCTTGCCGATAAGCATCCCGGAAGCCAATATGTTTTAATCGGATATGCAGGTAAAAAACCATTGGAGCAGTTGCTATTAGCAGAAGAACTGGGCGCAAAAAATCTTTACCTCGATTGGGACGATGCTTGTCATAATCGTGAGGGGGTTGTTGAATTTGATACGGAACTTAAAAATGCACTTGCTCAAAGCAGCATACGTTTACTTTTATCGTCCGATTCGATGCCGTTTTCTCCGATGCCGGCATACATTAGTGCAATTCAAAATGTTCATGGAATTGAGGGTGTGATAGCAAGAGGTACGCTCCCAACCGTGGAAGGGTTAACGCCTCCGGCACTCATCGCACACGAAGATTTCAAAGGTAAATTATTAAACCAGGGGCTTTGGAGCGCAGGATATTCACACATCAATAAAGATACTGTTATTTCGCAAAATGACGGATTGCATGTCGATATTATTGAAGGTGGAACCTATTCGGGGGCTGCTGCCGTTTGTCTTATTCCGGTACATGGCCGTTTTGATGCACAGGTCGATTTCCACGTAGGCAATCCCAAACAGGGGACAACATTCGAAATGGCTGCTATTTGCATCGATCCGGGGTATTGCCATACGGATAATTCCGATCTGGACACACGAAATGTCAACCTTACATTTGACGTTCACGGTGCTCCTCCTTATGCCAGCAGCGAACGCGACGAAGACGACGGGTTTAGATGCGGATGGAATAATGGATTTAATCTGACAAAAGTCGAATCCGATTGGGAAGCCTCCTCGGTGAATATGTACAACAAATACGGGCGGGATGTCGGAAACGGGAAACCTGACAATCCGGATGGAACATTGAGGTTGATCAGGAATGGATCCGTATTTGCCACCTATTATAAAGACAAATATAACGATGCTTGGGTCTGTTCGGGGGTCATGCTCGTTCAAAATATTTCAGACGACATCTACATCAGGCTTGCCGCCAAGCATTGGGAAAAAGGAGGAAAGCAGGCTCCGGGCAACCATGTTTGTTTTTATCAATTCAAACTTTTTCAATTTTAGTTTAAATCACACTTAAAATATTTGCAATATGGAAAATCCGGCGTTAGAAGTTCAGTTGGTAAATAATGTAAGAAAATGCAGGGCCTGTCGATGGTTTTGGGGCGCAATACACCCGTATGGGAATTTTCCCGTTTACGATTGGAATGAAGATTTCCCCGAAGCAGTTAGAAACCAAAAGCAGACAACAAAATCCGTAACGGAACCCTTGTTAAAAGGCAAGGCTTGCGGTCAGGGGCAGGTCGATCCTGGAATTATGCATGGTTGTAGAAAGGCTCCAATCATGACGATTGGAATTAACCCGAATATGACTTCCTATTTTCCGAGCACATCGGGTGCAAGGTGGAGCTATCCGAATTTCTGCAACAATGCCCGATATGCTTATTATTACCGGTATCACAATGTCTATCAAGAGAGTTTGAGTCTCGATTTCATAAGAGAAAATATGGTCGCAGGAACAGCTATTGTGGCCGAAAATGATGGTTGGTTATTGGGTGCCGACAGATGTACCGACCACCGATGGTTGTTGTTAACGATTCAGTACAGTGGAGAAACCGAAAAACGGGAAGTAGAAGTTGTATGGACCGAAGATTTGCGTTTTGTAGTTCTGGTTAATCAAAGCAAAAGTGCCGATCCGAAAAAAATGGGATTTAAAAAAGGAGAGGTTATCGGTGCTAAAATTAGCGGATTAGAAAGGGATAATGTTCAAGTTTTTGAAAACAGCACCGGATACTACCAACGCTATGTGTATGTTTTGGAAGCCTTTAAAAAACTGATTGGCGACCCGCTAACGAATGCTCCACTTTCTATTGCCGAAGATGTGGCTCAGCACGACATGATTGCTTGTGCTTCTCCGGGTTGGAGTACCAATTATGATATTCCCACCCAGAAAATCACCCAAAATTGTGTTATCGATTCCGGATACCTTGTGTCGCAACTTATACAGAGCAAACCGGCTGTTATTGTAATTGTCGGGGGAAGTTCACTGGATATGTTTGCACAAGTGTTTGCCCCGTTTTTTAAGGATTTTGAGTATCAGGATCCGGTTATTGACAGTGAAGGAAATATAGCAATGGTAACTAAAGAAACCTATCTGCTTTTGAAAGAAACCACCGAACGCGAGAAATTTCTTCATATCAAAATTGGCGATTACGAACTTAAATCGCGGATTGTAATAGCCCCTCATTTTTCTTACGCTTCCAATTTCGAACAACAATCGCGTCTTTCGCCGTTAGCATGGCAAGCTTTTGAGAGCGATTTTCCCGAAGATGCCGGTATTATTAAACAGGAGAAACGAATTCAAACCAACGATTGGAACGACATCATCCCCATTAAAATATACGGGCAGGATGATGAAATAAAACAGCAGCTGAGCATGGCGGCTTGGAATGTACTGATGGCATATTATTACGATCCCATATTAATGTTGGCGGAGGTACTGGAGCAGGAATATAAAGAAAACCGCTTGCAGTACGATAAAAATATTAACCGCTTGAAACGCCCTGAGGGATCATGCCGGTTTTGTACAAACGAACTTTGGGCATTTCCCGGTGGGTGTCCGTATGGTAAAGAGAAAGAAACACCTCCAGCCGATGGGGAATTGGAAAAAATTGTCAGGGAAGTCATAAATACAAATCTAAAAGCCTGAAAAATGAGAGCACGAAAAGAAAAAAACGGTATTGTTCTGAAAGCGTATGCCGGAACCACGGGAGTACTTCTTGCATTTGATATTGCCGATCAACTCAAAGAAGGACTGTTGGGATTTGCCGTTCGACGAAAGGTGGGCAATGGAGATTGGAGATGGCTGCAAGGCCAACTTAAATTTCCGTCAACAGAACCGCAAGATTTTCAGCTTGTAAATTCAAACATAGCACCCATTCAGAAATTCAGATGGTCCGATTACACCGTTTACCCCGATACCGAATACAGTTTCGAAATTAAAGCCGTTTACGGAAGTCCGGGAAACCTTACCTACGTTCAGGGACCTTTGGTAACGGTAAAAACAGAATCGTGCAGCAGTGGAAAACACCGCATTATTTTTAACAGAGCGGTAGCTGCAAGCCAGGCTTATTCCAGACGATTCGGAGAAACCAATCCGGACGACGAAAAAGACCCCTTGCACGATGCCGCACGTGATTGGTTAACGCGGGGAATGCGTCAGCAAATAGAAAGCTTTATGAACGAGGCAAAAGACGACAGCTATGCCCTCGATTTGGCTCTGTTCGAATTTGAATACGATGGGTATGTTGATCTATTGATGAAACTAAAAAAAAGGGGGGTAAAAATCCATGTAATTTATCATGGACAGCCGGGTGATAAACAAACCATCGCAGATGAAAAACATCTGAAACCGATACCTGCTGCCGACAAAACCGCTAGGCACACAACCGGTTTGTTTCATCAGAAATTTATTATCCTGCAAAAGAAAGACAGTTCGGGCGTCTATATTCCACAAGCAGTGCTTACAGGGACGGCAAATTTTACACCAAACGGTTTGTGGAGACAGGCCAATGTGGTTCATGTTATCTATGATGAGCATCTTGCCAAAGAATATGATACACTTTACAAACACCTGTTGGTGAGTCAGGGATCGGGGAATACCAAGAAATATATCAACGCAAATCATCCGTTGAGGGCCGACGAAACACTTTTTCAGTCTTTTAGCCCGAGAAGCGGCTATATCGATATCGACTTTTTGGAAAAAACCATCAATGAGGCCTCATCCGAAGTCTTTATCTGTTCCGCGTTCAAATTGCACGACCGCATTACAGCAGCATTGAGCAATCCGGATCCCAAAGTTTCACGATTTGGCTTACAAAACAGCAGAACAACCATCACCGGCTTCCATCGGAACAAATCGTTTACCGCTCCGGCCTTTTTGAAAAACGGATTGGAGGGCTTCCTGAAAGAAAGCACCAAAAATCAACGGGGAACAATTTACATCCATCTGAAAACATTAATCACAGATTTCACAACCGACAACCCAACGGTTATTGTAGGGTCGCATAACTTCAGCAAACCTGCATCCGATGCAAACGATGAAAATTTTGTGGTAATTAAAGGAGACACGGCGGTTGCCGACACTTATTTCTGCGAAATGATGCGCTTATACGATCATTATCGGTTCAGGTACAATCAAAACAAAAAAGGAGCCGATGCGGATAGCCTGTTAACCTTACGAACCGATAATTCATGGATTACCGATTATTACGATCCCGAGCACATAAAATATGACGAAAGGGTAAGGTTCTCAAATTAATGATTTATCAGCCAAAATTATTGGTTGCAGTTTCTTTGTTAAGAAAAAAAGTGCGATGGAAACAGTTTTTGCTTTTGGTCCGGGTACTTTAACGAAAGAAACATGATTTTTGATGAAACTTATCACTCGGAACCCAGTTTTATAGGTAATAATATTGATTTGATGGGTTTGTTCTCGGTCAGGAGGAGAACAATGGCATTGCGTAGTCATTTGTATTAAGTTATGCTACTTAAGCATCGAAAGTTTTACGTTTTTATTAATTAGTCCCTATGTTTGTAAAATAAGACAGATGATTCGTCTGTTTATTGGGAAGGAATTATAAGGTAATATTGAACATTAAATTAAAATTGATGTTAATTTGTGGATAAATTAAAAAATGGTTTGCATTTTAGAGTGATAAATTTTATATTTGCACATAGAATGTCTTTTATTATTTATAAAAAAAATCACAAATATAATATAGAAAAGAAATGTTTTACGAGCTTGCAAGTTCGTAATCAGGTTAATAGAACGTAATTAATATCAGAAATCTAAAAAGTATGAAACAAACAAAAACAAAACTATGTGCTCTGTTCTTATCCCTGATTGGAATCACAGGTTTACAGGCTCAGGTAGCTATAACTACTGCGGGAGGCAATGCTTCGGGTAGTGGCGGTTTATCGAGTTTTACTGTCGGACAATTGGTCTATACAACAAACACGGGCACAACAGGCACTGTTGCACAAGGTGTACAGCAGCCCTACGAAATTTCAATTATTGATGGCGTTGAAGAGGCGAAAGAAATTGCACTTTCAGCTATGGTTTACCCTAATCCGGCAACGGATCTATTAATGTTAAAAGTGGGAACATTCAGTGGGGGAAATCTGAATTACGCGCTTACTGACATCAATGGAAAGTTATTGGAATTCAGGAAAATTTCAGGGAATGAAACAATCCTTGAAATGAAAAATTATGCGAATGCAATTTACTTTTTGAAGGTTATTCAAGGAGAAAAAGAAGTGAAATCATTTAAAATCGTTAAAAACTAAAATTATTAATTTATGAAGAAAATATTTACATTAATTGGAGCCGTATTATTAACGGCAAGCATGTTTGCTCAAGCTCCTCAAAAAATGAGTTATCAGGCAGTAATTCGCAACTCTGCAAACACATTGATTACCAGTACTTCCGTTGGGGTAAAAGTTAGCGTTCTGCAAGGATCAGCCACCGGAACTGCGGTATATGCTGAAACCCATGCTGCAACAACCAATGCAAATGGATTAGTTGCTTTAGAAATTGGAAACGGCACACCCATTACAGGAACTTTTTCTGCTATTGATTGGGCAAACGGTCCTTATTTTATTAAAACCGAAACGGATCCTGCCGGAGGAACAAATTACAGCATTGTTGGCACCAGCCAGATGTTGAGTGTTCCTTATGCATTGTATTCGTTAAATGGTACTCCCGGACCGCAAGGCCCGACAGGTCCCACAGGCGCAGATGGTGCTACTGGAGCTCAAGGAGCCACTGGCGCTACTGGTCCTACAGGTGCGGATGGTGTAACTGGTCCAATCGGTCCTACAGGTGCTGATGGTGCTACCGGCGTTACCGGTCCTGTAGGTGCAGATGGTCCTACCGGTCCTACGGGTCCTACTGGTTCTACGGGTGCCACTGGTCCAATAGGAGGTTCGGATACGCAAATTATTTTCAATAACGCAGGTGTTGCCGATGGGAATGCAAATCTTACTTGGAATAACACTACAAATACTTTAACTGCTACAGGCACAACCGTTACAGACAATGCTCAGATTACAGGATTAGGTGGTTCTGGAACACGCTATGTCACAACCGATAATACTGGGATTATCTCTGCAACAGCATTTCTAGGAATTACCGGTTCGGGAAATACAAATTATTTAACAAAATGGACTACAGGAGGTTCTGTGATTGGAAACTCAATGGTTCAGGATAACGGAACTTCCGTATCCATAAACTATCCGGTTCAATCCAATAACCAGTTATTTGTGTATCGTCAACAATTAACTGCAAATGGCGACGGACAAGCGACAATTTTAGGATATCGTGATCGTAATAGCCAAAATATTGGTGCTTCTTATGGGCAAACAGGTTCAAATACAGGTGTAACTGGAATGTCTTTTTGGGGTGATGATTATAGTTTTGGTGTTGGTGGTTGGAATTACAATGATTTTAGTCGTACTGGAGGCGTAATTGGTGGAGAAATTTACGGAAATTACTGGGGCTCACTTGGATATAAAAGCAGTGCTACTACGACTTTTGGCGTATATGGATCGTCAGCATACGGCAATGGATCAGGATTTCTTCCAACAGCTGGATCAGCCGGCGTTGGGGGTGGATTCTTCGGTAACTTTGTTGGAAGTTTCTCGCAAGGTTCTGTAATCGGACAACTCAACTCTGGGGAATTGTTTTCTCAATATAATAAAGGGAATCTTTACACAATGGGGAAAAATGTCGAGTTGGTAAAGGTTGACGAAAAAGTTACTCCACTTTACACCATGTCGGGTGTAGAATCAACAGTTTATGCCAAAGGATCTGTAAAGTTGGCAAATGGGACTGTTTATGTGCCATTCACTGCTGAGTTCAAATCATTGTTGGGAGAAATTCCCGTGATTACGGTTACTCCGAATGGCGAATGTAATGGGGTGTATATCGCATCTGTCGATAAGGACGGATTTACCGTGAAAGAATTGATGCACGGAACGAGCAATGCTGTTCTTTCATGGATAGCCATAGGCAATCGCATCGATAATAATAAAATGGATATGGCAACCAAAATTGTAAGCAATCCGAATTTCGACCGTAATATCCAACAAGTTTTATTCTCGGATGGAAATATCGAAGGAAAAGCTTTAGGTATGTGGTGGGATGGAACGACTATTAAATTTGGTGAAATTCCTGCAAATCTGATTCCTGCACGTAAAAAATAAAGAGTATAAAAACTGATTTCAATTAAAAGGGGGAGTTTTATTATCCCCCTTTTTTGTCTAATTTTGTGAAAGGAATAACATTACAAAGCTGAATTCTTGGAATTACATAATGGGATTTAGAATTTAATCGCTGTGAACATGAAAATTAAAATGCTATTTGCACTCTTGTTTGTCCTTGGAAGTATTACCGCTCAAGAACTTTCCGATTCTTCCCGCTTGATATATATGAAAGATGTGGTCACCTATTTGGCTTCCGATTCCTTGGAAGGCAGGGCATCCGGATCAAAAGGAGAAAAACTTGCTGCTGATTTTATTGGGGTAAAGTTTTCAGAGAATAAGCGTTGCAAAGTTATTCGGCAAAATTTCTATTTCAGGATTGATTCAGCCAATTATAATTCGCAAAATGTGCTTTGTTTTGTCGATAATGGTGCGGCTAAAACAGTGCTCCTCATGGCGCATTACGACCATATCGGATGGGGTGGAACTTTATCAAAAAGCAGTGGAATACATGCAGTTCACAATGGAGCCGACGACAATGCTTCGGGTGTTGCATTGATGCTTGACTTGGCTCAGTTGCTGTCTAAAACAAAAACGAGTTGTAACTATCTGTTTGTTGCTTGTTCGGGGCACGAGCCGGGACTATACGGCTCTCGATATTTTGCGGAAAATTGTTCCAAAAAGTATAAGGTGATTGCTTTTACAATAAATCTGGATATGGTGGGACGGATGGATGGTGAAAGCACCCTTTACTACGATTGTACTCCGGATCAGGAAAATCGGATGGATTCCCTCGTCAACATCACCAGTGATCTTAAAATTAAAAAAAGCACTTCCGATAGAATTAATATTTTGGATTCCAAATGGTTTGTAGAGAAGAATATTTCCGGAATAACCCTCACTACCGGCATGCACTCCGATTATCATAAGATATCCGACGATGCTCAATATATCAATTTCGCTGGGATGTTAAAGGTTGAAAAATTTATAATTAGCTACTTGAATAGATTGAAATTTTATTGATGACTTAAATTCGTTAGACCTCTTTTGCTCTGTTTTTTATTATGTAGGTTTCTCTATTAGATTCATTTTAAGATATTTTAGACTAACCCAAGCGCAAAGGGGCTGGGTGTCAAATTCATTCCTCATCAATCAAAAAAATCACTATTTTTGCATTATGCAACAGACTGCTCCCAAAACTTCACACTATATCCATCGCCTGATTGCGCAAGGCGAAGGCGAGGAGCTTGATTTTAAGTTTGCCATCAACGATAGCCGGAAAATTGCCCGGAGTATTGCCGCATTTGCCAATACCAAAGGAGGCACGCTGCTGATTGGTGTGCGCGATAACGGCTCCATTGCCGGCGTTCGCTCCGACGAGGAGTTGCACATGGTGGATACGGCCGTGCTGTTGTATTGTAGCGAACCGGTTGAATTGCAAAAAAACATATATAGAATCGAGGGCCGAGATGTGCTGGATGTGAAAATTGAATATCAACAACGAAAACGGCTGGTGGCGGTGAAAGAGGAGGATGGCCGGGAACGGGTCTATATCCGCATCGGCGACGAAAACCAGATTGTCAACAGTGTGTGGCTCAAGGTGTGGGCGAAAAGAAATAAACCCTTCAATCAACAGATCGATTTTACCGAAAAAGAGCTCTTTTTTATCCGGCAGTTTCAAAACGGCGGTCGCCATACCCTGCACCATCTGACTAAATTGACTCATTTACATAAAAATGTGATCGAGGAATTGCTCGTCAAATTTATCCTCTTTGACTTGTTGGAAATGACATTCGAGAAGACTGGAATCTTTTATCATGAGAAAAAGTGAAACGTGAAAAGGGATCCGTGAAAAGAGCGCGAAGCGAGACCGGAAGATCGCAGACTCGCTTTGCGCTCTTCTTTTCACGTTTCACGAAAAATCCTTTCACGTTTCACGAACTAAAACTTCAAAATATCCTATGAACACCAACGCCCTCTTCATCACCCCTCCACTCATTCAGCTAAACTGCCCTTATCCTTCATCGATGGTGCTTTCGGGGCATTTGCAAAGCAAAGGTTTTGCTGTTCGGCAGTTTGATCTAAGTATAGCACTGGTGAACCGGTTGTTGGTGAAAGAGGTGGTCGCTTCGCTGTTCGAAAAGTCGATGGAGATGCGATTGCCCAAGCAAATTCGGCAGATGCAGGTGTTCCAGAATCAATACGTCAATAGGGTGGAAGCGGTGGCTGATTTTCTGCGAAATCCAACCGAAATGGAAGCGGAAAAGATACTTTCGGAAAATTATCTGCCCATGGGTCCCCGCCGTCAGCAGGTGGATGAATCGAAAGGAAACTTGATTTCCACAGTTGAACGGGCCATCTGGTTTTCAACACTGTTTATCGAAGAGATTGCCGATCTGATTCGGGTGGTGGATAATCCTCATTTTGAGCTGGTTCGCTATGGAGAAAAATTATCGGTGTCGTTGCCATTGTTTCAGTCGTTGATGGATGAGGTGAATTCCGCATCAGGTGTGGTGGTGGAGATCATGTTGGATTTGTTGAAACAGCAGTTGACCGAAACAAGCCCCAAGGTGGTGGCTTTTACGGTGCCCTTTCCCGGGAATCTGCTGGCAGCGCTGACGTGTTGCGATTTTATCAAAACCAATTTTCCGGACATCCGCATCGTGATGGGTGGAGGCTATGTCAACACCGAGTTACGCTACTTGCAGGATGTCCGCCTGTTCGATTATATCGATTATCTGGTGTTTGACGATGGCGAATTGCCGCTGGAGCGGTTGATGGACAAATTGGTAAACGACAACGACGTTGAATTGATCCGAACATGGCAACGGATCGAGGATCAGATTGTTAAACATAACTCGGAATCTGCCTTAAATCATAAGTTCGCAGAAGGAACCGCCCCTTCATACCTCGATATTGAACCGAAACACTACCTCTCCCTGATTGAAACCGCCAATCCAATGCACAGTTTGTGGAGTTGCGGATTTTGGAACAAGATGACCCTTGCGCATGGCTGTTATTGGTCTAAGTGTGCATTTTGCGATACCTCGCTGGATTATATCAAACGATATGAACCGAATTCGGCAATACGCATAGTTGATCAGATGGAAGCGGTGATGAAACAGACGGGTGAAAATGGCTTTCATTTCACCGACGAAGCTCTGCCTCCGGCCTTGATCCTCAAGGTGTGCATGGAGATCATTCAGCGCAAATTGAACGTGCGTTGGTGGGGAAATATCCGTTTCGAGCAAAGCTTTGATGAAGATCTTTGTACGTTGATGCAACAATCGGGATGTATCGCGGTTTCGGGTGGACTCGAAATGGCCTCATCGCGGCTGTTGGCGATGATCAACAAGGGCGTGAGCATAGAATCTGCCGCTGAGGTGCTGAACTGTTTCAAGGGCCATCACATCATGGTTCACAGCTACCTGATGTATGGATTTCCGACACAGACCCTGCAGGAGACCGTGGATGCGCTCGAAGTGGTGCGCCAACTGTTTCAGGCGGACTTGATCCAGTCGGGATTTTGGCACCGCTATGCCATGACGATTTATTCCGATAGTGGTCTGAATCCAGAGAAATATGGGGCTAAGGTGGTTTTTAAAGGCCGAAATAAGTTTGCCAACAACGAAATTCCATTCACCTCCAAACACGATTTGGTTAACGATAAACTTGGATCGTGCTTGTCTAAAGCCCTCTTTAATTTCCTATACAAAAACGGTTTTGAAATCCCTGTCAATCAATGGTTCGATTTTTCGGTGCCCAAAACAACCGTTAAGAAAACGTTTATCACTGAATTGATTTGTTTATAGATTTTTTTGAACCATATAAGGCACACATTATAAAATATGGAAAAGTTCAAGAAGAATATAAACCAGCTTTGTCATGCTGAGGTGACGAAGCATCTGTACCGACAAAGCTTCCTCTAGTATCTTTTGTCCCCCCGCCTGCCGGATTCATAAACTAATGTTTTTATTGTCGGCGGGCAGGTTTTGTGGTAAAAAAAATGAAAAAGTAAATTTGAAACACATAAGCATTGCAGTGCGATGCGTTGAGCTTGTCGAAACGAGCATGTCGAACTGGCACAAATGGGCACATGAAGAAATGCAGGTGGTACTCTTTTATAGTAAAGATAAAAAAATGACAATTCCTAAAATACATCCTTAAATAAGTAACTATAAAACAGTATTATATAAATAGTGTCCATTACTAATGGACACAAGTGTTCGTTAGTAATGAATATAAATGTCCATTACCAATGGATAAAAGTGTTCATTATTAATGAATATGTTGTATCTTTGTAAAAAGATTCATTGTTATGATACCAAAACAAATCATAGAGCAAGCGATAGAATATCAGGATGAAAGATTGTTGAAACTGGATAATTCTGTGATTCGCTCAAATGTCGATTTGGACAACATGTATAGTCATGCGCTGATTTTGTCCGGAATACGGAGGTGTGGGAAAAGTACGCTGATGCAACAGGTTCGGAGGAAAATGTCTGAACCCTCAATATCACTTAATTTTGAGGATCCGCGGCTATCGGGTTTTGATCTGAATGATTTTAATCGGCTGGATGAACTGATTGTGAGCAGGAATGTGAAGACACTGTTTTTTGATGAAATTCAAAATGTGGAGAAATGGGAGAATTATGTCCGGTTTAAGTTGGACGAAGGACTTAAGGTTTTTATCACCGGTTCAAATGCTTCGATGTTGAGCAAAGAGCTAGGGACAAAGCTCACCGGAAGACATATTTTAAAGGAGTTGTTCCCATTTTCATACCGTGAGTTTTTGCAATTTTCCAAAAGGGAAGACAACCTCGATTCGCTAACGGTATATTTGAAAAACGGAGGATTTCCCGAGTATATCCAATCGGGCAACGATGAGATGTTGATGCGCTTGTTCAATGATATCATCATCCGCGATATTGCGGTGCGCTACGGCTTGAAAAATCATCTGTTGTTGCAGCAAGTAGCGGTTTATCTGGTGTCGAATGCGGGTAAATTGATAACAGGAAATGCGTTGAAAAAAATCTTTGGAATAAAATCGACCACCACGATCCTGGAATATCTGGCATTTTTGGAAGATTGTTATCTTTTCCAGTTTGTCCCCAAGTTCAGTTACTCGCTCAAAGTGCAGCAGGTAAATGCAAGGAAGTGTTATGCCATCGATAACGGGATGATTGATGTGATTTCAGGTTCATTTACCGAGGATACCGGACGCAAATTTGAGAATTTAGTCTATTTGGAATTGAGAAGGAAATTTGATCAGATATACTATTTTTCAGAGAAAAAAGAGTGTGATTTTGTGGTGTACAAGTATAATAAGCTGGCCGATTTGGTGCAGGTTTGTTATCAGATAACGCCCGACAATCTGAATCGGAAAATAGACGGAGCCATAGAAGCGATGAATTTCTTTGAAGTGAATACGGCAAAAATAATCACCTTCAACCAGGAAGATCGATTTGAGAAGGATGGGAAGGTGATAACGGCGATTCCTTACAATAAGTGGGTGATGTAAAAATCTCCACACTCGCATTCACGCTTTTCTGTGATTATAAAAAGTCTGTTGAATCATTTGGATATATTAAAATAATGGTTAAATTTGTTGAGCCAATAAAAACAAACCTCTTGAATCATGAATGAAAGAACAATCGGGGAAACAGACGAAAAATTAATTTAATCATTTATTCATTTGATGTTCAATATTTTAAGAAAAATTATTAACCTGAGCCTATGGACGATATCGTTGCTTAATGGCGACATCGAATCGTTGGTAGAAAGCTTAAAAAGATACGTCACATAGATTATGAGTGCTGAAATATTGACAATTGCACCGACTTCAGGAAATGCTCCAGAGATTCATTTTGGAGAGCATTTTAGGCATCCGCTATGGATTGAGTTTGTCAATAATGATTCTGAAAAATGGTTTGGTTGTTTTTCGAGTGATTATCCGAGTGTTTTAAATAAAGTGCTTGTTGATAAAGAAAATAAATCAGCTTTTGTTGTATCGGGCGGAACTGGATATTTAGTTGATATTAACAACAGGATTATTAAGCACAGAACTGAAGAGCATCCATTGATTGAAAGTTTGATACAAACAAAAGCCCCGGACTATTTTGTAGTTGGAACTTTTTATAGTATTTATGTATTTGATACTGATAAATTAATCCAAGAGATTTCACCTAACATGACTATTGACGGGATTTATTTAAAAAGTCAAATTGGTAGAAAAGCAATTGGTGATTTAGCTTCAGCCGAGAATCAATATGAATCCAAATTAGATTTTGAATTTGATTTGGATACATTTGAGCTGACTTTAGATCAAAAGGTGATTTGTAAGGATTATAAGGTTTTTGAGACAATAAGAGTTGTTGATAAAGATTGGACTCAAAAGCCAAATTTTATTAGGAGATTGATTGATAAATTAAAGAATTAAAAAAGTCAGCTGCCAATACGCGCTATAGTTAATTGCCGTTGCAGTGCTCATTTCAAGATTTTTACTTTTATCAAAGTTCGTTGCAACTTGATAAGAAAGATCGGCAACTAACCATAGCGCCAACGTTAGCGTTTATTGCGAAAAAAGCCACCGAGATTGTTACATAGGTAAAAAAAGATTCAATATCTTTGTATTTTAAACTGTTAATCAATGACAAAAGAAACTGCATTAAAATTATTTAACGAAAAGCAAATTCGTACTCAATGGGATGATGAAGAAGAAAAATGGTATTTTTCAATTGTGGATGTAGTGGGTGTTTTAACTGAAAGTGAAAATCCAAATAATTACTGGAAAGTTTTAAAAAGCAGATTAAAAAAAGAAGGTAGTGAGTTGGTTACAAATTGTAACCAACTGAAAATGGAATCTTCTGATGGAAAATTTTATAAAACAGATGTTGCTGATACTGAACAGCTATTTAGGTTAATCCAAACGATTCCATCACCTAAAGCTGAACCATTCAAATTATGGTTGGCAAAAATTGGCAGGGAAAGAATAGATGAGCTAGAAGATCCGGAAATAGGTATTGATCGATTAATGGAAACTTATTATAAAAAAGGCTATAGTAAAGAATGGATTAATCAACGAATAAAAAGCATTGAAATACGAAAGGAACTTACTGATGAATGGGATAATAGAGGCGTTAAAAAAGGACAAGAATATGCAATCTTAACAGATGAAATTTCAAAAGCTTGGAGTGGATTAACGACAAAACAATATAAAAAAATCAAAGACTTAAAGAAAGAAAACCTGTGACCACATGACAAATTTAGAATTAGTTTTAAATATGTTAGCAGAAGCTTCAACCACGGAAATTTCAAAAGATAAACAACCAAAAACATTTAATGAAAATAAAATAGTTGCCCAAAAAGGAGGAAATGTTGCAAAAGCAGCAAGGCAACAACTAGAAAAAACGACAGGTAAAAAAGTTGTAACGAAATTAAATGCAAAACATCTTGAAAATAAAAAAATAGAAGATAAAGAATAGCAACAAAATGCGAAAAAAAGCCCTGCTTTCAGAGGGGATGAACGGAAACTGGAAACGACAAACAATTTGATAAAAGTGCGGATGAAGGGACTCAATACCCACGAACGACAAGACAATTTTAAAAACTTAACTCGTTTATATTTAGATTTATAGCTTTTATTTTTGCCCTAAAAACATCCTTTTTTGTCGCAATTTCGTAGCAGGAGCGTCCTTGTAATTGGCTGATGTTAATAATGTTGCTTGTTTGATTGTTTATGTTAATTCTTGAATTGCTTTGTTTAATTTAATATACATTTCAGCTAATTCAACTGTTTTGCACTCCTTTTGTATATCTTTAATTAAGTTGCTATAAATTGGATCTTCCAGCAGGGTTTTATTAATTTTCTTATGTGTTAAAAGATTCTCTAACTGATTAAAAACGCTATTAGTTTCTTTAATATTGCTTTTAAGAAAATAGACCAAAGATTTGGCATATCCATAAAAAGCACCATCATATTCCTCCTTAGTTACTAAACTTGTAGCCATTGAAAAATGAAAATATCCTTTAGATTCTAATAGTTTTTTCTCTGTTTGGCTTTGAGAGGATTTTAATTCTAAAACGATATTGTTAAGTTTCTTAATATTGTCATCAGAATCTTTTTTTATTGTTTGAACATTATCATCAAAATCTTTTTTTATTGTTATTACTTGGGCATAATTACCTACAACAATAAATGTTGCTATTATCCCGACAAAAGTTAGAATTATTGAACATTCGTTAGATTTTATTTCAATCGGTTTGAAACTGAAAAAGATAGCAATTCCTGACATTATTATACTAAAACCGATTAGCCAATAAATTGCTGTGTTTTTAATGAATTCTGCTATACCACAGTCTTTTTCTGTATTCTTATTGTTTGAATTTTGCATTGTTTGTTATTTTTAAATATTGGGGGTTATGTTTACTCCTTCATAATTCAAGCCGATTTCATTTGATGTAACACTAAATATTACATGTTCAGCCTTTACCCCCCAAGCTGTATTTTGTAAACTTATTGTTTTTGATGAATTTCCTTTTATGTTCTTAAATATAGCAGGAAACTTTTTATAGAAGCTACCTGAGGAACGATATACGTTAATATGAACAATCATGTTGTCAATTCGATATTTACTATTGTTGTCTAATGTAACTTTTATGTTTGATAACCCACCAAATAAATTATTAGCAGTATAGCTCAATCTAATTTTAAAGTACTTTTCAAAGTTATTGGCAACTTCTCTTTTATTTCTATCCTCATTTATTTTGTTTTGATTTTCAATTTCATCAACTTGCGCATTTACTTCTTCTATTACTTCTTGCTTGCCCTCATGCTTGCCTTTATTATAATTAGACTTAAACAAAGTTGTTGTAATAATAATACCGCAAACCAAAATAATACTGATACAAGAATATAAAATAATTTGATGAGTAGTAGTTAATCTCTTTTTGCCAGTCTGTTTTTCCGGCTCTTTTGATGTTTCAATTGTCGGTTTTTGAATTATTGGAATAGGAGGAGGTGGTGGTGTTGGAATAAAACAGATTGATAACTCATCAATAGTTTCAGCTTTAACCCATGTTTCAATTCCTTCAAACCATACTAAAGTATCTTTAGTGATTTTTATTTCAATTAATTCTTCCTTAGACAAAGGCCCTATTTGTGACCCGTCTTTAAAAATAAAGTAGTGTTTCATAATGTGATTTTCTATTTAGTATTTATTTTATCGATTACAACTTTTTTTAAGCCTTTCAAAAAATCGTCAATATTCATATAATCACCTTGAATTCAGTATGTTAAAAAAAGTGAAAAAATTGTAAATGTGAAAGCAAATATAAAACAAAAAAGGATATAAAAACAGGATTTTACAATGATATGCAGAAAAGTGCGGAATCGGGATAAACCCCGATTCTGTTGTTTTTTAATAAAGGATGTTGATTTTGATTTCAGAATCGATGGTTAACTCCTTTTAAATCAGATCGTTCGAGGTCTCACGACTGATTAAATTGGAGTAAACCTCTTGTCCCGAATTGTCTTTAAACGAAAAAGACTGCAAAAGCAGTCTTTTTTTTCTCAGTGCGGATGAAGGGACTCGAACCCCCACGCCTCTCGGCGCCAGATCCTAAGTCTGGTGCGGCTACCAATTACGCCACATCCGCAGTTTAGGAAGTGCAAAATTACAACTTTATTTCGGATCTGCAAATAAAAAATTCAAATTTGATAAAAAAATGTTCCGGTATCTCCTGATTTGGCTATTTCTTATTCTTATGCTCCATCATCCGCTTGTACTGCTTAAAGAAATCCGGTAAGTCTTCCGGTGATAATCGTTTCGCGATGATGTTTTTATTTTCGTCAAGAACATACATCACCGGAGTGCTGTAGATGTCGTAAACTTTACGAAAATCTAAGTTCGCAGTGTTTCCGCCGACATTCATCCACGTTAGTTTGTTTTCGACAATATATTTTTTCCAACGAGCCAGGTCTTGGTCGGTTGAGATGGCAAAGACTTCCAGACCGAGCGAATCTTTTTGGGCAAGATAAAAATCCCGGAGTTTCGGCGTTTCAATTTTACAATGACCGCAATCGGGATCCCAGAACCACATGATGGTATATTTGGTGCGGGGTGCATAGCTTGACAGGTAAACGTTATTGGTATCGGGCATCACAAGTTCAGGGGCTTTGGCTCCGATTAGTGTGACTTTAAGTTCATTCGCACGTTTTACCAGTCGATCTACTGTACTTTGGTCAGCCCACCAGCATTGATTGGTTGCATAATATTTATCTGCCAGATGAACAAAAACTTCATCTTGTCCCATTATTTTACTGGTTTCGTAATGATTGGTTATCCACCATACAATGTATTTAAACATCTCTTTGTTTGGGCGCACGCGTTCAATAAGAATATCTGCTTCTTTAATGAGGCTGTCGTTATCCTGCACTAGAACTCCGGTAAAGAAAGTAGATAATTTACCTGTAAAAACAGGAGTTCTCAGCAACCGGTCATCGTTTAAGTCAACATTGTCCCAATAATGATTTTTGTAGTAAGTCCATCCCCAGGTGGAATCGGGGTTGCCATTGGCTTTTATGGGAAGCTCGGGGATCTCAATTTGTTCGGTTACTTTTAATATTTTAGAGATTAACGCTTCCGGGTTTTTAGCAGTAAAATCTTTGGTAAATGTCTCGTTTTCTTTATTCTTTTCTTTGATTTGATCTTCAATGGTTTTTATACCTTCCTCGTTTTTAGCGGCTTTAGCTTCTTTAAGCTGTTTTTGAAGTTTAGTCATTTCTCCCTGAAATTTAGCGGTTGGGCGGATGTAGCTGTAAAATTGGTCGTTTTCGGGGGAGTTTTTAAAGGTTAAATGATTGATGAGGTCGAGTGTATCACTTTCGATAATAAACTTTTGGCTTTTGTCGATCACTATTTCCAGCAGTTTCGCTTTTTTTTGTGTTGCCAGAATATAGATACCTCCCGGCAATGCCTCTTTACCCTTAAAAACAAAAGTACCGGGTTTCTTTTTTAAAACATAAGCCGAATCTTTAAGGTACTGATTGCCTCCATAATAGTTGGCTAAATATAACAACGAATCGGATATTCCTTTTACCGTGACATTGATTTCATAGCCCTGAGTTGATGGCTGCTTTTTCGTTTTTTGTCCAAAAAGATGAGCGCTTAAAATAAAGACGATTAAAGTTGATAAAATTACTCGTTTCATAGTATTTGAATTTTTTGTCGGATTTGTTTAAATTAAAGAACGCTGTTATTGACGAAAATGATCGTAAAATAGTTGCGCAATAACCTCAAAAATGTTAAAGTTTTTTTGTGCAGCTTGATTATTCGCTAAATTTGTGCAAATTTATAGATTATTGCAGAATAATATAGTCGTTTTAATTCTTTTTAAGTAATCAGAATAAAATATTGTCATAATAAATATAATAAATCTAATTTATTATTTGTCATGCTGAGTTAATCGAAGCATTACAAAAGGAGCTTTTTAAGGCACTTCGATGAACTCAGTGTGACAAACAGTGTTATACATATTAAATTAAATATTTTGACAAAGACGACATTAAATATGGGTACTTAACTTAATAAAAACAATCAGGATGAATTGGAAGATGTTTTACAAAAATCATTGGTTTAAGCTGATTTTGTCGGTTTCTAGCCTTTTTTTAATAGTGGTTGTGGCTTTGTTTTTTCCGAAAAATATCACCCGATTGTTGCTTTTTGCCTTCTTGTTTATTAGCGACTACTATATCTGGAGAGCATTTCGAAAATGGTTCTTCTCGCTTAAAAAGCACTTTAAGAACATATTGGTTTCTTTATATTGGTTGCCTTCATTATTATTGGTGATACTGATGATTAGGGTTATGATTTTTGGATATGATGCCTTTATCAACACCACATCCTATGCTATTTCAGGAGCCTTGTTCGTGACTTATTGCATAAAGTTCTTTTTTTCAATGTTTGTGCTAATTTCCGATGCTAAAAGGTATTCGTGGTGGTGGTTTAACAAGATGTTTTCCAAAAAAAGGCATGTAGCGGTTCCACAAAGAACAAGATGGTTTATCGGGTTGGGATTGGCACTTTCTTTTTTCATCTTGGCACTGTTTATCTGGGGAGCATATCAGAATTCATATAAAGTTAGAGTTGAGCAGGTTACTATTGAGAGTCCGTTATTGCCGGCTTCATTCGATGGATTTAAGCTGGTTCAAATATCGGATATCCATTTTGTTAGCTGGGTGGGGCATGCAGAGTTTCAAAAGGTGGTAGATCTAATAAATGAGCAGAACCCTGATTTGGTAGTGTTTACAGGAGATTTAGTAACTTTCCGTTCCTCGGAAGCCATCGAATTTATTCCGTTGATGAGAAAAATTTCAGCCCCGTATGGAGTTTATTCCATTTTGGGCAATCACGATTATGGGGATTATATGCATTGGGACTCCGACGATGAAAAGCTGGTGAATATGGAGCAACTTTATTCTGTGTATCAACTTTCGGGGTGGCATTTATTGCGAAATGAACATGTTTTTTTGAAAAACACCACGCACGATTCCATTGCTTTGCTGGGGGTTGAAAACTGGAGTAAAAGCCCGCGATTTAGATCCAAAGGAAATATTAATCGGGCAATAAACGGGGTGCCGGATTCTACATATAAAATTTTGCTCACGCACGATCCTTCGCATTGGGAATACTTGTTAAATAATAAAATTGAAATTGATTTAACACTTTCCGGCCATACGCATGGGATGCAATTTGCATATATTGGTAAAAGGTTTCAAGTAAGCCCCATCTCTTTATCTCAAAAATATTGGGCCGGAAAATATCATGAAACTATAAACAAACGGGATGAATATTTATATGTGAACACGGGCTTGGGTACCGTTGGGTACCTTTCCAGAGTGGGGGTCCTTCCCGAAGTTACGGTGATTACACTGAAACATACGAAACGTTAGTCTTTAGCGACTTTTTCTAATATTCATTTGGATTGCAGATGGGAATCCTTTTTTTGTTATTCATTACATTGCCTTTTTTAACGTAGGATACTTGGGTAAGATTTATTATCTCACAAATTTGAAAAATTGAAACGTATTGGCCATTAGCGGAATTTCCCTTTGGAAAACTCATGGCATTCGTTACTACAGCATTGGCTGTTAAAATATGGGAAATCAGCTTGCTATGTTCCAGAAACGTTAAAACGTAATGATAAACAAGAGATATCTTACCTTTAAATGGCTTTTTTTAATTTTAGTTTGTGTAATGATTTAAAAATTAGAGCTTTTACATCTTCTTGGGCTTACATCGTTTAATAATTTGTGTTGAAACCGAGGTGCTAAATAATGTATAAACAGAAAATACTGATTAGTAATAAAAATCAAATTTTCTTTGTCGCATGAGCTTTTTCATTCTCTAAAAAAAAATTATTTAGATGTTTTATAAATTAATTATCGGTGATATTGATAAAAAAATAATAACTATTTTTGGTGATTAATATTATGAGAAAAAATTAGGTGATGAAGACTGATTTTTTTTCTTGATAGGCAAGGGGGATTATTAATAAAAGGGGGATTTGTTATGTTTGGAGGGTTACTTCATCTAAACGGGGCGTTAATTAAAAAATATTTTGCGGAATCAATTTATTCACCTTAGTTACCAATTATGGTTAACCGAGTGTGTATAGTAAGCCTATACTTTTTATAGATTATCTTTTAAATCAAATACTTTGTTAACTTTTTAGCAGTGTAAAATACTGATTGCCGGTCATACTATTTGCTGTGGTATAACTTTAACATCAGTATGTTAATTGTATAAATATTGTGAATTAAATCAAATTAGAAATCAAATAGAATAATTATGAAAAAAGTGTTTTTACTGTTTACAATGGGTTTAATTGCTTTGTTGTTAAACATAAGTGCTGCATTTTCGCAGCCGAGCGAAGGCGGAACACCAAATAGTTTTATTTACAAATCACAAATAAGCAATGTGATAGATGCAAGGCAGTTGCCAAGTATCGATGTAAATGCTGCGATTTTGGAGGATGCAAACCGTCCGGGGCCTGCGTGGGCAGGTCGGTCGATTCCAGTGGGCCTGAATATGTTGAATTCCGGAACGTGGACGGATATGCCTGATGGTAGTCGTATTTGGCGATTGAAATTGTCTTCGTCGGGAGCTAAAGCTATTGCGGTTTGCTATGATAATTTTTATATTCCGGAAGGTGGAAAATTGTATTTATACAATGAATCACATACCCAGGTTATCGGTGCTTATACAAGTAAAAATAACCCAGCTAGCAAGCTGTTTTCCACAGAATTAATACAAGGAGAAGCTGTATATTTAGAATATGATGCTCCGCGAATTATAAAAACTAAAACAGATCCCAATGCTCCCATTCGAGGAAATGTGGATGGAACACATATCAGACCAGATAATTCCCCGTTCGCAAACGATGCTCCGGTAATCAGCATTTCTGAAATAGCATACGTATATGTAGATGTACCGCTTTTGCAAAAATATGACCCAACTAAAGATACAGGATGGGGCACGTCTCTTTCTTGTGAAGTAAATGTGAATTGCTCCGAGGGTACTAATTGGCAAAAGGAAAAACGTGGTGTTGCTGAAATCTGGTTAAAAAGCGGGGGCAGCTGGGGCTGGTGTTCAGGAACATTGGTAAACACAACGAATAACAGCGGAATCCCTTATTTTTTAACTGCCGATCATTGCCATAGTGAAGGAGGTATAACAGCTACAGCAGCAGAAATGCTTTTGTGGCAATTTTACTTTAAGTATGAATCTTCAACTTGTACAACTCAAGCGTCAGAACCATCTTATAGCACAATAACAAGTTGCACGTTAAAAGCATGCAGCCCGATTGATGGTGGTTCTGATTTTTGCTTATTATTATTGGGAACAACTCCTCCGCAGTCGTATAACCCATACTATAATGGATGGGATAGAACAAATACAGCAGCAACAAGCGGGGTGGGCATTCATCATCCTAAAGGAGACGTGAAGAAAATTTCAACTTTTACATCAACATTATCTACATCTACATGGGCTGATGGTGATGGAAATGTTGGAGCCGCTAATGCTCATTGGGGTGGGTCTTTTATTTCAACCACCAATGGATGGGGACAAACTGAAGGAGGTTCTTCCGGTTCTCCGCTTTTTAATTCATCACACCTACAAGTCGGAACACTGTCTGGAGGAACTACCGCTAATTGTACATCCGGTTCTTCTTTTGATTATGGTAAATTTTATTATCACTGGGATAAAACTTCAGGTGGGACTTCCACTCAGTTGGTATCTTGGCTCGATCCTAATTCAATCGGTTCTACAACGGTTTTAGGGTATGATCCTTATGCCGGTTACCCTGATTTTTATGGAACTCCCACATCCCTTTATGTCGGTTCGTCGGTAAACTTTACCGATCTTACAAATAATGCGACTTCATGGGCTTGGGAATTCGAAGGCGGAACTCCTGCTACTTCAACGGTGCAAAATCCCACAGGCATCGTATATAATACACAAGGAACGTTTAAAGTAAAGTTAACTACTTATACTGCATTATCAGGAACTCAAAGTCAGGAAAAAGTGGGATATATTACCGTGCTTCCCGGATCTCCGACGACAACAATCTGGTGCGATGATTTTACAACATCATCGAATTGGACCCTTTCTACTTCAGGAGGTTACACTAACGCTTGGGTGATTGGAACTGCTGCTCCTCAAGGATCTTATAGTGGCTCTTTAGGCGCGATATCCTCTACTTCGGGTGGAAAATACGCACTTTTCGATTCGGATTACCTATGCGGTGGAAACCAATGGGCAAATTTAACGAATACAACAGGGCAAAACTGTTCATCTTATGGACATGTAACATTAAAGTTTGAAGAAAATTATAGAAAATTTTATGATAGTACATTGCTTTATGTTAGCAGTGACAATTTTGCTACTTATACAAAGTATGTTCTTAATGCTGATGTTGCCAATAATAGTGCTACAGCCAATCCTTTAGTTCAGCGAGTGGATATATCCAGTGCCGCTGCCGGTAAGACAAATGTAAAAGTTCGTTTTACTTATAGAAGCACACAAGATATGAGTACATCAGCCGGTTGCGGATATGCTTGGGAAATCGATGATGTTTGCTTGGAAGGTATTGCTCCCGGTGATGATTTGCCGGCACCGGATTTTATGGCAACAACAAGCAAGAAGGTGAGCCCGGGACAAAGCGTTAGCTTTGCCGACCAATCTCAATATACCACTTCATGGTTATGGAGCTTTGAAGGTGGAACTCCAGCTACCTCAACCGCCTCAAAATCCAACAAATATAGTCTATAATACCGAGGGATATTATCCGGTCACCCTCACCGGTACAAATCAAAACGGTTCTGTTACCGTAACAAAGACCGATTATATTCATGTGTTTTATGGTTGTAGCTACGATTCTAACATCGACGATAATGATGGAGTTGCATATTATAGGGCTCCCACAGGTTCTGTGGGGTATCTTCCTGGATACACGAACACTACCGTTACTGCTTTTGCGGATAAATTTACGATCGGCAATTTAACGGGGAAGGTTAAATCAATGGCAGTAGCTGTTGCTTTGGCGGACGTTGTTGGTGGAACTACTAATGTTACCTTTACTATTTGGGATAACAATGCAGGTATCCCTGGTGCGGTTTTGATGACTAAGAATGTTTTGGTGAAAGATCTTGAGGCTGGAGTGATAAATTATATTGATTTTACTCCCACTGCGGTTGGAAGTACTTTCTTTGCAGGATTCCAGTTGCCAACAGTTGCCAGTCTCGATACATTTGCATGTTATTTCGCAACAGGTGCACCCAATAGAATTAACACCGCTTACTGTTTGGATGGTACAACTTGGACTACTTATGAAGCAAAATACGGTAAAAACGGTTCGCTTTATATTTTACCCGAGTTTTGTTTTGATAAACCAATTACAAGTGTTCCTGATGTAGATTTCTTTGCAAGTCAAACGGAAATCACTCCCGGAACAACGATTAGTTTCACGGACCAGTCAACAGGCGGACCGACTCCAACTTCGTGGTCTTGGACATTGACGGGGGGGTCTCCTGTTTCTTCTACAGTCCAGAATCCTCCTTCTGTTACATATTCTACTGCCGGTATATATGATGTGTCACTCAGTGCAACCAATGCAAACGGAGCCGGTTCGAGAACCAAAGGAGGATATATTTTAGTGTCCGATCAGTCGAATGTTGTATATTGGAATTTCCCGAATACGGTAGATAATGCAACGGCAGATGGGGGCGCAACGGCGAATTTGTCAAAAACAATAGGTATTTCTGGGACGTTAACAGGTCTGGTTTATTCTAATACAGGAGCCACAACCAGATGTGCCGGATCTACGGGATGGAACGATTCTGTAGCCGCGTATAATGATTATTGGTATGTGGAGTTTTCTACTGTTGGCTTTATCAATGTAAAAATGTCTTCTAAACAGAGTGGAAAGACAACAGCTGCTCCTAAGAATTTTGCAGTTTATTATTCTGCAGATGGAGGGGAAAATTTCAGTTTCTTGACTAATGTACCGGCAATGTCAACTGCCAATAACTGGACTCAGGGGGTGTTGAGTAATGTTGCTTTGCCTTCGGAATGCGATAATCAGGAAAGCGTAATGCTATTGTGGCTAAAAACAACAGATATTGCAATGTCGGGAGCTACTCAGACTACAACAAATACGTATGGAAATGCAGTTTCACTAATTGATGACATTTATGTAACAGGGCAAACTTGTAGTGCGGTTCCTGCTGCTGCCGGTACTATTACAGGACCTTCTACAATTTGTCAGGGTGCAACGGCAACTTTTACCGTACCTGCAATAGCTCGTGCTACTTATTATAACTGGACGGTTCCGACAGGAGTTACTATTATAAACGGTAATTACACCAATACAATTACCGTACAGCTTGCAGATGATGCAACGAATGGAAGTATTACGGTTTATGGAGAAAATCTTTGTGGTGTAGGAACTGTTTCTGCTGCTAAATCATTTACAGTTACATTATTGCCTACAGCTCCAACAACTATTACCGGTTCGCAAAGTATTACCAATGGACAAACAGGAGTTGCTTATTCAATTCCTGCAATTTCCGGAGCTACAAGCTATGTATGGACTGTTCCTTCATTCTGTACAATTACTGCTGGATCAACAACAAATGCAATAACAACAAGTTTTGCTTGTCCCGGTGGTTCTGAAAATATGATGGTACATGCTGTAAATGCATGTGGTGCCGGTCCGGATTCTTATGCAAAAACAATTACGATTCCTTGCCCTCCCGCATCTAACTTCTATGCAAGTACAACTCAGGTTTGTTCAGGAGGAACCGTTACTTTTACCGATATTAGCACAAATCATCCGACATCATGGTCCTGGTCATTTCCCGGAGGAACTCCATCTACCAGCACATTGGAACACCCAACGGTAACATATAGCACATTGGGTACCTATGCTGTTACATTAACAGCAACGAATGCAAATGGATCTGATGCGGAAACGAAAACAGCATATATTAATGTTGGTGTTCCTGCTCAGCCGTCTGCAATTACAGGATCTTCTACTCCTTGTGCAGGCGCTACACAAACATACAGTGTTACAAATGTTGATGATGTAACTTATACTTGGACTGTTCCTTCGGGATGGACAATTCTTTCCGGTGCAGGGACCAATTCAATTTCAGTCACTGTTGGAACAACCTCAGGAACTATTCAGGTTACTCCTTCAAATACTTGTGGAAATGGAACAGCTCAAACAATGACGGCTACTATTGGTACGGCTGTTGCTGCAAGTGTAAGTATTGCAGCATCTGCTAATCCTGCCTGTATTGGATCATCTGTCGTGTTTACCGCAACTCCTACCAATGGGGGAACAACTCCGGCTTATCAATGGTTGGTTGGTACTACATCTGTTGGTACCGGTTCCACATATACATCCGCGGCATTAGCGAATGGGAATATTGTTACTTGTGTGATGACTTCCAATGCTAATTGTGTTACAGGAAGCCCGGCAACATCTAATGCAGTTACAATGACGATTAACCCGGCATCGGTGGGTGGAACGGTAACCGGCGGAACCACAATTTGTTCGGGAAGCACAAGTGGACTACTTACATTAGCCGGGCATACCGGTACGATTGTAAGATGGCAAAGCTCAATTGATGGTGGAGCTAATTGGACAAATATTACGAATACAGCAACAACATACACTTCCGGTGCATTAACTCAAACCACTTTATTCAGAGCCGTAGTCCAAAGCGGAAGTTGCTCAACCGCAAACTCAAGCTCAACAATGGTAACGGTAAGTCCCGCATCCGTTGGGGGAACAGTAAGTGGTGGAACCACAATATGCACGGGAAGCACCAGTGGATTACTTACATTAGCCGGACATACCGGTACGGTTGTAAGATGGCAAAGCTCAATTGATGGTGGCGCTAATTGGACAAATATTACGAATACAGCAACAACATACACTTCCGGTGCATTAACTCAAACCACTTTATTCAGAGCCGTAGTCCAGAGCGGAAGCTGTTCAACCGCAAACTCAAGCTCAACAATGGTAACTGTAAGTCCTGCGTCCGTGGGAGGAACAGTAAGTGGCGGAACAACAATATGCACGGGAAGCACCAGTGGTGTTTTAACCTTGGCAGGAAACACGGGAACGGTTGTAAGATGGGAAAGCTCGGTATCGCCGTTTACCACATGGACGAGCATAGCGAACACAGCAAGTACATACACTTCGGGTGCATTAACGGCAACCACACAATTCAGAGCCGTAGTCCAGAGCGGAAGTTGCTCAACCGCAAACTCAGCTTCGACTACAGTAACAGTAAGTCCCGCATCCGTGGGAGGAACAGTAAGTGGTGGAACCACAATATGCACGGGAAGTACCAGTGGTGTTTTAACCTTGGCAGGAAACACGGGAACGGTTGTAAGATGGGAAAGCTCGGTATCGCCGTTTACCACATGGACGAGCATAGCGAACACATCAAGTACATACACTTCGGGCGCATTAACGGCAACCACACAATTCAGAGCCGTAGTCCAGAGCGGAAGTTGCTCAACCGCAAACTCAGCTTCGACTACAGTAACAGTAAGTCCCGCATCCGTGGGAGGAACAGTAAGTGGTGGAACCACAATATGCACGGGAAGCACCAGTGGTGTTTTAACCTTGGCAGGAAACACGGGAACGGTTGTAAGATGGGAAAGTTCGGTATCGCCGTTTACCACATGGACGAGCATAGCGAACACGGCAAGTACGTACACTTCGGGGGTATTAACGGCAACCACACAATTCAGAGCCGTAGTCCAGAGCGGAAGCTGCTCAACCGCAAACTCAGTTTCGACCACAGTAACTGTAAGTCCTGCATCTGTAGGAGGAACAGTAAGTGGCGGAACCACAATATGCACGGGAAGCACCAGTGGTGTTTTAACCTTGGCAGGAAATACGGGAACGGTTGTAAGATGGGAAAGCTCGGTATCGCCGTTTACCACATGGACGAGCATAGCGAACACGGCAAGTACATACACTTCGGGTGCATTAACGGCAACCACACAATTCAGAGCCGTAGTCCAGAGCGGAAGTTGCTCAACCGCAAACTCAGCTTCGACTACAGTAACGGTTGATCCTGTTTCAGTTGGAGGAACTTTAGCTACTGGTATAACTTCTATTTATTTAGGTCAAACAACCGGTACAATTACATTATCGGCCAATGTTGGCACGGTTGTTAAATGGCAAAAAAGTAATGATGGGGGATCAAATTGGACGGATATCTCAAATACTGCATTAACATATAGCGAAACTCCAAATGCAGTTGGTACTTGGCTTTACAGAGCCGTAGTACAAAGCGGAGCTTGTTCTGTTGCATATTCCGCTACGGTTAGTGTTCAGGTATTAGCTTCAAGTTCTGGTGCTGTAACTGGTGGAAATAGCCCGATTTGTTTGGGTACTGCAACCGGCACTATGACCCTTGGCAATTATACCGGAACTATTGTAAAATGGCAAAAAAGTTCAGATGGTGGTACTATTTGGACTGATATTGCCAATACGACGACGACTTATTCCGAAACGCCTTTAACTGCTGGGACATGGCTATATCGTGGTGTTGTAAACAATGGCTCTGACTTGTATTCCGCACCTGCAACTATTATAGTTAATCCTGTATCTGTAGGAGGAACAGTAAGCGGTGGAACCACAATATGCACGGGAAGCACTAGTGGTGTTTTAACCTTGGCAGGAAACACGGGAACAGTTGTAAGATGGGAAAGCTCGGTACCGCCGTTTACCACATGGACGAGCATAGCGAACACAGCAAGTACATACACTTCGGGTGCATTAACGGCAACCACACAATTCAGAGCCGTAGTCCAAAGCGGAAGCTGCTCAACAGCAAATTCAGCACCTACAACCGTAACGGTAAGCCCTGTAACTGTTGGTGGAGCTGTAACTTCCGACGCTACAATATGTACGGGAAGTGCTAGTGGTGCATTAGCTTTATCAGGGAACACAGGTTCTGTAATAAGATGGGAAAGCTCAGTTTCTCCATTTACCACATGGACAACGATAGCAAATACTACAGCTACTTATATTTCAGGCGCATTAACGGCGACTACACAGTTTAGAGCTGTTGTTCAAAGCGGAAGTTGCTCCGTTGCAAATTCAACTCCGGCTACGATTACCGTGAGCCCAGCAACTGTTGGAGGTTCGGTTACTGCCGGTGTTACTTCAATATTCTTTGGGCAATCTACAGGAACTATTACATTGGCGGGGCAGACAGGAACCATTGTAAAATGGCAAAAGCGTCTTGGTACTACCGCATGGACAGATATTACCAATACTACAACTACTTATTCGGAAAATCCATCGGCTGTCGGGTTCTGGGAATATAGAGCTGTTGTTCGAAGTGGTAGCTGTACTGAAGCAAACTCCGCTTCTGTAATTATAGAAGTGGTGGCTACTAATTCAGGTGCTGTATCTGGTGGAACAACTCCAATTTGTTTCGGAACACCCACAGGTACATTAACACTTAGTGGATACACCGGTACGATTGTAAAATGGCAAAAACGTGTTGACTCAGGTTCTTGGATTGATCTTACAAATACAGCGACTACGTATGTTGAAACACCGACATCGGCAGGTACATGGGAGTATAGAGCTGTTGTTAATAATGGAAGTGATTCCTATTCCGGTTCTGTAACTATTGTTGTTAACCCAACGACTGTTCCTGGCTCTGTTAGTGGGGGTACTACTATCTGTGCTGGGAATACTAGTGCAGTACTTACTTTGTCCGGAAATACAGGAACTGTAGTAAAATGGCAAAGTGCAGTGTCTCCGTTTACGACTTGGACGGATATAGCCAATACAGTAAGTACATACACTTCGGGTGTATTAACGGCAACCACTCAATTCAGAGCTGTAGTTCAAAGCGGAAGTTGTTCGGACGATAATTCCACAGCCACTACGGTTACGGTTGATCCTGTATCTGTAGGTGGTAGTGTTACAGGTGGAACAACAATATGTTCGGGTACTGCTAGTGGTGTGCTTACATTATCAGGTTATACGGGAGCCATTGTAAGATGGGAAAGTTCAATTTCTCCATTTACTATATGGACTCCAATTATAAATACAGCTACTACATACACGGCAAGTTCTGTTTCGCAAGCTACACAATTCAGAGCTGTAGTTCAAAGCGGAAGTTGTTCCGAAGTTTATTCGGCGGCAACAACTGTTGATGTTTATCCCGGAGCTGCTGGTGGATCCGTAACCGGCGGAAGTCATGTGTGCATGGGGAGTACAAGCGATGTGCTTACGCTTTCAGGGCATTCGGGAACCATTGTACGATGGGAAAGTTCAGTATCCCCATTTACCACTTGGACAACGATAAACAATACCGCAACTACATACACTTCAGGCTCACTTTCCGAGACTACTCAATTCAGGGTAGCACTTCAAAACGGAACTTGCCCGAATGTATATTCAACGCCGGCAACCGTAACTGTTGATCCTGCATCAATAGGGGGTTCTGTTAGTGGTGATACAACAATATGTGCTGGTAACACTAGTGGAACACTTACTTTATCAGGAAATACAGGGACAGTAGTAAAATGGCAAAGTGCCGTTAATCCTTTCAATGTTTGGGTGGACATTGCGAATACGGCAAACACTTATGTATCTGGTGCTTTAACTGAAGCTACTCAATTTAGAGCAGTTGTTCAAAGTGGAGTTTGTGCTCAGGCTATTTCTTCTGCAACTACTATTTCTGTGGACGCAATGCCTACGGATTCATTTACTTATGTAGCAACCGGTTTAAGCGTTGCATTCCATAACGCTTCCGTTGGTGCTGCTTCGTATTTGTGGGACTTTGGCTCAGGAACATCTACATCAACTCTCGCCAACCCAACGTTTGTTTATCCTAGTGATGGGACATACACTGTCGTGTTAACTGTAACTAATGGTACCTGTACAGCAACTTCAACTAAACAAATTACGGTTGTTGGCGATGGAATTGGCGAAAGTAACAGTTTGTCTATGAACATTTTTCCAATACCAACTACAGGTAAAGTAAATATCCAATTTGGAGCTCAATCCATTGATAATGCTCAATTATCGGTTGTTGATATTACCGGTAAAATAATATATGCTAAAGTAATTTCGAATATTTATTCAAATCAGTTGATGGTACTCGATCTTACGAATTTAGTTCCAGGCGTATATAATATCCGGATTAAAAACGATACTCAGGTAATCAACAAGGTGGTCATTATCGAACGATAGTGTTGATTTGACATGCTTAAAAGGCGGCTCACTGAGCCGCCTTTTGTTTTGGTAAAAAAAAATATCATCTTATTCGAAAGTTTTAATCATTCATGTTGTCTAATCAATCATTACTAACAAAAAAATAAAATTTATGAAAAACAAAATCTTAGCTTCATTATTCGTTTTGACGTTTGTGTTTGCTGCAACATTAAGTGCTCAAACAACCGCAACCGCAACTGACAAATCAACACAGTCGGGACAAACTGTAGGAAAAAAGACTGATGGAACTACAACAGCTACTGCAACAACAAAAAAAGCATGTTGCAGTAAAGAAAAAGCAGGTTGTAAGGATAAAGCAAAATGCTGTAAAGGTGATAGTAAAGGCAAAAAAGCCGGCTGTTGCAAAGAGGGCAAGGGAAAAGGCGAATGTAAAGGACATGAAGGAAAAACCGGCTGTAAACATGCAGATGGTAAAACCGGATGCTCGCATCATAAAGAGGTAAAAGAAGCGGAAACTCCGGCTAAAGAATAGTTTTGTTATATTGTGCTGGAAAACCTTGCATTATGCAAGGTTTTCTCTATCTTTGCGATCAATAATTAAGCATGAGTTTATCATGGATAATACCAAAGATGGGAGAAGAGCAACTGATAGAACAACTCAGATCTGGGGATAACAAAGCTTTTAAAGAGTTAATTGATTTGTATAGACTTCAAATGATTAACCTTTGCTATGGATTTATCCGCAACCAAGAAGATACAGAAGAAATAGTTCAGGATGTTTTTATTGAAGTTTATCGTTCTATTTGCAATTTTAGAGGAGATTCAAAACTTTCTACATGGATGTTTCGAATTGCAGTCTCAAAGTCGTTGAATAAAGTGAGAAAAAACAAATTTAAAAACATGGTTAGCTCTATTGAAAACATCTTTGAACAGCATTCTGAAAAATCGACGAGTTTAAATCCGCATCAACTTATGCAGACCAAGGAAGATGCGAAAATGCTGAATAAAGCAATTGATAAATTGCCTGAAAACCAACGCATAGCTTTTGTGTTGCATCATTATGATGGACACTCTTATTTACAAATTTCTGAAATAATGAACACTTCAATATCTGCAGTAGAGTCATTAATTCATCGGGCAAAAGTAAATTTGAAAAATCAATTGAAAAATATAAAAATATGAAAACCAAGTGTGATTTTTCTGACGAAATTTGGGCTTCCGCTTTTCCGGATTCATCGGATATCAGTGTTTCGGCTAATGAGCATGCTGCGCATTGTGAAGAATGTGCCGGTTTGTTAAGACAAATAACCGCTTGGAAAACCGACTGTGCTGTAGATAATCCGTATTTGACTCAAAAAATTTTGGATCGGGTATCTTCAAGTGATTTGCACTTCAGCCAAACCAACCGCTTTGTCCTTCGTCTTGCGTTTTCAACGGCCATTTTTATCGGGGTGATTCTTGGGTTTGTTTTTACTTTTTCCGATCAATCCCAAATCGAAAACCAAACCTCGGCGGACATTCTGTACCAAGACAAGATTAAGGCGTTTTCCAGCGAAACGTTTTACAACGAGATGAAGACCGAAGAGACCCAACAGTTGTTAACCGGCTTAAATTAATATGAGATGAAATACTTTTCAAAGATACGAGTGGCTTGGTTTTTTGTGATATTGCTCAGCGCAGCGAATATTACTCTGATGACCGTTTATTTCACCGGTTTCCATTATAGCGGATATCATCAACAGATAGATGGAGATGGAAATAGCTGTCGCGACAAAAAAGAATGCATGCTTCGCTCAGAATTAAATCTCGACAGTTTGCAAACCATAAAATACGACCAAATAAAAAAGGATCACCATCTGAAAGCCCGTCCGATTGTCGATTCCCTTCGTTCCATCCGGACCAATCTGATGTCGGAATTAAAAAAAGATACGGTCGATATTGCAATTGCTGATCGTTTGGTTCAACAAATCAATGGTTTAAATAACCGTCTTTTTGAGCTCTCTATCGTTCAATATCTCGAAATCAAGAAAATCTTAAATCCTAGCCAGAAAGAAATATTGTCCAGAGTCTATTGCGACATGTTCGGTTGCAAGGGACACAAAAGTTGTGGCAATAAAAAAGGAAATCATAAATCTTGCGAAGAGGGTAAAGGGTGTGATTAGGACAAGTAAACCATTGATGAAAACTTTATTCTTTTCTTTGTTTGCAGTAATAACCTGTTATAAGTAATTAGAATAATATAATGTCGTATTATGTTGTCTATATGGGTTTTTATTCGTATATTTGCTTCATAATGAGATATATAACACTAAAAACAGAGGAGATTGAGGAACTAGAGCATATTCACAAGAGTAGTGCTAATAACACAATCAGAAAACGTAGTCAATGTCTTCTTTTAAGCCATAATAGACGAACGATAACTGATTTATCTATTATTTTCAACGTGAATCGGAGAACCATAGAACGTTGGTTCGAATCATGGGAGAAAAGAGGACTGGATTCACTTCCAATTATTGCAGGTAGAGGTGTTAAAACTCGACTTAAAGGGTACAATCAGGAAATATCTGAACAGCTAGAACTTCATAGTAGAAATTTAAAAAATGTACTGCTCTATTTTGAAAAGCAACATAATATTAAAATCTGCAAAAAGACTTTGCAGAATTTTTTAAAAGAAACTGGGCTATAGATGGAAAAGAGCTCGATTGTCATTAAAACACAAACGCAACAAGGAAGAATTTGAACTGAAACAACAACAAATAGAAAGCCTTAAGGAATTAGAAGAGAGTGGATATATTGATTTGTATTTTGGCGATGAAAGTCATTTTGGACTGACTCCTAATGTTCCATATGCATGGCAAACAAATGGAAACCAAATACTATTACCCGCTGCTAAAGGGAAGTTTCTAAATGTTGTAGGATTCATGAATCGAAAAAACAGCTTGTTCTTTGAAGTACTTGAAACAACATTCAATTCGGAAAAACTAATTGACTTTGTGGATCGTTTTGTTGAACAAACTACTAAGAAAACGGTGGTGATACTTGATAATTCGCCAATTCATAAATCAAAAAAGTTTCTTCTTAAAATAAAAGAGTGGGAGAAAAAAGATTTGTTGATCTTTTTCTTGCCACCATATTCTCCAGAGCTAAACTTAATCGAAATTCTATGGAAAAGAATCAAATATTATTGGATGCCATTTGATGCTTACCTCTGTTTTCAAAATCTAGAAGAAAGACTATTTGCAGTATTGAATGATTTTGGCACCAAATACGACATTAAATTTGGGTAATTACTTAGCTGCAAATCAGATAAGAATAAACCAGTATTTTTTGAGGATCAAGATGCCGTTACTTTTAAAAATTTCAAATATGGATCAGATTCAGCAAGGGATTCGGTTCACTACGAGTTGGCAAAATTCTCTTTTGGAGATACATTGCAGTGTTATTTTTATGTTGAAAACAGTGTAAATTATCGCGATTTTAATTTTTATGTTAAGAATGATCGTTTTGAGTATTTAAGTGGTTTAAATTCAGGGAATTTAAATTTCATATTTACTCCAATGTTGATGTTTTTTGCCGACTCTTTAGCCGTTATTGATACTATTCATGTTCGAATTAGAGAGAGCTATTTTACCTTGTACAAATATGAATTTGCCAACCCTCCGGTTGATGGAGCTGGTTGTAGCTTGTTTTGCGAAAATTTCGGGTTGGTCGGTTTTATCAATTATGCCTGGGGAAGCAGGTATGTACTCACCAAATGGAATAATTTGGATATTGAAGAAGAAGTGAAAAATATTCTTCAGAAAGATTCAGAAAATCGATTCTTTCTCAATAGAAACAAAACGTTGTATAATTATAATAATAAATATTTAGTATTGGGAAGTGATCAGTAGTCAATTATTCTACTAAGTGATACATTACCTAGTAAATTTTCACACTATTTTAAATTACTTTAGTCAGGAGCTATTTAAATTCCTTACTTTTATGATAAGTAATTGTTTTATTGGATAAATATATTATTTTTGTATCTGAAATTAAGCACAATAAACGCTAAATTAATTATCTGATGAAAAGAACCCTGCTGACAGCTGTAAACTTATTATTATTCGTATTTGCATTTGGACAATGTGGATATGAGAAAGAAGCAACCAAAATTTTTAATGAGGGTAAAAAATTGTATTTGTCTGAAAAGGCTTCTTGGAATGGTACAGATCTGTTTTTTGAAAAATATACTGGATCAAAAGATGAAATAGGCGGATATTTTTCCTACTCTGAAGATAAAATTGTAAAATGCATATTCTTTAATAGAGCTTTAGAACCTAAAGCAGTATGGGGTATTTCGTTTGATAGTACTTTCAGTATTGGTGCAGCAACGATAGATAGCATCGAGAGGCCGTTAACAAAAAATGAATCTGATTTATTTGCCATTCGCCAAAAAACAATTTCTGAGATAAATACGGATAGAAATCTTTTTAAAATGTATGAAAATATGGGCTTTAATATTATTCCACTTATTGAAGACGGAGTAAAAAAAGTTTATGTATTAACAGCTTCAAAGAAAAGTGGAGAGATTGTTTTTGGAAATGATTTTTTACTGACATTTGATGTGAAAAACAATTTGATCAAGAAGAAAAAGCTACATAATAATATCATTGTCCTTCCCTATTCAGATGATACGAAAAATGCAGTTACATCACATATTCATTTAAAAGAGACAGGTGATTTTATCACGGTCACGGATGTTTGTACACTTTTATTGTACGGGAAAACATCGAAATGGCAACAGCACATTGTCATGTCTAAAAAGTTCGTTTGCCTTTGGGATTGTGAGCGTGAAAGCTTGGTTATCTGGACTAGAAAGTTTATGGATAAATTGTATAAAAATTTGGAGAAAAATAAAGAAAAGAATCAGAAAATAATGGATGATGCAAATGCAAAAAGAAAATTGAAAAATGGATGAAATTAGGGATAATCTATTTTTTAATATTTTTACCGTTGTTTAAAACCTTTATTTGACTTGTATGGATAAGAAGGACTTGCTCTCCCTGTTTCTATTACTATCCACTTCTTCCGGTTCAATCAAATTTTATTAATGCGAGTTACATGGTTCTCATGTTTTAAACATAATGCCAAATCTTCGGCTTTGTACCCTTCACTCGATCACTCGTTATACTTGTTTTACTGCTTTGCTTAATTTTCTCATACTTGTATTCATAATTCACATCGCACAATCCTTAATTCAACTACCTCCTTAGAATCCAGCCAATAAACCCAAAACTCCCACCAGTAGCCCTACAAACACATTAATGGCCTTGATGTACACAAAGGTGCGTTTGGAGTCTGCCAGCAGGGGTAATGCGCCGTGGCCGTCCTGAACAATGGAGTTGGCCAGCAGGATGCTGAACGGAATAGTGCCTTGGATAAACAGCAATATAAAAATATAATGTGGCCCCGATTCCGGGATAATGCCAATGAGTAATGCAATAAGCAACATTGCAAACATGGCGTAATTATTTCCATCCACCCATTGTTCGATATTTGCAAAATGATTTAGCAATGCAAGAATCAGCAGCGCTCCGAAAGTCCAAGCAAACACTTTGATAAAGTGCTTTTTAATTACATGCGCCCACAAATGCTCCTCCAAAAAGTGGTCGTTTACGGTAAGTACAATAAAAAGGGTGAGGAGCGAAAGAACCAGAAACAATACGTTTTCGCTGCTCCATTCAAAACCATGGTCGTGATGTTGTTCTTCGACCTCATCATGTTCGTGGTTGTCGAGATTCGCCAAGGTCGTTTTCTGTTCCGAAATAACTTTGGTCGTAGGAGTGGAGTTTGATGAGTTTACTGTTTGGCTTGCAGTTGGTGAAGCCTTTTCGGGGCCATGGTGATGCGATATATGGCCGCTCGTGAGAGCAATAATATATAAAATCAGCATGGCAGAAAGCATGAAACGGGGAAATGTGATATTTTTCCACCTTAAGCATATTAAGGATGAATCTGGGGTTGTATGATGCGTGTCTTCGGGGTGAAGATGAAAGTGCATATCCGTCAGTTTTCCTGATTGATTGCGCTTGAAAAAAGCATCGGTAAGCCAGCCAGTGATCGTAGCAATTACAACCAGAATCAGGCACATAATAATTGTAGTCTTGGGAATATAAGAGAACATGAAAAACGCTTCATCCCCAAAAGTGGTGCTGAATGCCGCAACAATGGCTCCAAGAGTAATAATGCCGTGAGTGTATAATGACACGATGGTAAATGCGCCTAAACAACCTGGAATCAGTCCGATAAGCGCAGCCAGAAATACTTGGAGGTAACGGTTCTTGTTGAGCAGTTGCGCCCAAGCCCCTCGGGTTTTTACATTTATGTATTCGATGATGAGCATCATTACCATCACCAAAACCGTAATTGTAATTCCCTCGGATAATATATCAAAGAAGTTTATGTTGTTCATTTTTTTTAGAATTAAGAATTAAGAATACGGAATTTTGAATCAAAAATACGGAATTAGGAATACTGAAGAAAGAAGTTCTGTCTACCAGCAAGCTGTTAGATAATTGCTCTGAGTAGAGTGTTTGTCTCTTTTGTTTACCACTAAGCACTTCTTGATTCTTGCTTCATAATTCTTACTTCTCAGCTCATCGCGAGAACATCGTTTCAAACGGCATCCGGTTAATCAAAGAACGTCCTAGTGTGATTTCGTCGGTGTATTCCAACTCGTCGCCAATGGAAACTCCACGGGCAATTACGCTCACTTTTATGTTTTTATCAATGGTGTTTTTATAGATATAATAATTTGTTGTATCGCCTTCAATCGTGGATGGGAGCGCCATAATCAACTCGTCAATCTCACCGTTATCTATTTTTTTAAAGAGTGTCTGAAAGTTGAGGTCTTCCGTTCCAATCCCTTCCATTGGTGAAATAACTCCACCGAGAACATGGTAAATTCCTGAGTATTGTCGGGTGTTTTCGATGGCTATAATATCCCGGATGTCCTGAACCACGCAAATTAATCGGTGATCTCTACGAAGATCGTTGCAAATTGGACAGATGGGCGTGTCCGAAATATTGTGGCAACTGCTGCAAAAATGAATATCGGTATGAAGTGCGGAGATGGCTGCCGTAAAACTTTGGGCTTCAGATTCGGAAAAGCGAAGCATTTGCAGTGCAAGCCTCAGTGCTGTCCGTTTGCCGATTCCGGGAAGTCGGGAAAGCTCATGAACTGCATTTTCTAAGAGTTTTGAAGAGTAATTTTCCATTATTAATTCACAATCGATTGTAAACAACTAATTCAAAACGATCGTATTTGTTCACTTTTTTAAATTAGTTTTGCGATGATTTTGCAAATTTACTAAAAAAACGGCTTTGAGATGACGACACAGCAGATGATATTTTGGAGTTTTATTGCGTACACGTTAATTCTCTTTTTTGTAACTTGGTTAACCGCACGAAGAGCCAACAGCCAATCGTTTTTCAGTGGGAACAAGCGCAGTCCTTGGCCGGTTGTTGCTTATGGGATGATTGGCGCATCACTTTCCGGGGTCACTTTCATGTCTGTTCCCGGTTGGGTTGGCGATCGCTCATTCTCTTATTTATTGATGGTTGTCGGCTATGTAATTGGATATATAGTAGTCGCTTTTGTTTTGTTACCTCTTTATTACCGGTTAAACCTCACAACAATATACACTTACTTGCATCAGCGATTTGGATTCTGGTCGTATAAAACGGGCTCATTTTTCTTTCTTCTTTCGCGAACGCTGGGTGCATCGCTTCGGATGTTTATTGTGATTTCGGTGTTGCAGACTTTCGTTTTTGATGGTTGGAATATCCCCTTTGAGATTACAACTTTTTTATTTTTGCTACTAATTCTCATTTATACCTTTAAGGGGGGAATTAAAACTATTATTTGGACGGATACCTTGCAGACTACATTTATGCTTTTATCCTTGGTAGTGTGTATTGCGATGATGTGCAAGACTTTGGGTTTCAGTTTTAGTGGCCTTGTCAGTCAGATTGGAGATAGCGGTTATTCCAAAATTGTGTTTACCGATCCTAAAAATCAACTCTGTTGGTGGAAACAAATTTTAGGAGGGATGTTTATTACCATATCGATGACCGGTTTAGATCAGGAGATGATGCAAAAGAATCTGAGCTGCAAAAATTTAAGGAATGCACAGAAAAACATGCTTTCGTTCAGCTTTATTCTGATTTTTGTGAATATGCTCTTTCTAATTTTGGGTGCCAGCTTGTATATTTACGCCAATAAAATGGGAATCACTACAAAAGGAGATCTTTTATTTCCGGTAGTTGCGCTGAATTATCTAGGGCCTGTTGCCGGATTGATTTTTGTCATCGGGTTGATTTCGGCATTATTCCCTAGTGCCGACGGGGCACTAACTTCGCTCACAACAGCATTTAGCATCGACTTTTTGAACCTCGAAAAACGAATGGATTATTCGGAAAAGAAAAAGATTCATCTTCGTCATTTAGTTCATGCATCTTTTGCCATGCTTTTTGTGTTGGTTATTATCTATTATCGATATCACAGTAGTGTCCATTTGATTTCAACGCTCTATTACATCGCCAGCTTAACGTATGGTCCATTGTTGGGGATGTTTGCTTTCGGATTGGTGACCAAACGGAGCATTCCCGACAGAGTCATGCCTGCAATTGCAATATTGTCCCCTGTGATTGCATTTTTGCTCGACTTGTTTGTTGCCAAGCAGTTCAACTACAAGTTCGATTTTGAATTATTGGTGATTAATGGAATAATAACTGCATCATTAATGCTTATTGCAAGCCTTTATCCAACAAAAAAAGAAATTTAATGAGTCCGATATCTACAGTTATCCTAAAAAAAGGCAAGGACGAAGTCCTTCGCAGGTTTCATCCTTGGATCTTTTCGGGAGCAATTCATAAAATAATAGGCAGCCCTGTTGAAGGTGATTTGGTTAATGTATTGTCCGATAATCAGGAATGGTTAGCTGTTGGTCATTTTGGAAGTGGCAGTATTGCTGTGAGAATTATCTCTTTTGATGAGGTAGAGATCAATCAGGATTTTTGGAAAGGAAAGATTGAAAATGCCCTTGAAGTAAGAAAAAAATGCAATTTGTTCCAAAATTCACACACTAATGCTTTCCGGTTGGTATTTGGGGAAGGAGATGAATTACCGGGATTGATTATCGATATCTACGATAAAACGGCCGTAATCCAATGTCATTCCATGGGGATGTACAATGCTGTGAACGAAATAGCTACGGCTTTAGATTCTGTTTCAGATTTAACTTTGGATTGTATTTATAATAAAAGTTCCGATACGATAGGAAAACAAACAGGGTTGAAAATTGCCGATACCTTCATTAAGGGTTCGTTGACTTCACAACAAATCATGGAGAACGGACACTTGTTCGAAGTAAATTGGGTGGAGGGACAAAAAACCGGTTTTTTCCTCGATCAACGCGATAATCGGTTGCTTCTGAGCAGATATGCGAAAGATAAAACTATTTTAAACGCGTATTGTTATAGTGGCGGTTTCTCAATCTATGCGCTGAAGGCCGGAGCAAAAGAAGTGCATTCGGTGGATGCTTCCGAAAAAGCCATTCGGCTCACCGAAAAGAATTTGATTCTCAATAATTTATCATTTTCTAAGGATCAAGTTGTGGTAGAAGATGTTCGAACTTATTTGCAACATTGCCCGATGTACGACCTGATCATTTTAGATCCGCCGGCATTTGCCAAACATTATAGCGAAAAGAACCAAGCCATTAAAGGATATCGAAATATCAATGCGGCGGCAATTAATAAATTGAATAAGGGAGGAATGTTATTCACCTTTTCCTGCTCGCAGGCAATGGATCGAGACTTGTTTCAAAATACGGTGGTTTCTGCTGCAATTCAGGCCGGACGGCAGTGTCGGATTATTCATCAGATGACACAGGGCCCGGATCATCCACTTAACGCCTTTTATCCCGAGGGCACATACCTGAAAGGGTTGGTGGCTGTTTTTGATTGATTATTTATAAAATCAGCTGTCTTTTGATTTATTCTAAGAAGGTAATTACCTGATATCTTGTTTGGGAATATTTTAAGGATTGAGGGCGAATAAATGTGGAAGTTTGCAATCCATCCACTTATTTTATTATTGGCATAATTTTGCATTGGTATTATTTTTGCTAAAAAGCAGGTTGAATTTTTATATGCTTGCTTGATTTTATGTTTTTTTGATGTAAATAAAGTATTTAAGTGTAAAAAAAGTTTACGTTTAATAATCATCGTTATGTTAATTCGTATTTATAAATAGTTTATAATAAGTTATTTACGATTTATTTGTGAAAAATATTAATTTTTGGAACGTTCCTTGAGTATTATACAATTTGAATGTACCGTTGTTTAGATGAGAAGAGAGAATCTTAAAATAACCTCAAACTAACCAAGCACACATCCCCCGAGCGAACTTGCTTCCCCTTTGCAAGTTCGCTTTTTTTTTAGTCTTTACCTAAATAATAACGCGATGAGTTCTGGGTTTAACCAATTGATTTACAGATTATAGCACAAAAAAATGTGAGCGGTATAATGAAAATTTGCTTTACTCCAACTCTAAAGATACGAATTTTCGCAAGTGTATGGTTTCTTTAGTAAAAACTCTTTGATTTCCAATTCTTCACCCTCTTTAGGGACGGGATAAAAAGCATTGAAAATCATTTTTATTTGGCTCCAAACTCACGTATAATATTAAAATGTCCGATAAAAATTAAATGGAATGCTGAGATTCTTCGCTTCACCGTGTTACATTTAGAATGACAAGAACTTAGCTTTTTATTAAACAACAATTGTTATAATATTAATCTCAAAGAGATTATTTTAAACCAGACTCATTTTATGCAAAATCCTTTTAGATTCAAAATAATTTTGTAAGTTTGTTTCTAAAAAGGGGAAATGTTGTTTGTTACAAGGTATAAGCGAATCATATTTGTTTTATGTTTCCTAATAGGAAATGCAGTGTTGATGGCTCAGAGCGATTCAGCTGCCATTCGTGAAATTGAGGCTTTTCAGAATCAACTCAATAAGTCCTATGGAGACACTGCGGAATCCCCACTTTTACCAGAAGATTTTAAGCAATTTTTATCTCTTGACTTTTTTCCTGTTAATTTGTCCTTCAGAGTAAACGCAATATTAATAAAAGATTCTGTGAGCACTTCATTTGGAATGCAGACTTCTACTTTGCGGAAACCAAAATACCGAAAATATGGAGATGTAGAGTTTATAATCCATGGGCATAATTTCCGAATTCCTGTTTATCAAAATATTGAATTGATTAGTAATCCGGAATACAAAGATTATCTGTTTTTCCCGTTTACAGATTTAACAAATAATGACCAGACTTATGGAGGAGGTCGATATTTGGATTTAAAAATTCCCGCAAACAACACACTAGTGCTCGATTTTAATCAATGCTATCAGCCATATTGCGCCTATAACCATAAATATTCCTGCCCGATTCCTCCTCGGGAAAATTTTATTAACCTTCGAATAGAAGCAGGAGTTAGGAATGGATTTTTAGAAAAAAATAAAAAAATACGCTAAACCGTTTTAGCGTAAGCAACAAATCATTATATTTGCAACGAAAAAGTTTAGAAAAAATGAAAAGTGAAAAGGTATCGTTAAAGCACATATCAGAATCCTTACATGTATCAAAGACTCTTGTTTCCATGGTGCTCAATAATAAAGGCGATGAAAACGGAATTAGCAAGGAGACACAGAAACGAGTATGGGCCAAAGCCAAAGAATTAAATTATAAACCGAATTTAATGGCACGTGCGTTACGGATGGGAAGAAGCTTCACAATTGGTTTGGTAGTTTCTGATATTTCTAATCCTTTTTATTCAAGATTAGCCCGTTACATGGAAGATGAAGCAACAAAGAGGGGATATTCATTACTGATTTGCAGCACGGATGAAAATCCGGAAAAAGAGCAGAATCTGATCAAAATGTTGGTAAATCGCCAGGTAGATGGACTCATCGTTTCTACTTCTCAATCGGTACCAGATCAATTTATTGGTTTACAGGAGCAAAAAATTCCTTATGTTTTTATTGACCGTTATTTTGATGGTGTTGATGCAAGTTCTGTTTCTGTAGATAACTTTAATGGTGCTTATAAAGCAGTAGAGCACCTAATTTATCAGGGATATAAAAAAATTGCGGCTTTTGCGGTAACCCCTGTTTATGTTTCTTCTATCCGTCAACGAATTGATGGGTTTATAAATGCTGTAAAAACATATACTCAGCAAGATGCCAACGAATTGTTGGTGGAAGTCGATTATCAGGATATTACCCGAAATACTCGGAAAAAAATATTTGAGATGCTGAATTGTGAATATCCTATTGATGCAATTTTTGCAGTAAATAATAAAGTGGCGTTAGCTTGTCTGGAGTCGTTAACAGAGTTGGGCATATCTATTCCTAAAGAAGTTGCTGTAATTTGTTTTGACGATTTAGACATTTTTAAACTCATAACACCTCAGATTTCGTGTGTGTCCCAGCCGATAGAAGAGATTAGTAGATCGTCTATTGATTTGGTTATCAATGAAATTGATGCTCAATTCTCTCCGGTTTATCGGAATTTACTACTTTCTCCCGAATTAATTATTCGTAATTCTACTTCAAAAAAACAGTAATTAACGGAATTGTAATACGATAAGTTGTAACAGATATAAATTAATACCAATGAAAAAAAACAATGCATTAGCTCTGACGGTACTTACTGCACTATTTTTTATGTGGGGGTTTATTACCTGCTTAAATGATATTTTAGTGCCTTATCTGAAAAAGATTTTCGATTTGAGCTACACTCAGGCGACCTTGGTACAATTATCATTTTTTGGAGCCTATTTTGTGGGCTCTCTGTTATATCTGATACTCTCATTTTGGCGGGATCCGATATCAATTATTGGATACAAAAAAGGTATAATTATCGGCTTAATCGTTTCAGCTATCGCTTGCCTGATGTTTTATCCGGCAGCCGCCAATCATCAGTTCTCGTTCTTTTTAATGGCACTTTTTGTTTTAGGAATCGGGTTTACAATATTGCAAATTGCAGCCAATCCGTATGTTGCCATTATCGGACCCGAAAAAACAGCTTCCAGCAGGTTGAACCTGTCTCAGGGATTTAACTCATTCGGAACCACAATAGCACCGATTATAGGCGGGTATCTAATTTTTCATTACTTCAATCAATTTGGAGCCCCAATTTTGAATAGTGCCGGTGCAAGAATATTGAGTGATACGGGATTGCCTCTTACAGCGAGTAGTGTGCAAATTCCATATTTTATTTTTGCCGCGATTTTTGTTCTTTTGGCGTTAATTGTCTTTTTTACTCCGTTACCGGAAGTTACAGCTCAAAATGATATAGCAAAAGGTTTCGGTTCGTTGAAACATAGAAATTTAACCTTGGGTTTTTTTGCAATATTTATGTATGTAGGTGCAGAAGTAGCCATCGGAAGCATGATGATAAACTATCTCAAAGAATCCATGAACTTTCCGGAAATGACTTCGAAATCATATTTGGCGTTTTATTGGGGAGGACTAATGATTGGCCGATTTGCGGGAGCTATCGCTCTTTCCGACAAGTTTTCGAGAATGAAGAAATCTATAGCAATGGTGCTTATCGCATTAATTGCATTTAGTTTTATTTATTTTGTAAGTGGGCTCTCTATTTATGAAATATGGCCGTTCTTGCTTATTGTAGCTTTAAACCTGTTGGCATTCTATTTTTCAAAATCTTCACCAAATCGTACGCTGTTAATCTTTGCCTCTATTGCAATGATGCTAATCGGGCTTGCCATACTAACTTCCGGTGCTGTATCCATGTGGTTGATTATTGGGGTGGGACTTTTTAACTCAATAATGTGGTCTAATATATTTACATTAGCCATTTCAGGACTTGGCAAATTTGCCAGCCAAGGCTCATCCATACTTATAATGGCCATTGTTGGCGGAGCTTTGATTCCTCCACTTCAAGGGTTTTTTGCAGATACTTTTTCGGTTCATTTTTCATTTATTGTTCCGTTGTTGTGCTACATTTATCTTATTTTCTATGGGCTGAAAGGATATAAAGTAGCTAATCATTAAAATCTGGGAAATTTATATAGGGTAAATTTAAGAAATATAGGGTGTAATTAAAACGTAATTATTTTATGAGAAAATTTGTGGTAGGAATTGATGTTGGGGGAACAAACACAGAATTTGCAATTATTGACGATAAAGGGGATATCGTTGATAGCTATAATGTGAGCACTCGTTGTTGTGAGGATTTTGACTGGTATATTTCAATGATTGGTGATGGCATTTTGGATATGATCAATCGTAACGATTTAAAAGGCAAAGTTCATAAGATTGGAGTTGGTGCTCCTAATGCTAATTTTTTTACCGGAACTATTGAAAACGCACCTAATCTTTTGTGGAAAGGTGTACTGCCATTTGCAGAAATGCTGACGAATCGAGTTGAAATACCCGTTGTACTTACCAATGATGCAAATGCAGCGGCTATAGGAGAACATGTATTTGGAGGCGCTAAAAATATGTCCGATTTCATCCTTGTTACGTTGGGAACCGGTTTGGGAAGCGGCTTCTTTTGTGACGGGAAACTGGTTTACGGACATGATGGCTTTGCGCGGTGAATTAGGTCATACATTAGTTGAAACCAACCATGGACGTTTGTGCGGATGTGGCCGACGGGGATGCCTCGAAACGTATGTTTCTTCGACGGGAATTGTCACAACGGCAATAGAATTGCTTACCGGTTCAACGGACTTTAGCGTTTTAAAGGAGATCCCATCAAACCAGCTAACCTCTTTGGACATTGCTACAGCTGCAGCCAATGGAGACGCTATTGCTGTGAAGGCTTTTCGCTATACAGGAAAAATGCTTGCTATTGCTTTAGCAAATGCGGTAGCCATTACAAGTCCTGAGGCCATTTTCCTCTCGGGAGGATTGGTAAAATCGGGCAAATTGCTTTTCGATCCATTAATCGAATGTTATAATAAATGTGTGTTGCCATTGTACAAAGGAAAAGTTCAGATCTTACCTTCGCTATTGCTCGATAAAAATACGGGACTACTCGGCGCTGCAGCTTTGGCAATGGAATATTAGTAGATAGATGCTATGAATAAGGAACGGGTTTATATTAGGTGTGCTTTGAGCTTGGTATTTGTGTTTTGCATCTCCTTTGCTTTTACTCAAACGGCATGGCAATCCTCCATTATTCCGGCTCCAAATAAGATTGTGCCGGGCAAAGGATGTTTTTTGTTGAATCATAAAACAGTGGTTGCCACGTCTTCTACATTAAATTCGGATGCTAACTTATTTGTCGGAATGCTGAATAAAATGTATGGGCTAAAACTTGGAGTTTATGATGAAGCGACCAAGATTAATTTTATTCGACTGACATTGAAGCCGTCTTTTAAACCGGATGCATATTCATTAATCGTTACTCCTCATAATGTGGAAATAAGTGGTGGAGAAAACGGTGTTTTTTATGGGCTGCAATCCCTTTTACAGTTAGTGAAACCCGATTTAACCGGAAAGCTGAGCATTCCTTGTGTGAAGATTGAGGATGAACCTCGCTTTCAGTGGCGTGGAATGCACCTTGATGTTAGCCGTCACTTTTTTTCGAAGGAGTTTGTGAAAAAATATATCGATTATCTGGCGATGTACAAAATGAACACTTTTCACTGGCATTTAACCGATGATCAGGGTTGGAGAATTGAAATTAAGAAATATCCGAAACTTACCCAAATAGGCGGGTGGCGAAAAGGAACACTCATCGGGCATTCAAGCAGTGAAAATATAACGACCGATTCTGTTGTTTATGGCGGCTTTTATACCCAGGATGATATACGTGAAATTGTGGCGTATGCTAAAGCACGCCACATCACAATTGTTCCCGAAATTGAAATGCCCGGCCACGCAATGGCAGCTATCAGCGCTTATCCTTATCTTTCGTGTACCGGAAAACAGATTGAGGTGGAAAAAACTTGGGGCGTTTTTGAGGATGTCTTTTGCACGAAAGACAGCGTGTTCGACTTTATTGAAAATGTGCTGACGGAAGTGATGGATCTTTTTCCCGGAACCTATATCCATGTGGGAGGCGATGAGTGTCCGAAAGTCAAATGGACGAAATGTCTGGTTTGTCAAGGGCGGATTAAAGAATTGGGATTGAAAAATGAGGAAGAGTTGCAAAGTTACTTCATTCACCGGATTGAAAAATTTCTGAATCAGCATCAACGGAAACTGATTGGTTGGGACGAAATTCTTCAAGGAGGATTGGATACTAATGCTACAGTTATGTCGTGGCAAGGGGAAGAGGGTGGAATCGCTGCTGCCAAACAAGGCAATTATGTGGTAATGACTCCCGGTTCTCACTGTTATTTCGATCATTATCAGGGCGATCCTACAAATGAGCCGTTGGCAATCGGTGGTTATACAACTGTGGATAAGGTATATTCGTATGAGCCAATCCCTAAGGGCTTGACCTCGGAACAACAAAAGTATATTTTAGGAGCTCAGGGAAATTTGTGGACGGAGTATGTTTCAAACGAAAAGCAAGTGGAATACATGATTTTTCCACGATTATGCGCATTATCGGAAGTGGTTTGGTCGCCCAAAGAGGTGAGAAATTATGAAAACTTCCGAAATAGGCTGCTCAAACACTTTGGATTATTTGATAAAAGCGGAATTAATTATGCCAAATCAATCTTCGAAATCAATAAAAAAGTGATTGCAGATACGTTGAAGAATATGCTTTATCTGGAATTAAAGCAGGAGTTCCCGGTTGGGAATCTTTACTATTGGTACGAAGATGATAATGGAATTATGAAGTGAACATCAGAAGTATGAAAAACCTGTTTCTATATCGAAAAGTTGTACGATTCACGCAGAATCGGTAGATTCCAACCACGTGGTGAAAAATTCAATTGCTCAGAAGTTTATCATTACAAAATCATCGGGAGCTTCCATTCGGTTAACCAATTCGCCTTCTTCCAAATATAATTACAATAGTCCTTACTCCTTGGTAGATGGTGTTTCCGGACGGATTCCATGGAATGGAAAGGAGTGGCTTGGATTTTTAGATAATCCATTGGAGGCTGTGATTGATTTAGGAAAAACACAAGATGTCAGCGAAGTGTTGATTCATGCACTAAAAGCGGAAGCCAGTTGGATTTATCTTCCCAAAACTGTCAGGGTTGAGGTTTCCGAAAATGGAGTTGATTATGTGAAATTCGGGGAATATAATGAATCGGAAATCAATCAGATGGGGCGGATGATCGAGGTAAAAAACAATCCGGTTAAGGCAAGATATGTAAAAGTATATGTAGAAGGGACTGGGGTTGATAGGTAAAGGGAAAGCCGGTGAAGGAAATAATGCATGGTTGTTTGTCAGTGAAATTGGGGTTGAGTAGAAAGTTTATAAAGTGCCGAATTATAAAAATCTACGATTTTGTTATAATTCGAGCATCCTCGTAAAACTATGAAATCGGAGATTTCTGGTTTTACGGGATCCGTAAAGTTGAGAGTAAAGACTTAGTGAATCTTAGTGTTTCAGTGGTAAAAGTTTATAGGTTTATAAGTTTATGGGGTTATTGGTTTGAGCTGTTGGGTTTTTCTATTAACATATCGACAAAAACTACTGCTTTCGACTCAGTCAACTTGTTCTCCTTGGTTTCCCTATTCACTTGTTCTACTTGTTCACTCGGTTTACTTGTTCTCCTTGTTTAACTTGATTTACCTGTTCTCCTTGTTTTTACCTGTTCAACTTAAAAAAATGTTCATGAAAAATATTAGGATTTCTTTATTGCTGCTCTTAGTTCTCATTTTGCCCTTTGTTCGGATTGGGGCAAATTAAAACGGTATTGCTCAATCAGGGCTGGAGTTTCTGCGATTTGAATAGCAATGTCTATTTTTCGGCAACCGTTCCGGGTTCTGTGGTTACCGATTTGGTAAAACTCAATAAAATTCCCAACCCGTTTATTGGCGCCAATGAATCCAAAGTGCAGTGGGTTGCTGATAAAAGTTGGTGCTATCGCAAGTCATTTGCCGTTGATAAAGTGGATTTTGTGAAATTCAAATGTGCTGAACTCGTGTTTGAAGGTATCGATACTTACGCTTCGGTTTATCTCAACGATTCATTGATTTATCAGGCCGATAATATGTTTGTGTCTCACAAAATAGCGATTAAAAAGTGGCTGAAAATCGGGAAAAATGAACTCAGGGTGATTTTTCCTCCGCTATTGACAATGTTGAAAAGCAAAGCAAAACAGCTTTCATACACTTTGCCCGAAAATGAGCGGGTATTTGCTCGTAAAGCGCAGTTTCATTTTGGTTGGGACTGGTCCCCCAAAATATTAAGCCTTGGGCTTTTTAAGCCCGTTTACCTGAATTTCTGGAACACGATAAAAGTAAAGCAACCCGTTGTGATTGCATCCTTGGATAATGGATTGGGTGAAGTTGCCTGCAAAATCCCGGTCTTAAGTGCTTCCAGACAACCGATGGATTTGATTGTTAAAGTGATGGATGAACACTCCAATGTGATATACAGTCAACAAAAATTCTCTCTTTTGAAAGATTCAGTTTTCGAGTTGAAATTCATAATTAAAAATCCGAAAGTATGGAATCCTTCAGGCAGTGGAGAATCCAACTTGTATCATGTTAAGATTTTGGTCTCCACAGTAAAAGGTGAAAAATCTGAGTTTCACAAACAAGTCGGATTCAGAACGGTTTCGCTGGTTCAAACGCCAGACAGCATTGGAAGCAGTTTCTATTTTAAGGTCAACGGACAGCCTGTTTTTGCAAAAGGAGCCAACTGGACTCCGATGGAATTTTTACCTCATCAGAATACCCCTGAAAAATATCGAAAACTTCTGAATATGGCTCATGATGCCGGTTATAATATGCTTCGCGTTTGGGGCGGCGGCTGGTACGAAGATGATATGTTTTATGATATTTGCGACAGCTTGGGAATCATGGTCTGGCAGGATGCGATGTTCGCCTGCACCATGTATCCTTTTGATAAGGATTATTTGAACAATGTTTCCAATGAAATTCAATATCAGTCGCAGCGTTTGTCCTCACATCCTTCGCTGGTTTTGTGGTGCGGCAACAACGAGAATTATGAGGGCTGGTTCAACTGGGGTTGGCAGAAACAATTCGGCTATTCGGCTGCCGATTCTGTCGCTATTTGGAACGGGAACCGGCAACTGTTCGAAACCGTGATCCCTCAGGTATTAAAGCAGACCTACGGAAATATTGGTTTTAATTACCACCCCTCGTCACCGGCAAATGGCTGGGGAAGAGATACGGCATACAAGTCCGGAGATGTCCATTATTGGGGCGTTTGGTGGGGAATGGAGCCGTTTTCAAGCTATGCTAAAAAAGTGGGACGATTTGTCAGCGAATACGGATTTCAGGGGTATCCAGATATTAAAACACTCCGTTACGGGGCAAATCAGCCGATAGACAGTCTTTCGCAACCATCGGTGGCTGCCCATCAAAAGCATTCTCGAGGTTTTCAAACCATTGAGGAGTATCTGCAGCGGGATTATCCCAAACCGACGAATGTGGCGGATTACATCTATCTCAGCCAGCTGATGCAGGCCGATGGAGTGGGAGAGGCCCTCAAGGCTCATCGGGTGAATGTTCCCTATTGCATGGGCTCTCTATTCTGGCAGTTTTCCGATTGCTGGAGCTCGGTTTCGTGGTCGGCGGTGGATTATTTTTCACGCCCGAAGCAGTTCTACTTTGCATCCAAACGGTTGTTTGAACCCGTACGACCCATTTTTATACAAAAGGAAAACACGACAGAAATTTGGGTGTCAAATATTGATAAAAAGTCGTTTAATGGTTCTTTGTCCTTGATGGAAGTCTCCCAAAACGGGACTTTGCGAGTGATTCAGAATTCACAAGTGTCTATTTCACCCAATAGCTCATCCATGATTAATATATTGATGGAGTCTCATAAAAAACCAAATTCTATTTTGCTGGCTTTATTGTTAGACCCGAATAATGAAATTATTGCAAAAGATATTAGTTTTGGAAATAATCTGAAAAATATTAAATTACAAAAGCCGAAGCTATCTTTTAAATATTCTAAAGGGACAGGAGACTTAGTGCGTTTGGTTGTTTCTACCGAGGTTCCGGTAAAAGGATTGTGGCTTGATATCGATAACTTTCAGCTTTCGGACAATGGTTTTGATCTGGTACCCGGAATAGATCACTATGTTATTTGCAAACCGGAAAAACCAAATCTTAAATTTTCAATCGAAGCCATTAAAACTATTTCGCTGAATGATGTGATGAATGAGTGAAAAAGTATATTCTGGTCAGAAACTTTTAGGTATGTGTCTGGCTACATAAATTACTAAAATAATTAAATTCGAGCTTTATGCGCAATATCAAAGCTACATCACTTTTCTAAGATGTAAAAGTTCCCTCACGCCATAAACCAGCAACATCACCATCAGCGGAAAAAACGCGATGTCAAAACCTTGTATGCCAAAGATCCAGACGATAATTGTAGCCAACTGACAAAGTAAAATGGTGCTTAAAATCCAGAATGAAACGAGATGCTTCCTTAGGGCTAAAAACGGAATCAAAATCAAATATAATGGATTTATCCACAGGATGTTATAGTTGTATTTTACATACGTCTGTTCAGTGCCAAACCACATAAAGACCAAAAATAATCCAAGTAAACCCACGATGATAAAAAATGTGTTTCTTAGCCATTTTTTGCGGTAAAGCAGCGAAATAATCAGCAGGTATAGCATAATCATAATGGGGTCGGTAAATGAAAAATGAGCGGTTGGATAGGTAATTGGTATTTCGTTGATTCGTACAGGTTTCTCAAGAACCGGAATTCCGTTAATGGTGGCTTCCATCCCGTGTTTCGAGAGGTAATCGGGAAGAAACATTTCGTCGAAGCGGGTTACTTTTTCGTCAATCAACTTGCTGAGAAGAATATTGATGCCGAAATTTGCCCATTTGTTCTCGCGCAGGCATTCGGCAATCAGGTCGCGATGGGTTTTATTAATTCTCGGATTGTTGAACTTGAGATGGTGGTACTGCATAATCATGATGATATCGCGGAGCTTGGAAGAGCAGTTGTTGCGCAGAAAGTCATAGTAATATTCCCTGTTTTCGGGTCTCCGGGTAAATTTGAGCCACTCAACCAAAGCAGTTTGTGTGGAGTCGGGGAGGTTGATTTTTTGCTCCACCACCCAGCGTTGTTCCTCGTTGTAATCTTCAATAAAGTGGATGGTACGCTGAGTGCCTAGCATATAGAGCATGATTCCGTTTGCGAACTTGCTGTAAAACTGGGGATCATCGAAGTTAAAAATTCCAAAGTTGTAGATCATATCCACGGAGTCGGAGGGAGATATCACCCTGATTGCACTATGCCCAAACGAGGAGTAGAGTTCGCTGCCGGTTCCACAGGTAAGTAAACTGAGTTTGTATTCTTTGTGGCTTTGAGCGGAAGCAAAGCCGGTGAAAAGCATAATTGCAAAAAATATAACGATAAAATTACTGTGCTTTTTTATCATTGGTATTCGGTTTATGAAAAGGTTTTCGAAATTTTCTATTTCTGGGAGATCCTTTTTGAGAAGATCCTTTTTTTTGTAATTTTTCCAGTTCGTCGGGGTTTGGACCTTCACCAAGCGACGCAGGAATAGGTTGAGTGGTAATAGTGGCATCAATTAGCCGTTCGATAGCCTTGAATTTTCGGGTATCGTTTTCGCTTACCAGTGTAATGGCTTCTCCTTTGGTAGCGGCTCTGGCCGTACGTCCGATGCGGTGCACATACGACTCCGCTTCGTGGGGACAATCATAATTGATTACCAGATTTATGTCCTTGATGTCTATTCCTCGGCTTAAAACATCCGTAGCGACTAAAATTCGGGTCTGACGGGCGGTGAACTTTTGTAATGAGGCTTCTCGTGCCTCTTGTTCCAAATCGGAAGAAACGGCATCAATACTTTTTTCAATGCGACGAATTGAGCGAACAATCGTATTAACCTTGCTTTTGGTGGAGGTAAAAATTAAGATACTGTCGTATTGCGGACGTTCCTGAATAACAAGGTTCAGCAATGCCGGTTTTTGAGTTTCAAAGGCATAATAAACCGATTGAGAAATTCCATGGGCAGGCTTTGCCAGTCCGATAGTGACCTCTTTCGGATGGTTCATGATATGCTTTGCTAAAGATCGTATTTTAGGAGGCATGGTCGCGCTAAACATCAGAGTTTGTCGCTCTTTCGGTAGAAATGAAACAATTTTCTGAATATCGAAGAAAAATCCCATATCAAGCATTTTGTCGGCTTCATCGAAAATCACATGCTGAATATTGCTGAAATTTACATAACCCAAATTAATGTGTGCAATCAGTCGTCCGGGAGTTGCCACCACAATATTGGCTTCGCCCATCAGCGATTTTTTTTCGTACTCCCAGTCCATGCCATCGCCGCCACCATAAATGGAAATTGAATTTACCGGCATAAAATACGAAAAACCTTCAATTTGCTGGTCTATTTGTTTGGCCAATTCTCTCACGGGAACAATAATTAACGTGTTAAGTCCCGTAGGCGAAACAATAGCCATTTTGTTTAAAATGGGAAGTAAATAAGCAGCGGTTTTACCGGTACCTGTTTGAGCACAACCGATGATATCATGACCTTTCATGATTTCGGGAATGGTTTTCTCCTGAATGGGAGTAGCTTCCTGATAGCCCATGTATGAGATGGCTTCAGTAATTTTTTCATGAAAATGAAAAGCGTCGAAATTCATTCTATTAATTTTGTGAAGTACAAAGGTATTGATTTTTTTTACATTAATAGACTTTGTTAAGATTGGGCAGCGGGACGATCAATTAATAGGAGGTTTGGAGAAGTAGATAATAATTTGCTGAATTGTTGTAGAACTCGGAAATCATTTCTATTTTTGTAAAAAAATATAGCAATGGAAAACTATTTTAAACCCTTTAGAAATGGTATTATTGGAATCAATCAAAAGATTGTAACTCCTTATGGAGAAAAACCGTTGATTTATGCCGATTGGGTTGCTAGTGGACGTTTATATAGAGCAATTGAAGATAAAATAGTTAATGATTTCGGTCCATACGTTGCCAATACGCATACCGAAACTTCAGAAACAGGCGTTTTGATGACGCTTTCGTATCACAAGGCTCAGCATATTATTAAAGAACATGTCAATGCAAATAAGGAAGATGTAATTATACTGGCCGGTTTCGGGATGACATCAGTGGTGAACAAGATGCAGCGGATGTTGGGGCTTCGTTCGTGTGGAATGGTTAGCCACCGCCCATGTTTAAAAGAACAACATGGAAACGATAAACCGGTGGTTTTTGTTACACACATGGAGCATCACTCCAATCAAACTTCTTGGCTCGAAACCTATGCAGATGTCGTGCTTTTGCAACCGGATAAAAATTTATTGGTAGATCCCGAAGAATTACGCCGCCAGCTTGAAATATACAAAGACAGAACCCTAAAAATCGGATCTTTCTCCGGCTGTTCCAATGTTACCGGGATTGAAACACCGTATTACGAGCTGGCCAAAATCATGCATGAATATAATGGGTACTGTTTCGTCGATTTTGCAGCATCCGCTCCGTATGTAGATATCAATATGCACCCTGCCGATCCGAAGGCTTGTTTAGATGCCATTTTCTTTTCTCCGCATAAGTTTTTGGGTGGCCCGGGCACTTCCGGTGTGATGGTGTTCAGCCGTAATCTCTATCATTGCATGGCTCCCGATCAACCGGGTGGCGGTACAGTGGATTGGACAAATCCGTGGGGAGAATATAAATATTCCGATAATATTGAAACCCGTGAAGATGGAGGTACCCCTGGATTTTTGCAAGCAATTAGGGCTGCATTGTGCATCGATTTGAAAAATAAAATGGGAACTCAGAATATTCGTAAGCGTGAAGAAGAACTGGTGGAAATGTGCTTGGAAAAAATGTCAAAAATTCCGGGTTTGCATATTCTGGCAAATAATGTGAAACACAGATTGGGCATTGTCTCTTTTTATTTTGAAGATATTCATTTTAATATGGTCGTGAAACTGTTGAGTGACCGTTTTGGTGTTCAAATGCGTGGGGGATGCGCCTGTGCAGGCACTTACGGGCATTTTTTGCTGGATGTATCTCATGAACAGTCAAGGCGAATTACGGAAATGATTAACAGTGGAGATTTATCTATAAAACCGGGCTGGGTTCGCTGTTCATTACATCCTACAATGACCAATGAGGAACTCGAAATTATTATCGATGCATTGGCTCAGATCGGGGAAAATCATAGCGAATGGGCAAAAGACTATACTTATAACAAACATACAAACGAATATACACATATCTCAAGACCGTTAAGCTATTACGATGACACGTTGAATCGCTGGTTCTCGTTGTAAATTTCATGTTGCTAAGTTTATTCGTTTATAGATTGATGAATTGTTAGCAGTTTTACATTTGTTTGCGTTTTGCGAGAAAATATTATCGTTTTATTGCGATACTTTGTTCTTTTTGTCTTCTTTAGGTTTTATCGTTATGTTAAGATTGTTGCAAAAGTTCGAAACCAAGGCTTTTGTAATATCTAAACACGGAGTTTGTTATTGTAAATGAGTAGCTTAGATGTTATATTATATAACGAAGAGTTTAGTGTTTTGCAATGATCTTATGTTATATTTTTTATTGTTACAGTGAATCAAAAGCTCTTAATTTTCAATTTCAGCTATTGCTTATATACAATATTTGAAGATGTAGCTGTTTTTACATAATACAAGCCCGGGCTTACTTCAGATAAATTAATAACTGCTTCTGAATCGGAGTGTCTTTTTATTTTTGTTTTTGATGTGATGTCTTGGCCTAGTGAATTAAATAAACTTATTTTTTTGATTTCTAATGCGCTACCGGTTAAAATAAATTCATTGTCTGTAGGATTCGGATAAATAGTTGTGTTATTAAATTCTGTTTCATTGAAATCTACACTTATTGTTTTAAAATATTCAAAAGTACCATCAAAATCAGTTTGTTTAAGTCTGTAATATGAATGCTCTAAATAAGGGTTATTGTCATAGGCAGAGTAATAAAGTATAGATGTGGAATTACCAGCCCCGGGGGCTTTAACAGCCTCTTCCCAGTTTACACCATCAAGCGATCGTTCTACGGTAAAATAGTCGTTGTTTTTTTCTGATGCTGTTGCCCATTCTAGCATTACGCGATGATTGTCTTTAGCTGTTGCATTAAAATAAATTATTTCTATTGGTAGAGCAACACCACAACTAGTACAGGGGCTTAAAATAGTTAAACTCCCAAAATTGCCTGTGCCTGAAGTAGTCGCCCCTGTTTGGGCACAAAGAATTAAATTTGATGTGTTTGAAAAAGAATTGTTTAAATATGCATTTCCAGAATATGTAATGCATGAAATTCCATCGGGAGCACTGACAGAATATTGAGTGTTATTAATCAAGTTCTTTAAGGTTAAGTTCGAGTTTGTTAACATGCAGATTGCTGGAGCAACTGTTGTTTGAATTCTTAAATCTTGGACAGACAAAGCCCCACTATTACTTATTTGTGAAGTTCCATTCAATGTTAAACATCCTTTTACGGACATTGCTGCATCTTCTTTGATAAATATTTGAACAGGAGTCCCTTGCATAGAAAGGTCATGTAAAAAAACAAGAGAGCCATAATTCACAATGGTTGATGTATATCCGATGTTCACACAACTCTGAGTAAAAGTTAAGCTGGCATTCGGCTTTACAATAATTGTAAAATTACCATTCCAATTAAGGCTCTGATCTATTGTTAAATTGCCACATACTACCAAAGTCCCGCTATTAATGAGTATGTTGTTAACAGTTCCTGTTCCACTATACCAATAATAATTACCGCTATTTATTGTACATCCATTAGTTAGCTCGCCATTACCTCCCGAACAAAAGCCGGTTTCATTATTTGTGATGCATTGTGCATTTATAAATGGACAATTGGTTATTACATGAAAAACTAAAAAAGTTATGATTCTTATTTTTATTCTTTTCATTTAACTTATTCTAATAACTCCCTGTCTTTGTAAAATCGCACTCTCTTCAACGAAATAAAGTATTATTTAGATAGGCTTACGTAGGTCTATCTAAAAACTGTTAAATCGAAGTTGCGGAACAAAATCCAAGTATCCCTAATTTGAGTGTAAAAGTAAATATAATTTTTAAACTTAAAAACATTTGCATGGGTTCTAGTAAGCAAAACAAGTGTTTACACTTGTTTTTGAGTCGAAAAAAATCAAAATTACATTTAAATTATGAGATGTTAAATTGGGCAGGTATCTTATCCGTATTTAAGATAGATTGCGTTTTCGGTTGGCTTGTGATTTATAAGTTGGCGGGCTTCACCCTAGTATATAACGAAAAGTGTGAAGATAATTATTTTAGCTCCTCTGCGTCTATTGTGTTTAAAATTCTAAAATAAAAAAAGTTTCTATTGTTAATTCGATTTATTCGTACCTTTGCATTTATGAACCTTGATGATAATAAATTTATAAAACGCTGTTTTGAATTAGCACTAAATGGTTTGGGAAGCGTTTCTCCAAATCCACTGGTGGGAAGTGTGGTAGTTTGCAATGGTGAGATTATCGGTGAAGGTTATCACCATAAATATGGAGAAGCCCATGCCGAGGTGAATGCGATTAACTCGGTGAAAAACAAATCGTTGCTTCCGCAGTCAACGCTTTATGTCAATTTAGAACCCTGTGCCCATTACGGGAAAACGCCTCCCTGCGCATTGAGGATAATCGATGAAAAGATCAAAAAAGTGGTGATTTCGAACATCGATTGTTTCGATCAAGTTTGCGGAAAAGGAATTCAAATGTTAAAAGATGCCGGAGTAGAAGTGGTGACTTCGGTATTAGCAGAGGAGGGGAGATGGCTCAATCGTCGTTTTTTTACTTTTCATGAGAAAAAAAGACCTTATATTATTCTAAAGTGGGCACAAACCCGTGATGGATTTATTGATATTGATCGAAGAACATCGGAACAGGAAGTTCGCTCAAACTGGATTACAAATGATGAATTAAAAAGAGTGGTTCATAAATGGCGTTCGGAAGAAGATTCCATTATGGTCGGCTCTCATACTGTAATCAATGATAATCCGCAATTGAATGCCAGGCATTGGGTTGGAAAGTCACCGATTAGGGTGGTGATAGACACGGAGCATCAACTTTTGCCAAGGTTTCATGTTTTTGATGAATCAATCCCTACAATCTTATTTGTAAGTCAAATATATGACAATTTTCCTGCTGGAGTAGAACAAATTACACTGCCTGTTCAAAATAGGCTGCAGTTTGTTATGGATACATTATATCAGAAGCAAATTCAGTCCATCATTATAGAAGGAGGACGGTTTTTATTACAATCCTTAATTGACGGGAATCTTTGGGACGAAGCCCGGGTGCTTGTTGGAGATAAATTTTTCGGTGGCGGACTTCCTGCACCGCAAATGGATCAAGCCCCCGATTCCACTGAAGAAGTAAATGGCAATTTAATAAACATATTTACTCATAAAAAAAATTAATGATGCTTTGGTTAATTCTTGCAATTCTGTTTTATACAGCGATTTTTGTCTCTTTTAAACTTTACGAAAAGTACAATGTTAACAATTTTACTGCAATCGTAATTAATTATTTAATCGCATCTCTTACAGGACTTCTTGCTTTTAGTGGCTTCGATAAAATTAATGATATTATCCATGCTCCATGGATTGGGATTGCTGTTATAATAGGTGTTTTATTTGTTGTTGTTTTTTATCTCTTTGCAATTTGTTCACAAAAATTAAGCGTTACCATGACTGCAATGTCAAGTAAAATGTCGGTGGTTATTCCTGTCTTTGTATTGCTTTATTTGTTTAATGATGAAATTAATACTTTGAAAATTATAGGATTAATATTGGTGATAATTTCTTTATACTTAATGATGAAGCCTAATCGCTCCAGTAAAATCGACAAGAAATACCTTTTTATACCTGTGCTGATTTTTGTGGGTGCCGGAATTTCAGATACCCTTTTTGGTTATGCAAAACGACTTTGTGACATCGCTTCATCTACCGATTCGGCATTATTTGTTTCTGCAATTTTTGGAATTTCATTTTTGCTGGGGATTTTGGTCTTTCCATTTACTCTAAAAAAAGGGAAACCTGTGGTTCGGAAAGTCGATTTAATAGGTGGAATAGCACTAGGTGTTATAAACTTTTTGGGCGTTTACTTTTTTACTTATGCACAAGGGGCATTCTCTGCAAGTGTCTTTTTCCCGATCTTTAATGTGGGAGTAGTTGCATTGTCCGCACTTTCAGGATTGATCTTTTTTAAAGAGCGGTTAAATAAATTCAATTATATTGGATTATTTGTTTCTTTATTGGCTATAGCATTGATTAGTATTTAGTTATAATCGTTTTGAGATATGGTTATTGGTCGTGGATTTCAGCCTGTTCGTAAATAATTTTATCTTTGGTACTAAATTTGCTTTTTGTTAACCTTTCTTTTTGAAAGGAGAAAAAGTAGGCTACGCTATTTTTCTATTTCAGACATCATAAACTTAAAAAATATAATATGAAAAAAAGTTGTTTACTATTTTTGTTAGTAGTGCTATGGAGAGGATTTATCTATGCTACATTACCTACGCCGTCATTGGTGGCACCTATTCATGGTGCGGCCTCTCAGGATGTGAACGCAATGCTGGATTGGGGAACCTCAAGCGGTGCTACATATTATGAATACAAGTTAAGCACCGATCCTACACTAACAGGGGCAACAGCTGTGTCAACCGGAAGTAATTCTTATGTTTATACTTCCGGTTTGTTGTTCGAAACCACTTATTATTGGGCAGTTAGGGCACGAAGTACAACAGATAGTAGTGACTGGACATTGACATACCAGTTTATTACCCACGACAATATTACCCAGGTAGCTCCATCAAACGGAGCTGCTGCTCAGGACGTA
>CAUVYH020000028.1:0-24455 GCA_963556065.3 Bacteroidales bacterium
AGATTTGATTCTGTTTTTACTGCAAAGTCCGTTTTTAAGTTTAAAAGCCATTATTTCGCCCGTTTTTTATCAGGATTACCCGTTTTAAAGCCCGTTTTTATAATTCAAAATCCAGTTCCCGCCCGTTTTAAATCCGTTTTCTTGCCCGTTTTTAATGCAAAGTATTGTTTTCCGCCCGTAAACATTGAATTGAAGCCGTTTTTTTGGTGGTGGTTTCTCTTTTTTGCGGTTTCTTTTTGCGGTCGGTTTTCCGCCCGTTTTGCACCCATTCCAACCCCTGCAAAATCCACTGAAAGACGGACTGGAAAGCAACCAAAGAAAACCAAAGAAAAAACTAACGGGATGCCTTGATGTATAAGGATTTGAAGCCAAAAAAGAGGATTGTTGATAAGTTTTTGATTTGGCACTTTAGGAACAAAGCAAAAGCCCCAAATTTGGGGCTTTTGCTTTGTTTTTCTATTACTTCGTTGAACACTCTCGCCTATAAATATGGTAAATTAACGCAAATAGTTAAATGATAATCAAAATAAAATATACCTTTTTTGTTTGAATACATAAAGAATGCTGTTCTCTGAGCAACCATCAATTCTGAATTATTCTTTGTACAATTCATTCCATATAAATCACAAGCATTAGTGTAATTTTTAAAAAAATAGAAATACTCACCTCCGAAGTTGGTCGAAAAAATCAACTCTGAATTATAATGATAACCTTGTCTGAATTCAAGAAAATTATAAACAAAAGATGAATTAATTTTACTATTCTTCTCAACTATACACAATGGATACTTCTCAAACTTAATCATATTGGTTTTCAACTTTACAAAATAAAGTGTATCATTTTTAACAAAGGAATAACCATGTAATGAGCACCTCTTGTCTAAACTAACAATATTTGTATAAAAATACGAATTTCCACCCTCTTTACTTTTAATGTATTGCACTAAGGTGTCTTTAGAGTTACTAGATTTAATCTTAATATTACTATTCTGACCACACGAAAAGCATAAATAAATCACCATTATACAATACAAATATTTTATAATATGAATTTTCTTCATTTTGGTTTTAATTATTATTCTGTTTAGTTTCTTTTCCAAGCTCTTCGGCTGCCTTATCTATTCTAGCATCAATCTTTCCTTGTTTTGAAGATGCTGGAACATTGGCATCATCAGGTGTGTAATAAGAATCTGAACCTGTCTTTGAATAATAAGGTTCATATCCATCTTCATGCTCTTGATTTATTGACTTTTTAATCCCTTTAATTATGTTTTTTAAATGCAAGTTGATTTCATGAGCAATATCCTTTACTAAAGATGCGTTTGGTTTTGTGTCATAAACAAGAATAGCATATTGTTTTATTCCTTGTTTTTTTCTTTCAAGAAATTCTTCCTTTGTCACACCAAGACATTGAAAAACATAATTATCATAAGGATTCCCCCTTTTAGCTGTTTCTTCCAAATTCTCATCGTTCATTGTGTATCCAGCCCCTCCTTGAGTATTTGCAACACCAAAATAAATAAAAACTTTATCTTTTAATTCTGGTTTAGAAATATCCTTGTACAATACTTTCAATAAGATATCGTCTTTTGTAACTATTTTTAAGAAATATATTGCAGCTTTATATGAATCTGGATTATTGACCAATAGCTTTTCAAGTCCTTCCAAATCCATAGCTCTTATCACATCGTTTTCCGCAAAAGCATAAGTACTGTTCCATGGATACTCCTTAGACAAAGGGTCAACAGACCAAAATCGGCCAATTCGAGGGTCATATCCTCTGAACTTAAAATCTAAATGGTTCCCTTCACCGGAAATCTCGTCTGCCTTCTCCTGTCCGTTAAACCCGAAACGGTAAGAGCCTAAGCCTTGAGGTATAGTTGCGGCGGTGCATGGGCATTCCAAAACTGTAGTAGTTGTAGATGTTCTGGATTTCGGCTGTTTTATTGGCCGTATAAATATTGGCAGTTTCGGGGTTCTTGCAGTCGCTGATAACGGCTATTTCGGCAAGCTCAATGCGGTGCCTTACATTGCCCAGGTGATCCTTCAGCTCGAGCTGCTTCTTGTTTGCCAAACGGTTGTTCATTCCTGTTATGTTTTCAAGTCTTTTGCTTTGCTAATTTACACTTTTTTATTTACATAAGCACACTATGGTACACTACGCAAACAAAAATCCATTTTAAAGCTTTCTAACAAACGATCTCTACTCTTTACAATGATTTATACCACTGATTTTTACACCTCTAAATTTTATAATTCACATGTTTTCAATCACTTAAAAATGCAAAATATGAAAAAGCACACTATGGTACACTACCCATGCTCAGCGGTCTCCTCTCACACCGCTGTACACTTCGACTTCGCTCAGTGTAAACCAAGCAGTTCTCGCATACATCGGTTCATTAAGATGTGGAGCATTTTCATAATAACCAAGCATGGATTCATAACCTCTTCTTGCATGCATTTCAAGATGATGGTTGGGATAATAATTCTATATTGATAAAACTGAGTTTTTGACAACATCTTTGTTCTTGTCAAAGTGGATGTTGTTAAAATTTAACAGTTTATATTCGTGGTGACCATTTGAAGCAAAAAAACAGTTAAACACCATATTTTTTAGCCGTATTAAGTGAGATGCCTGAAACCCGACTTGCCGGGTCATGTGAGTCCAAAAACGACAGAGATATACGCATCAGTAGGCATAAAAATATTGCAAAAAATGAAGTTCCACGACCATACGCCCGTAGTATCTCAGGACTTACACTCAAAAAACCATGATTAATCATGGTTTTTTATATTTCAATCTTCACTTGTCAACTTTTAAAATCGAATATGCAGTTATCCAAGCAATAGCAGCCGTTATTTTACCAATGAATTGGGTATGTAAAATTACACTTTATAAAAAATAATTTATATTTGCCAAGAATAAAGAGCATGAACAATTGACTAAAGGTAAACCAACACTCCCGTTTTGGATGTATATGTGCGCCTTTAGTGATAAAAATGTGTTCTTTAAACTAGTTAGGTGCAACCCTAAAAAAAGGACAATGAAACGACTTAAAATTTGGTTATTGTTTTTGTTTGTGACAAGTCAATTATATGGACAAGACTACATCAAATACCAAAGGACTTTTAATCGGATTGACGAAGACGTATTATCTCAAAATTATAAAATAGCAATTGAACGCCTTGATAGTATATATTCAAACTATAATTTTATTTATGCAAAACATTGTATAAAAGCACTTCAAATCTGTATTACAGCAAATGACAGCATGAAAGCAGACAAGTGGTTGAAAAAATGTTTTAAACAAGGAATCCCTCTTTGGATCATCAAAACAAACGAAATAACAAGTAAATCCCTAACATATTCGACAACCCAAAAAACATTTAATAATTTCGACAGTTTACATTCCATCTACACAGCCTCCATTGACACCAACCTTCGAAAAAGGATCGACAATTTATTGACTATTGACCAGAAATATACCCGAAAAGTTAATGATGGATTTGTTCTATTCATTCCATTTTATTGGCTGCAATGGGGAATTAACAATAAGCGACAATTCAAGCAGCTTAAACAGATTATTGAAACATATGGGTATCCGGAAGAAAAGCTAATTGGGTTATCTAATATTCAAGATTCTACGGCATTTGCAAAACATTTCACATTTTGGGGACCTTCAGAGCTCAGGGATTCCAAAGTGCAAATTATGCTTCAACACTGCTATTCAACCTGGCATAAAATTGATTCTGACTTTAAAGGTACTTTATATATGAACTTATGTAATGGAAATATGCCGGTTTTCCAATATGCAATAATCTGTGATTTTATGTGCTTTAGGGAAAAGAAATATATTAATAACGTGTTTTTAATAAGCGGTAAAGAACCTGATCGGAATTATATTGAAATAATTAATCAAAATCGTAATTCAATTGGTCTAAATACTTCTGACTGTGACAATAGAAATACATTAATAGAAAGAGAGAGAAGAAAAAACAAAAAAGCAAACTCAGAAATAATGCTTGAATAATGAAAGGGCAGCTTGTAATCGAGTTGGTCAAATAGCACATTGTGTACTACTGAAAGAAAAAACAATCAAAATAATACAAAAGGGGAATTTTGACCAAAAACTTAAAGATTTTATGGATAGTATAAAAAGACAATGGGAAAAAGGCGAATAGTTAAGTTAGCATTAGTAGAGTATTTGACATCATAGTAGACTTGTCAGATTGCCAGCTTTAGGTTTCTTTTTTAGTATTTGTGCAAAGATATGAGTAGACCGCCCCGCCAGATAATCTGACGGGGAGAGCCTCTCATACCACTATAGGTATAATTTTCTAATGCAGCAGTTTCCTTTACAACGAATCTGGATGATTCAACTTTTTCATAATAGCCAAACATGGATTCATAACCTCTTTTTGTGTGCATTACAATGCTATAAAATTAAGCTCACTACATGACAAAAATCACAACCATCTATCAATCAACAACATGTGTTGATAACTTGGTGAAAACATTTTGTTAAATAAGGTTATACAAAACTGATATTCAGTAACTTAGATGAAAAACTACAACATCTAACACTAAGTCACATGAATACCAGTATTGATTACAAAAATAGCAATTTAATTGATAGTTTAACCTCTTTTTTTGGAGAAGAGATGAATTTCGCCAGAATTAAGTTTCTAAGCTTATTCGTTATCGCTCTTTGCAAAGTCCAATCGGTTTGTTTTGAAAAACTTGCAACTGGCTTTGATTGCAAAGCTGCTAAATCATCCTCTTTAAGAAGAATCCAGCGGTTTATGGCTTCTTATGTATTAGATGTTGATTTGATTTCAAAGTTAGTTTTCGCTCTTCTTCCCCATGAACCACCATACACACTTACAATGGATAGAACTAATTGGCAATTTGGGTCAACTGATATAAATATTTTGGCAATTGGTATTGTTTATCAAGGTGTTGCATTTCCGATTCTCTTTAAACTTTTACCAAAGCGAGGAAATTCAAATACTCAAGAAAGAATAGATATCATTGAGCATTTTATTTAGTTATTTGGCAAAGGTGCGATTAAACAACTCGTTGCTGACCGTGAATTTGTGGGTGAAAAATGGATGAAATATCTTAATCGTGAAAAGATTAAATATCATATCCGAATTCGTGAAAACTTTTTTGTCAATGATCCAAGAACAGGTAAAAAAATCAAGGCTTCTTGGCTATTTTCCAATGTTAAACTAAATCAAATCGAGGTATTACATAGGATCTATTATGTAAATAATCAATTGTGTTATTTGTCGGCCTCTAGAACAAAGGACAAGAAAGGGATCCCCGAATTGCAGATTGTGATTTCATTCAATTACCCACAAGATGCAATTGAGTCATACAAAGAAAGATGGCAGATTGAGTCCATGTTTAAAGCATTTAAATCAAGTGGTTTTAACTTAGAGCAAACTCATTTATCTGATATAAATAGAATGGAAAAATTGTTTGCAGTTGTTATTATCGCTTTTGTCTGGGCGTACAAAGTTGGATTGTATTTACATCATAATATCAAAAAAATCCGATTGCTAAATCACGGTAGTCGAGCAAAGAGCTTTGTTAAATATGGCTTGGAATATATTGCCACCATACTGTTAAATACTAATTCTCAAGACAATATAGGCATTTTTGGTTTTTTGTCATGTACTTAGAAAATTAAGTTATTTTTGATTATCGCGCTATATGTTTAACTTTAAATCGGAAATACTTGACAAATATTTATTAATAGTGTATAATTCATCTTAGGTCTAGATCAAAAGGTTTTAACAAGAAATTAGAGTCCAAAAGACTTCTTTCTGAATCTTCGATAATAAGGTTCAGAAATGAACCTGAATTTATTGAAGTACGAGAGCCATCCACTCTCTATAAGGGTTCCTTGCAGTTTAATTTAAAGTATGAGAAGGAATGATTGATTAGTGCTTCAGGGATGGTGCACGGTCAATCACTTACTTTAATACCTGTTCTTTTGAATAAAAAAACTAATATTTTTTATAAAGGTTATATCAACAATGGTATAACCTTTTTTACTTTAATTTTTTTAGCAGTATTAAGCGAAATATCCAAAACCCGACTTGCCGGGTCACGTGAGTCCGAATACGACAGGGATATACGCATCAGTAAGTATAAAGATTTTGCAAAAAATAAAATTAAATTTTATAAATTATAAAAAATAATATATATTTGCAAAAAATAAAGAGCATGATACAATTGACTAAAGGTCAACCAACTTTCCCGTTTTAGGTCTACATGTGCACCTTTAGCAATAAAAAGATGTTCTTATTAAACTAGTTAGCCATAATTATTAAAACCTAGCATATGGAGAGAATACTTTTATATTATCCGACAATTGAATTTCCTAAGGAAAATTGGTTGAGACAGGCATTACTTTATAGTGATAAAGTTTCCTCAATTTTACCATATAATGTGGAATCAAGAATTCCTAAATCACTTTTGCCGCTTTTAGAAAAAGGTGAATACAAACCAATATACACTGATGAGTTAATGTATAAATATGGACATGATTATTGGCCTTTTGCTAAAAAATTTCTAAACGAAATTGACAATAATCCAAATATTTATAGTGCAAGTTCGAAATGTGCCCATCGAGACATAGTTGACACTTTGTATTATAATAAAATATCAAGTGGACTACTTCATGAATTAGAGAAACGTAAGCTAATAACAGCAAGAGAACCAGGCAAAATTCATCTTCCTGAAAATATTGCTTTATATTATATGTCAATACTTGCCAAATTTATTGCTAGCGTTGTTGAAGAAGACATAATGATACCTTCCACTGATTACAAAAGATTTAGCCAGATGTCATTTGAGAATGGGATAAAATCAGATAATGCTATGAACCTTATATTTCAAAATTGTCTTCCTGTACCTGATAATAGTGTCGAGATATCAAAAATTATAGATTTTAAAAATAATCACCTTCAGGATCTGAAAAGATTTAGAATGTTTTATACGAAAATACAGAACTCGTTAAAGGATTGTAGAGACAAACAGGATTTAAAAGAACAACTTGTTGCTTTAAAAGAAACTATTGATATTGAATTAGCAGAATTAGAAAAGTTATATACTAAAAATAAATTTAAAATAATATATTCAAGTTTAGATTCTTTATTTGGTATTGAAAACCCCAAATTATTTAATTCATTGCTTGGAGCAGGAGTAATTTCTACAGTAATTAATCCGATGATTGGACTTGGTTTTGGTGCTGTGATTGTAACTGGAAAAATAATCGATAATTTTGTTAGTAAACCTAATCAAACAAGTGAGTTCAACTACTTATTTGAGGCTAGAAGAGAAGGAATAATAAAATAACAATGGCTAAAAAACTATATGATAAGTACCGTTTCCGTGCTGACAACAAACGGTGTAGCCCGCAACTGGGGTGGTGTGGCTCGACAGGAAAGCAACCCGCAATCGGCAACTGCATATAGTTCTGCACGTTAGCAGCAACCTCAAAAAACAAACAACCAAGTAAAATGGGAAAATTAACAACAATTACGTTTGAAGGAATTGATGGTTCTGGAAAAGAAACCCAGAGTATATTAATTCATGATTACTTCATCAAGAAAGGACTTAAGTCTGTTTTAATTACGTTTCCTGATTATTCAACAAATCTTGGGAAGCTCATCAAAGAAGCCTTGCTTGACACAACGTTTGACCGTTATTCATTACAAATGTTATTCTCTGCTGATAGGTTGCGCCAAATTCACAATATTATAAATAATGAGAAAAATTGTGATTATGCAATACTTGATAGATACAAGTGGTCGAGCATCATTTACGGTTCAGCAAGAGGACTTAACGCAACTTGGGTCGAAAATTTGGAATGTATCTTACCCGACCCTGACTATACATTTTTAATCGACATTCCTGTAGAAATTTCGATTCAAAGAACAGGCGCTAGGGATGTTTTAGAAAGCGATAGTGAATTATTAACTAAGTGCAGAAATAAATATCTTGAAATGAATATGACATTAAAACACTGGTATAAATTGGATGGCACTGAGAGTGTAGACACAATTCATAAACAAGTAATAAACGTTATCAATGGAATTTATTGACTTTCTCTTTAAGCATAAAAAGACAATATACTGTGCGTGCAGTTTATTTTCTCCATTGAGCAGGATTGGTGGTTATAATATTGCATCAGCTTTGGAAGACTGTATTAAAGTTAGGTATCCAGAATATCACGATTATAAATTTACTTTCTTGCCATTCAAAGACACTCAACAAAGTGATATTATTGGTGATAATAAAGCTAAAAAGATTTATGATTTAGATATTGAGAATCTTAAAAATGCTGGAGCGATAATTGGGAGATTAGACGGCATTGCAAAAGATTCCGGAGTTTGCATGGAATTAGGCTATGCGTATTCATTGGGAATACCAATTGGAATATTTTCCACTGATTTTATTTACGAAGGATTTCATGAATCATTAAAACAGAATGATTTAGAATTTGACCCAATTCTACTATGTATTGCGAATTACTTTAAACATTTTACACAAACCCCGACAAGCAGTGAATACTATGGTGGACAAAACTATATTTTAGAAATAAAGATGGTTTCTGAGTTTATCGAAAATTTTTTAAACGAATTTAAAAATATTGAGAACTTTACAAACATTCCAATCATACCCGAGGATAAAAGAGAATTTGCTTACATTGATATTCAAGGAGGCAAGTATGAATGGGCATTAGAAGAACAAGAACAAATCAGTAAAAAGCTTATAACATTAGGAATATATTCCAATTATGCAACAAGGTATAAATTTCATGCCGATAACGATAATAGTATTATCGTTAAATCACAAGTAGATTTGCAGAATCTCCTCCAGAGTAAACTTGCTATATTTTCTGCTGATAATATTGAAATGGATGCAGGAAGTGCTGCTTTGTTTGGAATTAGTATCGGTTTGAAAATAAAAACTGTATTACTTTATACTGCTCCAACTGTGTTAAAAGGTGCTGGTGGTCAAGAGATGAAGTTAAATTTAATGTTAGAACAAGCAGCAGATATCGTTTGTTCGTCAAAAGACGAATTAGTATTCAAAATACAAACTATCATATGAAAATACCCCATAAAGATTATATGCAACTTGCTTTTAATGAAGCATTTTGGGGTATGAGAAATAATCTTGGGGGGTTATTTGGTGCAATTATAATTTTCAATGGCGAAATACTTGGTAAAGGTCATAATATGGTAACATTCACCAATGAACCAACAGCTCATACTGAGATAGTTGCGATTAGAGACGTTTGCAGAAAAGTGAATACATTCATTTTATCAGAAGTTTTATTATATTCAAGTTGTGAATCTTGTCTGATGTGTTTAGTTGCTATTCATTGGTTTAATATCAAAACTGTCTATTTCTGCTCGGACAGAGAAGATGTTGTAAAGATTGGCTTCAATAATAAGTTTATTTATGACGAGTTAAATATGAAGATTAATGAAAGGAGTACAAAATTGGAGAAGGTATTTTCATCAATTACTTATGATTTATTTAATGAATGGTTAAAAATATTAACAAAACTCTAAATTAAATGGATACTGAAAAACTTGAAAAATTAAAAAATAGAATTGCAAAATGTACAAACTGTGAGTTATGCAAGACTCGTAATTTGACAGTTGCAGGAGAAGGTCTTCCAAATAGCAAACTTATGTTTATCGGAGAGGCTCCAGGAGAAGTTAATAATGAAGTTGGTCGCCCCTTTGTAGGGCATGGAGGAAAAATATTTGATAAAATTCTAAATAATCTTAATCTCAACCGAAGTGAAGTCTTTATCACAAACATTGTGAAGTGCTGGCCGCCTAAAAATAGGAAACCAAAACCGAAAGAAATTCACGAATGTGAACCTTATTTGCTTGAACAAATTGAAGTTGTTAAACCGCAATTAATTATTGCTTTAGGTCAGACTGCTTTTACAACATTGACGGGCTTAAAAATTAAGATAAAGGAAGAACATGGTAAAATTGTAGCTGTAAATGGTATAGATATATGTTGTACTTATCATCCTAATGGAATTAGATATGTAAAAGGAGGTTTACAAACAATTGTTAATGATATTACTTTAGGATTAAAATATATTGGAATAGCAAATCAAATTAAAACATCAAACGAGCAGTTAACCTTATTTAATGATGGGAAGAATTGAAATAGTAGGACTATTAGGGGCTGGAAAAACGACCTTGCTTAATAAAATTGCAGGTCAAAAAATTCATGAAACCCAGTGTCTTTATGAAGAGCTCACCCCATTGAATGAAGTATGGAATCTTGTTAGAGAAACAAATAATAATTACTTTTTATTGCAGGCTTCATACTATTTAGAGTCACTATCGAAAATTCAAAATGCAATTGGTAGTCAACTAATAATTACTGATTTTAGTTTAACTGTTCATCATTTCGTATACTCTTTCTATTTACTTCAAAAAAATCTGCTAAATCTAACTGAATGGAATGTTTTGACTCAAATGTTTGACCTGTATTCTGCAAATCTTCCAGTTACAACCGGTATGATAATGATTGATGCGGAACCGAAAGAATTATTAGAAAACTTACATCAAAGAAATAGAAATTTGGATTCAAAAGCATCAATAGATTACTTGAATGACTTATTTGATTGCTTTTGGGAGAATAAGTCTAGTATACTTTCAAATATTCCCTTATTAGTTTTTAAGCCTTTTGAACTAAAAACTTTCAATAGTATAACCGAACAAAGGCTAAACTCTTTCATTGACGAAAACCAGGTGCGTATTCCGCAAACTACTAATTAAAAAACATATTTTTCACCCCCATAGCTTTGGGTTCTTACTATGGATTGTTTCCCGTTTTCGTTCTTGTCTCGGTTATTGTTTCCAGAATTCTTGACGAAGAACAAGGGTTGAAAACAAACCTAGCTGGATACAAAGAATATTGTAAAAAAGTGAAGTATAGACTTATTCCCTATATCTTTTAGACAATGAAAAACAACGAACCGCTAATCGAGTGGGTCCCATCAGATAAGCTGGCGGGGAGAGCCTCTCATACCACTGTACACTTCGACTTCCCTCATTGTAAACCAAGCAGTTCTCGTATACAGTGGTTCATTAAGATGTGGAGCAACTTTTTCATAATAGCCAATCATGGATTCATAACCTCTTTTTGCATGCATTCCAAGATAATGGTTGGGATAATAATTCCAGGTTGGCACAACTGAATTTTTGACAACATCTGTGTTTTTGTCAAAGTAGATGTTTAAAATTTAACAGTTTATATTCGTGGTGACCATTGAAGCAAAAAACAGTTAAACACCATATTTTTTTTCAGCCGTATTAAGTGAAATATCCAAAATTCTCGCTGTCTTGGGGATATTTTCATCGCAAATCAAATACATGTCATTGATGTGCTTTTTTATTGCATCCTTTAATTTTAAAGGGTGTTTTTTGTTGTATTCTGATATGGACTTGGAAAGTTCCTTTTCGCTTATATCATGGTTTGATGAAATTATCTTCATTTTTCTCCAATGGAAATTTAAAAATTCATTCAATTCCTTTTTTGTCATCCGGTGAATTAAAATTCCAGTCATATTATTTTCATACTAAAATATCACATTTTGACAGCAAAAGTCATTTTTTGATAGCTGGTTTCTTTTATTATTCCAATCAAAATGAAACGCCAAAAAAAGTATAGCCTCTGGCAGGCATTGTCCATGGCTGATTTTAGGGATTCCTAAAATAACCTGTCCGGAAAAATTCCATCCATGGTATTTGAATTGCATAAATAGCAACATAAAAAATCAAGCGAATAACCCCCAAAATATGGCTATTGCAATTAAACGGCAAAGGTATATCATGTGCAACACGAAATAATTAAAAAAAAGACCATGAAAACAACAACCACCCATCTTACTACATTTTTCGACAAGGATGTCGAAAAAATGATTCATCTGAAAAAAGAGCATTTAAACGAAGTGGCGAAAAAAGATGCCATCCGCTTTGCCGAATCCAACCGCCCATCTCTTGTCGGCGATAACATACTGCATTACATAGGAGGGATAAAGGCCGGATTTGAAGAGCTGGCTGCAAATGTCAAGCAGCATCTGCAAGCGGATGCCCATTTCCCTGAAGGTCAAATAGATACCGAAAAAACCGAGATGAAAATCAGCCAGATCAAAAAAGAAATGGCCGAATGCTGCAATCAGGTTAAAAACCTGGAGTTGAGCAAGGACGGCATTGATATAAATGCAAGCAACATTGGAATGCAAATTTTCAGAACTTTCCTGATAGCATTGCTTATTTGTATAGGGGAATTGGTTTTTAACACCATGGCATTCCAGATAATGGGCGACATAAAATTGTTTTCATTCTTTCTGTCTTTAGGAATAACCACATTCACCGCTGTTGTAGCCCATTATGGTGCCAGAAAACTAAAAACCGAAAACAGCCCAAGGAAAAAGGGAATTATCAATATCATCCTGGGACTGTGCACCGTTCCTGTTTTTATGGCCTTAGCGTATTTACGTACAGAATATCTACATTCTTTAAATAGCCATGAAACCATACACCCCATTGTTTTTGTGCTTATCAACTGCAGTTTGTTCATTGCCTCGGTAATGCTTTTCATGAAGCTTCCCACAAAAGAAGAAGCAGAAGCATACAAGCAGAAAAGGGCTATTTGCAAAAACATCAAAAAATTTGAATGCCGAAAAAAAACATTGCAAGATGAGGCATCCATTCTTGAGGACAAACTAACGGAAACAAATAAACAAAGATTGCGGATTGCCTACTATACGGAATATACCATTGAACGGATTAAAAAAATGTATAAGGAATGTGTCGCCCTGTTTATCGGTTATAATCTAAAATATAGCAGGGAGAACCAGACTCCGGATTGTTTCAATGACTTGATTCCAGAATTGGACATTAATAATGCCATCATCTTCAATAGATCAAATATTAAGGAGGACAAACAATGAAAAAAACTACCACAATTATCTTCATGATATTATTCATAGCTACAGGATGCAGTACTGAAGAAGGTCAAACTTCAGAGCTTGTTTACATGCATGATATTACCGGTTCCATGCGTGACCAGCAAATACAAAAAATCGAGGTGAACTCCTTGTATGATTTGGAGACAAACATGTGGAATGGTGGCATATTCCGCTATGCAAGCATTTCTGATGTAGGCTACAATTATACTTCCGAAGTTACCATAAGGCCGGGTAATGAATGGACGGCAAATGAAATAGAAAGAAAAAATGAAGTTGAATCCTTCTATTCCGGAATATCAAAAATAATTACAGATAACGCCAACATCAAGGCGGGCAAAAACAATTCATCGGTTTACAATTCGCTTGCCAGAGAATTGAACCGCTTAAGCAAGAGCCATTCGGAACGAAAGCTGATGATTATCAACAGCGACCTGTTTGAAGACACCCATCTCCTATCATTCTACAAGCAAAAGGTAATCCGGACTATAAAAGAAAGCCCGGACTCCATAGCAAGTTTACTGAACGCCCAGGTGGAACTTCAAAATCTTGAAGGAGTAAAGGTTTATCTTATTTATCAGCCGTTAAGCACGCTTGATGATGAAAGGTATAAAACCGTTTCCGATTTCTACAAAAAAATGCTTGAAAGCAAGGGAGCGAAAGTGGAAATCGCTGCCAACCTTGTGAATATTGAATATTAAAACCATAAAATCATATTTGCATGATCTGGAAAATACTGAAATGGCTGTTAAAGTTAGCCTGGAAATTGTTTTTGCTTTTCGTATATATCTTTTCCCGATTTACAGAATTGGTGCTGCAAGGCATTAACAAATGGCTGTCAAGGAAAATAAGATAAAAACAAAATTAATATAAAAACATGCTAATCATGGAGATAATAGAAGGTATCCTAAAACTTGTAATCGAAATATTTAAAACAATGTTCGAGGTTTTTGGAATGGCTTTCAAGAAAAAAGGCAGCTATAGTGCCGCATTTGCCGGGCAGAGAACAGTGCTTTCTTCTTATAATAAAGGCTTCTGTCTTACCGGAAAAAGAAACCTTACGGTCAAGGATTCCTATCAGAACGCACTGGTCATGGGTTCAACCGGAACGGGGAAGTCAAGCGTGGTACTGATACCATCGCTTTATACCATGCGGGGAAGTTTTGTTATCCATGACCCTTCGGGTGAACTCCTGTCCAAGGGAGCCGGTTTGTTGGCCAGAAAAGGATATGAAATCAAGGTTTTGAATTTCACCAGTCCGGACAAGTCCTCCGGCTACAATCCGCTGATTAGGGTTCAAAGCAATTCGGATATCCAGAAAGTAGCTTCGATGCTTGTTGAAACGGCTTTAGGCGGAAAAACAAAAGACCCGTTTTGGAATACACAGGCAACTTCACTGCTTGCCATGCTGATCACCATACTGAAAAAACAGGGGGGCGAATATTTTAATCTTTTTAATGTCCGTCAATTGCTCAACAGGCTTGGAAGTGATCCTGAAAGTATGGATGCCTTATTCAGCGGGTTTGCGGATGATATTTTATTTGCGGAATACAAGAGTTTCACAAGTTTTGACGAGAAGGTTGTGAGCGGTATTATTGCCACATGCAAGGCAAGTTTAAACATATTCAGTGATGATTTGGTGGCGAGGGTAACATCGAATGACAATCTGAATTTCATGGATTTCAGAAATAGGCCCACGGCCCTGTTTATACAGAATTCTGTAGCTGATCAAAAATACTACTCTGTTTTGACAAGTTTATTCTTCGAACAATTATTTTCCTTTCTGCTTGGTCGTTTTCCAAATGATAACGAACAGAGTATTTTTTTATTGATTGATGAATGTTCATGCTTGAATCTGCCAACCTTGCCGCTTGCCGTTGCAAATGTCCGGAAACACAAGGCCGGAGCAATGTTGCTATTGCAAGACTTTAACCAGCTGGTTCATAATTACGGAAAATATGAAGCGGATGCCATTAAATCCAATTGTTTTGCCAAAATGTATTTTACCGGGGCTTCACTGGAAACAGCCATGGAACTCGAGAGAATACTCGGAAAATACGAATTTGAAGATGATAAGGAAAGGACAGTCGTCCGGCCGCTTATGACCAATGATGAAATCAGGACAATGAAAATGAACAATGCCTTGCTTATTTGCGGGCATCATTCGCCAATCAAGACAAGGTTAAGACCCTATTATAAAAATATGAAATTCCGGGCATATAGCCGGATTCCGGCTCCACTGGCCAGGCAAAACACTTTACCCGATGAAATTCCCGTAATACCGTTAAAGTCGAATTAAAAAGCAGGCCCATGAAAAAACCAAATAAAAAAAACAACAGTGAAATGTGGCTCTATTTGGATGCTTTGGGGATATTGGAAACAGGAACGGCAGAAGAAATAAAAGCGGCCAAGAAAACCTACCGGAAGAATTACCTTCTAAAATACAAGCAACACCAGAGGGCTTCGAGACCGGAATTTACAATCCCCCTGTCAAAGGACAATGGAGACTATTCCCTGATCGCAGCCTCGGCAAAAAAGCATAAAATGAGCATTGTTGCCTTTATCAGGAGTGCCGCAAAAAGTTACATCAATAAAACATATATCGTCCCTGACAGGTATCAGGTGGCTGAAATCGAACAGTCACTGGCCAGCTGCCTTAATGAAATACAGGCTATTGCCGGAAAAAAAGAAAGGTTCTTTTTTGACAGGGAGCAAAAATACCAACTGGTTGAAAATAGAATTGAAAAACTTGGCAGTGAAATCAATGGCATATTAAGATACCCGTCAACCATTGAAGAATTGCTGATCAAGGAAATCAGGGAAAAGCCAAGTCTCAAGGAACGTTTGCTTTTTATTCTTAACAATATGGTAAATGATCATCAAAATCAAGTCACATAAAAGAATGTCATCTTTTCATAAGCTTATGAACTATATGATGAATGACAAGGATCGGCTTTTCGACAAGAATGCCCAAAGTTTTGCAATCACCCATAATTTGAAAGGAAACGGTATTGAAGAGTGGGATAGGCAGTTTTGTCAAAATGAAAGCTATCGCTTGAATCACAGAAAGGACAGCATAATGGCAACCCATGAAATTATCAGTTTTAGCAAGGCCGATGCAAAAAATATTTCCATAGAAAAAATGGAGGACCTGTCAAGAGAATATATAAGACAGCGTAATCCCAACGGGATGTATATCGCCGTTCCTCATTTTGACAAGGAGCACTACCATATTCATTTATGCGTAAGCGGCATAGAATACAGAACGGGAAAAGGAATGCGCCTGGGGAAAAAAGAACTGCGAATACTCAAGCAAAAACTGCAGCAATACCAGATAGAAAAATATCCTGAATTAAGCAAGTCGGTAGTAAAACATGGAGTACGCCCAAAAGAGCCAGCCCTTTCCGATGGAGAATACCAGTATAAAATGCGAACGGGAAGGGCAACGAACAGGGAACAACTGGCCGCAATGCTTGATAGCTGCTATAAGTCGGCAACTTCAAAGGACGATTTTTTCAGCAGGCTGAATGAGCGTGGTTTGGCAACATACATCAGGGGTGGAAAAACTTATGGAGTCGTTCATGAAAACAAAAAATACCGCTTCAAAGGGCTTGGCTTCACCGATAAAAGTATTGAGGACCTCGACAGGGCGATAAAAAGAAGTGAAGAGCTAAACAAGCTCAGGGAAAAAGGAGAAAGAAGCATTAACAAACATAGATAATAATATTCAGTAATTAAATAAATTTTATATGAAAAACAATCAAGAAAACAATATAGACGAAAAGAAGCATGATGTTTATTCCATTGTCACCAACCGCATCATCGAGCATCTTGAAAAAGGGGTTGTGCCTTGGCAAAAGCCATGGACGGATGCGGGTCTTCCTAAAAACATGGGTACTGGAAAGCATTATCGTGGCATCAATGTCTGGCTGTTGAATACGCTTGGCTATTCCAGGAATGATTTCCTCACGTTTAAGCAGGTGAAGGATTTGGGTGGGTTTGTGAAGAAAGGTGAAAAGGCACAGGAAGTGATCTTTTGGAAATGGCTTGAAAAAGAGAATAAGGAAACCAAAGAAAAGGAGAAGGTTCCCCTGCTCAGGTATTACAATGTCTTCAATATTGATCAGTGTGAGGGGATTCCTAAAGAAAAGATACCCCCCGTTGTTGAAAGGAATAACAAGCCATTGGAATCTTGTGAAAAAATCATCCATGAAATGCCTAATCGTCCTGACATCAGGCATAACGAGCAACAGGCATATTACAACAAGTTGAATGACTATGTGAACATGCCTAAAATGGGAACATTTAAAGACAGCGAGGAGTATTATGGCGTGCTTTTTCATGAACTGGTTCATAGTACCGGACACAATGAGCGCTTGCATAGAAAAGAGTTGTTGAATAGCAAAGGCATGCGCACTGAAGATTATGCCGTTGAAGAATTAACGGCTGAAATGGGGGCTTCTTATCTTAAGTCTTATGCGGGAATTCCTTTTGAGAAGCTTGAAAATAATGCTGCATATATTCAGGGATGGCTTGAAAGGTTGAAAAATGACAAGAAGTTTATTGTCCATGCGAGTGCAAAAGCGCAGAAGGCTGCGGACTATATACTGAACATAAAGTGTGAGGAGAAAGGACTTGATACAGCGGAAGCCTCAGCTGTTAATATTGAAAAACCTGCAAGTAGGGAAATGGAACTGCAAACATTAAGAGGAAGAAGCCAGGGAAAAGACCAGTCTATTGGATTGGAACCTTAATTAATTAAGTATAAAAGATTAGAACTCGATATTAAGAATAGCTTGAACAATTCAAAAGTCGGACAACATCTCTTTGTCTGATTTCCGTTTGCATAAAAAATATCTTCCTTGTTCTCAATGTTTTAAAACGATAATACCTCAAAAAGCACACTATGGTACACCACGGGAAGCCTTTAAAACAATAAACGCCAAACTTTCGCTTGGCGTTTATTATAGGCACACAATGGAAGATTCCCCAAGTCGCTATGATAAATTTTGTAATTAATGAACAATCACCGGGTTTTTTCATACATTCGCCATTTATTACCAATCCCTATTTATGTACACAACTTACGCCACCGAGTATAAAATACTTTTTCAAAGCGGATTAATTGACAAAGATTCATACCGCTTTATTCCAAAATCAACGCGAAATGAATGGAAATCCAAGAATTTTGACAATATTTATGGAGTTAAAGAGATCGAGGATTTGATCTTTCATTATAAAATGGTGAAAGAAAACCGGATTGCCAGATCTACATTATATGGACTTTGCAAAATCATCATCATCTACAAACAGATGCTGAATAGTGTCCCAAACATGAAAAAGTTACTATTTGAAAACAAGAATGAACTTCTACGGAATATTGATTTATTGGCAAACTTGTATGATTTAAGACTTGTACTCAAATTGTTCGGGCTTTCGTATAATCAGGTTTCTTACTGGAAAAATCATTATTCTTGTAAATTTTCCCCGGTTAACCTATGTAGAAAAATTGCCGTTAACCAGCTTGCCAAGTTTGAGATTTCAACAATCAAACAATTTGTATTAGCCGATGAATGGAAACATTGGTCGTTGCGTTCGTTGTATTATCTGATGATCCGAGAATCATCGTGTCATATCCATATTTCCACGTTTTATAAATATGTTGCTTTGTTGGGACTTAAATCAAATAGAATGGGCAAACCGAATAAAAACTTTATCAGGATAAGAGCGTCTGTCCCTTTGCAAATCGTGCATATGGACATAACCGAATATCGACTGACTGACAATCTTAAGGTTTATGTCCATATTGTTGCCGATAACTTTTCCCGAAAACCATTGGGTGTAATCGCCGGATTAAATAAAGCGGCAATATTGACCTGTGAGAACCTGAAAAACGTGTATGATAACTTTTTGAATAATGAGAAAAGAGTGATCATATATACCGATGGTGGAAGCGAAAACAGATCCGTAACGGAAGCTTTTATTTCGGGTAAGAACAATATGGAACACCGGATATGCCAGAAAGATGGGTATGGTTCCAACAGCATGATTGAAGCGATTATCAAAAAAATAAAACAATGTTTTATCTATCCCAATACATATACCGATTTTGATGACTTTAACTCAAAACTTGAAAAAGCGATTACTATTTATTCCGAACAAATGCCCCTAGATGCTTTGGGTGGAAAAACACCGAACGAAGCTTTTTATGGCATAGACCCATTCCCAACAGATGTCACAACCTTGATTAAAACCGCTGCCTTGAAACGCAAAAACATTAATCGATACGGTGATTGCCTCTAAAGCACGTAAATATTTCACCTAACAATAAAGAAATTTTCTTTTCAAAAACTAGCTCAATTTTATTTTTCTTTACCTGAAGAATAAACAAAATCTAAAATTTGACTTTGTTTATTCTTAAATGATGTCTTTATTCTATTTCAAAACAATATAACGGCTAATCATTTGATTCTCAAGCATAGTCCGAATATTCGTACCTTTTTCATAGACATGCTTGTAGACAGTGCAACTAAAAGTGAATGACCACTAAACATAGGAGTAGTTGCTGCTTGTAGTACAAACCAAATTTCTTTACCATTCGGATCAATTGCACTAATAGGCATATTCCCAACAAAACAATATGGTGTCATCATAGGATAATCTTTCATTAATGGGTCTAACGAAAGAAACCTACCCAGCCTACTATCATAAATCCTCGCCCCGAAATCAAGGCTGTTTCCCTCGCCTTTCAACTCATCGTCTTTTAATTTTCCATTGTATCCGAAATCGTAAGAGCCTAGGCTTGAGGTGTAGTTTCTGCGGTGCATGGGCATTCCGAAACTATAGTAGTTATTGATGTTCTGTATTTCAGCAGTTTTTTCCAGCCTGTAGGCTCCTCCCTTTTCGGGGTTCTTGCAATCGCTGATGATGGCGCGTACATTACCCAGGTGATCCTTCAGCTCGAACTGCTTCTTGTGTACCAAACGGTTGCTCATTCCTGTTATGTTTTCAAGTATTTTGCTTTGCTAATTTACACTTTTTTATTTATACAAACGGGACACTACCCACTACTAATTCTACCATCTTTTATTTTTCAATCTTTATATTATACATTAATGAATTATCATCAAAATAAGGGATGAAATAATTATCTAGCTTGGTTTTCTCCTCTAAAAAAGGTAAATGGATAAACCCATATTTATAGGAAAATGCAAAATATAACTTATTGAATTTCAATTTTTTATTTTCATCAATATAAATCTCTGATATGGGTGGATTTTTTAAATTTTCTTCTAAGTCATTTCCAAAGGATTGACTAAATATATAAACCGAATCAAAAAGCGATGAATACTTGTTTTCTATTTTTAAAATAACCGTTTGTTTAATCCAATTTAAAGTATCATCTTCATTAAGTCTTGAAAATTGTTTTGACACATACGTTTCAGATATGTTTAAACTACTATCAAAAAACAATAATTTATACCAAATTTGTTCAGAATTATCATTGCCAAATTCTGCATACCGTGGAAATAATAAATAATAACGAGTCCTGTCTTTCAGAATATTCGCATTAAAAGAATTTTGGCACCCATCCTTTTCTTTGTCTAAAAACACTTTTAAGAGAGAATAATAAGATCTATCAGCTTTCAACCAATCATCATATTTTCCATAATTGTCATCTTTGGCAATCTTGAAAACAAACTTATATTCTTTATTATCTTTCTTGCCACATGACATTAATAAAATAGAAATTAGAATTAATAATAAAATATTTTTCATTTTTATTCTTTTTGTTGCTCAATCGATTTTTTAACTTCTTGTTGTATTTTATAAGCCATACTTCCTGGTTTATATCTTTTTGGAGAAATAGACGCTCCTTTATAGTTCTCATCATTACCTAATATTCCATCAATTTCTTTTTTATCGTAAAATTTATCACCATAAGGGTTTTTCGCATCAATTCCAAAAAAAGCTAAATGGTCAGCAACACCTTTATCCCCATTTTTTTGATTATTATAATAGTGTGCTATAAGCTCATGCATTACAGTCTGAGTTAATTCACTAATGCCAGCATTTTTAAAATATTTTTCATCTATTACTAGGGCATAGATATTGGGAGCTTGATTTGACATCAAAAGATCATAATCAGCAAAACCAGCTTTGTCGAAATTCCCTTTTGCATTTTTTACATTCGTTTTTGAAATCAAATCTCTTTTGTTAACATTATCACGATATGCTTGAGCACTATTTGTAATATTAACCAAATGAGCATTTGCTGTTGCATTATATGTCATATGTATATTGCCAACAGTGATAATAATCATATCATTTTTAGCTCTATCAAATCTGTCTTTTCTATTAAAAGTTAAGTCGTTAAGAAAGCTGTTTTTACTAATCAATTTCATAACTGTTTGGGACCGAGAATTGGCTTTACTAGATATGATAACTTTTTCTTGACCATCTAAATCAACAGAGCGAATTACATCATTTTCAGCAAAAGCATAAGGGCTGTTCCATGGATAATCAGATGCCAATGGATCCAATGACAAGAACCGGCCCAACCTTGGGTCATAGATTCTCATCCCGTAATCCTGTTGGTTTCCTTCACCCTTAACCTCGTCATCCTTTTCTTTGCCATTGTATCCAAATCGATAACTCCCTAGGCTTGAGGTGTAATTGCGGCGGTGAAGCGGCATTCCGAAACTGTAGTAGTTGTAGATGTTCTGGATTTCGGCTGTTTTCTGCTGCCGGTAGGCTCCATCCTTTTCGGGGTTCTTGCAGTCGCTGATAACGGCTCTTACGTTACCCAGGTGATCCTTCAGCTCGAACTGCTTCTTGTGCACCAGGCGGTAGTAGTAGCTGCGCGGTGTCAAGTCCCAAGTCAAAACTATGGTTATCGGGATCAGGGGAATGGAGCTCAGCGACAGGGTGGTGGACTGCGTGCCCGTTACCGTGTTCGTCGAGGGGTTCATCAGCGTTAGCGTGCCGGTGCCCGCTACAAACATCTTTTCGTACGAGACTCTTGCAACATCGCTCGTGGCAAGGGCGAAAGACGACAGACGCACCTCTTTTATCTTGGGGTTCAACCGCATGATTCCCCAGGTTAGTGCCCCTCCCTGCGATGCATAGGTTACGTATATGTTTTGAATGCCGATGTAGCTTACGCCTTCTCCACGGACTTTATATGTAACGTTGTAGGCTATCACCGGAACCAGGCTGTCGTGGGCACTGTTAAACCTGTATACCAGCACCTGCGTGGTATCGAACGTGTTGAGGAAGTATTTCTTGTTGCCCGTGTTGTTCATCACGGCCATGGTGTCGCCGCTCATCGATATGTCCAACCCCGAGTTGTAGTCTTTTGCACTGCCCCGGAATGCAGCCATCTGCTTCAGTGTGCCGATGCTGTCCGCATATACCTTGATCGAGTAGAGCCTTGACGTGTTGTCGGTGCCCAGTTTTCGTGCATACACCACCGTGCGCACGGTGTCGCGGATGTCCGTGCGTACCGCCAGCCGGCTGTTCCAGATGTTGCCGTCCACCAGGACGTTCTTCCGGATGACCTTTCCCTCCACGTAGTCGAACTCGTGCAGGTAAAGCTTGCGGTCCACTCCCACGGTGAACAGCATTCCCAACCGGTCGCTCCCAGGTTTCTGCACCATTACGGAGTTTCCGCTGCCGGTGGCCTTTATGCTGTCGCTGTTTAGCATGATTCTTCCGTTGTTACCCGTTAAAAGTACAAAATTATTCAATCCGTTGTACTGTTTCATCGTGTTAAAGTTTGCAATGTTGCTGCCCGTGCTGTCGTATAGCGAGGCCGTGTTGTTGCCCGGTATTCCGCTGACTGTTGAATGGGGGCCTCCACAGTTGTCGGCCGTGTTTTCCATGTCCACTATGTGCAGGTTCGTTTCCGAAGCCGAACGCCTCTGTCCGTTGTACAGGAATTGATGAACGCCGGTGCTGTACGACAGTACCTGGGCAATTTGCTGCTGTTGGGCGGTGATGTCTATGGCGATTATCGGCGGTGTGCCCCCCGTGCTGTAGTTCTGCGTGCTCAGCGTCTTGTCGGGGTTGTACTGTCCTATCCGGTCGCTCCCGTAAATCGGCTGCTCGTCGAGGGTGATGGTCTTGCTCCGGGTGCCCGCGACCACCGTGGTGTCCACCCGCCCATATACCGCCATGATGTTGCCCGAGGCATCGCGCACATAGTAGGTGGCGCTTTTTACCCAGTTGCTGCTGTTGATGTACTTGATTTTCGATACCCGGTTGCCGGCGGCATCGTAGAGGTATTGCTGCGTCCAGTCGGGAGGAGTGGCGAGTGCCGTGGTGGCATATTTTTCTATCCTGTCTATCTTCCCGTAGGGGGTCCAGTAGATCCTCAGCTTTTCGGACCTGTCCGTGATTAAATTGCCGGTGGCATCGTATTCGTAGTTGCCGCTGCTCTGGCCCTGGATGTCGTTGCTGCTTACCCCCGATACCCCGTCAGTGACATATTCCAGCTTGTTGGTGCCGCTGGTGTACTTGTAGCTGAGCTTGTCCATGTTCCGGCTCGCCGTTGCGATGTTCCCGTTGTTCCGGAACAAGCTGTCGATGTTCCCGTTGGGATCGTACCGGTAGTATTCGCCGAACTGGCTGCTGTTGTTCCAAACGCTTGTAAACTGGCTGAAACTGCTTTGCTCCAAACGGTTCAGCTGGTCGTAGCGATAGTCGGACCTGAAGTACAGGCTGTCTTTTACGGTTCCTATTCCGGCATTGCAATCGCCACGCGCATCGTATCCCGAATACCAGCTGCTGATGTTCCCGTTGTAGAGGCCGCTGTACTGGTAAGTTGGCTGGGCATCGGCTATCCGGCCGAAGTCCCCGTCGTAGTACCTTAACGCCATTTTAAACACGTCGTACGGCACGTTTGAATTGGTTCCCGCTTCCCCGTCTTTTCCCGGATCGTTCGCCGAGGAATTGGGATCGGCACTCCGGATGCTGTTCATGTTCTGCCCCTTGAGCCAGCCCTGGATGGTATAGGTGTAGTCGATTCCCTGAACCCGGTCCCGGCCGAGCTCTATCCGGCGCAACGGGCCATGGGCGTAATAGCTGTAGCGGGCCTGCCTTTCCCAGTTCACATCGTCCGTGCTGGTTTGGATTTCCCGCAACCGCTTGTCCGCATCGTACTTGTACTTGTGGAAAAAGCGGTCCTTGCTCTGCGATCCGTTGTTGTACTCCACTTTCAACACGCTGCCGCTTACCAGGTCGTACCGGTATTTTATGTATTTCGGACCCGTTCCGTCCTGCTTTTGTCCAACCCATACCACATTGCCATGCGGATCGTAGCTGTAAATGGTTTTTACCTGGTCGCCCGTGGTACCTAAATTGCCGTCGTTGTCGGTTATGGTGTAGCTTACCCGGTTGTCGATGAACTGCTGCGGGCTGTTTG
>CAUVYH020000029.1:0-42115 GCA_963556065.3 Bacteroidales bacterium
AGGGAATACCAATGCAAATATTTTACCTTATAACAGCATTGAATTAATTTATGATTTATTACCCCAAGAAAGAGTGTCTTATGTTAATGGATATAAATTCGTTAAGAACCTAATTGTAAAAGAGATAAAAGTTAAAAATGAAAATAATTTACTCTACAAATATGTTTTTAATTATTCAACTTATACATATTCTACAATTAACCTTAATAGTTTTTCAAATGGTTCGGTTTTGTTAAATGAAATATTATTATACAATAAAGAAGGAATTTCATATAATTCTACAGCATTCAATTATTCAACAGCTGGTGGTGATAATTATACTTATGCTAATAACCTTAGTAACTTTTCCGTAGATCAAGGATGGGATAACACAAATCATGTTCGATGTATGGCAGATGTGAATGGTGATGGTAGAGCTGATATTGTTGGTTTTGGTGGACAAAATGTAATTGTTTCTTTAGCAAATGGTAATGGGTTTAATGATGCGACTGTTTGGTATTCTGATGGCTTTTGTATAAATTCTGGTGGCTGGGATATTGTTAAACACCCTAGAAAACTTGTTGATGTAAATGGTGATGGGTTGGCTGATATTGTCGGTTTTGCCTCAGCCGGAGTATATGTGGCTCTTTCAACCGGCTCTGGGTTTGCGCCAATGACTCAGTGGGTTGGTGGATTTGGCTACGATAATGGCTGGACAAATCAGGGCGATTTCCCAAGATTTATAGTTGATGTTACAGGGGATAAATTGCCGGATATTGTGGGCTTTTCTTCTGATGGAGTTGTTGTGGCTAAAAATGATGGTAATAATCATTTTGTTGTTCAGCCCATTTGGGCATCAGGTTTTGGAACGGCGCAGGGTTATGATTACACTAAACATATTAGACAAGTTGCTGATATGAATGGTGATGGTATGGCAGATATTATTTCCTTTGCTGAAGACCAGATTCTTGTTGGGCTATCCACAGGCAATAGCTTTTCTGTTTCAACATGGTTATCGGGTAGTTTCTGTCATGGCCAAAATGCCGGGGGATGGGATATTATTAATAATCCGAGATATGTTGTTGATGTAAATGGAGATGGACTAGCTGATATTGTTGGCTTTGCAGGAGTGGGAGTATGGGTTTCTTTATCAAATGGTAAAGATCATTTTTTAACACCAACATCTTGGAGAAATAACAATTTTGCAGACGAATATGGGACTTTGTCCGAAAGACAAATTGCGGATATTAATGGAGACGGACTTCCTGATCTTGTGGGGTTTGGTGGCTCTGTTCAATTTTCATTAAATACCGGCAACTCCTTTGAAACAATTCAACGTTCTGCAATAGGAGGGAATCAGCTAGCTGTTTCATATCTTAGACTCTTTGCTGACATAAATGGAGATGGCAGAGCGGATCTAGTTTGTTTTAAACAGAGTTATGTTAAGTCAGATCTATCTGCAGTTGATCATAACCGAAAACTAATAAAAGCAACCAATGGGCTGAATTTTTCAATTGAATTTACATACAAACCAATGATAGATGTAACTTCAGTATATCAGTATTCAGGGTTAGAAACGTTTCCTTATGTAAAAATTGCATGTCCATTAAAGTTAGTTGAATCACTTAAGATAGATGATGGTATTGGGGGATATGCAACAACAACATACAAATATTACGATGGGATAATGCATTTATGGGGTAAAGGATTCATGGGTTTTATGAGTGTGGTTACCAATGGAACAGGAATGCATACGAATAAGGAATTTACATTAAACCATGAATTTGCTATTAAGAATTTAACACATACTTACACCGCCACTTATGGAACAGGATCCACTACTCTTGCGGAAATTGGCATGATTTATCAAGTTTCTGGTCTTGGGAACAAAAGAGTGCAAAATGTAATGACCACAAAAAACACACATGATTATCTCACAAATACGCTAACTACCGACCAATACCAATATGATAGTTATGGAAATTTAAGTAACCTTACTTCTACATTAAAGAATTTTAGCACCAATACGGTTCTTCAAACCGGGACTACAACTACTCAATATGCCATTGCAGGAAGTTGGTGTCCAACCAGTCCGTCATCTATTTCCACAACAAACACGATTACGGGAAAAAGCCCGTATACAAGAATTAAAAATTTCGAGTATTATTCAAATGGAAACCTAAAGAAAGAGATTTCTGATCCGGGTAATCCAAAAAGCAACACATTAACCTATGACACGTATAATTCATTTGGACTTCCGACCAAAACCACCCTATCTGCTACTGGTCTTCCATCAGTAATCAACCAGATGGAATACGATTCAAAAGGACGCTTCTGTATAAAAAAAACCAATCCTTTGAATCACTTTGCTTCATTTACTTATAATACGGCTACTGGCACTGTTCTATCATTAATAGATGCTAACGGATTAGAAACCAAGTATGAGTATGACGGGTTTGGAAATCTTAAAAAAACAATTTATAGCGACTTAACCGAATCTACAATAAGTACTTCATTTTATGTTGACAATGCAACTTGTTATTATACAACTATTAATCAAAGTGGCAAGGCTCCAATTCTAACTTATTATGACAAACTGAACAGAGAGCTAAAAAAGATAACAAGAAATATAATAAATTCTCAGGTCATTGTTGCCACAACGTATAACGCAAAAGGGCAAGTGGCAAGCAAAACTGTTCCATATTTTTCTGGGAATACGCCTCTATTAAATACATATACATACGATGATTTGGGAAGAATTTCATCTCAAGCATGTCCTGATGGAACAAATATGCAAGTTAATTATTCTTTTGATATTCAAAGTTCATTGTTCTCTCAAACAACAATTACAACAAAAAATGGACATTCTCAACAACAGATCAATAAGTATAATCAATTGGGCCAGTTAGTTCAAACGATTGATAATAATGGGGTTGCTGTTTATAAGGACTATTTTTCTTCTGGATTATTGGAAAAATCATGGGTGCAAGGAATGAATACAAATCAATATACAACATTAACCTATGATATACAAGGCAATAGAACTTCTATTTTTGATCCAAATAATGGATTGAGTTCATCTACTTATGATGCCTATGGGCGTATGCTTACCAAGGTTGATGCTAAAAATAATTCTGTCAGCTACACTTATGATGTGATTGGAAGAGTATTGACTCGCACACAACCTGAAGGAACGATTTCATATGTCTATGATACTAGGACTATGGGTAAAGGGAAGTTATCATCTGTTACGGGATGGAATGGGATCAGTGATGAGTATTATTTTGATAGTTATGGCAGAGATTGGAAGAAAAATGAAACAATAGATGGTGTAGTTTATACCGAATTATTGGAATATAACACTAATGGATTCCTCAACAAGTTAACTTATCCGAACGGCTTTGCCATTACCTACAATTATCTGAATGGTCAATTAAGAAGTGTCCATAATGCAAGTGACGATTCCCCAATTTGGTCCACTACTCAACAAAACGAATATGGAATTTATACGAGTTATACAAGTGGAAACAACATCAGCACCACGAAAACCTATGATTCGTTTGGCAGATTAACAGATATTCAAACAGGTAGCATTCAAAACAATCACTATGTGTATGATGAATTCAACAACATTAAATCTCGAGAAGATATTATTACAAATCAAAAAGAAGTGTTCGGGTACGATAATTTGAACAGATTGACGGATATTGATTTATATCAAAATTCATCATTTATTTCAAATAAGAGTATTTCATATAATAATTTTGGAAATATTCAGAGTAAATATGATGCAGGTGATTACCAATACGGAAATCCTATAAAATTAAATGCAGTTACTTCATTGACAAATAATCCGGGAACAATAACAGCACCACATGCAATTCAATATACTTCGTTCGATAAAGTCAGTAAAATTACACATAGCAATGGTGAATTAATGATTGATTTTGTTTATGGACCTGATTTTGCAAGGCGGAAAACCTATGAAACCGATATTAATGCCGGACAAATAAATACAAAAATATTTGCTCTTGGTAATTACGAAAAATACACAGATGAATTGGGAGGAGATGATTTTTATAATTGCTACATTTATGGCGGTAGTGAATTGGTAGCTATATACAATCAACAATACGGGCAATCAAGGATGTTGTATGTTCATAAAGATCATTTAGGTTCTATTGAGAAAATTACAAACCAAAGTGGTACTGTTGTTTATAACTTTAGTTACGATGCATGGGGTAACCGACGAAATCCAACTAACTGGACATTAACGGCTACGAATACTGATGTGCTTTTTGCGCGAGGTTATACAGGACAAGAACATTTGGATAAGTTTGGCCTTATCAATATGAATAGTCGAATGTATGATCCAATTGTCGGTTGCTTTTTAAGCCCAGATTCTTATGTGCAGGATCCTAGTTATTCGCAAAGTTATAATAGATATTCTTATTGCTTAAACAACCCTCTTTTATATACTGATCCAAGTGGCAATTATGCGCTTATTGATGATGTCATTGCTGGTGTTGTTGGTGGAGTAATAAACCTCGCAAGTAATATTTATAATGGTAACATTAAAGGGGATTTCCTTACCTGTATTGGAAAAGGAGCCGCTGCTTTTGGAGCAGGTGCAGTAGGAGGCATTGGAGGATTGTATCCTGAATTAGGAGGATGGTTATGGGGTGGTGCAGTTGTAGGAGCAACAAATTCCTGGTTATCAGGTGGAAATGGTGAAGATATTTTAATGGGTGCTGGTATTGGAATGGTTTCTGGACTTGTTGGTGGTGCTGCAGGTCAATGGGCTGGCCAAAGTTTAGGAGGGCTTGTTGTGAATGGTTTTAATGTTACTTCTCCCGTGCTAAAAGGTTTTATAGGTGGAGCAATTGGTGGTGGAGTTGGTGGTTACGCTGGTGGATTTTCAGCTGGGTACATAATGACAGGTGATTTAGATTTAGCCAATAAAGCAGGTCTTAGCGGAATGAGAAGTGGAGCAGCAGTTGGAGCAGCAGTTGGAGCGGGTTCTGCATATAGAGCTGCAAAAGACAACAATGTCAACCCATTGACAGGAAAACCAAACAAAAGTCTTACAATAGGTGAAGGGATGAGTAGTAATACTGAAAAAGGATGGTTTGGCGTTAAAGATATTGCAAAAGATTTAAGCTCTGATTTTTACGATCCAGAACCTCAAATGATGGCATCCATGAAAGTTAATGGTGAAACTTTAAATTTTGGAACTACCGATAACGGGATGTATGATAATGCGATTATGATTGAAATGACTATGGAATCTCAAGTTCCAATTTTCGATAGAGGTCCTGTAGGTAATAATAGTCAATATTATAATATGGAATGTGGGCGTACAATGAATTACAACAACCTATATCAAGTGAAAACATTTGCCAATTATTCATTAACAATAAGAATACTAATCATTTATAAGTAATGAAAATCGAAGAACTAAATGACAAAGAAAGTTCATTAATAGAAATTATTAGAACTTTTCACTTTTTGCATAGTGTTAGTTATCATGAGAAAGAAATAACCATAGAAGGAAGGGGTAATCCTTCTATGGTTTATCATAATTGGATAGCAAATAGAACTATTTATATCATAGGAGATGAGAGCTCTTCTTGGTCAATAGTTGTTCAAAGAAAAAAATTATTCTGTTTTAGGAAAAGTTCAATTATTTTTGACATAAGTGATTATTTTGATTATTTTGATTTACCGAAAAACAAACAATTAAATTGTTCGTTAAAAACACAAGCAGAATTTATTCAAAAGAACTTAATGCCCGTTATTAGGGGTGAAATGTGGATAGATGAATTAATCAAAAATGTTTGAGATAATAATCTTTAAAAATGTTTTTTATTTAACAATAACAATATGAAAAAAACAATAATTATAATATTATTTTTATTTCCATGCTTAATGCAAGCACAGATATCATTTCAATATGATGCTAATGGAAATAGAACTGCGAGAACCATAGACGTAACCAAATGCAGCAATCCGGTAACAAAAACGGACAGCACCGTGTTGGCCGCAGCCGATAGCGCCTTGTTGCAAGCCATTAACGGACAAAATAACACAACGCTGATGGAAGAGCAGGCAATCATTAACGTGTATCCAAACCCCGCCAGCGACAAGGTGGTGGTAAGCTACACGGCATCGTGCCCGAAATGTGTGCTGCGCATCTTCAACATCGAAGCCCGGCAAGTATATGAAGCCAAAGGTATCAACAAGGAAACCGAAATAGACGTAAGCAACCTGAAAACGGGAGTATATTACCTCTCAATTACTACCGAAGACGGAAAACGCCAAGGCTGGAAGATTGTAAAACAGTAGCCGGAAAGTGACCAGGAGACCAAGAAACCTGTTCACTTGGTTTACCTGTTTTACTTGTTCACCCGTTCTACCCGTTAACTTGTTTTACCTGTTCTACTTTATAGCCTTTCAACTTTACAGACTTTCGATCCCGCAAAACAAGAAATCTTCGATTTCATAGTTTTGCGTGGACTCTCGAAAAATTACAAAAATCGCAGATTTTTGATTTTTCGGAGCTTTATAGACTTTACGAACTTTATGGACTTTATAAACTTTCGACTCATTTCCAGCTATATTCAATCCTGCTCCCCCGATCGTCATTATTGGTAATTATCAAACATTTTGGAATTTCCTGTTTCATTTCTTCCACGTGCGAAATCAAGCCCACGATTCGGTTTTCCATCCGCAAAGCCTGAAGGGTTTGAAAAACGGTGTGTAACGATTGATTGTCCAGTGATCCGAAGCCTTCGTCCATAAAGAAAAAATTCTGCTGGATGTTGCTTTTCCGGTTGATGGCATCGGATAACGCCAACGCCAGACAGAGCGAAGCCTGAAACGTCTGTCCGCCCGAAAGCGAGTCGCTGCTGCGGATGTAGCCGTTATTCAAATGGTCGATCACGTCGAAGCTGTTGTCGCTGCTCAATGTCAACTCCAGAAGTCCGTTGGATAGTTTCACGAAACGCTTGTTTGCCTCCTTGCAGAGGTTTTCGAGGTAATAGGTGGAAACGTAATTCACAAAACCATTGCCCTTGAACATTCCCGAAATTTTATTCAGGTCGCCAATCCGGTTGTTCAACTTGTCGAGTTCCTCGATAAACTGTTGATGTTCGGCCAATTGCTTATTTAAAATCTCCAGTTGCTTGTCCAGCTGCCCTTTACGTTCCGTGGCTTCCTGAATCTGACCGGTCAGAGATGCGATTTGTTCCATCGTTTGCTGGTGCAGCAGCGCATCGTAATTTAAGTCTTTACTTTTGGTTTTCAGTGTTTTCAACGCCGTAGTCAGGGCAATAATTTGTTCATCAAACTGTTTCACGGCTTGTTCTTCAATCTCGATATCCAAAGGGACTTCCGAAAATCGAGCGATCTGTTCCTTGTTGATTTCCGGGTGTTTTAACTGTTCGTTTTTCAGGCGCTTTTCGATTTCGACGTTTTGAGCCGACAGATTTTTCAACTGATGGCCAAGTTCCTGCAGTATGCCTTCTATTCCCGATTGCTGAATTTTCAAATCGGATAATTCCTGGGTGAACTGCCCGAATTGTTTTTCAATGGTTTGATGGCGCAGGCTGAATTCCGCTCCCATTTTCCTTAAATCCGCTTCATCCTTATCCTGAAAATCGCTCGGATTCAGATGCTTCAACGCTTCTGTGCGTTGTTTGACAATCGTGGCGAATTCCGTTTTTTGCAGTGCCGATCGGTTTGTTTCCTGTTCGAGCGCGGCGAGTTCCTTACTGGTCGATTCTATCGTTGAGCGAAGACTCTTCAACACTTTTTCAAAATCATCGATGGCTTTGGAATCGATTTTATGCTTTTCAATTTCTGCTTCAACCCAAGTTAAATCTTTCGGATACGGTTCGAAAGCAAACGAATTTTCATGCTGTCTGAATTCATCCCGCTGAATGTTCAATTCACTTTGAGCCAGCTCGATTCGGATTTTTAAAGCATCCTTTTGTTCCTGTTTCCCTTTCAGCTGGGTTTCGATTTTATGGAGGGTTTCGATGGCGTAAGAACTCGTCTTTTGGAGCTTTTGTTTCTCAACCAGTACCAATGCGACATCATCATGCTTGTGAATGCTCGGATGTTCGAGCGCTCCGCATAACGGGCAGGGTTTGCCCTCGTGCAACGCATCCGCATATTGCGAGAGTTGCTGTGTGAGCTTTAATTCCCCGATCTCCACTTCCAGAAGTTGCAATTGCTGCTTTTGATCCGCAATTTTTAAAGCGATTGCAGTCTGAATCCAAGAAAAATCTTCGGAAGTTTGGATCTCCACTTCCAGCAACAGTGCTGAAATCTCACTTTCCAGTTTTTGATTCTCTTCCTGCATCAATTTCACCCGTCCGCTCTTTTCAACGCCATCTTTCACAATCTTTTCCCGGATCAGATGCCAGTTTTTAGCCTCGTTCAAACGATTGATATCCGGCAGTGATTCTTTGAGCGTTTCCAGCTGTGTTTCAACCTGTTTAACCTGATTGGTCTGCGCCTCAATCAAGGCGGTTTTTGATGCGATATCCCGAACAGATTGTTCACTCTTTCGAGTAAGCGAAACTATTTTTTCCTGATTTTTCCTGATTTCGACAATATTCTCAATATCCGAGGACTTATCGAGCAGGATGATTCTATTTTCATACTCCGGAGTCAAATCAACCAATTGTTTTTGTACCAATTGAAGTTTTTCGACCGTTGTTTTCTGCTCCTCTTGCTTTTTCAACAGATTATCATTCAGCTCATTAACTTGTTCACGAATTCGCTTTTGCTGATCTAAAACCGGCTTAAAAGCAGAGATAAAAATCCTGTATTGAGCCAATTGGCTCCGCTTCCGTTCAACCATCGGACGATCGGCCTCAGCGGTTTTCAGTTTTTCGGTCGTGGTCTCAATCTCTTCGATGTCCTTTTTCAATTGATCCAAAATATTCTTTTGCACATCCAAACGGCTCTTCTCTTCAGTTTTTTGAGCAATGGACAGTAAAATCGTTTCAATCTGTTCCGAAAGCAGTTTCGGCTCTTCCGGATTCAGCGTTCCAAGTGTGCTTAACGAGCCTTCAATCTCGCTCCGGCGAGTCAGCGATTTATTGATTAGCGATTGGGTTTTATAGAAGAGGTTGAATTTTTCCAAATCGAAAATTTCTTCCAACATATTCGATCGGTCTTTGGCTCCAAGCTTCAGGAATTCCTGAAATTTCCCCTGCGGGATGATGATCGTTCGCTTGAAATTTTCGTAGGTCAGCCCGATTACTCGTTCCAATTCTTCGGTGGTGATGGGTGTTTTCGACTCAAAATCATGTTCTTCAACCAGGTAGCAATTTCGAGCGCCAGTATTGATGTCGCCGTGTTTCTTCGAATTCCGCTTAAAATGGCTGACGGAGTTATAATAGCTCCCGTTGTTGGCCTGGAATGTAAAGTCGATAAACATCTCGTTCGAGGAGAGATTCATCATGTTATACTTCAAGCCCTTGCTGTTGAGCCGTTCGATTTTCCCGTAAAGGGCAAAGGTGATTGCTTCCAGAATGCTGGATTTTCCGCTTCCCACCGTGCCGAAAATTCCGAAAAGGTGATCGGAAGTCAGCTCCCGAAAATCGATGGTCTGTTTCTCTTTGTATGAGTAGACGCCTTTGAGCGTGAGTGTGATTGGGATCATGCGTTGCCCTCCTCTGCTGTTATTTCCTTAAATAGGTTCATCAATGTCTCATCGGGCGCGATGCCGCCATTTTGCGCTTTGAAATACTGCACAAACAGCTTTTCCAGATTCAAATCGATGGTTTCGCTGATTTCTTCTTCCGTCTGATGCTTTTTTTGCAGCACCAGCACCAGTTGAACGATATTGGAATTGGCCTGCAACAGCCTTTTCTGATCTTCGCTGCTGAGATGCACCTCGGTTTTGATGGTGAGTTCAATCAGCGGTTCGGGATTATTCTCAAGCCATTCAATGGCTGTGGCAAGATCATTAAAGCTCTTTCGCACCAGCAATTTCGGCGTTTTCAATTCCAATGGAGTTACGATTGCCGGAGAACCGGATTCAATGTCCACGCAAAGAATCATCTTCTTCTGATTGGCTTCACTGAAACTATACGCCAGCGGACTTCCGGAATAAATAATCGGACAGGGGTTGGTGTCCACAGTCTGCTTCCGATGCAAATGCCCCAAGGCGACGTAATCCAACCCTTTGGGAAAATTATGGCTGTAAACCACTTGGGCTCCGCCGATATTGATGGGTTTCATTTCGTCGAGATCTTCTTCCGGCAACGGCGAGCCTTCCTTCCCCACATAAAGATGGGCCATCATGATATTGACCCCGTTTTGATCGAGATAAGTGTCTGAAATCTGCTTCCATTGGGTCTGCAAGGTCTCCCGCATGGTAGCTTCGGGATCTTCGCAACCCAGATAGCTTTTCATGCGGTATTCGTTGGCATAGGGAACGGAAATAATCCGCAATGGCACTGGGGATGAGGGCATAAATATTTCCACAAAACCCGGATCGGTGCGTGTAACTTTGATTCCGCTTTCGAGTTCGAAAGGAGTTATTTTGCTGTTCGGGTAGCCCACAAAGATAATTCCACATTCACGGGCCAGCGCGTCGGGAGAATCAATGCGATCGGGGGGAATCGTGATTCCCAGCAATGGCGATCACGGGACGGGTGGCGTTATTGGTGAGCCGTTTCAATGTTTTGTAAAGGAGTTCCTGTGCTTCCACCGGCGGATTAAAAGTATCGTACAAATCGCCCGAAACAATGATTGCATCCGCTTTCTGCTCATCGCAAAGGGTGCAGATTTCGTCCAGGACAATTTTCTGTTCCTCGATTCGGGCTAAATTATTCAGCCATTTTCCCAAATGCCAGTCGGACGTATGAATGATTCTCATAAATGATTATTTACAATATTAAGGGGCCTATTCTTGATTTAATAGACCTCGCTTTTGTATTATTTATTTCAATTCGTTGTTTTTTTTCGATTCGGGTAAGTAATTTTCAGAGGAAATAATCGTTTCCCCCGTTTTCAGTTCAAGCGCTATTCTCGCATCACCAGCAATTTTTCCACCTTCTTTTGCGACTTCTTTATTTTGGTTAAAACCTTTTGGGTTTTTAGTTTTCACAATTGCAGTTGTTGAGGCTTCACCAAGCATGGAAAATATTAATTCAAGATCGGTCATGTGGTCTCTTAAATTTTGACTTTTTAGCCCTTTAACTTCTTTATATTCCGATGGCGTTAAACCAAATGTGGCTTTTGAAATTTCTGCTGTTAAAATTGAATATTCAATTTTCTCCTTAACACCGCGATCCTTCCATTCGTTAGTTAACTCTTCGCGAATAGCAATACTTCGCATCCTTTTTTCAATCCAATCGTCTGGATATCCCTTTAGCTTATAAAGTTCTCTCGTCCGTTGGGTCGCCAGTTCTGGATTCTCAATTTCTTCCAACCGATCAGCGCCAACTTGTGCTAACCAAAGTTTAAAAGGTTCTGCTTTTGATGAAGGTATAGATTGAATTATCCTGAGAAGCCCTTTTGTGTCTGATGCTTGAATCATACGATTTTTCCCATCTACTGTTTTCATTTTAACTGGGGTACAAATTGTACCCCAGTTGCTTTTTAAAAGTTCATCTCGGCTTAACATCTTTTTAATGTACTGCTTTGGGTCATTGCTTTCGGTTAAAATTTCAACAACATCTTGCACCGAAAAATACCATTTCTGATCAGTTTCATTCCAAACTGTTCGAATTTGTTTGCTTTCAAAGAGTTTTATGTTATTCATAGCATTATGATTAATTATTGAACCGGAACTCTGAAAATCAGTTTCACCTCACCGATAAACCCGTCTTTCAAGGTGTTGTTGTTCATTTGTGGCCGATCATCGCCGATTTTTACGATTAAATTCGCATCGATTTTATCTGCTAGATTAAATAAATCATATTTTCGTCCGATGGTATAGCCGAGTTTGGTCTGAAACACCAGGTTTTTAGTCAGATAGAAATCGCCAAAGGCCGAAATCTCCTGCGTGCTTTTGTGAATATATTGCCGCTGTTTATCGTAGAGGTAAGACATCGTGTTTGCGTTGAAAAACAATCCTGTGGCAAAACGATTCGAAACCGTATATTCTGCTGTTGCCGTAATGGGGAGATTCCCGAAAACCCGGAGTTTATCGTTCACTTCCCAATCGAGGCCAATCAGCGGGCCAAAAAACTCCTGATTATAGTAGCAGCCATATTTCAACTTCAATTTATCGGAATACTTTACGGATAAAACCAGCAACCCGCCCATTTGGAAATCGCGATGGGTGATTTCTGCAAAATCGCCACTGATTTTAGGAAGCGCAACGGCAGTTAGATTGTAGCGTCCGAAGTTGCCGATATAACCAAGTTGCAGGGTGAGTGCGGTAAAGCTGCTTCCCCCGGGATATGCGTTGCCGATGAATTCCAGATGGTTGGCCCCTAAGCCCACCAGCAGATAATCGGTGGAATTAATTTTAAGGGGGGCTTTGGCCGCAAAATTCTGGTCGTGAACATCACACTTCCCGTTTCCGAATTTATAGCCGTTGGAGGGAGAATATTGTTCACTCACCGAAATCAGATCGGTGTATTTCTGAGCGTTAATGCAGCTACAGACAAACAGTGCCACAATGCTCAACAATACGTTGGATTTAGTCATAAAATTCTTGATTGGTTTAAAATCAGTTCAACACGTTGACAAAAATAAGATAAAAAACCGGAGAATAAATGGATATGTACAAAAGCAATCTTCAAATCATCTCATTTTCCAATCTTAAAATCAAACTCGTTTCGCGCAACCGGCCATAGGAAGTTCAGCAAAGCTAATCAGCTCCTCTTCAAATTTTCAAATTAGTTAATCTTCAAATTGGCAGAATCAATACCACCTCTTTTTAATCCAAAACGACACATTCACCAGCCCAATCATTACCGGAACCTCAACCAGAGGGCCGATTACCGCCGTGAAGGCTTCCCCGGAGTTCATACCGAATACGGCGATGGCCACGGCAATGGCCAGTTCAAAATTATTGCTGGCCGCAGTAAACGAAAGCGTGACGGATTGTTCGTAATTTGCGCCTGCTTTTTTGCTCATGAAGAACGAGCTTAAAAACATTACCAAAAAATAGATTAACAGTGGAATTGCGATCAGCACCACATCCATGGGGATTTTGATAATGTATTCCCCCTTCAGCGAAAACATCACCAAGATGGTAAATAACAGCGCAATCAGTGTCAGCGGACTGATTTTAGGAATAAATTTGGTGTGATACCACTCCTTGCTTTTCACCCGAATCAGGATAAAACGGGTTAAAAAGCCGGCGATAAAGGGGATCCCCAGATAGATAAACACGCTTTTCGCTATTTGCCCGATGGTAATATTATCGACCGCGCTATTGGTCGGAATTCCGAACCAGCCCGGCATGACAGCAATAAAGAAATAGGCATACACCGAGAAAAAAAGCACCTGAAAAATGGAGTTGAAGGCCACCAATCCGGCTGCATACTGGGTATCGCCCTTGGCCAGGTCGTTCCACACAATTACCATGGCGATGCAACGGGCCAAGCCAATCATGATGATTCCATACATGTAAGGCAGATTCGCATTGTTTTCGCCGGGAAAGAGTTTGAAAAACAAAATGGCCAGGAAAAACATCACCAGCGGACCGATAATCCAGTTTTGAATCAACGATAACGACAAAATCTTCCAGTTGCGGAACACATCGCCCAGCTCTTCATACTTCACTTTCGCCAGCGGCGGATACATCATCACAATCAACCCGATGGCTATGGGGATATTGGTCGTACTGTCGGGAGATGATTTTAAAGACTCCCAAAAAACGGCAATCTCCGGAAACAGATACCCGGAAAAAACGCCGATAAACATGGCTAAGAAGATCCATAAGGTGAGGTAACGATCGAGGAATTTTAATTTTGTTTTCATATAATTAATGTGCTAATGTGTCAATATGCTAATGTGCTAATGAGCTAATTGCGCAAAGCGTGTCCTTGAAATACAAATGCATCAATGTGCTTATTACGCGAAGCGTGCCCTTGAAATACAAATATGCGAACTTGCTATTTGGGCAATCCATTACTTTTCAATTAAACTAATGATTCATGTATTTTTTGCTTGTTGAAATGATTGCTGATAATAATTTTTGAATCTCTTTTAATTTTAGCAATAGGTCTTCATCAAATGGATATGAATTGGCGTGTCTACATTAACAACAACCAAAATTCGGTCTCTTCAGCTTCTTTTGCTGCAATTTTTAATTTATGAACAAAATCTGCTTTGCTTTCTGCTCCTTGAGATTCTCTGATATTTGCCCCAATTGATGTCCCTGATTTTAATAATTGTTTTGCAATAACATACTTTCTTTCACTTTCCAAAAGCTCCGAAAATTCAATTATTGCTAATGCAAACTCAAAACTTTTGTCTAAAATAAAATTCTTATTCTCCATATTTTATTGTATTAATTAGCAAATTGGCACACTGTTTCATTAGCAAATCTTCAAATTCTCTTCATAAAACTTTTCAAACGAAGCAAAAATCTCATCCCTGACCCGTCGGAATTCACTCCAGACATACTCTTCTGAACCTTTAGCATGTGAAGGATCATCAAACCCAAGATGAATTCTGTGTTTCACTTTCCCCAGAAATGCCGGACACGATTCGTTGGCTCCGCCACAAACGGTGATCACGTAATCCCACGCTTCGCCGAGATACAAATCCACTGATTTGGAAGTATGGTGGCTGATGTCGATGCCCACTTCTTTCATCACTGCAACTGCTTTTTCATTTAGCTTTCCAGAGGGTTCGGTGCCGGCAGAACAAACCACGAGTTTAGCATCCAACGACTGCAAAAAGCCCTGAGCCATCTGACTTCTGCATGAATTTCCGGTGCATAATATTAGTATTTTCATTATTTTTTGTTTTTTATATTTTACCACTTAGGCACTAAGAGCATTTATCTAACAGCTTGCTGGTAGACTAAGGAACACTAAGTTAAATTACGCCGATATTCTCAGTAAACTCAGCGATTTAGAGTTGATTTTTTGATTTATTTAGCAACAACAATTTGTCCCACAATCCTTGGACTTTAACGCATAAACCGTAATACTAAAAATTCCGACTTTCGCAGCCTTGAATTCCGCTAATTCTGCCGGATTTAGATATTTCAATAAAATATCATCCGGAATCTCAATTAGTTTCTTTTTCTGTACATCAATATTATTAAACCCAACGTTGGCCATTATTTTCAAATAATCTTCCAGTTGAATAGCCCCTGAAACACATCCTGCATACATTTCGGCTGCCTGTTTAAGATTTTCCGGAAGGTTCCCCTGAATTACCACATCCGAAACGGAAAGATGTCCGCCGAGCTTTAATATTCTAAAAATTTCGCCTAAACGCTTTTTCTTTGTCGGGAACTAAATTCAGCACACAATTACTGATTACGACATCGGCCTTATTGGCTGTGATCGGCATATTTTCGATATCACCCAATCGAAACTCCACATTTGCAAAGCCCAATTTCTTAGCATTTTCACGCGCTTTCGCAATCATTGCTTCCGTAAAATCCAGCCCAATCACTGTTCCTGCATCCCCGACTAACTTGCGAGCCACAAAGCAATCATTTCCGGCACCAGAGCCGAGATCCACCACGATGTCTCCCAATTTGATCTGGGCAAATTCTGTGGGCAATCCGCATCCTAAACCCAAATCGGCATCAGGGTTATAGCCATCCAATTTTTCATAACTTTCACTAAAAATAGTATAGTCAACGCCACAAGAACCTGTAGCACCACAACATGATGTTTCATTTTGTTCCTTGCCTTTGGTTTGCAATTTTTGCATATTTTTCTTTAACGATATCTTTTAATTCTTTTGATTCCATTTTGGCTCCTTCCTATCATTTATTAAATCATTCTTTCGTTTTTTTCTCATCTGGCATGCGCAAGAGCCATTCAGACGTTCGCTATCATCAATTTTCAATGGCAACTCATCTCGCTCCCACTCGACCAAACCACCCGCTAAATTCGCAATATTTTCAAAACCATTATCCGCCAAAACCAACATCGCTTCCTTACTTCTGATTCCGGCAGAATCTGCGACGACAAGAGGAATATCGCGCGGAACTATATCCAATTTTTGTTCAATTTCGCTCAGCGGAATATTAATAACCCGCGGAACATCAAAACGTTTATAGGATAAATAGTCCTCTTTCCGGACATCCAAAAGCACGGCGTCGGTCGAAACCAATTCCTGATAGGCATCTTTGGGGGGTGATATTCAAATACCCCGATGCATTAAAACATTTCCCCGAGAACAGTTCCTTTTTCATAAGCTGTCTGCAAATTCATTGATTGATTCTTTAACCAATTTTCCATCGGCCAATCTAATTTTCAAATTGCCGAATTCAGCCGCCAATGGACTGTGTGTAACCATTAAAATTGTGATTTTTTCTTCTTGGTTTATCTTTTTCAGCAGTTTTAAAATATCTACCGAAAGAGTTGGATCAAGATTTCCGGTAGGTTCATCCGCTAAGATTAAGGTAGGGTTATTGACTAACGCCCTGGCAATAGCAACGCGTTGTTGCTGACCCGCAGACAGCTCTTTCGGATAATGGTTTTTTTCGGTTTTCAAGCCCCACCAATTGGAGCAGTTCTAATGCTTTTTGAAATTTCACGCTGGTTTTCATCTTCGATATCGCTAATGGCAGCATGACATTTTCTATGGCTGTGAGATATGGAATCAATGCAAAGCTTTGCATTACAAAGCCGATGTGTTTTTGCCTGAAATCGCACATTTTTTGATCTGAAGCCGATTCTACCTCAAAGCCATTAATGTTGATTTGTCCAGAAGTTGATTTAATTAAACCGGCCAGAGACAAAAGCAGGGTTGTTTTTCCAGAACCTGAAGCCCCCGTGATTGTCACGAAATCTCCTTCATTTACTTCAAAACTCACCTCATTCAGTGCATCCACCACCCCATCTTGATGCAGATACTTTTTACAGAGATTATTTGCTTTTAATATCATAATTACACCTCCTGCATATTTTTGAATGGATCAATTCTGCCGGCGAGATATGACGGGATCAGCGCTCCCAACAATGAAACTCCCACGGCAATACCTAATGAAACAAGCAACAACATGGGAATCGGACTTACAGACAATCCCGCAAATTCAGGTCCAAGCCACATTCCGGCCAGTGTCCCAAGAACATATCCAAAAATTCCACCCAAAATCCCTAACATTATTGCTTTAGATAACATCATTTTATAGATAATTGTTTTATTGAACCCGATCATCCGCAACATCCCAATCTCTTTTCTGCGCTCGTTGATATTTGCCCACATGAAATTTCCGATTGAGATTCCGCCGACAAAAATGATGATAATTAAGAATATAAAAGAAACTTTATTCATCATTTTATTGGTTTGAATCTGGGTGGAGACAATTTGACCGATGGTCGTAATTTTGGTATCCGGCAACACATTGCGCAATTTACTCAATAACCCATCTGAAATAGCATTACAGCAACCCATAATCTCGATGGCACTCACCTGTTTAGGGATTTTCAGCAATTCCTGGGCTCTTCGCAAATGAATAAAAATTCGGTCATCGTCGATGGTTCCTGTTTCATTCAGCACTCGGGTAACGGTGAATTTTTCTCCTAAAATCTCAACGGGATTTCCTTCTCTCAATTTCAATTTGGATGCCATTGCAAAACCGATTAAACAATCATTGGAGCCCAATGAATCGATCACTTTTCGCTTGAGCTTTTCATCTTCGTACCCATTGCTTTTATTTTCCCCCTTAGGTGGAGCGCAGCTTGCTTTTAAGTCTTTCCCCAACAAACCGGATTGTTGCCACATCGGTTTGGAGGTGATTTCATTCTTGGGTAAAATACCAGTCAGCACCACATTTTCGTTTCCAATCTTAATCCGACGGGTTAATTTGGGAGATAAGTTATCCACTCCCTGAAGATTGGAAGCAACAATTCTGTCCACATATTCCTCAGGGATTGTAGGAGCATCGATATCGGCAGAATAATAATTATCCACGTTGGAGGACTGAGGTAAAACCATAATATTGGCACCCAAATTATCGAGGTTTATGGCGACGGCCTTTTCCGACACCACTGAAATTGATCTGATGCCAACAATTACGGCAATACCCAGTGTAATGGCCAGCAAACCGGAAACCAACTGTGCTTTATGTTGCTTGAATTCAAGCCAAACCAGTTTTCGAATATTCATATTTTCAATCTATTCGTTAATATTACTTAGAACCGCCACAACCGCTTTTACTTCCACTGGGGCAACATCCGCCACGTTTCGCCACTTTGTTTGCCGAAGTAATAAGTGAAGTTTCCAGAACAATTCCCTCAAATTGGTCATTTACCTGACCGGTTGCATTTAATACGAGGGTGATTGTTTTACCATTAATCGCAGCCACCCCCAGTTTTTTCAAAAATGCGGATTCTTTAGTGTCCTCAAAATCAATTTGAACCACATACGGTTTGAATGCGATTTTGGAACTGGCGGATTTGCAATTTTCCACTATGGTCGATTTATCGGCAAATCCTTTTTTTGAAATAACAATAAAGACCGGTTTCTTTTCAGAAAAAGAGACAAATACTTCATCCTGCTTTGGAGAGGGCACCGCATTCACCAATACCTCCGGGGTTGCTTGGGACAACATGAAACCCGCAACTGGAATCCCTTTGGGAGATACCACCAGAAAAAAAGGAACATTTACTTTCCCAATCCCGTACTTGGCCACTAATTCGCTGTTTACCGCATCGTCTTTGTTGATGATAACCACTTCCGACTTCGCGTATTTGGCTTTGGCTTCGTTTGCAATTTGGGTTGCCTTGTCAACACCCACAATTCCTGTTCCGGTGATTAACACAAACACCGCTTTACCTTTTTTCTTGGCCTGATTCATCTGTTTTTCAACAAGATTGCCCTTGCCCATCGGGTTTGCTTGGATTGTAACGTTTACTGTTAAAAGCGCGATTAAAACGATCGCTGATTTTAAACGAAAATTTATATTTTTCATTTTTTTCATTTTTAAATTACCTATGATTTCTATTAAATAAATTTATCGAATATTAACCACAGCTACCACCGCCACCGGGGCAGCAACTACTTTTCTTCTTGATGACTTTTGAAGCTGCTTTGGTTAATTGGGCTACAGTTGGATTTTTGGTAAAAGTTTCAGCGATTTGACCTGTTTCGTTTATCACCACCACGGTAGATGCTCCATTTAGTTTTAAAACCCCCATCTGCTTTAAAAAATCTTTTTCGGCGGCATCCTCAAAATTCACTTCAACAATGGCAGGTTTTGATTCTATTTTGGAACTTGCTTTTTGGCAATTAGACCGAATAGCCTCTTTATCGGACAACCCTTCTTTTGTTACCAAAATAAAAACCGGCTTTTGATCATAGATTGCCACATTCACTTCATCCTGTTTGGGTGATGGAATCGACTTGATAATCAGATCAGCCGTTAATTCAGCAGGTTCACCCCCATTCACGGGAAGCCCTTTTGGTGATATCACCAAAATAAAAGGAACCGGGACGGTTTCAATTTCAAACTTTGATACCAAGTCACGGTTTTTAGCATCATCTCTGTTTAATGAATACACTACCGAATTCTTGCTTTTAGCATTCGCTCCGTTTACATTAGCCGTTGCTTTTTCAACCCCGATTGCGCCAGTTCCGGTAATAACCAAGAAAACTGCCTTTCCCTCAGTCTTTGCTTTCTCAAGCAATTCAGCCGTTATGGCTTCCGGTAATTTAGTATTTTCAGCAGTAACGGTTGCAGTGCTGTCTTTCCCGGTTTTATCACCCTCTGTTTTGGAATTACCACACGAGAACATGGCCAGAACCAAGAATAAACCAAAAATTTGTTTCATTTTTTTCATCATATCCTTTTTTTTATTGTGTTTATTTTTTTTACTAATAATCGCAAAATAGCGATACGGCCATTAACAATCACTATCACATTTACAGACAAACCAGGTAATTGAACTATCGAAAAACGTCGACAGTTTCTTCCTCATTTCGTCGAGCTTATTCATATCCAGACAATAGTGAATTTTCAAGCCATCGATGGTTCCAATGATAACCCCCATTTCTTTCAGCTCTTTTAGGTGTTGCGACACCGTGGTTCGACTCAATGGTAAAAAATCGCTGATGTTTCCCGTGCGAATCTCTTTCTTCTCTGCCAGCAACTGGATAATCGCTATACGAGCCGGATGAGAGAGCAATTTGGCAATTGATGCAAGTTCCTGTTGATCATCTGTAAATTCTTCTTTTTTATTGTTTGTCATTTCTTCTAATGTTTAATGTTGCAAACATACGACATTAAACAATATAAAATTCAAAATTTATTAAATAAATTGGATCCCATTAATCCACTAATGAATCCGGCCTTTTTGCTTCACGGCGTTTTCGGTCGGCGCAATTTCACCATAATAGAAATCAGAATACACCTTTGTAAACTCTGCTCCCAAAAATACAATCATGGAAGAATAGGACGTCCACAACAGCACCAGAATGATTGAACCGGCGGCTCCATAGGCGGAGCCGGGGTTGGCTTTGCCAAAATACAAGCCCAATGCGGTTTTGCCGATTACAAATAACAATCCGGTCACAAAAGCGCCGATCCATACCGAATGCCATTTGATCTTTGCATCCGGTAAAATTTTAAACATCAGGGCAAATAACAGTGTGATAAGGCCAAGGGAAAAAACAAAATTAAGGACTTGAAAAACGGACAATAAAGACTCCGACCAAAATTGCTGCACCCATGAGCTGAGGGCGGATAACAAAGCGGATAACAGCAATGAGATCAACAATAAAAAAGCAATGGACAAGATTAAGCCGAAAGAAAAAAGTCGTGTTTTTAGAAAGGTGAAAAATCCTGATTTTTTGGTGGTTGCCTTAACTTCCCAAATAATATTCAGCGATTTTTGAAGTTCCACAAACACGGTTGTGGCTCCAATAATAATCACGATGATTCCGAGGATGGTCGCCCAATAAGAATCTTTGTTTTGAATAGACATGGAAAGAATCCCCTCCAGTTGATCCGCGGTGTTATTTCCCACCGCTTCCGCAATCTGTTTATGCAGGTGTCCGCTCACCGCGACGTCTCCAAAGAAGTAACCGGCAATGGTTATTGCAACCACCAATAGACCGGGAATCGCAAATATCGCATTGTAAGCAATAATTGCCCCTTCACGAAAAGGATCACGGTTATACCACTTTTTAACTGCCATGATAAACAATGGCCCTAAATTCTTGAATCTGGATAATGTCATTGCTGATTTCTTATGTGACCATAAATTAGTGAAGTTAAGTTAGTACAAAATTCAGCATTTCCCATCCAAAATGCGTTACATAATTCAACTAATGGTTTGCATAAATCACATATTTTTTGGGAATAGCTATTTTTCAAAACATCGACTCAACAAAAAGAGGCAATCACAAACGCAATCACCTCTTTTTGTTTTGATTAAAATTTCCTAGCAACAGCCCGAACTGCAACCGCATTCCGACTGTGGTTCCGGCTTTTCAAAGGATGCCGGAGTTGAGCATCCACATCCGCAACTGGAGACCGGAGTTGCTTCAAACGGAAATCCTTCTGCTTTCCAATGGACCAATCCCCCATCGAGGTTGGCTACGTTCTCAAATCCTTTAATCACAAACAGGTTTGCCACTCGTACACTGCGATCTCCCGAATTGCAAGCCACTATCAACAGTTTATCCGTAGGTAAATGAGCCAACCGATCCATTATCGCCGACATGGGATGATACAACACGTTGTTATGAGGGATGCAATTGCTGTGGGTCTCGGCAAGTTCGCGCACATCAATGATGACGGCCTCCCCGTTGTTGATGGCTTCAAAGGCATCTGCAGGAGAAATATGGTTTACCCCTTCGATATGAAAGGATTGAAATTGAGGTGTTTTGGTTAAAGCCATGATTTATTGACGTTTTTAAGTTTCTCTAAGATTAATTCAAAGTAGTAACAAGAAGTGATTGGAAAAGTTTAATAATGAGCTAAAAAGCCAAAGTCAACAAAAGTGATTGCAGAGAACTATAATCTTTCCATTCGCTATTAAAAAACATAATTGAACAGATAGCCCACAATCATAATCCCAACGCCCACAATGCCAATAAAAGTAAAGATCAACGGCATTTTAAGCACCTTTCTGAGGATGATCATTTCGGGCAAGGATAAGCCGATTACCGCCATCATAAAGGCCAGTGCCGTTCCCAGAGAGGCTCCTTTTTCGATTAGCACCGAAACGATGGGGACTATACCGGCCGCATTCGAATACAAAGGAATTCCAATTAAAATTGAAAGTGGAACCGAATACCAAGCATCTTTCCCCATCAACGAAGCCATAAACTCCTGCGGAACATAACCATGAGCGCCCGCACCCACAACAATTCCCAATAAAACATAGAACCATACTTTTCCAACAATGTCTTTCACAGCATCAAAACCCGATTTAATCCGATCGACAAACATTATTTTTTCTCCGTCCAATCCACTGTTTCCAACTTTTGTTTCATACACCCAAGGCTCCACCCATTTTTCCAGTTTCAAAAATCCAATAACCCAACCGGCAATAATTGCAATCGTCAATCCGGTTGCAATATAGATCAACGCCACCTTCCAGCCAAACATGCCATAAAGAAGGATTACGGCCACTTCGTTTATCATTGGAGCGGCAATCAGAAACGAAAATGTCACCCCTAAAGGAACTCCAGCTTCTACAAATCCCAAAAACAACGGAATTGCCGAGCAGGAACAAAAAGGTGTCACAATGCCAAGCATGGCTGCCATCACATTTCCGGTAAATGTTTTTTTGCCTTCAAGAGCCTTTCGAGTGCGCTCCGGAGTGAAAAAGGTACGAATAATCCCAACAAAGAAGATAATCAAGGCAAGCAGCAGCATCACTTTCGGGAACTCGAACAATAAAAACCAGATTGCATCGGCCAGATGCTCCCCTTGGGTCATCCCCAGTGCGGTATAGACAAACCAATCGGTGAAGGGCAGCAAATAATGATAAACTACAAACCAAACGGGAAGTAGAATCAAGGTGAGTTTTATTTGTTTTGATTTAAAAAGGTTCATTTTTTTGGAATTTAGAATACAGAATTAAGAAGTAAGAAGTAGGAATTAAGAAGTGTTCGAGTAATTTTAGTCGTTTGAGTCGTGAACAGAAAGTAGAAAAATAAGAATTATGAAGTCTTAGTGTTTCTTAGTGAACTGAGTGTCTTTCGTGGTAAAACAGGTAGAACAAGTATAACAAGTAAAACGAGTGAACAAGTAAAACTAGCGAGCTAGTCACTTGATATTTTTAATTTTCAAATCTTCAAATTGTATTATTTTCATATTATTTTATTTAATCGTGAAAAAAAGCAATTAACTGACTCTAAACATCGTTGCATCGCCCACAATCGCATCGCGAAATTAGCACCAGCACATTGACTAATTAGCACATTGATTTATTTTAAATAGAACATATAAACATAATAAAATCCAACTAAGATAAATGTTACGGCGACCACTCTCCGGAACCATTTTTCGAAGATTTTCACTTTGTGGTAGAAACCTCCAATACTTGAAATACTGAACGCGAGCAAATAAGCGACAATGATTACCGGCAATCCCGTGGCAAGCGCAAAAATAATAGGCAAAAACAACCCCGAAGGGCTACTGATCGTTATCGGAATCAGCATACCAAAATAGAGCACTCCGCTATAGGGGCAGAATGCCAAAGCAAACACGACTCCTAATAACAATGCACTCCACCAGTTTTTTTTCCGTCCGTTGTTTTGCATGCGATCGCTCAATCCACTGAATCCCGGAAATTTAATCTTAACAAAATCAAACATCAGGATTCCAACAAGGATAAGTAACGGACCTAAAAACTTTTCGCCATTCAATTGGAAGAACTTGGCTACCGAAAATTTGCTGGCACCAAAATACAAGATTACTCCAAGAGCGGTGTAACTAATGGCTCGACCCAAAGTGTACCAAAGCCCGTTAAAGAAAATTCGCTTTTTGTTTTCCAGATCTTTGCTGATGAATCCAATGGCTGTAATGTTCGTAGCCAACGGACAAGGGCTGATTGCGGTCATGATCCCCAAAAGGAAGGCCGACAAAAAAGGGATATTGGTTCCGTCTAATAAGTTTTGTAAAAATTCCATAGTCTAATAAGTTTGTAAAGTCGAAAGTCTGTAAAGTCTATAAAGTAGAATGCAGAAGTTAAGAAGCATGAATTCTTAGTGTTTCTGAGTGCTCTTAGTGTCTTAGTGGTTAAACGTGAAAAGAAGAAGTAAGAATTATGAAGTGAAAAGAAAGAACGAAGACTGAGCGTAGTCGAAGGCTGAGTGGTGATGAGAAGCAAGAATCAAGAAGTAAGAATGTAGAATTAAAAAGCCTTAGTGTGCCTAGGAATCTGAGTTTACTTCGCAAGCTGGTAGATAAGTGCCTTAGTGGTATTCCGCTTATTTCATGTATGCTGTTATTTTCTCTTTAAGTTGAGAGACGAATAGTTCTTTATTGCCAATGGTCTTGAAGGCCCAGCCGGTTAAGTCTTCAAATTTAAGTTCCTGACCATCAATACCGTATGGCGTAATTGCCAAAGTGGCACCATACGCGTCATATTTCTTCGAGATTTCAGCATTTTTCGGATCCTCGCAATTCATAATAGACAAGTCGATGATTCCGCTGTCAATTTGAGCCTGGAAATTTTCGAAAAGTGTTTTCCGCAAATATTTTTCGATGGAATGGCAGGTGTTGCAACGATGTTCTATATGGAAATAGAGCACTCTCAATTTCACCTTTTGAGGATTGTTGGAGATAATGGTATCGCCGTTTTGCTGGGCAAATAGCTGTATTGACATAAACAAGCTAAGCGCGATGATGATTAGTTTCTTCATTTTTAATCTATTATTTTAAATACTCCTGAATTTTACTTTTGAGCACTTCGATAAATTTATCCTGTTTGTTTTTGGCATATTTAAATCCGTCTCCTGTCATATCGGTCGTGTTCTCTTTTCCCTTAAAGACTCTGGTTATAAACAGCCCTGAGCCAAAAGCCTGATATTTTTCGGCGATCTTTTCATTTGCTTTATCATCTACATTGAGTACCGAAAGTTTGATCCGTCCGCTTTTTAATTCATCTTTAAAATAAGTATCCAGTGTCTTTTTAACCGATTCCTCGATGGCGATGCATGAAGCACAACGGTTGGTAACATGAAAACTGTAAATCAATACGTTTGACAATTCAGTCTTGCCGGCATCACTCGAATTTTGAGCAATCGTTTCAGCTGCTGAACTTGTGTCTGAAGTAACACCAGAAGGATCTGTCATCTTAGTTGTAGAATCGATAGCGCTTTCTGAGGACTTACTCCCAGAATTGCAAGAAAAAAACAATGTTGACAAAATAATTATTCCAGTTAAATTTATAATCTTTCTCATTTATTTAATATTAAAAATTCATTTCCGTTTTACGTAAAATACCGAAACATAAAGTAAAAAAATCACTTCAAAAAGGCTTTGAGCAACAACTTTGCAGCTTCCCAGTTTTGCCTGTTCACACAGTACTTAATCATTGGTGGTTCAATATCACCTTGGATAAGTCCTGCATACTTAAGCTCTTTTAAATGCTGCGACAAGGTAGAACGAGCAATCGGAATATCGCCGATCATTTCGCCACTAGTACAGCAAGACTGCATGGAAGACAACCGTGCCATAATGTAAACCCGTGCCGGATGACTTAATGCTTTGCAAATGCGGGCAATTTCATCTTGCTGGGAAGTAAAACTCGGTTTTTTTGACATCTGCTATTTATTTTTCTCAATAATTTCCTCAAGCTCTTTTCTGGATGGAATTTTTCCGCTCAAAACCACTTTTTCATTAATTACTAAACCCGGAGTGCGCATAATTCCGTATCCCATGATTTTTTGGATATCTTCTTCTTTTTCGACCGTTGCGTCAATTTTCATCTCTTCAACTGTTGTCCTGACCAATTTTTCCAAGGTTTTACAATTACTGCAACCTGTTCCTAAAACTTTAATATTCATGATTTTAAGATATTAATTAAACAATTCATTTTTATATTTCGCAAATATACGAAATATACTTATACAAAAATAAAAATCATAAAAATAATGACAAAATAATTAGTTTATAACTACTTTAAATGCTTCAGGAAATAACGTAATGTAAGTGTATATGAGAATTCCCACATGAATTAAGTTATCTGCACTAACAACTGCAATATAGGCAGATTCGTTTTTTTGCCAGAACATTCTTTTTAATCTACTGGTAATAAAATCGACTACGAGATGAATTCCACCATTAATGCCACTAAAAATTAAACCTTGCTGAAACGTGAGCGATAACAGCAGCGGACTTGCCACGATAAAAAAAGCTGTATAAATTAGTACATGCAAAAACAAATAGCTTATTTTTGACATTTTCAATTTGCTGAACGAACTCCCTTGAAGGAGAAAATCCGCGACCAAGTGCATTATCAAGATTATTGTTAGTTTTACAACCATATTTATTTTTATTAAAGTTATTGAATGTTATCTTCTTCTGCTCTTTATTCTTTTTATTCTCTGCCGGGCTTTCTTCCCTTTATGCTTATTATGAATTGAAACAAATCGTTTATGATCAACAAAAACAGAATCGTTTGAGGCTAAAGTCGGAGTAGCTTTTGAATGGGAAAAAAGCCAAAAATAAAGCTCATCCATAGAAAAAAATCGAGACAACTCTCCATGCCCTACCCCAGCCAGAAGATCATATTTTAAGTTTATACCCTGATTACATTGCTTAATCGAATTCACTATTTTTTCCGATTCCTTATACGAAACAGCCCGATCTGCAGTTCCATGCATTATCCATAACGGAATACTTGCCAACTTTGACCCATCGCGCACGTTCCCGCCTCCGCAAAGAGCAACGGCAGCAGCAATTCTTTGGGAAAAAGCACCTGCAAAATGGAGTACACCATATCCCCCCATACTCATTCCCACAACATAAAATCGATTCGTATCGGTGTTGTAGTTATGCTGAATAAAATCCACCACTTTAATAATTCGTTCAGGATTCCACATCTTACCCCGCGGGCATTGAGGTGCCAGAACGTATGCCGGCAACTTTCTTCGCCTAAGAACTTCTTTTAAAACACCATATCTTTTTACTCGCTCTAAGTTGGAGCCGGAAAGACTTTTGCCATGTAAAAACAGAATTAATGGGATCGACTGGTTAGAGCTTGAACGAATATCGGGTTCGTGCAACCAAAAATCATATCCACCTTCAACTTTGTTGTAGAAAGAGGTGAGTTTTTCTTGACCGGAAACTTCCATTGGTAAAGTAAGAAACGTAAATCCAAGAAAAAAAACCAATACAAATGTGACGGTAATATTATGCTTTATCATTACATCCCAATATTTGAATTCAGCTAAAAAGCCAAAGTATAAATAGTTTACTTATTGACAAAGATAATCAAAGAAAAATATGTTTTAAAAAAAATTATATTCGGGGCTGAGGAAATTTTAATTCTATAAGCGTCCCTTCGGTGTTTTTTTCCACAATTGAAATCTGTCCATTATGGCGTTTCATAAATTCAGAACATAGCACCAGCCCTAGTCCTGTACCTTTTTCATTACTTGTTCCCATTGTTGAAATATTATTTTCGATGGAAAAAAGCAACTTTCTGTTTGCTTCCGGAATTCCTATACCAAAGTCTTCTATTCTGATAACAATCATTTGATTGCTTTTTGAAGCCGAAATTAAGATTTTGCCATAAACAAACGAAAATTTAATTGCATTGCCCAAAATATTTCTAAGAATTGTTTTAAGCATATTATTATCAGCAAAAATGAGTGCTTCCGATGAATCTAAATTTATATTCACAGCCAGTTTTTTTTGCATAATCGGTATTGAAGCGGTTGATATCACATCATCAAGAATCTCTTGCAGATTGATATACTCCGGATTAAAATCATTGCTTTGGGCTTGCTCTCTTGCCCAAGATAATAGGTTTTCAAGCAAATTATACGTATTATTCGCAGATTTCTGTAGCTCCAACAACAACTCATCCAACTGTTTCCTAGTCAATGAATCTGCAAAATCTTTATCGTTTATTAAATTCAGCAAGCTCATTATTGATCCAATCGGATTGCGAAGATCGTGGGCAATAATTGAAAAGAAACGATCTTTACTTGTATTCGCAATCGCCAATTCTTGGGCACTACTTCGAACCAATACCAATTGGTTTTCGAGCTGCCTCTTTTGATCTTTAATTATCATTTTTTGAGTTTCCCTCTCCACATAACTATTCCACAACAACAGCGAGAGAACAAAAGAGCCCCCCGATATTGAGACGGCATTTAGCACATTAGAGGTAAAAACATCAGCATTAAACTGATACCGAGCATGAATCAGATAAAAAAAGCCAGTGCCTAAAGTCTGAAACACTAACATTTTTCGAGGATGCACGATAAATGTCATCGAAATAAAAACCGTAGCTAAAACAAATGGAGTGATTGCATTAGTGACATACTGATCAAATGCACTAATTATGATTCCGGCAAATAATATCCCAAACGTAGAAAAAACAAAAAACAGATTATATACCAATTTATTTTTACATTGATATGTCTTAATATAATATGCCGTGACTCCTACGATTAAAAAAAATGCGGCCAACACAATATGTGCATAAAAAATATGATAACGCCACGTCATGTCAACAGACAATTCGGGCGTTAAACTGACACCAAATACCACAATGTGAATTACCCCTAGAGGAATTGCAATCACTGCAGTAATAACTAGCCGATTAAGATTTCGTGTTTTAAACTCAGCTTGTAAAGCCGGTTCAATCTTATGAAAAAGGTGAAATAATGTGTTTCTCCAAAATGATTTTATCAATAACGCCATCTTTTTTGTTTAGAATCAGATACAAAAGTATACAAATTAATTGTATAAAAAAAACCTTATAGGGCATAAGGTTTTTTTTAAAGGGAAGGGAAAATTAGGGTAAAACTGGGTGTTTTAAAGAACGAATACAGGGAATTATTAGGGAATTATTATTTTTCTGGAAACACATTTTAAACCATTTCTAATGTTTACTATTAATATTCCATGACTATCTGCGGCTAACGGAATACTAATCTTGCTATTGGTTGAATTTAGCACCATTTCGTTGTAGTAAATCAATTGCCCGATAGACGAATAAACCGTTATTGTCGATTTGGCATTGTCGTAACCATTACTTCCAACCTGAATGGTTCTTTCCGAATTATTGTAATCCACAATAAAGTCAGGAACCGTTACATCGGGGATATAGTCGGGACAGATGTTCATCACAGGACTTTTATACATTACAACAGTTGATGTACAATCGTATTGAAGCCTAAAATAGTGTGTACTGTCATTATTACGCTTCATATAGGAATTATAAGTATAAACGCCTGTAGTATGTGCCGTACCTTGAACCACTTTATACTCAACCCAATTAGTTTGATCTGTGCTATATTCCAATACATACTTACAGAAATCTATTTCGCTTAAAGCTTTCCACTTAATATCCCAAATTTTCTCATTGCATGTTACCGTAAAAAAATCGATCACAGTCATATTATCCTTCGGAGTAGCTACTCCTTTTGACGAAATATTCTGTGCCTCGATTTCTATTCCCATCAACAATAACAATATTACAACAAACGATGTTCTCATATTTAGAATGTTTAATTCCCAAAATTACAATATTTAAAACCAAAAGTCAAGTTTATTTATGTTAATTATATGTTATTGTTTTTATTTTTGCAACATATATAACAATAATTTGAAATACATAAATGACAACAATCTGATATACATTGATTTAGATATTTCTTGTTTTGCTATTATTTATTCTCATATTGAAACATCAACAACACTAAAAAGTAAAATAGATAATCTAAATTTACATTTTTTTACTTTTTTCAAATACCAATTTTGCAATATTGAGAATAATAAAAAAATAAAAACGCGAACCACTGGATCAAGGAAATTTTATTATTTATATTTAATAAACTCTAAAAAAACAGTAGTCAAACTATTTTAAACAATAACAAGAAGTGAACACAGCAAGATACCCCCCCCAAAAAAAACAGCACCAACAATCAATTTATTAAAAAACATTGATTATCAACATACTGAAAACATTCTACAACAAGATTGAAAACACGCATTTCTATCATTTAGCATTCGATCTGTGATGCGCGAGATTGTTGCAAAAGCCAAAGTCAAGGCTTTTATAATATTCAAGCACAGAGTTTACCCTTGTAAATGAGCAATTTAAATATTACAGAGAATAAAGAGTTTGATGTTTTGCAACGGCCGAACATCGCGTGACTCAAAGCATAAAAAAACCACCCTTTATTAAATCAAGGCGGTTTTTTTCTAAGGCCACAAAACAACTACAAATCAATAGAGGTTTTATTTTTATCCAATAGCGCCTCTTTCCATTTTCCAAACACAAAGTTTATCCCAAAATGAATGTATGCGTTTTTTGCTGTAGTTGCATTAAAATACGAGAGTATATTTTCGGAAGTAATATAGGTTTGGAACGGACCCAATTTAATAGCCAAACCCGCACCTATATTTGCCCAGTTTTTATGTATCATACTGTAAGAAACTCCTAATTCGAGAACCCGACCAAGCTTTCTGTTATACGACAAGGTAAATGAAGGAAACACGGTTCCGTTAGCAATATCATTCCTGCTGTAAAATCCGAATTTATTGTTTTCACCCAACCGATAATAAGCATGAGCAATTAATTTTGCATACATCCAAGTTGAATAATTTTCCTTTAAAGAATCACTGAATTGAAATTGCTCTTTAATCGTATCTCCAACTTCTTGCATAATATCGGTATTTATCTTTCCGTCAATAAAAAGACGGTCGAGATCCAACCCTTTAAATGTCCAGTTGTCTTCTTTCATTGTAGTAGAATACTGTTGGGTGTTGGTTTTCCACCATATTTTCCCTAAATCGAGTACTCCGACACCTACGGCCAAATCATCGCTAAATCGATACGTACCTCCCAAATCAATAGAGAATCCTTTATTTCGAAACAAGTCAGCCCGACTCACATTTCCACTAGTATCTACAACCGATGACATATTGGCCTGAACATTTGAAACAATAGACCACGCATAGCTATTGGGATCGGTATATAAAGACACGTCCGTTTTCGTATTATTAATGTTTGCAAACCCGTGCAGAAGTTTCACCCTGCCGCCAATATTTATCCGATCGGTAACATGACGCTGATAGCCCACTACCATTTCCGACCAAACAGAACCGTTAATTCTCAGTTGTTCCAAACTCACCTTTTTATCTTCATCTAAAAATTGAGCATTCCCTGACACCAACAAACTCATCATATCTTTGGGATAACTAAAATACAAAGCCGTACGAATACTGTTTGAAAAAGTAAAGAAATTTTTATTTATTCTAAACCCAAAGCTGATAATATCCACTCTGTTTTCCAAAAACATCAAGTTTCGGTTGCTGCTTAATGCATTTACAAATCCGCTCTGATCAACATGCAGGGAATCGTCGGAAGTACGCTTTATCACATCTCTGTATGCAAATGGATTTTGAAATCCAAAGTGAATGTTGTTTAATGCGGGAAAACCGATATAAAACTTATATGGAAGCGTTGCCGACGGATTTGCATCAAGCGATTGAGGCACTGTATTCATGTGCACCAACATTAAATCTTGTGCCTGTAAGGAAACCCCAGCAAACAACAGCACAATTATGGTTATATAAAAATGTTTCATATAGCGATATTAAAAAAATTTAAACTGAAATTAGTAATTTGCTTTAATTTTAACTCTGGTTCCCAAAATTACATACACAAATTGGTTTCCATACAGTCTAATAAACTGGTTATCGGGTTTAGATGTAAGATTTGCATCAACAATAAGCCATTTAGTGTTGGAAATTCGTGTAATTCGATCGTGATTGACATAGAAATTCTTTGTAGTCATTCCATTTGCAATAGTATAATAATTTGGAGACGGGCCTAAAGTTGCCGCATTGAATATTTTATCCTGCGGGTTGGTAATTAAAGAATCTATTACCCGATAAGCCGTATCTGCAAAATAGACTTGCATCCACCCATCAATCGGAAATGCATTTTCTACATATAGCCTAAAGTTTGTAACATCTATAGCATCAATATTTTCGAAATGAAATTCCAAGGTATCGCGATATTTAAAATAGCTTATTTTTCCTTCCATCGGTAATTCTAATCGGGCATCCACGCTAAACTTGCTATCGTCACAAACAAAATTTTTAACTGCAGGATTATTGTCGGGATTAAGAGTACCTGTAGCATTAAAAGCTTGATATTTTGGAGAAATCTCCAGCATATTCGGATTTAAAAATGCTGTATCGTGCTTGGTTATAGTCTGTCCGAATTGCAGAAAGTTTGGAGACGGACCATCTACCGTATATCCGGGAGTAATCACATCACGTTCTTGTCCTCCTGTATAAATAGTATATTTGTTTACCGTAAACCGTAGCGGCATACCGAAAGAATTTTTCATAAATAAATGCGCTCTAAATTCTTTTAAAAACAAACTATTTTGATAATGCGTCGAAAACAAACGGATAGATGTGGTATCGGATAAATTTTGAGTGATTTGCCCAAAATATCCAATCATATATTTATACTTCATATCTACCATCTGTGTGTTTACCTGAATATTATAGACCGGAGTGGTGTATGGATAACTATCTCCCCATACTCGGACAGTGTAATTCACCGTAATTCTATTACCCGTTTCAAGTGCGAATTTGTACCCGCTTAAATTAACGGTAGAACTCCCCGATGCCATTTCACTTCCTCCGCTGTAAGCCATGTTAATTATAAATGTAAGTGGAGTACCGGATGATGAGTTGATTGCATTCGGAATAGTTATAACCACCTGAGCCGGATGGTTTATATTGGTATTTATTGCTGTGATAAACGAACCGCTTTTTAGCAAAACAGTATCGAGAGCATAACTGTTCATACTTAAATCCAACTGTGTACTATAGCTACTTTCCCAATATGTTCCCGCCGGTACCGAAGAAGGTGCGGTTACGTTTTGTGTGCTATTAACACTCTGATCGGGCAACTGAACTAAATTTTCTGCAGATACCGACCATAAATCACCGGTATTATAAACTACCGTTAAAAATTGATTACTTGGATCTGAGACGATATAATCCATGGTATCGAGAACAAAATCACCCAGCTGATATCGTTTATTAATTATCGGTACAGCCCATTCCGACTCGTATTTATTTTGCGCCATCATGTCAAAGTCGAAATCTTTCTCTTTTACACATGAAATTGACATCATCAATATCAATGATAAAATAACAATCATTGATACTTCCCCCTTTTTCAGTCTCAATCTGTTCATTATTTATTAGTTTTAAAGAAATAAAATGGCAAATTAAATGCTATTAGATTCTCAAAGTTACATATTTTTTTCACTTAATCAAAAAAATATGTAAAGTTAACGCATGCAAATCTATTTTTTAGACTTTTTAGCGCTTGCTTTCTCTTTTTTTGAAGCTGTTTTATTAACTTTTCTCACCGATTTTGAAAGCTTTTTTTTATGAGCCGGCTTTTTTTGCACAGGCTCAACCCCCTCACTTTTCTCTTCTTTAATAGCAGGCGCAGAGTTAACAAGATATTTCCAACACAATGAACAGCTATAATAGGGTTGCTGATACGCCCCGATTTGAATTCCGAGATAGGGAGTTTTTCCAGCCAATACCTTAAGCAGTTTTCCCATAACACACGAAGTATCAAAACTATCCTTGATCACTCGATCCCCTTCAAATGGGGAAAAATACACAAGCAAAGCGGCCTGTGGGTTAATGTCGTTACAAAAACTTTTAAAGATGTAACTTTTGCTCAAACTGTTTCCCCCTACCTTCCGATCTATTGAACGAGTAATTATATTTTTCGATGATGAAAATTGGATATATTCATTACTCACTGCAAAATATTGAATATCGAGGGGAGAAAAAGTGTTATCGCCAAAAATCCGTGCGCTTCTGCCAAGCAATAATTTACCGATTTTATATCCCTTATATGTTGTAGTATCTATTTTCATGTTCGTCATTTCACCGAGAATCGATTGCTCTGCAATAATTATATCCCGCGGTTTAACCGTAATCATCCATCCGATAGAATCGGAATAAGTGCTTGCCGACAAAATTAGTTGCACCGGGTCTATTTTTTTCCAAAGTGCCGTTACAGCAGACAAGCTATATATACTATCTTCAACATACGCAGATGAATTGGGAACGCAGTGATTCTTTTGTTGAAAAATATGATATTTTTCCTGATAGTTATCAAAACTACGAACACTCATCGAATAGAGATAGAACGTCTGTTCATCCAACTCTTCGGCAAATTTTGCATCTTCCACAGGCGCTTCCCGAAAACACTGCAAATAACTCAAATCGCTAGTAGTAATAAAGCCACTCATAAGTAGCAAATCTTTTCGAAGCAAAACATCCGTGTTACTCCATCCATGAATATCATTAGCCGTTAATATCCAAGGATTTAAACTCTTATTCACATAAGCTGAAAGCCTGCGATAAAGGCTGCTATGATTTATATATACACTTATTTCCGTTTTCTCTCCTTCGGCAAAGGCGGCCTGTTTATATTGCAAATCATGTGTCAGGTTAATTTTCGATTTTAGCTGATCCACCGATTTTAGCAATAAATTATTATTAAAGCTGGATACAAAAAGGCCATCAACAATATAAAAACTAATTCCCGATTGCAATTTGTTCGTGTACATTAAGACATTGTGAGACTTAGAAATATTAAATTTATCAGGAGACGCAATACGTGAGAAGAATTCATTGATTCCATGCGTAAACTCCTGAGGAATTTCGTACAAAAACAATGCGGAGTATGAATTATTGGTTATGGGATGAGCAGAGATATACAGTGGACGCTCATTGACAATTTTTAAAGCCAAAGCATCCGTGTGAATCAAAGAATCGAGCCAGTGAACACTATTTTCGAATTTAACAAAATCTTCAAATCCAGAGATTCCTTTCCAGATATCCGTATGTACGAGTTCTTCATTCCAAACAGACAGCGGAGACTTCACCTTAATAACAATATCGGCATCGACGGGAATAGCATCGATAGCTTTATGAACAGGCTGCTTTAATTCCCGATAAACAAAATATCCGGCAATCGAAATACCAATTAGCAGTATTACACTGAAAATCAAAAACATTATTCTTTTACCTCTTGTCATAACTCCGCTCTTGTTGATGGGTTTAAAATTAATAGTTTATTCAACCGAATGAACTGCTTTGTCACGATTTTAGCTAACAGCTTCTTGTTGATGGAACAAGATTGTTTAGAACAAACAACCCTGTTGGCATTAATAAACAAAAGTAATTTTTAGCGGATTAAATAAATTGCTCGTTAAAACAACAAAATGACGAAAACAATGAACTTCATCCCCGTCACTCTGCCGTTTTTTTAAACCTGTATTTCTGCCTCTTGACTTTCTACTTTACTGGCTTTTTCCTAATAAAACACAAACATGTCGTCAATAACATCCAACTTTATCTTGGATCCTTTTGAGAACTTTCCTGCAAGAAGGAGCTTGGACATTTCGTTGAGAACTTTCTTTTGAATTACCCGTTTTAACGGACGTGCCCCGTACTGAGGATCATAACCCAGCTCAGCAAGAGTTTCGAGTGCATAAGGGGTATATTCCAATGTAAGGTCGTGTTCCTGCAATTGACTTATCAACTGGTCGAGATTGATTTTTACAATACTCTTGATCTCGGTTTTCGACAACGGTTTAAACATAATCACTTCATCAATTCTATTCAGAAATTCCGGTCGTATAGTACGTTTAAGAATATCCATTACCTCCATCTGTGATTTAAAGAAAACCCGTTCATCATCGTAATCGACCGTGTCTTTATAATTTTCTTGAATTTCAAAAGCCCCGATATTTGAGGTCATGATAATAATTGTGTTCTTAAAATCGGCAATACGCCCTTTGTTATCGGTCAAACGTCCATCATCAAGAGCTTGAAGTAATATATTAAAAACATCAGGATGAGCTTTTTCGATTTCATCCAGTAAGATTACGGAATATGGTTTTCTTCTCACTTTTTCGGTAAGCTGCCCACCTTCATCATATCCTACATATCCCGGAGGTGCACCGATAAGTCGTGAAACGGAGTGACGTTCCTGATATTCACTCATATCAATTCTCACCATAGCATCTTCGGTATTAAATAGATATGCCGCCAAAGCTTTGGCCAACTCTGTTTTTCCCACGCCCGTAGTCCCAAGAAATATAAACGATCCGATAGGTCTCCGACTATCTTGCAACCCCGCTCTACTTCTGCGGATAGCATTAGCTATGGCTTCAATGGCTTCGTCTTGTCCAACAACCCGTTTGTGCAATTCTTGTTCCAGAGTGAGGAGCTTTTCCATCTCGCTTTGCATCATCCGGCTTACAGGAATTCCCGTCCAACGAGCTACAATCTCGGCAATTTCATTGGCTCCGACCTCTTCATTAATCATCGCCGCATTACCTTGGGTCTTCATTAATTCTGCTTTTAACCGGATAATTTCTTCTTCAGCTTTGCTGATTTTTCCGTATCTTATTTCCGCTACAAGCCCATAATCGCCATTCCGTTCGGCAGTTTCGGCAGTATATCTTAGCTCTTCTATTTCCTGCTTTTTCTGCTGAATCTGGTCGATCACGGTACGTTCGGCCTGCCATTTTGATTTCAATTGATTTCGACTTTCGGAAAGATTGGCTAACTCTTCATTTATGGAGTTAAGTTTTGCCGTATCATTTTCCCGTTTAATGGCCTCTCGTTCAATTTCGAGCTGACGAATTCTACGTTCAATTTCGTCTAACTCTTCGGGTAGTGAGTCCATTTCGAGCCGTAGCTTGGCTGCCGCCTCGTCCATTAAATCGATGGCCTTGTCCGGGAGAAAACGTTCCGAGATATATCGCTGTGAAAGTTCCACCGCCGCAATAATCGCTTCGTCTTTAATCCGAACATGGTGGTGCGTTTCGTACCGTTCTTTTAACCCTCTAAGGATTGAAATTGCGCTTAATGTATCCGGTTCATCCACCATTACGATTTGAAAACGGCGTTCAAGCGCTTTATCATTCTCAAAATATTTCTGATACTCTTTTAATGTGGTTGCCCCAATGGCTTTGAGTTCGCCTCTGGCTAATGCCGGCTTTAAAATATTGGCTGCGTCCATGGCTCCTTCGGATGCTCCTGCTCCGACAAGGGTGTGGATTTCATCAATAAAAAGTATAATTTCCCCATTCGAAGAAACCACCTCTTTAATGACACTTTTAAGTCGCTCTTCAAATTCTCCTTTAAATTTTGCACCGGCAATTAAAGATCCCATGTCTAGCGAAAACAGTTGCTTTGATTTTAAATTTTCAGGAACATCTCCACTGACAATACGGTGCGCTAATCCTTCGGCAATGGCCGTTTTTCCAACCCCCGGCTCTCCTATCAGAATCGGGTTGTTTTTGGTTCTACGGGACAATATTTGCAACAACCGGCGAATCTCTTCATCACGGCCAATTACCGGATCAAGCTTTCCTTTTCTTGCCAAATCGTTTAAGTTGCGAGCATATTTTGAAAGAGAATTATAAGTATCTTCGGCTGTTTGTGAGTTTACCTTTGTCCCTTTACGCATTTCTTCAACCGCCGTGTATAACTCTTTCAAACTTACACCGTTTGATTTAAGAATCTTTCCAACCGGTTCCCCCGAATCAACCATTGCCATAAAAAGGTGTTCCAACGAAACAAACTCATCCCCCATTTTTTGGGTAAGAGAAATTGCTTTTTGAATTACATTGTTTGACGCACGAGATAAATAGGTCTGATCATTTCCTCCGGAAACTTTCGGGTACGATTGAATCAAACTCGAAACCTCCTCTTCTATTTTTGAAAGATTGGTTCCCAACTTCTTGAGTAAAAATGGAATAACATTTTCATCCATCTCAAGCATAGCCTGAAAAATATGCCCATCTTCTATTTGCTGATTTTGATTTTGCACTGCAATTTGCTGCGCCTGAGCAATTGCTTCCTGCGATTTTATCGTAAAATTCTGTAAGTTCATCGTATTTGTTTGTTTTGAAAGCCATCAATCAAACAATTAACCAATTGCAAAGTTCAGCTCCATTTATTTATGTTATTTTATTGATATCTAAGACTATATCATAATTTCAATTTTGTTTAAAAGGACAATTTGACATCTTTTCACATTCCGGCAACGTCAAATTGACAGGATTTACCTACGAACAATTTATCGAAAAAATGAGTTAGGTTGATTGAACTTTTGTAATTTCGTAAAATAATACAACCGAGAATGAAAATCAGAACGTTTGGGAAAGCATTGATCTTAACGATTATCATCAATTTGTGGGGATACCGCATGCTCGCCCAATGCGATGAAATAGCTTCTAACTATCAGCGCTATCTTATTTCTCATTCGCTTAATTTAGACCCGATTGAAGGAATGTGGAAAGCATACCGTACCGTAAGAGTTTATAAGGGCAATTATTTAAAAAGGACAAAAAAAGAAGAATTTACCGAAACTTGGGGCTATTTTAAAACAAGATAATCATTTTATCGTATGTACCGGAAACAAAGATCTCAATATTCCTGAAATTTTCTTTACCAAGGCGCAAAATCTGAAGTATGTATTTAATAAAAACTACGTCAAGCAAAAGGCATTTGTTTCCGCATACGCAAGTATAATCGGCGAAAAATTGGTTTTTACATATTCCGAAAACATTGCCTATTTAATGGAATTGCTGGGCCCAAAGTTCAAAAGTGGAATTCGTGTTGAATATGAATATGAAATGGTTAAAGAATCTAACTATACAACAAAAGTAACGAATCAGGTTCCTAAAATCAAGAGCTTTATTATCGAAGGAATTAAAGATTATTTTAACATGTAACATAATGAATGGCGACCCAAATCTATATCTGTTTCTTGAAAATCTAAAAATAAAATTTCAGTATATTGAACATCCGCCGGCTCCAACCATCGAAATAGCCAAACAATATTGGGATAGCCACGATGCCACACATTGTAAGAATTTATTTATGAGAAATCATAAAGGAAATAAGCATTACCTTATACTCTTACCCTGTGATTCTAATCTGGCAATCAGAGATCTGGAGCAGCAACTTAAACAAGGAAAGTTGACTTTTGCTTCGGAAGAACGATTGATGAAACATCTGAAACTCACTCCGGGATCGGTAACTCCGTTCGGGTTGATCAATGATGTGGCAAATCATGTAATTGTCTTTATTGATGAGCAAATTCAACAATCGGAATATGTGAGTTTTCATCCAAACTTGAATACCGCATCGCTGATTATTCGTAAAACTGATTTTATAAAGTTCATGGATGCCGTCGGAAACCCATATTTTTTCATCAATCTTTCCCGATAGCAGAACGACACATCAACAGAAATTTACATACGAAAAAAGAAAGCTATAATAATGCTTCCTTTAATTCGATACTAAACAAATTTATAAGTTCTTTTAGAGTTTTACCCCTTTGCGTTCGTCAGAAACAGTAAGTTTTTGTCTTCCTTTAGCACGACGTCTTGCTAACACGTTACGACCGTTTGCTGTTAACATTCTTTCAAAAAAACCATGTTTGTTTTTTCTTTTTCTGTTCGAAGGTTGATATGTTCTTTTCATCGCATTATTTATTTGGACTGCAAAAGTACTCATTAATAATTTAATTCACAAACTTTTTGCCTATTTTTTTTAGAATTTCATCTAATTAACTGGTTTTGTGTAAATTGATTTCTTATATACTAAAACTAGTCCGAAAAATTATGTAATTTTGGCATCATAAAAAGTTTGAGTTATGATAAAAAATGGAAAGCTAAACATTTTTTTACTATCCACATTTATGCTGATATCTTTAAAAAGCAGTTTTACCCAAAATGCTGTAACTATCGACACGACAATGAACGGACACAGAGTTATAATTGAATTTACAAGCAAACCGGCCAAAGGAACGATATTACTACTGCAAGGATGGAATTTTCCACCCGAAAGTTGGTGTGAGCATTCCAGCGTGTGCAACTTGGCTTTAGAAAAAGGATATAATTTAGTAATGCCCGATATGGGAAAAAGTATTTACCATGCGAATACATTTAAAGAAACTCGCACCGATTGGGTGAAGTACCCTACCCGAAAATGGTTAACCGATAGCTTAATTGTGCAATTACAAGCAAAAAACGGGTTATTTGATCTAAAGGAAGAAAATTATGTGATCGGACTCTCTACCGGTGCAAGAGGTGCGGTTCTTGTAGCCATGGATTGTCCCAATCTATTTAAAGGAGTTGCCGCTTTATCCGGAGATTACAATCAGGCAGCTATGTCAAACGACAACCTGTGTAAAGGATATTACGGAAGTTATTTCACGTTTAAAAAAAGATGGGAAACCGTCGATAATCCGTTTAATCGCATTGCGGATTTAAAAACACCAATCTACCTTGGGCATGGATTAAAAGACAAAGTGGTGCCAAGTTCCCAAACAATTCTGTTTTACAATGAATTAAAAAGAAAAAGCCCTACGCTTAAAGTAAAACTAAGCACCCCCGAGAAAGAACATAATTATCAATTCTGGGCAGGTGAAGTGGATGCCATATTTGATTTTTTTGGAATATAGCCAAACAAAAGCTTAAATTATTCAGCCGATGCCAGTTCAAGAACAAAAAAAGAGATGGCTTTTTACTTGAATTTTCAATCAAAAAAATCGTAGTTGTTTCCTTATTTTCGTTCCGAATTACAATCGAGATCATAAAAAAATTGTACTTTTGCAAAAAACTAATTATATGGCAACAATCAACGAACTCACGAACATTGCTTCTCAAGTAAGGAGAGATATAATAAGAATGGTAAACGGAGCTTCTTCGGGACATCCCGGAGGATCTTTAGGTTGTGCGGATTTTTTAACGGCACTCTATTTTGAGGTCATGGATCACAATCCTCAGCAATTTACCATGGAGGCTAAAGGTCAGGATCAATTCTTCTTGTCGAACGGACATATTTCACCTCTTTTTTATAGTGTTTTGGCCCGCTCAGGTTATTTTCCTATTGCAGAGCTGAAAACGTTCCGCAAACTTGGGACCCGTTTGCAAGGGCATCCGACCCCTGCGGAACATCTTCCCGGAATCAGAATAGCTTCAGGTTCGCTCGGACAAGGTAGTTCCGTTGCTGTTGGAGCTGCATTGGCAAAAAAGATGAATCATGACCCGAAATTAGTTTGGGTATTAACCGGTGACGGAGAATTGCAAGAAGGACAAAACTGGGAAGCATTTATGTTTGCCGGAGCAAAAGGCATCGACAACCTCATCCTTACCATCGATTATAATGGCAAACAAATTGACGGCCCCACGGATGATGTATTATCACTCGGTGATTTACACCTAAAAATGGAGTCGTTTAATTTCAAGGTCATCGAGACGAATGGAAACAATATGGAAGAGATTGTTTCTGCAATGAAACAGGCAAAATCCTCAACAGGAAAGGGCAAGCCCGTTGCCATCCTTATGAAGACTGAAATGGGATATGGCGTGGACTTTATGATGGGTACACACAAATGGCATGGCACAGCTCCCACGGATGAACAAGCCGACAGTTGCGCTCGCACAGTTGCAGGAAACTTTGGGCGATTATTAATTCGTTATTTATGATAAAAAAGAGTGGACAAATTGCAATAATTATCTTTTTCACACTATGTGGATATTCGGTTGCATGGACAATCTGTAACTCAAACGAACGACAATAAGGATACTATAATAACTGCCAAAGACGGACATTTAACCCGGATATTATTTATCTTCGATGCTTCGAAAAGCATGTGGACCCGATGGCAAAGCGATACAAAAATTGCAATTGCCCAACGTTTTTGTCAAATCTACTCGACAGTTTGCAGTCGTATCC
>CAUVYH020000030.1:0-63596 GCA_963556065.3 Bacteroidales bacterium
TTATTTCATCGCTAGCCATCCCGTTTTCGCTATTATTCGCGTTTATCTGCATGTATCTGATCGGTATTCCGGCAAACCTGCTTTCACTCGGAGCCATTGATTTCGGGCTGATTGTGGATGCTTCGGTGGTAATGATCGAGACCATCATCCGGAACCTCAACAACAAGTCCAATTTAGGAACCCAAGTTCCGATCCAAACCCTGGTCATCCGCTCTGCACGCGAAGTTCAACAGCAAATCCTTTACACGGTTCTCATCATCATCGTGGCCCTATTGCCCATGTTCACGCTGCAACGTGTAGAGGGACGGCTGTTTTCTCCAATGGCATGGACGCTTTCGTTTGCAATTTTGGGCTCCATGATTTTCTCCATTACCATGGTTCCCGTGTTGAGTTCATATTTCTTTAAACCCAAAGCGAAAGAGCACAAGAACTTTTTGTGGGACTTTATTGAAAAAGTATATGTGAAAGTTCTGCACTACACTTTAAAAGCGCCAAAAACGATTTTAGTCGGAGCAGCGGTCATGTTGCTGATTGGCGGTATCGGCTGGACTCAATTGGGCACCGAATTCCTTCCCGAATTGGACGAAGGGTGCGTGTGGGTACGGGTGTTCCTCCCTTCCGGGATCTCGCTCGAAACCTCGAAGCAGTACCCCGAATTAATCCGTAAAGAGTTATCCAAATACGATGAGATTTCGGGTGTGATGACCCAACTTGGCCGCACCGATGATGGAGCCGATCCTTTTGGCCCAAACCGGATTGAAGCCATGGTTCAGCTAAAGAAACCCTATGGTGATTGGAAGAGCAAACGCACCAAAAAAGAGTTGGTTTTGGACATTAAAAACCATTTGGAAAGTCTGATCCCGGGTGCAAGTTTTACCATCACCCAACCGATTATCGACATGGTTACCGAAAATGCAACCGGTTCTTCCTCCGATTTGGCCATCTTTATTACCGGTAAAAACTTGGACACCTTGCGGAGTTACAGCGAAAAAGTCTTGAAAATTGTCTCGAAAATTCCTGGAGCTTCGGAAACGGCCATTGAACAGGAACAAAAACAAACCCAATTGGTGGTTGAAGTGAATCGCTCCGCAGCTGCCCGGTACGGTGTGAATGTCGAAGATGTCAACTCGGTATTGGAAATGGCTATCGGCGGATTGCCCGTAAGCTCATTGCGCGAAGAAGACCGGATTTTCGACATCGTGTTGCGATATACCCAAGAGAGCCGAAACACGCCGGAACAAATCGGGCAAATTATTATTCCAACTAAAACCGGTCTAAGGATTCCGTTGTCGCAAGTGGCCTCCATCCGCTTGGCCGAAGGGCAATCGGTAATTTGCAGGGACGAGGACAAGCGCCAGATTACGGTTAAAACGAACATCAGGGGTCGCGACCAAGGAAGTTTTGCAAAAGAGACTAAAGAGAAACTGGATGCACAAATTACCTTGCCTCAAAATTATTCGTATAATCTCGGGGGACAGTTTGAAAATCTCAAACGCTCACAGAACCGTTTGCTGACCATTATCCCGATTACCCTGTTGTTGATTTTTTCAATCCTGCTGGTCTATTTCAAGTACCAGTTCAAGTATGCACTAATCGTGATGGCAAATATTCCGTTTGCCATGGTGGGAGGCATTTTAGCGTTGTATTTCAGGAACATCAACCTTAGCATTTCGGCTGGAGTGGGGTTTGTTTCGCTGGCCGGGGTTTGCGTGATGGCGGGTGTACTTTGGGTAAGCTATTTAAACCGGTTGTTGCGAAACAAAAATACACCAATTCGCGAGGTGGTGTCGATTGGTTCCAAAACCCAGTTCCGCCCCATCTTCCTGGTCATGCTTATCGCGATTATCGGTTTGTTGCCTGCATCACTGAACACGGGTGTGGGTTCGGATGTTCAACGACCATTGGCCACCGTAATCGTGGGCGGGTTGGCTTCTTCGCTCCTGCTTACGTCATTGGTAACACCTGTGCTTTACTTTTTATCACATCGTAAGGGCAGGGCTTGATTTTCGAGTCCGGGAAGAAGCCCGGTTTAACACCTCGGCTTCTTCCGACTTTTCAAAACCGATTTTATGTTTCTCAATCAGCTTCAATTTTTGTCTCCTTAATCAGCTTCCACTTGGAACCTTTCCCAATGTAAAATCTTTCAATTCCACCGGTTCCATCCTTTTTCAATTGAGAATAATCTGATTCTTGTTTTTCAAATGGGAGGGCCCTGTAGTCTTTAAGTTTATATTTGCTTTTAAACGAAAGCCCGAATGCTCCTGAAATAGAGTACACCTTATGGTACTATCTTTAACGCTATATACTGGAGAATTCCAAATTCTGGTGTCCTTTTTCAGCTGAATTCCATAAAAGACATAATTTTTCCCGTGCTGGGTTATTAAAATAAATTACAGACCATCCGTTTCCATTGACATTCGTGTAAACCCGACAAACCAAATCTTGATTTCCGTCATTATCAAAGTCAACTATTCTATACGCCGGTAGCATTATCTCATTGGTGCCAAGAATATGGAACATGTGCCTGATTGTGTCAAAATATTCCCATTTATTGTTCTCTAACTTCGACAAAATGGAAATTGAGTCATTTTTAATCTCAATCGAATATTTTGAAAGGAACGTTCCTTTTAATATAAATTCAGCTCTTAACTTATTGTCCAATAATTCATATCCACCTTCCTTAAGCTTTTTTGCCTTAACATTGAACTTATTTTCCAATGACGAATCCGATTGCTGAACGGTTTCTGTTTTGTCAACGCTGGTGTTTCCATCTCTATTTCCATCTTGGCAAGATGCAAATAGAGCACAAAACAAAAACAGTAACCATTGTAGATTCTTCATAGTTCAAATTTGAGTTTACGTTCTGGAGCGTGGATTAATGCGCCCCTTTAGCCACACCCCAAAGGTATTTATTTTTGTTGGGATTTTTAAAAATCGTCAATCTAAAATTGTGCAAAACCGCTTTTCAAACTGTCGAATTTAATCAATGTTTGTCCAAATTATTTTTCTATCCACCATAGTAAAACGCAAGAAGTGGTTGTAAGTCGATCCGACATTACCGAATGGTTCTAATGTCAGCCACCAAGTTCTGTTGTCATCCTTCAAATTCACTGCAGTTAAAAAATACATTTGCTCTATTCCTTTTCTTGTCACTTCAAATTCAGTGTGTTTATACTTTCTAAATGCAAGATTGTAAAGCTCTTCCATAATTGAATTATAGTCTTTGGCAAATTGTTTAACCAATTCTATTTTGCCATTTATGTCTTGTTCTTTATCCTCAACACAGAGACTTAATTCCACTTTATTGTATGGGCAAATATTAGCCACAGGTCCAAACCATTCTTTATCTTTACCGCTATATTTTAGATCCCATAAAAGTTCTATCGTCATAATTGATGTCTTTGAATATGCCCCCGCCCGAGGCTTACTTTTCAATGGAATTTAAGTTCCACTTTTTAGTTAGCTTATAATTTATTTGTCGTTTCCAATATCGGTTCACCCCACTAAAAATTAAGGCTTTTTGTTATCGGCAACCTTTTCATCCATAGTCACTTATTAATAATTAATCCGTTTTAAACTCTTTATATTTGTATTTTATATAATATTCAAAATCCTCACCGTGATAATATTTTTTCTTTTTACATAAATTGTTTAAATTGTAAATATAAACCTCTTTTTCAGGTTGACTTCCAATTTCTATTACTGATTTACTGATCAAATTTTTCGAATAATCATAATTCCATAACGTAATTGAACACAAGCTATCCGGTTTATTTTCGTATCTGATTTCAGTCACAAAATTATGGGAGTATCGATATTCAATCCTATAACTAAATATTCCGTTATTGTAACAGCTTTTTACAAGAGGCCTATTTAAAGTATCTATAATCGTGGTATCCTGTTCTACAACATTTATCGCACTTTTGTCATTGTATCTAATTTCACTTCGATATGATATCATCTTGTCCCTCTCCTTTATCGAATTGTGAGTTTTCAGTCTGGAAACTTGAGAATCCTTGTTGTATTCAATTTCTTTGACCAATTGACCAATAGAATCATATTCAAAAAATGTTTTATTTATCAAATTACTTTTTTTGTTGTCAATATATTGCCAAAGTTCGTCAGATATTTTTTTATTTGCACTGTCATATTGATTAAAACGAACAGTATTTAACTTTTCAAAATCAGTTCCTTCTCCATAAGTTACAGACACTGAATTATCTGAATTCACTTTAGAACTTCCAAAATGAAAACGTTCACCATATTCCCCTTCCTCTATAATATTCCGCTTTTTGTCATAACGAATGTAGTTCATATTTCTTTTATATGTCCTCCATTTACACTCGATAAATCCCCAAATATCATCTTTAAAGTAATATTCTTTTTCAAATCGCATTTCCACATTTTGCGGATCAACCAAGATTGAACAAGAAGTTATTCCGAAAACTATCCCAATTAATATTATTCTTTTCAATGCTGTTTCTTTTTTAAGGTAATGGGTGCGGTTTACCGCAGTATCAAAATTAGTTCCAGCCACCCTTTCACCGCACCCCAAAGGTATTTATTTTTGCCAATCTTTCAAAATCCGACCCACTATTGTTCAAAAATAGTTGCTGTTCGTTTCTAATCACAACTCAATCAATTTCAGCTCATCATAAATAAACCTTCCTGTTCTTTATCTAATCCGCGAAACTCAATTTTGATTCCGTTCGACTGATACCAATTTTAACAAGGTAATCGTATTGTGCTAATTTTCCAAAATACACTCCACGTTCTTCAGGGCTGACACATTAAAACAGCTATACATTACACATGTACCTGTTGAATAAAAAAAGCTTCATAAATAATTGACAATCAATACTTAAAACTTGCTTGTTTCAACAAATATTCATATATTTGTCTGATAATCAGATAAATACAAAACACGGCGATTTTAACTTTAAAGTCATATTTTTGGAGCATGAAAAATCCAAGAACAGACAGACGCAAGGTTCATAAAATGGAGGATTTGATTTTCATCCAGGGCTGACGCATTAAAAAATCCATGCATTACACATGTGCTTGTTGAATAAAAAAAATTCATAAATAATTGACAATCAAGACTTAAAGTTTGTTTGTTTCAATAAATATTCGTATATTTATCTAATAATCAGATAGATATAAAATATGGCGGTTTTAGATTTAAAGTCATATTTTTGGAGCATGAAAGATCCAAGAATAGACAGACGCAAGGTTCATAAAATGGAGGATTTGATTTTCATCTCCATTGCTTGCATATTATGCGGAGGCGAGTCATGGTACGATATGGAACTCTATTGCAAGTTGAAATACGATTGGCTTAAAACTATTTTAGAACTTTCTGGAGGCATCCCATCACACGACACATTTAACCGGTTTTTCTCAGCTCTTGATCCAAAAGAATTTGAATCCTGTTTTATCAAGTGGACGAACTCGATAATGGAACGAACGGATGGCGAGGTGATTAGCATTGACGGTAAGACTATGCGTGGAACCAAAGGCGTTGATAAATCTGCAGTTCACATCGTGAGTGCGTGGGCTGATACAAATGAATTGGTTTTAGGTCAGGTTAAAACCGACCGAAAGAGCAATGAAATCACAGCAATTCCTGAATTGTTGAAAGTTTTATTGATCGAAAATTGCATTATTACCATTGATGCGATGGGTTGTCAGAAAAGTATTGCGGAACAAATAATCAGTCAAAAAGGAGACTATATACTGGCTGTTAAGGGCAATCATGGGAATTTGTTGCATGATATGGAAGACAGCTTTAAAATGTTGAAATCCGAAAGCATGTCGGAAGAGCTTGATATGGGACATGGCCGGGTAGAAACACGCAAATGTTCTGTAGTTACAGATTTCCAACTGGTTGAAAACCCACAGGATTGGATTGGGTTAAAGGCAATTGCCAAAATTGAAAGTGTGCGGTATTTTAAGGCGACTAAAAAAACCGAAAGTGATACGAGATATTATATTTGTTCAATTTCAGAATCTGAAAAAATAAACCGGGCAGTGAGAAGCCATTGGGGCGTTGAAAACAAGTTGCACTGGACTTTAGACATGACATTTAATGAAGATTATCAAAGGGCCAGAACAAAAAATGCAGCACAGAATCTCTCGATGTTAAACAAGATTTGCTTGAATATTTTAAAAAATGATTCGCTTAAAGCAAGCATAAAGGGAAAACGAAAAGCGGCGGGCTGGGAAAATTCATATTTATTGAAGTTGATAAAATTTTAATGCGTCAGCCCTGGATTTTCATCTCCATTGCTTGCATATTATGCAGAGGCGACTCATGGTATGATATGGAACTCTATTACAAGTTGAAATACGATTGACTTAAAACTATTTTAGAACTTCCTGGAGGCATCCATCACACGACACATTTAACCGATTTTTCTCAGCTCTTGATCCAAAAGAATTTGAATCCTGTTTTATCAAGTGGACCAATTCGATAATGGAACGAACGGATGGCGAGGTGATTAGCATTGACGGTAAGACTATGCGTGAAACCAGAAGTACTATCGCCGGAATAAACTAAGAAACCCCAACCCTAACTCCATCCCCGGCAATACCGATGGCTGAATAATTGAAAAAACCTTTGGAATGATTTGGATATATAAAAATATTAGTTAATTTTGATGTCAATATAAACCAAGCCCTAAAGCTATGAATAAACCAATGATCTCGGAAATAGCCAAAACTTTAATATTGCCAGACATTTTTCTGGCAAGCAGCAATATAAATAATAAGATATAACTTGAAAACAAGTGCGATATAGTTGCCCTATGGCGACTATTCAATCATTAGCAACAAGGCGATGAAAAAACTTAATAAAGACGGTATTAAAAAATAAATGACAATAATGAAATAAAAAGATTTTTTTTCCAAAATTCAATTCAAAGCTTTGCAAAAAGTAAAAAAGAAAATCGGGATGATCTTAATAATTTTCGTTAAATAAAAAACTTATGAATAATAAGAAAATATTTTTAGCAATATTGCTTTTTACAGCTTTTCCTTTTATTATAAAGGCCCAGTCTGGAACTATCGACCACACGTTTAACCCAACGGATGTCGGATTTGGTTTGGGGGATGGAGCAAATGGTGATATCTATACAACCATCATACAAAGTGATGGTAAAATTATTATCGGAGGCAATTTCACTTCCTATAATGAAACAGGGAGAAGACGAATTGCTCGCCTAAATACTAATGGGACAATTGATTCTACGTTTAACCCTGGGACGGGTGTAAATAATTCAGTCAAGACAATTGTCGTACAAAGCGATGGAAAAATTATTGTTGGTGGCGCTTTCACTTCCAATAATGGAACCGCAAGAAGTCGTGTTACCCGTCTGAATGCCGATGGGACGCTTGACACCACGTTTAACCCCGGTGCGGGAACAAACGGTGATGTGTATGCAATCGCAATTCAAAGTGATGGTAAAATTTTAATTAGTGGCAGATTTACTTTGTTTAATGGATGTGCAAGGAACCGCATTGCCCGTCTGACTGCCAATGGAACAATTGACTCCACATTTAATCCGGGCACGGGAGCAGACAGTGATGTCTATACAAGCGCCGTACAAAGCGATGGAAAAATTATTATCGGAGGTAATTTTTCTTCCTACAATGGAGCCGCAAGGAGCCGTGTTGCCCGTCTGAACACCGATGGGACGCTTGATGCCTTATTTAACCCCGGCACGGGGGTAAATAATTCTGTCAAGACAATCGCCGTACAAAGTGATGGTAAAATTCTAATCGGAGGCAATTTCACTTCATATAATGAAACCGCAAGAAACCGTTTAATCCGCCTAAATGCAGATGGAACGCTTGATGCCACATTTAACCTTGGTGCGGGAGTAGACAATTTTGTTGAAACAATTGCCATCCAAAGTGATGGGAAAATCATGATCGGAGGCTATTTCTTTTCTTATAATGGAACTCAAAGAAGACGAATTGCGCGCCTGAATGCCGATGGGACACTTGACATCACGTTTAACCCTGGTTCAGGTGCAGATAATTATGTAGAATCAACTACCATCCAAAGCGATGGAAAAATTATTATTGGTGGGGTTTTCAATTCCTATAATTTAAAAGGGGAAAATTATATAGCCCGCCTAAACGCGGATGGTACGCTTGACGCCACTTTTAACCCCGGTACGGGAGCAAATGGTTATGTCAGAACAACCACCATCCAAAGCGATGGAAAAATTATTATTGGTGGACAATTCTCTTCCTATAATGAAAACGGAAGAAATTATATAGCTCGCCTGAATACTGATGGGTCGCTGGATTCTACATTTAACTCTGGTACGGGAACAGACTTCTGGGTTACTACCACCACTATCCAAGGCGATGGAAAAATCATTATTGGAGGCTGGTTCAATTCCTACAATGGAACCGCAATAAATCGTATAGCTCGTTTAAAAGTCGATGGAACGCTGGATACTACGTTTAATTCTGGCATGGGGGCAGACAATTACGTGAGTAATATCACCATTCAACCCGATGGTAAAATTTTAATCGGAGGTTGGTTTACTTCCTATAATGGAACCGCAAGGAACCATATTGCCCGCTTAAATGCCAATGGAACGCTAGATGCCACGTTTAACCCCGGCACAGGTGCTAACAACTATATCAATACAACTGCTGTACAAAGCGATGGAAAAATTATTATCGGAGGAGTTTTTACTTCCTATAATGGAACTGAAAGAAATCGTATAGCTCGTCTAAACGCCAATGGGACACTGGATGTCACGTTTAACCCCGGCACGGGAGCTAGCAATTATGTTGAAACAACTGCTGTACAAAGTGATGGAAAAATTTTAATCGGTGGTCAATTCACTAGCTATAATGGAACAGGAAGATATTATATTGCCCGTCTTAATTCGGATGGAACGTTGGATGGCACGTTTAATCCGGGCACTGGAGCAAACGATCCTATCTTTACAGTCGTCGTACAAAGTGATGGTAATATTATTATCGGAGGCCAATTCACTAGCTATAATGGAACAGGAAGAAATTACATTGCTCGCCTGAATGCCGATGGATCGCTGGACGCCACATTTGATCAGGGAACTGGGGCCAACAGCTATGTTTTAACAACCTCTATCCAAAACGATGGAAAAATTATTATCGGAGGCAATCTAACTTCATATAATGGAATAGGAAGAAACCATATTGCTAGAATACATGTAAATTGTGTTAATTCTTTCAGCTCAATCTCTAAAACAGTTTGTGATAATTATACTGCCCCTGACGGACTGGTTTACACAACACCTGGGGTCAAAACTGCCTTTATTCATAATGCCGCAGGGTGTGACAGCATGATCACCATCAACTTGACCGTTAATCAAAGTACTACAAGTTCAATCACCGAAACTGCTTGTGATAGCTATACAGCTCCTGACGGTCAGGTTTACACCAATTCAGGGGTTAAGACTGCTTTAATTCCTAACATCGTAGGATGCGATAGCACGATTACCATTAACTTAACGGTTAATAAAAGCTCTTTCAGTTCAATTACCGAAACAGCTTGTGATAGCTATACCGCCCCTGACGGTCAGGTTTATACAACATCAGGGATAATAACGGTTGTAATCCCTAATGCCGCAGGATGCGACAGCACTATTGCCATTAATCTGACAATAATTACAGCAGGAATCACCCCTTCTCCTGAAAATTCGCCCATATCCATCTATCCGAATCCGGTTTCAAACAATCTGAAAATTGAGTGGAATGGAAATAATGAACTACTATATATTCAAGTTTTAAATGCATTAGGAGCTGTAGTTTACGAAGGTGACTTTGTTGAAAAAACCACCTTACAGACCCGCGATTTTGCTCCCGGAGTTTATTTACTTAAACTTGAAAATGGGAAAACAGCGAAAATTAAAAAGATAATAAAAGAATAACACTCAATTTCAATTGAACCTGCCCCGCCGTCAACCATCGGCTAGGCTTCTTTTTATTCGTTAAACAGATTTCAACAACTATATTTATGCTGTCCTTATTAGTAGGTAGAATTTGAAAATGCAAAAGAATTGGATTGTTTCGACTACAGTCGATTGAAAAACAAACGTGGTAACCTCTGAGTTTCATCTAAAAGAAACAAAAAATGTCCGGAAAAACTAATTTTCCCGGACATTTTTGTTGATTTTATTCTAATTATATTTGTGCCCACCTCTCCAAAACGACCGGAGGTAGCATTGCGCGTTGCAGTGCGATGTACTGAGAAAGGTCGAAGTAAGCCTGCCGAACTGTAGCTAATCCTGTTAATCCTGTCGAAAAAAAGTCTGCGTAGCATATCATCGCATAGCTCACTTTACAAACTTTATGGACTTTATAAACTCTTCGCCAGAAGTTTCTCAAAATACATCGCAAACGAGCGATACAAGAAGTGCGTCCACTTGCCGAAAGGAACAATAATTAAGGCCCACTGAGCCAAAATGGTCAGATGAAACAGGTATAACCACAGACTGTTTTGAATTAAACCCAAATCGATGAACAGACGGACGGCAAAAGCGGTAACACCCATCAACAGCAACCAGATAACGAAGAACCAATCCGAAGGCTGTGAGTGCTTGTTCAAAGCCTTGTTTTTATTGATTCTGCTTAATACAAAATCAAAGGTGACGATAAAAATGAGGGCGCTTTCCAGATAACCAAGCACGATCACAAACATGTTTTCGGAGCCAAACCAATCGAGGAAGACGGTGGTGAAAAGGAGTGACAAATAGCCTATAACGAGGATAAAATGCTCAAACCAACGCCATTTGTTATCGTCGCAACCCAAGGAACGTTTCTGGGTGAACATGTGAACGAAAAATTCGCCCAAACTCTTTACATACGTCATAAACGCCACTTTCTTTTTGGGCTTCAGCACCGTAAAGTACCACATTCGGGAGATATTCGGGATAAAAATCACGGCGAAAACACCTCCGATGGCAAACATCTCAAACAAATGTCCAAAATGCATGATCTGTTCAATGTTAAAATCTTTGTACCAGGCAAATGCTAGAACTCCGGCAAAAACCAGAATCATGGCCGTCCACGTCAGCATCAGCGATTTGTAGAGTAAACCAGAAAGGCCTGTCCAGTCGTATTTTGCCGTCAGCCAGCGGCGAAGCGACATCATCAGTTCGCCGGGTTCCGCCGTCCGTGGACATTGCGACGAGCATTCACCGCAATAGTAACACAGCCAAGGCTTGAGCGAGGAGGCAATTTCGTCCTCCAACCCCAAGGTACTGTAACGGATCATCTCGCGTGGGAATGAGTTCTCTTCCGTGGACAATGAGCACGTGGCCGTACAGGTTCCGCAATTGAAACATGCCGTATAGTCTCCGGCTCCGTATTTTTTGAGTTCTGTGATAAATTCAGGATTTATTCTTGCCATCGTTACTGATTTTTAATTTTGTAATAAAAATAGGCATCATCGTCATCCATGCCATCCGCCATCACGACATTATATTTATTCATCGTCATCAGATGGTAGGTGATCACCTCCTTGTCGACGTTTAATTCGGCTGCAATCTGAGGAATCGTTTTCTTGCCTCCGTTCATGAATTGCAGTATGTTTTTCCAAAGTTGAGGAAATGCTTTCATTCTAACGACCTCGGCCTTTTGATCTTTTTCCGTTGCATTTTCGGATGCTGCAAACTCAACTTTTTCCATAAACCCATCTATCATAGATTCAATTTCAATATCGGTAAATTGCGCAATTTCAATGGCATTCACAGGACAAACCGGGGCACAAATTCCGCAACCAGTACATATTGCTTCGTTAACAGCTGCAATATGTTTACTTTCGACTGCTACCTCTTTGATAGCGGTATATTCACAAACGGCTTCACATTTCCCGCACCATGTGCAGAGATCACTGTTTACCCGGGCAATGATCGGATCGAGGGAGAGCGTGCCGCCTTTGAGCAGTGCGTTGATTTTTGCCGCTCCGGAAAGGGACGATTGGACCGATTCGCTGATATTTTTCGGTCCCTGGCAAGTACCTCCGATGTAAACCCCCTTAATCACCGTTTCTACCGGTTTCAGTTTTGGATGAATCTCGTTGAAAAACTTATCGCTACCAATCGGAATCTTAAACATTTCCGAGATATGTTGACTGTCGTCGCGTGCAACCATTCCGGTGACCAAAACCACCATATCCGCTTCCAATTCCAGTTCTTTCTTTGCCGTTAAATAGTCTTTAACCCTTACAATCAGGGAATTAACGACTTGCTCTACTGTTGGTGGCTCTTTTTCATCAAAGCGCAGATAAATATCCCCTTGCTTTGAAGATGCTTCATATAAAATCTCCTGTTTTCCATAAGTCCGGATATCTCTGAAAAGATGGAACGTAGTGATGTTTTTGTATTTTTCTTTCAGTTCAATGGCCGTGTATATGGTTGAAGTGCAGCACTGACGGGAACAGTATTTATTTTCGCCTTTGGTCTGGCGGTTTCCCACACAGTAGATAAACGCAACGTTTTTGATCGGTTTTTGGTTATAAACTAATTTGTCGGGATTCAACTCCATCAACCGTTTAAATTCGGGCAGAGTAAGCACATTCTTGATGTTTTTGTATCCGTATTCTCCCTCCTTGGGTTGATAGGAATCAAAACCGGTAGTCACCAACACAGCGCCCGCAATGAGTGAAATCAGCTCATCTTCCTGACTGAAATCAAAAATGGAAGCATATTTAGTAAATAACTCAGGTTCGTTTTTCAAGGCTTCCACATCCACCACGGGGACATCGGGAAGTGCTTCGGGATAATTTTTATAGATTGCTTTGCGTTTTGCCAATCCGAAATTAAATTCGTCATAAACGTAGGCAGAGCATTCCTGCATGGCATTCTGCACCATGTTGTAATCTGCTTTCCCTTTGATATATCGAGGTTTGATTTTGATATCCACATGGAAATTCCCCAAACTTCCACTCGATTTCTCGATGGTAGCCCCGGTGAAAAGGGTGATGTTTTTGTAACTTTTCAGTTCGGTAAACAACTTTGTGACAATATCTTTGCTTTTTTGACCGGACATGAACAGTTTTTCATTTTGAGCAATGCGTCCGCCCACAAAATAATCCTTCTCCACCAGATAGACTTCGTTGCCCAAACGGGCCAGATCGATAGCCGCTTTCATTCCCGCAACTCCAGCACCAACAACCAGTACAGATTTTTTCACCGTAATCTCGATGTTGTCCAGCGATTCGGAATGTGAAACCCGGTTGATGCCGGCCCTGATCAATCCAGCAGCCTTAACTGTGGCTTCCCGTGGCTGGTCGGAGTGCGGCCAGGAACATTGCTCCCGAATGTTTACCTGAACATAATTCGTCGGATTCAACCCCGCCCTCAACGCCACATTCTTAAAAGTATGCAAGTGCAGTTTCGGGGAACACGAAGCCACCACGATGGCATCCAGATTGAACTCCTTGATATCGTTGATCATGCTCTTCTGGTTGGAATCCGCACAGGCAAACATGACGTCTTTTGAAACGACGACTCCATCCTCGGCATGGAACATTTTACTCAACTCTTCTACATCCACGTAATCGGAAATATTTCCACCACAATGACAAATATATACGCCTATTCTTTCTTTCATATTGCTTTCTTTTTTTTCACCACTAAGGCACTCAGCTCACTTAGAAGCACTAAGACTTCTCGTAATTCACCGTTTACCGTTCACCTTTTACCCTTTACCATTTACCATTTACCATTTTTTACCCCTACGACACTAATTCCCATTTCTTTGTGCCTTCGTGCCTTCGTGGCCAACTTCCTTTGTGCTTAAATATCCGGCAACTTCTGTCGCGGCACATCCTGCCGACAAAATGGAATCTGGAATGTCTTTCGGTCCGCAGGCGGCACCAGCCACAAAGACGCCGTCGATGCTCGTCATGGCTGGACTGACCAACTCGTCGACCTGTTTCACAAAATTGAATTCATCCAACTCCAGCTTTTCGTTCTTGAACATATTCGGAATCCCCTTATTCGGGACAACTCCCACCGATAAAACCACCAAATCGTGCTTGGATTCTTTCACCACACCTTTTAATACATCTTCGTAACGAAGAATCAAATCACCGCTTCCATTCTCATTTTCACGGATTTTGGCCACTTTACCTTTCACAAAGTTCACGCCCATCGATTTCGACTGTTGGAAGAACTCTTCGTATCCTTTTCCAAACGCACGGATATCCATGTAGTAAATTGTAATATCCGCCATGGGTAAGGCTCCCATTAATAATTGAGCCTGCTTGATGGAATACATGCAACAGATTTGAGAGCAGATCGGGTTGTTGGAACATTCCACGCTGCAGCTTGAGTTTTCAATCGATGAATCACGCGAACCGGTACATAAGACATAGGCGATATTGTCCGGGATTTTCCCGTCACCCGGTCTCAGCACATTGTTGTATGGGCGGGTCGGGGCTATGAGCCGGTCCATTTGCATGGAGTCGATCACGTTCGGATATTTGGTGTAGCCGTATTCCGGCTTTCCGGCAGGAGGAAACAACTGATACCCTGTGGTAATAATTACAGATTTCACCATTATCTGATAAATCTCTATTTGTTGAGTAAAATCTATAGCTTTGGGAACACAAACTTTCACACAACGTTTACAACTTATACAATGCTCTATGTCAATTACAGCAATCTTTGGATTTGCCAAACTAAAAGGAATATAGATAGCTTTCCGTCCAACCATATTACAATTGTATTCATCATTAACAATCTCGGGACAAACCACTTCGCACTCTTGGCAACCGGTACAGGCTTCGGGAATGACATAGCGTGGCTTTTTGGTGATATTCACCTCAAAATCGTCGCCGTTTTTGGTGATCCCTTCAATCTCACTGTTCAGCATCGGGGTGATATTGGGGTGTCGTGCGGTCTCCGACATCTTCGGAGTGGTGATGCAGGCGGCGCAGTCGAGAGTCGGGAACACCTTGCTCAGCTGAATCATCTTGCCTCCGATGGAAAGTCCTTTTTCAACAAGAAGCACCTTGTGGTTCATGTCGGCGAGGTTAAGCGCCGCTTCCTGACCTGCAATTCCGCCCCCGATGACCAAAGCATCATAAGTTTTATCTGTTTTTTTCATCTTCATCTCCCGTTATTTTTCTTTGTTGATTTCAGTAGTGATATCTCCCAGCTCAAATAAAATTTTGCTGAAGTTATCCATGTGACTCGAAAATGGTTCGGCACACACAGAACAGATTGCCGCCATACGAATCCGTTTGGGACTGATGTTGTTCTTTTTCATCAGCTCCTGCGACTCCAAAATAATCTGGTTGGTGTAATCCGCACATTTGGGACTATACGAACATTCATGGCCATCCGCAGCGATAAACACACCATCAAATCCTTTTTCAAAAGCATGGAGAATCCACTTGGGCTTGATCCCCGAAGAACAGGGCAAGCTGATCACATAAACCGCAGGTGAGTAATGAATCTTACGCAGACCTGCCTGATCGATTCCCGGATCGGAAATTTTATCGGTTGAAAAAACCAGTATTTTCGGCTTAAATGTTTCGTTTGACATATGTTGATGTTTTAAAAAACAAAATATGAATGCTTTTTTGAGTCGTTTGAATGCAAAAACTCAAAATATTTTATATTAATATTTGCAGCGGGTAATTGATGAATAATAGAAAATCCTAAAGATTAATTTTAAGAATTTACCAACAAGCATCAATTTCTGACCGGTGTTAGCACGGTTCGAAACTGATGCTTATAATAATAAATTGATCTAAGCTTTTCTCAAAAACAATCGGGAATAACTGTCTTCTTCGATAACTCCCAAAAATTCATGCTCCATCTTGTTGCACCATCTGGGAATATCAACTTTGGTTCCTTCGTCTGCAGACAATACTTCTAAAATTTCTCCCGATTCAATTTCTCCAATGGCTTTTTTAGCTGCCAATAATGGGCCCGGGCATGAGGTTCCACGAGCATCTACGGTATTTGCAACGACTATGTTTTTTAATTCTTCTGTTGTCATGATTTTTTTATATTTGTTGTTAACTTTTTACTTTGTAGACTCATTTATGATTTCGCTGCTATGCAGCTTTGTAATGTTGATTTCTATTTCTTCTACCAAAATTCCGTCCCTACGGGACTCATTTGCCAGAAACTTGTTTACTTGTAACTACTTTGCAACTTTTGCCTAAATAAACAGTTGTGCAGCGCTCTCCCCGGCATCAGCGACAAATGTTGCGGCACCAACATAATTCAAATTGGGATAATCGATAAACTCCTCTTTTTTGAAACCCATTAAGCCCATAGACATTTCACAAACACTGATTTCGACGCCTAATTCACCCGCTGCTTTAAACATTTCGTCCAATGAAAGTACGTTGTTCTTTTTCATCAGATATTTTATCATCATTGGACCCATTCCGACCATGTTCATATTGGAAAGTTTCAGTTTGTTTTTGCCTTTTGGCAACATAATTCCAAACATTTTCGAGATGAAATCCTTGCCTTGACCGGTTTTCTTCGGATCTCTCAGTGCTGAAAGAGCCCAGAACGAAAAGAACAATTTCACTTTCGTATCCGATGCTGCTGCGGCCAATGAAATGATCATACCAGCCATAACCTTGTCCAAATCGCCGGACACGATGGCTATCGACAACTGATCCTTGCGGTTGTTCTCAAGTTTGGAGACCTTTTTTGTTAATGCATCCACTTGTTTTTGTAATTGCGCAATTTGATCCATATTTGATTCTTCCATAATACTATTGTTTTGTGTTTTACAAAGCAACACATAAAATGAATGCTTTTTCCGTTTATCGATTTGATATAGGCTTCAATAATTTGTGATCTATCTCACATTTTATAGTATATTTGTGCTTCAAAACCGAAATAAACATGGGAAATAATTGTCATTTATGCTTGTTTAAGTCTCTGGCGGAACAAAAACTCAACGAAGAAGAGCTTTCGAAATTATCGGAGAGTTGTCTCTCTGTGAAGTTCAAAAAGGGGGACTCGATCATCCGGCAAGGAATGTATTCCACCAACGTGGTCTTTTTAAAAAAGGGATTGGCAAAAATCCATATCACGGGGCCTTATCACGAGCAAATTGTGAAAATCGCGACCTCTTCGAATTATCTGGGATTGCCCACCACGTTCGGCGACAAGGTGAATCAATACTCCGTGACAGCCATCGATGAATCGGAAGTTTGTTTCATCGATATATCCGTGTTCCGGATGTTGCTGAGAACGAATCCCGATTTCAGCGACCAAATTTTAATCGAACTCTGCCAAAGTGAACTCGAAGCCTATATCCGTTGTGTAAACAGAACCCAAAAACAGATCAGGGGAAAGATTGCGGATATGCTACTCAATTTTTCCAATAACATTTTCAAGTCCGATACGTTTCCACTACTGCTCACGCAGGAAGAGATGGGCAATATGGTGGATGCCTCAAGAGAAAGTGTGAGCAGGATTTTAACCGAGTTTGTAAAAGATGGAATTATTAATGCCTCTTCCAAGCAAATTGAAATTGTGAATCGAAAAATGCTGACGTTGATTAGTGCAAATGGATAAATAAAAAATTGCTTACAGCTGAATAATCAGCACCTCAACCTTTCCGTTTCTAATCACTTCAATATTGGCCGTTTGTCCAGGCACCAGCGTTTGCAGGCGTGCCATATAATCGTAAATATTGGTTACCGGCTGTCCGTTAATGGACACGATGACATCACCTTTCATCAACCCTCCTTTTTCTCCCGGACCGCCCTTGCGAACCCCATCCACACGTAACCCTTTGTTCTCGCCCCCCACCATGTCGGGGATGATTCCCAAAGTAACTTTTAACCTTCTAAATTCCGAAGGCTTCGATCCTGTTTCTTTAAACGTAAGTGAAGCATTTCTATTTGCCAGACTTAGTGTAGTTTGATAGATTAAATCGGCAACCAGTTTCATCGAGTTGTAATCGAGTTTGTCATAAGTATCGAAAGGAGTGTGATAATCGGCATGGGCCCCGGTGGTAAAATAGAGCACAGGAATTCCCTCCATGTAAAACGAAGAGTGGTCGGAAGGTCCATAACCATCGGGACTTCTCACCAATTTCACTTTCGATTTGGGTTCCAAAGTGTTGAGAATCGATTCAAATTCAGTTGCCGTGCCCGTACCTCCAACGCTAAGGATTTTTTCGGCCCGCATGCGCCCAACCATATCGAGATTTATCATGGCACTAATTTTTTTGGAATCCACGAGCTTGTCTTTGAAAAACTGTTTGGAGCCCACCAAGCCAAGCTCTTCGGCACCAAAGGCCACGAAAATTAGGCTACGTTTGGGCTTCGCTTTGAGGGCTTTAATCGATGCAGCAACTTCCATCATGGTAGCTACTCCCGAAGCATTATCATCCGCACCATAATGAATGGCAACCGTATCGGGCATGCGTGAACCCGAGCCCGGACCTCCTATTCCCAGATGATCGTAATGAGCGCCCACCACAATAAATTCATTTTTCAATTTTGGATCTGAACCTTCAATAAATCCGACCACATTCTGCGTATTTCCACGGGTTATTTTCAAATCTGTAGTAGCAGTCAATTTCATCGGAATAAACAATCCGGTCTGCTTCATTTCTTTGTTCAGTTGCTGCTCAATTGTGCTGATATTAATATCGTAGTTTTTCAACATTTTTTCAATACACGCCCGTGAAACGTTGATTACCGGGATTCCGGCACTCCCGGCTTGCTGGTCGACAAAAAGAGGCATCAACGAATCTTTCGGTTCCAGCGAGGGAGGAGAGACCAAAATTACTCCCTTGGCTCCCTTGTCTTTAGCGGTAGCTATTTTGTACCAATCGGAAGCATAAGCGGCATATTTGGAATTCGGCTTATCCGCATTGGGAGCGCTACGGATAACAATAACCCACATCCGGTTAATATTAAAAGTCGTAGGATAATCGCTCCATTTTAAACTGTCCGAATGAATATCCAGGCCATAGCCGGCAAAATATAGATTAGCATTCAATGAACCATTGGCAGAGGCGGTAAGGGGTCGAAAATCTTTATTAAGTTGAAAATCCGTATTAAAAAAGTTCATGGAGTTTTTCTGTCCCAACTCCACATTAGTCACCACTTCGAAAAAGGAATATCCATCTTCGCCCAGGAGCGAAATCTTCCGGTTTTTAAACACATCCCGAATATATGCAGCAGCCTTATTTCCGCCATCAAGCCCGGGTTTACGACCTGCCAACGAATCCGAAGCAAGTATCTCTACGTGATTCTGCAATTTTGCAGGAGTAATCTTTTGCGCCGTAGAAGTGGCAATAAAGAGAACCTGAACAACAAAAGACAAGTAAATTATCGTATTTTTTTTCATCAATGTTACATTTTATTGTATTAATCATCTATTATTCCGTTCCGAAAAAAGGACTTTGCCCGCATTTATTCCTCCTTATAAAAGTGCATTTCTTCAATATACTTTATCACAACATCGGGTGTAATGTATCGAATGCTTTTACCCCAAGCAATCTGTTTACGGATAAAACTCGAAGAGATGTCCATCAGAGGAGCATTGGTAAGATGAACATTCGCCATCTGGAGCCACTTGCTTATGTCTGTATCCGGACGCGGATAAATATATATTGTATAATTTTCGAGAATAAAATGATAGTTTTTCCACTTTTCTATCGATTCCAAATTGTCGCCTCCCATAATTAAACAAAATTCTTTGTTCGGATATAGCTCTGATAAATAGGCCAATGTATGAGTGGTATATGAAGGCTGAGGCAATTTGAATTCAATGTCGCTGGCCCTAAAATTCGGATTGTCATCAATGGCAATTTTAACCATGGCCAACCGATGGTGTTCATCGAGCAATGTTTGCTTTTGTTTCAGCGGATTGCAAGGCGAAACCACAAACCACACCTGATCCAGATCGGTATGCTCCAACATGTGATTTGCAATAATTAAATGTCCATTGTGAATCGGATTAAAAGATCCGAAAAACAATCCAACTTTCTGTTTCAAACCTCTCTCTCCTATTTCTTTAAAAAATCACCGACAAGTTTTTTAGCCTCTTCAACGGCATCACTCAAATTATCATTTATAATAATCACATCAAATTTCGAAGCAAACGAGAGTTCATACGCAGCTTTTTCAATTCGTTTCCGAATATTCTCTTCCGATTCGGTACACCGATTCACCAATCTATTTTTTAATTCGTCTATCGTAGGTGGTTGTACAAAAACCGTCAACGCTTTTTCAGGGTATGCATATTTAATATTCAAACCACCGACTACATCAACGTCGAAAATAACATGTTTACCATGATTCCAGATCCGTTCGATTTCCGACTTTAACGTGCCGTAATAGCTTCCCGGGTACACCTCTTCCCATTCTAAGAAATCGCCTCCAGCAATCCTTTCCCGAAACTCATCCGTCGATAAAAAATAGTAGTCTTTTCCATCCGTTTCCCCCTGACGCTTCTCTCTGCTGCAAGCCGATATGGAAAATTCCACGGGAAACCCGCTTTCAATGATATTTTTTACAATCGTTGTTTTACCAGCTCCTGAAGGAGCCGAAAATATAATTAATTTGCCATTCATTCTTCAATATTTTTAGCTAAATTACAATTTTGTTTGTTATCTTAAACAATGAAATCAAACTTTGCCCGTTTACTTACATAACACTGTAATTATTTGCCGTTGTTTTGTTATCTTTGCACAAATAAATTATGAATTTAGTAATCGACTTAGGAAATACATATCACAAAGTTGCCGTAATATCGAATGGAAAAATCATTGAACTGTTGCGGAAAGAGTCGGTTACATCTTCCGATTTGGATAAGATTTCGGATCGGTTTCCGCTTAAAAGAGCCATCATCAGTTCTGTTGTAGAAGAAGATGATCATATCTTTTTTTGGCTAGAAACACACCTGCCTTATCTTAAAATGAGCACACAGTTAAAACTACCGTTTATTCTAGATTACGAAAACGCAGAGACGCTTGGCACCGATCGAATTGCCGCTTCTGTTGGAGCAAGAAATCATTTTCCTTCGGGGAATTTATTGGTAATTCAAGCAGGGAGTTGCATTACTTTTGATTTCATCGATCAAAATAATTTTTATCGTGGAGGAAGTATCTCGCCTGGAATTTTAATGCGTTTAAAATCACTTCACCAATTTACCGGCAAACTCCCCGAGATTCTTTTTGAGCCGATAAGCGATTTTATTGGAAGCTCCACAAAGAAGTCTATTTTGTCGGGTGTATCTTGCGGAATCGCTTCCGAAATTGACGGAATGATTGACCGGTATCGAGAAAAATATGAAAATTTAACAATAATTTTGACAGGGGGAGCCATAAAATATTTTGATAAGTGGCTAAAAAATAGCAATTTTGCAAATCCAAACCTTGTAATTGAAGGTTTAAACACAATACTAAACATAAATGATCAAACGAATTAACTGCATAACACTTATCCTTATTGTCTTTAGCGGAGTTGCTATCGGACAAAACGATTTAAGCTCTCCATACACCAGATACGGCATTGGATTGCTAAGTAACCGAAACACGATTTTCTGCACGTCTATGGGTGGGCTAAGTCAGGCCGTTCAAATGCCATACGTTATAAACAGCGGCAACCCTGCATCATACAATGCAATTGACACCTTAGGATTTATTATGGATGGCAGTTTAATGGTCATCCAAACCAAGTCTCAAACCGAACTTTTACAACAATCATCCAGTTACTCTTCTCTCGGATACTTTAATGTCGGGTTTACAATTTACAAAGGTTGGAAATCTGTAATTGGCATTCAGCCATTTAGCGATGTGGGATATAAAATCACCACTTCCGGCACGGATGAAATTACTGGAAAATACACTTATAAATACATTGGAAACGGAGGAATTTCCCAGTTGTATTGGGGTAACAGCTTGCGCCTTATGCGCGGACTTTCCATCGGCTTAAACACTTCATACCTCTTTGGCACCATTAACAGACAACGAGTTGAAGAATTTACCGATATGACAATGCTGGGCTTAGACACTAAAAATAAAACCTATGTTCGCGGATTTCAATTCTTAACCGGGGTGCAATACAAAAAAGAGCTTAAAAACGACCATTATTTGATTTTTGGAGCAACCGCCGGATTTCAATCAAATTTGAAAGTTTCCGATGACATTTTCACCACAACATTTATACTTAACTCATCGGAAAGCCATATAACCAAAGATACTGTTGAAAACTCCACAATGAGAACCGGAACCTTAAACATTCCATTCACAGCAGGAGGAGGTCTTACTTTTGGACAAGAGAATAAATTTATGGTTGGTGCCGATATTAATTGGCAAAATTGGCAAAAATATAGCATATTTAGCACGAATGATTCTCTTTGCAACAGTTATCAGATATCTGTGGGTGGAATGTACACTCCCGATGCACAATCTCAAAAACTATTTCAAAAAATCAGATACCGCGCAGGTTTCCGGTATCAAAAGTCTTATTTGGATTTAAAAAACACCAATATCAATGAATTTGGAATTAATTTGGGGATGAGTATTCCGATAAAGAAAAAAAGTTCAATAAATATTGGCATAGAATATGGAGAAAAAGGCACGGTCTCAAATAGTCTGATCAAAGAATCATTTACAAGAATTTCTATTGGATTTCAACTTTGGGACAACATGTATGTAAGAAGAAAACTAGACTAAAAGAATAAAAAACAGAAATAAAAACAATTAATATTGATTACGACAATGAAAACAAAAAAAATTAAACTGTTATTAATTGTTGCCTTCGCTTTAAGTTCTTTTACAATTAAAGCACAGGACGACGACAAAGAATCCGTTGGCAAGTATGGAAAAGACAGTTTACAATGCGTACAAAATCTGTCGCTCTACCGTGAATTTTACAAACAGAAAAACTACAAAGATGCTTACAGTCCTTGGCAATGGGTGTTTTGTAATTGCCCCGAATCGAGTTTAAACATTATGATTCATGGACCAAACATTTTGAATGATGAGATAAGAAATACAAAAGATGCAAGTCGTCGGGAAAAACTTCTCGATAGTTTATTCATCGTTTACGATACAAGAATGGCTTTGTACCCAAAAGACAAAGGGGCTATTCTTGGAAGAAAAGCAAACGACTATGTACGCTATATCCCCGCAATTTGGGATGCAAGATACAAAGCGGAAAAAGACACTTTAAAGAAAAATTCCATTTACGATAGTTTAGCGTTAGTCTGGGAAACGGCTTATAAAATGTATGAAGAATCTATCAACATAGAAGGCAATAACACTCAGCCGTCAGTAATTAATGCATACTATCAGACCGCTGAAAAATACATGAAATACCATAACCTTGAAAAGACCATCATGTTTGACGCATACGATAAGGGAAGTGATATTATTGAATACAACTTAGACAAAGTTCAAACCCAATACGGTCAGGCAATTAATCTTATCGACAGTGCAAATACAAGTTTATCTAAAGGAATTATTGACAGTACAGCCTTTAACAAACAAATTGAAAAACTAAAAAAAGACACAACTGACTTTGCTTTCAAACTTAATAATTTTGACAAAGCAAAAAATAATTTCGATATCATGTTTACTCCTTATGCAAAATGTCAAGATATTGAAAAGATTTATCAAAAGAAATTCGACACAAACCCTGATGATATAGCTTTATTGGAAAAGATCACAAAAATAATGAACAAAAAGAAATGCACCGATTCACAACTGTTCTTTTCTGCGTCCACAAAACTTCATAGCCTTAAACCTACTGCCGAATCGGCATATCTGGTTGGAGTTATGAGCATTAGCAAAAACGACTATACAAAAGCAAAAGAATACTTTGAACAAGCGGTTAACATGTACACCGATGAAGAGCAAAAAGCAAAAGCTTATTTAATGCTGGCATTAAGCTGTTCAGGATTAAAACAATACTCGGCAGCTCGAACCTATGCTTATAAATATGCCGCTTTGAAACCTGGTGATGGGACTCCTTATATTGTCATCGGCGATATGTACACCCAAAGTGCCGCTTCATGCGGATCGGACGAACTTACTTCACGCGCTGCAAACTGGGCTGCCGTTGATAAATACATGAAGGCTAAAGCTGTTGACAAATCAAAAGAAGCAGAAGCAAATCAACGAATAAAATCCGCTGCCTCCAGATTCCCCAAACAAGAAGCTATATTCTTTAACGGCCTTAATAAAGGACAATCTTACACGGTTGGATGCTGGATCGGTGAAACTACAACCGTCAGATAACACAAATGATACTTATTCAAAACACTCTTCTCAGAAACGTGATAATAGCCATTTCGATGGCTATTATCACGTTTGGCTGTAAAAACGATATTGCCAAAGTAAACAACATCTCTGCCATTGACAAACATCCCGACGAACAGGCAAAAAACATTACCGTAATTTACAGCGACTCCGGTATTATTAATTTTATGCTTTCGAGTGAACTCATGAATAAGTACCTCAACACGGATCCTTATACTGATTTTCCCAAAGGACTAAAATTAACGTCTCTTGATAAAAACGGAATGTTAAAAACAACGCTCACTGCAAACTATGCAATTAGCTACGAAGCTCGTAAATCGATGGAAGCACGTGGAAAAGTTGTAATCATTAACCATCAAAATCACGAAACTATAGAAACCGAACACATTGTATGGGATCAATTAAGAAAAACAATATACTCCGATGTCTTTGTCAAACGAACCAATCCTACTGGAGTGATGTACGGAGATGGTTTTGATGCCGATGAAACATTCTCTAAATATACGATACGTAATCCAAGAGCAACTTTTATCTTTGAAGAACGCAAAGATGAACGCGACGAAGAATAGCATAAGAAAAATATGAATTCGTTTTTTTTTATAGATTATTTTTATTATTAGGTTTATTCTTTTAACTTTGCAAATTATTTCTAACATAAATTAACTAAACATAAATTGAAATGGCAGCAATAGGCAGAATCAGAAAGCACTCAGGACTATTACTTATTATTATTGGAGTTGCGCTTCTTGCGTTTATCCTTGGTGATTTTGTTCGTAAGGGTCAATCACATTCAAATAAATTGGCCGTAATCGACGGCGAAAGTGTATCATGGAATGAATTTGAAAATCGTTTTAAAGACGTAGAAGAAAAATTCAAACAACAATCAGGAAAAGACAACTTTACTCCCGAAGAAACATTTCAAATTCGTGAATACGCATGGAATATGCTACTTAGAGAATATCTAATGACTAAAGAATATAAAAAATTAGGTATCGTTGTAACGGAAGAAGAAATGAATGATCTCACTACCGGTAAAAACCCAGATCCTATGATTCGCCAAATCTTCAGTGATCCGGAAACAGGTGCTTTCAATCCGGCTCAAGTCCAACAATACATGCAAAACAGAGATCAGGCAAAACCGGAAGAAAGAAAATTCTTAGATGGAGTGCTTAAGGACATCCAAAACAATAGATACGCATCAAAATATAATTTTTTAATTGCAAAATCTTACTATCTGCCTAAGCCTTTAGCAAAAAAAATGTACGAAGATGCCGCCTCGAATGCCTCTTTAAGAATTGTTCAGGCAAATTACAAACTTATTGATGATAAAAGCATTAAACTTACCGACGATGATTATAAAAAATGGTACGACGACCACAAATACATGTTTGAACAACCAGAAGAAGTTAGAGATATCGATTATGTAATTTATGATGTAGTCCCAACACCTGCAGATCTTAAAGCAATTGAGGAAAATGTTACTAAAATGTATGGAGAGTTTAAAGAGACTGCCGATCCTATTAGCTATGTAAACACTCTTCCCGACGCAAAATATGATAGCACCTACTTTAGTAAAGGGAAACTCCCTTTAAGTTTGGATTCTCTTGCATTTAATGCCGCTGTTGGTGATTTCATCGCACCGGTTATTGAAAACAATGAATATTTATTTGCAAAAATTCTCGACATTAAAATGCGTCCCGACTCTGTTAAAGCAAGCCATATTCTTATTCAATATGACGGGGCTCGTAATGCTAAAACCAAACGTACCAAAGAAGAGGCAAAACACTTGGCCGACAGTATTATGGTTCAAACCAAAAAGGCCGCAAATATGTTTGCAATGTTTGCACTTAAATTTTCGGAATATCCAACCGTAAAAAAAGATTCCGGTGATTTAAATTGGATGACGGACGGCAACCCGAATCTTCAGTTATTTTTTGACAGCCTTTATACCCTTAATACAGGAAACATTAGAATAGTAGAAACTGCTCTTGGATACCATGTAATGATGGTTACCGACAAAACGGCCCCTATAAAAAAAGTTCGTTTGGCTATTGCAAAAAAAGTAATCGAACCTAGTGAAAAAACCATTCAAGATGTTTATTCTGTGGCAAACAAATTTGCATCTGAAAATGAAACCACAGAAAAGTTTAATCAAAGTATTGTTAAGCAAGGGCTCTCAAAACGAACTGCAGACAACACCAGAGCCATGGAATACACAGTCCCCGGCGTTAAAGACGGCAGAGAAATTATACGTTGGGCCTTTGACGAAAAAACTGAAAAAAATGCGGTATCACAAGTATTTGACGTAGATGGGAAATATGTAATTGCAACACTTAAAGAAATTAAACCTCAAGGATTTGCAACATTAGAACAGGTAAAACCAATGATAGAATCGCTAGTTAAACGCGACAAAAAAGCTGAACAATTGATAACGAAAGTTAAAAATGCCAAAACCAGCAATCCCAGTGATTTAGCGGCTCAATTTCAAACCACTGTAGATACGGTTGCAAATTTCAATTTCAGTGCAATGAATCTATATAATTATGGTCCCGAACAAGATGTTATCGGTGCTATATCGGTAATGAAAGCCGGACAAGTATCCAAGCCGTTAAAAGGAAACATGGGAGTATATGTTGTGTACTGCGACCAGTTTACTCCTGCTACCCCAATAGCCGACTACAAAATGATATCCATGCAAATGGCGAATATGTTTGCACAAAGAGTTTCAAACGAAACATTTAACGCCTTGCAAAAAAGCGTAAAAATAAAAGATTACCGCATAAAATATTACTAAGCAAAAATTGTATGTGTAGGTAATAAAAAAGCTGCTGAAATTTCCAGCAGCTTTTTTATTACACATGTAGCCCTCCTATTCATAAAAAAACAATTTATCTTAAAAAGCAAAAATATCAAACTTATTTTTTAATTTAGCAAAAGCAAAAAAAGTATCATAATATATAATCATCAGTCGTTAAGTATTTTGCATAGAAAAAGAATAACAATGAAAAAATCATTCATCGCTCTAGTCATGCTTATTTGCTCAATAAGCCTTTTTGCACAAACTCCAAGTATCGAGTACTGGAACAATAAGCAAAAAAAAGCGGAAGGAATCATTAAAGACAGCCTGAAAGAAGGAACATGGGTTTATTGGTATCAAAACGGAAAAAAATGGTCGGAAGGTGCATATAAAAAAAACGAACAAACCGGACACTGGACTTACTGGTACGACAATGGCACAAAACAAGCGGAATATACTGTAGAAAACGGGATTTATAACTCATGGTTTGAAAATGGCAACGCAGAGGCTTCCGGAAATATTATGAACAAAGAACGAATGGGCAAGTGGACTTTTTATCACTCAAACGGAAAAATAAAGCGTGAATGCACCTATCAAAACAATATACTTGAAGGAAACTTTATAGAGTATCATGATAATGGTAAAATTGCCCAAAAAGGACAATACAAACTAGGAAAGCTTAACGGGTACACTATTTGGTGGAATAAAGACGGAGTAAAAGAAGCCGAAGGCAAACTCGTTGATGATCTACAAGACAGCATTTGGGTGTATTACCACACAAATGGGAAAATAGGCAGCACCGGGCCGTTTGCAAATGATTTACTGCAAGGGGAATGGACTTACTACTATGAGAATGGGGAAATCTGGAAAAAGGGATCTTTCGAAAAAGGTAAACGAACCGGTAAGTGGGTCGCTTGGTACGAAGATGGAAAGAAACAAAGAGAAGGCAATTTTTTAAACGATCGAGAAACCGGCTTTTGGCAACAATGGTATAAAAACGGGCAACTCGAAGACGAAGGCTATTTTCTGGACGGACAGATGGACAAAACATGGAAAGGATATTATTATGACGGAGGCAAAAAATACATTAACGAGTATGCAAACGGATTAAAAAATGGTTCTTCAACATATTGGTATGCTAATCAGAAAACCATGAGAAAAGGCACATACAAAGACGATAAAAAGGAGGGCTCTTGGGTTGAATGGGCTGAAAATGGAAAAAAACTTGAAGAAGGCATGTTTAAAAACAATAAGAAAGAAGGGATGTTTACTTTCTATGACAAATATGGTGGCAAAAACAAAATTCAAGAGTTTAAAAAACGATCGTCCTGAAGGAAAATGGACAGAATTTTATCCAAATGGGAAGAAACTGGCAGAAGGACAATTTACCAACAGAGCTAAAGAAGGTATTTGGACAAATTGGAATCAGGACGGATCAATTTTATTGCAAGTAGAATATAAAAAAGGACTTAAAGTAAGAACTATTAAAGAATATAAACCGGATCCCAACAAAAAGAAATCTAACGAAAGTGTTGCTCCTACATTTTAATAGCAAAAGAAAGAGTTAAGTATCTATCATTGTATTATCAAAGCAAGAGCATGAGCAAGCAAGAATTTAAATCGGCATTAAAGGTTCAAGAAGGGATAGCTCAACCTAATCAGATTAACCCGAAATTTAATTATCAGCGAAGCCGAAAGCCCCAATTAACGGCAAAAGAATTTGTAGATGGCATTCTGAAAGGAGATCGTGTAATATTGAGCCAAGCAATTACATTAGTAGAAAGCGCCCTGCCACAACACTATGTATTGTCTCAAGAAATTATTGCGGCTTGTTTACCTTATTCCGGAAATTCTATTCGGATAGGGATTACCGGAGTACCCGGTGTTGGAAAAAGCACTTTTATTGAAGCTTTTGGCAAACTTTTAACCTCTATGAAACACAAAGTTGCGGTTTTAGCCATTGATCCAAGCAGTGAACGGTCAAAAGGAAGCATCTTGGGTGATAAAACCAGAATGGAGGAGCTTTCTATCGATCCGAATGCATTTATTCGACCGTCTCCATCTGCAGGTTCATTAGGTGGTGTGGCCCGAAAAACCCGAGAATCTATTATCCTATGCGAAGCCGCCGGATTTGATCGAATTATTGTAGAAACGGTCGGTGTTGGACAGTCAGAGACGGCTGTACATTCAATGGTTGATTTCTTTTTGTTACTGATGCTTTCCGGAGCCGGCGATGAATTGCAGGGTATAAAACGGGGCATCATGGAAATGGCTGATGCAATAGTCATAAACAAAGCAGATGGCGACAACATTCAAAAAGCCAATTTAGCAAAAACTCAATATACTTCCGCGCTTCACCTTTTTCCTCCTACCTCTTCGAAATGGAAGCCCGTTGCGCTCACTTGCTCATCGTACACCAAAGATGGAATAGATCAAGTATTAAGCACAATAAGTAATTACACAGACTTAACCACTAAAAATGGTTATTTTAAGCAGCACCGAATGGAGCAAGCTAAATATACTTTGGTTGAATATATACACAAAGCTTCATTAGATTTATTTTATTCAAATCCACGAGTAGTTGAAAAATATAAACAAATTGAACTTGACGTTGTTCATGGAATTAAAAGTCCTTACATTGCCGGAGCAGAGCTTATTCAACTATTCACAGATAAAAAATAAAACAATAATGGTAACACTTGTCCCCGAAAGCTATGTTTCTCCACATCAAGCATTTAATTTACATTCAAAAGGAGCCTTGATTATTGATGTGCGTGAAGAATTCGAATTTGCAGACAAAGGAATTGACTTGTCTCTAGTTTTTAATTTCCCGTTACAACAGCTGGAAGAACAATATCTGCAAATTCCTAAAAAAAAGACATTAATCATTGTTTGTGCCGTAGGCTTTTGCTCCGATAAAGCGGCTAAAATTCTTTTAAAAAAAGGAATGAAGCATGTTTTTATTTTACAAGGTGGGATTTTGGCTTGGTCTGATGAAGGACTTCCCATGTATGTTAATCCCGAATCACTTCCTGAAGAATTTTCATGCAAATGTACTTGCGATAAAAAACAGCAAAACAAAAATTCTCCGCTAAATATTTGAGTAAAAAAAACTTTGGCTGAATATTTGTTTTATCAAAATTCAAGTCAAACAAAAAACAAATAAGTCATGAAACGTATATCAAAAATTATTGCAATTGTCTTTATAATATCAATTGCAATTTCTGCAAAATCTCAAGATATTGCATCGATTAAAGCGGATAGCACCGGACTTCCCGGAGACAACTTTAGTTTGCCCGGAGCATTAGAAATGTTCAAGAATGCTAAAAACATTGAAGAATTTGAAAAATTGCTAAACCAAGAGAACAATAACGTAAACAACTTAGATCTCAACGAAGACGGAAAAATTGATTATGTTAGAGTTGTTGACAACACTAAAGACAACGCACATGCGATTGTCCTCCAAGTTCCGGTGAACAAAACCGAATTTCAGGATATTGCAGTAATAGAAGTTGAAAAACAAGGTGCTGATAAAGTATCGGTTCAAATTGTCGGAGATGAAGATATATACGGAGAAAATGTAATTTACGAGCCCAAAGATGCAAAAGATGTTGATAATGGGAATGTAAAAAGCGGACCTTCATCTTCATATTATGAAACGAATATATGGTTTAATGCATGGTACTGGCCCTGTGTACAATTCATTTATGCACCAGCCTACGTAGTTTGGGTTTCTCCATGGTACTGGGACTACTATCCGTACTGGTGGAGACCTTGGCATCCATATTCATGGGGTTATTATTACCATCATTGTCATCACTACCACGATTATTATCATCACTCATATAATCACTATGGAAATCATGCATACCAAGCATACCAACCACACCGGAGAACATCCGACTATGTAGTGAATCGCCATAGAGATGATATCACAAGCTATCGCAAAAATCATGGAAACGACAGAAGAAATAACATTGGACAAACTACACGAAAAGACAATATCAATATTGGAAATAACAGAAGTCAATCAAATTACAGCAAACCACGAACCGTAAATAATGTCAACCAAAACAGAAACACAATAAACGGTTCGCGAAAAGACAATTACATAAACAAATCGGAACGAAAAGACAATAATATTGGAAATTCCAAGTCAAACGGCAGAAATAACAAAACCAACGAGAGCAACTATAAAGAAAAAAACAATAATAGAAACATCTCTTCCGGTCGCTCATCGAATAAAGATAACGGAGCCGTTAACCGGAGTAATCAAAGCACTCCGAGTCGTTCATCCGTAAAGAGATCTTCAAACGCACCACGTTCTGCAGGTAAAAAATAAAATCAATTTCCCCAAAATAAGAAAAGCTTCGTCAACTTGAGTTGACGAAGCTTTTCTTATTTTGGGTCCTTTAACTTTTTTTCACAAACACAAAGTATCTCATTTTCCAATGGTTACATCAATCAAGCAACATAAACCAAAATGAAAATGAAAAAAAGAGTAATAACGACATAATAAATCAATAATTTTGTAGTGTGCCTGAAATTGTTTTTAACTAAAAAAATAAAGATATGTCACTAAGACAAAAATCAATTGATTTAAAAAAGCGAATGCAAGGAGCCCTTCAAGGAGGCGGTTCAAAAGCAATTGAAAAACAAAAAGCCGTTGGAAAGCTCACTGCACGTGAACGAATTACTTCAATTTTAGATCCAAATACATTTCATGAGTATGATTTATTTGTGGAACATGCAGGTAAAGATTTTGACATGGACAAAAAATACTTGCCGGGAGATGGTGTGGTTACTGGAACCGGAACTATCAACGGATATCCTGTATGTATTTATGCTCAGGATTTTACCGTAGCCGGAGGTTCTTTAGGCTATATGCATGCCAAAAAAATCTGCAAGATTATGGATCATGCAATGAAATTAAAAGTTCCGATCATTGGAATCAATGATTCTGGTGGGGCTCGTATTCAAGAAGGAGTTAATGCCCTAGCAGGATATGGTGATATTTTTTTCCGCAACACACAGGCATCCGGTGTTATCCCTCAAATTTCAGTAATTTTAGGGCCTTGTGCCGGAGGAGCAGTATATTCTCCTGCACTTACCGATTTTGTTTTTGTGGTGGATAATATTTCTAAAATGTTTATCACCGGCCCTGAAGTAATAAAAACAGTTTTAGGAGAAGAAATATCACAAGAAGATTTGGGGGGAGCTCGTGTACATGCCGAAATTTCGGGAAATGCACATTTTTTTGCTCAAAGCGAGCAAGAGTGCTTTGAACAAATTAAGAATCTGGTAAGTTTTATTCCATGGAATAACACAAAAAAAGCAGAACCTTTTTTACCTAAAAGTCCAAAAACGAGAGAGTTCAAGATCGATGCCACATTCCCTACAAACCCATCCGAACCTTATGATGTTAGAAATGTAATAAAGTCCATAGTAGATAATTCGGAATTTTTAGAGGTTCAAGAACTTTTTGCGAAAAACATTGTCGTCGGATTTGCTCGGGTAAGTGGTGAATCTGTTGGATTTGTTGCAAATCAACCATTTTATATGTCCGGAGTCCTTGATTGCGATTCATCGGATAAAGCAGCACGTTTTGTCCGTTATTGCGATTCGTTCAATATCCCATTAGTAACACTCGTTGATTTGCCGGGTTATTTACCGGGAATTGACCAAGAGCACGCCGGAGTTATTCGCCATGGAGCAAAATTATTATATGCTTTTTCGGAGGCCTCAGTCCCAAAAATCACTGTAATTCTTCGCAAGGCATACGGCGGTGGCTATATTGCCATGTGCTCACATCATTTAAAAGCAGATTTTGTTTTTGCATGGCCTTCGGCCGAAATTGCAGTAATGGGTCCGGAAGGTGCCGCAAATATTATTTTCAGAAATGAAATTATAACTGCAGAAAATCCGGAAGAAATTCGTCAGCAAAAAATCAAAGAATACAAAGAAAAGTTTGCGAACCCTTATGTTGCTGCTGCTTATGGCTACGTTGATGCCGTAATAGACTCAAGTGAAACCCGCGAGTATGTAACCCATGCATTGCAAATATCAAAAGGGAAACAAGTATTGTTGCCTTCAAAAAAACATGGAATCCCTCCATTTTAATCTATAGGGTAGGTAACATTACATAAACGATTGAGCGCTGATATTCAAAATAAAAACGAATAAATAAGAGACCATGGCAAATAAAGTATATAAAAAAATTTATGTCACTATTCCTGCTGGAGAAATATATCCATTCATTCCCGGAACTATTCTTAGCTTTCATGTAAAAGAAGGCGATGCTGTTAAACAAGGAGATCAGCTTTTTGTCCTTGAAGCTATGAAAATGAACAATGAAGTATTGGCTCCAATTAGTGGCATAGTAAAAAAAATAAACGTAAAAGAAGGTGACAGAGTAAGCAAAAATGATGCGATTATGCTTATTGAATAATTGTTACAAAAACGCAGAAGCCACATTCCTGAGGTCTGCTCTGAATGTGGCTTTTTTTTAGCAAAAAGCGTTTTTGACTTTTTAATCAAAAACGCTTAACCCCCAGAATCACCCCATAAAGTTGTATAAAGTACAACTAAAATATTTTTAGCCTCAGAATCCAACGTATAAATTCTTTTAGCTTTAGTGATCGATTCCAAAATTAAGACCCCTAACTTTTCAGAAAAGGTGCATGTTAAAAAAAATAATTTATAAACGACTCCACTAATGATGATACTATTATTAGGATTCAATTAATAAGCATAAACAGCTGAAATAAAATATTTATTAATGTTCAATAAAAAAGATGTTTCCCTGAATTTTTCAGGTTTTATGATTTCAAATGTTCTTTTCAAATTCATTTACATATAAGCCCGATTAACAAGATAACGAACGAACAGAATTCCATGTTTATCTACCTGTATATCAAGTCTATTCTGTCAAAAAACTGCATGTTTTGTTTTGGCTCCAGTCAAGAAAAATTAGACAGAATTAACAGTGGTTTATTCAAAAATCAGATAAGTTATTAAGCTAAAGAAAATAAAATGTGTTTATTTTTCTATAATATCACAGAATCATCCCCAAAAAATTAAGATTTATCACAAATAATGAATGTGTATTTATTTTTTTTCTATTTTTGCGTAAAACAAATCGTTAAAATTTTAATATTACGCCAATGTTAAAAGTAAAGTTATTTACAATGTGTATCGTTATTGCTACTATAAACATTAATTGTAGCTGGGCACAAATAGACGTAAAAGGAAAAGTGGAAGATCAGGCTAATTCACGTGCAAATCAACGGACGGATGAAGCAATAGATAAAGGTCTGGACAAGATCGAAGAGGGTATTGGAAGTCTGTTTAAGAAAAAAGATAAAAAGAAAAAAGAGGAAAAAACTGAAGAAACCCAAACTACGGAATCCTCCGAAACGACAAAAGTTGTTGATAATCCCAAGGCTCCTCAGAAAATTGAGAGTTTTACAAAATACGACTTTGTCGCAGGAGACCGGATTTTGTTTTTTGAAGACTTCTCACAAGATGCAATCGGCGATTTTCCGGCATCATGGACGACAGATGGTTCGGGCGAAATTAAAACTTTAAGCAATTACCCCGGTAATTGGCTCAATTTCACATCATTAGACAACGTTTTTTGTTTAATGAAAGATTTAACGCTTCCCGAAAACTTTATTTTTGAATTTGATGTAATTGTTCCGCAACGCAGTGAAGATGATCAACATGGAGGTTTATATCTTACTTTTTTTAATACTACTGAAGATTTTCTACAAACCGGTCTGCTCCCGGGCACGACAGGCTTTCATGTAAGCATTGACGATGAAAGATGGAATGTTCATGGATATAAAGAAGGCAACTATATACAGGAATCAAACAGCGAAATAGCTCCTGTTCCATTAAATAAGCTGACACATGTGATTGTTTGGGTACAAAAAAGAAGACTACGCATTTATCATCAAGGCCAGAAAGTAATTGATGGTCCCACAGCACTACCGGTTGATGGCAAGTACAATCGTTTACGGATTAGCGAGTGGGGATATAATACCCATTCGTACGTATCTAATATCAAAATTACCACGGCTGCTCCCGATACGCGCAGTAAACTGCTCACCGAAGGAAAATTGATATCGTATGGCATTTATTTTGACTCGGGAAAAGACGTGGTGAAACCCGAGTCTTATGGAGCTTTAGGTGACATAGCAAAAGTACTGAAAGAAAACCCAACCGTAAAAATTAAAATTATAGGTTATACCGACAGCGATGGCGATGATGTAAAGAATTTAGATCTTTCGAAAAAAAGAGCTGCAAACGTGAGAAATTCACTGGTGAAAGATTTCGGAATCAATGCCTCTTCAATAGAAACTGATGGTAAAGGGGAAGCATCACCATTAGCTCCCAACAATACAACTGAAGGCAAAGCAAAGAATCGAAGAGTTGAATTTATTAAATTATAATTTTTTAAAGGACAAAAAACATTCCGGAAATATCGGGCTGATGGAAGTAAACCATAAGACATAAAAAAGAAGGTTGATGAATTTTAATATTCCATCATCTATAATAATAAACAAAAAAATGAAAAAAATGAAAAAGACAATCTTATTATTCGTTGCAGTTGCATCATTAATATTTAGTGCCTGTAATAACGACTCAAAATCGAATGCGCCAAAAGGATCCGATTCCACCAAAACAACAGAAGCGGCTAAACCCACACCGAAAGGCAAGTATAGCCTGAAATCGGGAATTATTGAAATGAAAAGCCAAGTGATGGGAATGGAACAAAAACAGGTGCTATTTTTTGACGAGTATGGTGCAAAAGAGTGCGTGGAAGCCACAGCAACTATGTTTGGACAAAAAACGCATAACATCAATATTAATAAAGAAGGTTATGCCTATTCCATTGATATGGTAAAAAAGACCGGTACAAAAATTAAAATACCTACAGATGCAGCTATTAATTTTAATGATTTGAAAGAGGGAATAGCCAAGGATATGAACATTAAAAAAGTGGGTACTGAAACCGTTTTAGGCAAGACCTGTGATAAATACACTATTGATAATAAGAAGCAACAAATGAAAGGGTATTATTTGGTTTGGAACGGCATAGCTTTAAAGACCGAGCTCACCGTTATGGGAATGAAGACGATAGTTGAAGTTACCAAAATTGATGAAAACGCTTCGATTTCGGCGGATAAATTTGAAATTCCAAAGGGAATTAAAATGCAAAACATGTAAAGTTCAAGAGGCGTACATAACGCCTCTTTTTTTTGTAAACTGAAAAAGCAATTGCTATAAACAAGAAAAACTTTAACTTTGTATCATAAAGATAAAAACAATGAATAGACAAGAATTAGTAGCTGCCATCAAACAAAAGCAATCATTTCTTTGTGTGGGACTGGATGTTGACTTAAATAAGATTCCCTCCCATTTTCTTGAGCTCAAAGATCCAATTTTTGAGTTCAATAAAAAAATTATTGATGCAACATTGCCTTACACCGTTGCATACAAGCCCAATCTTGCTTTTTATGAAGCCTACGGAATTAAAGGATTGCAAAGTTTTGAACGTACGGTTGCTTATTTGAATCGATTAAAAGAAAAAGTTTTTGTAATTGCCGATGCCAAACGTGGAGATATCGGTAATACTTCAGCTCAATATGCAAAATCGTTCTTTACACCTAAACATCCGATGCATAGTGTCGATGCCGTTACAGTAGCTCCATATATGGGAGAAGATTCGATTACTCCGTTTCTCGGTTTTGACGACAAGTGGGTTATTTTGCTTGCGTTAACGTCAAATAAAGGAGCTGCAGATTTTCAGTTCGAGCAACTACAAAATGGGGAGCGCCTGTTTGAAAGGGTGTTGAATATTTCTTCAAAATGGGGTACCGATAAACAGATGATGTACGTAGTTGGTGCTACTCAGGCAAAAATGCTTGCTGACATCCGGAAAATCGTTCCCACCCATTTTTTACTGGTACCGGGAGTGGGTGCACAAGGAGGCAGTTTACAGGAAGTAGCCGAGTTTGGAATCAACCGTGATTGCGGACTACTTATCAATGCATCGAGAAGTATTCTGTATGCTTCAAATCAAGACGATTTTGCGGCAAAGGCACAGCAGGAAGCACGTAATATGCAACAGGAAATGCAGAAACTACTTTTAAAATATAATGTCATCTGATAGTTAAGGATAAAAAAGATAAAAATTCCGAATAGAAATTCGTTGAAGTAGCAAAAAACGACCCTGTAATAATAAATATGAGAAAATTATTTGCGCCAAAGCATAAATTAAACAAATACTATTAAGTTGATATTTAAACGCATATAAAATTAATTCATACAAATTCTAATTTTTGAATAGAAAATATTCTGAAAATTTTGCAAAATCAAAAAAAAGCTCTAATTTTGCATCTCGAAACGGAAGGCGTCGTAGCTCAGTTGGTAGAGCAGAGGACTGAAAATCCTTGTGTCACTGGTTCAATTCCAGTCGATGCCACAATAAAGAGGGGAGAATACAATTCTCCTTTTTTTATTATATGTGTGTTTTGGTTATTAGAGAGACTGCTGAAAAGTAGTCTCTCTTTAATATATACCAAGATCGGTGTTGAAAATTCTAGTTCTGAAACAGTAGTTTTAATAAAAAGGGGTATTCCTGATTCTCCGGATTTTCCAATTGTGCTTTTTCAAGAGCTGCTTTATAACCTTGGTTATCCCCCCGTAACATTGAAATAACGCCTTCGGTAAAAACGCGATTGCTATATATAAACTTGCTCATGAGCATCGGATTGTCAATATTTGTAAAACTACGATTTACGCCTCCGCGATGTTCATTCAAAAAAGCCAAGTTATTTGGAAGATTCTCTCCTTTAAATGCATCGAATGAAAAAAATTCGACATACGACTTGTCATCGGTATTTATTATAGCATCAGTAGTAATTTCATCAAGCTGCTCGCTGTCTAACATCATGCAAGCTGCCAAATGGTATGGATTGTCGTAGAAATAAGGATCATTGGGCAGCTTTTCGGTTTCTGCACGCCACCGATTGAAGTCAATGGGGGTGCTATTTCCTGCTTTTGATGCAATTAATATAGCATGATATTGACCGATCCATAAAGTGGCATCGGGAAACACAGATTTGAATGTTTTCAGAATTCCCAAAAAATCATCCAACCGGAGTTTGTGCAACGGTAGGTATTGGGAAATCATCCCCTGCTCGGTAAGATGCGCTTTGCATAACTCAAAATACTCTTGGGTGTAAATGTTTCCTGAACCCAAAATGGGATGCGTGGGGTCGCTCGATATTAAATCATATTTTTTGTGTGTCGATTGCAGATAATGGCGACCATCCCCTTGGTGGACTTTTACCCGGGAATCGTTATATACTTCGCCATTCAGTTCTTTGTAATAATGAGCCGCGTTTTTTAATTCCGGAATTAATTCAATACAATCGATATTCGACACTTCGTGATGCGAAGCTATAGCTGAAGTAGTCACCCCAATCCCAAACCCAACCACCAGAGCGTTATCACAATGCAGTCCCATCAAAAATGGAATATGTCCTACCATTTTTACCGCTTTTATAGCATCGTAAGTAGATCCGATAACCGAACTGTTGTTTACATACGTAGAAATTACGGGGTTTGCTGCACTGAGATCCTGCCCAACAATATAAGTACCTTCGGTGGTTTCGCCATAATCTAATATTTTCTTAGCGTATTTGCTAAACGAAGGAGGAAGAATATATATTTGCGAATGAATAATGAGAATTATTAAAAGTCCGGCTAAGGCTCCACCAATCGCGATATTGAATCCTTTCTGTGCTTTGAAAAATATCTGAATTTTTGAACTCCACAAAATTGATATAAGCATTATGGCAATACAAATAAGCGTTGAATAGGCTCCTCCAAGAAGCGGAATCAGGATAAAGGAAGTCAGGATGGGACCAATGGCACTGCCCAGAGAGTTGCACAGCACAATCGCTCCGATTCGGGAGCTGATATGCTTTTGGCTTTCCGTAACCATCGACCAGATGAGCGGAAAACAATATCCTGAAAGAAGGGTTAACGGGACAATGATAAGCATTGCCGAAATCATGGGCAAAATCAATATCCGTAAAAAATAATCTTCTTGTGAAGTAGCCAAAGGCACCATGATCAATGAGGGCAAATTAATCAGTATAACCAGTCCGATTGTAGCAACAATGGACATTAACAACAAAACGACATAAAGCGCTTTAGGTTTATTGTCAATTCGCTGTATGGTTGCCGAAAAGAGCCAACTCCCTATAAAAAGGCCTAAAACGACAATGGAAGAAATAGTGGCAAAGGTATAGCTGGTATTTACAAAATAAACTTTAAAAAACCGAAACCAAACTACCTGCATTGAAACGATTAAAAAACCGCACATAAACGTACTTACAAGTGCAATTTTCCAAAGACGTTCCTCCTCTTTTTTCGCTACAGTTTTATGCCCCTGAGGAATAGCTTCACCGGCTGCCACATTAGCCGATTGATAAGATGATTTTTGTTGCCAGACAAGAAGCACCAATGCTTGTAATACCATAATCATCACAGCAAATAGGATCGTATTCAGTTGTCCAAAAACCTTTATCAGCAAGAAGCCGGCAAAAAGTCCTCCCAAAACGCTTCCCAACGTTTCAAGTGCATATAGCTGTCCTAAGCTTCTGTTTTTGTTTATCGAGAAACGCGATACCTTTTCTGCAAAGAGCGGAAGTACGCCTCCCATAAAAAAAGCAGGGATGAATATGATAATTATTGCTACAATATAAGCCATCCATGAGCATGAAGTTACTTGATAAACAAGTGGAATCCCATAAGTAATGCCCAATGAGGCAATCCCCCCCATAACCGCGATGTATGCAAATAAATGCCATAACCTAATTGAATTTTTCTTACCCCAAAAGTATCCTCCGATACCCATTCCCGACAAAAAAGCAGAGAGCACAAGTGTTGATGATCCGGTTGTAGAGCCTATGGTTAGCGAGAGCATACGAAACCAGCTGACTTCAAAAATCAAGAACGTAAAACCTGATAAAAAAACTAAAATAAAGAAAAAATTGAGGTTCAATCGCGCTTTTATTCCCATACAATGATCCATTGGTTATGCGGACAAAGATAGATATTTGTTCCGAATTTATTAATCTTTTGATTGTTCCGAGCACAAAAAAAGACAACCAAAAATGGTTGTCCTTTTTATATTATTTTTTAATTATGCTCCCAACGTTGCTACCATGACAGCTTTAATGGTATGCATACGGTTTTCCGCCTGATCGAAAACCAATGAGTATTCGGCTTCGAAGACATCTTCTGTAACCTCAATTCCGTTCTTTAGTCCGAATTCTTCGGATACTTGTTTTCCCACTTTTGTATCTGCATTGTGATAAGAAGGAAGGCAATGCATAAATTTTACTTTCGGATTTCCGCTTGCCTTCATTATTTTTGCATTCACCTGGTATGGAGTTAACAGTTTGATTCGTTCTTCCCAAACTTCTTTTGCTTCACCCATCGAAACCCAAATGTCGGTGTGAACATATTCAGCTCCTTTAACGGCTTCTTCCGGATTTTCGGTAATGGTAATTCTTGCTCCCGATTTTTTTGCAATAGCATTACATTCTTTAATCAGGCTGGCTTCCGGCCATAATTTTTTAGGTGCTCCAATACGAACATCCATGCCTAAAATAGCACCGATAACCAATAAGGAACGTCCCATGTTAAAACGGGCATCTCCTAGATAAGCATAAGATATTTTTTCCAATGGATTGTCGGAATGTTCCATCATTGTAAGTACGTCTGCCATCATTTGAGTCGGATGCCATTCGTTTGTTAAACCGTTCCAAACAGGAACACCTGCATATTTTGCCAACTCTTCAACAATTTCTTGTCCAAAGCCGCGATATTCAATACCGTCAAACATTCTTCCGAGAACGCGAGCAGTGTCTTTTACGGTTTCCTTATGTCCCATCTGGCTACCGCTGGGTTCCAGATATGTAACATGAGCACCCTGATCGTGAGCTGCAACTTCAAATGCACAGCGCGTACGCGTTGATGTTTTTTCGAAAATCAATGCAATGTTTTTGCCGTTTAATCTTGGTTGTTCAGTACCGGCATATTTAGCGTTTTTAAGCTCTTTTGACAAGTTTAAAAGAAATACCAATTCTTCTTTTGTAAAGTCGAGTTCTTTTAAAAAATTTCTGTTTCTTAGGTTGAATGCCATAACAAATTCCTCCTTTTTTATTTTTTGAATTATTAATTATTTCATTATACGAGTACCACAGTCTTCATTTTTCAACTGTGTGGCCTCGGTAATTACTGCATCTGTTCCGCCGTTTTCTACAAACATCATACATGCTTTTACTTTTGGCAACATGCTGCCTGCAGCAAAATGGCCCTCTTCAATATAATTGTGCGCTTCCATTAAAGTGAGCTTGGTTAATTTTTTTTGATCCGGTTTGTTGAAATTGATATACACGTTTGAAACGTCCGTCAGAATAAAAAATTCATCTGCTTTTACCTTAACCGCTAATGTTGCAGAGGCCAAATCTTTATCGATAACGGCATCTACTCCGCTATAATTTCCTTTTTCGTCAACAATAACCGGGATTCCTCCTCCCCCAACGGTAATTACGATGTTTCCTTCACGAGCCAAGCGTTCAACAATTTCCCAGTTTACCACTTCAATCGGTTTTGGAGAAGCGACCACACGACGCCAGCCTCTGTCGCGAGGGTCTTTTTGAAAAACATATCCGAATTCTGCTTCCATTTTATCCGCATCTTCTTTGGTGTAAAACGGTCCTACCGGCTTGGTGGGATTTTGAAAAGCGGCATCGTTTTTATCCACAACCACAGGGGTTATTAAAGAAATAACATTGCGATTAATACCGTTTTTTCTGAGCAGATTGCGCAATTGCTGCTCAATTAAATAAGCAATAGAGCCTTGAGTTTCGGAAACACAGAAATGCATGGGCTGAGCAGGAATACCGTATATGCGGGCACCCGCTTCGTGTTGTAATAACACGTTTCCAACTTGTGGACCGTTTCCATGGCCAATTATTATGTCGTATCCTTTTTTAATTAATTCGAGTAGATTATCGCAAGTGTCTGTAACATTGCGTAGTTGTTCGTCGAAAGTGCCTTTTTGATCTCCCCTAAGAAGAGCATTCCCTCCAAAGGCAACAACAGCGAGTTTTTCCATAATTATCTTTGTTTTACCATTTATTAATAAGGCTGCAAATCTAATTATTTTTATCGACACCACAATATATTTGCCTCATTTTCATCGAAAGGCTTTTTAATTCAGATTTTTGTTTTGTCACAAATCAGTGCGTTTTCTGTTTGCATGGTTTTTAATGCTTTAAACTTTAAAGCCGAATTTTTGAAATACTAACGGTTCGAAAAACAAAAAGGAACAAAATAGTTTAACTACACGAACATGAACCAACAGCATTAATATTATAAAAAAACCTAATTATACAAAAGGCCGGTGACAACGTTCGGTGTTTAAGTTTGCTTTTTTAAGGCAAATTTGCCTAATTAATTATTATAATTTGCTTCGCTGTTAAAACTGCAAGATTCTAACAACTAACACATTAATTTAACATAAAATATTTTTGATAATTTTTTTTTCATATAATATTCGAAAAAGCAAAAAAGTATAAATATAATTTCTTAATATTGCAGGATAAAACCATAAATTAACAAAACCTCATGGCGATTATGAAAAAGATTCTGTTATATTTCTCAATTCTGTTTGGCGTTCAACTTTTAAGCAGTAATGTTTATTCGCAGAAGGTATATGTAATTTCATCCGATGCGGAAAACAATCTAATACCTGAAACGAACAAGCTAAAGGTATATGTTACGGGGGACACCTTGCTGTGTCATGCATCCGTTTTTTTTGTAGCGACGGCGAACGAGATTCCCTTGAATAGAACGGACTACAACGAAGGAGCCGTATGGGCAGCCATGCCGGATGAGAATGCCGGCTGCCTGAACATAAAATATGTAAACACACCGGAGGAAGCGGATATTGTAATTTATCTGGCTGCGAATGCAAATAGTGCGTGGTGGGTAAATGAGGAAAAGAAAACACTTTTTAACAGTAAAAAGAAAGCAAATTGTAACTAATCAGAAGACCCATGAAAAGATTGTCACTTATTGCAATGATATTGTTCATAACGGGAACGAATAATATTTTACAATCCAAGACCCCTCCACCGGTTAACCGGGATTCCGTATCGGGCTACATATCGATGACGATAGACAGCGGGACCTGCTACAGCAGATATGTCTCGGCGCGGTTGTACGACAACCTGCTGGCCTTTCACCACTGGGAGCGGTCGAACAACGGAATCACCTATTCAACCGTGTCAACATCTCCAACGCTGACATTATCGAACATTTCGGATAAGTTTTGGATCAGGGCCCTTGTAAAAACGGGGAATGACAGCTGCTACACGGATACCGTGCTTTATAATGAAGTGTGTGCATACGATACCATACGGATAGATAGCATGTATAATGTCGGTTTATCAGGAAATTCAAGATATTTAGATGCCAGTTTTAAAAATCACGAGAACATTTATTCAAAATGTTGGACCATAGGAGGTCCTGACCCAGGAAGGACATTGCTTAGGATAGATTTCTCTGCTATTCCTCTGCGGTCGATTATTAAAAAATCCACCATTTTTCTGTTTTCAGATCTTAGAACGGAACATGTACATAGTTCTTTAACGAAATCAAACGCTTCCTATTTCCATCGCATTGATTCCACATGGAATTTTAACACAGTAACGTGGAATAACCAGCCAAGAGTAAGCATTGCCGATAGTGTTGTTTTGCCGAAAATAGATTCAATTACAGTGAGTGCTTCTTTTGACATTACGAACTATGTTAAAAGATGGTGTGCTTCACCCTCTTTAAATTATGGTTTACGAATGATGGTAAAGACAGAATCGCCCTATTGCCGTCAAAGTTATTATTCAAGAAACATAACGGGAGCAGACACTGTTAAGCGCCCGTATGTTCAAGTAATATATTATAAACCACAGATAATAATAGACACTAGAGGCTATAATACGAATGGGGATAGCATCTTTTATAAAGCAGAAGTTGGAAATTACAGAAAAACTTATTATTCCGGATTAAAACAGCACGTAATTCTCGATAGCCTTAAAACCTACCCGAGTGATATTGATCTGAAATTCTACAAAAAGGGATTGGCAAACGATACAAGTATAATCCGATTAACGGTTGACAGTATTTTTAATATTAAAGCGGTTAAAGTTAAAACGGGGGGAACTTTTATTAATTACTCTGCAGACAATTACCTTTCATTTGACAATAAAATTACATTTTATGCGGAAAATCTGAAGAAAGATGCATTTTCAAATACTTATAAGTTGAACTTAAAGAATGGGTTAAAAATGATTTTATTTCCATCGGGAAGCACAACAAGTAACGATACCATTTGGAGTAAGTTATATGTTTCGGGAGCAGTTCCGGCAAACAGCAAATTTTGCTTAATCGTTTATGATTCCTTTAATAGTGTGGTGTTTCAAACATATGACCCTTCCTATAAATGGAATGGAAAAATCAACAACGTTTTTATTGCTGAAAGTAGCTATAAATATGCGTTGTATATTAATGATTTAATTTATCGGGGTCAATTTTTTGTAGAATATAAATAATGAAAAAAACAATGAAAAAACAGCTGATTTTTAGTTTAGTTACCATTTTAATATCGTGTTCAATTACTATTGGATATGTTGAACTTAATAAGAAAAAAGTAGCGTTCATTCGTACAGAGTATTTAATTCAGAAATATAAAGGATATCAGGATTTGGAGAAAAAGATCTTATTGGAGAGAAATAGATATCCTAATTCTAATAATAATGACACTTTGGCGCAAAAAGCTTCCGCCGAAATATTAAATAATAATCAGACACTTGTCCAGGGAGTATTAAATCAAATAAATGACTTTATTAAAAAATATTCTGAAGATCATGGTTATACATTTGTTTTTGGAACTACAAACGATGGAACTTTGCTTTTTGGCAACAAAGAAGTTGATATTACAGAAGATGTTTTAGAAGAATTAAATACTGAGTATAGTGGCAAATAAAAGCATATTTATTGTTATTGTAAGCACTGTATTATTTGCCTTTTATGGCTGTAATTCTTCAACTAAAAACGCAAAGGCTTTTATTGAAAATTATGATCAAAATGAAGATTTTATGGTTATTAAAAAATCGCACAACATTATTATTAGTGTTAAGTATTTATCTCCCAAATATCTTGCATGTAAAGAAGCTATTAAATATAAACAAGAAAACAATATTAAATTTATTGACAGCATTGCGAGAGCGAATATACATGTAAAACATTTTGCCGTAAAACTTGAGGGTGATACTACTTGTGGTGATGTTATGTACAAAGATATTTTTTCATATCCTGAATATCGAAAAAGAGTTGAAGAACTTAATTTCAAAATTAAGGAGCAAATCCTTTTAAGCACTGGGGACAAGGAATATTACCCAGTATTGGCATCTATGGAAAACACATATAGTATGACCAATTATCGAATTATTCATATTATATTTTCCCCTCTAACATCCAAAACAGAACTCGACGGGTGTAATAAATATGAGATTGTTTTTTACGATGAAATATTAGGAACGGGGATTACCCATTTTTTGTTTAGTAAAAAAAACATTGAACTTGCAGATAAAATTAATTATTAAACCATGAACTTAAGAACAAAATTCTCACTTTATAAGAAAATTAGCGTAGCATTAGCTGTAATAATGATTTTTGAAATGACTGTGCCAACAGTAGTATTAGCGCTAACAAGCGGTCCAGGTAGCCCGGAGTTTTCTAGTTTTGAGCCTGTTGCAACGACCAGTATGGTAAATGAGTTTACAGGACAGTTTATTTATAACATTCCGGTAATTAATATCCCGGGACCCAATGGTACAGGTTATTCAATGTCTATTATCATATCATAGTGGGGATTCTCCAGAAAGTGAGTCTTCTTGGGTCGGAGCGGGTTGGACCTTGAACCCCGGAGCGTTAATGCGCACAAAACGAGGTTATGCCGATGATGTTAAAAGAGGAGAAATAATTTCTTCTAATGAGGCTCCAGATAATTGGACTATAGCTGTTAATGGAAAACTTGGTGCAGAATTAATAGGTTCAAATCATGAATTATCAGGCGTAGGTATTTCTGGTTCAGGTGTTTTAAAATATAACAATTACAAAGGATTTGGATATTCAATGGGTATAGATGTAGCCTGTTTTTCTGGAGGTATTGGTATGGGTTTAAGAATAGATGATGGGGCTGCTCACTATTCATATAATTTAAATCCTCTTGCTATTTTTAATCATATGGCAAATAAAAACGCTAAAAACGCTAAGCCAAATTCTGGTTTTCATTTAAAAAACAATAAAGCATCTTCAATTGTACTTTCGAATCTTTCAAATATAAAATGTTTTACATCTAATGCTTTTAATGATATTTGCAGACCAGCATCAGTTGTAGAATATTTGGGAAGTTCCTCTGATTTTAGTATTTCTGCTCTACTCCCTCCAACCCCCTTTCAATTCTCCCCTGAAGTAGGTGCTGGGGGTTCATATACCAAATATAAGAATATCCCCATAAAAGCAGAAGCTTATATGGGATATTTACATAGTGGTCAGGCTAGTTCAAATATTGAATCAAAAATGGACTATTATGTCGAAAAAGAGTCAAATTACAATGAACGAGATTTGTTTTTACCCATTCCATTTTCAAATGCGGACAGTTATAGTGCAACAGGTGAAGGAGTGGTTGGTGGATTTAGGGCTCATAGTTTAAAAAGCGGACATTTTAGACCTAATAAAGTTACAAATCACATGATATTAAGGACTACAGGAGGAGATGTGTCTTTTCCTAGTAATCCAACAAGCAATACGGTTGGAGGTGGTTTTAATATTTCCAGAGGATCTGGAGAAAACACTATTGAAGAAAAATGGAGTGATGCCGCTGATTTCACCGATATAGCTGTTTTTTCTGATGGCTTACACGAAAACTACTGTTTTAGATTTAATAATGATTTAGGTGGAAATGTATTATTTGGCGAATATTTTAAATCAGACAGAGCAGAAATAGAAGATAATTTTCTCCTCCCTGGATTCCAAAGCCGTAAAGTAGGGGAATATAATTCCTTTCAGGGGCAAACAACCAGTGGAGATAACTATTCGGGGAAAATTAACATGTCTCATTATATTGCATACAACACAAATTCTGAGATGCAGGAAGATAAATTTCTAAGCTATGATAAAACACAAGAGCCCGTAGAAAGGACTGATTCGAAAATTCAAGATCAAATTGGGGAATTTTCTGTAATAAATGAGGATGGAAAAACTTATATATACGGATTGCCGGTTTATTCAATGGACGAGAGCCAATATTCATATTATCTTGGTGGTGTAGCTGGTGTTTCACAAAATCATGATTATACAGAATTATCAAGTATTACGACAGATCAACTTTCTAGTGATGAAAATTTAGATTGTATAAATGGGTTGAAAAAAGTTGGACAAATTGACAAAACCCCATACGCCAATAGTTATTTGTTAACAGCAATATTAGATCAGGATTATGTTGACGTTAACAACAATGGTCCAGATGAAGCCGATTTAGGTGGGTGGGTCAAATTTTCTTATACGAAAGTATTTGGTGGTGATTTTAATTCTAACGCAGGTTGGTATAAATGGAGAGATCCATACAAAGGATTGAATTACCATGAAAATGACCAGATTGATGATGTTGACGAAACAGGCTCGGTTTCAATTGGTTATAAAGAAGTTTATTATTTGGATAAAATTGAGACGAGAACGCATGTTGCTAAATTCAACATCTCAGATAGAAAGGATTGTATGCCTGCCCACGGATCTGAATTGTCCGCAGCCCAAGGGGACGCATATGCAGCAGGTCAATCTTCTATAAAACCAAAAAAATTAGATGCTATTGTTTTGTATGCAAAAGCTGCCGATGATGGACAGCAACTAATAGAAATTCAAAAAGTCAACTTTAAATATAATTACTCATCGTGGCCAAACACCCCAAACTCAATCGATGCAAATGGTGGTAGATTAACTCTTGAAAAAGTCTGGATTGAAAACAATGGAATTGTCAATGCTAAAATTGCTCCTTATGAATTTGAATATGAATATCCTACATATGATCAAAACATTATTGAGCCCTCTTTAGCGAATTATGTTCAAGCACCAATTATTCCGGCGAATCCAGGTCGCTATTATGATAGACAAAATTGTGATCGGTGGGGCTATTATCAAGTGAATGGAGATTCAAGAAAAAACAATATGCAGGATTGGGTTGATCAAAAACCAAGTCAACCCTTTGATCCAGCGTTATGGCAACTAAAGGTTATTAAATTGCCTTCGGGGGGTGAAATACATGTACAGTACGAGCAGAATGATTATACATACGTGCAAAACCGCAGGGCAATGGTTATGGTTCCAATTACTAACTATGACAACAAAAACAAAGTGATTACTTTTGACATTTCGGCTCTTTTAGGTGTAACAATCGAGAATATTGATGATTATGTCAATTTGTTAAACAATTGTGGGCTCAAAGACTTGTATTTTAAGTTTTTATACAATATGAAAGATAATCAAGGAATTCCTCAGTTATATGACAGGAAAAGTGATTTTATCGATGGATTTGTTCCTTACGGGGTTGCTTCTGTAAATCCAGACAATAATTCTGAAATTCAAATAACATATAATGGGGGAGAAACAATAGATGAACTTTGCAAACAGTATGTTAATGCAGAAAAAACCGGGAAATTATATCGACCAGAGGTGAGTGATTTTGGCAGTACACCTTCAATTTTACAAATTAAGGATCTTGTTAATAGTTTATCTGGATATTTGCAGAAAGTTTCAATTGGTACATTAATGGATGATGGATATTGCACAAAGATTAATTTTAATCATTCATATATTCGATTGCCTGTTTACAAAAAGAAATTGGGGGGAGGTATTAGAGTTAAACGGTTGCTAATGTATGAAGCAAATAATGAATTTAGATCGGAAGAAAACGGGAAAATATATGGGAACGATTATTATTACGCAAATGAGAATGATGAAAGTAGTGGTGTAGCAACAAATGAACCACAGGTGGGCAGAGAAGAAAACGCTTTGGTTCTTCCCATGGCTAAAAGGGAATCACAATCTGATTTACAATTAATTTTTGCGGGTAAAGACAGAGAAGAATTTGAGGGGCCAATAGGCGAATCAATTTTACCACAACCTAGTGTGGGGTATAGTCGGGTTTTGGTTAAAAATATTTTTTCAGGAAAGACAAATACCGGAGTTAAAGAATTAACATTTCACACAGTCAGAAAATTCCCTTATGATGGTTCCTATGGTGCATTAAATCAAGAAGGAGTTTCATACACTTCAATTAATACTAAACCAAAAGATGATATTTTTTACACTGCATTTGGAATATATAAAAACACATTTAAAACATGGAAAACGCAAGGCTATTCATTTATAATTAATAAAATGAATGGACAACTGGAATCCGAAAAGGTTTATGTATACAAAGGAAAAACAGATGGAGATAAATATTTATCAAAAGATAGTTTCCTTCACGAGTTTTTTATTGATAAAGCAATGACTTGTACATATTCAAAAGAAATTGAGTATTACAAACCTGGGGAAAAAGTACAAGTTTCTACTGGTAAAGTAATAGATGGAGTATTGCAAACTGAATATAATAATATGGGGGTAGAGAATGAAACGGTTCACGAAAGCCGATCCGTTTCGAATTATACATTTAAAGGAAACGTTGAAGTATCTTTAGAATTAGGAACAGCCGGGATCATATTTATTCCATATGTGCTTGCTTCTGGGGGGGTAAGTTTTGATAATGAAAAGTTGTGCACTCACGTAACCACAAAAGTTACAACATTCCCCTGTATTCAAAAGAAAGTATCTGTCAGTAAAAATGGAGTAAAAGCGATATCAGAAAACCTGGTATTTGATAAGTACACAGGGAATCCGATTGTGGTAAAAAGTTATGATGAATATGATACGTATAGTAAAAACAGGAATGGAAACAGTTACCAGCATGACGGATCTTATACAAATGTGATTATTCCAGCAAGCCATGTATATGAAGGGATGGGTCAAAAATCTCAAAATGATAGATTTCAATATCGTTCTTCTCTAATGAGTTCAATTGATATTGAATCACACTTTACAATTGCTTCAGGTCATTATATTACAATTCGAGATGCTTCAAATAATAATAGCACCCTCTTGTGTAATCTAGCAAAAACTTTTTCAAGTGGAGATTTGTTGCGATTAGAAGTAGGGGGAATTAATTATCATTATTATGTTAAAAACGTTGAAACTCAATCAACACCTATTCCACTATTAAATATATATATTGAGAAATCAGTTAACGAAAATAGTGGCGATATACCTGAATCGCCTGTTTTTTCTATGGAAGTTATCAAAAGTGGTAAAGCAAATTTACTGAACGAAGTTGCAGCACAGTACACTTTATATCAAAGCAGTTTTGATCCATCAAATTTCAGTGCCTCTATTCCGACACAACTTTTAAGTGTTTGTAATACTATTAATTCTATAATTGCTGCTTTATCATATTGGACTGCCTCTCCAACTAATGGTGGTATTGCGACAATTAGTCAATCCATTAATCTCGATTTTTGTGGCTATACTGTGCCTGTTCCAGTCAGTGTGTCTAGAGACTTTCATCAACAAACAAGCAACTTTACTTTAAAAATAGGTGCGGGAAAATGTGAAGATGAAGATATCATTTTTTCAAGAGGTCAATTTTTAAAAGTAATAAATAGTTGGAATGGTTGGAGAGTTTTGTTATCAGATAATACCGATTGTAATTCCACTGAAATTACATGTATTAATTGCGTTCAACCAGCAATTCAAGAAATGCGTGTTGTCGCTTCAATGGCAAAGGATTATTGCAGTGATTGGAAAGGAAATATTGTAGATGCAATTAACAATGGATGTTCTTTTGAAAATGGAGAAAACGGGAAGTGGAGACTAATTAATGAGTATATTTATAAAACTGGGATATCGTCAATCAACCCCAATGCAAGCTTAAGTGGTAACACTTTGGTTTCTCGGATACAGGATGGTTCCGGAACATATATAGTAACGCCATATAAATGGAATAACAATAATCCAAATTGGACTTTGGCAAATCAAATAACAAAATATTGTTCTAATGGATATCCTGTGGAACAAAAAAATATTTCGGCAGTTTATTCTTCTGCTAAATATGGTTTTAACAGCACAATGCCTGTTTTAGTCGCATCAGATGCAAGTTACAAATCCACTCTTTATGAGCACTTTGAAATGAATAAAAACAATGCATATGAATCCGGAATTGCTTATTCAGGATCGAATGCAGTTACTAATACTTCTCATTCGGGAAAATCATGTTATCGTATACCCACGAACGGTATTTTAACTCTTCCTGTTATTGAAAGACATAGTGAAGGTGTAAATATTAAAGTATGGAGAAAACTTGATAATATGAATTCATTATTAACTGCTAAAATTAATACTTATGATGAAAATGGCAATATAATAAACTCTGATCAACCTTTTGTTTTCTTTAAAATTGCTTCTTCTGGCGAATGGGGATTATATGAAGGTATTTATAAATTTGATATTGAGTCCATTGAGAACATTAAAAAATTTATTATTACAATTAAGAATAACCACATGCCACTGCAACCAATATATATAGATGACCTTATTGTTAAGCCAATAGGCTCATCTGTAAATACATATGTTTTTGATGTTAAGAATTATAAGCTGATCACTTCTTTTGACAATGACCATTTTGGGACTTATTATCAATATAATAGTGAGGGTAAATTAGTTAGGAAAATTATTGAAACGAAAAAAGGCAAAAAAAACGGTGCAAAGCAATAATTACAATATTCCATTAAAAATTAGATCTTTAGAATAAATTGATGAAAAACAGATAAATTTTAATTATGAATAACTCAGTACTTATGTTATAAATTCTGTATAATGGTTGTTTTTCTTTTTACATTATTTGGATTTTTTTACGATAATACGGAGGTTTATGAATTTGTTCTTACAATTAAAGTGCATATTAATAAATAGTATATTTTATGAAGTTGATTAAGAAACTTGTTGCCGTTATTCTTCTCCTTATAATTACACCGAGCATATTCATTGTTGCATCAAATAATGAATGTATAGGTGTATTAAAAACGATTTTAAATATCAATAATACATTGAGCTTTTCTGATGGAAAATACTTTAAGTTAGAGTTTTTACAAACTTTAAAATATATTAATCCGAAAAGTAAAAAAAAATCAACCATTAATGACAAGTGCACTTTAATTTATAGTTATGGAAAAACATATTTTAAAAATAAAGATTCTGAATATTTAAAGACCAAAAACAAAGTGGTTTATGTAGATCATGCTGAACGGGTAATTTGTATTTCTGATACACGTCCCCAAGATTTTAAAAAAATAGAACAATATAATACATTTTTAGCAGATTCAATTATAAGTAGTTGCAAAATTGAATCTTGTCAAAAAGTTAATTTGAGTAACAATTTGTATAGTATTACCTTGGTTCCAGAGAAGAAAAAACAACAGCAGATAGGGGAAATTAACCGAATTAACTATGTTTATGACACTTCAAACATGACTTTAAAGGAATATCATGCTTCGTATAATTTGGCAAAGAGCTCGATTGAGTCTGTTGATTATAATTTTACTTGTTGGTACTCTCCGGTCAATGAAAAGTCAATTGTAGACCTTGTTTCTATGTTGAAAAACAATAAGTTGTCGAAACGATATCCCAATTATAAAATTATAAATAGTACAAAGAAATAAAGTTAAACAAAATTATTTTCCAGTTAATTACCAAAACCATCAAAGATATGAGAAGACAGATATGCCTAGTTTCAATTATTATATTACTTATCCAAGGAACATACGGTCAGGTGCAGCAAAATTATTGGATAACCAATAGCTGCCCCCGTCAAACATTGATGGCGGATTCAATAAGTTTTCTGTCATATCCTGCAGATAACCAGATGCTGTTAACGCGCAGTGGTGTTGGAACGGGCCGGCATTGTGATGAGGGCCCATACGATGCGAATTATCAGTTTCTTGAAAATGTGAGCAAGGTGTATTTATATGTTGAACTTTCTTTTTTAGATGGAACCTTTGCATATGGAGACCGGGGAAATTCTGCAGAGGATTATTTAATAAGCAGCAGGGTGAATATCAATTATTATACAGGCATAGCATCAGGTACACCCATGCTGACGGAGCCATGTACGTTACGGTTAAGCACAGAAGATAATACTTCGTTTCCTGATAAGAGATGTGTGTACAAAAAAGATATCACCACAATGTATAGGAGCGGAAATTTTCATAGTATTTCAATAGGTCTTCTCGATTTCAATATTAGTTGTACAGATCCGTCGCACCCCTGCAATTCGACTGCAAACACCTACTTTAACAGCATCAAAAACAATGTACGGGTAAAAACCTATTACGTGGTGGAAAAGAAGCCGATATTGCTTTCTTTTTTAGAGAATCAGACCTATATGTCTTATATGTCGGAGCCCAACCCATCGAGTGTTTTATCCAGTAACAAGAAAACTTTTAAATGGAGTTTGCTTTGTGGGGAAGCGAGGGGGTATCAGTTTCAATTATTGCGTTTGTATAATTACGATGCCACCAAAACCACCGAGACCAGCATCGGGACAAAGGTAAACTGGGATGAAGCCCTAACGTTGGAGAGCATGAGCCCCAAGGAGGAAATAAGTTTAACCATTGCCGAAGGCACAGGTTATTATGTTTGGCGGGTTCGCCCTATTTTTCAAACATATGAGGCGCTTGATGGAGAGGAGATAGACTACCGAAATTACGGAGCTTGGAGCGATCCGATGTTGCCGGCACCAATTAATAATTATATAAATATTGATGAAAGTGTAGATGCCGGACGACCGGGTATTTTTTATTATACTCAGTTTGATGCTGATATAAACTGGATTCACAGTCAGGTATTTGCTGAAGGAAGTGCCGAAAACAACGAAGGGTTGTTGATTAAAGAGGGGATGGTCTATGCCGATGGTTTAAATAATATTAAACAGCAACAGAGCATTGTAAATGGAGAAGGAGTGGTTGTAACCCAGAATTTCATAGACAACAGTGGCCGGTCAGCATTAACTACCCTACCCATTCCGTTGGATCAGGATTTGGGTTATATTCCTAAGTTGATCACGAGCAATGTTTCTACCCCAGCGATTGGTTACGATGCCAAAGATTTTGATTTATCAAGCAATTGCATGAATCCAAAAATAATGTATATCAAAGGACAAAATAATCAGATATACACCGATTCTTATGCCGATACGCGGATTGCATCGGCCGATGGATATATGTTTACCCGCAACGTATTCAATACGGATGGAAGCAACAACATAAAAGAAAAGACATTGCCAGGTGAGGCTCATAAATTGAAGCCTTTAACCGGGCCTGGGTCTGCAGACCCACATACTTATCGGAATGGAGAAGGAGATGTTACACCGGATGAGATCGAAGTCCTTTTCGGAACGGAAACACCAGAGGCAACGTCGATAAAAAAGAAATACAATGTTGATCCGAATGGCACAGTTTCAATTTCGTACGTAAACACATCTGGTCAAACAATAGCCACTTGCTTGCAAAAAGGAAACAATAATTTACTGGACAACCTTGATGAATTAGGCATAGAGAAGACTGTCAGCGTCGATATAACAAATTCATGGAATGAAATGGGTGGAGGTTCTGGAATTCAGTCAATATTTCAGCTATATGTGCCAAATCCAAGCATGACTATAAACTTAGATTACAATTTTAAGGACGAAGACATTCTTACCTATTTTTGTGAAAAAAGATGTACCACCTGTGACTATGTTGTTGAAATAAAAGTAAGATATTTAGATGCAGATCCGGGGACAGATGATATTATTTATCATTGGGAAAAATCATTTATTCCCGATTCTGATGTACCCGATGATAATGAACCGCAAGTTTGTAAACCATACGGAACAGAAAATTTCACCAAACAACTAACGCTTACCCTACCGGGTAATTATGTCGTTGAGCGAGTAATAAAAGTAAATAATGAAATACCTGGAGGAAACCAAACTTATTATCAGAAAAAGAAGCAGGAGCTAATTTCATATATAAACACAGAATACCAAAATGAATTATTACCCCATTTAGTAAGTCTTGATGGAACAAATGAAGGGTTAGAGCGTTTTTATGAATCTTTTGGGCCCAGTGTTACTATAAACGAAAGGGAGTACAAGCTTTTTAAGTTTAATTGCGATGAAGTGTATATTCCTGTAGAGCGATGTGCAACCGCACCTTGTTCCACAGATAATAATGATTTAGATCAATGGGCGACTCAATTTTTAGAGTACAATAACTTAACCTCTTTGCCCACATTATCTAATGGAAGAACCTTCGACAGTAATGAATTTACTCTATTAATCAGGAATATGATTACTGATGGACATTATGATTGTGAAAAACTATGGAGTTGCTGGCAAGGCATAGTTATTGGTTACCAGACTAATATCATACCCCCAACCAGTTCAACGATGAGCGATTATGTGGTATATAACTATGATTATATTGAAGACTTTTTATCGTGTGCGGGAAAAACATGCAGCACAGAATCAAACGAAAACACGGTTTATACCAATAGTATTAGTGAATATAAAAAAAATGCATACAAGCGTGTTTTTTATACCGACTACAACAAACTGCAAGCCTGTATCGTAATGATTGGTGCCACTTTAACTCCGGCAATTAATGGGGAACAATACTTTTCCGCCATACAATCGTGTATAGGAAATAACTTTGATGCAAATACGATGTCCGATTTTCAGACGGATTTAAATAATTCTTACGGAGATATGACGGTAAATTTGTGTGAAAATTCATGTGAGGGAAAACGAAGTGCCATAGAAGCAGCTATAAAAAATTACTACTTAACTTTGGGATATTATATAGAAGGAGAATCCTATGTGTGTCCCCTTGACCAAGAAAGATGGGTGTATCATCAAAACGTATCCAGTGTCCACCTCGGACATGTTAATGTTGCTGGAACAATATCAAGGATTGATTTTTTGTGTTATGTAGATGGTGTTATTAATAATTGTAAAAATAATCTTTGCCTAGATAACGATAGTTATACTTCTGAGTCGATGAATTTATTAATAAACGGACTCCCTCTGATAACAGATATACTGTGTTCCGATTTCAACTATGAAACGGGAGAAGAGCGGTTGCTGAACTTTTTAAACAGTGAATATTTGAGGTTGCTAAAAGAGTTAAATCAAAGTGGTTTTCACTGTAACAATTGGAACATTTATGAATCCATATTGGAAACCGGTTGTAACTTTGAGAGCTGCGGTTTAAAAGAATACTTTATTTCGGTATGTGATGATCCGAATGTTCATTTACGCTTTACATTAGAATTAGATCCAGCAACCAACTTCTATCGTTTGTATATATACACAGATGTTACCACTTATGCGCCAGATGGTACTCCTACCGTAAGCACACAATCAGTTTCTTTCCCTTGTTTACTTAATAATCTTGTATCTTCAAGTTGTAGCTATCCTTGCGTACAATGGGTTGCTCCGGAGCCATTGGGAGACCATTATATACCAACAGTCTTAAACGACTGCTTAAAAGGGATTGTTCAATCCATTACAACGGATTTGGAATATAATAGGATGCAGATTGTTTCCAAGCATGTTCAGGAACTGGAAAGTCAATATCAATCAAATTGTATAGATAATGCGCACTTGAAAGATCATTTAACAGTCAGTTATAATATCAGCCAATACCATTACACCTTATACTATTACGATCGGGCAGGAAACCTGGTGCGAACCGTGCCCCCGAAAGGTTTTAACCCAGTTGCAAATCGTGCCCAAACCACGGCTCATACCTTAGATACCCGGTACGAATACAACTCAATAAAACAACTGATCTCTCAACAAACACCGGATGGCGGATTTACGAAATTCTTTTACGACAGCAAAGGAAACCTCCGTTTTTCGCAAAATGCAAAACAAGCTCCAAACCTATACAGTTATACCAAGTTCGACAATCATTATCGCACGATCGAATCTGGGCAGTTTCAAGCCACGGAATCCATCACAAACATGGTGGACGATGTAAATTATCCTTATAGTTCAATACCACGAACCGATCTTAATAAAATAGTTTATTCTGAGAAAGATATCAATGTTAAATACTTGACTCATTATCAGGAATTTTTAGATTCTCGCATCAGTTACACCATTAGCGATGAAGATGGAGATTTAAATACCCTGAACGACCAGACCAAAACTTATTATAGTTATGATCCACATGGTAATGTAAATTGGCTGGTTCAATACATTTATCCAATCGGGAAAAACTATTTGAAATACGATTACGATCTCATAAGTGGCAGTGTGTTAAAGGTAAGCTACAACGAAATGTTTTCCGATAAGATGTTTCATAAATATACCTACGATGCCGATAAACGATTGAAGACTGTTCAAACCAGTCGTGACAATGCAATATGGGAGACCGATGCCACTTACGATTATTATAGGCATGGACCGTTGGCCAGGGTAAGGCTGGGAGACGACCGGGTGCAGGGAATGGATTATGTTTACACCATTCACGGATGGCTGAAGGGAATTAACACAATTGGCTTAACCAACAGTTACCCAAATAGTGATGGAATTTCGGAATCCTTGATTCCAAAAGATGTGGTGGCTTTTGGCTATAAATACTACGACAACGATTTTGGTCATGATTTAACCGAAGCTACAGGCGGTAACCTTTATAACGGTAATATCGGGCAATGGATGTCGGTAGCAAACCTTCCGGGAGTAACATCGGGAGAGTTTTTCAACAACCCCGTTACAAAGTTCCAATACCGCTACGATGAGCTAAACCGGTTAAAGACTACCACTAGTGCAAAAAACAACAATGGATGGACCTCTTACGGTTATAAAGAAAGCTTTACATACGATCCGAATGGAAATATTAATGAACTTACCCGAAGTAGAGCATACAATGGTACAACACAGTACATAGATGACTTGTATTATACGTATCAGGGATTTGGGAATAAACTCAATGGAGTTTTTGAGTCCCAAGAGATAGACGACCCCTTGATAAATGATATCAAGCCGGGAATTAACGCCTTTAATCCGAATTACACTTACGATGCTATCGGGAACCTGGTCGAGGACAAGTCGGAGAAGTTGCGGATGGAGTGGAATGCTTATGGCAAGCTGAGCAAGATAAACAAGTATAGCGATGCAAACCTCTCAGTAATAACATCTACCATAAAGTATTATTACGATTCCAATGGCAACAGAGTTAAAGTAGAACGGGCCAATTTTCCGATTCCGTCAAGTCCATGTGGCAATACCGCAGGTTTTGAAGCCGGTACATATTATGTACGAGATGCTCAGGGCAACATCATGAGCGTTTATACCAAAGAATATAAAACGGTAAATAGTTTGTGCAAAGCCATATTCACTCAAACAGAAGTGCCGATATATGGCAGCGATCGCATAGGAATGTATAGAAATGAAACGGTGGTTTCCAATTTAACCTCTACCGGAAATCCTGCCAATGATTGGTTTGACCGCGGAGAAACAAATACGCACATTGCTATAGGTTTAGGGTCTGAAAGCATGATCGTTAACAGAGTAAACTCTATGAGCTATCTGGGTAACGGACAATTCATCAACACTACCCAAAACACCCGTTGTATGTCCGGTACGGATTCTTTGGGAATGCTAAGCATTAGCGCACCTGTGGAAAGCATAAGCGGAGCGCAATCGGGCGAAACAAGTCAGCTTATCGACCACCAGGGCATGCCAGTGGCAACATTCACCACGTTGGAATCGTACAATGGGGTTCAGAATGTGGGATTATTGCTAAATCAGGGCAATATGATCTATCAAAACTCGGATAGCATCATTACCGCTCCCAAAACATCATCGGTATTGGTAAGGGTTCCGCAGAGCAATCAGCAGGCTTACCTTTTTACGGTGGGAAGCAACCGAAAGTTATATAAACATATCCTCAACTATCAGACGGGAAAAGTTCTTCAAAAGAACATTCCGGTTGACACAGCATATCTATACACCGGATCGCTAACAGCAAAAGAAGATTATAACCTCTCCAGAGGCGATACAAATGCTTGTCTGTATGCTCTGCGTAAGTCCGACAAAGTGGGTGCGGTGGATTTGGTGATGCATGCCTTGACCTCTGAAGAGAGTATTGCGCCGCTAGTTTTGAAAATTTACAGTGCCGATTACACACTGCAGAATGTGCCTATGGCCATCTCTTCCGACCAGAAATACATTGCCATGGGAGAGCATTATGGTTTTGCCCGTTCGTTTAACGGGATGTACGACTCCTCGTTTGTAAGGGTGTACACGCTCGACAGCACCTATAAAAAGACAACCCTTAAACAACGGATTAAAGTTCCTTATGGATTAACAAAGATTGAAAATATCACCTTTAACAGTATCGATTCCGTATATTTTGTATATTCGCTGAACGATAAAACACAAAACATGTCATATTATGGGCACAAGGGGCTGGCAGAAGTTGCGGTGAACAGCAATATTCTTCGCAACACGGACGATCGGTTGTATGTGGGTACGGCTTCAGGGCTAAGAGCATACAATTCCGATGGAACATATACTACTATGGCAAATATGGCAAACTACCACCCCATCTTTATTTCAACGCCAATTGTGATAAATCCGTGGGTGTTGTTAGCCAGAACCACCATCTACCAGCAGCAAACGGGCAAAAAGGTGTACGAGCTTAAGGATCATCTGGGTAACGTGCGGGCCACCATAACCGACCGCAAATTCCTCACCGGGATAACCGCTCCTGCCTACCAGGCCGAACCGGTTACCGCCACCGACTACTATGCCTTCGGCTCTCCCCTGTATGGACGAAACTATACGGCACAGACAGGTGGCTACAGATTTGGCTTTAATGGGAAAGAGAACGATAATGAGGTGAAAGGAGAGGGCAACAGCCTTGATTTCGGGGCTCGGATCTATGATTCGAGATTGGGGAGATGGTTGAGTTTGGATCCGTTGCAGGCGAAATATCCCAGTTTCAGCCCCTATGCTTTTTGTGCGAATAATCCGATAAATTTTATTGATTATGATGGAAAAGATTTTGGATTTGCTATAGACCAATCTAGTCATACGATTATTATAACAGCAAATATCTACACTATTAACGAACAAACAACCAATGAAGCTAATGCTGCTGCTGCAAAGTGGACATCTTTAAATGGAGGTATTGTTACAATCAATGGGGAACAGTTTACCGTAGAAATGAAGATAACAGTTATAGAAGCAAAAGCAACATCTGAAAATTCAAGTTTTGAGGAAGCACATAGAATGTCAAATGAAGACAGTCAAGGGAATACATATAATGGTAGCATACAAGGATTACCAAGCGAACGTCGATATGGTAAAACAGATAGGCGTAGTGAGACGAAAAGAGGAAAAGGATTTGAAGCTGGATTAAGTGATGGAAAAAACATTACGATGCCTCTTTGGAATTTGGATGGGACTGTTTCTTATGGAGGAGATGATCCAGAAAAGGTATCACATGATATGGGGCATTTTTTTGGACTAGATGATTTTGACAATGTTCCAAAAGGCAAATACACATCTAGTGGAGGAGCTATGGATTATGCAGGTCCATACGATCCGAACATGTGTGATATGGAAAACATTATTAAATATGCTTTAGATAACTCAAATAATGCAAGTACTTCAGGACCTAGAGTAAGCTTTACTCAAAGTTGTGATGTGGGTGAGACTAAAAAGGATTACGATAGCTCTACGGTTGGTCAATAGTGAAATTATGAAAAATAAAGTTCTAATATTTTTTTTGCATAATTATTTCAATAATAAATTGTGCTTTTAGCCAATCAGATAAAGGAATAATTAAAAAAGATCGGTTAGGATTTGAATGGGAAGTAAATGCTGTCTGCATTCCTGCCCGTTATGAGCGTGATACAGTAAGATATTGTTCATCTTCTTTAATGGGGCTGCCTCTAAAAAAGTTAAGTGACACAAATTGCACTCTGTCTGATTTTGAAGTTATGCTGTTCCAAATAAATAACATAGAATTAAATAAACAGTCATACCAAATAAAATGTGACACGTCTGTATCTTATTTTACTTTGGAAAGTTGTTCGAGTGAATGCAAATTAACTTGTTATCGATATATAAAAAAATATGGTAGTATAGAAAAAATAATTGACAATTATTATAATCTGATAGGTCTTATAGAGAAAACTAATTATTTTGAAAAATCAGGTACCACATTAACAGAGGATTGTTGCGGTAAAATGCAAGGGATGAATTATTCATATTCAATGTCAACAAGTAAAATATTGAGTGTAATGATAGGGATTAAATTTGAGAAACTCCCTAGTGCAAATGAGGTCATAAATGATGAAATTAAATATGAAGAGTTATTAGGCTCTTTACAAATTGAATTTTTGTATTTTAATAAATAGTAGTGGTAGTGTACCATAGTGTGCTTAAATGGAAATAAAGCAATAAACGCCGAGCGGAAGCTTGGCGTTTATTGCTTTATATGGCTTTCAAATCAAAAAAGTTATCAACAGTTCTATTTTTGTGCTGTATTTGGCTTTGGGTGTGTGTTTTGGGTGTTTTCCGGTTTTCTTCCTTTCTTCTTGCAACTCCCACATAATAAGCGTTTTAATGCAGTATTGGAGCACTAGAAGAAGCAAAAAAGAAACGGGCAAAAAACAGGATGGGCACCACCGGAAACGGGCGGAAAATGAAACGGGCTTAAACTGGATTTTGAATTAAAACGGGCGAAATTGAATTTAAAACGGGCGGAAACTGGACGAAAAAACGGGATAAAAACCGACCAAAACGGACTTAAACAGGCGAAAAACCGACGAATAATATTTAAAACTTGACATTTTCTATAAAAACGTCAATTGCCTACAAAAGATGAAAACGGGCGAAAAATCGAATAAAAACCACTAAAAACGGGCTCCAAATCTTAATTTACCAATCAAGCCACAGCAAAGCGAAAAAACGATTTAAAACGGGCGAAAACGGGCTTTAAAATGGACTTTCCAATAAAAACAAAACCCAAGCAGAACCCCAAAAAGCAGAAAAAACCCAAACGCCGAACCCAAGCAAACTAAACGGCACTTGTGCTGAGCTAAGCCGAAGCAAGCCACAGCGAACCGCCACAAGGCGCAACGCCCACGCACGAAAAGCGAGCCGACACGGAAGCAGGAGCAGGAAAAGCACCGCCGACAGCGCAAACACACGCAGGCAAAACCACCAGAACCGAAACGCCCAAGCCGAGAGCCAAAGCCACCGAACCCCACGAACCCGAACCAAAGCCACGGAACGACACGCACGGAGCAAGACCAGCAGGCGCAACGCCAACAGGAAACGCCACGAGCAAACCGCCACCACTGGCAACCCAACCAACCAAAGCAGAAGAACGCAACGCAAACGAAGCACGGGCAACCCGACCGCCAACCAAAAACGAGGAAACGGAAAACACCGAAGCAGACGGAAAAGCCGAGCGAACCAGACTATCAACACCCGAAGCACAGCCAACCCCGACCGAACCGCCAAACCCTGAAACAAGGGGCAAAAAAGCACGGGCAGAAACCACAGCCGGAGAACCCGAAAGACGGGAACCCGAAAAAGCCACACAAGGAAAAGAGCAAACAAACGATGAAAGTGAACCCATAGCATATAAAAATTAAATGCTTTTTGAACGGGCATTCCAGCGCACACCGCAAGGCAAGGGCGAACGATTAGTGAGCTTTGTATCACCCTTGCCGGGTGGGAGCGAATGCCCAACTTTGCATTTTACTTTTTATTTGCTAATGGTTGAACTGCAATTGTTTACTCTTTTCCTTGTGGCTTATTCGGGTTCTATAATCGGGCTCTTAGGCTGATTTATGCCCGTGCTTTTTTGTAGGAATAAAACCCCAAAACCGCCAAAACTTGTCCGACCACTGGCGGAATCAACGGAAACAGAGAAAGAAACGGGCTTTAAACGTGAAAAGTGAAAAGAAAAACCACCCAAAACGGACGAAAAAACAGGCTTTAAAACCAAACGAAACCGCACCAAAAAACATGGGAAACGGGCTCTAATCCTGATTTATAGAAAAGAAACGGGCGAAATCAAAACCAAAACAGAAAACTGGATTTTAAATTAATACCATTACTTTATATATATTAGTCCAATAATGTTGATAACTTTTTTTCAAATATTATTGGACTAATATATAATAAGATATTTTTGTACTAACAAATCTATTATAA